>NZ_JBFBGM010000015.1:0-215389 GCF_040684695.1 Streptomyces erythrochromogenes
ACACCGCCACCCTCCGCGACAACCGCGGCAACGTCATCGACACCGAATCCTGGGGCCGCCGCGGACACCAGCACCGCGGCTGACACCGGGCAGGCCCTGTCCACGGTGACGGCGGGGGGGCAGCCCCCGGCCGTCACCGTCGGGGTTCCGACGGGTCCGGCCGGTCGCCTCGCCCGGCATGCCCGCCTGCGGCGCTCGCCGTAGCGTTGTCCCGTGCGCCACACCACCGCGGCAGCGGCCGTGACGACCGCCTTGTGCGCGGCCGCGCTGGCCTGCTCCACGCAGGCGGCCCCGCCGCGGCTGCCCGCCGGGCCGCCCGACCCGCCGGCCCGGTTCAGCGCGCGCGTCACGACCGTGCCGCAGGAGAAGCTGGGCTCCTCCCACCGGGCGGGCTGCCCGGTCCCGCCGGAGCGGCTCCGGCTGATCCGGATGAACCACTGGGGTTTCGACGGCCGCGCCCACGCGGGCGAGATGGTCGTCCACGAGAACGCCGTCGGCCCCGTCCTCCACGTCTTCGAGCGCGCCTTCGAGGCCCGCTTCCCGATCCGCCGGATGCGCGTGATGGCCGAGTACCGCGACGACGCGCAGGCCATGGCCGACGACAACACGTCCGCCTTCAACTGCCGCCCGGTCACCGGCGACCCCCGGCGCCTGTCGCAGCACGCCTGGGGCGACGCGGTCGACATCAACCCCGTGGAGAATCCGTACGTCGACGTCAACGGGGTCGTCCACCCCCCGGACGCCCGCGTCCACCTGCGGCGGTCCCCGTCCCGGCCCGGTCAGATCCACCCGGACGACGCCGTCACCGCGGCCTTCCGCGCGGTGGGCTGGCAGTGGGGCGGCCGCTGGAGCAACCCGGACTACCAGCACTTCTCCGCGAACGGCGAGTAGACCCGCCGGCCCGCCGACCCGCCGGGCGGGTGAATGCGGCGTGTACACGGCGATTCCTCCCCCAGTGAGCCTTAAAGTCGCATTTTACGATCATTCATCCTGTTGGGGAGATCTGCGTTGCGACGACTCACCGTTGCCCTCGCCTGCGTGACCGTCCTGTCCTGCGGCGCCCTCGCGGACCCGCAGACCGTAGCGGCCCAGACCGCGGCCACGGCCGGCGGCGGCCGCGGCACGAACATCCTGGTCGTGGGCATCGACAGCCGCGCAGGGCTCTCCCGGGCCGAGAAGAACCGGCTCCACGTGGGCGGCAAGGGGTGCAACTGCACCGACGTGATGATGCTCGTACACCTGTCGGAGGACCGGCGCCGCGCCAGCGTCGTCTCCATCCCGCGCGACTCCTACGTCGAATACGCCGGCACCGCCGGGCCCGCGCGCAGCGGCAAGATCAACGGTGCGTTCGCCCTCGGCGGCGGCCCGCTCACGGTCGCCACCGTCGAGAAGGCGACCAGCCTGCACGTCGACCACTACCTGGAGACCGGCTTCGCGGGCTTCGAGCGGACCATCGACAACCTGGGCGGCGGGACCGTGTGCACGGACAGGCCGCTCAAGGACGAGAACTCCGGCCTGGACATCGGCGCCGGCCGCCACCACACCGACGGCAACACCACCCTGCGCTACGCCCGGGCCCGGCACGTCAATCTCCGGCCCGGCGACCTGGGCCGCGTCCGCCGCCAGCAGCGGGTGGTCAACGACCTGCTGACCCGCCTCACCTTCGAGGGCGCGCTGGCCAGCCCCGTACGAACGGCGCGGACCGTGCACACCCTGCTGAGGACCGTACGCACCGACTCCCGCACGGGGCCGGGCGACCTGATCCGCATCGGCTGGGCGCTCGGCCGCCTGCGTGCGGACCGGACCGAATTCGCCACGGTCCCGATCCGGCTCTTCGACCACCGCGTGCCGGGGGTCGGGTCCACCCTCGTGTGGGACGAGGCCCGGTCCGCCGCACTGTGGGAAGCCCTCGGAGCGGACCGCCCGATCACCGGCGACACCCGGATCCAGCCGGTCGCCGAGACGCCGGCGCCGACCAGTCCCGCGGCCGTCGCGGTCCGGGTGGACGACGCCTCCGTGGCCGCGGCCCTGCGCCGGGGCGGTTTCGTCGTCACCGACACCTCCCCGTCGGCACCGCCCGTACGCCCGGCCGGCCCGCCGGTCATCCGGTACGCCCCGGGCCAGGAGGAGCACGCGGCGACCCTCGCGGCGGCGCTGCCCGGCTCCCGGCTGGAAGCCGTTCCCGGCCACGACGCGCTCTTCGACGTCGCCGTCGGGACGGAACCCGTACAGGTCAAGACCGTCACCTACGACCGCAACATCGCCGACGGCGCCCCGGTGACCGGCGACCGCCTGCGCTGCGCCGAGGCGCCGGCACCGGCGCGGGTACCGGCGGCCCGGTCGTGAGGCCGGTCGCAAAGATGGGTGCCGGGCCCGATGCGCCGGGCGGGCCACGCAGGTGATGGTGGAGGCGGAGGAACACTCCTGTTGCGGGAGGGGTGCGGCGGCGGAGCGGGTGCGCCCGCGCCGCGGCCTCGCCCCCGGCGGGTCGCGCAGGTAACGGCGTTGCCCGTACGCGATGCCCTCCGAGGCGAAGAGGGCGCGCCCGGGCACGAGAGGAGCGGCGATGCCCCACCGCGAAGACGACATCCGCGCCCCGCGGGACGTGCTCGGGCGCGGCCCGGGCCGGGCCCGGCCGAACCGGCCGGGCCGGCCGGGGGCCGTTCTGCCCCTCGCCCTGACCGCCGCCCTCGCCGCGGCCGTCGCCGGCGCCGTCCTGCCCCACGGCCTGCTCCTCGCTGCCGGTCTGATCGCCGCCGCGGTGGCGGTGATCCGCTCCGGCACGGCCGGCCGGGACCGCGAACGGCTGCCGTGAGGCGGGACGTCGCGCCCTTCCTCAGCGCTCCCGGGAGGCCGGTTCCGGCAGGGCCGCGGAGGTTTCCGGCACCGGGTCGGCGGACCGTTCACCCGTGCGACGGCGCTCGGCGAACCAGGCGGCGAGGGGCTGGGTGTAGCGGGCGGTCAGCGGCCCGATGACGACGAGGATGAGGACGTAGGCGGTGGCGAGCGGCCCGAGTGCCGGTTCGATGCCGGCGGTGACGGCGAGTCCGGCGATGACGATGGAGAACTCGCCGCGGGCCACGAGCGTGCCGCCGGCCCGCCAGCGGCCCTTGACGCCGATACCGGCCCGCTTGGCCGCCCAGTAGCCGGTGGCGATCTTCGTTCCCGCGGTGACGACCGCCAGCGCGAGCGCGGGCAGCAGCACGGGCGGGATGCTCGCCGGGTCGGTGTGCAGGCCGAAGAACACGAAGAACACGGCGGCGAACAGGTCCCGCAGCGGGCTGAGCAGCGTGTGGGTGCCCTCGGCCACCTCGCCGGACAGGGCGATGCCGACCAGGAACGCGCCGACGGCCGCGGAGACCTGGAGCTGCTGGGCGATGCCCGCCACCAGCAGCGTCAGGCCGAGGACCACGAGCAGCAGCTTCTCCGGGTCGTCGCTGGAGACGAAGCGGGAGATGAGCCGGCCGTAGCGGACGGCGACGAACAGGACCGCGCCCGCGACGCCGAGGGCGATGGCGAGGGTGAGGCTGCCCGCCGCGAGGCTCACTCCGGCCAGCAGGGCGGTGATGATCGGGAGGTAGACGGCCATGGCCAGGTCTTCGAGGACCAGGATGCTGAGGATGACCGGGGTCTCGCGGTTTCCGAGCCGTCCGAGGTCTCCCATGACCTTGGCGATGACGCCGGAGGAGGAGATCCAGGTGACGCCGGCGAGGACGACGGCGGCGACCGGCCCCCACCCCAGCAGCAGGGCCGCGGCGGCGCCGGGCAGGGCGTTGAGGGTGAAGTCGACGATCCCCGCGGGGTACTGGGTCTTGAGGTTGGAGACGAGGTCGCTGGCGGTGTACTCCAGACCCAGCATCAGCAGCAGGAGGATGACGCCGATCTCGGCGCCGATGGCCACGAACTCCTCGCTCGCGCCGAGCGGCAGGAGGCCGCCGGTGCCGAAGGCCAGCCCGGCGAGCAGGTACAGGGGTATGGGCGAGAACTTCAGGCGGCCCGCGACCCGGCCCAGCAGGCCCAGTCCGAGGATGATCGCTCCGAATTCGATGAGGAAGACGGCAGAGTGCACGCGATCACTCCCTGCCGAGTATCGCCGCGGCGGCGTCCACGCCCTCGCGGGTGCCGATCAGGATGAGGGTGTCGCCGCCGGCCAGGCGGAAGTCGGGGGCCGGGGAGGGACGGGCCTCGGCCCGCCGCAGCACCGCCACGACCGAGACGCCGGTCTCGGTGCGCATCCGGGTCTCGCCCAGGACGCGGCCGTTCCAGTGCGAGTGCGCGGAGAGTTCGACGCGCTCGGCGACCAGGCCCAGGTCGGTGGTGTGCAGGAGGTTCGGGCTGTGGTGCGCCGGCATCAGCGCGTCGATCAGCGAGGCCGTCTCCGGCCCCGTCAGGTGCAGCGACTCGGCGCAGGCGTCCGGATCGTCCGCCCGGTACAGGCTGACCGTGCGGGTGCCGTCCCGGTGCGCGATGACCGACAGGTTGCGGTGTTCGCGGGTGGTGAGGTCGTACTGGACGCCGATGCCGGGCAGCGGCGTCGTACGCATCCGTGGAGCAGGCACAGCCCATCCCCCTCGTGTTGTGAGCCTTGTGACGGTGGTGCGGCACGCGGCGGATCCAGGCAGGCGGAACCGGCGCGGCGGGGTTCATGCTGCCATGTTTGCCATGTCCGGAATATGGGTGTCGGCACGGATGGACAGGGCCCGGAGCCGCTGGCGAGGATGGGGCGGGGAAGTGGGTTCCGCCGCAGGTCGGAGCGTGCCGGGACGGCCGGGGTCGGGGACCATGGACGTGCGGGACGTGTGGGCGTGATGCACGTGATCGACCTGATGCACGTGCTGCACAGGGACGGGGGGCACCGGGCCGGAAAGGAGCGTGGCGATGTCGTTGTACTGGCGGATCTTCCTGCTGAACGCCGCCGTGTTCGTCGTCGCGGTGCTGCTGCTGTTCGGTCCGGTCACCGTGTCGACGCCGGTGCTGTTCGGCGAGGCGATCGTGCTGGTCGCCGGGCTGGTCGCGATGCTCGTCCTGAACGCCGTGCTGCTGCGGATCGGGCTGGCCCCGCTGGGGCGGCTGAGCCGGGCGATGGCGACCGTCGACCTCCTCAAGCCGGGTGTCCGGCCGCAGGTCACGGGCCAGGGTGAGATCGCCGAGCTGACCGGGACCTTCAACACGATGCTGGACCGGCTCGAAGCGGAGCGGGCCACGAGCAGCGGACGGGTCCTGTCCGCGCTGGAGGACGAGCGCCAGCGCATCGCGCAGGAACTGCACGACGAGGTCGGGCAGACCCTGACGGCGGTCCTCCTGCAGATCAAGCACGCCGCCGACCGGATCCCCGAGCCGGTGCGCGCCGATCTCCACCAGGCGCAGGAGACCACCCGGGCGAGCCTCGACGAGATCCGGCGCATCGCGCGGCGGCTGCGCCCGGGGGTGCTGGAGGAACTGGGCCTGCACAGCGCGCTGCGTTCGCTGGCCGCGGAGTTCACCACGTCCCGGCTGAGCGCCGGTGCCCACATCACACCGGGGCTGCCGGCCCTGGACGCGGCCACGGAACTCGTGCTGTACCGGGTCGCGCAGGAGGGGCTGACCAACGCCGCACGCCACTCGGGGGCGACCCGCGTGGAGGTGCACCTGCGTCCCGTGCCGGGCGGCGGTACGTCGCTGCTGGTGCGCGACAACGGCCGGGGGCTCGGCGGCGCCCCGGAGGGGGCCGGGATCCGCGGGATGCGCGAACGGGTCCTGCTGATCGACGCCGAACTGCTCGTCGGGCCCGGGCCGGGCGGCGGCACCGATGTGTGCCTGAACGTCACTGCAGACCAACACGGGGGAACCAGCTCATGACCGCACCGGCCCGCATCCTGCTCGCCGACGACCACGCCCTCGTCCGCAGCGGTGTACGGCTCATCCTCGACGCCGAAGCGGACCTGACCGTCGTCGCCGAGGCCGACGACGGCGCGGACGCCGTCCTCCTCGCCCGTGAGGACCCCGGCCTGGACCTGGCCATCCTCGACATCGCGATGCCCCGCCAGACGGGCCTGCAGGCTGCCCGCGAGCTCTCCCGGCTGCGGCCGGGGCTGCGGATCCTGATGCTGACCATGTACGACAACGAGCAGTACTTCTTCGAGGCCCTCAGAGCCGGGGCCAGCGGCTACGTCCCGAAGTCGGTCGCCGACCGCGACCTCGTCGAGGCCTGCCGTGCGGCCCTGCGCGACGAGCCGTTCATCTATCCGGGCGCCGAGACCACGCTGATCCGCACCTACCTCGACCGGGCCCGCACCGGCGAGGACCTGCCGGCGCGGCCCATCACGGAGCGCGAGGAGGAGATCCTCAAGCTCGTCGCCGAGGGCCACACCTCGAAGGAGATCGGCGACCTCCTCGTGATCAGCGCCAAGACGGTCGAACGCCACCGCGCGAACCTCCTGCAGAAGCTCGGCCTGCGCGACCGCCTGGAGCTCACCCGCTACGCCATCCGCGTCGGCCTCATCGAACCCTGACTCCTCGAAACCCTGGCTCCTCGAAACCCTGACCGGCCGGCCGGGTCCACGCCTCATACGGCGCAGTCCCGGTACGGGTCCGTGGGAACGATCCCCGCCTCGTCGAGGAGCCGCTCCAGCGCCTCGTGCCCGTGGCGCCGCCGGAACGCGATCTCGGCGCTCGTCACGGGCAGGGCCCACAGCACCCGGGCATGCCCTCCGGGGAGCGGGCAGTGTTCGAGCTCGGGCCCGTACGCGTACGGCAGGCTGACGAGCAGGTGGTCGCAGGCCGAACCGGCTACCCACGGCTCGCCGATGGGCAGGCTGTGCTCCAGATCCAGGCGGTGGCCCCCGCAGTGGTAGTGGGCGACCATCCCCATGAGTTCGACGAACCGCCGGTCGCGGACGCCCGCGGTCATGACGAACTCCAGCCCCTGACCGTCCTCCTGTGCCGCGGACCAGCAGCCGGCGGTCACGTACGCCCAGCCGCCGCTGCGCGGGCCGGGTCCCACGACGAGGACCCTGAGGTCCGGCACGAGGTCGCGGTGCTCCGGTCCGAGTACCCCGTCGACGGCCTCGACCGAATGGCCCTCGAAGTAGGCCCGTACATGGGATTCCACGGCCTCGGCGGCCGACTGTGTCGCTGCGCTCACCTCATGGTCCTTCCAGACCTCGGGGAATTCCCCGAGAGGGGGTCGGGGTGGGTTCGGGGGCGGGTCGGGGGGAACCCTGTGGAGGCGGGTGGGGCGGGTGGGCAGACTCGGAGGAGTTGATCACCGACGTCCGAGTGGAGTGTTCCCTTGCGCCGATCCGCCGCCCTGTTACTGACCGCCGCCGTGACCGTCGGAGGCGTCGCCTCCGCGCACGCCGCTGTTGGCGGAGGGCTGGACCGTGCCGCCCTGCGCGATGCGATCGCCGTACGACCGGAGGACCGTACCTCCGGTGTAGTCGCCGAGGTGCACAAGGACGGGCAGGCGTGGCGCGGCACCTCCGGCGACATCGTCACCGGCAGACGGATCAGCCCCGACGCCCACTTCCGGATCGGCAGCATCACCAAGCCCATGGAGGCGGTGATCCTCCTCCAACTGTCCGCCGAGGGACGCGTCGACCTCGACCGGAGCGTCCAGCACTACCTGCCCGGGCTGCTGCCGCAGGACCGGTTCGCCGAGCCGGTCACCGTACGGCAGTTGCTCAACCACAGCAGCGGCCTGCCCCACGACTTCGAGGGGGCGCCCGGGGTCTCCCCGGACGAGGAGATCGAGCGCCGCCACGACTACCTCACCTTCGACGAGGTGATCCGGCAGACGCTCCGCCCCGAGGGCAGGCCCGCTCCCGGTCCGCACTTCAGCCCCGGCACCCGGCAGGAGTACAACTCTTTCGGATACCGCGTCGCCGGCATGCTCATCGAGGAGATCACCGGGAACTCCTACCAGGACGAGGTGACCTCCCGCGTCCTGAAGCCGCTGGGGATGCGGGAGACGAAGCCCGTCATGCCCGGCCGCAGCAGGCCCGTTCCTGGGCCCCGCCTGCCCGGCTACCTCCAGAACGGCGACGGCTCTCTCGTGGACGTCAACGTGCAGGGCGGGCTGCCTTCCAGCATGACGTCCACCACGGGCGACCTGGACCGCTTCGTCTCGGGCCTGTTCGACGGCCGGCTGCTGCGCCCGGCACAGGCCGAGGAGCTGTTCACCGTTCCGAAGGGCCCCGACGGCAAGCCCCTGCCGTACGCCGACGACTCCAACTGCAACACCGGCCCGGGCAGGGGCACCGCCTGCTACAGCGTCGGCCTCATGTCCGTGCCCCTGCCCGACGGCTCGGTCCTGTGGGGCAAGACGGGCTCCGATCCGGGCTACCGCAGCGGTGTGTTCGCCTCCCGCGACCTCACCCGCCGCGCCGTCTACGCGACGGGAACATCGGCTGCTCCCTCCGCCGGTGCCCCGGCGGTCTCCCTGCGCCTGGCCCTCGCCGCCTTCGGCAGCTGACGGCTTCGGAGCCGCCGGCAGAATGCCCGTACGTCCGCCACCAGCAGGTCGGGCGCCTCCCTCGTGGCGAAGTGCCGTCGGGCCGCTGGTCCGCATCACCCGCACTCCTGCACTCCCGCGCGACTCTCGGCCATTCAACTGGCTTGATTTCGCTGAGCGTTAACACCTCCCGACGCAACCGCCCGTCACGCAACTGCAGTACAAAGAGCACCACAACAGCACGAACGCCTCCGCCTTCTCATAAAAAAGTACCTGCCGACTGGTTTTCTTTCAGGTCACCCGATTACATTGACGGCACACCACAGCGGACACCCCACCGACAGCGACCCGACCCGGGAGGACCACCACGTGGCGAGGGCCAGACAGGAACGGGCCGAGATCACCCGTCAGGCCATCCTCGACGGCGCGGCCGTCGCGTTCGACGACTGCGGGTTCGAGGGCACCAGCCTCAGCGACGTCGTCAAGCACGCCGGAGTCACCAAGGGAGCCCTCTACTTCCACTTCCCGTCCAAGCAGGCACTCGCCCGCACGCTGATGGACGAACAGTTCCAGGTATCCGAGCACCTTGCAGCGACCGAGAACCCGGGACTGCAGACCGTCATCGACCTGACCCACCACATGGCCCACGGACTGCGCACCAACGTCCGCATCCGCGCCGGCATCCGCCTGGTCATCGAGTTCGGCTCCTTCACCCACCCCGACCCGACCCCCTACGACGCCTGGATCGACACCTGCCGCAGCTGCCTGACGCCGGCGCAGCAAGGCGGTGACATCCACCCCGCGCTGGACGTGGGGTCCCTGTCGACGCTCCTCGTCGGAGCGTTCACGGGCATCCAGGTCACCTCGCACGTCCGCACCCGCCGCCAGGACCTCCACAGCCGTGTCGCGGACCTGTGGAACTTCCTGCTCCCCACCATCGTCCCGGCGAACCGGATGGCCCGCTTCCATCCCACGGGCACACCGCAGTCGTTCGGCTCACCCACCGACTGACCGCACCGCACCGCACCGCACCGCACCAGGGCGGCCTCGCACACGCCGTGGCGAACCACGGGGGTGCTCGCCACGGCGTGGGCGAGACCGCCCTGCCCCCACGCACCCGTACCCGCGCCTCCCTACGCAGGCGTCCGAATCGCGTCTTTTCATCCCTGTCCGGCACGGGCGAGGATGTCTCCCCTGCGAGTCGACTCTCAGACATGCGATCCGGGGGGATTCATGAGAACGACGAAGACGCACGCCTGCCTCGCGACGGTGGGAAGCCTCCTCGCCGCGCTGGTCGTGGCCGCTCCCGCACAGGCCGCTCCGGCCGGTGCCGCCGCCTGCAAGCCGTCCATCCAGGTCCTGGAGACCCTGCCCCACACGGACGATCCTCATCCGAGCCCGTGGGTGCGCCGCACCCAGGTCAACGCCATCGCGCCCGGGTCCTCCCGGCTGGCCGTCGGCATGTCCGGCCGGCGGGCCGTCTACTGGATCGGCACCCGGCTGCATCAGGTGCCGGTACCCGAGGGGTCCGGCACCGGTGTGGTCACCGACGTGAACCGCTCCGGCCTGATGGTCGGGTCGGTGTCGACGCCCGACGGCAACAAGGCGTTCAGCTACCGGCACGGGGAGCCGGCCATCACCGTGCTGCCCGGCGGAAGCACGGCGACCGGCGTCAACGACCGGGGCGTCATCGTCGGCAGCGTCTGGGACCGGGAGCAGAACCGCACCATCGGCCTGGAGTGGGTCGGGCAGCGGCTGCGCCGCGAACTGCCCCCGCCCGCCGGATACCTCATCATCGGCCTGTCGGGGATCAACAACGCCGGGCAGGTCTCCGGCAGTGGTGGAGCACTGGAACCCCGTCCCGGCACGTCGGCATGGGTCACCCCGGGGCTGTACTGGCCCGCCGATCCACGCGTCGCACCCACCGTGCTGGCACCCGTGGACGACACCGGCGACAGGTACGCCACCCATGGGATCGACGACTCCGGCCGGATGGCCGGATACCAGTGGCCGCAGCCGAGCGACCGGCGCGAGGTGCCCGTCGTGTGGAACCGGCCGGACGGCCCGCCCGTGTACGCACCCCTGGCGCACGGCAGCGTGGGGGGAACCTTCGAGGCGATCAGCCCGAACACGAACGTCTCCGTCGGGCTCGCCGAATTCTCGTACGCGTCGCCGAAGCCGGAGGACAGCCCGGCGGCACGGGCGGAGTACTGGACCGGCAGCGGTCCGATGCGGGTCCTTCCCGGGCTCGCCCCGGCCCGCTTCACCGCCGCCTTCGCCGTGACGGACGACGACCGGGTCGGCGGTGCCGCGCAGGACGCGCAGGGCCTGGTCCGGCCGGTGATCTGGACGTGCGCGGCCCGACAGGCCTTCGTCCCCGCGTAGCCTCTGGGCCCCGGGGATCGCACCGGCCGCGGCGTGGTCACTCCGCCGTGGCCGGTGCGCCCTCGCCCTCGCCCTGCCGATCGGTACCGGTGCAGGTTTCGGTGCCGGTGGCGGTGGCGAACGCGAGGATGTCCTCGGCCGCTTCGCGCAGGCTCCCGAAGTGGCGGTGCACGCCGTCCACCGCCACGGGGGTGTTGACCCCCCAGACCGTCATCCCCGCGCGCAGCCCGGAACGCACCCCGGAGGGTGCGTCCTCGACGACCAGGCAGTCCTGCGGCTCGGCCCCCAGCCGGGCGGCGGCCAGCAGGTACGGCACCGGCGAGGGCTTGCCCTCCGCGACGGAGGCGGCGTCGACGACGACCTCCGGGACGGGCAGACCGGTCCGGGCGAACCGCCCGCGCACCCGGTGCTCGTAGTTCGACGTGACGAGCGCCCACGACCCGGACGGCAGCGCCTCCAGCAGCGCGGCCGCACCGTCGAACGCCGCGTACGTGCCCGAGCGCACGTCCTCGTCCTCCAGCTCGTGCAGCACGGCGAGACACTGCTCGGGATCGTGCTCCGGCGCGACCTCGGCGAAGGTCTCCACCGGCCGGGTGCGCAGTGCCACCCGGTGGACCTCTTCGGGATCCAGCCCGTGGCGCCGCGCCCATTCACCCCACATGCGGCGCTGGTTGTCCACGGCATCGACCAACGTGCCGTCGACGTCGAACAGGACGTACTTCTTCGCTCCGGGACGGGAGGGTTCGGCGATCACGTCCCGATCATGCCATCACGCGCTCGAACACCGGTTCACGGGACAACCCCGTCAGGCTCTCCGGGCGTTTCGACGTGCGCCACCCGGCCGCCATCGGCAACCGTGGACCCACTGCGGGCGCACCGCACCACAGGCTCACCGCACCGCACCCACCGACGTCCCCGAGGAGACCCCCGTGAACTGGACCATCGAAGTCGTTCCCGTCCCCGTCACCGACATGGACCGCGCGAAGGCGTTCTACGCCGAGAAGATCGGCTTCGACGTCGACCTCGACGACGAGGTCGCCCCCGGAGTGCGCGTCATCCAGCTGACCCCGCCCGGCTCCCGCTGCTCCATCGCCCTGCTCCAGGGGATGCCCACGCCGCCCGGGATGAAGGTCATGGCCCCGGGCACCCTGCACGGGCTGCAGATGTGCGTCACCGACATCGACGCCGCCCGCGCGACCCTGGCGGACCGCGGGGTGGAGGTCTCCCCCGTCCGCCACGTCGGCGAGGCGGGCTGGGAGGACGGCAAGGGCAGCACCTGGAACTCCTTCCTCTCCTTCAGCGACCCGGACGGCAACGGCTGGGTCGTCCAGGAGGCCCCCTCGGACCTCAGCCAGCGCTGACCGCCCGGGGCCTACGCGTTGCGGGAGTCGACGTCCTCCATGAAGGCCAGCATCCGGGCGTTGACCAGGTCGGGGTGGTCGATCTGCGGTCCGTGGCCGGTGGCGGCGACGATCTCGGCGCGGGCGCCCGGGATGACGCGCGGCACGCGCTCCAGCTGCCGCTTCGGGTGCACGAGCAGGCTGCGCTTGCCCATGATCAGGTAGAACGGCGTCCGGATGGAGCCCAGTTCGGCGTCCGACAGCGGCAGCGGAGCGGGGCGGCGGATCCGGAAGGCGCGCACGCCGGCCTGGATCATCGCGCGGAGTTCGGGAACGATGATCACCGGCTGCTCCAGCCACTTGGCGAGGCGGGGGCGCCACGCCTTGGGGGCGTAGGTGGCGAAGAGGCTGGCGAAGATCCAGACGAAGAAGCGCAGGCCGACCTTCTCCAGGCCGCCCGGGTCGAGGGCGGTGACCGAGGCGAGCCGTCCGGGCCGGAGGTGGGCCTGGTTGATGACCAGCCAGCCGCCGTACGAGGAGCCGACCAGGTGCACCTTGTCCAGGCCGAGCGCGTCGAGGGCCTCGTCCATCCACCGGGCCGCCCGCTCGGGCTGCCACATGGGCTCGCGCTGGACGCTGCGGCCGGGGTCCCCGGGTGTGTCGAGGGCGTAGACGGGACGGTCTGCGGCCAGGGCGCGGGTGTTGGGGTACCACTGGGCGGAGCAGCCGCCCGAACCGTGGATCAGGACCACGGGCGTACGGGACTCGGCCGCCGGGTCCGTGGGGCCGTAGCGGTAGACGTGCGTGGTGCCGAAGCTCGTCTCCACGTCCGTCTCGGAGCGGGCGGGCGCGCCCAACGCGTAGAGGACGTCGCAGGCGGCGAAGTACTTGTCCCGCAGGGTGTCGTTCACGTAGCGGCCGATGTCGCGGCTCACGCGGGGTCGGGTCGCGTTCTGGGTCACGGGGCACCTCCGGGAAGATCCGTTCTTCGTAATACGAACGTACCATAAAAATGGTACGGCGGTATCATCAAAAAGAGCCGGGGCGACCGCCCCCGACCCACCACCGACGGGCGGAGACAGGACACATGCCGAAGCGCGTGGACCACGAGGAGCGGCGGACGCAGATCGCCGAGGCGCTCGTCCGGGTCGCCGGACGGCGCGGGCTGCACGCCGTCGGCATGCGGGACGTGGCGGCGGAGGCCGGCGTGTCACTCCGGCTCGTGCAGTACTACTTCCAGACCAAGGAGAAGCTGCTCTTCTACGGTCTGCAGCACCTCACCGACCGCTTCACGGCCCGCGTGGGGGCCCGCCTGAGCGCCGTCGGCCCGGATCCCGGCCCGCGGGCGACGATCGAGGCGATCCTCCTGGCCTCCCTGCCCACCGACGAGGAGAGCCGCACCTTCCACCTGCTCTACAGCTCCTACTCGATCCTGTCCGTGACGGACGACGCCCTCGCCGCCCAGCCGTTCATCGACAATCCCGATGCCGCCGAGAACGCGCTGACCGGGTTGATCCGGAAGGCCCAGGAGTCCGGGCTGGCCGATCCGGACGCCGACGCGCGGACGGAGGCCATCAGCCTGCTCGCGATGACGGCGACCATGGGCACCAGCATCCTCGTGGGCCAGCGGCAGCCCGAGTCGGCCGTCGCGGTGCTCGACCACCACCTGGACCGGATCTTCAGCACTGCGCGCGCACGGCCCTGAACGCCGCACTGGCCCCCTTGCCGATCGGCAAGGGGGCCAGTGCGGCGCGGGGCAGCCGCCGCCGGTCAGTCGGTCAGTCGGTCAGTCGGTCAGTCGGTGCCGAACTCCATCGCGGCGCGGTCGAGCATCTGCTCGTCGTCGCCCTCGGACCGGCCGCGGGAGGCGATGGCCTCGGCGCCGCCCTCCGGCATCGCACCGATCAGGCCCGTCGAGGCGGCCTGGGCGGCCCCGATGAGCGTCTCGTGCGTGTTGCCGACGATGCCGAGCGCGGCGTACTGCTCCAGCTTGGCGCGCGAGTCGGCGATGTCGAGGTTGCGCATGGTGAGCTGGCCGATCCGGTCCACCGGGCCGAAGGCCGAGTCCTCGGTGCGCTCCATGGAGAGCTTGTCCGGGTGGTAGCTGAACGCCGGGCCGGTGGTGTCCATGACCGAGTAGTCCTCGCCGCGCCGCAGCCGCAGCGTGACCTCGCCGGTGACGGCGGCGCCGACCCAGCGCTGGAGGGACTCGCGGATCATCAGCGCCTGCGGGTCCAGCCAGCGGCCCTCGTACATGAGGCGGCCCAGACGCCGGCCCTCGTTGTGGTACTGCGCGAGGGTGTCCTCGTTGTGGATCGCGTTGACGAGGCGCTCGTACGCCGCGTGCAGCAGCGCCATGCCGGGGGCCTCGTAGATGCCGCGGCTCTTGGCCTCGATGATCCGGTTCTCGATCTGGTCGGACATGCCCAGGCCGTGCCGGCCGCCGATGGCGTTGGCCTCCATCACCAGATCCACGGCGGAGGCGAACTCCTTGCCGTTGATCGTCACCGGGCGGCCCTGGTCGAAGCCGATGGTGACGTCCTCGGCGGCGATCTCCACCGAGGGGTCCCAGAAGCGCACGCCCATGATCGGCTCGACGGTCTCGACACCGGTGTCGAGGTGTTCCAGGGTCTTGGCCTCGTGGGTGGCGCCCCAGATGTTGGCGTCGGTGGAGTAGGCCTTCTCGGTGCTGTCGCGGTAGGGGAGGCCGTGGGCGAGCAGCCACTCCGACATCTCCTTGCGGCCGCCGAGCTCGGTGACGAAGTCCGCGTCGAGCCAGGGCTTGTAGATGCGCAGGTGCGGGTTGGCCAGCAGGCCGTAGCGGTAGAACCGCTCGATGTCGTTGCCCTTGAAGGTCGAGCCGTCGCCCCAGATCTGGACGTCGTCCTCGAGCATCGCGCGGACCAGCAGGGTGCCGGTGACCGCGCGGCCGAGCGGCGTGGTGTTGAAGTACGCCCGGCCGCCGGAGCGGATGTGGAAGGCGCCGCAGGTGAGCGCGGCCAGGCCCTCCTCGACCAGCGCGGCACGGCAGTCGACCAGGCGGGCGATCTCGGCGCCGTACGCCGAGGCGCGCGCGGGCACCGACGCGATGTCGGGCTCGTCGTACTGGCCGATGTCGGCGGTGTAGGTGCACGGGACGGCACCCTTGTCGCGCATCCACGCGACCGCGACGGAGGTGTCGAGTCCGCCGGAGAAGGCGATGCCGACGCGCTCGCCGGTGGGAAGGGAGGTGAGGACCTTAGACATAGGAAGAGTATGCAGCCTCACGCATGTTCATGCAATCCGGTGGGCGTGTCGGCTTGTCCTTCCAGGCGCAGGACGACCAGGACCGTGTCGTCGGTGACGCCGACGGGCGGCACGAGCTCGGCCAGGAGGGCGTCGGCGATCGCCGCGGGATCGGCGGCCCGATGGCGGGCCAGGGCGTCGGCGAGCCGGCCCAGGCCCGTGTCGATGTCCTCGTGCCGGCGCTCGACGAGCCCGTCGGTGTACAGGACCAGGACCGAGCCCTCGGTGTAGTCCGTACGGGCCTGGGGGCGCGGCGCGTGTTCGGGGCGGGCGCCGAGCGGCGGATCGGTGGCCCGGTCGAGGAAGACGACGGTGCCGTCGGGGTCGCAGAGCGCGGGCGGGAGGTGGCCGGCACTGCTGTACGTGAGGGTGCGGCTGCTGCGGTCGATGAAGACCGAGACGGCGGTGGTGGACTCGGCGCCCGCAACGGAGCGGGCATAGAGGCCGAGGACCTCCAGGGCCTGCGCGGGGCCCTCGGCGACGAGCGAGGCGGCGGACAGGGCACTGCGCAGCTGTCCCATGACCCCGGCCGCGCCCAGTCCGTGGCCGACGACGTCACCGACTGCGACGGCGGTCCGGCCGGGGGCCTCGACGAGGTCGTACCAGTCCCCGCACACGTTCAGGGCGGCGGCGGCCGGACGGTAGCGCACGGCCGCCCGGTGGCGGGCGAGCTGGCTCGGCTCGGGGAGCATCGACTCCTGGAGGTGCAGGGCCACCTCACGTTCCCGGGCATGGGCCTGGCGCAGCCGCTCGTTGAGTTCCTGGAGCTCCCGCGCGCGGCTGTAGAGCTCGGACTCCAGCACCTGGGTGGCGTCCTCGCCGCTGCGGGCCCCTCTGGCCATGATCAGCTCGGTGACCTCCTCCACCCGGTGCAGCAGCAGGGCCACGCTGCCGTCGGGCGCGAGGACGGGGACGTTGACCGGGCTCCAGTACCGCTCCTGCCACACCCCGGGGTGTTCGGGGTCTTCCACGTCGTAGCGCTGCAGGGCCATCGCATCGCGCTCACCGGTGGCCACGACCCGCTCCAGCGAGGCGCGCATGTTGCGCGTGCCGCTCGCGGCCGGGTCGTTGGGGTTGTCGGGGAAGGCTTCGAAGATGTAGCGGCCGATGATCTGCTCGCGCGTGCGGCCGGCCACGGACAGGTACGCCGCGTTGACGTCCAGGTAGACGAGACCAGGGGTCAGCAGCGCGGCTGCGCCGGGCAGTGCGTGGAACACCGCCCGGTAGTCGATCCCGGATCCGTTCACGATCCACCTGTCCGTGTGCTTCCGCCCCGGTCGTGAGGTTCCTCCCACGATAGGCGCGGTCGGGCACGGCGGCCCCGGCACGAGGGCCAGCCTTGGGCCGTTCGGGCCGGGGCCCGGGCCCCGGCGGGGCCGCACCGGTGCGGGCCGGGCCCTGCCGGGCGGGGACAGCGGCCGTTCGAATGATTTGTCGTACAGGTCGCGCGCTGCGAAAAGGCACTGATCGGCCGGTCCGTCAGGATGCGGAACGTCCTCACTCCCGTGGGGCACGTCATCGGACTGAATGAGGTGACCGGTCGACATGAAATGGACTGCGCGGAGCACACTCCGAGCCCGTCTGACCAAGGCCTGGGGGCTCTTCGGTGCTGCTCTGATCGGTTCCCTGGTCGCGGGGAACACACTGGCCGCCGCGTCGGAGACGTCTGCCGGGCCCGGCTCCGCGGCAACGGACCGGACCTCGTGGACCCAGGACGCCAAGCCCTGCCACAAGAAGCCCTGCCCCGACAGACCGGGACATCCGGGGGCCACGGGACCGGCCGGTCCGGAGGGCCCGGAAGGCCCGGTCGGCGCTACGGGACCCACGGGACCGACGGGTGCGGACGGCGCCACGGGCGCGACGGGCGCGACCGGCACCCCCGGACAGGACGGCGCGACGGGCGCGACCGGAACCCCTGGGCAGGACGGCGCCACCGGCGCGACGGGCGCCACGGGCACCCCCGGACAGGACGGCGCCACCGGCGCGACCGGCACCCCCGGACAGGACGGCGCGACCGGCGCCACCGGCACCCCGGGCCAGGACGGTGCCCCCGGTGCGACCGGTGCGACGGGCCCGGACGGTGCGATGGGGCCGACCGGTGCCACCGGAGCCACGGGCTCCGACGGCGCCCCCGGAGCGACGGGCCCGCGCGGCCCGATCGACACGTTCATCGTGCAGGGCCCCACCGTCACCACGCCCGGGTGAGGGCCGCCGCCGGCGGCACGGGCGCACCCTCCCCGGTGCGCCCCGTTCTCCGGCACCACAAGCAGATCAGTTCCGCAGTTCCAGTCAGCGCCGCACGGGGCTGACTCACTCAAGGAGTAGGTCATGGGAACCCTCGGCGGTATCAGGTCCCGCACCGGGCACGGAGCAGGGCGGATCGGAAGAATGCTGCTGACCGGGGCGGGTGCTGCCGCTCTCGCGCTCGTTCCGGCCACCGCGCACGCGGACCCGATCAGCTCATCGGGTCCGCTCAGTGAGATCAACATCAGCAGACAGCTCAACTGCTCCGTACGGCATGCGCTGGACACGGAGTCGGAGTGGTACGGGGGAACCGCCTGCGGCACGTTCGTCGCGCTCAACGGCACCCTCTTCGGACCGGCCTCGGTGCCGGCCGGCGGCTCCGCCGGCCCCCGGACCGCGTACAGCGAGGTCAGCCAGACGGGCCCCACCGGCACCGGCACCCCGGCCGATCCGTTCAAGGTGGTGACGGTCGTGAACGCGGGCGCCGGCGTGACGCTGACACAGACCGACACCTACGTCGTCGGACAGGAGCGCTACGACACCGAGGTGACCGTCCAGAACGCCTCCGGAACCGCGCAGGCGGGCAACATCTACACCGGCGGGGACTGCTACCTGCAGAACTCGGACGAGGGGTACGGCCGGGTCGTCGGCCAGTCGGTGCTGTGCAGTTCGACCGCCGAGCCGGGTGGGCGTGTGGAGGGGCTGCTCCCCCGTTCCGCGGGCAGCAGCTACTTCGAGGGCGTCTACAACGACGTGTGGGCGAGGATCGGGTCCCAGCAGCCCCTGCCGAACACGTGTGACTGCAGCACGTTCATCGACAACGGCATCGCGCTGAGCTGGCCGGTCAGCGTCGCCGACGGCGCCAGTACCACCTACCGGTGGACCACGGTGTTCTCGCCCAGCGGCACGATTCCCCTCGTCATCACCGACCCCGCCACCGGATCCACCCTCACCGACAACACACCCACCTTCTCGGGCACCGCGGCGCCCGGCAGCACGGTGACCCTGACCGACGGCGGAACCGTGATCTGCACGGCCGTGGCCGACGACAACGGCGCGTGGGAGTGCACGCCGGTCGCACCGCTGAAGAACGGCGAGCACGTGGTGACCCCCACGGCGACCGACGGGCAGGGCAACACCACCACGGGCGACCCCGTCACCATCACCATCGACCACACCGCCACGGCCGTGGCGGCCTGTCCCCCGGACAGCGTCCTCACCGGCGGCGGGCTCGAGCTGACCGGTCCCGCTCCCGACGACCTCAGCAGCAAGCCCGTCGGCGACACCTGGGTGGTGAGCCTGAAGAACAACTCCGGAAAGCCCGTGTCCGCGACCCCGTTCGCGGTCTGCGCGCTGACGTCACCGTGAGGGGGGCGCGGCCGTGCCGCGCCCTGCGAGCGACAGACCGGGCCGTCCCCCGAGTACGGGGGACGGCCCTCACGGGCTGCGGTGCCCGGCCCGGCCGGCTGGTCCGTCAGTGCGTGACCGGAGCGGCCGCCGGCACCGCACGGAGCAGTGCGACCAGGTCGACGAGTTTCGAGGGGATCGAGACGGCCAGGGCGAGCACCTCGTCGGTGACCGTCGGCACGGCCGCGAGCAGCTCGCCGATGCTCTCCTGCGCCCGGGCGATCTCGTCGACCTTGGCGGTGATCTCCGCGGTGATCCCGGTGCAGGACGCCTCGGCCTCGACGACCTGTTGGCCCAGCAGGACGTTGGACGCGCTGGTTGCCGCGGCATCGCGGGCCCGGGCATCGGCGCGTACGGCCTTGGCCAGGTCCTGCATGTCCCGGGTGTCGGCCATGCACTCCGCGGGGCCTGCCGCGAAGGACGCCGGCCCCTGGGACGGAGCCGCCGCTGCCGAAGCGGCCGAGGTACCGCCGGCGAGCAGGGCGGCGGCGGAGAGGCACAGGGCGATCGAGGTTCGGGCAGAACTCACGTGTTCCTCCGGTGGGGGTGGGGTCCAGAACAACCGGAGCTATAACCACACCGGGCTCCTCCTCAATCGTCCGTGGTTTCGATTGCCTTGAAGGGAGTAACTCGGCGCGGGCATCGGCACGGGCACCGGAATCCGCTTCGGTGGACGTCAGTTGGCACGGCCTACCATCTGGGGTCATGGCGAGAAGCGGGGAGAGCGGCGGGGCGGACGGCCCGGCGAACGACGCGTCGGGCGGCGGGTGGCGCGTCTCCGTCGTGAAGTACCGGCGCAAGGCCGGGCCGCCCGGGTACGACGAAGGGCGCACGGCCGGACAGCCCCTGGCCCGGCGGAACGGGCTGCGCGTACGGGGCGGGCCCGGGGAGGTCCGCTGCGTCGACGCCGACGGCCGCGCGCTGTGGACCGCCGCCTGCTCCGGCGTCCCGAACGCCGCCCACATCGGAGCGGGCCGGGTCCTGGTCACCACGGACTCCTTCGACTACACCCCCTGGGGGCACCTCGGCCCGGCCCTGCTGCTGGACCTGGCGGACGGCACGCCGATCGCCGAACTGCGCGGTGCGAGCGGCGCGGTGCTGCGGGGCGGCCGGTTCTTCCTCGGCCTGGAGGGCTATGACGTCTTCGACACCTGGGAGCACGACCGGGACGGCGTCCTCGTGGACTCCTGGCGCAGCTACGGCCACTACGTCACCGGCAGCGGCATCCGCGTCGTCGAGACCGACCGCAGCCGGCCCACCCGCAGCAGGGTGGTGCGGCTGCTGCCCGGGGGCACGGTCGAACGCGGCCCGGCACTCACCGACCCGCTGTGTCCCGAGCCCCTGGTGCTCGCGGACGGCACGATCCTGGTCCTCGACGCCGGGGTGCTCCGCGCCGTCGACCGCCGGCTGGGGGACGCCGTCCTCGCCGAGCTGCTTGCCGTGGACCCGGACCGGAGCTGGTGCTACCGCGGCAGGTTGCACCGTACCGGCGACCGGCTCACCGTGACCGTCGCGGAGGAGCCCGAGGAGCGGCCCGGCAAGCAGGTCGTGCACACCTGGACCCTCGCCCTCCGGCCCGGGCCGGCCGTCGTGTGATCATGTGCGTCGGCACAACCAGCACCTCATGGGGGGACCATGCGCACCCGCACCACCACCGCCACGACCGGCCTCGTCACCGCCCTCGCGCTGGTGTTCGCCCTCGCGGGCTGCAGCACCGCCCCGGACAAGGGCCGGACCGCGACGGCGGGTCCCACCGCGTCCGCCCCGGCCGCGCCGGGCGGCGGCTCCGGATTCGAGGGGCCGCGGCCGCAGGACCAGAACCTGCTGGCCTGGACCGGCGACCCGAACGACGCGGGCCACGTCACCGCCCAGTCGTCGGCGGGGGTCGGCGGCCGCATCACGCTGGTGCGGATCGTCCTGCGCGAGCAGATCACCTGGTCGAACATCTGGCTGGGGCTGGCCGGGCTGGACACGAACGCCCAGCTGGCCAACTGCTACCTGGGCGTGTACGACGCCAAGGGCACGCTGGTCGGGTCCACCGCCGACATCTCGCCCCAGCTGATGACCGACGCCATCGCCAAGCCGCTGCCGCTCGCCAAGCCCTTCACGGCCGCCCCCGGCACGTACTTCATCGCCCTGCTGCTCAACGGCAACTGGGCCACCAACGCCCTCACCCTGAAGTCCACGGGCGCCGGCATCTCCGTCAACGCCGGGCTGACGCCGCCGAACCTGCGGTACAGCAGCATCCTGACCGGTCAGACCTCTCTGCCCGCCACCGTGAACCTCGGTGAGCAGTCCACGGCCACCATCAACACCGGCTGGGCCAGCCAGTGGTACGCCGTCTCCTGAGCCCCCGCGCCCCCGCGAGAAGGCTCCCTCGGGCGACATATGCCGGTGGGTGACTTACCATGCGGGCATGAGTGATCGCGCCATGCAGGAACCGACCCTCCTCCTCCTGACCGCGCTCGCGGACGAGCCACGCCACGGGTACGCGATCGCCCGGGAGGTCGAGCTGATCTCGGGCGGGCGCGTCAAGATGCGCACGGGCACCCTCTACGGGGCGCTGGAGCGGCTGCTGGGGCAGGGGCTGATCGAGGTCCACGAGGAGCAGGTCGTCGACAGCCGGCTGCGCCGCACCTACGGTCTGACCGCCGCGGGCCGGGAGGTCCTGGCCGCCGAGGCGGCGCGGATGGCCGCGACCGCCCGCGAGGCGTCCCGCCGGCTGGGCGTCTCCGGCGAGACGGCCACGGCGTGATCCTCCGCCTGCTGCGCCTGTACCCGGAGCGGTTCCGCCGGGACTTCGGCGACGAGATAGCCGAGGCCTACCGGGAGGCGACCGAGGGCGCCGGCCGGCTCGCCCGCCTGCGGGAGGGCTGCGACATCGCGGCGCACGCGCTGCGCCTGCGTCTGCGCGTCGGCTCCGCGCACCGCGGTGGGCGCCTGCTCGCGGCCGCGGCGCCGTTCGTGCTGGCCGCGATGGGTGCGCGTGCCGCGTTCCTGCTCGCCTCGACGCTCAACCGCGCCCACGTCACCGGCCGCTCCGACATCGGGGGGCCGGCCGGCCACTTCCTCATCGCCTGCGACCTGTTGACCCTCGTCGGCGTCGTGGTGGCGCTCAGCGGCCGATACGCCCTCGGCGCGCGGTCCGCGTTCGCCGGCGTTGCGGGTACCTCGGCCTGCCTGCTCGCCGTCTCCCTGCCGGGGGCCCTGGAGATGCCGCTGGAGCACGCGGCCTACCTGGCGCCGCCGCTGCTGATCGCGACGCTGCCACTGCTGTGCCCCGCGGACCTGCGGCCCTCGCACCGGATCGGCAGCACCGCGGGGCTCGTGGCGCTGCTGATCTGGGCCCCCCTCTGCGTGGCGGCCCTCGCCCTGCTCGACGCGGACGGCATCGCCATGTTCCCGCTCTGGCGGTTCGCCGTGCCCGTCGCCGCCCTGCTGGTCCTGGCGGGCCGGCCGGCGCTGTCCGGTGTCCGCACGGCCGGCCGGTTCGCCCTGGCCGTGGCGCCCTTCCTCGTCCTCGGCCACTTCTGCGGGGTGGTGGGCGAGGCGAACGCCGTACCCTGCCTGGTACTGCTCGCGGCGACGGGCCTGGCCGTGCGCCTGTGGCACCGCGGGAACTCCGGTACGGCCGGCCGCGCCTGAGGGGTCAGGCGTCGGGCATCAGCGCGCCCGCACCGGCGGCGGTCACCCGGATCTTGGACTGGCCGTGGCCGAGTTCCTCCCAGTCCTCCATGAAGCGGGCGGCCAGCCCGTGCCGGGCGGCGAGGTCGACGAGGGTCTGCGTGCGGTAGTAGAAGTCCTCGCGCAGCACCTGGTGTTCGGCGCCCGTGGTGCGGTCGAAGGTGAAGTCGAAGTGGCCGCCCGGGGCCAGGACGCGGCCCACGTGGGCGAGGCATTCGTCGATCACCTCGATCGGCGAATGCGAGAACACGCTGTGGGCGTGGACCACGTCGAAGTAGCCGTCGGGCAGGAAGTCCAGCGTCAGGTTCTTCGTGATCGTCAGGTGCGGGACCTTGGCCTGCAGGCCGCGGTCGGTCAGCGTCCGCTTGGCGGCGATGAGGATGTCCGGCGAGATGTCGATGCCGTAGTAGTGGCCGGCGTCGAGGTAGTCGATGAAGCGCCAGCCGGCGCGCAGGTTGCCGCAGCCGATGTCCAGCATCCGCGCCCCGGGCCGCAGTCCGTGGCCGAGCAGGTAGTCGAACTGCATCTTGCCGAGGGCGAGCCAGCGCTCGTGGGTCTGGCTGCCGACGGCGGCCTCGGGGTTGCGGCGCGTGTCCGAGGCCATCACCGCCCGGTAGTAGCTCACGTGGTCGGGGTGCTTGAAGGCCAGCCACCGGTCGCGCGCCGCCCGCTTGAGGTACGGGGCGATGCGGTTCGGGCGGCTCGCCGCGTAGCGGACCTTGTGGACGAGGGATTCCCGGTTGGCGGTGAGGTTCTTCCTGGTGGCCATGAGCACTCCGTCTCCGTCGCAAGGCGAAATCCCGGGTGCGGCAGGCGGGATCCGCTGCGCCCCGGAAGGATCTTCAGGACCCACCATACGTCGGTCACCGACATATACAAACCACTGGAGTGTGATGAGCGGACGAGGCCGCTCCGGGCACGCGACGGGACGAGCGACGCACTGGATCTCAGATTTATGGCGTTATGCCCCAGATTGCCACGGGACCGCCCCGGACCCGCGCAACGCGCCCCAAGAACCGGCCGCGCGGGCGAGCGCCCGTCGGTCGCCTTCAGCGGGATCCACACCTCCCTGCCTTCGTGGGGCGGCGCCCGCCCCGGCGACGACGTGTACGCGCTGCAGGTCAACCAGTGCGCCGTGTACGTGGTGAGCCGGATGCGGGTCGTCGACAAGGAGCGGCGCGACTGCTGCGACGGCGGCTCGCCGGGCCGGCGGGAGCAGGGCTTCCCCGGGCATTCCGCTTGGTCGATGCTGGGCGCCGGGGGCTGCGGGGCCTCGGCCGTCCACGTGGACTCCACGCCCGTGCGCTTCGACGTACCGGTCCCCGGCGACCTCCTGGCCCGGCTCACCTGGCGCAACGCCCGGGGCCGGACGCGGAATCTGAAGTACGTGGTGGACGGCCGGCTCGAACGGGCGGTCGGCCTCCAGGGGTTCTACCGGCTGGCCCCGGAATCCGCCGACGCCCTGGCGGAACTGGCGGAACTCACGCAGGAGGCCGCGTAGCCGGCGGGCCGCGGCGTCAGGTCGCGGTGGCGGGGCGGTCCTCGGGCAGGAGCCGGGCGCGGAAGAGATCGAGGACCGCATCGAGGGCCTCGCGGGTGGGCTGCCCCGGCTCGTCGACGAGGTGCTCCGTGAGGACGGAGTGCGGCGGCAGGGCGCTCTCGGGGTTCGCGTCGGCGGCGTCCAGTTCGACGGCCACGAAGGCGTCGCCGAGTTCGCGCCGCAGGAACGCGAACCGGTCGGCCGGGACCAGCCGGTCGCCCCGGAAGCGCAGTCCGAGCACCTGCAGCCCCTCGCGCTCGCAGCGTCCGCGGACCACGGCGAGGTCCTCCGGGCTGATGTCGAGGGTGGCGGCGCGGCCCGGTGTGCAGGCCAGCGGCAGCGACGGCTGGGAGAGGACCGGGGCGATCAGGCGTTCGTCGGTGGCCATGGCCAGGGCGAACCCTCCGGTCAGGCACATGCCGACGGCTCCCACGCCGGGACCGCCGCACCGCTCGTGCTCGGCGGCGGCCAGGGCGCGCAGCCACCGTACGACGCGGGAGCTGCGGCCGGTGGCCAGCAGGGTGAACTCCCGGCTGACGCACACCCGCCACATGGTCGACGCCATGTAGCGGCCGCTGTTCACCCGGCCGACGGCTCGCGGGTCCGGGTCGCGCCCGGGCTCGCCGAAGAGCACCGGGAGCACGGCGGTGCAGCCCGCGGCGGCCACCCGTCCGGCGAACTCCAGGACCTTCGGGGTGATGCCCGGGATCTCCGCGATGACGATCACGGCGGGGCCCGTGCCCGCGCGCAGGACGCGGCGGGTCGCGCCGTCGTGCGTGAAGGAACCCTCGGTGAAACCGGTCAGGTCGTGGTGCGGCACGTGCCCGCTCCTTCCGTCGGCGCTTCTGGACCGCGCTCAAGTTACCGGCAGGTAGAGCCGCGTGGTCAACCCTGCGCGGGCAAAGAGCCGCCGGGTCCGGCGGACCGTCCTCAGCCCACCTGGATGCCGATCACGCAGGTGTCGTCGTCCGTGTCCGACCTGCTGCCGGCGAGGAGGCGGTCCAGCCGCGCGTCCAGGTCCCCGGATCCGGCCGCGGCCGCGTTCACGAGGTGGCCCAGCGAGTCCTGCACGGAGGAGTCCCGCCGTTCCACCAGCCCGTCGGTGAACATCAGCAGCGTGTCGTCCGGTTCCAGCTGGACCTCCCGCTCGCGGTAGGTGACATCGGGCAGGGCGCCGAGGAGCAGTCCCTCGATGAGCGGGAAGGCCTCGGCCCGGCCGCCGCGGACGAGTACGGGCGGCAGGTGGCCCGCGCGCGCCCAGCGCAGCACCCGCGTGCTCGGGTCGAACAGGCCGCACACGGCGGTGGCGGTCACGTGCTTGGCCAGGTGGTGGGTGACCGTGTTGAGCCAGGACAGCAGCTGGCCCGGGCCCGCGCCCGTGACGGCCAGCCCGCGCAGGGCGTTGCGCAGCACGACCATGCCGGTGGCGGCCTCGATGCCGTGGCCGGCGACGTCACCCACCGACAGCATGATCAGACCGGAGGGCAGGACCACCGTGTCGTACCAGTCGCCGCCGACCAGCGACTCGGTCTCGGCCGGCCGGTAGCGGACGGCGACCCGCATGCCCGGGGCTTCGACGGCCGGTGGGGTGGGAGGCATGATGGCGTGCTGGAGCTGGAGCGCCAGCCGGTTGCGTTCCGCGGACTCGGCCTCGGTGTGGGCGAGCTGGTCCCTGGTCGCGGCCAGTGCCACCTCGGTCCAGTGCTGGGCCGAGATGTCCTGGTAGGCGCCGCGCACGGCGTGCAGTCGCTGGTTCGCGTCGAGGACCGGCTCGGCGACCACCCGGATGTGGCGGGTGATCCCGTCGGGCCGCTGGAGGCGGAAGTTGACGGAGGACGGGCGGCGGTGGCGCAGCAGGGCCCGCAGGAACCGGCCGAGGGCGGCGGAGTCGTCCGGATGGGCGTGGCCCGGCAGTTCCCGCAGCCGTACGGGATGCGCGGTGGCCGGGAGTCCGTGAAGAGCGTAGAGCTGGGCGTTCCAGGTGGTCTCCCCCGTGGCGAGGTTCTCCTCGAAACCGCCGATGCGGCCCAGGCGCTGGGCGTGCTGGAGGAGGTTGGCCAGGCGGGCCGTCTCGTCCTCGATCCGCCAGATGAGCAGGACGGCGGCGCCGTGGCGGCTGACGCTGATGTCGGCGACCGAGGTGAGCGGGATCTGGTCGACCAGCGCGGTCAGGCTCATGCGTTCGGCGCGGAACGGCTCGCCCGTCGCGTGGACGCGCTCGATGATGTCGAACAGGCCGTTCTCGGCGGCGGCCATCGGGTAGGCCTCCAGCAGCAGCGCGCCGTTGACGTCGCCGCGCGGCCGTCCCACCGGGTCGACGAACCGGCTGCCGGCGTGCCGGATCCTGAAGTCGGTGAGGCGGCCCGCGGGGTCGAGGACCGGGGTGAGCACCACGGCGGGGTCCTGGAGTCCCTCGGCGAGGTCGATGAGTTCCGCGACGTCCGGGAGCACGGCGTCGCCGGTCGCCGGGTCGCCGGGCGCCGAGGCGTCCATGGTGCGGGCGCACAGCTCGGCGAGGGCCTCGACCTGGCGCTCGATCTGTGGCGGCTGCGGGGCCAGGGGCTGCGGCCAGCAGATTTCGAGGACGCCGTGGATCCGTCCGCCGGTCCCGGTCGGTACGGCCATCCGTCCGCCCTCGGGCCACTGGAGGTGGCCGATCGAGGGCAGTCCGGCGCGTTCGACGCGGGACAGGGTCACCAGTCGGCGTTCGCGCAGTGCGAGGCCGGCGACGGTGGAGACGCCCGGGGGTACGTGGCGCCAGCGGACGGCCTCCCGGGGCGGGAACCCGGCGTGGCCGGCGAGGGCCAGCGAGCCGTCGGGCACGGCCGTCCAGATGGCGACGGCGACGGCCCCCAGCGGACCCAGGGCGTTGGTCAGGAGGGACTCGGCGACGGCCTGGGTGTCGGAGGCCGCGGCCAGCATGCCGCTCTCGGCGGTGCGCAGCCGGACCGAGACCGTGGAGTGTTCGGCGGGTTCGTCGCCGCTGCCGGCGCGCTCGACGAACGCGGCGGCGATCTCGCTCACGTGGTCGCGGGACGCCTGGTTGACGATGTCGGCGGCGAGTTCGAGGCGGGAGGTGCCGCTCTCCCGGCACAGCAGGTCGAGCTGGCGTGCCGCCGCGGCCGGGGTGCAGTTCAGCTGGCCGATGAGGATGCCCTTGGCCAGTTCGACGAGCGCCCGGCCGTCGGCGGCGGCCTGGGCCTCCAGGACCTCCCGGCGCAGCCGTTCGACGGTGGCGACGAGCCGCCCGAGCGGGGTCGGGGACTGGTGCGGGACGGTGCGGGCGCTCTGGCCCGCGACCGGTGCCGGCGCCGGGTGGACGGCTCCGCCGCGCGTGGTGTCCCCCGTCATCGGGTGAGCCAGTGCCGGACACGGGCGATGAGGTCGTCGGCGTCGACCGGCTTGGTCACGTAGTCGCTGGCGCCGGCGGCGAGGCTCTTCTCCCGGTCCCCGGGCATCGCCTTGGCGGTGACGGCGATGATGGGCAGGGCCGCGTAGGCCGGCATCCGCCGGATCTCGGCGGTGGCGGCGTAGCCGTCCAGTTCCGGCATCATCACGTCCATCAGGATCAGGTCGACGTCGGCGTTGCCGGTGAGGGCGTCGATGCCCTTGCGGCCGTCCTCGGCGTGGAGCACGCGCATGCCGTGCAGTTCCAGGACCCCGCTGAGGGCGAAGAGGTTGCGCGCGTCGTCGTCGACGACGAGGACGGTGCGCCCGGCCAGGTCGCCGTCGGGCACGTGGGTGTCCTGCTGCCGGGTGTCCGCGTGCACGAGGGGCAGTACGTCCCCGGGCTGTTCGGCGGACAGGTGGAGCGCGATGCGTTCGCGCAGCTCGTCCAGGCTGGAGAGCAGTTCCACCCGGCGTGAGGCGGCCCGCTCCCGCAGGGCCTCCTCCCGTCCGGTCCGCACCCGGGGGTTGTTGTGGGC
Source organism: Streptomyces erythrochromogenes (assembly GCF_040684695.1). Taxonomy (GTDB): domain Bacteria; phylum Actinomycetota; class Actinomycetes; order Streptomycetales; family Streptomycetaceae; genus Streptomyces; species Streptomyces erythrochromogenes_C. The sequence continues at coordinate 28,243 of NZ_JBFBGM010000015.1, forward strand.
GAGGACGGGCAGCGAGGAGAGGGCCGGGTCGCCGTCGAGCGCGTCGAGGAAGCGCAGCGCTTCGCCGTCGGGCATGTCCAGTTCGAGGACGACGCAGTGGAAGGCGTCGGAGGCCAGTGCCGCGGCCGCCTCGCGCGAGCTGGTGGCTCCCACGACCTGGATGGCGCCGCGCTCCCCGGCCGCGTGCGGGTGCGGGGCGAAGTCGCGGTCGGCGCTCTCGGCGACGAGCGAGAGCAGGCCGTTCGGCCGCTCCTCGATCACCAGCAGGCGGCGGGTGCGCCGCTGCGCCGGGAGCGCGGGGGCGTCACGGCGGCCCGGGTCGCCCGCCGCCCCGGGCACGCCCTCGGGCGCGGGCGTCACGGCGGAGTCGGCGAAGGGAGCGTCCTCGAAGTCGGCGCGGCTGACGGGCAGGAAGAGGGTGAAGGTGCTGCCCTGGCCGGGCGTGCTCTCCGCGGTGACGGCCCCGCCGAGGAGCTGGGCGATCTCGCGGCTGATGGAGAGGCCGAGGCCGGTGCCGCCGTACTTGCGGCTGGTGGTGCCGTCGGCCTGCTGGAAGGCTCCGAAGACGGACTCCAGCTGCGGTTCGGGGATGCCGATGCCGGTGTCCCGCACCCGGAAGGCGAGCATGGGGCCGCGGCGCGAGATCCCGGCGGGGATCTCGGGGGCCGCCGCCGGCTCGATGCGCAGCTCGACGCCGCCGCGCTCGGTGAACTTCACGGCGTTGGAGAGCAGGTTGCGCAGGATCTGGCGCAGGCGCGAGTCGTCGGTGAGCAGGTCGTCGGGCGCGTCGGGGGCGGTGGTGACGGTGAAGTCGAGGCTCTTCTGCGTGGTCATCGGCCGGAAGGTGGCGTCGACGTACTCCAGCAGCTGGGGCAGGTCCACCCGCTCGGGGTTGATGTCCATCTTGCCCGCCTCGACCTTGGACAGGTCGAGGATGTCGTTGATCAGCTGGAGCAGGTCCGAACCGGCCGAGTGGATGATGCCCGCGTACTCGACCTGCTTGGGGGTGAGGTTGCGGGTGGGGTTCTGCGCGAGCAGCTGGGCCAGGATGAGCAGGCTGTTGAGCGGGGTGCGCAGTTCGTGGCTCATGTTGGCGAGGAACTCGGACTTGTAGGTGGAGGCCAGCGACAGCTGCTGGGCGCGCGCCTCCAGCTCCTGCCGGGCCTGTTCGATCTCCAGGTTCTTGGCCTCGATGTCGCTGTTCTGGCTGGCGAGGAGCGCGGCCTTCTCCTCCAGTTCGGCGTTGGAGCGCTGGAGTTCCTCCTGCTGGACCTGGAGTTCCTCCGAGCGGGCCTGGAGTTCGCCGGTGAGCCGCTGGGACTCGTCGAGGAGCTCGTCCGTGCGGGCGTTGGCGACGATCGTGTTGACGTTGGTGCCGATGGTCTCCATCAGTTGGGCGAGGAAGTCCCGGTGCACGGGGGTGAACGCGCTGAAGGAGGCGAGTTCGATCACGCCGAGGACCTGGTCGTCGACGACGATCGGCAGGATGATCAGGCTGCCCGGGGTGGTGTGGCCGAGGCCGGAGGAGATGATGTAGTCGCCGGGGACCCGGTCGGTGGCGATGATGCGATGGCTGCGGGCCGCCTGGCCGACGAGCGACTCCCCGAGGGCGAACCGCGTGCCCTCCACGGCGTCCGCGGGGCGGCCGTAGGAGCCGACGAGGGTGAGGACGGTCCCGCGGGGGCCGTCCTCGGCGAGGTAGAAGGCGCCGTACTGGGCGGCGACGAGCGGCGTCAGTTCGTCCATGACGAGTTCGGCGACGGCGGCGAGGTCGCGGTGGCCCTGCATCAGGCCGGAGATGCGGGCCAGGTTGGACTTGAGCCAGTCCTGCTCCTGGTTGGCCCGGGTGCTCTCGCGCAGCGAGCCGACCATGGAGTTGATGTTGTCCTTGAGTTCGGCGACCTCGCCGGAGGCGTCGACCGTGATGGAGCGGGTCAGGTCGCCCTCGGCGACCGCGCTGGCGACCTCGGCGATGGCCCGCACCTGGCGGGTCAGGTTCCCGGCCAGCTCGTTGACGTTCTCGGTCAGGCGCTTCCAGGTGCCGGAGACCCCTTCGACCTCGGCCTGGCCGCCGAGCCGGCCCTCGCTGCCGACCTCGCGGGCGACGCGGGTGACCTCGGCGGCGAAGGAGGAGAGCTGGTCGACCATCGTGTTGATGGTGGTCTTGAGCTCCAGGATCTCGCCGCGGGCGTCCACGTCGATCTTCTTGGACAGGTCGCCGTTGGCGACGGCGGTCGTGACGAGGGCGATGTTGCGGACCTGGCCGGTGAGGTTGTTGGCCATGGAGTTGACGTTGTCGGTGAGGTCCTTCCAGGTGCCCGCCACGTTGGGGACGCGGGCCTGGCCGCCGAGCCGGCCCTCGGTGCCCACCTCGCGGGCCACGCGGGTCACCTCGTCGGCGAACGCGGACAGCGTGTCGACCATGGTGTTGATGACGCCGGCGAGGGCGGCGACCTCGCCCTTCGCCTCGACCGTGATCTTCTGCGACAGGTCGCCGCGCGCGACGGCGGTGGCCACCTGGGCGATCGATCTGACCTGTCCGGTGAGGTTGGACGCCATGACGTTGACGTTGTCGGTGAGGTCCTCCCAGGTACCGGAGACCCCCCGGACGGTGGCCTGGCCGCCGAGGTTGCCCTCGGTGCCGACCTCGCGGGCGACGCGCGTGACCTCGTCGGCGAAGGCGGAGAGCTGGTCGACCATCGTGTTGATGGTCTCCTTCAGCTCCAGGATCTCCCCGCGGGCGTCCACCCGGATCTTCTGGGTCAGGTCGCCCTGGGCGACGGCGGTGGTGACCTCGGCGATCGAACGGACCTGGGCGGTCAGGTTGTCGGCCATGACGTTGACCGATTCCGTCAGGTCCTTCCAGGTGCCGGAGACGCCCTTGACGTCCGCCTGGCCGCCGAGCCGGCCCTCGGTGCCGACCTCGCGGGCCACCCGGGTGACCTCCCCGGCGAATCCGGACAGCTGGTCGACCATCGTGTTGATGGTCTCCTTCAGCTCCAGGATCTCCCCGCGCGCCGTGACGGTGATCTTCTGGGAGAGGTCGCCCTTGGCCACGGCCGTCGCGACCTGGGCGATGGAGCGCACCTGGGCCGTGAGGTTTCCGGCCATGAAGTTGACCGAATCCGTGAGGTCCAGCCAGGCTCCCCCCACCCCCGGTACGTCGGCCTGGCCGCCCAGGGTGCCCTCGGTACCCACCTCCCGGGCGACGCGCGTCACCTCGGACGTGAACAGCGACAGCTGGTTGACCATCCCGTTGAAGACGGTCGCGATCTCCCCGAGCAGCCCGTCCGCCCCGTCGGGGAGCCTGGTGCGGAAGTCCCCGTCCCGGACGGCGGTCAGTCCGGCCAGCAACTGGCGCAGCTCCGACTCGCCGATGCCGCCCTCGCCCGGCAACGCCGGTACGCCGCCCCGTGGATCCGTGCCCACCCGCTCGGCCATCCGTCACCCTCACTCTCGCTACCAACCGCGCCGACACGCGTACTGGACAGGCACCCCGGTACCAGGGCATGCCGGAGCGCCCGGCTCCGGCGGGGACCCGTCCTCGCCGCAGCACCGGTCGGTGAAGGCTAACGCCGTCGGAGGTGCGGTGGAGCACGGTCGATCACTCCGGCGCGCGGCGCATCCGGGATCCGGGGAAGGGGCCCGCCCCGGATCCCGGGCGGGATGCGGGGCGGGTCGGGCCCGAACTCACGTTTCCCCAGGGCTCTTCGGGAATCCCCGGATGCCGCCGCCGGCTCCGGGTAGACGAACCGTTGTCGGACGGCACAAGGATGGAAAAGGGGTGAGGACATTGGCGGTCAGGGCGGTCGGCTGGGCACGCTCGTTCCCGATTTCGGAGGGAGTCCGGGCGGCGCGGCAGTGGACCGCGGCGCACCTGGCGACCCTGCCGTGGAACACTTCGGCGGCCGACACGGTGCACTCCGTGCTGCTCTGCGTCTCCGAACTGGTCACCAACGCCCACCTGCACGCCGTCGGCACCGCACACCTGGTGCTGACCTGGGACGGCAGCTGCCTCCACGTGAGCGTCGCCGACGCCGATCCGCGGCTGCCCCGCGCCCGCGACACGGGGGCCGACGCACAGGCCACCTCCGGTCGCGGGCTGGGCATCGTCACCGCGCTGGCCGACTCCCTGGACGTCCACGCGTGCCACGGGGGCAAGGCGATCACCGCCTGTTTCCGGCCCGCCGGCGGCCCGGACCCGCACGGGGCCGAACCGTGCGCCGACTGACCGTCCGCAGGCTGACCCGTCCGCAGGCGGCCCTCCCGGCAGGCGGGTTCACGCCGCGAGGGCGTCCTCCACGCTCGCGTGCAGGGAGAGGACGGTGTCCGCACCGGTCACGGCGAAGAGCCGGCGCAGCTGCTCGCCCGGGGCGGCGATGCGCAGCCCGGTGAGATGGTGCAGCCGCAGGAGCAGGTTCAGGAACGAGGAGTCCCCGAAGGTGATGGAGCCGGCGTCCAGGACCACCAGGGTGTGCCGGCCCGCGGCCTCGGTGAGGGCTTCCTCCAACGGGTTCAGCGTGTCCTGGTCCAGCTCCCCGTGGGCCGCCACCACCCAGCCGTCCCCGGCCGGGTAGCCCTCCCCCACCACGCCCGGCTGGTACGCGTCCCCGAATCCGCTCATGTCCGCCTCCACGGATCGCCGTCTGTACGTCGTCGTCAAGGGAGTATGCCTGCTCACCGCGCCGGTGCCGCTCCCCCGGGTCGGCCGGACGCCCGCGCGGCGGTCCGGTGCGGACGCGCGGAAAAATTCCCTGCGATCGAGGTGTGTGGAACCGCGATGCCGGGGCAGAAGCGCGACGGCAGCCGCAGTCAATCGGGAGGGAGCGGCCAACCATGTCTCGCTCGGCCACCGTTGTAGGCCCCATTCGCGCAACCGACGTGCACGTCCCCGTACGTGACCGGGAGGACCCGGGAGCACCGGCGCGGGGCGAAGACCTGACACGGGACGAGGCCGTGACGCGGGTGGAGAACGCCCGCGAGATGGCGCCCTCCGACGCGCGTGAGCTGTCGCGGCAGTTCTTCCGGCGGCTGCAGTCCCTGGAGGAGGGCACGCGGGAGTACCAGTACACCCGCAACACCCTCATCGAGATGAACCTCTCGCTGGTGCAGTTCGCCGCGCGGCGCTTCCGGGCCCGCGTGATGGGCGGCGGCCTGGACATGGAGGACATCATCCAGGTGGGGACCATCGGGCTGATCAAGGCCATCGACCGCTACGACCTCGAACGCGAGGTCGAGTTCTCCACGCTCGCCCTGCCGTACATCACCGGCGAGATCAAGCGGTACTTCCGCGACACCACCTGGGCCGTGCACGTGCCCCGCCGGCTGCAGGAGCTCCGTACGGAGCTGGCCAAGGCGCAGGAGGCGCTGACCGACGTCCTGGGCCGGGCGCCGACGGTCAAGGAGGTCGCCCAGCACCTGGAGCTGTCCGAGGACGAGGTCATCGACGGGCTGGTGGCCGCGAACGGCTACACGAGCGGCTCCCTCGACGCCGCGGGTGCGGACGACGACGCGCAGTCCACCGTGAACCGGGCGGCCCGGCCGCTGGCGGAGCGTCTCGGCGACGTCGACCCCGCGATGGAGCTCTTCGAGGAGTTCCACACCCTCGCGCCCCTGCTGGAGGAGCTCGACGAACGCGACCGGCGCATCCTGGCCATGCGCTTCGGCCAGGACAAGACGCAGGCCGAGATCGGCGCCGAACTGGGCATCTCGCAGATGCAGGTCTCCCGCCTGCTGTCCCGGACCCTGGCACGGCTGCGCGCCGGCATGCTCACGGCGTAGGCCCGCGCACCATGACGCCGAGTACGGGCGCGACGGCGCCGCTGACCGCCCTGCCGCTGCGGGGCCGCCCCGGCGCACGCCTGAGCGGCAGCTGCGACCTCGACACCCGGCAGGCGCTGGCCGGCGCCCTCGGCGTCGTGGCCGGGATCCCCGGCACCGTCGTGCACCTGGACCTCTCCGCCGTGGCCTTCCTCGACCCGGCCGCGGTCGCCGCACTCGTACGGGCATCGGTGGACTTCAGCGGGCAGGGGCGGCGCCTGCTGCTCCACGACCCGCCATACTCGCTCCGCAAGGTAGTGGAGATGTTCCCGGACGAGTGCGCCGCGCTGGAGGTCGCAGCATGATCACTGTTCCTGCGCCCGCCGGGGCGGGGGCCTTCGTCCACCCTGCCCTCTTCTACCGGGGCCTCGGCGAGTACGTCGCGGAGGTGGGCGGCTTCGTACGCCGTGCCCTGGCGGCCGAGGAGCCGGTGCTCGTCGCCGTGCCCGGGCAGCGGCTGGACGCCCTGCGCGAGAGCCTCGGCGCGGACGGCGGATCCGGGATCACCTGGACGGACATGGCGGAGCTCGGCCGCAATCCCGGGCGGATCCTGGCCTCCCTCCAGGAGTTCGCCGACCGGCACGCGGGCCGGGCGGCCCGGATCGTCGGCGAACCCGTCTGGCCCGGCCGCTCCCCCGCCGAGGCGCGGGAGGCCACCCGCCACGAGGCACTGATCAACACGGCCTTCGCGGGCCGGTCCGCCACCGTCCTGTGCCCGTACGACGTGGCTGGACTGGCGCCCGACGTGGTGAGCGACGCCCGGCGCACCCACCCCGTGATCGTCGAGCAGGGCCGTAGCCTGCCCAGTCCCGCCTACACCGACCCCGCGCGGGTCACGGCGGACCTGGACGACCCGCTGCCCGAGCCCGAGGGCCCGGTGGCCCTGCTCGCGTACGCGCACGGCGGGCTGGCCGGGGTACGCGAGTACGCGGAGGGCTGGGCGCGCGGCACCGCACTGACCCCGGCCCGGCGCAGCGACCTGATCATGGCGATCAGCGAGGCCGCGGCGAACTCCCTCGCCCACGGTGGCGGGAAGGGCACGCTGCGCCTGTGGACCGTCGACGGGCCCGCGGCGGGGGCCGCCGGGGTCGTCGCCGAGATCCACGACGACGGCCGGCTGGCGGATCCGCTGGCGGGGCGGCGGCGCCCGTCGCTGGCCTCGGCCCACGGTGGCCGGGGTCTGTGGATGATCCACCAGCTCTGCGACCTGGTGGAGGTCCGGGCCACGGAGAGCGGCTTCACGCTGCGGCTGCACGCGGCCACGCCCTGAGACCGGTCGTCGCCTACAATGTCCTGCGCCTGCCCGGATGGCCACCGGCCGCCCGCGGTGCGTGGACGGTCCCGTACATCGATCGTGCCGCGCCGGGCATACGCCTGTGACAGAGACCAGTGTCAACGCGGGGGTGAGAGAGCGTAGTGGAGACCGTCGGACCGGAAACGGGTGATCCTGTGAGTGTCGGCCTACCTGCCGCGGGCCAGCGCCGCCGGCTCGCCCTGACGGGCGTCCGCGGCTCCGTGGCCAAGGGGCGTGACTTCACGCGCCAGGCCCTGCGGGACTGGGGCTGGGACGGAACCGAGACCGCCGAGGACACCCTGCTCCTCGTCTCCGAGCTGCTGACGAACGCGTCACTGCACGCGGACGGCTGCCACGAGCTCGTGCTCACGGCCGGGAAGGTGCTGCGCATCGAGGTGTGCGACGGCACGACGGCCCTTCCCCGGCGCGATCCGGCGCCGCGGCGCGGCGTCCCGGGCGGGCACGGCCTGCACATAGTGGAGCGGCTGTCGGACCGCTGGGGCGCGGACGCGCACGCGGGCGGGAAGGCCGTCTGGGCCGAGATCGAAGCCTCCCGTCTGGTGTCCGGCAGGCCCACCGGGCAGTAGCCGGCTCGCCCTCCGCGTACTGGAGCCGCCCCCACGGGGTATCCGCGGGACATGGAAACCTCTTCGGATCGGCCGGGCGGCACGCGGCGCCCGATGTGGGGGCGGATCGCCGCCGGCGTGGCGGTGGTCGTGGTGCTGCTCGTGCTCGTGGAGCGCTTCAGCCTGGTTCCGGGGTTCGGCGGCCTCTTCGGCGGGGAGACTCGGGACCGCTCGGGTCCGGCGCTGCTGAAGTCGGTGCAGGACATGGACCGTTACGAGGCCGCGGTCGGCAACTTCCAGGTGGTCGTGGACCTGGAGAAGGACGCGGCCTTCCTGCCTGACGCGATCCGCGGCACCCGCACCCTGTACGTGGGCGCGGGTACGGTCAGCGGCTACGTCGACATGGGCGGGCTGGACGAGCGCAGCGTCACCGTGAACGAGGACCGCACCGCGGCCTCGATCCGGCTGCCGCACGCGGAACTCGGCACGGCGGCCCTGGACCCGAACCGCTCCTACGCGGTGTCGAAGCAGCGCGGCCTGCTGGACCGGATCGGCGACCTGTTCTCCGACAACCCGGCCGGCGAGCAGGCCGTGCAGAAGCTCGCGGCGCAGCACATCGGCGAGGCCGCCCGCACCAGCGGCCTCGCCGAACGCGCCGAGAAGAACACGACGTCGATGCTGGAGGGCCTGCTCCGCTCCCTGGGTTTCCGCGAGGTGACGATCACCTACGGCTGACCGGACAGACCGCTGTCTGCCATCGGTGAACACCAACCCGGTGGGGGACAGAGGTCATTACCGTTGCATCGCATGACAACGGTCACCACACGCACGGTCACCACACGCACGGTCGCCTACCCGGCCGACGACCTGACGATGATCGGACACCTCGCGCTGCCGGCCGGCGCCGGGCGTCGGCCCGCGGTCCTGCTCGGGCCCGAGGGGATGGGGCTCAGCGATGTCGAGCGCCGCCGGGCCGAGGCTCTGGCCGAGCTGGGGTACGTGGCGCTGGCCTTCGACCTCCACGGCGGACGCTATCTCGACGACCCGCAGGACATGCTGGCCCGCTGCCTGCCGCTGCTCGCCGACCCCGACCGGATGCGGGAGATCGGTCACGCGGCGCTCGACGTGCTGCGGGCCGAACCGCGGGCGGACCTCGCCCGGACCGCCGCCATCGGCTACGGCACCGGGGGCGCGGTCGCACTCGAACTCGGCCGCGACGGCGTCGACCTGCGCGCGATCGGGACGGTCAACGGACTGATCACGGGCCGGCCGGGCGAGGCGGCACGCATTCGCTGCCCGGTATGGGCCGGGGTCGGGTCGGAAGACCCGATCATGCCGCCCGCGCAACGGATCGCCTTCACCGAGGAGATGCAGGCCGCGGGCGTCGACTGGCGCCTCGTGGTCTACGGAGGGGCCCTGCACGCGTTCCACCACCCGCCGGTCGACCACGCCGCGCCTCCCGGCGTCGGCCACCATCCCCGGCACGCGGAGCGGGCCTGGCGTGACATCGTCGCCCTGCTCGCCGAGTGCCTGCCCGTCATGGACTGATCCGATCGGCTCCTGGTCCCGGGCGGTTCCCGGACCGGCCGTCAGCCGTCAGCGGGCGAGCGGACGGCGGCGAGGACGAACGCGTGGCCCGCCGGGTCCGCGTAGCGGCGCAGGGTCGTGCGGTTGTCCGGGCGGGTGCCGTCCTCCTCCGCCGCCACCGGGCGCGCTCCGAGGGCGACGGCCTCGCGCTCGGCCTCGTCGAGCAAGTCCTCCGCCACCAGGATCCGCAGGTGGACCTGCTGGGAGCCCTCCGGCAGCGGCCAGCTCGGCGGGGTGCGCTGCGGATCGCGGCGGATGCCGAGCAGCGGGCCGGCGCCGCCGGTGACGAGGAACAGCTCGCCGTCGTCGGGGGCCGGGCCCGCCGTCGCGCCGAGCAGTTCCGCGTAGAAGCGTGCCAGGGACTCGGGTTCGGCGCAGTCCAGGACGAGGACGCTGGTCTTGAGTACGGTCATGCCCCGCGTGTGCCCTGCGTCGCCGGCCGTACACGGGCGGTGCGGGCGCATGGTGCCCGGGGCGCCGGGTAGCCGCGCCACGAGACGTCCCGAGGGACGCCCGACGACGCGGAAGGGGTGCGCATGTCGCACGTCGAGGAGTACGTAGAGGTCAACGTCCCGGTACGCACGGCGTACAACCAGTGGACGCAGTTCGAGGACTTCCCCTCCTTCATGGAGGGGGTCGAGCGCATCGACCAGCGCGGTGACACGCTCACCCACTGGGTGACGAACGTGAACGGGGTCCGGCGCGAGTTCGACGCGCAGATCACCGAGCAGCTCCCGGACCGGCGCGTCGCGTGGATGACGGTCGACGGTGAGCCCCGCCAGGCCGGGCTCGTCACCTTCCAGCCGGTCGACGCGACCACCACCAAGGTGGTCCTGCACATGAACTGGGTGCCCGACGGCATCGCCGAGTCCGCCGCCGACACGCTCGGCTTCGTCAAACGGCAGGTCAGCGGCGACCTGAAGCGGTTCAAGCTGTTCATCGAGTCCCGTGGGACCGAAACGGGCGCCTGGCGCGGCGAGGTCTGAGCGGGATGGCTGGGGTGAGTGGAATGAGCGGCGTGGGCAGAGTGACCGCGCGCAAAGGTGCCCGGAGCGCGTCGCGCGGTGGCACGCTCCGGGAAGTCACGGCACGCAGCGGGCTGGTGGCGCGCGGAGTGCTGTACGTGCTGATCGGGATCCTTGCCGTCCGCGTCGCCTTCGGTGGGGGCGGCGGCCGGGAGGCCGACCGGCAGGGTGCCCTCTACGAGCTCGCGGACAAGCCCTTCGGCTCCGTCCTCATCTGGGCCGTCGGCATCGGTCTCGTGTGCATGGTGCTGTGGCGGCTCTCGGAAGCGGTGTTCGGCGCGGCCGGGCCGGACGGCGACAAGCCTTCCAAGCGGCTCGTCTCGGCGGGGCGGTGCGTGTTCTACGCGACGGCCGCCTTCTCCGTGCTCGCGTTCGCCGCGGGCGGCGGCGGGCACTCGGGGGACGAGCAGTCGCGTGACATGACCGCGAAGGCGCTCGGCCTGCCCGCAGGCCAGTGGCTGGTGGGCGCCGCCGGGATCGGGATCGCCGTCGCGGGTGTGGTCATCGCGGTGCAGGCGGCACGGTGCCGCTTCCGCAAGCACCTCGCCATGGGCGGGGCCTCGAAGGGCTCGCGCAAGGCGGTCGACTTCCTGGGCGTCAGCGGCGGCCTGGCCCGCGGGGCCGTGTTCGCGACGGCCGGCGGCTTCGTCGTGTACGCGGCGCTGCGCTACGACCCCGGGCAGGCGAAGGGGCTGGACGACACCCTGAGGGCGTTCGCCGGGACTCCGGCCGGTCCGTGGCTGCTGGTCGCGGTCGCGGTCGGGCTGGTGCTCTTCGGCGCGTTCTCCTGGGCGATGGCCCGGTGGCGCGAGGTGTGAGCGCGCGAGGTGTGGGGGCGCCGGCCGGGTGGGCGCGAGGGGTGAGTTCAAGGGGGTATCCCGCCTAAGCGGGGCGGGATCCCCGGGCATCTCGGCCAAGTTGTCCGTGCGCCCCTGCACGCCCCCCGCAGTGACGTTCCATCTCCCCCGTACGGGGGCAGCCGCGTGGTGCTGATGGTTCGTTCACCGAGGAGAGCTCACGATGACGAAAGTCCTGGTCCTGCACAGTGTCAGCCTGGTCCGGTCCGCACTGGCCGCCCTGCTGAGATCGGAAGGGCCGTTCGAGGTCACGTCCGCGGGCTGGCCGAGCGCGGCCCGCCGTGCGGAGTCCTTATGCCCGGACGTGACGGTCGTCGACCTCGACTGTCCGGGCACGACGGCCGTGCTGGCCGACAACGGGCGCGCGGCCCACCGCCAGGTCCTCGCGTCCCCCTCCCCCGTACTGGTGCTCGCGTCGACCGGCGCGCCCGGTTCGCTGCACCGGGCCTTCCGCGCCGAGGCCCGCGGCTACGTCGACAAGGACGGATCGCCGGGCCGCCTGGTACGGGCGGTACGCCGGGTCGCCGCGGGCGAACGCTTCATAGACGCCTCCCTCGCCTCCGCCTTCATGGAGGCGGACCCCGTGCCGCTGAGCCCGCGCGAGCTGAGCGTGCTGGCCCGCGCCGCGGAGGGCGACTCCATCGCAGAGATCGCGCGGACGCTGCACCTGGCGAGCGGGACGGTACGCAACTACATGGCCGCGGCGACCCGCAAGACCGGCGCCCGCAACCTCATCGACGCGATCCGGATATCCCGGCGGGAGGGCTGGGTCTGATCCAGGGCCGCCACGTGCGGGCGGCACGGCCGGGTCATCCGTCGGCGGTGCCGTTCCACTGCCCCACCAGATCGCGGTACAGCGGCGATCGGGCCGGGAGTTCCGCAGGGGTGCCGCACACGGCCCGGGTCCCGTCAAGGACGAGGACCCGGTCGGCGCGGGCCGCGGACGAGAGGCGGTGGGCCACGACGACGAGGGTGCCGGGCCTGGCCGCGAGGGCCCGTTCGGCACGCTCCTCCGTACGCGGGTCCAGGTGGCAGGTGGCTTCGTCGAGGAGCAGGAGCGGCGCCGGTGAGAGGTAGGCGGCGGCGAGCGCGAGGTGCTGGCTCTCACCGCGGGACAGCAGCCGGGGCAGCACCTCGGCGTCCAGCCCGCCCAGCCGCTCCACCAGGCCGTCGAGCCCGAGGGCGGCGACGGCGCGCCGGACCCGGGCGTCCCCGGACCGGGGGTCGCCCGGGTCCGGGGCGAGGGCGGAAAGGTGGGTGAGGTTCTCCCGTACGGTGCCGGTGAACACGTAGGCCTGCTGGGGCAGGAGGGTCCGCCGCGGGTCCGGCGCCCCGGCGCCCGCCGCGCGGCGGGCCGCCGCCGAGCCCGCGACGAGCACGGTGCCGGCGTCGGGTGCGAGCAGGCCGGCGAGCAGGGCGGTGAGCGTGGACTTGCCGATGCCGCTCGGACCGACGACGGCGAGGTGCTCCCCCGGCCGGACGACCAGGTCGAGGGCGTCGAGCACGGGTGCCGCGCCGCGGCCGTAGGCGAAGGTGACGCCCCGGAGTTCTGCCGCCGCGGCGGTCGGTGGGACGGCGTGGCCGGCCGACCGCGGCTCCGCGGCCTCTGCGGCGGCCGTGGTGGTGTCCGCCGGGTCTGGGCTCTTCGGCGGCGCGGGGTCGCAGAAGCGCTCCAGGACCACCAGCAGGCGGGTGCCGGCCGAACCGAGTGCCGTCATGGCCGCGTGGAGGGCCGGCAGCAGGGCCTGCACCAGGTACGTGAGGCCGCCGGCCAGCGTTCCGGCGGTGACTCCGTGCGCGAGCAGCCAGGGCGCCGCGACGAGCAGCGCGACCACGGGCAGCCGGCCGGCCGCGCCCAGCGCCAGGATCCGCAGGGCCGCCCAGCGCGCGAGCCCGCGGGCCAGCCGCTCCTGGGCCGCGATCAACGGCTCGACCCGGGCCCGCGCCGCCTCCTGTCCGCCGCAGGCGGCGATGTCGCGCAGCCCCTCCCCCAGCTCCCCCAGGCGGTCCGCGAGCGCTTCGTCGGTGTCGAGGGAGCGGCGTTGCACGGCTGCCATGGGGCGCAGCGTCGCCAGGAAGGCCGCGACGCCGAGCAGCAGGGGCGGCAGCACGACCAGCAGCAGCACCGGGGCCAGGGCCGCCATGCCCGCGAAGGCGCCCACGGCGGTGAACACGAGCGACCGCACCGTCAGCACCAGCCCGGCGAAGGAGTCCCGGGCCATCTCCGTCTGCTGGGTCAGGCGGGACACGGCGCCCGCCTCGGGCGCCCGTACCGGGTCGGCGACCGCGCGGTCCAGCGCCTGCCGCACCGCCCGCCGGACCAGGCCGTCCCGCAGCGGCTCGACGAGGTCGGCGAGGCCGGCGAACACGCCCCGCAGGGCGAATCCGCCGAGGAGCGCCCCGGCCGCGGCGGCGGCCAGCCAGGCCAGGCCGGTTCCGGTGCGGCCGGCGAGGAAGCCGTCGTCCAGGGCGCGGGCGACTCCGTAGCCGCCGAGGAAGGTGTGCGCGGACTCCATGAGCGACCATGCGGCCAGGCGCGCCAGCGCGCTCCTGCGGCCGCGCAGGAACCGCCGGCCCTCGGGGGCCACCCGGCGCCAGGCCTCCCCCTCGGTGCCGGTGCCGGTACGGGTGTCGGCACGGGTCCCCGTTGCGGTCATCGTCCCGCCTCCTGCTTCCGCGAGGGCGCCGGGCTCTCGTCCGACTGCGCCTCATCGGCGGCGAACACGGCGCGGTAGGCGGGCTCGCCCGCCCACAGTTCGGCGTGGGTGCCGGCGGCCCGCATCCGCCCGTCCTCCAGCCAGACGACGAGGTCGGCGCGGACCGCGGACGAGAGCCGGTGGGCGATCACGATCCGGGTCCCGGGCCGGATCTCGCGGGCCAGCGCCCGCTCGACCTCGCGGGCGGTGACGGTGTCGAGGCTGGAGGTGGCATCGTCCAGTACGAGGAGCCGCCCCGCGTGGCAGAACGCCCGGGCCAGCCCGAGGCGTTGGACCTCACCGCCGGACAGGGGCGCGTCGGCGAGGCGCGTCGCGTACCCGTCGGGCAGGCGCCGTACGAACGGGTCGGCGCCCGCGGCGCGGGCCGCGGCCCGGACGGCTTGCGGCCCGGGGTCGGGCCCCGCACCGAACCCGATCGCTCCGCCGACCGTGTCGCCGAGCAGCACCGGCCTGTCGAAGGCATGGCCGACCTCGCGGCGCAGGGCTTCGGCGGTCAACTCCCGCAGCGGCACGCCGTCCAGCAGCACCTGGCCGGCGTCCGGGTCGGCGAGCCGGCCGGCCACGGCGGCGAACACGGTCTTGCCGGCGCCGGACCGGCCCACCACCGCCACGGTGCTGCCCCCGGGGATCACCAGGCTGATGTCGTCCAGGACGGCCGATCCGCCGCGCACGACACGGACGCCGCGCAGCTCCAGGGTGCCGGGGCCGCCTTCCGGCAGCTCGGCCCGGCCGTGGCCGAGCGGGGGCAGGGCGACAAGGGCCGCGGTCCGCCGGGCGGCGGCCCGGCCGCGGGCCACGGCCGCCAGGGCTCCGGTCACCGCGCCGACCCCGGCCGCCAGCCCCGCGTAGCGCAGGGCGGCGAGGAGTTCGCCGACGCCGATGGCCCCGGCCGCCAGGCGGATGCCGCCGACGGCGAGGACCGCGTAGAGGAGCATGGGCATCAGGGCCGTGGACCGGGCCGTCGTAGCGCCGTAGACCTGCCACATGCGCCGGCCCTCGGTGCCGAGTTCGGGCAACCGCGCCAGGATCCGGGCGCGTTCGCGGTCGGCGGTACCGGCGGCCGCGATCGTGCGGGCCCCGGCCAGCGCCTCGACGAGGCGTCCGGCGGTGGCGAGCTGCACCTGCTGGTAGCGGGCGACGCTGGTGAGGGTGTCGCGGGTGAAGGCCCGCAGCAGCAGCACCAGCAACGGCAGGCCCAGCAGGAAGGCGAGGGCCGTCCACAGGTCGATGAGGAAGAGCGCGGCCACCGCGCCCAGCGGCGGCAGCAGGGCGGCGAGGGCCTGCGCGACGGCCGCCGGGACCTTGCCGGCCTCGGTGGCGTGCGCGGTCAGCCGCGCGGCGGTCTCGCCGGGCGCGTGGCGGGCGGCGTGGTGCGGGGCGGTGCCCAGCAGACCGGCGAGGCCGAGCCTGCGCAGCCGGGCGGTGGAGCGGCCGTCGACCTCGCCGGTCAGCCGCACGGCGACGGCGTCCAGGGCCACCTCCGCCCCGATGACGGCGGCGCACAGCAGGGTCCATGCGGGGCCGGACGGGTCGCGGCGCAGCAGCAGGTCCAGGGTGTGGCCGAGGACGGCCGGTTCGGCGAGGGCGGCCACGGCGGCCGCCACGCTGCATCCGAGGACGGCGGCGGTGCGCCCGCCGCTGTGCCGGGCCGCCGCGACGAGCGCCCGGTCCGCGCGGCGCGCCAGGTCGGGCTCCGGCTCCTGCGCCGGGCCGGCGCCCGCGTCGGGGGGGCTCATCGGCGGATGCCTCCAGTGATGTGGTGCGGGCCCGGGCGGTGAACCGCCCGGGCCCGAGCTGACCTGGGTCAGTTACAGGTCGTGATGCTGAGGCTGCTGTCGCCGCAGAGGAGCAGGCTGGCGCGGCTGCCGCCACCGGTCATCGCGACCTCGGTGGTCTCTTCCTTCGGGGTCTCCATCGACTGCAGGTCAAGAAGCGTCATGTCTGATTCCTCTTCTCTCGGGTGGTGCGATGGGTCACGGCCCCGGGCGGGGCCGGCTGGTGGGCCGCGGCGCCTCGGCGCAGCGGCGGGAGGAACGGCAGGTGCGCGCGCCCGCCGGGCGCCGCGCTGCCGAGGGCGAGGAGAGCGCCGGCCGTGCCCGTGGTGAGGTCCATGGACAGCCGCATCATCTGCTCGCCGGGGAAGGCCAGATGTCCCTGGTACGGCACGGCGTGCCGGGCCAGTGCCTCGATCTGGCGGGCGATGGCGCCGGGCCCGGTGCCGGGCCCGGGCGTGGTGGTCCGGGCCAGGTGCAGGATCATTCCCGCGGCGCCGCGCATCAGCCCGGGCTGGGCGTAGAAGGTGGCCTGCGCCGCCCGTACGATCTCCGGCCGGGCCTGTTCGAAGCGCTCGTCGGGGCCGTGCTCCAGCCAGTCGTCGAGGACCATGCCGATGCCGACGCTGCCCTCTCCGAGGTACGGCATGGTGCGCCAGCCCTCGTTGACCTGGAGGGTGCCGAAGGCGCTGGTGACGCAGCGGTCGAGGTCGCGGTGGAGTGCGTGGGCGGCCTGGATCAGCAGTTCCTTGTCGCCGGTGCGCTCGTAGAGGCGTACGAGGAGCAGGGCGGGTCCGGAGTCGCCGTACAGGAGGCCCGCACGGCCGGGCCGCCGGGACGGGTCGGTGACGAGTTCGGCGCAGCGCAGTGCCGCGGTGTGCAGTTCGCTCTCGCCGCTCGCGGTGCCGAGTGCGTCCAGGGCGAGTCCGATGCCGGCGAGGCCGCCGTACAGGTCGGGGCCCGCGCTCTGCCAGGGCTGGTGCAGCAGCCGGTCGGCGAGGGCGAGGGCGCGCTCGCGGTGTCCGAGCCGGTCCAGCGTCCAGGCCGTGCCGGCGAGGCCGTCGTAGAAGCCGAGCGGGGTGCCGGAGGCCGGATCCGCGGTCCGGTCGAGCAGCCACTCCTCGGCCTCGGGCCAGGGGCCGGCGCCGGTTTCGGCGAGGGCGTGCAGCACCCCGGCGATCCCGTGGCCGAAGCCGATGCCTCCGTGGGCGTGCGCGAACTGGGCGATGTCCCCGGGGACGAAGCGGTCCTCGCGGTGCGGGGTGGCGCTCGCCCGCAGTGCGGCGGTCATCGACGTACGGGCGGCGGGCCACTGACCGGGCTCGACGGGCAGGTACGGTCCGGCCGGTGCGGGCAGGCGGTCGCCCGGCATGCCCTCCGGTGCTCCGGAGAGGATCTCCTCGACGGCCTCGTCCAGGAAGCGGCGCGGTACGGGGAACTGCTCGGCGGCGACGGCGGCCAGGTGTGCGGCCTTGGTGCGGTCCAGGACGAGCAGGCTGGTCAGCGGGAGGAAGAGGGCGAGCCGCAGGCAGGCGAGGGCGTAGCGGTCGACGGCGAATCCGCGCCGCTCGGCCGGGGCGACGAAGGCCGGGTTGGCCACGGTCTGCCGCAGGCCCTCGTCGATGTGCGCGGCGGCCTCGAAGTCCAGGAGTGCGACGGAGGGTTCACCGGTGTCGTCGTCCTCGGCGACCATGATGTTGAAGAGGTGGAGGTCGTTGAAGACGACCCCGCGGGCGTGGACGGCGTCGACGGCCTCGGTCACCCGCTGGTGGATCTTCAGCGCCCATGCGGTGTAGGAGGCGAGCTCGGCCGGGTCGGGGTCCGCCTCGATCAGGGGGTGGCGGCGGGCGAAGTAGGTGTTGAGCGGCTTGCCGTCGAGGTGCTGCAGGACCAGGAAGTGGTGGTCGCCGACGGTGAAGGTGCTGCGGACGGCCGGTACGCAGTCCAGCCCGGCCAGTCGTTCCAGGGCGGTCCGTTCGCGGTGCAGCCGGGTGACGGCGTCGGCGCCGTCGGCGGCCAGTCCGGCGTACGGCCGGGCCTCCTTGAGGACGACGGCCTCGCCGGTGCGGCTGTCCTTGCCGAGGTAGACGCCGCCGCCGTTGGAGAAGTGCAGGGCCCGTTCCACCGTGAAGGGGACGCCGGCCAGGGTGACGGCGGAGCGCGCCCTGAGGTGGGGTTCGAGGAAGTCGGGCAGTTCGAGCCACTCGGGCGGCTGGAACGCGGGTCCGCGCCGGTCCGGTACGAGCCGGCCGTCGGGGGTCTCGACGGCCGGGACCAGTTCGCCGTGCTCGCCGTAGCAGTGGCGCAGGGTGAAGCTGCCGTACCGCAGGTGGACCGGTCCGGCGCCCCAGCGCAGATCGCTGAGGATGTACGGTCCGGCCGCGCCGCCGAGCGCGGCGTCGAGGTCCTCCGCGATCCGCCGGCACTGCCCGTCGTCGGCGGGGTACACGGTGATGAACTTCCCGCTCGCCGCGCGGTCGGCGTACTTGGCGTTGCGCAGGTGGAGCAGGTAGCGGCTCGGGATGAACTTGAAGGCGATGTTCCGCTCGGTGCAGTAGGCGTACACCGTGGTGAGCACCGACTCGGCGTTGTCGAGCGTGGCCGAGACGTGGATCTTCCAGCCCTGCGCGGGCAGTTCGGCGCCGGCGGGGCGCAGGGCGAGCCAGTCGCCACTGCGGTGCGAGCGCCAGCCCGACGGGACGGGGGCGAGGGCGGACGGGTAGCTCTCGCCGGCCCGCCGGTACGGCGCGTCGTAGAACCAGCGGTCGGCGTCGCAGTAGGCGGCGTACCCCTTGTTCACACCTGCTCCCTCGGTCGGTGGCAGACCCGACCGTGTCACGCCGGGCGCGGGCGCCGACAGTCACCGCTGTCACCGATGGGGTGTGCAGTACTCACGAGTCACGAAGGACGGCGGTGCCACCAGTGCCTGCGGCGCGGGTGCACGGCGCGACCGAGGCGCAGGCCGATGAAGAGGTAACCGAGCAGCGCGCCGGACGTGTTGAGGATGACGTCGTCGATGTCGAAGACGCGGCCGGTGACGAGGGCTCCCTGGATCAGTTCCACCAGCGTCATCAGGCACACGGTCACCGCGGCGACGCGCAGCAGTCCCCGGGCGGGCGGCAGCAGGACGGGCAGGAGCACGCCGAACGGCACGCCCAGCAGGAGGTTGCCGCCCAGTTGGCGGGCCGCTTCGAGGGTCGACGCGTGCTCCAGGTAGGCCTCGATCGAGCTGCCCGGCCGGAGGTTGCTGTGCACGAGGGC
The DNA here is from genome assembly GCF_040684695.1 of Streptomyces erythrochromogenes. GTDB lineage: Bacteria > Actinomycetota > Actinomycetes > Streptomycetales > Streptomycetaceae > Streptomyces > Streptomyces erythrochromogenes_C. The sequence goes on from NZ_JBFBGM010000015.1 coordinate 47,142, forward strand.
CGCCGAGGCGGCGGACGGCTCCAGTGTCAGGCGGGCCAGGACCACGCTGAACAGGACGGTCCCGACGAAGGCGGCCAGCATGGCCAGGGCCCGTACGGCCGGGTGGGCCGGGGGCTTCCCGCGGGTCCGGGGGTTCTTGTCCGTCGTGGGCTGCCTGTCGGCCGGGGGGTTCTCGGCGGCCGGAAGGTTCTCGCCCGTCGCAGGGTTCTTGTCGGCCGGAAGGTTCTTGTCGGCCGGGGGGTTCTTCGTCGCGGACACCGTGGCCGGCAGCGCCGCTTCCCGCGGCTCTTCGTCACGCCTTCGCGCGTGGCTCCATGTCATGGCAGGCCGTGTACCCGGCGGACGGGCCGGTACGCAGATCCCCCGCGGGCGCATGGGCGCGGGCTCGGAGGGGCACGCGCACGGAGTGACCGACATCCCCCGCACCGCTTCACCCCGAGGCGGTCCACCCGCCCCCGCCGGCACGTCCGGCACCGCCACCGCCGGCCCGTCCGGCACCGCCACCGCCCTCGCGATGCGCACCCGCGCCGAGTTGCGGCGTACGGCCGTCCGTCTCTGGACGGACAACCTGGCCGACCACGCGGCCGCCCTCACCTATTACGCCCTGCTCGCGCTGCTGCCCGCGCTCGTCATCGCGGTGTCCGTCGTGGGGCTGCTGGGCGGGGCGCGGCGCGACGCCCTGATCGCGGACCTGACCGCGTACGCGCCCCCGCAGTCGGCGCAGGTGCTCCGCGACGCGCTGGGCGGCCTCCCGGAGGCGCAGTCGTCGATGTGGGCCCTGCTGCTCGGCGGGGTGGTGAGCGCGCTGTGGTCGGCCTGCAGCTACCTGGCGGTGTTCCGCCGCGCCCTGCACACCATGCACCGGGTGCCGGACACGCGGCGCCCGCTGCGTGCCGCGCACACGCTGGTCGTCCACGCGGGGCTGCTGCTGGTGCTGCTCGTCGTCGGCGCGGTCGGGCTGGTCGTGTCCGGGCCGCCGGCCCGCTGGGCCGCACGGGCCGTCGGATGGAGCGGCCCCGAGGCCGTCGCGCTGCTGCGCTGGCCCGTGCTCCTGGGGGTCGTGACCCTCCTGGTGCTGGTCCTCTTCCGGACCGGCCCGGTCCAGAGCCGGGGCACCCGGCGCGGCCTGCCGGGCGGGGTACTGGCGGCCCTGCTCTGGCTGGCCGCCTCCGGGCTCTTCACGCTCTACACGCAACTGGACACGTACGGCCGTCTGTACGGTTCGCTGGCCGGGATCGTGGTCTTCGTGATCTGGCTCTGGTTCGCCAACCTGGCCCTGCTCACGGGTGCGCAGTTCAACGCCGAGCGGGCACGCCGGCCGGCGGCCGGGCCGCCGGCCGGCTGAGCGGCCCGGCACGGCCCGGGCGGCCTGGGCTGCCCGCGCCGTGCCGTGCCGTGCCGGCCTCGGGCTCACCGCTTCGCGGGCCGTGCCCGCCGGGAGCGCCGTGCGATCACGGCGGCCGTCAGCACGCCGGCGGCCGTGGCCAGCGCGGTGCGGTGGGACCGTGCCAGCTTGGCGGCCCGGCCGGCCCTCGCCCGTGCGGAGTCGAGGTTCCCGCGGCCGGTGAGCCGCCCGGCCCGGGCGGCGGTGTCCCGGACGCGCGTCGCCGTCCGGAACGCCCCCGCGCGGACGGGGTCGGGCGTCTTGTCCTCGACGAGCCGTCCGACGTGCGCGGCGGTGTCCCGCAGCCGGCCGGTCGCGCGGGCGACCTGTCGGCGCAGCTCCTTCGGGGCGGGGACGGACTTGTCGTTCGCGTGCGGTATCAGCGTCATGGGGCTTGCCTCTCCTGGGAGTTGTCCGCGGCGTGGTCTCTGCTGCGCGGGTACCCGGCCACGGCCCGATCACGCGCGCGGACCCGGGGTGTCGGCTCCGTACGGCGCCGCTCCTCGCCGGGCCCCGGCACGGCCGTGGGCCCGAACTCGGGGAGTTCGGGCCCACGGCCTCGCAGCGGTCGGACTCGGGCCGGTCAGAGCGGCGGGAGGCCGAACCGGGTGGCGGCGTAGTAGGCGCCCAGTTCCTGGTGGTAGTCCCGGTCGCCGAGGTGGCTGTCCCGGTGGAACTCGGGGGCGTCCTTGATCTGGCCCTTGGTGCGGTCGACGTAGAGGGTCCGCGCCTCCGGGTCGATGCTGACGACGGTGCTCGCCGGCAGCAGGACCTCCTTGCCGAAGATCCAGACCCCGGTGTCCACGACCAGGTAGGCGTCACCGACCTCGTCGGAGTGCTTGTCCACCTTGCCGATGCCGCCGTCGGTCGCCTCGACCTTGTAGCCGGTCAGATCGGTGCCGGCCAGGTGGCCCGAGGTCGACTTGTAACTCCACACATGCTCAGTCACGCGGAAACAACTCCTCCGATGAACGGGGGACGGCGGGGGTGCCCCGGCCGTCCGTCCTTCTTCGTCTGTCGTGCGGGGGTGTTCGTGCTCCCCGTGGACTCGCCTGCCCCGCCTCCGGGACCTCATGCACGCCGCCGGACTCTATGCTGCGGACATGATCAAGCCGATTGAACTCGTCATATTCGACTGCGACGGCGTGCTCGTCGACACCGAACGCATCGCGACGCGCGTCCAGGTCGCGCTGGGGGCGGAGCTGGGGTGGCCCCTCACCGAGGGCGACGTGATCGAGCTGTTCATCGGGCGGTCCAACGCCTCCGTGCGGGAGCAGGTCGCGGCCCGGCTCGGCGAGGGGACGGCCGACGTCTGGCTGAAGCGGTTCGAGCAGCTCCACCGCGAGGCGGTCGACGCCGGCCTGACCCCCGTCGACGGACTCCCCGAGGCGCTCGACGCGATCACCCTGCCGACCTGCGTCGCCTCCAGCGGCCCGCACGAGAAGATGCGCCACACCCTGGGCCGCACCGGGCTCTACGACCGCTTCGCGGGCCGCATCCACAGCGCCACGGAGGTCGCCCGCGGCAAGCCGGCCCCGGACCTGTTCCTGTACGCGGCGCAGCGGATGGGCGTCGATCCCGCGGCCTGCGTGGTGGTCGAGGACAGCCGGCCGGGTGTCGAGGCGGCCCGCGCCGCCGGGATGCGCTCCTTCGGCTACGCGGGCGGGATGACCCCGGCCGAACGGCTCGAAGGCCCGGGGACGCACGTGTTCCACGACATGCGCGACCTGCCCGGTCTCCTCGCGGCGGGATGACGCGGGAGCCACCGCCGACCCGCGGTCCGTCCTTGCGCCCCGTCCAGCCCGGTCCAACCCGCTCCAGCCCGGTCCCGCCCGTTCCCGGCCGCACCGCTGTCACCGCCCTCGGGCAGGGCTCCGCGACCTTTCCTCTAGAGTGCTTTCCGGCCCCCTCTTCGCGCCCGCGGCCCGCCCCGCGGCACGAGCCGACCTGTCCGCGGGGCCCGACCGAGGAGCAATCGTGACCGACCAGGCGTCCATATCGCTGCAGCAGGAGATCGCCCGGGACCTCCAGGTGAGCGCGTCCTTCGACGCCCGGCAGGAGATCGAGCGCCGCGTGGCCTTCCTCGCCGACCGGCTGCTCTCCACGGGCCTGCGCTCGCTGGTGCTGGGCATCAGCGGCGGTGTGGACTCCACGACGGCGGGCCGGCTGTGCCAGCTCGCCGTCGAGCGGGTGCGCGCCGCGGGTCAGGAGGCGACCTTCTTCGCGATGCGGCTGCCGTACGGCGTGCAGGCGGATGAGTCGGACGCGCAGCTGGCACTGGAGTTCATCCGGCCCGACCAGGTCCTGACCGTCGACGTGAAGGCGTCGAGCGACGCCGCGCTGGAGGCGGTGCTGGCGGGCGGCACGGTCTTCCGTGACGCGCACCAGCAGGACTTCGTGCACGGCAACATCAAGGCCCGCCAGCGCATGATCGCCCAGTACGCGGTCGCGGGCGCGCAGGCCGGCCTCGTGGTGGGTACGGACCACGCCGCCGAGGCCGTGTCCGGCTTCTTCACCAAGTTCGGCGACGGCGCGGCCGACGTGGTTCCGCTGACGGGCCTGACCAAGCGGCGGGTCCGCGCCACGGCGGAGGCGCTGGGTGCCCCCTCCTCGCTGATCTGGAAGACGCCGACCGCGGACCTGGAGACGCTGAAGCCGGGCCTGGCCGACGAGGAGGCGCTCGGCGTCACCTACGACGACATCGACGACGTGCTGGAGGGCAAGCCGGTGGACGCGGCGGCCCTCGACATCATCGTCAACCGCTACCGGGCCACCGAGCACAAGCGGCAGCTGCCGATCGCCCCCTGAGCCGTCCCGGCCCCTCCGACCGGTGGGGCCCGGGACCCGGGCGGAGTCCCGGCCGGGCCCCGGGCGGCCGATCCCTGCCTAGGCGGAGGTGGACAGGATGGTGTCCTCCGGCCTGCGGGCCGCGGGGCGGGTGCTGCCGGCCACGATCAGCGCGAGTAAGACCGCGGCCGCCTCGCTCTGCAGGATCCGGGCGGCCTGCTTCAGCCGGCCCGGGTCGGGGACGGGGATGGACAGGGCCACGCATTCCGGGTTGGGGCCGGCGGTGATCGGCACCGCCGCGCACACCGTGCCGAGGGCGTACTCCTGGAGGTCGAGGAGGGGCGTGTTGGGCGGGCGGTCGTCGAGTTGCCGGAAGAGGACCTGCCAGCTGGTGAGGGTGCGGGTGGTGAAGGGGGTGAGCGGGTGTCGGGCCAGGTGGTCCCGCCGTTCGTCGTCGTCCAGTTGGGCCAGCAGGGCCTTGCCCACCGAGGAAGCGTGGGCGGCGGCGCGGAAGTCGACCCACTCCTCGACGGCGGGTGCGGCCGGACCGTCCGCGTACTGGGTGATGGCGACCTCTCCGTCGGTGTAGCGGGCCACGTAGACGGCGGCGCCGACCGCGTCCCGCACCCAGGCCAGGGTCTCGCGCAGGTGCCCGCGGCCCTCCCCGCCGTCCGGCTCGCCCAGCAGGAGGGCGTGGCCGGCCACGTAGGCGTCCGGTCCGACCGGCGTGACCAGGCCGGCGCGGATCAGCTGCTCCACGGCCCGGGCGAGGACCAGTTGGGGGAGCCTGCTCTCACGCGCGATCTGTGTCAGGTTCACCCCGCCCGAGTGGCGGTTGACGACTTCCAGGACGCGCAGCGCCCGGTGTACCGATTCCAGCGCCGCCGGGGCCGTCCGTCCCTCGGGGGACGGCCGGGCCGCGGGGGCCGGTTGCGGCTGCTTCAGCGCTTCGAGTGTCCACCCGTTCGCCTGCTCCGTGAGGTGCCGGGGGTTGAGCCGGGCGTTCTGCGCGACGGCCACGGCGACCTGCGGCCCGGGGGTGAAGACCTCCCCCAGGTCGGGGTGCTCCCTGCGAGGGCGCGCCGTCAGCGCCTGCCGCAGTCGTGCCGGGAGTCGCAGCGGAGGCCTGGCGGATCCTCCCGGCCCGCCGCTCAGGGAGGTGAGGTCCTGGGTGGTGAGGGGCGGGGACGTCCAGATGACGGAGGCCCCGAGGGCCCCTTCGAGGTCGTGCGGGATCTGCGGCAGGGGCGGCAGGTGGTCGTCCGGCGGCAGGACGTGGGACTGGCGCTTCCAGTACCGGGCGGTCGCCACCTCGGCACGCGACAGGTGGTGGAGGTAGAGGCAGCGGGCCGCGGTCTGCGAGCCCGCCCCCGCCGCGTACTGGAACCAGAACTGCGCGCCCTCCGTCCGGTCGGCGAGGTGGAGCAGGCAGCCGAAGAGCAGCGCCGAGTCCATGCCGTGGGGCCAGGAGTCGGCGGCCAGGGCGGCTTCGGCGAAGTCACGGCTCTCCACGAGGCACCAGGTGAGGTCGTCCAGGCCGCGGGCGGCCCGCACGTGGCAGGCCGCGTCGAGGACGAGCTCGTCGTTCTCGGCCGGGGCGGCCCGTCCGCGCGCGGCCGCGGCCCCGCCGGACGCCGCGGTCGCGCTCGCCGCGCGGGCGCGGTCCGCGGCGATCCGGCGGGCGATGCGGCGCCGCGCCGCGCCCTCGTCGTATCCGGCGTACTCCTCCGCGAGCACCGTCGCGTCCGCCAGGGACGCGTCCAGTGCACACGGCGGCGTGTCGCGGTGGCGTGGCATGTCGCTCACTGGGCCTTCTCCTCTCCGGGGATCCAGTCCACCCCGAGTTTGCGGGACAGGGTTCGGCGTGCGCCGCGAATGTGGGATCGGACGGTGGCGGGGGAGATCCCCATCATCCGGGCGACCGTGTCGCAGTCGTTGCCCAGTAGGAAGGCGAGCAGCACGACGTCGTACTGCCGCTCGGACAGGCCCGCGATCGCCGCGTACAGCCCGAGTTTCGACTCCAGCAGCTCCAGCCGTTCCCGGGAGGAACGGCGCAGTGCGGCGAACCAGGCCGTTTCGACCATGGCCACCTGCCGGCCCAGGACGGTCAGCCGCCGCTCGACGTGCTCGCGCAGCACGGCCCAGGCGAATCCGTGCAGGCTCGCCTCCTTCAGCGCCTGGCGCCACACCTTCAGCAGGAAGGTGAACACGTCGTCGACGACTTCCTCGGCGTCCTTGGGGTTCCCCAGCTGCAGGTGGGCGTAGCGCAGATAGGCGCGGTGCTGCTGGGAGTGGAAGGCCGTGAACTCCACCGGCAGCACGCCGGCCAGTTCGCTGGAGACCGCTCGGTCTCCCGACGGGTCGAATTCCCCTTCGTTCATGCGCTCCCCCGCAGCTGTTCGCCGCCGCCCGTCGGGGTCGCGGTGAAGGGACGGTGGCGGGCCGCTGGGCGGGTTGGTGGGCAGCCGGCGGATGGTTCGCCGGTACCTCTTTCCGCTCCGGGGCCCGGCAGGCGCATGCGCGTCCGGGACACATCGATCACGACAACGCCGGAAACGGTGGCGACGACCGGCGCGAGGGCGGGCGTCTCGGCGACATTCACGTGGGTGCGGACCTTTCAGGTGGCGTGTGCGTGGCCGGCCGCCTGCCCCCGCACCAGCGGCCGCGGAGCGCCGGGCGCTCCCAATCACCACCCCATCGGAAAACGAACCCGATCGTGCAAGCCGGTCTCCGGAAATCCCGGAAACGAAGCGCATTCGCTTCCGCGCGCGCCCCTGGCCCCCCGCGCACGCCCCCGATCGGATGGCGCCGTGACCCGATCCGGTGGAACACGGACGGACTCTCCCCGCACCGGGGCCGGTTGCCTGCATGGTGGGTCCGGCATCCGGCGCCGGGCACGCTCCGCCCGCGCGCCCGTCGAGGAGGAAGGGCCCGCATCCGTATGGCGTTCGCGAGGACCGTACTGCCCGCCCTGCTCGCCCTGGCCCTCACCGGTGCTCCGGCCGTGCCGCCCGACGTCGCGCCCGTGGCCGTCGTGCCGTACGACGGCCAAGTGCTCCACGAGCGGGCTCTCCTCGACGTGCGGGCCACGGGCAACGCGGCCGCCCAGGAGTTCACCGTGGACGACGGCCGGCTGTCCCGGGTGAGCGTCTGGCTGGGCAGCCGGGCGGCGACGGGGACGGTGACGGCAGAGGTCCGCCGGGTGCGTTCGGACGCGGGTTCGGCGGTCGCCTCGGCCACTGTGGACCTCGCCGCCCTCGGCGGCGCGGGGGCCGGCTGGGTGGAGTTCCCGCTCCTGGACGCCGACGTCACCGCGGGCGCAACCTACTACCTCTTCGTCCAGGCCACGACCGCCGAGGACAAGGCGGTCGCCTGGTACGGCACGCGGCAGGACGTGCCCGGCTCGCTCACCAGCTGGAACTACGACCGGGCCCACTGGGGCGGCTGGCACGCCCACGACACCGGCCGGCTGGCCTTCCACGTCAACCCCGTCGGCGGCGAGCGGTGCGGGGAGACCGAGCCGTGCTACGTGCCCGCCTCCGCGCTCGCGGCCCGTACCGCGGGCCTGCTGACCAACGGGACGGCCACCGAGGCGGTCCTGCCGTCCTTCGCCGTCGGAGCCTCGTACGTGGACGGGAGCAACGTGCTCCGGCTGCCCTCCGGCCGCTGGCGGTACCTGCCCGACGGGGCCTCGCAGTCGGCCGTGGTCGAGGCGGAGGACCCGGGCGCGCTGGCGCAGATCGAGGAGAGCCGCGCGTGGCTGGCCAGGGGCCGCGTCCCCCGGGCCGGCGCCGGGCAGCGGGCGGCCGTGCAGCGCGCCCTGCTGTCGATGCGGGCGCTGCTGAAACCGGGCGGCGCCTTCGCCGCGGGGTGGTCGCCGCCCTGGGCGTACTCGTGGCCCCGCGACGGCGCGTTCGCAGCCGCCGCGTTCGCGGTGACCGGGCACGACGGGGAGGCCTACCGGGTCCTGGAGTTCGACGCGCGCACCCAGCGGGCGGACGGGACCTGGGAGGCCCGGACCACGCTGGACGGCAGCGGACCTCCGGACGCGCGGAAGTGGCAGCTGGACGGCAACGGCTGGGTGCCGTGGGCCACGTGGCAGTGGTACCGGGCGGCGCCCGCCGCCGGGCGGCACGAACGGCTGCGCGCGCTCTACCCGATGGTCCGGGCGGCGGCCGACTTCGCCGCCCGCTCGCTCGGCCCGGACGGGCTGCCCCCGGCGTCCCCGGACTACTGGGAGCTGGACACGGCGACCGCGAACATCGGCACCGCCGCTCCCCTGCTCGCCGGGCTGAACGCCTCGGCGGACCTCGCCGCCCGGCTGGGCGAGGGCGCGGACGCGGAGCGCTGGGCGGCCGCGTCCCGGCGGCTGTCCGCCGGGATCGCCGCCTCCTTCGCCCCGTTGGGCTACCAGCGCACCGTCGACGGCAAGCACGGCCGGGACAGCGCGGTGGCGTTCATGGCACCCCCGTTCAACACCGCCCCGCCCGGCCTCGGAGAGGCGCTGGACTCGACGTACCGGGCGCTTCTGTTGCCGGGCGGGGGCGTCTCGCCCGGCAATGACCCGGACTTCAGCTGGGGATCGTACGCCTGGACGGCCAGCACCTGCTTCTTCGCACTGGCCTGGGCCGGCACGGGTGAGCGGGCGAAGGCGGGCCGGGTGCTCGACTGGGTGCTCTCCCAGCGCAACGGGCTCGGCGAGCTCCCCGAAACGGTGAACGGGGCCGGACAGCCGTCCTCCGTCGCTCCCCTGGGCTGGACGGACGCGCTGGTGGTGCTGACCGCGCAGGCCCTCCAGGGGTCACCGCAGCCCACACCCCCGGCGCCCGCGGCCCGGTGAGCGCATCGGGATCGTCCGGCAGCGGGGAAGAACGACAGGCAGCAGGCAGCAGGCAGCAAGGAGGCGGTTGTGCGGGGCGGAACGGTTGCGGTGATCGGCGGGAGCATCGCGGGCTGTGCGGTCGCCACGGCGGTGGCCCGGGCGGGCGCCGGGCAGGTGACGGTCCTGGAGCGCACCCGCGGCCGGCTGGCGGACCGGGGCGTGGGGCTGTGCGTGCACGACGAGCGGGCCGTCGAACTGCGCGCGAGCGGAGCCCTGCCGGACGGGATCGTCTCGCATCCGCTCCGGCGGCGCCGTTGGGTGGTCCGGGACGATGCCGAGGGGGCGGGCGGACGGCTGATCTGGCAGCAGCCGTTCCCCTTCCACTCCTACCACTGGGGGCTGCTCTGGCGCGGCCTGCGGGAGTCCGTGCCGGACACCGTCGTCTACCGGCAGGGCGAGACGGTGACGGCCGTCGAGGCGGCCGACGAAGGGGACGACCGCGCCCGGGTGCGGCTCGCGGACGGTTCCGTGGCGGGCTACGACCTGGTCGTCGGCGCGGACGGCTACCGGTCGGTGGTGCGTGCGGCGCTCTGCGCGGACGCGCGGCCGCACTACGCGGGCTACGTGTGCTGGCGCGGGAACGTGGACGCGGCGCGCCTCGACGAGCTCGGCGGCCTCGGGGACCAGGTGCCCGAGGCGGTGACCACGGTCTGCTTCCCGGGCGGCAGTTGCGTCGTCTACCGCATCCCCGGTCCCGGCGGCCCCCGGGTGAACTGGGTGCTCTACGCCGCTCCCCCACGCGACGGGCAGCTGCGGCTCGACGACCCCACCAGCTTCCCGCCGGGTGCGCTGACCCCCGAGCTGGCGGAGCACCTCGGCGCCCTGCTGGAGCGGGAGTTCCCGCCGTACTGGCGGCGGGCGCTCGCGCTGACGGACCCGGCGGACACCTTCGTCCAGCCGATCTACGACCTGGAGCCGGCCCGCACCGCCGGCGGAAGGCTGCTGCTCACCGGGGACGCAGCCAGTGTCGTACGCCCGCACAACACGAGCGGAGCCGCCAAGGCCCTCCAGGACGCGACCGCCCTGGCGGACTGCTGGCGCCGCTCGGAGTCCTTCGAGGAACTGCTGGACGGCTACCACCGGGCGCGCGGGGCGGCCGGCCGGGAACTGGTCGCGCTGGCACGCCGGCTGGGCCGGGCCCAGGTGGAGCGGACCCCGGCCTGGGCGGGCATGGACGGTGACGGGATGGCCGCCTGGTGGCAGGGCCAGCTCGACGGGGCTCCCGGGATCGGGGGTCGCGCCATGGCCCCGTAGCCCGTGCACCGCCCGACCGCCCGGCGCCCCCTTCGCCCGGCAACCCTTTCGCCCGGCCACCGCTCCGCCCGGCTGCTCCGGCTATCCGCCGAGGGTGGTGTTGCCGGTGATCGTGCCGTCCGTGCCGGACACCGTGACCACGTGCCGGACGCCGTCGGGGCCGAGGACCACGGCCCGCCAGGCGCCGCCCCCGCCCTCCTGGGCGATCGCGCGCAGGCTCTCCACCTTGCCGTCCGGCACGGCCGCGGCGGCCTTGGCGGCCGCGTCGCCGATGGCCAGGGAGGGCAGCGGCGCGGGCGCCCGGCCGGTCTTGCCGGAGCCGTCCCGGCCCTCGGACCGGCCGGGGGCGTCGGGGTGGCCGAAGCGCTCGCGCACTGCGGGGCCGTCCTCGCCGCCGGGTGCCTTCCGCGCGCGCTCTTCGCCGGGCGCCCCGCCCTGCGGGCCCCGCTCGGCCCCGCCCCCGGGGCCGGCCTCGAAGCGGATCGTGTGCGGTCCCCGGCCGGCCCGGTCGTGGTGGTGGTGCTCGGCCGCGGCCACGGCCGCGAGCCCGCCGCCCACGACCACCACGACCGCGCCCGCCGCCACCCAGCGGGTGCGCCTGCCGCTGGGCACCAGGCGGGACAGCGCCACACGCTTGCGGGCACCGGTCTCGGGTGCGCTCTGGGGCAGCTGCTCGGGCGGCGGCGGAACGGATTCAGACATACGGCTACTCCTCCGGACAGCCGGACGCGCTGCCCGGCTCGCCCAGAGCATGGTGGGGGGATGCTGAAGCCCAGCTGAAGCCACCTGAAGACCTCTTCAGCCGGCCGCCGTGCAGGCCTGCGATCCTGTTCGGCATGCGCGTACTGGTGGTGGAGGACGAACGGCGGCTCGCCGTGGCCCTGCAGCGGGGTCTGCAGTCCGAGGGGTTCTCGGTGGACGTGGCCCACGACGGGACCCAGGGCCTGTGGATGGCCACCGAGCACGACTACGACCTGATCGTCCTCGACATCATGCTCCCCGGGCTGAACGGCTACCGGATCTGCGCGAAGCTGCGCGCGGCCGGCAACGAGTCGGGAATCCTGATGCTCACCGCCAAGGACGGCGAGTACGACGAGGCGGAAGCCCTGGACACCGGCGCGGACGACTTCCTGTCCAAGCCGTTCTCCTATCTCGTGCTGGTCGCCCGGCTGCGCGCGCTCGGCCGGCGGGCCGGTGGCCGGCGGCCCCAGGTGATGCGCTTCGGCGACCTGTTGATCGACCCGGCGCGGCGTACGTGCTCCCGTGGCGGTACCGAGGTCCGGCTGACGGCCAGGGAGTTCGCGATACTCGAGTACCTGGGCCGCCGGTCCGGCGAGGTGGTCTCCAAGCGGGACATCCTGGAACAGGTGTGGGACACCGCCTTCGACGGCGACCCCAACGTGGTGGAGGTCCACGTCAGCGCGGTGCGCCGCAAGGTCGACGCCCCGTTTGGCCGGGCCGCGCTGGAGACCGTACGGGGAGCCGGCTACCGGCTGGCGGCCGACGGTGGCTGAACCGGCCGGACCCTCCCGGGCTTCCCGGGCCTCCCGGTCCCTCCGTCTGCGCGGGCGCGCGGCCGACGGCCTGCGCTCGCTCGGGTCCGCCGCGCTCGGCCGGTGGCCGGTCCTGCGCCGGCTGTGGCCCACCACGGTCCGGGCCCGGGCCACCGCGGGCGCGGGTCTGGTGGTGGCCGCGGCCCTGGCGCTGGCCTCGTTCGCCCTGCTCGGGCTGCTGGAGGCCAACCTGCAGCGCAACGCGGAGAACGACGCCCGGCGGCAGGCCGAGACCGTCGCGCAGCTCGCCGCCGCCGGGAAGCTGGGCCGGGCCCGCCCGCAGGGCCGGGCGGTCGAGTTCGTCCAGGTCGTGAGCGCGGACGGGCGGATCCTGTTCGCCACCCCGAACCTCATCGGGGTACCCGCCTTCCCGCCGGCGCCGCCCGGAACACCGGGGGCCCGGGCGCACACCTGGCGGGTCCGGCCGGTCGACGGCGATCACCGGCAGCGGGTCGTGCAGGTCGTCACGCAGACACCGGACGGCCCGGCCACCGTCTACGCCGGTGCCTCGCTGCGGGACGCGGACGCGGCCGACGACACGACCACCGCCGCGCTCGTGATCGGCATGCCGCTGCTGCTGGCGACCGTGGTCCTGGTGACCTGGCGCGTCACCGGGCACGCGCTCCGGCCGGTGGAGGCGATCCGCTCCGAGGTCGCCGGGATCTCCGACCGGGACCTGCACCGCCGGGTGCCGGTGCCCGCCACCCGCGACGAGGTCGCCCGGCTGGCCGAGACCATGAACGCCACGCTGGACCGGCTGGAGGCGTCCGGCATCCGCCAGCGGCGGTTCATCGCCGACGCCTCCCACGAACTGCGCAGCCCCATCACCGTCCTGCGCACGCAGCTGGAGGTGGCGCTGGCCGTCCGGGACCCCGAGCTGTGGCCCGAGCTGATCGGCGGCGCCCTGGAGGACATCGAACGGCTCCAGCGCCTCGCGGCGGACCTGCTGCTGCTCGCCAGGATCGACGCGGCCCAGCCCGTGACGGCGGTCCCGCTGGACCTGGGCGCCCTGGTCGGCGAGGTACTGGAGGCCCGCCTCGGCGACCGGGTGCCCGTACGGGTCGACCTCGCGGCGGATGTCGAGGTCACCGCCGGTGCGCTGTGGCTCGGCCGTGTCGTCACCAACCTGGTCGACAACGCGCAGCGGTACGCCGTGGGTGGCGTGGACGTCACGCTGCGGACCACGGGAGGCGGCGGCGCGGCGGGGCCCACCGCCGTGCTGGAGGTCGTGGACGACGGGCCCGGGATTCCCGCGGCCGACCGCGAGCGGGTCTTCGAACGGTTCACCCGGCTCGACGACTCGCGCAGCCGCGACCACGGCGGAGCCGGTCTGGGCCTCGCCATCGCGCGCGACCTGAGTGCGCACCACGGCGGAACGCTGACGGCCGAGGACTGCGCGAGCGGCGCCCGGCTGGTCCTCAGACTGCCGCTGAGGCAGCGGGCCTGAGGCAGCGGGCCGGACGACGGGCCTGCCGGCGCGGGCCGGGCGGTTTCAGCGCGTGTGGCGGTGGCGGCCGTGGTGCTGGTGCGGATGACCCGTCGTCAGCAGGACGAGAGCGAGTCCGAGGGGCAGCAGGACGAGCAGGAGAAAGGTCATGGGCCGCTTGTGCCCACCGTGTCGCCGTCGACACGGCTAACCGGCCGCCACCACCCGGCCGGCCGTGACCTGGGGAGGGTCGGGGAGCAGGGCGGCGAGGTTCTCCCGGACGAAGTCCGCGGCCCTGACCACCGATTCTTCGGCCCCGGCCCGGTCCTCGAAGACGCTGGTGGACACCATCACCCCGTCCCCGGCGTCGACCCAGTAGTAGGCCACGAATCCCGGGACCCGGCGCAGGAGGGTCACGAAGCCCTCGTCCACCAGGCGTCCCGCCTCGCCGGGGTCGGTCACCCCTTCGTACCGCCGGATCACCGCGTACACGGCCGGTCTCCTCACCTGTCCACGCCGGGCCCAAGGAGTGACATGTCATCACTTTCCATGGTGAACAGTCACTCAAGGTACATGCGGGGCGCGGGAAAATGCGGTGCCCCGGCCGCGCCCGCTCTCTAGACTCGCCGTACGCGCAGCCGGAACGGCCCTGCGCGCCTCATGCCGAGTCAGAAGAGAAGGGGAGCCGCAGCCATGTGCACGTACCGCACCGCCGCCTTCGCTCCCCCGTCCCGGTACGACGTGATCCCGGTGTCTCGTGACGCCCGGTGCCGGCTGCGCGGCCGTCACCGCATGCCCGTGACACACCTTTAGGTCCCGTCCCCCTCCCCCGCATTCCGTACGCCACCGCCTGCCCGGCCCCGTTCCGGACCCGGGCGGGACAGCCGTGCACCGCTGCCGGTCGCGGGGGGCGGGTACCAGGCAGGTCATCGGGGAATTCGCGCCGCCCTCTTCATCTCTTCACTCGAAAGGCCCCGGGCCATGCGCGCCAACGGACGCCCCCGCACGACCACTCCCCTCACCGCAGTCCGCAACCTGGGCATCCTCGCCCACGTCGACGCCGGAAAGACCACGATCACCGAACGGATCCTGTTCGCCACCGGTGCCATCCACAAGCGCGGCGAGGTGCACCACGGCACGACCGTCACCGACTACGACCCGCAGGAGCGCGACCGCGGCATCACCATCTTCGCCGCGGCCGTGAGCTGCACCTGGGGCGGACACCACGTCAACCTGATCGACACCCCCGGACACGTCGACTTCTCCGACGAAGTCGAACGTTCGCTGAGGGTGCTCGACGGCGCCGTCGCCGTGTTCGACGCCGTCGCCGGGGTGGAGCCGCAGAGCGAGACGGTGTGGCGCCAGGCGGACCGGCACGGTGTGCCCCGCATCGCGTTCGTCAACAAGCTGGACCGCGCGGGCGCCGACCTCGACGCGGCCGTCGCGTCGATCCGCCGGCGCCTGGGCGTCGTACCCCTGGTGGTGCAGCTGCCCATCGGCCGGGAGGACGACTTCACCGGCGTCGTCGACCTGGTGACGATGCGTGCGCTGCACTGGCGGGCCGGATCCGCCGGTTTCGAGTCGGGACCGGTCCCCGAAGCACTGCGGGAGGAGGCCGGCCGGCGGCGCAGGCTGCTGGAGGAGACGGTGGCGGAACTCCACGCCGAGGCCTTGGAGGAGTTCTGCGCGGAGGCCGCGCTGCGCGACGCGACCCTGGTCCGGGCGCTGCGCGAGCTGACGCTGCGCGGGGACGGCGTCGTCGTGCTGTGCGGCTCGGCGTACCGCAACCGCGGGATCGAACCGCTGCTGGACGCCGTCGTCGCGTACCTGCCGGCGCCCGCCGACATGCCTCCGGTACGGGGTACGGCGGACGGCGCGGAGCAGGAGCGCGCACCCGACCCGGCCGAGCCGTTCGCGGCGCTCGCCTTCAAGGTGACGGCCACGACGACGGGACGGCTCACCTATGTGCGGGTCTACGCGGGCACCCTGCGCAAGGGCGCGACGGTACTGGACGCGGCCACGGGCCGTACGGAGCGCGTGGGCCGGATCCTTCGGGTCCAGGCGGACCGGCACGAGGACAGGGAGGAGGCGGTGGCCGGTGACATCGTCGCCGTGATCGGGCTCAAGGCCGCCCGTGCGGGCACGACGCTGTGCGCGCCGGGGGCGCCGCTGGTGCTCGAACCGCCCACGGTGGCCGAGCCGGTGGTGTCGGTGGCGGTCGAGGCCCGCGGCAACGCCGACACCGGCCGGCTGGCGTCGGCGCTGGCCCGGCTGGCGGAGGAGGATCCCTCGCTGGTGGTGCGCACCGACCCTGAGACCGGGCAGACCGTGCTGTCGGGGCTGGGCGAGCTGCACCTGGAGGTGGCGGTGGAGAAGGTCCGCCGCGGCCACGGGGTGGAGGTCGTCGTGGGCCGGCCGCAGGTCTCCTACCGGGAGACCGTCGTGCGCGGGGTGACCGGCCTGGTCCACCGGCACGTCAAACAGGACGGTGGCGCGGGCCAGTTCGCGCACGTCGTGCTGGACGTCGAGCCGCTGGACGAGCCGGTCTTCGAGTACCGCTCGACGGTCGTCGGCGGCCGGGTCCCGCAGGAGTACGCCCGCGCCGTGGAGGCCGGCTGCCGCGACGCCCTCGCCGAGGGCCCGCTGGGCGGGTACCCGGTGACGGGGCTGCGCGTCACGCTCACCGACGGGGCGACCCACTCCAAGGACTCCTCGGAGATGGCGTTCCGGGCGGCGGGCAGGTTCGGGCTGCGCGAGGCGCTGCGGCTGAGCACGGTGGAACTGCTGGAGCCGGTCGTGGAGGTCACGGTGAGCGTGCCGGAGGACGGCGTCGGGGGCGTCCTGGGTGACCTCGCGGCCCGCCGCGGCCGGGTCTCGGGCCAGACGGCCGAAGCCGGCACCGCCGTCATCACGGCGGCCGTGCCGCTGGCCGAGCTGTTCGGGTACGCGTCCCGGTTGCGGGGCCGCACCCAGGGCCGGGGCGTCTTCACCACCCGGCCGGCGGGTCTGGCCCCCGTACCGGCCTCGGTGGCGGCCTCGGTGACGGGCGGCCTGCCGGTGCGGTGACCTGCGGCTGCGCCCGCCCTCGCCCCGCCCCCGCTCCGGGGGCGGGGCGAGGGCGGGGGCGGGGGCGGGGCGGTCCGGGGGCCGCACGGCGCGAACGCCCCTGCGCACCACCTATGCTGCGGATTCGGTCGATCCGGTCGGTACCGGGCACAGGCAGACGCAGACAGGCAGGGTGAACATGTTCGAGCCGGTACAGGAGAATCCGTACCCCGACAGCCACGTCCTCGGCGAGGGTCCGGATCCGCATCCCCTGCTGGCGCCCGTGCTGCCGCTGCTGGGCCGCTGGCACGGCAGCGGCCGCGGCGCGTACCCGACTCTGGAGAAGGACTTCCGATACGAGCAGGAGGTCACCTTCAGCCATGACGGCCGCCCCTTCCTGCGCTACGAGGCGCGGGCGTGGCTCATCGACGGATCCGGGGCTCCGGTACGGCCGGCGGGCCGCGAGGCCGGGTGGTGGCGGGTGACGCCCGACGCCTCCCTCGAGGTCGTCCTCGCCCACCCCACCGGCATCGTCGAGACGTACGTGGGGCGTGTCTCCGGTACGGAGTTCGAGATCGGGACCAAGGACGTGTCGCTGACGCCGCTGGCCAAGGAGGTCACCGGTACGCGTCGCCGCTACAGCGTCCAGGGCGGGGAGATGACGGTCGTCCACGACATGGCCGCGGTGGGTCAGCCCCTCCAGCACCACCTGACGACGCACCTGATCCGGCGCGCCTGAGGCGGGTTCACCCGGCTGCGCGGCACGGGCTGCGGCCGCTGGGGTGCGCGCCGTCGCATAGTCGTGGCGGGCCGGTACCACGCACCGGCCTGTACGGGGCGGTGCCGTGCCGTGCTGTGCGCCGGAGGGAGCGATCGTGGTGGACCGGGGACGACGCGCCGCGCTGGCGGGGCTGTTCGCCGCAGGACTCCTGCCGTGCTCCGCCGCCCGGGCCGCGAGCCGCGCGGTTCCCCGCTCCGGCCCGCGCCCGCCGGCCTCACTGCTGGGCGGTGAGATCCGCCGGCTGCCCACGTCCCGCAAGGTCGTGGCGCTCACCTTCAACGCCGCCTGGGACGACGCCGGGATCGACACCGTCCTGGCGGAACTGCGGCGGCGCGGACTGCCGGCCACGTTCTTCCCGACGGGCGCCTTCGCCGACGCGTACCCGGCAGCGGTGCGTTCCCTCGGCGCCGCGCACGGCCTGGGCAACCACTCGTACGGCCACCCCTACTTCGACGGGCTCAGCACGGCGCAGCGGGCCGACGAGGTACGCCGCGCCGACGCGGCGATCCGCAAGGCCTCGGGCACGGAACCCCTGCCGTTCTTCCGCTTCCCCTACAGCTCCACCACCGGTGACTCCGTCGCCGACGTCAACGACCTGGGCTATGCGGCGATCGAGTTCACGGCCGACACCAACGGCTACCTCGGCCCGCAGGGCGGCATGACCGCGGAGGCGGCCGCCGAGCGCGCCATCGACGCCCTGACCCCCGGAGCGATCGTCCAGATGCACGTCGGCAGCAACGGCGACGGCATCGTCCTCGACGCCGAGGCCCTCCCCCTGATCATCGACGCCGCCCAGTCCGAGGGCTACACGATCGTCGACCTGCGCGATTTCCTGGTGCAGTAGGCCCGGGCGAGCGCACCCGCAAACCCGTTCGGCGGACCGCCCACTGCCGTGGCACGATGCACGGCATGACGACGATCCGAAAGGCCCGTGCCGCGTAGGCGGCCGGGACACGTCCGGTCCGCCACCCCCGGCAGGCGGACTCCAGGAACAAGACCGCAGCCGGACGTCGACGGCCTGTCCGCGGCTGCGATGTCCGAGATCTTCCGTCTCGAGCACGCCCGGAACCATCTGAGTCCGGGCGACGTGAGCGCGGCCGTACGGCTGTGGCAGGACTATGTCCACAGGCCCCGGCGCCTTCTGTGGCAGGACTACGAGGGTGACGATGTGCACCGGTACTGCTGCGGCGACCCCTTCGCGGCCCGCGCCCTCCTCGACACCGTGATGCGGGCCCTGTCACCGCGCAGCGCCCGCCGGCTGCGGGTGGTCGTCGGCCGGCTCGATGCCGTCCGGGAGAGGCCTTGACCTCAAGCGAGGTTGAGGTCGGAGGCTTCTGCGTATGCCGCGGCCGAACCGCAGCCCGGCACTTCATACGTTGGGGGAACTCTCATGTCGAGCACCGCAGTTCAGAGCCCGGTCCGCCGTTCCGGCTTCGGGTGGTGGAAGGTGCTGGCCGCCGGCGCGGTCGGTGCGGCCGTGGTCAATCTGATCGTTCTCGCCGTCGCCGGACTCGCCGGCGCGTCGCTCGTCGTCGTCGACGCGGGTGAGGAACACCCGATCACGGTCGGGGGCGTCATCGGGTCGTCCGTCGTGCCGCTGGTCGTCGGGGTGGGCGCCGCCCTCCTGCTGGCCCTGTGGAAGCCGGTCTTCCTTCGCATCGCGCAGTACGTGGGCAGTGGGCTGGCCCTGTTGTCGGTCGCCGGCCCGCTGTCGTCCGACGCCGACGGCGGCACCGTCGCGGCCCTGTCCCTCATGCACATCACCCTCGGCGCGGCGGTCTTCATCACCCTGCGGCTGCACCGCCGCCACCGCTGACGTCGTGCGCGGCCCGGGCGGCGCGGTCTGCCGCGATGACCGGTGCCGCGTCCGCCGGGAGCCTCGTCGACGAAGCCCCGCTAGAAGTGGCCGGCCCGGATGTACTGGGGGAGGTCGTCCAGGATCGTCCGCAGCCACGGTCGGCGGACGTCCGGCAGCCGGACCAGGGTGCGGCGGAAGATCTCCGGGTCCGCTCGGAACAGGCGGCGGGCGCGCGGCCCGGGTGGGTCGAAGTCGTCGCGGAGGACGCCGTCGGGGAGCACGCCGGACATGGGGACGGGTGGCACGTGTTCGGGGAGGACGAGCCACCGCCACACCCCGAACGGCAGCGGCACCAGGTACGCGGCCGGATCGGCCGGGGCCCAGGGCTCCCCGGTCTGCGGATGGACCGGCACGAGGAGGATGTCGGCCTCCCCCTCGGGGGCCGGTCGTCCCGGTCCCGCCAGGACGGCGTGCCGCAGCGGCGGGCCCGCCGGCAGCATGGCGTCGAGGGGGCGCTGGAACACCTCCGCGGCCAGACCCTCCGGCACCCTCACCGGCCGGCCCTCGGAGGCGGCCAGCAGGTGCGCCAGGGCCCGGCCGGCCGCCGCCTCCCACTCCGGGGTCCACGACCACGAGTGGTGCGACCAGTGGCCCGCTCCCAGCCGCGAGCCCCAGTGGGCGATCGGCCCGAACGGGGGCGTGCTGTCGCCCTCCGCCATCAGCTCCGACCAGGAACGCGGCACGGCGTCGGCGCCGTCGACGGGGAGGCGGCGTACGGCACCCGGGGCGAGCCACATCGCCTGCCAGAGCGAACAGTCGTCGATCCGGCTCGCCACGGGCAGGGCACACACGGCGCACGCCACGTTGGGGCCGGCGGAACAGTCGAGGCCGCAGCAGTACCCGCCTCCGCGGTTCTCCGGAACCAGTACGGTGCCACGGGCGTCGCCGGGGGCGATGACGGTCGCTCCGGGCGCACCGTCGGACAGTGCGTAGAGCGGCGCGTGGACACCGCGGGCAGCTGCCTCGTCCGGGTGGATCTCCTCCCACTTCCGCCACGGCGGCCCCCAGGGCTCCGGCTCGACGGCGAACGTGCCCGGCTCCATGAGCACCGGCAGC
Organism: Streptomyces erythrochromogenes; assembly: GCF_040684695.1. Taxonomy (GTDB): domain Bacteria; phylum Actinomycetota; class Actinomycetes; order Streptomycetales; family Streptomycetaceae; genus Streptomyces; species Streptomyces erythrochromogenes_C. The sequence continues at coordinate 67,168 of NZ_JBFBGM010000015.1, forward strand.
TGGATCCCGTTCCCGTACTTCTGATGGGCGTGGGCGGGCAGGGCGACCTGGGAGAGCGGGACGGTCAGCTCGGCACCGCACCCCGCGCACACGAAAATGAAGAAACATCCCCCTCGGCGCCTCAAGGTACCGGGCCTCGCCGGACACCACCCCCGAATAATCCCGTGGCCTCCGCGTACGGCCGCCGCCGAACCGGAGACGCCGAGCACGGCCGCCGCCGAACCGGGGACGCCGGGGAATGGTCCGGCCGCGCCGCGGCGTTCTGACGGGAGTACGCCTTTCCGCACTCCTGGCAGGAGGAAGTCGTGGCACTGTCCCGGACCGAGCGTGAGCAGTTCCTCGCCGAACCCCACATCGCCGCCCTGGCGGTGAGCGCGGGCGAGGACCGCGCACCGCTGACGGTACCGATCTGGTACGACTCCTCCCCCGGCGGCGACATCTGGATCATGACCGGACGCGACTCGCGCAAGGCCGAACTGATCGCCTCCGCGGGCAGGTTCAGCCTGATGGTCGACCGTGTGGAGCCGACGGTCCGGTACGTGTCGGTCGAGGGCCCGGTGGTCTCGGTGGAACCGGCCGCGCGCGAGCAACTGGAGTCGATCTCCGCCCGGTACCTGCCGGCCGACAGGGTGGACGGCTATGTCGACGAGGCATGGAAGAACCACGGCGAGCAGGTCGTGATCCACATGCGTCCGTCCCGCTGGGTGAGCTCGGACCTCGGCCAGGTGTGATCCGCCCGGTGCAGTCCGCCCGGTCCGATGCGCCGGACGCAGGCCCGCCCGGGGATGACGGACGCAGGCCCGCCCGGCCGGCGGGCCGTCGCCGTCCTCCGCGTCGCCGCGGACGGTCAGACGCGGTCGAGCCGGTCCGCGCCGTCGAGGACGGCGAGTTCGGAGGGTGTGGCCTGGGACCTCCACTCCGGGGCGACAGTGGCGTACGTGAGGACGTCGTGCCAGCGGCCGTGGGTGTGGAACAGCTGGCGGAGGGTGGCCTCGGGCCGGAGACCGGCGGCGTGCATCACCTGCGGCATGAAGTGGTGGTCGCTGCGGTGGCCGGCCCAGATGCGGTGCAGGCCCAGGTGACCGAAGCCGTAGGCCATCAGCAGGCGGCCGGCCTCGTGGCCGTGCCCGCGGACGGGCGCTCCGGGAAGCAGGACGAGGCTGGTGAGCATCGCGTTGCTGCCGTAGTCCTCGACGAGCAGTCCCATGGTGCCGACGAGGGCGTCGTCGTCCGGGGCGCAGACGGCGAGGGTGTACTTGCGGCGCGGGTGGGTGTGGGGTTGGGCAAGGGTCTGGGCGAAGGCGTCGTGGGCCTGGCCCGCGTCCATGCGGTCGATGCCCAGGTAGCGGGTGAGCACGCGGTGGGTGAGGATCCGCGCGAAGGCGTCGTGGTCGCCGGCGTGCAGTTCGCGCAGCCGCAGGTGGTCGCCGCGGAGTTCGGGGACCCGGTTCACCGGGCGGCTCCGTTCGAGGCGGGCACCCGGTGCGGGGCGGGCACGGGGTGCGGGGCGGGCACGGGGTGCGGGGCGGGGACGAGGGCTTCCAGGTCGATGGAGTGGCGGCCGGAGGGAAGCGGTTCGCCGAGCAGGATGCGGCGGGCGGCGTCGGTGACGAGGGCCGCACCGAGCATGACGCCGCTGGCGAGCTGCGGCCAGCTGGAGAGGCTGCGGCCGACGCGGGTGAGCGCGTCGGTCATGGCGGGACTCAGGCGCTGTTCGTCGACGACCGTCAGGAGGAAGCGGACGGCCGCGTCCCGGTCGAGGTCGCGCACGTCGGCGGCCGTCGTGGCACCGATACGGCCGTGGCAGAGCGGGCGGTCGGGTTCGAGGTCAAAGCGCTCGATGTCGAGGAGGCCGCGGTCGTTGGTGTCCATGAGGACGGGAACGCGCCGGCTGCGTGCGTGCTCGCGGGCGGCGACCTTGACCCAGGGGGTGTCGCACTCCTCGACCAGCAGGTCCAGGGTCCGGTCCCCGTCGCCGATGAAGTCCTCGACGGTCTCCTCGGTGACGCCTCCGCGATGGATCTCGATGTCCAGGTAGGGGTCGAGTTCGTACATGCGCCGGGCGCACAGCACGCTCTTCTCCAGGCCGAGTTCGTGGACGCCGGCCCGGAGCCGGTTGAGGTTGGACAGGCCCAGGCGGTCGAAGTCGGCCAGCCTGAAGGCCCCGCCGACGCCCTCCATGGCGCAGGTCAGCGCGGCACTGCTGCCCACCGAGAGTCCGATGACGCCCACCCGGCGGCGCAGCAGGTCCTGCTGCTGCTCGCGGGTGATCTTGTCGCGGTTGCGGTCGGTGCGCACCAGGCGGAACTCGGGCTCGGGCAGCAGGTGCACCAGCCGGCCCGACCACGGATACCAGATCCAACGGCCGTACGTGGCGGGCCGGTCGCCCAGGACTGCGGCGACCGCGTCGGCCGCCGACAGCGCGCCGAAGGGATCCCGGGGTGCCAGGCAGCGCAGGAGTTCCTCGACCTGCTCCTCGATCCGGTCGTGGATCTCGCGCAGGCGGCCGGACTCCCGCAGCACGGTCAGGGCCGCCAGGTCAGCCGGCCGCGCCGGGTCCAGCACGATGGGACGAAACGATTCGCTCGCTTCGCGGACGGAGGGCAGCACGAAGTGGTCCGGCGCCGGGCCGGACTCGGTGGAGTGAGTCATGGCCAGGACGCTAGCAATCGGACGATCTTGAAGTACCGAACGTCACCCGCGGGCGCACACTCGAATTGATCTTCTACTGAACGCGCCCCTTGCGCGCCGAGTGCGCCCCCGCAACCTCGGGGCCGCGCCAGTCCGCGGGCCCTTGGAGATGGCTGCGGCCCGTGCCGGTTGCACCGGCGATCACTCTCGCCGGCTGCGCCGCGCTCATGCCCCTACGGGTCTGCGCGAGGCGGGCGCGGGGGCGGACGCGTCCGTCGGGATGCGCGATCACGGCGTCGGTCTCGCGCCGCGAAAACCCGGTGCGGACTCGGGTTCGGCAGCGCGTAAGGTCTCCCTGTTGATCAGAGGGAAAGGACATTGATGCAGGTCAGAACCAGACGCGGGTTTCTCGGCGCGGCCGCGGCCCTTGCCGTGGTGTCGTCCGTCGGCGCTTGCGAGGCCGGCCGGGGCGGCGCCCCGCAGGGCGGGGGCGCCGACCCGCTCGACGTGTCCGCGAGCGCTGAACTGCCCGCGGCGCGGGAGTCCCTGGCCTCCGACGGCACCACGATCGTGATCGGCGACCCGTCCGCTCCCCTCTCGGTACGGGTCTACGAGGACCTGAGCTGCCCGGCCTGCGCCGAGTTCGAACTGGACGGCACCGGCCCCTACCTGAAGCAGGCGGCGCGCAACAACGCGCTGCAGCTCCAGTTCACCCTGGGCTCCTTCCTCGGCCCGGGGTCGAAGTTCGCCGCGAACGCGCTGCGCGCCGCCGTGGACCACAACAAGTTCACCGAGTACCACGAACTGCTGTACCGCCACCAGGCGCGGGTGCGCAAGGCCGGCGGCTTCACGCGGGACCGGCTGCTGACCCTGGCCGGCAAGGTGCCGGGCCTGCGCGGACCGGAGTTCGACGCGGCGGTGCTGGAGACGAAGCACCGGGAGTTCGTGGAGGCCGCGGACGAGGCGATGAGCAACTCGCCGGCCGAGGGGACCCCCACGATGGCCGTCAACGGCAACCTGGTCCCGACGGACAGCCGCGGACTGTACGAGGACCGCGACCGCCTCTACCGCCACCTGCGCAAGGAGGCGGCCCGGTCGTAAGCCGGGCCACGGAGGTCCGCCCGCCGCGCGGGCCGCAACTCATATGCGCGTGCGACCCGTTGAGCGCTCGGTTACCGTCCGTTTCCGGACTGGGTTTCTGACACGGGGATGTGACGGGTGAGCGGGAAAGAGTTGCTGGCGCGGCGGTTCGAGGAGCACCGGCCGCACCTGCGGGCGGTGGCCTACCGGATGCTGGGCTCGCTCAGCGAGGCGGAGGACGCCGTACAGGAGGCCTGGCTCAGGCTGAACCGCTCCGACGCGGACGCGGTGGAGAACCTGGGCGGCTGGCTGACCACCGTCGTCGGGCGGGTGTGCCTGGACATGCTGCGCTCGCGCACGACCCGGCGCGAGGATCCCCTGCACGACCAGGACGGGCAGGTCCGGCTCCCCGACCCGATCGTCAGCCGGGCGGACGGCCTCGACCCGGAACAGGAGGTCCTCCTGGCCGACTCGGTGGGCATCGCCCTGATGGTGGTCCTGGAGACCCTCACGCCCGCCGAGCGCCTGGCCTTCGTACTCCACGACCTGTTCGCCGTGCCCTTCGACGAGATCGCCCCGGTCCTCGGGCGCAGCACGGCCTCGACACGGCAGCTCGCCAGCCGCGGCCGCCGCCGCGTGGCGGGCGTCGTGCCCCCTCCGGATCCGGACCCGGCCCGGCTGCGGGCGGTCGTCGACGCCTTCCTCGCCGCCGCGCGCGGCGGGGACTTCGACGCTCTCGTCGACGTCCTCGACCCCGAGGTCGTGGCCCGCTCGGACGGCGGTGCGCTGCGGCCCTCGCCGGTCCGGCGCGGCGCGGCCGAGGTCGCCTCGCAGGCCATCACCTTCGCCCGCTTCGCCCAGGCGGCGCGTCCGGTGCTGGTCAACGGCCTGCCCGGGGTGCTCGCGCTGGCGGAGGGCCGTGCGATGTCGGTCATGGCGTTCACGATCCGGGACGGCAGGATCACCGCGCTCGACATCCTCACCGACCCCGAGCGCCTCGCCCGCATCGACCTGAGCGTCGCCGGCGGCTGACCCCCGCCCGCAATCGCCGTGCCGCCCCGCCCCGCCCTGCCCGGGTGCGGGGCGGCTCTGCCGTGGCGCCCGGTACGAGGAGTTTCGGCAACTGGCGGGCTCCGTACGGGAGCCGACGGCCAGACGGGTCGGAACCGGGGCATCGTCGCTCACCGGTCGTGACGGAGAGAATTCGGCAGGTAGTAATTAGGTGAATTCCTGACTGAATTCCCGTCAACAAGCTTCCGCATCATATCTCGATTTGATAACAACCCACCCCGAAAGGACTGGACCTTTGGCGTGCGACGCGCGTAACTCGCCTTTTTTTACGGCAAGTTGAGTGTTCGTCAAATCATGCCGACAGGTAACGGAATGATTTCCTGGGCCGCGCCCCCGTTTGTCCGAATTCTCCGCAGCATTCGTCTGGCAGGCTTCCGCGCACCCACTAGTCCGACAACGCTTTGAGGTGCCCATGACAGGACGTCGCAGACGCCCTTCCACCGACCACCGCCGCAAACCCCGGCGGTTGATACTTGCCACCGCCGCCCTGGCAGCGGGAGCGGTGATCGCCGCGGGCGTCGCCTACTCCGGCCTCGGTGACGGTGCCCAGGCCGCCGGATCCGTCGAGGCCGCCGCCTCCGCTCCGGCCGCCGCCCCCGCCCGCGACGAGGAGCCGGAGCCCCTCGCCGCGGCGCCCGCCAACGAGAACGCGCGCGGCATGGTCTACGACGGCCTGCAGCCCGCGCCCAAGGGCGACCGCTGCGTCGGTGTCTACCGCACCGGGGACGGGCACTGCACCCACGGCCCCGACGCCCCGCCCAAGGGCGTGGACATCACCAAGGACATTCCGCCGGCCGTCAAGGAGAGCGCACCCGCCGCCGATCCGGCCAAGCCCTCCACCGACGACCCGGCCTCCAAGGAAGGCGGCGGGCGTCCTCAGGACGCGCCCGCGGCCGACGCCGCGGCCACCAAGGACAGCGCGCCCCAGCCGGCCGCCGCCGAGGGCGGCCAGGCCGTCGCCGCCGGCCCCGCGGGCCAGACCGTCCAGTGCGACGGCGACGGCAGCACCGGCAACCGCGTGCAGGTCGTGTACGTCCACGCCCCCGGCAAGGACCGCTACTCCGAGTACGTGGCCTCGTTCCGCAAGTGGGCGGCCGACGCCGACCTCATCTACTCGGCCAGCGCCAAGGAGACCGGCGGCGTCCGGCACATCCGCTACGTCACCGCCGCCGACTGCACCCCGACCGTGCTCAACATCGAGCTCCCGGCCAACGCACTCGCCGAGTTCAGCGCGACGAACAACGCGCTCGCCGCCAAGGGCCTCGACCGCCGCGACCGCAAGTACATGATCTTCGCCGACAGCCAGGTCTACTGCGGCATCGGCACCTTCGCGGGCGACGAGCGCCCCGGCCAGGCGAACCAGAGCAACTTCGGCCCGTCCTACGGACGCACGGACTCCGGCTGCTGGGGCGGTCACACCGCCGCGCACGAGCTCGGCCACAACCTGGGCGCCGTCAACAACAGCGCCCCGAACACCAGCCGCGGCGCGCACTGCACCGACGAGTACGACGTCATGTGCTACTCGGACACCCCGTACTACCCGCAGATGCGCAACATCTGCACCAACCAGGCGTCCGAGAACATCCTGGACTGCAACCACGACGACTACTTCCACACCAGTCCCAAGCCGGGCAGTTACCTGGCCACGCACTGGAACATCGCCGACAACCAGTTCCTGATGAAGAACAAGGGCGGTGGCGGCGGCACGGACCCCGGTCCCAACCCGAACCCGACGCCCACGAAGAAGCCCAGCCCGACGCCGACCAAGAAGCCCACGGGCGGACCGACCGCGACAGCGGCCCAGATCCAGTCCAACTCCGTCGTGGTGAGCTGGCCCAAGGTCGAGGGCACCGCCTGGTACCAGGTCATGCTGAACGGCAAGCACCTGGCGTGGGTCCAGTCGCAGGTGCTGCGCATCTACAACCTGCAGCCCAACACCTCGTACACGGTGACCGTGTCCGCCCGTGACGGCTCCGGCCGCGACACCGGTCCCGGAAAGGCCGCGAGCTTCCGCACGACCGGCGCCGGCGGCGGGGCGACCACCCCGGGCAGCCGCTACACGCTCGGCAACGGCAGCACCGGCATGGCGGCCGAGGTGTGGGGCGGCCGCACCGCCGACGGCACCGTCCTCGTCGGCGGCCGCGCCAACGGCTACGCCCAGCAGCAGTGGTACTTCGACGACGCGGGCAGCGGGCAGGTCCGCATCCGGTCCGCCGTCTCCGGCAAGTGCCTCCAGCCGGGCGGCGCACCCGCCCAGGGCATGTGGGTCTCCCAGCAGCCCTGCGACAAGAACAACCGCGCGCAGGCCTGGAAGCTGACGACCCGCGGTGCCGCGGTGACCGTCACGGATCCGAGCGGCGGCTTCGCCCTCACCGTCAGCAACCGCCCCTACTACGGGAACTGGCTGCTCGACCTCCAGCGTGCGGACGGCCGCGCGGCGCAGGCCTGGACGCTGCAGAAGTCCGGCTGAGCACTGCCGCCACGCCCGGTGCCCGGGCGCTCCCCCGTCCGGGCACCGGGAACACCCCGTGACGCCGTGATCCCGCCCCCGGCGGACGGCCGCCTCCGCGCGGCCGTCCGCCGGTTCCCCTCATCCCGACCGGAGCACCCCGACGATGCGCATACGAATCGTTCTCTCGGCCACCCTGACCGCACTCGGTCTCATGTTCCTGATCCCCGCTGCCGCCCAAGCCCACGGAGACACCCTGAAGGTGGTGGTGACCGGGCAACGCGCCGGACACGTCACCACCGACATCACCTGGGAGAACGACGGGGACGCCATCGACGAGACCGTCGCCGCCACCGTGAACGCGGTCAGCGTCGACGGCACCCGCACGATGGGCCCCTGGCGCCTCGTGCGCGACCCCGCGGCGCCGCCCGCCGGCTGGACCACGGCCGAGACGCTGCCGCCCGGTTCGTGGAAGGTCACGGTCGAGGTCGGCTTCCCCGCGCTCGGCAAGGGTGAACTCGAAGTCGGCGTGCCCGTGGTGGACCCGGCTCCGACGACCGGCGCGGCGACCACCGGCGCCGCCAACGGCGGCACTCCGGCCGTCTCGGCCCCGACCCCCGACGCGGCTGCCGCTTCGGCTTCCGGTTCCGGCTCCGCCGCGGCCTCCTCCGCCGACGCGTCGTCCCCCGCTCCGGCTCCCTCCGGCACCCGGGCGGCGTCGGACACCGACGGGGACGCCGTCTGGTGGACCACGGCGGGTGTGGCGGTGACCGCCCTGGCAGGAGCCGGCGTCGGCCTGCTGCTGCGCCGCCGCCGGATGCGCGGCGCCTGCAGGACGTCGTAGCCGGTCGCCGACCGGTCGGGCCGGGCGGCACGCGCCCGGCCCGGCCGCGCAGGCCCCCGCCGCGCCGGCAGTCCGCTACGCCTGCGTTCCCCGGGCCGCCGCCGCCACGGCCCGTGCGAGCCGCTCCGCTCCCTGCGGAGCGAGCCCGAGGAACAGATTCGGCTCGATGAGCTCCAGTTCCATGACCACCGGCTCCCCGGCCCCGCCCAGCACCAGGTCCACCCGGGCGAACAGCGGCTCGTCCGCGACGGGTACCGCGGCCAGCGCCGCCCGCGCCGTACGCAGCTCGGCCTCGGACGGGATGTGGAGCCCGGCCCCGGGGTGCGCCACCCGGGAGTTGTCCATCTGCCCGGGCTCGGTCAGCAGGGCCTGCTTGCGGATCGCGTGGCTGAAGGTCCCCGCGAAGAACACCAGGGCGCGTTCGCCCTCCTCCACCAGCGGCAGGTACGGCTGGACCATCGCCGTGCGGCCCTGCTCCAGCAGCATGCGGGCGTGCAGCACGGCGTCGGCCGCGCGGCCCGGCTCGTAGCGTGCGGTGTCCCGGGCGCCCGCCGAGACGGAGGGCTTGACCACCACCCCGTGCGGACCGTCGAAGTCCGCCTCGTCGCACCGCTCGCCCGGTGCGATGCAGCGGGTCGGCACGACGGGCACGCCGCGCCCGGCGAGGTCGAGCAGGTAGCGCTTGTCGCTGTTCCAGCGCACCAGCGGCGCCGGATTCCACAGCCGGGTCGCCCGGGCCGCCTCATCCGCCCAGGACAGGAACGCCTCCAGCCGTCCGACGTAGTCCCAGGTCGAGCGGATCACGGCAAGGTCGAAGCCGCCCCAGGGAGCCGGGTCCGCGTCCCAGAGCACCGGCTCCGCGGACAGGCCCTGCGCCCGCAGGGCCTCCAGCAGCAGCGGCAGATCGGAGTCCTGGTCGAGTCCGGTGCCGCTCGTCACGACCGCGACCCTCGCTGCACCCATGCGGCTCTCCCGCCCTCTCGCCCGGGCCGGCCCCTGCGGCCGGGCCCCGCCGGCCACTCTCGCACAGCGGGCCCGAGTGCCTCCGCGACGACGTGTGCGCCGGTGGCGGGCGGGAACCCAGGTGGCGGATCGTGCGTCGTAGCCCGTGACATCGTGCAGGTGCCCGCGGGTACCTGCGGGACGGAACGAGACGGACAGCGCAGGACGGGTACGGGAACCGGCCCCGGGACGGAGGGTTGGGACGGTGGCCGGGCAGACGGACAGCGGCAGCGTGCACCGCATCGCCCGGTGGCGGGCCGCCGGGGGTACGCGCGGGCGCGTTCCGGGCTCACTCGCCGTGCTGACCGCCGCCGTGCTGACCTTCCACTCCGCCGTACCCAATGCGGTCGGCCGCCTCGGCAGTCTGGTGGAGGCGTTCCTGCCCTGGCTCGGCCTGCTGGTCCCGCTGCTGCTCGTGGTGGCGCTCGTACGGCGCTCCGCCATGGCCCTGGTGGCCGTGCTGCTGCCCGCCCTCGCGTGGCTGGGCCAGTTCGGCGGGCTGCTCCTCCCCGTGGAACGCGGCGCCCACCACCTCACGGTGGTCCAGCACAACGTCAGCGACGAGAACCCGGACCCGGTGGGCACCGCCACCGCCCTGGCCGCGGCCGCACCGGACCTCGTCGCCCTGGAGGAGGTGACCCCCTCCGCGCTGCCCGCCTACGCGGCGGCCCTGGGGTCCCGGTATCCGTACCACGCGGTCGAGGGCACGGTCGGCCTCTGGTCGGCGTACCCGCTGACGGGCGTACGGCGCCTGGACATCAGGCCGTCGGGGATCGGCGAGGGCTGGAGCCGCGGCCTGCGGGCCGGGGTGAGCACCCCGGAGGGCGAGGTCGCCGTGTACGTCGCCCACCTGCCCTCGGTCCGCATCGGACCTTCCGGATTCGCCTCGCGGCCGCGGGACGAGAGCGCACGGCTGCTGGGCGCGGCGGTCGCCGCCGAGCCGGTGGGCCGGGTGGTCCTGCTCGGCGACCTCAACGCGACCGTGGACGACCGCGGCCTCGCTCCGCTGACCTCGCGGATGGCGGCGCCCCGGCGGGGGTTCGCCCTCAGCTGGCCCGCGTCCTTCCCGGTGTCCCGCATCGACCAGGTCCTGGCACGTTCGGGGACCGTCACCGGGATCCGGACCCTTCCCGCCACCGGCAGCGACCACCTGCCGGTCCTCGCCCGCATCACCTGGAGCCGGGCGGCCGGCTCATAGCCGGATCGCGATCTTGCCGCGCACTCCGCCGCCCCTCAGGTGGCGGATGGCGTCGGGCACCTCGGCCAGCGGGTAGGTGCGGTCGACGACCGGGGTGAGCGCGCCCGCGTCGATGAGTTCCGTGAGGGTCTCCAAGTCGCTGCGGTGCTGCTCCATGACGGCGAGCGGCAGCAGCCGTTGGCCCACGAAGGGCGACAGGAGGAGGGCGCCCAGCTGGCGTTCGTTGCCGCCGATCCACCGGCCACCGTCCTCACCGCCGACGATGACGAGGGTTCCGCGGGCGGTGAGGGCGCGGCGGAGCCGGGACAGCGGGCGGTTGCCCGCGATGTCGAGGATGAGGTCGTAGCGGCGGCTGCCGTCGACGGGGTCCTCCCGTGTGTAGTCGACGACCTCGTCGGCGCCGATGGAGCGGACCAGGTCCGTCTTGGCGGTGCTGCAGACCCCGGTGACGTGGGCACCGAAGGCCTTGGCCAGTTGCACGGCGTACGTGCCCACTCCGCCGGAGGCGCCCAGCACGAGGACGTTCTGGCCCTCCTGGACCCGGCCGGACTCGCGCAGTGCCTTGAGGGCGGTGACGGCGGACACGGGCACGGTGGCGGCCTCCTCGAACCCCAGGCGCGCCGGCTTCGGGGCGAGGGAGTCCTCCTTGGCGCACGCGTACTCGGCGAACGCCCCCTTGCCGCTGCCGTACACCTCGTCGCCGGGCCGGACCCGGGTGACGTCGGGCCCGACGGCCTCCACCACCCCCGCGAGGTCCATGCCGGGTATCCGCACGCGGGGCGCCCGGAGCCCGAACACCGGGCGCAGGGCGTAGGGCAGGCCCGACATGAGGTGCCACACCCCCTGGTCGACGGCGGCGGCGCGGACCCGCACGAGCACCTCGCCGCTGCCCGGAACAGGCCGCTCCACCTCGTCGAGCCGCAGCACCTCCGGAGAGCCGTAGCCGTCCTGGACGATCGCCTTCATCATTCTTCTCCCTCTGGGGTGGCGCCTGTGGCGGAGTACTGGAAAACGGAGTCGAGCGGCACGGCGAACACGTGGGCGATCTCGAAGGCCTTCTCCAGGGAGGGCGAATAGCGGCCCTGTTCGATGGCGATGACGGTCTGCCGGGTGACGCCGATCCGGCGGGCGAGCTCGGCCTGGGTCATCTCGCCGTTGGCGAAGCGCAGGGCCCGGATCCTGTTGGTGACCCGCGTCGGCTTCACCACGGGTGGAAGCCCGTCCGGTAGGCGAAGATCTTCGCCGTGGAGCCGAGCAGCGCCGACAGGACGAACGCCAGGTAGATGGCGTTGGCGATCCAGAACTGGTTCGCCTCGGCCATGGCGAGGACGAGTCCGGCCACGCCGCCGATCACGACGAAGGACTGTCCGATGTGGTCGCCGAAGTGGTGGATCTCGCGGTCGCGCTGGTCCTTGATCCTGCCCTCCTCGGGCGAGAGGAGCGAAACGGTGATGTGCAGCACGATCGAGGCGACGATGGCCGACCCGACCGTCCACAGCAGCGCGGCGGCGTACGGCTCCTCGGCGATCGGGCCGTCCCCGGATCTCCCGAGGACGAGGGCCAGATACACCGCGTACGACACGACCGTGACCACGATCATGATCCACGCGCGTTTTTCCTCGACTGCCACGACCACTCCCCATGTAAAGAAAACCTGACACATGAAGTGTCAAGCAAGGAGTACATCGTGTCAATATTTCTTTACTTCGCAGTCGCAGCCGGCGGTGCGGGATCCGCGGGCTCGTCGAGCAGCTCGGGCCCGTTGTTGCGCACGTTGTTGACCGCGGTGGACACGGCGCGGACGTCCAGCCGGCCCTCTCCGGGCGCCGCGAGCAGGGCGCGCAGTTCGTCCGCGTCCTGGTGGGAGGGGTCGAGCCACGCCTCGTAGTCGGCCGGAGCCAGCGCGAGCGGCATGCGGGGGTGGACGCGGCCGGCCGCGTCGGTCGCCTCGGTGGTGATGATCGTGCAGGTCGCCCACCACGCCGCCGGATCGTCGTCGTCGGCGACGCCGGGGTCGCGCCAGAACTCGTAGAGCCCGGCCATCGCCATCACGGCGCCGTCCTCGGGCCGGATGAAGTACGGCTGCTTGTACGCCTTCGCGCCGGCGGAGGCGGGGACGGCCTGCCACTCGTAGAACCCGTCCGCCGGCAGCAGGCAGCGGCGCTTGGCGAAGGCGCGCCGGTAGGCGGGCTTCTCGTGCACCGTCTCCACCCGCGCATTGATCATCTTCGCGCCGCCGGACGGACTCTTCGACCACGACGGCACCAGCCCCCAGCGCAGGGGCCGCAGCCTGCGCTCCAGCAGCCCGCTCTCCCGGTCGGCGCGTTCCAGCACCGCCCAGACGGCGTCCGTGGGGGCGACGTTCCAGCTGGGTTCCAGCAGGTGCCCGGGATCCGGGGGCGCCGCCCGGAAGAGGCCGGAGAGGTCCTCGGGACCACGGGTGGAGACATATCGGCCGCACATGCGATCCACCCTGCCACCTGCCGGCGCCTTCGGCCGGTTGCGCCGCGAACCGGGGGCTACGCGGTCGGCGGAGCCGATTCGTCCGGCCGCTGCACCCGGTGGACCCGCAGGGCGAGTTGGAGTTCCAGGGCGCGTTCGGGGTGCTGCCAGTCGCGGCCGAGCAGTCGGCCCGTCCGGTCCAGGCGCTGCACCACGGTGTTGACGTGCACGTGGAGGGCCTCGGCGGCCCTGGACGGGCTCGCGCCCTCGTCGAAGTAGGTGCGCAGGGTGTGGACGAGGTCGGTGCCGCGCTTCGCGTCGTAGTCGAGCACGGGGCCCAGGGTCCGGCGCACGTAGCCGCCGAGGTCCGTCTGGTCGCCGAGCAGTACGCCGAGGAACCCCAGGTCGCCGAGGGCCGCGCCGGAGCCCTCCCGGCCCAGGGCGCGCAGGGCGGTGCGGCAGCGGACGGCTTCGGCGTGGGCGTCGCGGAACCGCCCCGGGCCGGTGACCGGGCCGGCGGCGCCGACCGTGACGGGGCCGCCGAGGGCCTGGCCCAGCTCGCCCGCGAGGCTCGCGGCGCGGGCGCCGACGCCGGGTCCGGGGTGCTCGGCCGGGAGGACCAGGACCACGTCGTCGTGGTGCAGCCCCGCCAGCCCCTTGCGGGAGTGCGCGACGCGGGCGGCGGCGGCCAGCAGCCGCTGCCGGGGCGCGGTGGCGGAGTGCAGGACGAACACCGCGTGCGGGTGGTCCAGGTGCACGCCGACCCGGCGGGCGCGGGCCGGCAGGCTCGCCGGGTCCGCGGCGCCGGTGAGGAGGTCGCCGAGGAGTTCGCCCCGTACGCGGTCCTCGGCCTCGGCGACCGAGCGCCGCTGGAGCAGCAGCAGGGCGGTGACCACTGCGGCCCGTTCGAAGAGCCGGCGGTCGGCGTCGCCGAGGCCGGCGCGGCCGGCGCGGCCGGTCAGGGCGATGCTGCCGAGCAGTTCGGGTCCGGCGAGGACGGCGCACACCCAGGTGCCGTCGGCCGGCACGGCGCGCCCTCCGGCACGGGAGGCGGCGACCGCCCGCGCGGACGGCGGCCCCGAGTCGGTGCCGGATCGCGCGAGTTCGGTTCCGTCGGCGTCGTGGATCAGGGTGCCGCCCTGCAGGACGGCACCGATGGCGGTGGCGACGTCGGTGATGTCCGCGCCGCGCAGCACCAGGTCGGTGAGCCGGTCGTGGGCGTCCTCGGCCCGTCGCATGGCGTCGCTGTGTGCCTCGATGGTCCGCGAGGCCTCGTTGAGGTCGACGAGTGCGCTGCGGGTCTCGTCCAGCAGGCGGGCGCTGTCGATGGCGATGGCGGCGTGGTCGGCGAGGGAGGACAGGAGGGCGACCTCGTCGGGCGTGAAGCTGCGGGCGGTGCGGTCCGCCGCGTACAGGACGCCGATCACCCGGGTGCCCAGGCGCAGCGGTACGCCCAGGATGGCCCGCAGCCCCTCCTCCGTGACGGCGCCGTCGATCGTCGTGGTGTGCCGGAAGCGCGGGTCGTCGCGGTAGTCGCCGGTGGAGTAGGGGCGGGCCGTCTCCGCGACCAGACCGCCGAGGCCCTCCCCCATGCCGAGGCGGACCTGCTGGAACGCGGCGGAGACCGAGCCGTCGGTCACCCGCATGTAGGTGTCGCCCGCCTCGTCGTCGTTGAGGGACAGGTACGTCACGTCCGTGCCGAGGAGGAGTTTGGCGCGGTGGACGAGGGCCTTCAGTACGGCGTCCAGGTCCCTGAGCCGGGCCAGGTCGCCGGCGGTGTCGAAGAGCGCGGCGAGTTCGGCCTCGCGGCGGCGGTGCTGGCCGAGCGTGCGGCGGATGCGGAGCGCGACCCGGGTGGCCTCCGCGACCAGGGCCGCGTCGGGTTCGTCGAGCCGGGGGCCGCCGGCCGAGGCGGCCGGCGGCTCGAACTGCTCGGCCGGGGCGCCCTGGTCGAGCAGGTCCAGCAGATGGCGCAGGTGCCGCAGAGCGGTCCAGGACTGCCCGGCGCCGGTGCTCGTGGTGCTTGCGGTGGTGGGCATCGGGCGCTCTCCGTCGTGGTGATGGACCGAACCGGGCCGGACCGGACCGGGCGCCAGTGGCGGTGGTGCCCGGCCCGGAGCCCGGCCCGGAGCCCGGTCGGGTTCAGTTGTCGGCCGGCACCGGTTCGTGTCCGGCGGTGCGCGGGGCCGGGACCGCGCCGCCCGCCGGGGCGTGTTCGCGGGCCAGGCTACGCCCGCGGGTCTCCTTGGCGACCAGGACGGTCAGCGTGGTGACCGCTGCTGCCGCGCCCAGGTAGATCGAGACGGGTAGGGAGGAGTCGTAGTCGTTCAGCAGGGCCACGGCGACGATCGGCGCGAGGGCGCCACCGAGGACGGAGGCCAGCTGGGAGCCCATCGAGGCACCGGAGTAGCGGACCTCGGTGGCGAACATCTCGGAGATGAAGGCGGCCTGGGGTCCGTACATCGCGCCGTGCAGGAGCAGGCCGACGGTCACGGCGGCGACGATCACCGGGAAGGACTTGGAGTCGAGCATGGCGAAGAACGCGAACGCCCAGCCGATCATCCCGACCGAGCCGATGAGGGTGACGGCGCGGCGGCCGACGCGGTCGGACAGGGCTCCCCAGGCCGGGATGGCCGCGAAGTGGACGGCGGAGCCGATCAGGACGGCGTTCAGGCCGTCGCTCTTGGGCAGCCCGAGGTGGCTGGTGACGTAGACGAGGAGGAAGGCGGTGATGACGTAGTAGGAGATGTTCTCGCCGAGGCGGGTGCCGATCGCGGTCAGGACGCCGCGCCAGTTCGTCCGGAACACCTCGGTCACGGGCGGCTTCGCCACGACGCCGGCGGCGGCCCGCTGCGCGGCCTTGGCCTGCGCCTCCAGGAAGACCGGGGACTCGGAGACGGATATCCGGATCCACAGGCCGATCATCACGAGCACGCCGGACAGCAGGAACGGGATGCGCCAGCCCCAGGCGAGGAACGCCTCGTCGGACTGTACGGCCGCGAGGAGCGCGAGTACGCCGGTGGCCAGCAGGTTGCCGCCGGGCGCCCCCGCCTGGGGCCAGGAGGCCCAGAAGCCGCGGTGCCGGTCGTCGCCGTGCTCGGAGACGAGCAGCACCGCGCCGCCCCACTCACCGCCGAGCGCGAACCCCTGGACCAGGCGCAGGAGGGTGAGGAGTACGGGCGCGCCGACGCCGATGCTCGCGTGGGTGGGCAGCAGGCCCATGGCGAAGGTGGCTCCGCCCATCAGGAGCAGGCTGAGGACGAGGAGCCGCTTGCGGCCGATCTTGTCGCCGTAGTGGCCGAAGACGAGGCCGCCGAGGGGCCGGGCGGCGAAGCCGATCGCGTAGGTGAGGAAGGCGAGGAGGGTGCCCACCAGCGGCTCGCTGTCGGGGAAGAAGAGCTCGTTGAAGACCAGCGCGGCGGCGGAGCCGTAGAGGAAGAAGTCGTACCACTCGATGGTGGTGCCGATCAGGCTCGCTGCGACGATTCTCCGGATGCCGGACGGGGCCGGTGCGGCGGCCGTTGCGGGGGAGGTCATGTGCACCACTTCCGGGGGTCTGCGGGGACGTTCCGTGTGGCCACACCGTAGAAGCCCGCAGGTCGGCGACGTATGTGGCGGGACATCACATTCAGGCACCGCCTTGTGTACCCGACCACCACACCGGCGGGCCCGACACCCTGAAGACTTCCGGAACGCCCAACCGACTCCTGCCCCAAACGTATGGATCAGCCCGCTTTACACCCCGGTGAAGACTCCCGTACTGGTTCGGTGCTGACTACGCAGCGTTGAACTCGGCCATTCACGGACGGATCGGATCGATGCCTTCCGTCCGGCGATGTGGCCGACCGGACGAGACCGGTCGCGCCGCCGGGCGTCAGGCCGCTTTCCTCCGAGGCCTGCTCGCCTACGACAGGCCCCGGTCACACCTCGGACGAGGACGGTCTCTCACGGCTCCGGTGTACGACGGGAGAGGAGGTGTCGGCAGGCTCCGAGCATCGGCGTCCCGGGGGTGACACCGCGGCTTCGGGAGCCGTCCCGCCACGTGGTCCTGACGCTGGACAAGCTCCCTGTGCCAGGGGCGTTCCCAGCGGAACCCGTGACCGATCGGCGAGCCCAGGCGTGGCCGATCCGTCTCCCACTATCGGTCAAACAGCACGTCAGCGACGTGACCGATCCATGCAACTCCCAGCCTGGGCAGTGATGAGTCATCGGTCACCCGTCATCGGTCAGCCGCGGCCTTGCTCGGAAGCTGGCGGAGGTCCGTGACCGAAGCCGACTGGTGGGCCGGGGTGGGCAAGCCCGTGTTGGGGAGCTTGCCCAGGCTCGCCGTGGGCTTGCCGGGCGTGCGTCGCGGTCAGGTTCGGCGTCCGTCGCGGTCGCTCTGCCTTACCTGCCCCGCCAATCGCAGAGCAACGGACACGTCGCCTGCTACCAGGTGTTCGCCTCCACCGACGGGACCACCTGGAGGACGGCCGCGGCCAGCGGCACCTTCCCGGACACGACGGCTCAGCTGGGCGTCTCCTTCGGGGCGCGCACCGCCCGCTACGTCCGGCTCGGGGCCACCAGCGAGGCGGGCGGCAACCTGTGGACCTCGATCGCGGAACCCAACATCGGATACCGGCCGTTTGAAGCGGGCCCCGGCAGGCAGACTGGCTGCCGTGACGACATTGCACAAAGGCGCCAACCTGCCTGTCGGAGCCACCTCCGTGCGGGCCGTGCTCGGCTGGTCGGCCGGGCCCGGTGTGCCGGACGTGGACGCGTCCGCACTCCTGCTGACGGCGGACGGACGGGTCCGCTCCGACGACGACTTCGTCTTCTACAACCAGCCGCGGCACGCGTCCGGAGCCGTGCGGCACCTCGGCAAGCAGCCCGGCACCGACACCATCGGGGTCGACCTGGGATCACTGGAGCCCGGCATCGAGCGCGTCGTGCTGTGCGCGTCCGCCGACGGCGGCACCTTCGGCCAGGTCCCCGGGCTGCACCTGCGGCTGTTGGACGCGGTGTCCGGGGCCGATCTGGCCCGCTTCGACATGGAGGCGGGGCCGGAGACGGCCTTCCTGAGCGGCGAGCTCTACCGGCGGGCGGGCGCCTGGAAGTTCCGGGCCGTCGGCCAGGGGTACGCGAGCGGCCTGGCCGGTCTGGCGCGGGACTTCGGCATCACGGTGGACGACGAGCCGCCGCCCGCCGCCCCGCGACCACCTGCCCCGCAGCCCGCCTCCCCGGCGGTACCCGCGCCGGTCGTCTGGCCCGACCCGGCCCCGCCCGCGCCGGAACCGCCGCCGGCCCCGACGGTGCGGATGGCCAAGGGCGAGGAACAGCTGCCGCCCGACGTGCGCGAACTCCTCTCCCTGCGCAAGCAGCAGGTCGCGGTCAGCCTGCGCAAGCAGGGCGTCACCACGCTGACTGCCCGCGTCGTCCTCGTTCTCGACGCCTCCGGTTCGATGGCGGGCCACTACACCCGCGGCACCGTCGCCGGCGTCGCTGAGCGGATGGCCGCCGTCGCCGCGCAGCTCGACGACGACGGACAGATGCAGGCCTGGACCTTCGCCACGAACCCGGCTCGCCTGCCGGACCTGGAGATCGGCCAGCTGCCCGCATGGCTGCGCCTGCACGTACGCGTCGGGCAGATCGGGCTGTTCGGGCGCCGGAAACCGCCCAAGGGGCTGGTCCCCGGTCAGATCGACATGCGCGCCGTCGGCATCGGCAACGAGGAGCAGAAGGTCATCGCCCAGGTGCGCGCCTTCGTACGGGACCACCCGGTGTCCGCCCCGACGCTGGTGCTCTTCTTCTCCGACGGCGGCGTGTACCGCAACGCCGAGATCGAGCGGGAGTTGCGGGAAGCCGTCGAGGAGCCGCTCTTCTGGCAGTTCATCGGCCTGGGCCGGGCCCAGTACGGGGTGCTGGAGTACTTCGACACCCTGCCCGGACGACGGGTCGACAACGTCGGTTTCTTCGCGGTCGACGACATCGAGCGGCTCTCCGACCCCGAGCTGTACGACCGGCTGCTGTCGGAGTTCCCGTCCTGGATGCGGGCCGCCCGCGCGGCCGGAATCCTGCGCTGACGGCCCGCGGCTGGCACCCGTTCCTCAGGAGAATCCTCATTTCTCCTGGCGCGACTATCGGGACCGGCTGACCGCAGCCCACCAGCAGCTCGGCGGCCCGATCGTGCTCGTATGGGACAACCTCAACGTCCACAAGGCCGCCGGCCTGCGGGAGTTCGTCGAAGCCCGGGACTGGCTGACCATCTACTACCTGCCGCCCTACGCGCCTGACCTCAACCCCGTCGAGGGGATCTGGTCACTGCTGCAACGCGGCTGGCTCTCCAACGTCGCCTTCAGCACCCCCGAACACCTCGTTCAGCGCATCCGACGCGGCCTGCGACACATCCAGTACCGCAGCGACCTCATGGACGGCTGCCTCGCGGAGACGGGCCTGACCATCAGACCCAGATGAGCAACCACACGACTGTCCTGTCTCACTGGAGGTTGACCAGTCTCACCGAAAATTGGCCACTGCCCGCCCTTCCGATCAGCGCAGGCGCGAGAGTCGCAACATGGCCTCGTTGCGGATCTCTGGGTCTGTATCCGACGTCAGCGTTCGCAGTTGCGTGATCAGCTCGACATCGCCCTCTCCGGTCGCCCAGCGTGGGTCACAGTCAAGTTCCGCAGCGAGCTGATCAGCCGTCCCCTCGTCAGACGCCACTGCACGGGCCGCGAGCACGGCACGCAGGCCGGCCAGATCCCGCCGAGCCAATAGAGCCGCAGCAGTATCGGAGGTCACTCCGGTGTCCTGAGCGTCTAGAAGGAGACGGTGCAGGACACCGGCGACACTCTCGATCCGAGGCGCCGCCGCAACAGTCAATTTTCAGCGAGAACGATCCACCTTCACGAGACAGGACGACGACACCACGAGTTCAACCTCCGTAACGAGCTCGTGCATGGATGGCGGTGCGACGTTGGATCGTGATCGCTGATCATGTTCCTGTGGTGGGGAACGGATCTCGTGCAGCGATCATCAGCGACCGGAGGATCACGGGGCTGTTGCGCTCGCCCCGGACAGCAATCCGAGCAGATAGGCGCGGGCCGACGCCCGCGGTTCCACTCGACCGGACAAGCCCGCAATCCGATCCACGGCTTGGTCGAACAACGCCTGCCATCGATCAGGGTCTACGCTACGGCCCGCGGCCACCGCGCGATCTTCAGGAGTCCACACAAACCTTTGATCATCTCGCGGTCGCCGCACTCATCAGGCGCCGCAGTACTCTCCGTCGTCAACCTGGACCTTCGCCTCCAGAACCTCCGCCACCTCGCGCATCTCACTGCATCGCTGGGTTCTTGGACACGATCCGCCCGGCGCTGTACCACATCGGGGCCACCGCGAGGCCGGGGTCGGCAGCGACCTCCGCTCCCCAATCCGCTGCGGTGATGTCCTGGCCCTCACCGTCCGTTGTATCCGCCTGGCACGTCGCCTGCCGTCTCCAAGAACAACGACCGGTCGGGTCCTCGGTCTCCCGATGCCGCTACGCGGGACCCGGATCCTTGCCATGACGGCCTCGAAGGCTGGCGCATCACCTGCCTGACCTGCGGTTACGTGGAATCCCAGGGGCCGGGCACGGCTGTCGCTGGCCAGATGAACTTTCGTACTCAGGCCGCCGCGGGAGCGTCCGAGTGCATGATGGTCGGGTTCCGCCCTGCCGGGCGCCCCCTTTTCCTCGCCCCGACGGCATGCTGGTGGCGCGGTGCGCGGCAAGCAGGTCTACGCCTGGACGGACGGCACCCCGTCCCCAAGCTCCGGCTCCGTGGGGCCCCGGGACGACGCCACCTCCGCGCCCCAAACCCAGGGGCTGACCACCCCGCCCCGCCTGCCCCCGGTGTTGCGCAGACCGGGCAAGCCCGCCCACCTCTGGCCAAGCCGTAGGTACACCGGCCCGGGCGAGCCTGCGGGGACCCTGAGCAAGCCGCGGCATGCCAGTCAGCCGGCAGGGGGTTAACACCCAGATTTGTCCCGTTCTCCTAGGGAGCCGACCGAACTACGGTTCCACTCATGGACTGGGGGACGCTACTTGGCACAATCGTCGGCGCCACGCTCGGGATCGGCTCGACCATGCTTGCTGACCGCACGCGATACCGTCGCGAGCACGCGACCCGTGTGCACGACACCCTTCGGGACCTCTACAGCTCCTATCTCGCCGCCTTGAACGACAGCTCATCGACCCTACGCATCATCATCCTCAGGGAGAGCGACGCCACGGTGCGCTACCAGGCGGCTCTGGATGCCTTTCGCGACGCCTCGGTACTGACGCAGCGCTACGAAATCGCGCTGCAGGCGCCTCCGGCCGTTAGAGAGCAATCCGACCGGGCGTACAGACTGCTCCGGCAATGGCGTGACCTGCTGAACACGCATCCAGACCTCTCCCTCACGTCGCCCGAGTACCTCGAAGGGCTGGAACGGTTCCACCAAGCCCGTAAAGACCTCCAGGCCACTATGCGCGCAAGCCTTCTTGCTACGGAAACTTAGTGCGCGACTCAGTTCGGCCGACGGCCAAATGACGCACTCAGTCATAGCGACTCTCCCGGGGCAGGAAAGCGGAGAGGTCGACGCCGGCCTGCTGCAGGCCGACGAACTGGCGGGCCATCTGCGGCCAGTCCGCGTCCTGCATCAGCACGGCCAGGATGTCGTCACTAAGGTGGCCGCGCAGCTGGTCGACCGACCAGCCCGGCACCATCTTCTCGGCGTCCTCGCCGAGTTCCTCCTCCCGTCCGGTCAGGCGTTTCTGGGCGGCGCGGCGGACCGCGTCGGAGATGGCCGGCACCAGGCGGTAGGCCATCGCCGCGGGTGCGAAAGCGCATGTAGTCGATCAACTGCCGCCTGGTCCATACCGGCGGACGGCCCGGCTTGATGCTCTGAGGCAGCAACGGCTCCAGCCTGGCCTACTGCGTATCCGTCAAATCTCCACGTGGCATCCGCTGATCATCACAGACCGTGATCTACTTCTGGGCATAGTGTCGATGAACGAGAAGCCGAGGTCATGACCCCCCACTGCTGCGAGGCGATGAGCCGCCGCGTGAACGTGCGCTGCGATCAGCACGACGACCCCTTTGCCTGCCCGGACGCGCTGATCAAATTCAGCGCCAAGTTCCAGGAGTACGGGCTGATCATCCACGACGGCGGCACATCGAGCAGCACCATCGCCTTCTGTCCCTGGTGCGGACGACGTCTCCCCGAATCTCAGCGGGACCGGTGGTTCGACGAGCTTGAACGCCGTGGGATCGATCCGTGGGAGGACGCAGTTCCCAGTGAGTTCCAGGATGACCGCTGGCTCACCGCCCTGCCTCGGGACTGACAGATCAGCAGCCTCTCACACCACTCCCGATCCGACCCCAGCTCAAGAGCTGTTCCTCGTCCGAGGTCGCGGCGATGATCGAGGGCCTGCTGCGGCACTGCACGGACACCGAGATCGAGTCGAACTACGTCGACACCCACGGCGCGAGCGTGGTCGGATTCGCCTCCACCGAGCTGCTCAACTTCCGGCTGCTGCCGAGGCTGAAGAACATCGGCAGCATCCGCCTGTACCGCTCGGACGACACCCCGCCCGGCTGGCCGGCGCTCGGCGGCTCACTGACGACCCGGGCCATCAAGTGGGAACTGATCGCCCAGCAGTGCGACCAGATGGTCAAGTACGCCACCGCCTTGCGCCTGGGCACCACGGAGGCCGAACAGGTCCTGCGCCGCTTCACCCGCGACGGCCCCAAACACCCCACCTACGCCGCGCTCGAAGAACTCGGCCGCGCGGTCCACACCATCTCCGCGTGCGACTGCCTCGCCAGCCCTGACCTGCGCCGCGAGATCCACGGCGGCCTCCAGGTCGTGGAGAACTGGAACAGCGCGAACACCGTGCTGCACTACGGCAAGGACGGCGCCCTGACCTGCCCGGACAGAGAGCACGCCGAGACCTCGATGCTCGCCCTGCCCCTGCTCCAGTCAAGCCTCGTTCACATCAACACTCTGCTGCTTCAGCAGGTCCTCGTCGAACCGGCCTGGGCTAAGAAGCTGACCGATGAGGACCGCCGCGGCCTGACCGCGCTGTTCTGGTCGAACATCAACCCGTACGGAACGTTCCGGCTCGACATGAACCAGCGGCTCGATCTGGCACCCGCGGTGGTTCCCCACCCCCGGCAGGCCACAGGAGATGCGGGACTGGCGGCGCGAACAACGCCGTGAGTGTCGGAGACGTACGCGTTTGCCTGATACCACACGGGTCTGGCTAGGACCGGCTGACGGTACGAGTGATACCGGCCGCGATCGTTGTCGCGAGGAGCCAGCCGGTGATGATCAGTGCGTAGCCAAGCCACTGGTACCAGCCGTGGGCGGAGTAAGCCTTTTCCTGCCCGAAGTCGATGATCGGCAGGAGGAGGTCGAGGGTGTAGATGACCGGGTTGAAGTCGGGCGCCTCGCCTGCTTTCAGCGGGGTGGGGTGGTGCAGCGCATAGGCGAGCGTGCCGAGGAACAATAGGGAGAAGAGCCAGGCGGCGGCACGTATCGGGCGGAAGCCGTAGCCGACGGTGATGTCCTGTGCCCAGCCCCACAGGCGGGCGTAGGCGGGGAGAGTAGCGCGGTGGCGGCGCTGCTTGGCGAGCTGGACGGTCCGGGCCGCCGCATCGTCTCCGACCTGGCGGTATGACGCTGCGAGCTGCTCGTAGGCGTGCGGTACGAATCCGTCGGCGTCCCGTGCCAGCAGGGCCAGCCTGTGAGCGGCGGGCAGACGTGGGGCGAGCGCCTCGTAGTTCAGTCCCTCCAACCGTACGACGGCGGGCCAGACCCGGGGATGAGCCTCAATGACCTTGAAGCTGGAGTAATGCAGCTTGACGTCGCCCAGGATCGGGGCGGCGTCGCGGAGTGTGAGCAGCGCAGCCTCGCTGTTGCTTATGCCCAGCGCGACGCCGCCCGGGTTGCGGAGCCGGGCCTCGATGAAGGAGACCCATCCGCTGACCTTGGCCCCGGTGAGCCTGACCCTCCCTTCGGCGGTGAGGCCGCCCGCATTGAGGACCGTTCCGACAGTGAGGTGAGCAGCATCGAGGGCATCGCCCTGCACGTTCAGGAGCTGGGCGTCTTCCACACTGACCGAGCCCTCCACCCGTGCGGCTCCGAGGCGAACGGTGCCGCTGGCCACCAGTCGAGCCGCCGTGACATCGCCGCCGGCGGAGAGGGACTCGGCACGGAGGGCGATCCTGCCGGGGGCCTGCAATACCGCGTCATCGAAATTGATCAGCCCTCGAACGGTGGCGCTGTCCAATCGGACCTCACCATGGGCGAGCACCCCGGTCGCCACGATGTCGTCATCGACGACAGAGTGGTTCAACGTTAGTACGGTCCCCTGACCTTCTGCGTCCTCCGTGCCCAGGTGCGCCTGGTTCAGGGAGAGCACCTTAGAGACCCGGGCGGCGCTCAGAGCGACCATGCCGCTAACACGGCACGCGGACAGATCCAGCGAGCCGTCGAACTGGGCTCCGGCGGCCACCAAGCCCGGCAGGACGGACCGCGCGAGGTTCACCTGCACGAGGTGAGCCGCGTACAGGTCAGGGGCGGAATCGAAGTAGCAGCCCGACAACAGCAAGGGGCAGTCGATGGTCCCATGCCGCAGACTCCACTGCCCGGAGATCCGCGCCCCCTCTATCACCACCATCGCTATCTCGTCGTCCGCGCGCGGGCAGCCGAGCACGATGGCGCGCAGCACCTCGCCCCGGACGGTCCTCTCCGGCCCCCAACCCGCCCCGTCCGCAGGATCGTCGTCGGGCGAGGAACGGAAGTCGACGGCCTCGCCGCAGGGGAAGGCGTCCCAGACGCGGCGTTCGGCAACGGTCAGCTCGGTAATCTCCACCGCAGGACTCTGGCGCGTAGCCTGATTGCACGTCAATCCGGCCGACCGCTTGCCCCGCCACCATGGCCAGTGGTGAGTACGCGAACCGCGTCAACACCCTCAGTGAGTGACCAGATCCCCCGGAAACCTACTGGCGGGTTACTTGTTCCCTGGTGTCCGGGCTAGGACTCCGGGGCCAGCCTGCGCCGCGAGCGGGGCATGAACCAGGTGGAGCTGGCCCGCGAGCTGGGCCTGTCCACCAGTTACCTCAACCAGCTCGAGCACAGTCAGCGCCTGCTACCGCACCGGTGCTGTTGCAGATCGCGGAGGTGTTCGGGGTCGACCCGGAGTCCTTCTCCGAGGCGGGCGAGGAACGCCTGGCGACGGACCTGCGGGCGGCCCTGGGCGACGAGGCGTGCGCGGCCGCCGGCGTGCCGCCGGAGGAGATCGCGGACGTGGCACGTGACCATCCGGAGGTGGCCCGCGCCCTCGTCGCGCTCCACCAGCGCTATCGGGGCGCCTCCAAGCGCGTCGCGGCCCTGGCCTCCCCGGAGGACACCGCGGGGCTGCTGCCCGCCGAACCCCATAACGAAGTACGGTACTTCTTCTACGCGCACCACAACCATTTCGCCACCCTGGAGGCGGAGGCCGAGCGGACCGCGGAAGCCCTCGGCCTCGCCCGGGTCGGGCGGGCCGCCGACGCCCTCACCGGCCGGTTGTCGCAGCGGCACGGCGTCAAGGTCCTCCGGGCGGGCCCGGAGCGGTCCGCCGACGCGCGGCGCTTCGACGCCGACAGCGGCCTGCTCCTGCTGTCCCCGTGGCTCAGCGAGGGGCAGCGCGCCTTCCAACTGGGCACGCAGTTGGCGTTCCTGGAGCACGGACCGCTGCTGGACGACCTGGTGGCGTCCGCCGGTCTCGCGTCGCGCAGGCGGAGGGCCTGGCCCGGATCGGGCTGGCCAACTACTTCGCCGGCGCGGCCCTCATGCCGTACACCCGCCTTCCACACGGCGGCCGAGAAGGTGCACTACGACATCGAGCTGCTCCAGGCGCTCTTCGGGGTCGGCTTCGAGACCGTCTGCCAACGTCTGAGCACCCTCCAGCGCCCCGACCGCCGCGGCGTCCCCTTCTCCTTCCTGCGGGCGGACCGCGCGGACAACATCTCCAAACGCCAGTCCGCCACCGACTTCCACTTCTCCCGGCTCGGTGGCACGTGCCCGCTGTGGACGGTGTACGAGGCCTTCTCCGCGCCCGGCCGGATCCTCACCCAGGTCGCGGAGATGCCCGACGGCAAGAAGTACTTCTGGATCGCCCGCACCGTCACCCGCGGCGAATTCGGACACCACGCACCCCGGGCCGACTTCGCGGTCGCCCTCGGCTGCGAACTCCGGCACGCGCCACGCCTGGTGTACGCGGAGGGCGTCGCCCTGCACGACCCGCGGGCCACCCCCATCGGGCTCGGCTGCCGGATCTGCGAGCGGCAGGACTGCGCCCAACGTGCCCGGCCGCCGGCCGGTGGGAGCCTCGCCGTCAACCCTGACCGGCGCACCTACGTGCCCTACCCCGTGGTCACGGAAGGCTGACCGGACGGGAAGAGGCCAGCAGGATGTCTCATTTAGGCGTCCGGATGATGGACAGAGCTCGCCGCTGAGCGGTCCCGCGCCCTAGTCTGGCCGGGCAGCTGGTTCGCCCCGTCCGCCAGGCGGGATGCGTCGTAAGAGGGAACCCGGTGGGAATCCGGGACTGCCCCGCAGCGGTGAGCGGGAACGACCGCCGTCATACGCACTGGGACCGGACAACGGTCCTGGGAAGCGACGGCCAGTAGGTGCCCGCCGGGAGACCGGCAGGCGTGCCCGCGAGTCCGAAGACCTGCCCGTTGCCCGCACGCGGACGTATTCCGCGGGCGGATGTCCCGGTGACCTCGTGGGCGGGTCGGCGTACACAGCGAGCGGCACGTGCGGTGTTCCACCGTGACGTGGTCCGTCCGTTCTGTCGTTCCCTTCGCGTCCGCGTCCCGTCGCCGGGACGTTCCTGGACACATCTCGCGAAGGAGAGTTCCGTGACAGCGAAGCCCGCAGCCGCGGCAGCACGAGCCACCGTGTACGGCTACCCCCGCCAGGGTCAGAACCGCGAACTGAAGAAGGCCGTCGAGGGCTACTGGAAGGGCCGCGTCACCGCCGACGCCCTCCGGCAGACCGCAGCCGATCTGCGCCGTTCGAACTGGCAGCAGCTGGCCGAGGCCGGCATCGACGAGGTGCCGACCGGTGATTTCTCGTACTACGACCACGTCCTGGACACCAGTGTCATGGTCGGTGCCGTCCCGGAACGGCACCGGGAGGCCATCGCCGCGGATGCCCTCGACGGCTACTTCGCGATGGCGCGCGGCTCGCAGGACGTGGCCCCGCTGGAGATGACCAAGTGGTTCGACACCAACTACCACTACCTGGTTCCCGAGCTCGGTCCCGACACCGTCTTCACCGCGGACTCCACCCAGCAGGTCGCCGAGCTGAAGGAGGCCCTCGCGCTCGGCCACACGGCCCGCCCGGTCCTCGTCGGCCCGGTCACCTACCTGCTGCTGGCCAAGCCCGCGCCCGGCGTGGCCGCCGATTTCCAGCCGATCACCCTGCTCGACCGGCTGCTGCCCGTCTACGCCCGGGTCCTGGCCGATCTGCGCGCCGCCGGCGCCGAGTGGGTGCAGCTCGACGAGCCCGCCCTGGTCCAGGACCGCACCCCGGCCGACCTGAACGCCGCCGCCCGCGCCTACCGGGAGATCGGTGCGTCGACCGACCGGCCCAAGGTGCTCGTGGCCTCCTACTTCGACCGGCTGGGCGATGCCCTCCAGGTCCTCGCCGCCGCACCGATCGAGGGTCTGGCCCTCGATTTCACCGACTCCGCCGCCCCGAACCTCGATGCCCTCGCCGCGGTCGGCGGGCTGCCGGGCAAGCGCCTGGTCGCGGGCGTCGTCAACGGCCGCAACATCTGGATCAACGACTACCGGAAGTCCCTGGCCACCCTCGGCACGCTCCTGGGCCTCGCCGACCAGGTCGATGTCGCCGCGTCCTGCTCCCTGTTGCACGTCCCGCTCGACGCCAACACCGAACGGGACATCGACCCGCAGATCCGGCGCTGGCTCGCCTTCGCCCGCCAGAAGACCACCGAGATCGCCACCCTCGCCCGCGGCCTCGCCCAGGGCATCGACGTGATCGCCGCGGAGCTGGCCGCCAACCGCGCCGACCTCGCCTCGCGCGCCCATTCCGCCATCACCCACGATCCCGCCGTGCGCGCCCGTACCGCCGCGGTCACCGACGCGGACGGTCGCCGCTCCCAGCCCTACACTCGGCGCACTGCCGCGCAGCGTGCCCACCTGGGACTGCCCGTACTGCCCACCACCACCATCGGTTCGTTCCCGCAGACCGACGAGCTGCGCGTGGCCCGCGCCGACCTGCGGGCCGGCCGCATCGACACGGCCGGGTACGAGGAGCGGATCGAGGACGAGATCCGCGAGGTGATCTCCTTCCAGGAGAAGACCGGCATCGACGTCCTGGTGCACGGCGAGCCCGAGCGCAACGACATGGTCCAGTACTTCGCCGAGCAACTGACCGGATACGTCGCCACGCAGCACGGCTGGGTGCAGTCCTACGGAACCCGCTACGTCCGCCCGCCCGTCCTGGCCGGCGACATCTCCCGGCCGGAGCCGATGACCGTTCGCTGGACGACGTTCGCGCAGGCTCAGACGTCCAAGCCGGTCAAGGGCATGCTCACCGGTCCGGTCACCATGCTCGCCTGGTCCTTCGTCCGCGACGACCAGCCCCTGGGCGACACCGCCCGCCAGGTGGCGCTGGCCCTGCGCGACGAGGTGAACGATCTGGAGGCCGCGGGCACTTCGGTCATCCAGGTCGACGAGCCGGCGCTGCGCGAGACCCTGCCCCTGCGGGCTGCGGATCACGCGGAGTACCTGGCCTGGGCGACCGAGTCGTTCCGGCTCAGCACGAGTGGTGTGCGGCCGGACACCCAGATCCACACGCACATGTGCTATGCCGAGTTCGGCGACATCGTCCAGGCCATCGACGACCTCGATGCCGACGTCATCAGCCTGGAGGCCGCCCGCTCCCACATGCAGGTCGCGGACGAGCTGGCCGAGCACGGTTACCCCCGTGAGGCCGGCCCGGGCGTCTGGGACATCCACTCCCCGCGCATCCCGAGCACCGACGAGGCAGCCGGACTCCTGCGCAAGGGCCTGGATGCCATCCCCGCCGAGCGGCTGTGGGTGAACCCCGACTGCGGTCTGAAGACGCGTGGTTGGACCGAGACCCGAGCCTCACTGGAGAACCTCGTCGCCGCCGCCCGCGAGGTCAGGGCGGAGCTGGCAGTCGACAACGGCTGATGCCGCGCGGTCCGGGCCCGACGCCTCGGTGATCGCCGCGTACCAGGGCGCAGGGGCCGTCAGGGTCCATGACGCCCGTACGTCGGCGGACGCGGTTCGGGTTGCCCGCGCGATCACTGCGGC
The DNA here is from genome assembly GCF_040684695.1 of Streptomyces erythrochromogenes. GTDB lineage: Bacteria > Actinomycetota > Actinomycetes > Streptomycetales > Streptomycetaceae > Streptomyces > Streptomyces erythrochromogenes_C. The sequence continues at coordinate 96,246 of NZ_JBFBGM010000015.1, forward strand.
CGACTGAGAAGCAGGGAACGGTGGGGGCGTGACGACACCACTCGCCACACCACCCACCGTTCCCGTTCACCTCCGGCGCACCCTCAGCCCCGGAGCCGTGCCGGGCCCCTCAGACCCGGCCGTATGTGTGGAACCCGCGGCCGCTCTTGCGGCCGAGCAGCCCGGCCTGGACCATCCGCTGGAGCAGCGGGGGCGGGGCGTACAGCGGTTCCTTGAATTCCTCGTACAGCGACTCGGCGATCGCGGCGACCGTGTCCAGGCCGATCAGGTCGGCGAGCTTGAGCGGGCCCATGGGGTGGGCGCAGCCCAGCTCCATGCCGGCGTCCACGTCGGCGGCGCTCGCGAACCCGGACTCGGCCATGCGGATGGCGGAGAGCAGGTACGGGATCAGCAGCGCGTTGACGACGAATCCTGCCCGGTCCTGGGACCGGACCGTGGTCTTGCCGAGAGCATCACGGGCGAACGTCTCGACTGCGGCGAGGGTGTCCGCCGACGTGTGGAGCGAGGAGACGACCTCGACCAGGGGGAGGACGGGGACGGGGTTGAAGAAATGGAGTCCCACGACCCGGTCGGCGCGGCCGGTGGCCATGCCCAGCCGCATGATCGGGATGGCCGAGGTGTTCGTGGCGAGGATCGCTTCCGGATCCGCGACGATCTTGTCGAGGGCCGTGAAGATCTCCGTCTTGGCTTCGGGGTTCTCGGTGACGGCCTCGATCACGAGCTGCCGGTCGCCGAGGTCCTCCAGGTCCCCGGTGAAGACGAGCCGCGCCAGGGCGTCTTCGGCGGAGAGCCGGTCGAGCTTGCCGCGCTGGACCGCTCGTTCCAGGGAAATGGCCACGCGCTGGCCGGAGGCGCGGGCGGCGGTGGCGTCCGCTTCGGCGACGACGGTGTCGAGGCCGGCGCGGGCGCACACCTCGGCGATGCCCGCGCCCATCTGGCCGCCGCCGACGACACCGACACGCCGGATACCGGCGGGCTGCAGGAGGGCGTTCACGCGTTCACCTCCGCGGGAACGCGGCGGACCAGGTGACGGGTGTAGGCGTCGGGCGTGAAGAACAGCGGGAGCTGCACCGAGAGCGCGGAGTCCACGAAGACCTCCCGGGCTTCGAGGGCGAGCGCCTGCGGGTCCTCGGTCTCCAGGGCCGCGCATTCGGCGTCGAGGAGGTCGATGACCGTGCTCCGGTCCACCCGGTCGTGGCGCAGCCACTGCCAGATCTGGACGCGGGCGATCTCGGCGGTGGCCGCGTCCTCCATCAGTCCGTTGAGTGCGACAGCGCCGCTGCCGCGCAGCCAGGCGTCGAAGTAGCGCAGGGCCACGGCAATGTTCGAGCGGACGCCCTCGGAGGTGGGCGGGGCGGCGATCCTGCGCACGGACAGCAGGTCGGCGGCCGTGACCTCGATGTCCTCCCGGGTGCGTTCCCGTTGGTTCTGCCGGTCCCCGAGGACGCCGTCGAAGACCTCGCGGCAGAGTGGGACCAGGCCGGGGTGGGCGACCCAGGAGCCGTCGAACCCGTCCTCGGCCTCCCTCTCCTTGTCGAGCCGGACCTTCGCGAACGCCGCGGCGTTCGCGTCCGGGTCCTTGCTCGGGACGTGGGCGGCCATGCCGCCGATGGCGTGCGCCCCGCGCCGGTGGCAGGTGCGGACGAGCAGTTCGGTGTAAGCCCGCATGAAGGGGGCGGTCATGGTGACGGCGGCGCGGTCCGGGAGCTGGAAGTCGGTGCGGTGTCCGAAGGTCTTGATGAGGCTGAAGAGGTAGTCCCAGCGGCCGGCGTTGAGTCCGGCGCTGTGCTCGCGCAGTTCGTAGAGGATCTCCTCCATCTCGAAGGCGGCGGTGATCGTCTCGATGAGGACGGTGGCGCGGACGGTGCCGCGGGGGATGCCGAGGAGGTCCTGGGCGAAGACGAAGATGTCGTTCCACAGGCGTGCCTCGTACCGGTTCTCCAGCTTGGGGAGGTAGAAGTACGGGCCGTACCCGGCGTCGATCTGCCGCTGGGCGCAGTGGAAGAAGTAGAGGCCGAAGTCGACGAAGGAGGCGGGCACGGGCCGCCCGTCGATCTCCAGGTGCTCCTCGGTGAGGTGCCAGCCGCGCGGGCGGACCATGATGGTCGCAAGGTCCGCGCCGAGGCGGTACTCCTTGCCCTCCGGAGTCGTGAAGTCGATGCGCCGTTCGATGGCGTCGAGCAGGTTGAGCTGGCCGCCGATGACGTTGTTCCAGGTGGGGGCGGTGGCGTCCTCGAAGTCGGCCATCCAGACCTTCGCCCCGGAGTTCAGCGCGTTGATCGCCATCCGGCGCTCCGGAGGGCCGGTGATCTCGACGCGGCGGTCGGACAGGCCGGGCGCGGGCTCGGCCACGCGCCAATCGGTGTCGGCGCGGACGGCGGCCGAGGCGCGGGAGAAGTCGAGCGGTGTCCCGGACGCCAAGTGGGCGGAGCGGCGGCGGCGTTCCTTGAGGACGTCCAGGCGCCGGTCTGCGAACGCGGCGTCGAGCCGGCCGATGAACTCCAGGGCCTCGGGAGTCAGGATCTCCTCGTGGCGCTCGGCCGGCGCGCCGAGCACCCGGACGCTGCTGATCAGGGGCGTGAGTGACATGAGGTTCTTCTCCTCAGCGTGGGGCGGCGGGCGCCCGAGGGCAGGACCCTCGGGCGCCGTCGGACGACGAGCGACAGTGCGCCGGGGCAGGCCCGGCCGGGCCGAGCAGAGGTGCTTAGTGGAACTGCTCTTCCTCGGTGGAACCGGAGAGCGCGGTGGTGGAGGAGGCCGGGTTGACGGCGGTGGAGACCAGGTCGAAGTAGCCGGTGCCGACCTCGCGCTGGTGCTTGACGGCGGTGAACCCCTGGGCCTGGGCGGCGAACTCGCGCTCCTGCAGGTCGACGTAGGCGGTCATGCCGTGCTCGGCGTAGCCCCGGGCCAGGTCGAACATGCCGTGGTTGAGCGAGTGGAAGCCGGCCAGGGTGATGAACTGGAAGCGGTATCCCATCGCACCGAGCTCCCGCTGGAACTTGGCGATCTGGTCGTCGTCGAGGGCGGCCTTCCAGTTGAAGGACGGCGAGCAGTTGTACGCCAGCATCTGGTCCGGGTACTGCGCGTGGATCGCCTCGGCGAACTCGCGGGCCTGCTCCAGGTCCGGGGTGCCGGTCTCGACCCAGATGAGGTCGGCGTACGGGGCGTAGGCGAGACCGCGGGCGATGACCGGGGCCATGCCGTTGCGGACGTGGTAGAAGCCCTCGGCCGTCCGCTCGCCCGTGCAGAACTCGGCGTCGCGCTCGTCGACGTCGCTGGTCAGGAGGGTCGCGGCGAGGGCGTCGGTGCGGGCGATGATCAGGGTCGGGGTGTCGGCGATGTCGGCGGCGAGGCGGGCCGCGTTGAGGGTGCGCACGTGCTGCGAGGTCGGGACGAGGACCTTGCCGCCGAGGTGGCCGCACTTCTTCTCGGAGGCGAGCTGGTCCTCGTAGTGGATGCCGGCCGCGCCCGCCGCGATCATCGCCTTGGTGAGCTCGAAGGCGTTGAGCGGGCCGCCGAAGCCGGCCTCGGCGTCCGCGACGATCGGCGCCAGCCAGTCCGTCGTGTCGGCGCCGCCCTCCGCGGTGGCGATCTGGTCGGCGCGCAGCAGCGCGTTGTTGATGCGGCGGACCACCTGCGGGACCGAGTTGACCGGGTACAGGCTCTGGTCGGGGTAGGTGTGGCCGGCCTGGTTGGCGTCGGCGGCCACCTGCCAGCCGGAGAGGTAGATCGCCTGGAGGCCGGCCCGGACCTGCTGGACCGCCTGGCCGCCGGTGAGGGCTCCGAGGGCGTGGATGTAGTCCTGCTCGTGGAGCTGGCGCCACAGCCGCTCGGCACCGCGCCGGGCCAGGGTGTGCTCCTCCCGGACGCTGCCGGAGAGCCGCACCACGTCCTCCGCCGTGTAGGTGCGCTCGATGCCCGCCCATCGCGGGTCGTCCGCCCAGCGCTGCTTGAGCTGCTCGGCCGCCGCCTTGTTCGCCTCTGCCATGACCGTCACCGTTTCCGTCGTCGCTTGTCTTGCCAATGCCCCTGACAGGGATCCACGCATTGGCACTCTGTGCCTGATAGAGAGGGTGCGGCCGCCGAACCCGCCCGGTGGGACGGAGCTGAGCAATGCTGCCGATCTGCCGGGAGTGGAGCGTCAGGGCATCGAAATCAGGGCATGAATCGATGTTCTGCGGTCCTTCCCGGCCACCGGTTCCGGCTGGCCGCAGGACCGACTCTGGCACTGGCACTGAGTGCCATCAAGGGTGTACATCTGCCAAGGTTTGCGAATCTTCGAGGCGGAAATTGCCAACCTTGCGAAGGTTACTGACGAGTCAGTTCGCCGTATGCTGTCGAGACCCGTCCGACGGTGGAGGAGTCCGGTGAGCAAGACCTACGCGGGAGCACGGCTGCGGCGGCTGCGTGAGGAGCGGCGCATGACGCAGGCCGACCTGGCCAGGGTGCTGGGCATCTCGCCCAGCTACCTCAACCAGATGGAGCACGACTCCCGGCCGCTCACCGTTCCGGTGCTGCTGCGCCTCACCGAGGCTTTCGGGGTGGACCCGGGGTTCTTCTCGGAGCGGGACACCAGCCGTATGGTCGCCGACCTGCGCGAGGCACTGGCCAAGGAAGTCGCCGAAGCCCGCGTCTCCTCCTCCGACCTGGCCGAGCTGGCCACCCGGATGCCCGCGGTCGCCTCGGTGCTGCTGGATCTCGGGCGACGCAGCCAGCTTCTCGCGGAGCGCCTCGCCGACGTGGCCGAAGGCCGCGGCGGCCCGGCGGAGACCCCGCGCTCTCCCCACGAGGAGATCCGCGAGTTCTTCTACCGGCGGCAGAACTACCTCCACGACACCGACCTCGCCGCCGAGGGCCTGGCCCGCGAGATCGGACTCCGTCCCGGGGACGTCATCCGCGCCCTGACGCACCGCCTCGCAGACCGGCACGGGGTGAGAATCGCCTCGGACTCCGACCGGCTCCACCACTACGACGCCGACGGCCGCACCCTGCACCTGTCGAGCAGACTCCGCCCGGGCCAGCAGGCCTTCCGGATGGCCACTCAGCTCGCCCTCCTCGAATACGGCGACGAGCTGGACCGGCTGGCCGCGGAGGACTTCCCCGCGGGGTCCGAGGCCCGTCCCCTGGCCCGGATCGGCATCGCCAACTACTTCGCCGCCGCGCTGATCCTCCCGTACACGGCCTTCCACACGGCCGCCGAGGAGTTCCGCTACGACATCGAGCGGCTCACCGACCACTTCGGGCTCGGCTACGAGACCGTCTGTCACCGCCTCAGCACCCTGCAACGCCCCAGGCTGCGCGGGGTGCCCTTCTCCTTCGTACGGGTCGACCGGGCGGGGAACATGTCCAAACGGCAGTCCGCCACCGGATTCCACTTCTCCCGCGCCGGCGGCACCTGCCCCCTGTGGAACGTCTACGAGGCCTTCGCCGCGCCCGGCCGCATCCACGTCCAGTTCGCCGCCATGCCCGACGGACAGCGGTACCTGTGGACAGCCCGGGCCGTCACCCGCCACCGCGGCGGCTGGGGCGAGCCCGGCAAGACCTTCGCGATCGGCCTCGGCTGCGAGATCCGGCACGCCTCGCGGCTCGTGTACGCCGACGGGCTCGACCTCGACAGCACGGCGGCGGCCACCCCCATCGGCATGGGCTGCCGGCTCTGCGAACGCCTCGACTGTCCACAGCGGGCCGTGCCGCCCCTGGGCCGTGCGCTGGCCGTCGACGAGAACAGCAGCACCTTCGTCCCGTACCCCGTCACGGGCGCGTCCTCGTCCCGACGCAGCTGACGCAACTGACGCGGCTGGAGTCGGTCCAGCCCGCGCGGACCCGCCCCCAATCCCCTACCTACCGTGGTGGTCATGGAACCTTCGACATATCCCGAACCCGAGGTACTGCTGGCGCGCCTCGCGAACCTGGCCGGTCTTCCGCCCGCATGGCCTCCGACCGAGGAGTTCCTCGACGCCCTCGCGCAGCGGACCGGGCTGCACACCCACGACCTGCTGCTCGTCGCGGACCTGCCCGTACCCGCGAGCGCGTGGCTCTTCGACGAGACGGCCGGCGCTTCCAGTTCCCTGGTGTCGCGCTCCCTCGCGCTGCCCGCGTCGGCCCGGCGGCTGCTGCGCGCCCGGGCGTCCACCATGACCGCGCCGGCGGGCACGCTCGCTCCTTGGAAGCCCCGCCCGTACGAGGAGTACCCGCCGGGCTTCGGCTCGCTCCTCCTGCGGATGCTGGCGCTCCGCAACCTGAACTGGTCCGGGGCGGCCAAGGCGATGTGCCTCATGTCCGGTGTGTGCAAGGCGGCCTCGACCATCGGCGCCGTGGGACTGGGCACCAAGGAACTCGATGCGGAGATGCTCGACGGCTTCGCGGCGACGCTCGGCGTACCGGTCGCCGTGCTGGCCGGGCTGACCGGTGTCCGCCCGTCGGCCGCGCTTCGCGAACCGGCGCCCGAGGTGGTCGACACCGCCTCGCTGATCTGGGAGATCCGGCATCTGACCTGGGACCAGGAGAGTGCGCTCACCGAGTACGCAAAGGTGCTGGGCGGGAAGTGAAACCACCCCAGGGAGGGATCACCCGCTCCTGAACACCGGGTACGGCACGTACGTCTGCCGGTCGGGGTCCACTTCGAGGCGCCCCCCGGCCGGCGGCCTGGCCCGCTGTGCGCAGTCGCGGCGTTCGCAGATGCGGCAGCCGAGCCCGATCGCAGTCGCGGCGGACCGGTCCGCCACCGCGAGACCCTCGGCGTAGACCAGCCGGGACGCATGGCGGAGTTCGCAGCCCAGCGCGACGGCGAACTCGGCCCGGCGGCCGTGATGGCCGTAGCCGCCGCGGGTCACGGTGCGGGCGATCCAGAAGTACTTCTTGCCGTCCGGCATCTCCGCCACCTGGGTCAGGATCCGGCCGGGTGCGGAGAACGCCTCGTAGACGGTCCACAGCGGGCAGGTGCCGCCCAGCCGGGAGAAGTGGAAGTCGGTAGCGGACTGGCGCTTTGAGATGTTGCCGGCCCGGTCGGCCCGCAAGAACGAGAACGGCACGCCGCGCTGCCCGGTGCGCTGCAGGGTGCTCAGCCGATGGCAGACCGTCTCGAAGCCGACTCCGAAGCGGGCCTGGAGGAGCTCGATGTCGTAGCGCAGTTCCTCAGCCGCTGCCCGAAAGGGCCCGTAGGGCATCAGGAGCGCACCCGCGAAGTAGTTCGCCAGCCCGACCCCGGCCAGTCCCGCGGATGCCTCGGAGTCGAACTCGGTGTCGTCGACCAGGGAGTCGAGCAGGGGGCGGTACGCCAGCAGCGCCAGCTGGGTCGCGAGCTGGAAGGCACGCTGCGCGTCGGTCAGCCGGGGCGACAGGAACAGCAGGCCGCGTTCGCGGTCGAAGCGGCGGGCGTCCGAGGACCGGTCCGGGGCACCCTCGACGAGGGTGACTCCGTGCCGGGCGGCGAGGACTTCCGCGAGACGGTCCGCCGTGCGGGACACGGACCCGCTGCCCAGGGCCGTCGCAACAGCTTCTGCTTCGGTGTCGAGCTCGTCGAAATGGTTGTGGTGGGCGTAGAAGAAGTCCCGCACCTCGTCGTGCGGTTCTGCTCGCACCACGACCGTGGAGTCGCCGGGAGGGGCCAGAGCGGCGACCTGCTCGGCCGCGTCCCGATAGCGGTGGTGGAGCGCCACGAGTGCCTTCGCGATGTCCGGATGGTCGCGGGCCATGTCCGCGATCTCGTCGGAGGCCACCGAGACCCCGCCGGCCTCGTCCGCCAGGGCCGCGCGCAGATCGGTGGTGAGGCGTTCCTCGTCGGCTTCGGAGAAGAATTCGGGGTCGACCCCGAACACCTCGGCGATCTTCAGCAGGACCGGGGCGGTGAGCGGCCGCTGACTGTGCTCGATCTGGTTCAGGTAACTGGTGGACAGGTCCAGGGCGCGGGCCAGCTCCACCTGGTTCATGCCCCGCTCGCGCCGCAGCCTGCGCAGCTTCGCGTGCGCATAGATCTTCCGTCCGGCCGTGCGTCCCATGTGGAGACAGCGTCCCTTCACCCGTTCCTCTCTTGCGAAGGTAGCACTCGCCCATTTTGCAAGATTCGCAGATTCGCAGGATTTGACGGGAGTGATTCCGCAGGTTGGAGCTGTCGCTTCGGCTCCGGATGCGGGAAAGGGTGAGGCATCGAAACCTTCGCTTTCCGCACCTGAGGAGTTCCGTGATCGAGCACGAGGTACGCGTCCACCCCAGCGCCGCCCGCCTTCCGCGCGAGCAGCAGCTCGCCTGGAAGCTGGCCGAGGCGGCCACGGGAACCGAGCCGGCCTCCGCCCTCGATCCGCAGGCCGCCGAGATGGCGGTGAACCGGATCGTGGACAACGCCTCCGTGGCCGTGGCCTCCCTGCTGCGACGCCCCGTCGCGGTGGCCCGGGCGCAGGCCTCGTCCCACCGGGCGACGCCCGGAGCTTGCGTCTTCGGGCTGCCGCCGGACGTGCGGGTCTCCCCCGAGTGGGCGGCCTGGGCCAACGGCACCGCCGTACGCGAGCTCGACTTCCACGACACCTTCCTCGCCGCCGACTACTCCCACCCGGGCGACAACATCCCGCCCCTGCTGGCCGTCGCCCAGCACACCGGCCGCTCAGGTGCCGATCTCCTGCGCGGGATCATCGCCGCCTACGAGGTGCACGTCGCCCTGGTACGGGGCATCTGCCTGCACGAGCACCGCATCGACCACGTCGCCCACCTGGGCGCCGCCACCGCCTGCGGCCTCGGGGCCATGCTCCACCTCGACACCGCGACCGTCTACCAGGCGGTCCAGCAGACGGTGCACACCACCACGGCCACCCGGCAGTCCCGCAAGGGAGAGATCTCCAGCTGGAAGGCCTACGCCCCGGCCTTCGCCGGGAAGGCCGCGATCGAGGCCGTCGACCGGGCCATGCGCGGCGAGCACTCCCCCTCGCCGATCTACGAAGGAGAGGACGGCTTCCTGGCCAGGATGCTGAACGGGCCGCAGTCCTCGTACACGCTCTCGCTGCCCGCCGCAGGAGAGTCCCGGCGCGCGATCCTGGACACCTACACCAAGGAGTACTCGGCCGAGTACCAGGCGCAGGCGGTCATCGACCTGGCCCGTCGGATGCGGGAGAAGACCGGCCCGACCGCAGGAATCCGCGACGCCGTCCTGCACACCAGCCACCACACCCACCACGTGATCGGATCCGGCTCCGGCGACCCGCAGAAGTACGACCCGACGGCCGGCCGCGAGACCCTCGACCACTCCGTCCCGTACATCCTCGCCGTGGCGCTGGAGGACGGCACCTGGCACCACGAGCGGTCCTACGCCCCCGAGCGTGCCCAGCGGCCCGCGACCGTCGAGCTGTGGAAGAAGATCTCCACCGTCGAGGACCCCGAGTGGACCCGGCGGTACCACCACCCCGACCCGGAGCGCCGGGCCTTCGGCGGGCGTCTGGTCGTCACTCTCGAAGACGGCAGCGTCATCGAGGACGAACTCGGTGTCGCCGACGCACACCCGGCGGGCGCGCGGCCCTTCGACCGGGCCGCGTACACAGGGAAGTTCCGCACCCTGGCAGAAGGCACCGTCACGGCCGAAGACCGGGACCGCTTCCTCGATGCCGCCGGCCGGCTCGCGGAGCTGGACACCGGCGGGCTCGCCGCGCTGTTCCCCGCCGTCGACACCGCCCGGACCGTCGCCTACGACGGGACGCTGCCCAAGGGACTGTTCTGATGCTGCACACCCGCACCACGGCGGCGGCCAGGCGCCGGAGCTTCCGGGAACAGCTCTCCTCGGGCCGGCTGCTGCGCATGCCCGGCGCGATCAACCCGTACTCGGCACGCCTGATCCAGGAGGCCGGCTTCGACGGCATCTACCTCTCCGGAGCGGTGCTGGCCGCCGACCTGGGTCTGCCCGACATCGGCCTGACGACCTCGACCGAAGTCGCCGCCCGTGCCCAGCAGATCACCAGGACCACCGACCTGCCCGCCCTCGTGGATGCCGACACCGGGTTCGGCGAACCGCTGAACGCGGCCCGCACCGTCCAGCTCATGGAGGACGCGGGCCTGGCCGGACTCCACCTGGAGGACCAGGTCAATCCGAAGCGCTGCGGCCACCTGGACGGCAAGGCGGTCATCCCCCTCGATGCGATGGTGCGCCGGGTACGGGCAGCCGTCGACGCCCGACGCGATCCGGACTTCCTCCTGATGGCACGTACCGACGCCCGCTCCGTCGAGGGCCTGGAGTCGGCGATCGCCCGAGCCAGGGCGTACGTGGACGCGGGAGCGGATGCGATCTTCCCGGAGGCCCTCGGCAGCGAGGCCGAGTTCGAGGCCTTCCGCAAGGCCGTCGGCGTACCCCTTCTGGCCAACATGACCGAGTTCGGCAAGGGCCCCGTGCTGTCCGCCCGCGCACTGGAAGACCTCGGCTACAACCTCGTCATCTACCCCGTGACCCTCTTCCGCCTCGCCATGGGCGCGGTCGAGGCCGGCTTGCGCACGATCGCCGAGGAAGGGTCCCAGGAGTCCCTCCTCCCCGGTATGCAGACCCGCTCCCGCCTGTACGAGGTCCTCGACTACGGCGCGTACAGCGCCTTCGACGGAAACGTCTTCGACTTCACCCTGCCGCCCGGCACCTGACCCCACCGGAGTGAGCCATGACCGCCACCACCCCTGACATCCACCGCGGCCTCGCCGGCGTCGTCGTCGACACCACCGCAATCTCCACGGTGATCGAGGAGACCAACTCCCTCACCTACCGCGGCTATCCGGTACAGGAGCTGGCCGCGCACCGTTCATTCGAGGAGGTCGCCCACCTGCTGTGGCACGGAGAGCTGCCGGACGCCGGAGAGCTGGAGCGGTTCCGGGCCCGGGAGCGGGCTCTGCGCCCGCTCGACCGCACCACGGCCGAGCTGCTGGCCGGCCTCCCCCGGACCTGCCACCCCATGGACGTCCTCCGCACCGCGGTCAGCTTCTTCGGCGCGGAGGACCCCACCGAGGACGAGGAGGGCACCGCCGGCCATCTGGCCAAGTCGCTGGCCCTGTTCGCCAAACTGCCGGTCGTCGTCGCCGCCGACCACCGGCGCCGGCTCGGACAGGACCCCATCCAGCCGGATCCGGACCTCGGCCATGCGGAGAACTTCTTCCACATGTGCTTCGGCTCCGTACCCGCCCCCGAGGTGGTGCGCTGCTTCGAGATCTCGATGATCCTCTACGCCGAACACAGCTTCAACGCCTCGACCTTCACCGCCCGGGTCGTCACCTCTACCCTCTCCGACCTCTACAGCGCGGTCACGGCGGCCATCGGCGCCCTGAAGGGTCCCCTGCACGGCGGGGCCAATGAGGCGGTCATGCACATGCTGCGGGAGATCGGCGACCCGGAGCAGGCCACCGACTGGCTGGACCGGGCTCTGACGCGGAAGCGCAAGATCATGGGCTTCGGCCACCGGGTCTACAAGCACGGTGACTCCCGCGTTCCGATCATGCAGGAGGCCACCGACCGGCTCGTCGCCCGGGCCGCGAGCCCGGAGGCGACCCGGCTCGCCGCACTGCACGCGGCCCTGCGCCACGCGATGATCGGCCGCAAGGGCATCCACCCGAACCTGGATTATCCGGCCGCGCTCGCCTACCACCTGATGGGCTTCGACGTACCCATGTTCACGCCGCTGTTCGTCATGAGCAGGGTCACCGGATGGACGGCCCACATCACCGAACAGCTCGCCCACAACGCGCTGATCCGCCCCCTCGGCGTCTACAACGGTCCGGCGCAGCGCCGGCTCCCCCGAGCGGTCCGTGGTCCGAACTGACCGGATGCGACCAGAGCCCTGCCGCCCCGGAGCATCGGGGGCGGCAGGGCTCTGGGCTACGTGCGGGAAGTACGCGATCAGGCGATGGCCGACGCCGGTCGCCCTCAGCCGTGGGTGAAGTGCGGCGGGCGCTTGTCCACGAAGGCCGACATGCCCTCCTTCTGGTCGGCCGTCGCGAACACCGCGTGGAACAGCCGGCGTTCGAAGCGGACTCCCTCCGTGAGGGTGGTCTCGAAGGCCCGGTTGACGGCTTCCTTGGCCATCATCGCCACCGGCTTGGACATGTCGGCGACGGTGGTGGCCACGGCGAGCGCTTCGGCGAGCAGCTCGTCGGCGGGAACGATCCGGGAGACGAGGCCGGCGCGCTCGGCCTCGGTGGCGTCCATGGTGCGGCCGGTCAGGCACAACTCCATGGCCTTGGCCTTGCCGACGGCCCGGGTGAGCCTCTGGGATCCGCCGATTCCCGGGATCACCCCGAGCTTGATCTCGGGCTGCCCGAACTTCGCGGTGTCCGCGGCGAGCAGGATGTCGCACATCATGGCCAGCTCGCAGCCGCCGCCGAGCGCGTAGCCGGAGACCGCCGCGAGGGTGGGGGTGCGGACCTGGCCGAGGCGGTCCCAGGCGGTGAACCAGTCCGAGAGGTACATGTCCATGTAGCTCTGCGGGCGCATCTCCTTGATGTCCGCGCCCGCCGCGAAGGCCTTCGGGGAGCCGGTGAGGACGATGCAGCCGACCTCCGGGTCCCGGTCCAGTTCCTCCGCCGCTGCCACGACCTCCGTCATGACCTGGAGGTTGAGGGCGTTGAGGGCTTCGGGCCGGTTGAGCGTGAGGACGGCCACGCGGCCCTTGCGTTCGAGCAGGATGGTCTCGTGGTCGGTCATGCGGGAGATCCGTTCTGGTGTGCTGCGCTGGGACGGAGGGTGCGTACGATCGCCGAGAAGTCCAGGTCCGCGCCCGCTCCTTCGGCGAACTCGGCGTACATCTCGGCGGCCTTGAGGCCCAAGGGCGCCTGCACTCCGCCGGCCCGCAGGGCGTTCGCGGCGAGGCCCAGGTCCTTGGCCATGAGCGGGGCGGCGAAACCGGGCCGGTAGTCGCGGTTCGCCGGACTCGTCGGGACGGGTCCGGGGACGGGGCAGTTGACGGTGAGGGCCCAGCACTGGCCGGAGGCGGTCGAGGCGACGTCGTACAGCGCCTGGTGGTCGAGGCCGAGGCTCTCGGCGAGGACGAAGGCCTCGCCGACGCCGATCATGGAGACGGCGAGGATCATGTTGTTGCAGATCTTCGCCGCCTGGCCGGCGCCGGCGCCGCCGCAGTGGACGGCCTTCTTCCCCATGGCGTCGAGCAGTTGCTCGGCGGCGGCGAATTCCGCCTGCCCGCCGCCCACCATGAAGGTGAGCGTCGCGGCTTCGGCGCCCACCACTCCCCCGGACACCGGGGCGTCGAGCGCCCGGTGTCCGGCTGCGACGACCGCCTCGTGCGCGGCGCGGGCGTCGGCCACGTCGATCGTGGAGCAGTCGATGAACAGGGTCCCGGGCCGGGCGGCGACCAGCAGCTCCTGGTCACGGTAGAGGGCGAGCACGTGGCGGCCGGCGGGGAGCATGGTGATCACCACGTCGGCGGTGGCAGCCGCCTCGGCGGCCGAACCGGCGGCCTCGACTCCGGCCGTGGCGGCGGCGGCCACCAGCTCGGGCACGAGGTCGAAGCCGATGACGCGGTGTCCGGCCTTGACCAGGTTGGCCGCCATGGGGCCACCCATGTGACCGAGCCCGACGAATGCGACGGTACTGCTCACCAGACGACCTCCTGCGACGAAGTGGGCGCGACGAGCCTCAGCTCGTTCGCGTCGAGCGGGGCGAAGAACCGTTCCACTGCCGCCGGGGTGACGTCCTCCAGGGCGGCCGGGGACCAGCGCGGATCGCGGTCCTTGTCGATGACCTGGGCACGGATGCCCTCCACGAGGTCGTGGGAGGCGAGCGCCGCGCACGAGATGCGGTACTCCTGTTCCAGCACCTTCTCCAGCGGTCCGAGCCGCCGCGCCCGGCGCAGCGCGGCCAGGGTGACCTTGACGGCGGTCGGGGACTTGGCCGCCAGGGTGTCCGCCGCAGCCTTCGCGGCGGGGATGCCCGAGGCCAGCAGCCGTGCCACGATCTCCTCCGCGGTGTCGGCGGCGTAGCAGTGGTCGATCCACTCGCGGGCGGAGGCGAGTTCCCCTGCCGGTGCCTCCCCCACGTGCCGTTCCAGTACGGCGTGGACGGAGTCCGCGGTCAGCTCCCGGGCCAGCGCCGGCAGCGCGGACGACGGAACGAAGTGGTCGGCGAGCCCGCACAGCAGCGCGTCGGCCGCGCCGACGGGGGCGCCCGTGAGTGCGAGGTGGGTGCCGAGTTCACCGGGGGCCAGGGCGAGCAGGTAGGTGCCGCCTACGTCGGGCACGAAGCCGATGCCGGTCTCGGGCATGGCGACCCTGGAGCGTTCGGTGACGATGCGCACGCTGCCGTGGGCCGAGACGCCGACCCCGCCACCCATCACGATGCCGTCCATGAGGGCCGCGTACGGCTTGGGGTAGCGGGCGATGAGGGCGTTGAGCCGGTACTCGTCCCGCCAGAAGTCCGCCGAGGCGGTTCCACCGGTACGGGCGTCCTCGTAGATCGCGCGGATGTCCCCGCCCGCGCACAGGCCGCGGTCACCGGCGCCCTCGATGACGACCAGCTCGACGGAGGGGTCGTCCGTCCAGGCGGCGAGTGCCTCCTCGATGCGGAGCACCATCGGGTGGCTGAGGGCGTTGAGCGCCTTGGGCCGGTTGAGGGTGATGAACCCGGCGCGTCCTTCGGTGCGCACGAGGACGTCGTGGTGATCGTGGTCGTGGTCCACGGGCTTGTCGTTGGTCATCGCAGTGTCTCCGTGAGTCCGCGCGCGACGATGACGCGCATGACCTCGTTGGTGCCTTCCAGGATCTGGTGGACCCGCAGGTCGCGGACGATCTTCTCGATGCCGTACTCGCTGAGGTAGCCGTAGCCGCCGTGCAGTTGGAGGGCGGCGTCGGCGACCGCGTATCCGGTGTCGGTGGCGAAGCGCTTGGCCATCGCGCACAGGCGCGGGGCCAGGGGGTCACCGCTGTCCAGGGCCTCGGCGGCCTGCCGTACCAGGGCCCGGGCGGCGGCGAGCTCGGTCGCCATGTCGGCCAGTCGGAACTGGAGGGCCTGCGCGTCCAGAAGTCGGCTGCCGAACGCCTCCCGGTCGGCGAGGTAGGACAGGCTCCGGTCGAGGGCGCTCTGCGCTCCGCCGAGGGAGCAGGCTGCGATGCCGAGCCGGCCGCCGTTGAGGCCGTTCATGGCGATGCGGAAACCGTCGCCCTCCGCGCCCAGACGCCGGGTGACGGGGACCCGGACGCAGTCGAGGATCACCTGCCGGGTCGGCTGGGCGTTCCAGCCCATCTTCCGCTCGTTGGGCCCGAAGGAGACCCCCGGATCGTCGCGCTCGACGACGAAGGCCGAGATTCCGCCCGGACCGGGCTCGCCCGTCCGTGCCATGACCACGTAGAGGTCCGAGGCGCCGGCACCGGAAATGAACTGCTTGACGCCGGTCAGCACGTAGTGGTCGCCCTGCCGCTCCGCGCGGGTGCGCAGGGCGGCGGCATCCGAGCCCGCACCGGGTTCGGTCAGGCAGTAGCTGCCCAGTGTGGCGGCGGAGCAGAGACCGGGCAGCCAGGCGCCGCGCTGGGCCTCGTCGCCGTAGCGGTCGATCATCCAGGCGACCATGTTGTGGATGGACAGGTACCCGGCGATCGACGGGCAGCCCGTCGCCAGGGTCTCGAAGACGAGCACGCCGTCGCTGCGGCTGAGGCCGGAGCCGCCGTGCTCTTCGCGTACGTAGACCCCGGCGAGGCCGAGGGAGGCGGCCCGTCGGATGACGTCGACGGGGAAGTGCTTGTCCTGGTCCCAGGTGACAGCGTGCGGCGCCAGTTGCTCCTGGGCGAAGTCGAGGGTGACCTCCGCGAGGGCGAGCTGGTCCTCGGTGAGGGTGGTGGTCACGGTGCTCACCCCATCGTCGGGATCGTGAAGGACGCGCCCTCCTTGACCCCGGAGGGCCAGCGCGAGGTGACGGTCTTGGTACGGGTGTAGAAGCGGATCGAGTCCGGGCCGTGCTGGTTGAGGTCCCCGAAGCCGGACTTCTTCCAGCCGCCGAAGGTGTGGTAGGCGACGGGCACCGGGATGGGTACGTTGACGCCGACCATGCCGGTGTTGACCCGGCGGGTGAACTCGCGGGCGGTGTCCCCGTCCCGCGTGAAGATCGCCACGCCGTTGCCGAAGGGGTGCTCGCTCGGCAGCCGCAGCGCCTCCTCGAAGTCCGCAGCCCGTACGACGCACAGGACGGGCCCGAAGATCTCCTCGCGGTAGACGCGCATCTGGGGCGAGACGCGGTCGAAGAGCGTGGCTCCCGCGAAGTAGCCGTCCTCGTGCCCCTCCAGGGTGAACCCGCGGCCGTCGACGACGAGTTCGGCGCCTTCGTTCACGCCGATGTCCACGTAGCGACGGACCCGGTCCAGGGCATCCCTGCTGACCAGCGGCCCGAAGTCCGCCTCGGGGTCGTCGGACCGGCCGATCCTCAGCGTGCCGATGCGGTCCTTGAGGGCGGCGACCAAGCGGTCGCCGGTCTCCTCCCCGACGGGCACGGCGACGGAGATCGCCATGCAGCGCTCGCCGGCCGAGCCGTAGCCGGCGCCGATCAGCGCGTCGACGGCCTGGTCGAGGTCCGCGTCGGGCATCACGATCATGTGGTTCTTGGCTCCGCCGAAGCACTGGGCGCGCTTGCCGTGCGCGGCTGCGGTGGCATAGATGTGCGCGGCGATCGGAGTGGAGCCGACGAAGCCGAGCGCCTGCACCCGGGGGTCGTCCAGGAGGGTGTCGACCGCCTCCTTGCCGCCGTTGACCACGTTGAGGACACCCGGCGGCAGCCCGGCCTCCAGGAACAGCTCGGCCAGTCGCAGCGGTACGGACGGATCGCGCTCGGAGGGCTTGAGGATGAACGCGTTGCCGCAGGCCAGGGCCGGGGCGGCTTGCCAGAGCGGAATCATGGCGGGGAAGTTGAAGGGGGTGATTCCGGCGACGACGCCGAGCGGGCTGCGCAGGGAGTGGACGTCGATGCCGGTGCCTGCGTTGTCGGTGAACTCCCCCTTGAGCAGGTGCGGGATGCCCGCGGCGAACTCGACGACCTCCAGGCCGCGTTGCAGGTCGCCGTGGGCGTCGGCGACGGTCTTGCCGTGCTCGGCGGACAGCATCCGTGCGAGGCTCTCCCGCTCGCCCTCGACGAGCTGGAGGAAGCGCAGCAGCACGCGGGCCCGGCGCTGCGGGTTCCACTGCCCCCAATCCGCCTGCGCCTCCTCGGCGTTGGCGATCGCCGCTTCGGTGTCGGCGCGGCCGGCCAGCGGGACACGTGCCTGTACGGCGCCGGTGTTCGGGTCGTACACGTCGGCGAAGAGACCGGACACGCCGGTGGTGTGCTTTCCGCCGATGAAATGGGTGAGTTCACGGACCATGGATGCCTGCTCTCGTCAGGTTGGATCCGGGGATGGCACGGCAGGCCGACGGACCGCACCCGGGTGGGGGTACGCCGCTGCGGAAATGCCGTGAGAACTACGAGCGCGCGAAATCGGTGTGTGCGTGCTCCGCCGGATCACCAGGGTCGTGGGTACAAACCGGTGCCATGCGTGTCTGCTCCATCCTCGTGGACAACACGGAACAATCCGCGGCCGGTATCCTGACTCCCGGATCCCCGCGTGCCGCCCGCCTTCCCGACAGACCTCGTCAGTGGCGTGTGGATGGCAGCACACTCCCCGGTCACAGTGGCGGGACCGTGCCGGTTTCTCACCGGCTTCCCTGCACCGCGGACCTTGTGCCCCGAACATATAGTTGGACGTCCTAGTAAGTCCAGAGTCATCGCCGCGCGGCCTACAGTCGGTGCATGCGCATCGTCTCCCTGCTTCCCGCGGCCACGGACCTCGTGGCGGACCTCGGACTCGCCGCTGACCTGGTCGGACGCACCCACGAATGCGACTGGCCGCCCGCGGCGATCGCCTCGGTGCCCGTGGTCACCCGGGCCGAATTCGACGCGGACGAGCTCAGCAGCCGGGAGATCTCCGCCGCGGTGGGAGGCTCGGCGCACCGCGGATCCTCGCTCTACACCCTGGACACGGAGGCACTTGCCGCGCTCGCGCCGGACGTCCTGCTCACCCAGGATCTCTGCCGGGTCTGCGCGGTGTCCTACGAGACGGTCTCCCGGGCAGTGCGCCTCATGGACACCGGACCTCGCGTGGTGAGCCTGGAACCGCGAACCCTGGACGACGTCCTGGACTGCCTCGTCACCGTGGGCGACCTGCTCGGGGTCCGTGAGACGGCCGAAGGGCGGCGGGCGGAGCTGCGTGACCGGCTCGCCGAGGTCCGGCGCGCCACGGCAGGTCGGCCGGCGCCCCGGGTGGTGGCCATCGAGTGGCTCGACCCCTTGTGGCCCGCCGGACACTGGGTGCCAGAGCAGATCACCTGCGCCGGCGGAGAGCCGCTGCTGGCCGCGCAGGGAGAACACACCGAGCCGATGACCTGGGAGGCCGTTCGCGAGGCACGCCCGGACGTCGTCCTGGTGCTGCCGTGCGGATTTCCTCCCGAACGGACCCTGACCGAGCTGGATCTGCTGACCTCGCTGCCCGGGTGGGAGGGGTTGCCCGCTGTGCGCAAGGGCGAGGTGTGGGTGCTGGACGGGCCCGCCTACTTCAATCGGCCGGGCCCCCGCGTGGTCCGGGGTGCCGAAGTCCTCGCCCACGTGCTGCACGGGGTACGCGCAGGGGATCCCGTGACCGTGGAAGAGGCGCGGCGGCTGGGCGGGGCGTAGCGCTGCCCGGCGGCAGAACGCCCGCCAGAACGGAAGCCCGGCATCCATATGGCCGTCTCGCGGGATCCGCTTCCAGCACGTGCCCACCAGGTCGTACGATGCGTTCTGCTCCGGCCCACGCGGCGGGAGCTCACAATCGAATGCATGCACAACTGGGGGAAGCCGGTGGGAATCCGGCGCTGACCTGCAACCGTGAACGGCGCCCGGCGCCGTGAGTCGGAGTACCCGGAGTGCACTGCGTACTGCTTCTCACTGTCATGGTCTGCAGCGCGAAGCCCCCGTCCCCGGCCGGTGCCCCCTGCCCGTTTCCTCACGGAGACGAGCAGGGGATGGGCGTGCGGGCGGAGGGACGTCGGCTCGGACCCGACGTCCCTCTCAGGAAGAAGGCACCATGCGCCAGATACCCGCCCGCCGCTCCGCAGTCGCCGCGGTGGCTCTCGGTCTCGCTCTCGCCACCGCTCCGGCCGTGGCAGAGGCGGCCCCCAAGCCGAACACGAACGCGGCCGTCAAGGTCAACCTCACCGTCCAGGGCCCCGACGGGCTCCTGTTCAAGGGCAGGATCAAGACCAAGGGCCACGACGTCACGACCGCCACCGGTGGCACTCACAAGTGCGACGGCACCAACGGCGGCGCCAACCCGTCCAAGGTCCCCACCCCGACGGCAGCCCTCGACGACGCCGCCCACAAGAAGGGCTTCACCTGGGACGGCACCTGGTACGCGTCCTTCGACGACTACTCCGTCGACACGATCAAGAACGTCAGCGGCGGCGGCTCCGCCTACTGGAGCATCTCCGTCAACGGCACCCCGACCCCTGTCGGCGGCTGCCAGTTCAAGATCAAGGCCGGTGACGACGTCGCCTTCACCTGGACGTCCTTCTAGTCCCCTCCGGAGGACGTACGGCCGCCAACTGTCCTGGGCTTAGGGGCGCTTGCGCTGTTGCCCGCTCGCGGAACCACGCGGTGCGTCCGACAGTGCGGGTTGCAGGCACCCGGCCCGCGACCCGCACTGCTGTCGACAGATCAGGCGCCCCAGCGCAGGGCGATGGTGTCGCCCACGTTGATGACCTTGTTGCGCGCGGCGCCGGCGAACGAGGATCCGTCCACGCTCACCTTCCACGTGTTGGAGCCGCTGTTGGCCTTGCCGTTGACCGCCGTGATGGTGCCGGTGCCGGACGACGGCGTGACGCTGGTGACGCAACCGGACGGGGCGGCGGCGGTGACCGCGGCATTGAGGACGTCACCGAGGGTGGTGGTCGTACCGGTCGGGGTGAACGAGACCGAGCAGACCTTGAGGTTGCCGGCGCCGTCGTCGACGGTCAGCGCCAGCTTGGTGGCCGTACCGGCGGTGAAGGTGGACTGGGCGACCCACTGCGGGGCCCCCGGCGTGACCGGGACGGGCGGGGCCGTGGTGAAGCCGCCGCCGGCGACCGCGCGCAACGCGTCGATGGACGAGTACGCGGACGGGACGGTGTCCGAAGGCTTGTACTTGAACCCACCGGCGGGGTTGTACTGGTTGGCGATCAGGAAGTCGATCGGAGTCTTGCCACTGCCCGTGAGGAAGTCGCCGGTCTGCGGGTTGAATCCGCAGGCGTTGAGTCCTGCGACGCCCCAGCCGTTGGAGCTGGTGTTGACCCCGTAGAGGGAGTTGAACGCGCCGCTGCCGGAGACGAGCGTGCTCTTGAGGAAGTTCTTCGCCTGGACGACGTCGGTGTCGGTGTTCGGGACACCGGACACGCACAGGGCGGCCATGGCGGCGCCGGTCATGTCGACGTCGCTCGCGGAGTTCAGGACGGTGGGGTTGCCCTCGCCCTTCTGGTACGTCCAGCCGCCGTCCACGTGCTGGTTGGCTCGAATGCGCGTGACCATGGAGTCGGTCAGGGCCTGGGGAACACGGGCGCCGCCGGCCTGGGTCTTGGCACCTCCGAGAGCGAGAGCGGCAAAGACGGTGCCGTTGAAGTTGCCGGACGTGCCGAAGTAGCCGGTCTCGGCCGTCTGCCAGTACGAGTAGACGTGGGCTATGAGGTTGCGGGAGGCCGAGACGCGGGCCGGGTCGATGCCGGCGGCGTAGGCGTTGAGCGTGCCCCGTTCATAGTCGGTGACCACCGGGGACGCCTGGGGCCAGCCCGCCGTCGACAGCAGGTTGCGGTAGACGGTGCGCGCGTTCTTGGTGGTGTCACCGCCCGGGTAGACGTCGACCACGGCCGTGCCGGCGGCTGCGAACGTGCTGAACGCCCACTCGTTGGACAGACCGCTGCCCGCGTACGAACCGTCCGCGGCCTGGAGGGACTTGAGATACGTCACGCCGTTCGTCCTGGACGTGGCGATCTGCGCGGGCGAGGAGGTGGCGAAGGCGGGGAGCGTGGTGAGGACGAGCGCGCCGAGCGCGGCGGGCACCGCGAGCGTGAGGCGGCGCGGGATACGGGTACGGGACATGGCCTGCTCCTGGGATGAGGGACGCCGACCCGACCGGTGCTCTCGCAGGCAGGCGGCCCGGAGCTCGGTGGCGGCCGTCCGAACGCGTGGTACGGCTTGAGATGTGCATCGCCATATGGGCATTCGGGCTCGGTGACGGCCCCCTGCCGTCCCACACCGCTGCGCGTCAGCCCCGGATTCGCACCAGGTTCCCCCATGTGGCAGCCCAGGACGCTACCCGAGTGATCAAGGGTCCGCCAGCCACCGTGCCGGGGACCGATCGTGCGTCTCTGCAGCCTTGCAGCGTGAGACGCAGACCACCTTGACGGTGTCTTTATCCGCGTGGTCCACTCCGACTGATAAGCACTCAGCTCCAGGGGAAGCCGGTCGAAATCCGGCGCTGACCCGCAACCGTAGGCCCGGTACCACCGGGCGAGTCGGAATGCCTGGAGCCAGGTTTTTGCAGCGAGAAGCGCCGTCGCGGACTACGGCGTGGTTCGAACGGCTTCCCCGTGCGCCCATGGGCTGTGGAAGCCCTTTCGCCACGCACTGGTCCGCCCGGCCGATACGAGGGGCCGTGGTGGGGACCGCACAGCAATCAGAGCGACACCTGGGGACCAAGGGGCTGTTGTCGCTCGTATCGGCGGCGCTGCTGACCTTCGCCGCGAGCGTGGCCTTCGTCGGTGGGTCGGCACCGGCCTCGGCCGACCCGATCGAGCAGTGCACGGCCACCACCGGGGCCCTTGTCGCCGTGGACTTCGGCCCGTTCGGCGGCACGGTGGAGAAGGGCTGCGACACCACGCCCACCACAGGCTACGAGTTGCTGCAGACGGCCGGCTTCACCATGGAGGGCACCGTCCACGACGGCCCCGCCTTCATCTGCCGCATCGGCAAGGGCACCGGTACCCAGTACCCCACGCCGGACAAGGAGAACTGCGTCCTCACGCCGCAGGCCACCGCCTACTGGTCGTACTGGGTCGCCTCGCCCGGGCAGCGCAAGTGGTCCTACAGCCAGCAGGGCGCCATGGCCCGGGCTCCCAAGGCGGGCGACGTGGAGGCCTGGGTCTACGGCGGCACCGACATCGCCGGCACCAAGGGCAAGCCGTCGTTCACCCCCGACGACGTCCGCGGATTCACCACCCCCGACCCCACCGTCCCGACGGCCCCGCCCAAGGTGCCCGCCGGCTCGGTCGACGTGCCCGCGACCACCCGCTGGGTCACCGGGACCTTGACGGACGGGGAGCGCATCGTCGACGAGGGCTCAACGACCCCGAACCACTTCCTCACCACGGAGGCCGTGTTCGCCCTCGCGGCGGCCGACCGCAAGAGCCCTGCGGCCAAGAAGATCGCCGACTTCCTCTCCACACCCGCGCAGACCGACGCCTACGCCTACCCGGCCGGCAAGGACGGCATCCCGGACGCCACCGCCGCCGCCCGGCTCGCACTCGTCGCCGAGGCCACCGGCAAGGACCCCCGCGCGTTCGGCGGCCACGACCTGCTCGGCGACCTGGTGAAGTACGCCTGCCCCCGCGACATCGGTGACGGCGAGACGATCGAAGGCTGCTTCACCAAGGGCGACTTCCGTACGACCGGCCAGGCCGACGGCCAGGCCATGGCCGTCATCGCCCTCGTCAACGCCGGTGTGACTCCCCCGGCGGGCTCCGTGGCCCGGCTGACCGTCCTGCAGTGCGAGGACGGCGGGTTCACCAGCGTCCTCATCCGGCCGGGAAGCGAAGGGTGCGAGAGCGAGGCCGGCTCCACCGGCTTGATCGCCCTGGCCCTGGAACGGGCCGGTGGCCACGAGGCGGTCCTGCAGAAGGCCCGCAACTACCTGAAGAGGTCTCAGCTGGCGACCGGCGCGTGGCCGGCCGTCCACTACGAGACGACCGGCAACCCGATCGCCACGGCCTGGGCCGCGCAGGCCCTGCGCGCCCTCGGCGACGAGGCGTTCGCGGACGCCGGTGTCTCCTGGCTCTCCAAGCGCCAACTCCCGACGGGCGGATTCGGCTTCGGCGAGGACGACACCGAATCGAGGCTGTACCCCACCGCGACCGCCGCGATCGCGGGCGCGGGCAGCGATCTCGCCACTCTGACGGCCAAGCCCGCCAATCCGCCGACCCCGACCACACCGCCCACCCCCACCACGCCGCCGGCCGGTGAGGGCCCGGACCTGAAGAAGGGCGTCGCGTACCTGACGGCCCCGTCCCGCCTGGTGCAGGGCCGCTTCTACGAGAGCCAGCCCGGCAGCGGCTTCGCCGACTACGGGCTGACCATCGACGGCGCGTACGCCCTCGCCGCCACCGGCGAGAACAACGCCACCCTGCGCAACATCGTCGACTTCATGGACCAGGGCGGCAAGGACGGCCAGAAGCGCGGCATCCACGAATGGACCCTCGTCGGAACGAAGTACGCCAACGGCGGCTCCATCGGCAAGGCGGCCGTACTCGCCCAGTCCGTGGGCCGCGACCCCCGCAACTTCGGCGGCCAGGACCTGATCGCCGCACTCGCCAAGATCACCTGCCAGGCGAAGACCGACACCCGCCAGGAGTGCGCGGCCAAGGGCAACTACGCCTACGCCACGTCCGTCTTCAAGCAGTCCCTCGGCGTCATGGCCCAGCTCCGCGCCGGCGAGAAGGGCGCCGCGGCCGAGCCCGCCGCCTACCTCAAGAGCCTCCAGGATCCCTCGGGTGCCTGGGTCAGTCTGATCGGCGAGCCCAGCGGCCCCGAAGTGGACTCCACCGCCATGGCGGCCATGACCGTGGACCTCCTCCCCGACGCCGGCTCCCAGGCCGCGGTGGACAAGGCGCTCGCCTGGCTCGCGACCCAGCAGAAGGAGGACGGCGGCTTCCCCGGCGCCTCCGGCAACTCCGTCAACTCCGCGGCCCTCGCCGTCCAGGGACTCTCGCTGGACGCGCCCAAGTACAGCGCCCAGATCGCGAAGGCCCGGAAGTTCCTGGCGAGCCAGCAGAACGCCGACGGCGGCTTCAACGTCGCCAAGGGCGGCCAGACCGGCTCCGACCTGCGCGCCTCCACCCAGGCCGTCGGCGGCGCCACCGCTGTCTCCTTCGGCGCGCTGACCCGGGACCTGACCGGCACCACCCCCGAGCCCGTCCCCAGCACGTCCGGCGGCACCTCCGGCGGCAACGGCTCGCCCGTCATCGTGACCCCCGGCGAGACCGGCGATTCGGGCTCGGCAGGCGGCTCCGGGTCGGGGTCCGGCGGCGGCCCGCTCGCCTCCACGGGCGCCCAGGTCGGCACGCTCGCCGCCGCAGCCATGGTCCTGGTACTCGGCGGCTGGGGCATCACCCGCGCCGCGAAGCGCCGCCGCGAGACCCCGGGCGGTGAGGCATGATCCGCAACCGAGTCGTGCTGTCCCTGGCCCGGACCGTCGCCGCGCTGGGGCTGACGGTGGCGGCGTTCGTCGCCACCGCAGCCCCGGCGGGCGCCGCGCCACAGCCCATGGGCCAGTGCACCACGTCCTCGGGGGTCGTCCTCGCCGTGGACTTCAGCCACTGGGGCGGCCCGGTCTACCGCTCCTGCGGTACGACCCCCACCACCGGCTACGAACTCCTCAACCAGGGCGGCTGGGCCACCACCGGCACCGGCCACGACGGCCCCGCCTTCATCTGCCGCATCGGCTACAGCGGCCACCAGGGCGGCAAGCAGTACCCGACCCCGCAGCAGGACGACTGCGTCCTGACCCCACCCGCCTCCGCCTACTGGTCCTACTGGCACGCCGACCCCGGGCAGAACACCTGGCAGTACAGCCAGTTGGGCGCCATGCTCTACAAGCCGAAGCCCGGCAGCGTCGACCTGTGGATCTTCGGCGGGACGAACATCGAGGGCACCGAGGGCAAGCCGACGGTCACCCCCGACCAGCTCCGGGCCAAGAACACCACACCCACCGGGGGGCCCGCGCCCAAGGACACCCGCACGGCGAAGCCCCTTCCACCGAACGTCAACACGGGCCCCAAGCCGGAGAACCCGCCCCCGGCCGCCCCGCAGCCCACGACACCGGCGCCCGGCCCCACGGCTTCGGAGAGCCCGTCGGCCTCGGCGACCCCTGCGGAGAGCGTCGCACCCACGCCCTCCACGTCTCCTTCGTCCGGCGCTCCGGCCGTGGCCGCTCCCGGCCCCGAGGTGGTCGAAGCGGCGCCGGCCGCCGACGCGAAGCACGATGTCGGCTCCTACCTGCCCGCCGTCGCCACCGGAGCGCTGGTGCTGCTGATCGGCGCCGCCGCCGTGTTCGCGGCCCGGCGCCGCCGCCGCCGTACGGAGTAGCCACGTGTCCCGCACCACCACCTCGGCTCAGCCTGCAAAGCCGCCCGTGTTCGGCCGCGCGCCGGACACGGGCGGCCGCCGCCTGCCCCGCACCCTGCACCCGGTCGCCTGGTGGATCTGGGCACTGGCCCTGGCCACCGCCGTGAGCCGCACCAACAACCCGCTGCTGCTGTTCCTCGTCCTCGCGGTGCTCGGCTACGTCATCACCATGCGCCGCACGGAAGCCCCCTGGGCGCGCGGCTTCAAGTACTACCTGTACCTGGCACTCACCGTCGTCGCGATCCGCGTCACCTTCCGCGCGATCTTCGCCACCGGCATCACCCCGCGCGACCACTTCCTCTTCTCCCTGCCCCACATCCCCACACCCGACTGGTACGCGGGCATCCAGCTCGGCGGACCCGTCTCCCTGGAAGCCCTGCTGTCCGCCGCGACGGACGGACTCCGCCTCGCCTGCATGCTGTGCTGCATCGGCGCCGCCAACACCCTCGCCAACCCCAAACGGGCGCTGCGCGTCCTGCCCGGCGCCCTGTACGAACTGGGCGTCGCCGTCACCGTCTCCATCAGCGTCGCCCCACAGCTCGTCCAGAGCGTGCAGCGCGTCCACCGGGCCAAGCGCCTGCGGGCGGGCCGTTCGAAGGGGCTCCGGGCCCTGCGCGGCATCATCGTGCCCGTCCTGGAGGATGCGCTCGAACGGTCCCTGCGCCTGGCCGCCGCCATGGACTCCCGCGGCTACGGCCGCGCGGGCACCGCCACCCGCGGTTCGCGCCGCCTGACCGGCGCCCTCATGCTGCTCGGCATGTGCGGGCTGTGTGCCGGCGCGTACGGACTCCTCGACGCCACCGCCCCGAAGCTGCTGGGCCTGCCCGCCATGGGCGCGGGCGCGCTGCTCTGCTTCGCCGGACTGCGTCTCGGCGGCCGCCGCGTCACCCGGACCACCTATCGGCCCGACCCCTGGCGGTTCGCCGAATGGGCCGTCGCCGGCTGCGGCGTCCTCTCCGCCGTCCTGCTCTTCACCAACATCGGCTTCAACGCGGCCGAGTTGAACCCGTCGATCTATCCCCTCAGCTGGCCGACCCTGCCTCTGGTCCCCGCTGCGGCGATCCTGCTCGCCGGCACGGCCGGCTTCCTGGCCCCGCCCCCGACGGCGCCCGCCCGCCCGGCGGTGCCGGCACCACGCACCGAGGAACCCAAGTGATCACCTTCGACCAGGTCAGCGTCCAGTACGAGGACACGGCCGAGCCGGTCCTGCGCGATGTGGACCTCACCGTGGAGGAGGGCGAACTCTGCCTGGTCGTCGGCCACACCGGCGTCGGCAAGTCCACCCTCCTGGGCGCCGTCAACGGCCTCGTCCCGCACTTCACCGGCGGCACCCTGTACGGCCGGGTCACCGTCGACGGCCGCGACACCGCCCACCACCCGCCCCGCGAACTCGCCGACGTCGTCGGGGTCGTCGGGCAGGACCCGCTCGACGGCTTCGTCACCGACACCGTCGAGGAGGAACTGGCCTACGCCATGGAGCAACTGGCGGTCGCGCCGGCCACGATGCGCAAGCGCGTCGAGGAGACCCTCGACCTCCTCGGCCTCGCCGACCTGCGCCACCGCGCCCTGCACGAGCTGTCGGGCGGCCAGCAGCAGCGGGTGGCCATCGGATCCGTCCTCACCGCCCACCCGCGGATCCTCGTCCTGGACGAGCCCACCTCCGCCCTGGACCCCACGGCCGCCGAAGAGGTCCTGGCCGCCGTCACCCGGCTCGTGCACGACCTGGGCGTCACCGTCCTCCTCGCCGAACACCGCCTGGAGCGCGTCGTCCAGTACGCCGACCGCGTCATCCACCTCCCCGGCGACGGACGCGTGGTGTCCGGCCCGCCCTCCGAGGTCTTCCGTACGTCCTCCATCGCCCCGCCCGTCGTCGAGCTCGGCCGCGCGACGGGCTGGACCCCGCTGCCGCTGTCGATCCGCGACGCCCGCCGGGCTGCCGCACCCCTGCGCGCACGGCTCGCCGGGGCCACTCCCCCGCCCGTTCGCCCGGCACCCCCTGCCGCCGACACCCTGCTCACGGCAGACGGGGTGACAGTGACCTACCAGGGCGTGCCCGCCGTGCGCGAGGTCGATCTCACCCTGCGCGGCGGTGAGATCACCGCGCTGATGGGTCGCAACGGCTCCGGGAAATCCTCCCTGCTCTGGGCCCTCCAGGGCTCCGGACCGCGCAAGGCCGGCACGGTACACGTCTCCGACACCGACGGGGGGAGGGACAAGGACCCGCGGAAGCTGTCCGCGGCCGAGGCACGCCGTCTCGTCGGCCTGGTCCCGCAGACCCCCACCGACCTCCTCTACCTGGAGAGCGTCAAGGAGGAACTCGACCAGGCCGACACCGAATCCGAAGTCGGCGCGGACGCACCCGCCGCCCGCGAGATCCTCGACCGCCTCGCACCCGGCATCCCCGACGCCACCCACCCCCGCGACCTGTCCGAGGGGCAGAAACTCGCCCTCGTCCTCGCCATCCAGCTGTCGGCGGCTCCCCGGGTGGTGCTCCTCGACGAGCCCACCCGCGGCCTCGACTACCGGGCCAAGGAACAGCTGATCACCATCGTCGACGGCCTCGCGGCGCAGGGACGCGCGGTCGTCATCTCCACGCACGACGTCGAGTTCGTCGCCCGCGCCGCCGACCGCGTCGTGGTCATGGCCGAGGGCGACATCGTCGCCGACGGCCCCACCGCCGAGGTCATCGTCGCCTCCCCCGTCTTCGCCCCGCAGACCGCGAAGATCCTCTCCCCGCTCCCCTACCTCACGGTCGCCCAGGTCACCGCCACCCTCACCGACGCCGAAACGGATCCCTCCCGATGACCGCCGCCGTGCGCACCGCGGCCATCCGGATCAACGCGCGGGCCGGCATCGTCATCGCCATGGCGGCCTTCCTCGGCATCGTCGCCTTCTTCTGGCCGTTCCTCGTCGCGCCAGGGAAGTTCGGCTCCAACTACGCACCGCCGCTGATCTTCGGCGTCCTGCTCGTCATCGTCCTCTGCGTCGTCATCTCCGAGATCGCCGAAGGCGGCATCAACTCCAAGGCACTCGCCATGCTCGGCGTGCTGTCCGCGGTGAACGCGGCGATCCGCCCCCTGGGCGCGGGCACGGCCGGGATCGAGACCGTCTTCTTCATCCTGGTCCTGGCCGGCCGGGTCTACGGTCCGGGCTTCGGCTTCACCCTGGGCTGCACCTCGCTCTTCGCCTCCGCCCTCATCACGGGCGGGGTCGGGCCCTGGATGCCGTACCAGATGTTCGGCTGCGCCTTCGTCGGCATGCTCGCCGGCTTCCTCCCCCGGGCCACGGGCCGCAAGGAGGTGGCCATGCTCGCCGTCTACGGCTCAGCGTCCGGCTACCTCTTCGGCTTCCTCCTCAACCTCTCCTTCTGGCCCTTCTCCCTCGACCCCAACAGCTCGATCGCCTACCTGCCCGGCCTGCCCTTCACCGAGCAGTTCCAGCGCTACCTCGCCTTCGACCTCGCGACGTCCCTCGGCTGGGACACCGGCCGCGCCGTCACCAACTTCATCTGCATCTGCCTGGCCGGCCCCGCGGTCCTCACCGTCTTCCGGCGCGCCGCCCGCAAGGCCCGCTTCCAGGCCCCGATCCGCTTCAAGCCCCGCACGGTCGCAGCCGAGCAGTGAGGCCGGAGGGGTGCGCGGCCGGGGACGTTCTCCTTGGGGTCCAAACATGATCAGGTACTCGACCGGTCCGGCGGTTCCGGCGTTCGCGACTCCGTGGGGGGTGCGGGTGTCGAACTCGATGATCTCCCCGGCCGTCAGGACGAGGTCCTGATCGCCGAGTGCGAGCCGGAGCCGCCCGTACAGGACGCACAGCCACTCGTAGCCCTCGTGGGACACCTGTCGGGGCCGTCCGGGCGGCTCCGCGACGGCAGGCAGGACATGCTTGTGGGCGTGCAGGCCGCCGACGTACGGGGTCAGCGGCAACACCGTCTTGTCGTCTCCGAAGCTG
Organism: Streptomyces erythrochromogenes; assembly: GCF_040684695.1. GTDB lineage: Bacteria > Actinomycetota > Actinomycetes > Streptomycetales > Streptomycetaceae > Streptomyces > Streptomyces erythrochromogenes_C. The sequence goes on from NZ_JBFBGM010000015.1 coordinate 125,579, forward strand.
TGCGGCGCCGGGCTGCGGGGCTCGGCCTCAGGAACGGGCGCGGTGCCGGCCAGCTCGTCGAGGGCGACTGCGTATTCCTTCGCCAGGTGCAGCACCACTTCCAGGGTGGGCTTGCGCCGGCCGGTCTCGATCCGCGACAGCGTGCTGGGCGAGATGCCGGTCGCGCGGCTGACATCGGCGAGTGTGCGACCACGGCGCTCGCGCACGACCCGCAGCCGCGGACCCATCGCCGCCACCATCCGGGCCACCTCGTCACCAGCCATCGTCCCCGTCCCCTCCCGTCGCGCCGCCCCACCGCCCTGTCCTGCAACCTTGCCAGAATGGCAACGCCGATCGCGCCGACCGGCCGCGACGCCGCATGATCGACGGGTCCCGCCGACCGCCCGCGAACCGAGGAGAAATCCCCATGCGATCCGAGCCGACCGCCGCACTCCGCCACCGCACCGTCGAGGCCCCGGCCGGGCGCCTGCACCTGGTGGAGCAGGGCACCGGCCCGTTGGTGCTGCTCGTGCACGGCTTCCCCGAGTCCTGGTACTCCTGGCGCCGTCAACTCCCGGCCCTCGCCGAGGCCGGGTACCGGGCCGTCGCGATCGACGTGCGCGGCTACGGCCGCTCCTCCAAGCCCGGCGCGACCGACGCGTACCGCATGCTCGACCTGGTGGAGGACAACGTCGCCGTCGTCCACGCCCTCGGCGAGGAGAACGCGGTGATCGTCGGCCACGACTGGGGCTCCACCATCGCCGCCACCTCCGCCTTGCTCCACCCCGGAACGTTCCGGGCCGTCGCCCTGCTGAGCGTCCCCTACGCGCCGCCCGGCGTCCCCCGCCCCACCGACGTCTTCGGCCGGATCGGCGGCCCCGAGCAGGAGTTCTACGTCTCCTACTTCCAGGAGCCCGGCCGCGCCGAGGCGGAGATCGAGCCCGACGTCCGCAGCTGGCTCGCCGGCTTCTACGCGGCCCTGTCCGCCGAGACCATGCCCGCCGAAGACGAGCCCGACCCCCACTTCGTCGCCCGCGGCGGCAGGCTGCGCGACCGATTCCCGGCCGGCCCGCTCCCGGCATGGTTGAGCGAGGACGACCTCGACATCTACGCCGGGGAGTTCGAGCGCACCGGCCTGACCGGCGCCCTCAACCGCTACCGCAACGTGGACCGCGACTGGGAAGACCTCGCCCCGCACCGCGGAGCCCCGATCAAGCAGCCGTCCCTGTTCATCGGCGGCACCCTGGACGCCTCCACCACCTGGATGTCCGACGCCGTCGACGCCCACCCCACCACCCTCCCCGGCCTGTCGGCCTCCCACCTCCTCGAAGGCTGCGGCCACTGGATCCAGCAGGAGCGCCCCGACGAGGTCAACCGTCTGCTGACCGACTGGCTCGCCACGCTCCGAAGCTGAAGCAGGCGGGCTACCGGGGCCGGGCGCTTCGGGGGCAGGTCTGCGACGTCACCCTCGCCTGACAAGGGTGACGTCGCAGACCTGCCAGCCCTCGCCGCGCGGGGCCTGTTGAACTGATCACGCAACCACAGGTCGTTCACGGGACGGAATCCATGGCCTCGACAGACACCACCGCGTGCCCCTCCGGCGAAGTCGGCTTACCGACTCGATCCCCCCTGATCGGGTGGCTGGCCGTGAGTGCGGTCATGCTGGGAATCTTCTCGATCGTCACGACCGAGATCCTGCCGATCGGCCTGCTCACCACGATCGGTTCCGGCTTCGCCGTCTCCGACGGGATGGCCGGGCTGATGATGACCATGCCCGGACTTCTTGCGGCCGTCTCCGCACCCGTGGTCACCGTGGCGACCGCACGCATCGACCGCCGTCTGATGCTGTGCGTGTTCATGCTCCTGCTGGCCGTGGCGAACTTCCTGGCCGCTGCGGCATCCGACTACTGGCTGGTCCTGGTCTCCCGGGTCATCGTCGGCATCGTCATCGGGGGCTTCTGGTCGATCGGGGCCGGACTGGCCGAGCGTCTGGTGCCCGCGGCGTCGGTCGGCCGCGCCACGTCGGTGATCTTCTCCGCAGTACCGCTGGGCTCCGTACTCGGTGTACCGGCGGGCACGTTCATCGGAGACTTGGCGGGCTGGCGCACGGCCTTCGTCGTCATGGGTGCCCTCAGCGTCGGTGTACTGGCCATGCTGCTGCTGGTCATGCCGTCGCTGCCGCCCGACCGGACGACCCGTCCGAGTGTGCTGCGCAACATGCTCAAGGGTGTCAACACGCGTTTCGCGCTGCTGTTGACCTTCCTTGCCGTGCTCGCCCACTTCGGGACCTACACCTACGTCACTCCGTTCCTGGAGCAAGTCACCGATGCCGGCTCGCACCTCATCACCATCTCCCTGCTGGTCTACGGTGCCGCAGGAATCGTCGGCAACTTCCTGGGCGGAGCGCTGGTCGCCCGCCACCCCCGAGCCGCCTTCGGTCTCGCCGCCGGCATGATCGCAACCGCCACCTTGCTGCTGCCGGTCCTGGGGAGCCGGCCGGTCGGCGCCATCGCCCTGCTGATCGTCTGGGGCGTCGCCTATGGCGCCGTCCCCGTCTGCTCCCAGACGTGGTTCACCAAGGCGACCCCCGACGCGCCCGAGGCAGCGTCGGTCCTGTTCACCGCTTCCTTCCAGTTGACGATCTCACTCGGCGCGGTGGCCGGTGGCGTCGTCGTGGACCGGACCTCCCCGTCCACGGTCATGACGCTCGGCAGCCTTGTCGCCATGCTCATGGCCGTGGCCGCATGGGTGCACTTCGCCCGCCGTCTGACATGGCCGGACAACACATGACGGCTCGCAGAGATCCCGAGCAGCTGTTCTCCCGTAGGCGGCTCGGCTCCTCCACCGCTTCGGCCTCGGAACAGGCGCCGGAGGGTCTCCGGGGGAACGTTAAGCTCCACACCCGTGGAAGACATCAACATACGGCAGCCGCTGCACCCCCTGGACACGGGCGAGGTCGTCCTGCGGTTCACGGGCAGCGTGGAGAAGAGCGAACTCCGTGAGGGACTGAAGGCCGCAGGAACGTTTCGACGGATGCGCTGGCTCGCCGCCGTAGGCGCGTTGTCCATCGCGCTCCTGGGAGTGCGCGTCGACCCCGAGGGCGGCTCGGTCAACATCGGCCTCGTGGCCGCCGCGGTCGTCTACGCGGCCGTGTTCGCGTGGCTCGCCCCCCGGCAGATCGTCGCAAGTGCCGTCCGGGCCCAGCAGGCCCACGAGGGCGCGGACTGCGTCGTCGACGGCGCGGGCATCGCGGCCGTCCTCGACGGCACGGACATCAAGCGCCTGAGCTGGGATGCGATGAAGCGGTATCACGAGACCTCGAGTCTCTACACCGTCGTGGGCGGGTCCGGACTCAAGACATGGGTGATGGTCCTGCCCAAACGGCTGATGACCGCACCCGACGCAGAACTCCTCGGCGCGGTCCTCGATTCCCGGCTGCGCCGCCGCTAGGGCATCTGTTCACGGCGAAGAGGTCCGGGGTGTCCGGACCGGACGAAACGGTCTGGGTCCCGTTAAAGACGGGTTTCCTGACACCCCACCGGAACACGCCCGGACAGGAGGCGGGCTGGTTCCGGCGATCGTCAGGGACGCAACCAGATCGGGTTGGTGAGGGCGGCCGGCGGCCCGGGGAGGGGCGGCACCTGGGGTGGATGCCGGACTTCCGCACGGACGTAGGCGGTGCGGGCGGGTGTCGTCCGCCATTCCAGGGCCGTCGCCGCGGGCACGGTGAGGGCCAGGCCCTGGTCCGTCACCAGGCGCAGCTCGCAGCCCTCCGCGCCGGTCACCGACAGCCGTACGAGGACCTGCGCGTCCGCGCCGACCGTCTCCAGGACCTCCCCGATGCCCGCGTGGGCCCCTCTGGGGGTCACGGCGGTGAAGTCCACGGAGACGGCGGAGGATTCGGCGGCATAGGCGCGTCCGGCACGCAGCCCCGCCAGTATCGCCCTGCGGGACAGGTCGTCGGCCAGGACGACGGTGTGGGGCCCGCCGATGCGGTCCGGGTCGCGGTGGTAGTCGCTGTGCGCGAGGGCGGGCAGCCACCGGCTGCCGTTCGCGGTGCACAAAGTGGCGTCCCAGGAGGCCAAGGACACCTCGTCGTCGGGTGTCCAGGGGCCGTTCCACACCTCCACGGCGTCGGCTTCGCCGAAGCCGAACTTCCAGGCACAGCCGATGCAGGTGGCGTGCGGGTGGGCGGGTACGACGAGGCCGCCCGCCCGGCGGACGGCGCGGGCGAAGCGGGGGAAGCGGCCGTCGCGGGCCCGGTAGCGCCAGTCGATGAACGTGCCCGGGTCGGTGCCCACGGCCAGGACGTGGCCGGTCCGGGTGGTGATCTCCTCGCCGGTGAGGACGAGCAACCCGTTGTCGGCAGCACCCGACCAGGCGGTGTGGGAGCTGTGGGTGTTGTGCTCGGAGGTGTTGACGAAGTCCAGGCCGGCGGCGCGCGCAAGGCCGATGATCTCGGTCGGGGTCCGGCGGCCGTCCGAATGCACGGAGTGGACGTGGCAGTCCCCCCGGTACCACGCCCTGCCGCGGCCGGGAATGCGCTCGCGCGGGTAGGTCACCGGGGCGGCGGGGGCCGGAGCGCCCTGGGCGAAGGTGACGGTGATCTCGTAGGGCAGGCCCTGTGGGGCGACGGTGTAGGGGCCGAGGGCTATGTACCAGCGGCCCGGCTCCAGCGGTCCCGGCAGGTAGCCGGGGGTGGCTTCGTCCGCACGGAGGAAGAACTCGCTGCGGGCGCCGCCGGACCAGCCGCGGAAGCCCCGGCCGCCGAGCGCGGTGCCGCGCTGGTCGAACAGGCCTATGTCGAGGGCGTTGCCCGGAGTACCGGGAGGGGTGGGCGGCTTGTCGTAGCGGTAGGAGACGCGCAGCTCGCGCACGCCGGGCGGGATGTCCACCGGCACGTACACGAAGTCCGGAGCGCCGGGCGGGATCGTGCCGCGCAAGGTGACCGTCGTGGTCGGCGCGGCTTCCCCGCCCGCATCGACAGCGGGCGAGGGTGCGGGAGCGGGAGCGGCGACGGCGGTGACCGAAGCGGTTGCCTGTGCCAGTAGTGCTCGTCTACTGAGGGCCATGGAGCCCAGGATCCCGGAAACAGGTGAATCCGACGTGAACACCCGAGCGCCCCGGGGCCGGCGGCTGCGGCGGGGCGGGGCGGCCCGCGGTGGCCGTGACCCTGCGGGCGATTGAGGAGGGGACGTTCCGTACTGGGCGGACGGCATCTTCGGGAGGGCCGTGCCGACGGCGAGCGCGTCGGCGCGGCGGGCGGAACCGGAGGCACCCTGGCGGGCACCGACGGCTTCGCCACTGGAGCAGGGATTTCGAGACAGATCGCGCCGCCCTCCTGTCGTGGACCATTCCCGCCGGACAAGCCACGCCCTACACTGCGACCGCTCCACCACCTGACGATCATCAGAAGGGCCCACACGATGAACAGAGCACTGATCAGCTCGTTCGCTGCCGTGACGTTAGTCGTGTCCGGCGCAAGCGCCGCCACAGCTTCCGACGGAGCTCCGCCGCGCACCACGCACGGCCCTTGCCAGTACACACAGACCCCGGACGAGCCCGCCGCGCGCCCCGTTCCCCTGCCGCCCGACCCACGGCGCACCCCCAGCCGTGGCACGGTCGACATGGCTGTTCCGACCAGCCAGGGGCCACTCCCGCTGCGTTTGGACAGGGCCAAGGCGCCGTGCACGGTCCAGAGCTTCCTGCACCTGGCACGGCACGGCTTCTACGACCGGACCGTGTGCCACCGTCTGACGGCGTATCCGACGCTGAAGGTCCTGCAGTGCGGCGACCCGACCAACACCGGTGAAGGAGGGCCCGGGTACAAGTACAAGGACGAGCTGCCGGTGGATCTGCCACCCGCACCGACCGACCCGACCGGAGCGCGCCGCGTGTACGAGCGGGGCCTGCTGGCGATGGCCAACGCCGGTCCGGACACGAACGGCTCACAGTTCTTCATCGTCTACGGCGACTCCGCGCTGCGCCCGAACTACACGGTCTTCGGCACGGTCGGCCCCGAGGGCCTGGCAACACTCGACAAGACCGCCGCCGGAGGAATCGTGCCGACCGCGGAGGACCCGGCACCGGTCGACGGCACACCCGTACTGCGGACCGAGCTGCTCCGCGTCCGGCCGTCCTGTCGGCACTGACTTCTTGCGGCCCGGCCCGGCTCGGCCTACGCCAAGCCCCAGGCATCGTTCGTTCGATTCGCCGCCCCCTCGGTGCGGTTGGGCTCCGGCACGGTGCGGCGCTCGCATTCCTCATCGATGCGCGTGATCAGTCGGCCCAAGTCCCGTTTGGCTCCGGGCGGAAGATGCGGCATCGCCCACTTCAGGTCATCACGGGTATCTACTACCCCGGGTGAATCGAACGCGGAGGCGTCCAGGTAGCGTCCGGGCTGTGTCCCCTGCGGCCGCGCGTGGCGGCTGCAGGGGACAGGGGTTGGGCCCGCCCCAGGACGAGCACGCAGGTCTTCCGCATCCAGGGCAGGCACCAACCCTCCGGAGGAGTTCCGACCGCTGAGGGCTGGAGGCCGGTCAACCAAGGGCCGGCCCATCGGCCCGGGCTCGGACCCTCGGCGACAGCCGTCCACTCCCGCTCTGAAAGCAGAAGGAACCACAGGCGGCGACACAGAGTTCCTGCTCCTGTGAATACCTGCTGGAAATCACCGGAATCCGAAGCAGTTCCAGGAAGTCGGGTTCCGACTCGCGAAGACCGGTGGGAAAAGTAGCGGTAGGCATGCGGATCTCCTATGGAGGTACGGATGGAGGGGCAATCGGGCCCCTCCATCTCACCGGACGTCCCTCTTCGTCCCGTCCTCCGAACGGACGAAACGGCGGACGACCCTCACGACAGCAACCGATCGGCACGTTCCCCCAGGCCGTCATCCCGGCGGTAGGCCTGGGCAGCGGTGGCGAGCAGGAGCAGGGGGAGAGCGGCGGCAAGGGGGCCGCTGCACCAGATCACTCCGGGCCCCGGGCCTCACCCGAGCACGCCCTATCGGCACGGGGCTGAGCCAGACCCGGCTTGATCGGGAGCCCTGTTCATGCGGGGCCGCAGATCCGGTCCCGGCCACCTGACGCGGTAGGGGAGGCCAGGTCCTGGGCCTGTCCACCGCGGGCCGACTCGGACAGGAACGTCCACGTGCCCGGGCAGGGACGCCAGAACCGGCGGAAGGCCGTGGCCGAAGCCCAGGCGCGCTGGGCCATGCGGGTGGCATCCGTGCCGGTCACACGTCCGCGGCGGTACCGGCCGCGAATCCCGGTCGAGCCTGCGGCCCCGCCGGGGCCGAGGCAACCCGATCCGGGAGTACACATGCGAAAGCACACCTTCACCGCCGCGTCCGCCGCGGTTCTCGCGGCCCTGTGCGCGGCGCCCGCGCTGGCCGCCGCCTCTGACACCCCGCCACAGACCCTTCCGGCGATGGAGGGCAAGGGCGGCCTGCGCGCGATCGGCCTGACCGGCGACCAGCGCCTGGTCGAATTCGCCGTGAACAAGCCGTCCAAGACCTGGTCCCTGGGCACGGTCTCCGGTCTCGCCGGCGACACGAAGCTCGTCGGCATCGACTTCCGGGTCCAGAACGAGCAGCTGTACGGCGTCGGCGACCGGGGCGGCGTCTACACCCTGAACACCACGAACGCGGCGGCGGTGAAGGTGTCGCAGCTGACCGTGGCACTGACCGGGACCGCGTTCGGCGTGGACTTCAACCCGGCCGCGAACCGGCTGCGAGTCATCTCCGACACCGGCCAGAACCTGCGCCACAACATCGATGACCCGACCGCCCCGCTCACGACGACCGTCGACGGCACCCTGACCAACCCGACCACACCGCCTTCGACAGCGATGGGCGTCACGGGCGCCGCCTACACCAACAACGACCTGAACGCCGCGACGGCCACCACCCTGTTCGACCTGGACACGATGGCCGATCGGATCTCCCTGCAGTCCCCCGCGAACGCCGGAACCCTCGCCCCCACCGGAATGCTCGGCGTCGACGCCGACCTCGACGCCGGGTTCGACATCCACTACAGCCCGGCCACCGGAGTGAACCGCGGCTTCGCCGCCATCGGCACCGCAGGCTCCTACCGCCTCTACGCGGTCGACGTGCTGACCGGCAAGGCAACCGACAAGGGTGCCTTCCCGACCCGCTACCAGGTCACCGACCTGGCCCTGCCCATCAACCAGAAGTAGCCCCCGATCCCCTGCCGGTCCCGGCCCGCGCGCTGCTCCCGTGGCGACGACGGTGCATCACCCGGGCCGGGCCCGGCAGGACATCACCCGCCGATGGGTGTGGCCGGACAGGCCGGTGGCCCCACCCCCGAGGGGGTGGGGCCACCGGCCGTTTCCCGTCGCCGCGTGTGCCGGCTACTTCGGCATCAGGACGGTGTCGACGATGTAGACGTTGGCGTTGGCGGTCTTCACGTTGCCGCAGACCACGTTCGAGGTGCCGTTGACCTTGTAGGCCTCACCCGAGCCCATGGTGGTGACCATGCCCTTCTCCAGAGTGGCGAAGGAGCCGTTCTCCAACTGCTTCGGGGCGAGCCTCTGACCGACGACGTGGTAGGTGAGGATCTTGGTCAGCTGCTCCTTGTCGGCCAGGACCTTGTCCAGATCGGCCTTCGGAATCTTCGCGAAGGCGTCGTTCGTCGGAGCGAAGACCGTGATGTCCTTCGCGTTGTTGAGGGTGTCGACAAGACCCGCCTGCTTCACGGCGGCGACCAGCGTCGACAGGGCCGGGTTGTTCGAGGCGGCAGTGGCGACCGGGTCCTTCGCCATCCCGTCGAACGAACCCGCACCCTCCTTCGGAACACCGGCACACGCCGCACCGAACGGCTGGTCGCCGGTCATCGATTCGTCGACAGGAGTGCTCTCTCCGGTCTTGGCCTGGTCGCCCGCCGCGGGCGGCGCGGCCTTGGTGTCACCCGAGTCGGAGCACGCGGCGAGGGTGAAGGGCAGCAGAGCCGCTGCGGCAACGGCAATCGCGGTACGGCGGATCTTCAGGGTATTCATGATCAGTTGCTCCCCTTGAGCTTCTGTCGATGGGTTCCACGAGGGTTCGGAGGTGGTGCTGCCGGACCGGCGTTTCGTGGTGGAGCCGAGCCGGATGTGGCGAGCCGCTGCGCCTGCTGCGGCCCTGTTCGTCCGCCTCGACCCGTCGGCCGGCCGCCCCGCCGAGGGCGGCGGGGGGGAAGGCTGCTGCGGACTGGTTCACGTACTGGGTTCGGCGGCATCCAGCCGGCGGATTGGCTGGCCACCCGAAAGGGTGGCCTGCTCGATTCCGGCGCCTTCAGGGGTCGAACGCGTCCGCCGCGGTGCGAGATCAGTCGTACGGGGGTAAGCCACTGGGTACGAATGGTGCCCGGGCGGGATGAGGGCCGTCAGCCAGGCGTCGATGCGGCACGCACCGCCAGGCCGAGCGCGACGACGACCACGCGGGCGCAGCGAGAAGTGCTGCGGGTGGCTGAGGCAACAGCCACCCGCAGCCGACCCGACGGCTCACAGGCGGGTGCACCCGAGACGCGCCCGGTTCGGTGTCCGGCGGGTCAGCGGGAGAACGTTCGGCGCGGGACAGCCAAGGTGAGGGCTACGGCAGACGGGTTGAAGCAGGCCGGAGCCCACTCCGCCGTGGTGGTGTCGGCGGGACAGGGGCACGGGCGAACAGGTGTCGGCACCTGCCGACCCCGGCCTGCCGAGCCAAGACCGGCGGCACCCCGAGAAGTGGCCCGAGTCCGCCGGCAGATCGTGGACGCGATCCGCTGCGTCGTCGACAACGGCGCGAAGCGGCGGCCACTGCCCGCGGACTCCTCAACCGCCTACCGCGAACGCCTCCGGTGGACCAGGAGGAACCCCGCAGCCGTCGGTGTGACTTGACCCGCCGGCAAGACACTGCCACGGGCCTTTCAGTCCCACCAGAACGTCCAGTGGGCGTTGCCCACCAGAGCTTCCTCCGCGTAGACCCGAATGCTCTCGTACCCCTGCCAGATGTTGTCAGGGCAGAACGCGAAATGCTCCGCAGCGACCGCCAGAGCTTCAGCCAGCGTCCGCGGAGGGGCTGCGACAGACAGGTCAAGCCGCGCGTGGGACAGAGCAACCACCCGCACTCCGAAACGATCCTCCCAGGAACGGAGAACGGCACACAGCCGGGCCACGTCGCTCTCGAAGTTCACCGGCCCTGACCAGCCGATCGCCGCGGGGAGGTCAGCAGACCGGCCCACCGGAACCAACGCCGGCCGAGGACTCTCCAGCGAATCCCCGACCAAGGCATTCGCCACGTCCGCAGCAGTGGTGTCCGGATCTGCCGGCACCCTTCCCGGTGACGCAATCCCGGGCCAGCTTCGTGTGAACGGGGCTATGGTCTCGCCCGCGTCCTCATCGTCTTCGTTCTCCTCGGTCTCCGATGCCGCGGATTCCCAGAAATCCTTCAGGACCTCCTCGGCATGATGGTCGCCCGGGTCCGACATCATGCCGCGATCCAGCCCGCCGTCCCACCACTCCTCGCCACCGGATTCGCCCTGGAGGAGGACGGGCTGCAGTCCCACATCCCGGGCCGACGAGTACTCGGCCCACGTACCAGGCGCTGCGACCCCATCGGCCACCCAGAGCAGCGGCTCAGGCCAAGCACCGTCGTTGGTCTCGGTCACCAGTGAGCCCGGTGGCAGGCCAAGACCCAGCCTTCCGCCTCTGGGGTCGGTCAACAGCACCGTCAGCGGATTGGCGCGTGTCGTCATGACGGTGAAGGTAACGGCCCCCACTGACAGACCGCGGCTCTCGCGAGCAGGAAAGCGATCTCGCGGGCGGTGGCTCCGGCCTACGGGGCGGCTCGTAGACCACGCCGATGCTGTGGGCACACACGTGGGCAGGTGAACGCGGGCTGCCTGCCGGGGGCGCTCCGCACGCCGCTCAGTCGTCCGTCGGGTCCGTCGGTGGGACGGGTCAGGGCCGGCGCTTCCAGAGGGTGACTTCGGTGAGGTAGGTCGGGACCGTGTACTGCTTGCTGGTCGACGGCTCGACAGTGACGATCTTGACCATGGCCAGGTTGCCCTTGGATGTGACCGTGCACAGCAGATCGCCCTGAACGATGGCGCTGGTCGCGCCCGAAAGGTCCGAACTCGGCAGCCGCTCGGGAATCGGGTTGGTGGCGGCCGCGTCAGCGCACAGCTCGGGGGTGGCTCCCTTGCTCTTCCCGAACGTGGTCGAGCTCTTGACGTCCTCGAAGCCCATCTCCAGCTCCCGCTCCTTCCAGCCGATGTCCCCGAACGGAGCGACCTTGGGAAAGTCCAGGTCGACGGCGTTGACCTTGCCGAACTCCCGGCCCGCCAGCAGCTTGAGCGGCTTGTCCTTGTAGACCTCGGTGTAGGCAGGGCCGTTGGCGGAGGCCTGGGGCGCGGCCGCGGAGCCACCGGACTGCGCCGCGGGTGCGGCGGCGTCCTTCGGCTGGTCTGCCGCCTTCTGCTTGTCGTCACTCGCGCTCGCCTTGCTGCCCTTGCCGTCGTCGCGCGTCGCGTACCAGCCGCCGCCCGCGATCAGCGCCACCGCCAGGACTCCCGCGCCGACGATCAGCGGCGTGTTCCTGCGGCCTGCGGCAACGGGCATGGCAGCCGCCGGACCGGCGGCCGGGGGCGGCGCGTAGGCGGCGCTGGTGGGAGCCTCGTGCAGGGGCGAATGCGGGTGGCTGCCCGTCGCGCTCTGCGTCGGCGCGTACGCCGGGTGGGCCGGTGCTGCGGCCTGGGTGGGGGCGTAGGCCGGCCGGGCCGGCTCGGGGGCGTGGGTCGGCGTGTACGCGGGCCGGGCCGGCGTCTGCGCCAGCTGCTCGCGCCGGGTGATCTCCGCGGCGATCGGTGCGGGCAGCCAGTCCGTGAAGTCGCGCAGCTTCCGTCCCGCCGACTTGCTGCACCACTCGGCGATCTCCGCGGGCAGGGGCCGCTGCGCCGGATCGGCGGCCAGGCAGCGCTCCAGCAGGCTCCGCAGTGCGTCCGGGTAGTGGCTGAGGTCCGGTGCCTGCTGGGGGGTGTTGGCTATCGAGGCGGCGATGGAGATGCCCGAGCCGTCGCCGTACGGGTGGCGGCCGGTGGCCACGACGGCGGCGATCAGACCCAGCGCGAAGATGTCGGTGGCGGGTGTGACGGTCTTGCCGAGCGCGTGCTCGGGTGACATGTACTGCGGGGTTCCGATGAACCCGCCGCTGCGGGTCAGCTGGGTGGTGTCAGTGGCTCGTGCGATGCCGAAGTCGATCACCCAGGGGCCGTTCGAACCGAGCAGGATGTTGCTGGGTTTGAGGTCGCGGTGCACCACCGAGGCAGCGTGTACCGCCTGCAGCGCCTGGGCGGTGCAGCCGATCAACTGGAACACGGCCGCCAGGGGCAGCGGTCCGTGGGTTGCGAGGGCCTCGTCGAGTGGCAGTCCGGGCACGAACGCGGTGGCCAGCCAAGGCTGTTCCCCGCTGGTGTCGTGGTCCAGAACCGGCACGATGTGGTAACCCTGCACACGGCGGGCCGCTTGCACCTCGTGCTCGAACCGTGCCCGGAAGTCCTGCTCCTGGGCGAACTCGCGTCGAATGACCTTCAGCGCGACCGGCTGATTCCCCCGGGTCCGGGTGAGGTAGACGGAGCCCATGCCCCCCTCGCCGATCTTGGCGAGCAACCGGTACCCGGCTATCTCCTGCGAATCGTTCGGCCCCAGCGGGCCCATCAGGGCACGGTCGGCGTTCGACATTGCTTTCCCCTCGTTGATCAACGAGGGAAGATCGTAACGGGCGTTCGCCCCCGTCCGGGCGCCGCGTACTTCCGCGTTGAAGAGCAAGGGCGGGCAGGTCAGAGCGCGGTGTCCGCCCTACGGAGCGCGTCACCGGGCCGGCCGAAAAGCCGGCGCGGCTGACGCAGCGACAGCTGGACCGCTACCTGGCGGCTCGGGACCAGTACCTGCCGGGATCCCGACTCTCGATCGGATGTCCTGCAGGCGGTCACTGGGCCTCGTCGCTGCGTACGTTTCCGCGGTACGTCACAGCGTCGGGGCCGATCCCCAGGGCGGTGAGCAGGGTGTTGATCGCGACGTCGTCGTCCTCGGTGTCCTTGATGACGGACACGATGGTGTCCTTCAAAGAGCTGGTGTTCAGCCGGTAGAGAGCGAAGTGGATTCCTTCGATGTGGACCATCGCCACATCGACCTCGGAGAGCTCTTCCCAGCCGTGCTCGATCGACAGCCGCAAACGGTGCGCCAAGGCCTCCAGCGGAGGCGCAAGGCAGGCGACTTCGCGGAACAGACCTGAGACGTACCACCACATGCTCGTCTGCCACGCAGGGTTCGGGTTCGGGCACGCCGAGACGGGTGCCTCCAGCCAGGTGGCCTCCGGGCCGGGCACATCGAAGTTCAAGATCTTCCACCCCCTTTCGACCGCAGCCTACTCGGGCCGTCCGGCCGCGCCCAACGAGGCCCTGCCACAGCCACAAGCCCATCCGCGCAGGCGGGATTGACGGCTTCATGCCGGCGTTGAGGAAGGGGAGGGCGGCCACGATGACCGACCACACCGTGCGAGATGCCAGGGGGGCGGGGGCGGGAAGAACTGCCGCCCCCGCCCCCCTGGGTCATCGGTCGAGCCTGGACGCCTCGACGCTGTTCATGCCTTCCCGAACCCTCCGACGGCGATGTCGGCCTGCCGTGGAGTCACTGCGGCCGGACCTCCGCTCGGTGCTGCCGGCCGGGGAAAGCGGCTTGCGTCGCCGCCTAGTACGACAGGTCCTTCTGCTCCGTGATGAGGCGACCGGCAATGTGTAAGTTGCCGTCGGAGTCGAGTACCGCGATGACCTTCTTCGTGGAGCCGTGGTGGGTCGTGAAGTAGATCTTGTCCGCCTCCTGCGAGGTGGAGTAGTTCGTGTTCACCGAAAGCTCGATGCTCACCGGAGAGCTGATGAGCACGTCCTTTGAGGTCGGGATGATCTGGCTCTGCCGCAGTTTGATACGGCCGTGGTTGTCGCCCTCGTCCCAGTCCGACGCCACCCCGAGATCGATCTCAGCCATGAGGTTTCCCCTCCAGTTCCGGCGGGCCGTTTCCTCTGGCGGGCTCCGGCCGCGTCGTTCCGTGCTTGAAGCCCGACAAGACGCGCCCACTCCCGAGTGAAAGAACTTCCTCGGTTGGGTGACATAAGGCATCACCCGAACCGGTGAAAATCCTACGCAGCCCGGTCACTCGACGCGGGCAGATGACGAAAATGCTCACTTTGCATTGAAGAGTGACCGTTTTTGGTCAAGTCGGTCAGTATTGCTGGAATGCCGACCGCCCTGACGGGCAGGCGGACTCGTCCGACGCGTCGAACGCGTCCGACAGTGTCCTTAACCGCGCCGCCCGGGCGGTGTGTCCTTCGGCCGCGGCAGGCTTCGGCGATGTTGAATCGGAACATGACCAAGCGTGACGATTCGGCTCTTTTCGGCAACCGGTTCCTGACGGTCCCCGCCCCCTCGGAGACCTTCCCCGAGGAGGGCATGGCCGCGACGGACGCGATGCGGCTCGTGGAGGTGGATCTCGCGATGGAGGGCGACCCCCAGCGCAACCTCGCCACGTTCGTCACCACGTGGATGGAGCCGGAGGCCCAACGGCTGATCGCCGAGAACCTCCACCGCAATTTCATCGACCATGCGGAGTACCCGATCTCCGCGGAGATCGAGCAGCGCTGCGTGCGCATGCTCGCGGATCTCTTCCACGCGCCCGGCCGGACGACCGGGTGCCGGACCCAGGGTTCGTCCGAGGCGATCATGCTCGGCGCGCTGTCGTTGAAGTGGAAGTGGCGCGAGCGGCGCCAGGCAGCCGGTCTCTCGGCCGACCGGCCCAACCTGGTGTTCGGGGGTGACGTCCACGTCGTGTGGGAGAAGTTCTGCCGCTACTTCGACGTCGAGCCGCGGATCGTGCCGCTCGCGGAGGGCAAGTACACGATCGGCCCGGAGGACGTGGAACCTCACCTCGACGAGAACACGATCGGCGTCGTCGCCGTCCTCGGCACCACGTTCACGGGCCACAAGGACGATGTCGTCGGGATCGACAAGCTGCTGCGGGACATCCGCAAGAAGCGCGACCTCGACATTCCGATCCATGTCGACGGCGCCAGCGGCGCGTTCGTCTGGCCCTTCCTCTACCCGGACTCGAAGTGGGACTTCCGGCTCGAACAGGTCCGCTCGATCAACGTCTCGGGGCACAAGTACGGACTGGTCTACCCCGGCATCGGATGGCTGGTCTTCCGCGAAGAGGCCGACCTGGCCAAGGACCTCGTCTTCTACGAGAACTACCTGGGCAAGACCGACGCGACGTTCACGCTGAACTTCTCCACCGGCGCCTCCATGGTGCTCGCCCAGTACTACAACTTCGTACGGCTCGGCCGCCAGGGCTACACCTACGTCATGAAGGTGATGCAGCAGAATGCCCGCGCACTGGCGGACAACCTGCGCGACAGCGGCCGCTTCGAAGTGATCGGGAGCGACCTCGAGCAGCTGCCGCTGGTGGCCTTCCGTCTCGCCGGCAAGCACGCCTACGACGAGTCCGACATCGCCTGGCAGCTCTCTGCCGAGCGGGGCTGGATGGTGCCGGCATACACCCTCCCGCCCAACGCGGAACGGGTGAAGATCCTGCGCGCCCTGGTCAAGGAGACCCTGAGCCGCGAACAGGTCGACCGCCTGACCCAGGACATCGCCGACGCATGCCGCACCCTGGACGAAAAGGGAGCGGCCCACAGCATCGAGCGGACCCAGGTCAAACGCGGCACCGGCTACTGACACTGCGACGGAGCACGCCCCGCGCGGGTGTCCTTGTCACGCGACGGGGCGATCCCGCAGGGATCCTGCCCCCATGTCGGACACATCTCCTGAAGGAAGGCACGTCATGAAGCTCGCGGTCATCGGCGGTACCGGGCTGATCGGATCGCAGGTCGTCACGGATCTGAACGCCGCCGGGCACGAGGCGGTGCCGCATTCGCAGTCCACCGGAGTCGACGTCATCAGCGGCCAGGGACTGGACGAGGCGGTGGCGGGGGCCGATGTCATCGTCAATCTGACGAACTCCCCGACCTTCGACGAAGCCTCGCCCGCCTTCTTCCAGACCTCGATGGAGAACCTTCTGGCCGCGGGCGAGAAGGGTGGCGTCCGTCATTTCGTCATTCTTTCGATCGTCGGCGTGGACCAAGTGCCGGAGCTGGACTACTACCGGGCCAAGGTGCTCCAGGAGAACATCCTCACGGCGGGCCCGATCCCCTACTCGATCGTCCGCGCGACGCAGTTCATGGAATTCGTCGACTCGATCCTGTCCTGGACCACCGACGGCGACACCGTCCGGCTACCGGCCACGCCGATCCAGCCGATCGCTTCCAAGGACGTGGCCCGCGCCGTGGCGGAAGTCGCCGCGGGCACCCCGCTGGGGGGCATTCGCAGCATCGCGGGGCCCGAGGTCTTCTCCCTGGACGAGTTGGGCCGGCTGACGTTGTCCCACAAGTCCGACGGCCGCACCGTCGTCACCGACCCCACCGCCGGCATGTTCGCCGTCGTCAAGGGTGACGTCCTCACCGACAAGGACGCTCACCTCGCCCCCACCCGCTACGCCGACTGGCTCTCCTGAACCTTCTCCAACTGTTCCTGCGGCCCCGCTCCGGAGGCTCCCCACTGCACTACGCCGTCCGGGGCTTGTCGTTCAGTTCTGCGACTCGAATCCCGCCAGGAGGGGCCTCGGGTCGAAGGTCACCCGGATCCGGGTGACCTTCCCGTCCTCCACGTGCATCCAGTTCGCCGTCGGGGCCGGCGGTGCCACGCTGGTGCACAGGTCGAACCAGGTGATCACGTCATCGCCTTCCGCCACCCGCACCTTCACGTCGATCTTCACGAGCACCCGGCGGAGCCCCCTGAGCCCGGCGAGCGCCTCGTCGACCCCCGACGCCCTGCCCAGCGCTCCGACGAAGTCGACGTTTTCGGCCAGTACGCCCCGCAAGGCATCGAAGTCGCCGGCCTCCCAGGCGGTGAAGTAGGTCTCGGCAAGCTCTCGCGCAGTCTTCTTCCTCGTCGTCATGCTCTCCACCCTCCAGCCGACCGATCCATCTGTCCAACAGATGGATCGGATGGAAACTATCCTCACTGGATATGGAGATTCACCAGCTGCGCTACTTCGCCGCGATCGTGGACGAGGGCACCTTCACCGCGGCCGCCCAGCGGCTGCACATCAGCCAGTCCGGCATCAGCACCCAAGTGGCCAAGCTGGAGGCGGAACTGGGCCAGCGGCTCCTCGACCGCTCCAGCCGTCAGATCCGCCTCACGGCCGCCGGTGAGGCTGTCCTCCCCCTCGCGAAGAGCGCCCTCGCCACATGCGAGGCCATCGCGCACACCGCCGCCGAGTTCGCCGAAGCCGTCCGCGGGCGGGTCCGTCTCGGCATGATCATGGGCTGCTCGATCCCGGCCTTCCTCGACGCCGTCGCCGATCTCGGCCGCACCCACCCCGGCATCGAGGTCAGCCTTCACGAGGGCCCGTCCGACGACCTCCAGGCCCGGACCCTGGCCGGCTCACTCGACCTCGCACTCATCGGCTACGCGGGCGCCGTCGCGACCGGTCTGGAGGCGAGCGTCGTCATCGACGAGCCGATCACCGCGGCCGTCCCCGCCGGGCACTCCCTCGACCGGCCGGAACTGCGCCTCGGCGACCTGGGGAGCGAGAAGATCCTCTGCCTCTCCCCCGGCACCGGTATCCGCGCCGCCTACGAGGACTCCTGCCACAGGATCGGCCTCGTCCCACACGTGGACATCGAGGCCAGTTCTCCGGCCACCCTGCTCCGCCTCACCGAGCGCGGCGCGGGCGTCGCGGTCCTCAGCGCTTCCTCCACGCAAGGCGCCGGCCTCCGTACGGTCCCGCTCACCGACGCCGCCACACACGCCCGGCTCGGGATCATCACCCGCCGAGGCCGCCACTCCCCCGCCGTGCAACTCCTGCGGAGCAGGCTCCTGTCCGCCCTCCACACCGGATAGGCCGAAGTCCGGGGCCCGGGCGGGGACCGCCCGAACCGCAGATCCCGGGCAGTCCGTTCTCGTTGTACGCTGCCCGGCTGCCCGGCCCGCTGCTACTTCAGCAGGGTGCGGAACTCCTCGAAGTCGAGGACACCGTCGTGGTTCGCGTCGGCCGCCATGGCCTTCTCGACCTCTTCGGCGAGGCGTTCCTGGGCACCCTCGGCCTTGAACCCCTCCGCCAGTTCGGCGATGCTGATCCGTCCGTCGCCGTCCGTGTCGATCTCGTCGAACAGCGCCTTGAGCTCGGCCTCATTCATGACATACCCCTCTCACGTTCACAGGCCCCGAAGGGCCACATACGCCACCACCCTGCCACACCATCAGCATCACCCCTGACGGCCGGCACTCCCTCGTCCTGCATGCGCTCCAGAGCTGCGACGGCCCGGCCGGCGGTGGTCGGTTCGAGACGAGCGTGCTGCCGCCCCGCCCTTCACCGCTTCCACCCGTTCCGGATCCGTTCCGTCGCTGTTCTACGATCACGGTTCGGCGATCACGCGGGACGCCGTACGAGGACCGGACGGACTGGACGAACTGGGGGACGCAATGGCGATCGACAGGCCTGGCCGGCCGGAAGACCTGCCGGCGGCCGAGGTGTTGTGGGCGCGCTGGGCCCTGGTTGCCGTGCTGGAGGCGACGGCGAAGGCGGAGGGCCAGGCAGACCGCCGGGGCGGCACGTGGATCGACGGCCAAGGTCTGCACCTCGACGACCGCGGCTGCACCTGGTGGACGTTCCAGCAGTTGGAAGAGGGCCGCTACCTCTTGTACGGCCATGACGAGTCCAGTGCCGTGAAGTGGCACGAACCCTCGATCGACATGCTGGCGCAGGCGCCGGACTGGCTGCCGTACGAGCACCTGCGGGAGCTGTTGAAGGGCTGGGAGCTGGGCTGCGTGTACTGGTACGAGAACGGTTCCTGGGCCCGCGCGCCCTACCCGGACGAGCTGGACGACGACGGCCTCGACTGCGGAATGAGCCGTTTCGCCGTGCGCGAGGAAGCACTGCGCGACCTGATCGCCTCGGAACGCGGCCTGCCCCGAGCGCGGGCGGACGCCCTGCTGACCGCAGCCGAGGCGCGCAGGCTCACCACCTCGGAGATCGGGGAGGTGCTGGACGCGGCCGCCTCTGCGGAGGAGTACGTACCGGCGGACCGGGAAGCGATGTTGAGGTCCCTGGAGCTGGCCGCCCTGGGCTGGTCCGCGCGGAACCAACCTGGGAATGCGTGACACACGTCGCCGCCGATCGACAGCAAGGCCCTCGACGTCCGCACCGCCCAACGCCACCCGGACCGCTCGGGTTCCACAGCTCCCGGACGGGGCCGGCCCTCGGGGTGCGGCCAGCCTCGCGTAGGGTCGGCGGATCCACACCGAGCAGGGGGAGTTGGGGATGGGCCACACCTTACGACGGGGCGCCGGCGCGGCACTGACGGCGGTGGCGGCAGCCGCGGTACTGGTGGGCTGCACGGAGGAACCCCGGGAGCGGGTCATGCCCGGCCCGACGGCCACGGCCACGGCAGTTCCCCAGGAGGCCCTGGCCCTGGCCGAGCGCTATCGGGCGGCCGGCGGGGACCCGGACGTGTACGCGATCCAGCTGGAGGACGGACCGGAAGGCGTGCCCCGGGTGGTCCTCCGGACCAGCAACGCGGATCAGGCGGACGCGATCTTCCGTCGGCAGAACACCTCGGTCACCGCCCACCTGACGACGAAGGAGGGGGTGTCCTTCACGAAGGGCTACCTCATCGACGTCTTCGGCCCCGACGGCCGCCTCATCCACCGCATGGACGCCCGCCCCTAGCTCGATCTCCCACCTCTCCAGCGGGGTCGCAGCGCGTCCGATCGTCCGCAGGATCCCGCACATCGGAAACCCGCATCACCACCCCGGCGGACCAGCGGCCGCGACCCGACCGCCGCGCTCATGCGGCGAGCGTTTCCCGAAGGAGTGCGCCGAACTCGGCCGGCCGTGTGGTCAGTCCGGTGTGGCCGCCGGGGAAGTGCAGGAGCCCCGTGCCGAGATGCTCGGCCAGAAGGGCCGCCGGACGGTAGGCCAGCTCCCCGCGCGAGTCCTGCCCGCAGGCGAGTACGAGCCGGCCGGACAGGGCCTCCAGGCGGGCGATGTCCGGGGTGTAGGACATGAAGCTCGGTACGATCCGGCCGACGAAGTACGGCAGGTTGGCCATCGTCTGCTCGGCCCGCGCCGCTGCCTGTGGTGGCAGCTCGGTCACGGGCTTCGGCTCGACGGGGGCGGCGCCGTCCTTCTTCAGTCCCGCGGCGAACACGGCCATGGCCGGCATGAGCCCCTGCGTGCGGAAGGTCTCCTGCACGCGCGCGATCAATGCGCGATGGTCTCCTGCATCGGGCAGCACCTCCACCACCGGTGGCTCGTGCGCCACGAGCCGTTCGACACGTTCCGGGTGCGCGGCCAGCAAGTGCAGGGCGACGATCGCGCCCGAGCTGGTGCCGAACACCCGGGCCGGCTCGCCGGGCGAGAGCAGTTCCAGCATCCGGAAGGCGTCGTCGGCGTGCTCTGCCACGCGCTGCTCGGCCTCGGAGTCGTCCAGCGTGCTCCGGGACATGCCGCGCGGGTCGTAGGTCGCGACGGTGTACTCGGCGGCCAGGTCGTCGGCGATGCCGTCGAAGGAGGCCGCGCCGCCCGATCCTCCGGGGATCAGCAGCAGGAGCGGGCCCCGGCCGCGTACTTCGTAGTGCAGGGTCGCGCCGTTCACGCGCAGGCTGCCGAGGGTGGGGGCGGTCATGCGGAGTCTCCTTCTCGGGACGGGGGCCAGTGCTCCAGGAGGGTGTGGAGGGCGTCGAGCGCGCGGATCCACGACTGCTGCGGTGAACGCTGGTGTGCGAACCCGCCCGCGGCCTCGAGGGCGACGAAGCCGTGGAACGTGCTGCGCAGCAACCGGACCGCGTCGGTCAGGTCGGGCTCGGCCAGTCCGTAGCCGCGGAGCATGCCGTAGGTCAGCTCGACCGCGCGCCGTGGCCCGGCTGCGTTCGCGGCGAGTTCGGGATCGATCCGGATCGGGGCCTGTGTCGCCGCGTAGCGCCCCGGGTGCGCGTGGGCGTACTCCCGCCAGGCGTCGGCGAACGCGACCAGAGCTTCTCTGCCGGCCCGGCCGGAGGTCGCCTCCGCGATGCGGATGGTCTTCTCGTCCGCTGCCAGCAGCGCGATCCGGCCGCGCAGATCCTCCAGATTGCGGACGTGCGCATAGAGGCTTGCGTCCTTCACGCCCAACCGCCGTGCCACCTGCGACATGGTCACCCTGTCCAGCCCGACCTCGTCCGCCAACCCGGCACCCGCGACCGTCACCCGCTCCGCCGTCAGCCCTGCCCGTGCCATGTACCCTCCGCACTAACCTAGGAGTCCTAGTTTTAGACTAGAACCCCTAGGCACTGCAACTCCCGGCAGGCCACGGCCATATGACCTCCGCGTGAGGCCTTCCCGGCCTGGCCACTGGAGGGGCAGGCGGCATCGGGGTGCGGGGCGAAGGCGGCATCGGGGTGCGGTCAGGTACGGCGGGCCTGGTGTGCGCTCTTCCAACCGGCCAGAGAGGCCATGCTCAGGCCGGCCCCGAGGAGAACGCCGGCCACGGTGTCGGAGGGCCAGTGCACGCCCAGGTACACCCGTGTGAAGGCGACCCCTGCCACGGAGACCGCCGCGGCCGCCACGGCCAGGATCCAGACGGCGGTCGGTGGGTTGCCCTGACGGGCCAGCCACAGCAGCACCACGCTGCCGGCGGCCATCGTCATCGCGTGCCCGGAGGGCATGGAGGCGAAGGAGGCCGAGTCCACGGGGTCCTCCCACACCGGCCGCGGACGGCCGATGGCCCACCGCAGCACCGCGCGGAGGGTCCATTCCACGGCGCACGTCCCCGCGACCCACAGGGCCAGCATCCGGTGGCGCTTCGACCACAGCACCACGACGGCGCCGATGATCAGCAGCCGCACCGTCCACGGGTCCCACACCCAGTCCGTCAGGATGCGGTTGGCCCCGGTCCAGGACGGGTGCTCCACTGCGAGCCGGTGCAGCCCTGCGGCGAGGGTCCGGTCGAGGCGGAGCAGCGGGGCGGCCCCGGACGCGGCCGCCGCCATGACGGCCGCGGCACCGGCGATCAGGGCCAGCGCGGGCCGCGCCAACGGCTCCGCCAGCCAGGCGGCGAACCACGACCACGTCCGCGACCACGGCCCCGACCTCGACCCCGATGTCGACGTCGACGCATCACCCCCCTCTCCGCGCTGCGGGCCGGAGCCCGGGGTCGAGGGGCGGGAGCGCGCCCGCTGCGGCACGTCCGGGCCCGGACGGTCAGCCATCCTGGTCCCGGGGCCCCGAGGAGGCGGACACGGGCCGGCCCCGGCGGCTCCTGACCTTCCGGGTGATGAAGAGGCCCAGGCCCAGGACGGCGAGGCCCAGGACGACCTTCGAGAGCACCCCGACGTACTGCTCGACCAGCCCCCACTGGGCGCCCAGGGCGTAGCCGGCCAGGATGAGGCAGGAATTCCAGATGAAACTGCCCAGGGCGGTCAGGGTCAGGAATATGGGGAGGGGCATGCGTTCGAGACCCGCGGGAACGCTGATGAGGCTGCGGAAAATCGGAACCATGCGGCCGAAGAACACGGCTTTGGTGCCGTGTTTGGCGAACCAGCGTTCCGTCTTTTCCAGGTCCGCGGTCTTCACCAGGGGCAGACGCGCCCACAGGGCGTACATCCGTTCCCTGCCGAAGAGACGCCCGACCTGATACAGCGCGAGGGCACCGATCACGGAACCCGCCGTGGTCCAGATCAGTGCGGACGCCAGGCTCAGCGCGCCCTGGCCGACGGCGAAGCCGGTCAGGGGCAGGATGATCTCGCTGGGCAGGGGCGGGAACAGGTTCTCCAGGGCGATGGCGATGCCCGCGCCGGGCCCACCCATGGTCTCCACGAGATTCGTGGCCCAGCCTGCGATCCCACCGGCTGCTCCGCTGGTGTCCGCGCTCATGCTTGTCTCCTCGTCAATGGGGTGTCGGGCCGCCGCGCCCGTGGCGGGCTTTCGATTACGGCGTTCAATGCGATTCGCCTGCGTGCGGTGCGAGAACTCCCGTGCCGACCAGGACGAAAATGGCTATGCCCAGCAGGATTCGGTAGGTCACGAACGGCATGAAGCTCCGCGTGGTGATGAACTTCATGAACCAGGCGATGACGGCGTAGCCGATGACGAACGCCACCAGCGTTGCGAAGAGGGTCGGACCCCAGGCGGTGTGGCCCTCGCCCACGGCCTTCAGCTCGTAGGCCCCCGACGCCAGGACGGCGGGGATCGCCAGGAGGAAGGAGTAGCGGGCAGCCGCTTCCCGCGTGTACCCCATCAGCAGGCCGCCACTGATGGTGGCGCCGGACCGGGACACTCCCGGGATCAGGGCCATCGCCTGGCAGAAGCCGTAGATCAGGCCGTCGCGTACTCCAAGTTCGGTCAGGGTCTTCGGCTCGCGTCCCTTGCGGTGACGGCCCCCGGCGGCGCTGCGGCTGGCGAGGCGGTCGGCGATGCCGAGCACGATGCCCATCACGATCAGGGTCGTGGCGATCAGCCGCAGGTCGCGGAAGGGGCCTTCGATGAAGTCCTTGAGGGTGACCCCGAGCACGCCGATGGGGATGGAGCCCACGATGACCAGCCATCCCATGCGGGCGTCGTGGTCCCGCCGCATCCCCGGGTCGGTCAGGGAGCGGAACCAGGCCGACAGGATCCGTGAGATGTCCTTGCGGAAGTAGATCAGCACGGCGGCCTCGGTGCCGATCTGGGTGATCGCGGTGAAGGCCGCCCCCGGATCGGGCCAGCCCGCGAACGCCGCGGTCAGTCTGAGGTGGGCGCTGGAGGAGATCGGCAGGAACTCCGTCAGCCCCTGCACCACCCCGAGGATGAACGATTCGAACCACGACATGGAGATCTGCGCCGTCCAGAAGACTTGATGTCGATCGACAGTGGAGGTGCCGCCGGCGCCGGGCATCGCCGGGCCGGCGGCTGACTCTGCGCACGGCAGAGGTGTCGGTCGGCCCCCTGGGCCGGATCCGACCGGGGATCAGGGCGAGCAGACCTTGGTCAAGTCCCCGGCAGCGGTCTTGACGGGGGTGATGTCCGGGTTCGCGTTGCCGTCGCGCAGGGCGGTTCCCACGTCGGCGACGGCCTTCTTCAGGTCGGCCGTCGCGGTCGCGAGGTCGGCGTTCTCCGTGGTGTCACCGATCTCGGTCAGGCTCTGGTCGATGTCGGCCAGCGCCTTCTGGGCATCCGCGGGGCTGTTGGACGCTTGGCCGACGGCCTGCTGGAGGTCGTTGACGCTGGCCGTGACCGCCTTCGCCACGCGCACGCAGTCCATCGCCGTGCTGACCGACTGGCAGCCGGTCGTGGCACCGATCCCGAGGACCACCGCGAGGGCGGTCGCGGCGGTCACCGAACGACGCTTGAGACGAGACATTACAAATCCTTTACCTAGGGTGAAAAAGAAGAAATGGCACATGCGCGCACCGCAAAAAGGGGGTGCACGAATAGACGCACTGGGGTGCGCTGGGAACGGGCAGCGAAAAGCGCCGCACCTGTTTTGGATCACGGAGGCCGGAACGTGCCGAGCCCGATAAGGGGCGGCAGGAGCGCACGGGACTACGAAATGGAGAGCCGACCTGCGGAGCTGCGTTCGACGGCCGTCACTGCGCGCAACGGCTCGTCCCGCCACAGCAGCGCGGTGTTCCGGCAGGCCGTACGAGGCCCCGGAGCCCGTCGGCCCTCAGCAGCGACGAACCTGCTCCACGGCCGGGTCGGCATCCAACACGGTGACACCCGGCGGGCAGACCTGAACCCGGTCCGCACGATCGAATGAGGCCAGCACGACCACGGTGCTGGTAGGGGGCGCAGCGGGCTCGGAGTCGTCGGCGTTCGAGCCCCGGTGCCGCAGGACGCGGGTGCTGTCCGCGTCGTCCGTGGGCGCTTCCGGAGTGAGGTCGTGCCACCCGAAGGCGGCGGCCGAGACCGGACCGGCGGGCGCTTCGACGGGCTGGAGCGTCGGGTTCAGGAGCCCGAGGGTGAAGACGGAAACGACCAGGAAAGCGGCAAGGGCAGCGCAGAGCGCGAAGGCATTCTTGCAGCGCATCGCTCACTCCCCCACGCAATTGATCCCGCACGACAAAGGATATCTGTCGACGTTGAGCCACTTCTGGAGAACTGCACTATAACAGTCCTGCCTGAACCGCCCGGCCGCCTCCTCACCGCACCCCGAGGAGACTCGGCGGCCGCGCCGGCCTTGATGGCGGGGAAATAGTTCTGCATCTCCGGTGCAGTGCACCGAATGCTCCGCACAGGGTGCACGGGACGTACGTAGCCCCGGCCGCGGTCCGCATCACGAGCGGTGACCGCTCCCCCCTCTCCGTCCCCTGCCCAACGTGGCAAGGTCGGGCCGGCCACCAGCAGCAGGCCCTTCGGTGGCGCGGACCGACGGGGCGTCGTCGAAGCGTTGCGCACCGCCCCGCGGATCGCGCGGGGCGGTACGTGGACGGGTCAGGCGGGCAGCGGGACCAGGTGGTCACCGGGGATCCCGGACAGGCCGGGGGTGTAGTAGTCACGGATGGCGTCGGCCCAGACGGTCACGGTAATCCGGTCGTCGGCGTCCGGTCCGAAGGCGTCGAACAGCCGGTTGATGTTCGGCACGTCGAAGCCCCACGCGGTCATCAGGGAGAGGAAGCGGGGCCGTTCGATCAGACCGTCCCCGTCCGGGTCGCCGAGCGCGGCCAGCGCGTTCGCGAACCTGTCGGCGGCAGGGCCGAACCGCTCGGGGTCGAGCACCGACGCCTCGAACTCCTGCGGACTGATCACACCGTCGCCGTCGGTGTCCAGCGCCCCCGCCAGCACGTTCCACCAGCCGCGCATGCTGTCGGCCAGCGCCTGCCTGGCCTCCGGACGGGAGTCCGCGGCAGCGGCCAGCACCCGGTCGGCGTTCAGCTCGAAGTCCTTGGCTTCGAGCACTCCGTTGCCGTTGGCATCGAGCAGCTTGAAGATGAGCGCAACCCGCTGGGCGGCTTCGTTTCGCACGGTTTTCTCTCCTCGTAGACCATCGGGGCCAGGACATCCCCGGCCCGACCTCGCCCCGCGGTGTACCGGTACACCGCGGGGCGAGGCGCAATTCTTGACGATCTTCGACCGGCAGACGGCAGAGCCGATGTTTCTTCATACGGGCGGGTGAAATCGTGTGATGAGTGGGTCTGCCCCGGCGCTGGTGGGGGCAGCCGGGCTGCCGGCGGCCCTCAGGGAGCGGTCGGGGTCCGGCCCCAGCAGGTGGCCATGGCGAAGAACGACTCCCTGGTCAGGGGATGCGCCAGATGATCGACCGCCTCATCGAGCACGGCCTCGGGCAGTCCGGCGGCCAGCATCCTGTCCTTGGCCTGTTCCAGCGTCAGCGCCAAGAAGCGGTCGAAACCGGCATCGAGGCCCACGACCGGCAGGTGCGTGTGCAGGCCGACGTCCCGCAGCCCGAGCGAGGTGAACGCCTGGGGGTACTGCGCGGCGCAGTGCCTGTCGCTGCCGATCGTCTCGGCGAGCATGCTCCAGTAGCCGGTGATCGTGCGCCGGTACGCTTCGTGCGGGGACGTCTCGCCGCCGACCGCGAGGGCGTCGGAGACGACCAGCAGCCCGCCGGGCTTGAGCCAGGAGGCCATGCGGCGGAGCACCTCTTCCCGGGCGCGCAGGTGCATCAGCACGAACCGCGCGTGCACGAGGTCGAACCGGCCCGGTTCGAAGCCTGGGTCGGTGATGTCCGCCTCGACGACCCTCACGCCCCTGGCCGAGAGGTGGCCGAGGAACCGGGCGTCGCGGTCGACGGCCGTGACTTGGCCGGCGGAAGCGGTGACGGACGCGAGCCAGCCGCTGAGACTGCCCGTGCCCGCGCCGACGTCCAGGCACGACCAGTGGGTGTCGATGCCCAGCCCGAGCAGGTTCTGCCGGCTGACCGGGTCGAACGCGTCGGCCAGACCGCTCAGCCGGTCGGACTCGTTGCTGTGCGAGGCGGCGAAGAGCTTGTCTCCGTAGCGTTCGGCCTCGTGCGTCGTCGTGGTGATGACAGGTTCTCCTTCGGGAAACTTCCCCCTGGAGACCCCTCCTCTGCGGCAGAAGCCGGAGACTCCGGAAGGGACGTCCGAACAGTCGGATCGCCACGGAGGCAGACAGGACGGAAGGTGTCTCACGAGGGGCGGCATGTGCTGCCCGTCGAAGCCAGAGCCTCCCGGGCGATGACCGGGAGATGTCCGGTCCGCAGCCCGACAAGCCACGGTTGATGGGGCGTGAGGAGCGTACGTACGGGATCCCGGCGAGTCCCGGAATGCGTCACACCGTCACCCGAACGAGGTGGGATCCGGCGGGTGTGCACCTGGCACCCGCAGGCTGGGCGATACACGACGATCCAGGCCGCTCGCGCCCCGGGCCGCGTGGTGGTCGGCTGCAAGGCTGACGCCATGCCAGGCGGGAACCCTGGTCAGCAGGCTCGGACGGAGATCTGGTCCCGCACCTGCGAGGCACGGACGTACTTCCAGCTGCCGGTGTCGTAGATCTGCCCCCAGAACCAGCGTTGGCCCTGGTTGTCCAGCCAGCAGTTCATGGCGAACTTGGTGCCGCTCTTGGACCAGTGGTGCGGCGTGGTGCCGGTGTGCGGCGCACTGTAGATCGCCACCCAGCCGTTGGCGTCGTTCTGCCAGACGTACGAGATTCCGGCCGCCGAGGCGGGGGCCTGCACGGCGGCTGTCCCTGCGAGCAACGCACCGGCCACTGCGAGCCTGCCGATGTGACGCGCAAGTCGTCGGTTGTTCACGATGTACCTCCTCGATGGGGCTCCGAGTGGGACCGCGAGCCTGCCAGGCGAGGCGTGCGGGCGCAGGCGTTCAGGCGAAGCAGAGACATGTGGCTCCGGAGCAACGATTCTTCCGGGCCACCGTATGCGTGAGAAGTCCGGGACCCGGTGGGGACTGCTCAGGGCTCCGATCGTGAGCCACGCACGCGGCTGCCGCCTGACCGCCTCTTACTCCGACGGTTCGGCCGCAGGCCGCCGTATAACCAGGTGCCCGAAGCTCACGGGCCGTCGTACCGTACCCGGATGATCAACGAACCTCCAGCTCAGGCTGTCTCCGACATCGAGATCCGCCCTATCGGTGAGCACGAGATCACCACCTGGGACCGTGCCCTGATGCGCGGTTTCCTCAGCCCGCACGAGGGCGACGGCACGGAGGTACGTCACCGTCAGTTCGTGCCCGGCCGCTGGCTGGCGGCGGTGGACCATGCGACCGGCGGGGCTTTCGTCGGCACCTACCGCAGCTATGACCTGGAGCTGACGCTCCCCGGCGGGGCCGCCGTGCCGGTGCACGGGATCACCGGTGTGAGCGTGGCCACCACTCACCGACGGCGCGGGCTGCTCAGCCGGATGATGAACGCAGACCTGGCCGCCGCCCGCGAGCGCGGCAGCGTTGCCGCCGTGCTCATAGCCTCCGAGTACCCGATCTACGGCCGCTTCGGGTTCGGTCCGGCGACGAGGATGGCCGGGCTGACGGTCGACGTGCCGAGGTCGGGGGGCCTACGGCCCGGGCTGCCCACCCCGGTCGGCGGGCGCATCGACTTCGCCAGTCCGGAGGAGGTCCGCGAGCTCGGCCCCGAGCTGTACGACCGCTGGCGGCTCACGCAGCCCGGCGCGCTGAGCCGGCCGGCCGCCAACTGGGCCATGGACACGGGCGAGGTGGTGCTGCCCGCGCGTGGTTGGAAGGAGCCCTTCTTCGCGGTCCACCGTGATGCGGCCGGGAAGGTGACCGGTCTGGCCGTCTACCGCGTGGACGACAAGTGGATCGGCATGGCACCGGACTCCACCCTCAAGGTGATGGACTTCCTGGCCCTCGACCGGCCGACTGCCAACGCCCTGTGGCAACTGCTCTTCTCGGTCGACTGGGTGCAGCGCATCGAGGTCGAGGACATCGGCCCGGACGATCCGCTGCCGCTGCTGCTGGCCAACCCGCGCGCGGCCACTACGCACGTCTCCCAGACCGACTTCACCTGGCTGCGGCTGCTCGACCTGCCCGCCGCGTTCGCCGCCCGACGCTACGCCGGGCCCGGCCGGGTCGTGCTGGCCGTGACCGACCCGCACGGCTGGACCAGCGGCAGCTGGCTGCTGGAGACGGCCTCGGACGG
The DNA here is from genome assembly GCF_040684695.1 of Streptomyces erythrochromogenes. GTDB lineage: Bacteria > Actinomycetota > Actinomycetes > Streptomycetales > Streptomycetaceae > Streptomyces > Streptomyces erythrochromogenes_C. The sequence continues at coordinate 154,752 of NZ_JBFBGM010000015.1, forward strand.
CACCGGCCGCTGCATCCCGACCGAGTCGCCCGCCGATCTCACCCTCGGGGTGAGCGAGCTCAGCACCCTGTACCTGGGCACCGAGACCGCCGGCCGCCTGCTGGACGCCGGGCTGCTCGCCGAAGACACCCCGGGCGCGGCGGCCCGCCTGGACCACCTCCTGCACACCCCGATGCGGGCCTGGAACACGCTCACCGTCTAGTACGGCAACGGTCTTTGCCGTGGTGCCGACCGACGCGGACGACGTCGGCCCTGCTCACCGCGCCGCCTCGATGGCGAGCTCGGCGAGCAGGCCGCGGATGCGGCGCTCGATCTCGTCGCGGATCGGCCGGACGGCTTCGACACCCTGACCCGCGGGGTCGTCCAGCTTCCAGTCCAGGTACCGCTTGCCGGGGAAGTACGGGCAGGCATCCCCGCAGCCCATCGTGATGACCACGTCCGAGGCCTGCACCGCGTCGGCGGTGAGGACCTTCGGGATCTGGGCGGAGATGTCGATGCCCACCTCCTCCATGGCCTCCACGACGGCGGGGTTCACGGCGTCGGCGGGGGCGGAGCCGGCCGAGCGGACCTGGACCTCGCCCCCGGCGAGGTGGGTGAGGAAGGCGGCGGCCATCTGGGAGCGGCCGGCGTTGTGCACGCAGACGAACAGCACGGAGCGGGCGGCAGGAGTGCTCATGAGGACACGGTGCTTTCTTCAGCGGGTCGGGCGGGGCTTGGGAAGTGCTGTTCATCGCGCCCGGCGACAGCCCCGTCCCCGGGCACCGGTGCCGGGCGCCCGAAGGTGACGGCGACCAGGACCAGGCCGACGCAGGCACCGGCGAGCTGGGCGGCGAGGAACGGTGCCACGGAGGTGGGGGCGATGCCGGCGAAGGTGTCGGTGAACGCCCGGCCGATGGTCACGGCCGGGTTGGCGAAGCTGGTGGAGGAGGTGAACCAGTAGGCGGCGCCGATGTAGGAGGCGACCGCGACCGGTGCCAGGTGTGCGCGGCCTGCCCGCGCCAGTCCGAAGATCAGCCAGACCAGTCCCGCGGTGGCGACCAGTTCGCCCAGCCACAGATGTCCGGCGGACCGGTCGTGCGTCGACCACTGCACCAGCGGCCGGGCGAACATGGCGTCGGCCAGGACGGCGCCGCCGATGGCGCCGGCGATCTGGGCGGGTATGTACGCGGCCACCTCCCGCAGGCCGGGTCCGGGTCCGGGGCCGTCGGCCGTACGGCGGCCGGTGAACCAGGCAGCGAGGGTCACGGCGGGGTTGAAGTGCGCCCCGGAGACGGGGCCGAGCAGGGCGATGAGCATGCCCAGGCCGAGGACGGTCGCCAGGGAGTTGGCCAGCAGCTGCACGCCGGCGTCGCGGGTCAGCTCGGCCGCCTGGATCCCGGAGCCGACCACCACGGCCACCAGCGCCGCCGTGCCGACGGCTTCGGCCGCCGCCCGCCGCGCCAGCGGCACCGGTGCGCTCACGCGGAGGCCTTCGCGGGCACGGCGGGCGTCTCAAGGAGGGCGGACAGCTTCGCCAGGGCCTCGGGGAGCACCCAGTAGTACACCCAGGTCCCCCTCCGTTCGGAGCCGACCAGGCCCGCCTCGCGCAGCACCTTCAGGTGGTGGGAGATGGTCGGCTGGGAGACGTCGAACGGGCCGATCAGGTCGCACACGCACGCCTCCCCGCCCTCGTGGGAGGCGATCAGGGACAGCAGCCGCAGCCGGATGGGGTCCGACAGCGCTTTGAACATCCGCGACAGCTCGGCGGCGTCCGCTTCGCCCAGCGGTTCGCGGACCATGGGGGCGCAGCACGCCCCGTCGTCCTGGCCGAGCACCGGCAGATCAGCTTGTTTCGACATGCCTCTATGTTGACGCCTGTCGATCCAGGTGGCAACCTCGATTGTATCGACAGCCGTCGATACAACGTCGTCCGTGATGGGAGACCGCCATGTCCCGAGTACAGCTCGCCCTCCGCGTTGCCGACCTGGAAGGCTCGATCGCCTTCTACTCCAAGCTCTTCGGCACCGAGCCCGCCAAGCGGCGCGAGGGCTACGCCAACTTCGCCGTCACCGAGCCCCCGCTCAAGCTCGTCCTCATCGAGGGCGAGACCGGCGAGGAGACCCGCCTGGACCACCTCGGTGTCGAGGTCTCCAGCACCGAGGACGTCACCGCCGCCACGACCCGGCTGAAGGAGGCGGGCCTGGCCACGTTCGAGGAGAACGACACCTCCTGCTGCTACGCCTTGCAGGACAAGGTGTGGGTGACCGGCCCGGGCAAGGAGCCGTGGGAGGTGTACGTGGTCAAGGCCGACGCCGACACCCTGGAGAGGGCCGGCACCGCCCCGGACGCCTGCTGCGGCACCACCGCCTGTTGCACTCCCGAGGAGCAGGCCCTCGACCCCTCCCGGACCCCGGCCGAGGCCAAGACGGCCGCCGGGTGCGCCTGCGGCAGCTGACCGGCTGCCTGCCGGGCGACCTCTTCCGCCTCGGCCGGCCTGAGTTCCTTCAGCTCAGCGACGGGGTCGGTGGGAGTTCACGGGGGTTCACGGGGTCCTGGCAACTTCCAGCGCGTCGGCCAGTGCTTGCGGAGTGCGGGTCGACAGGTAGACGTACGGTGTCGGGTCGGCCGGGTCGGTGTTCTCGATACGGACCGCACCAGTGATGTAGCTGCGCATCAGCATGTGGGCCCGCATGTCCGCCTTGTACGTCCGCCAGGCCCGCGCTTCCTCGGCCTCCAGGACGTGGACCCGGCCCAGCGCGCCGAGCGGGATCCGTGCGTCGTCGGCGACCAGCAGCCCGCTGGTGACGCGGATCCGGGAGGAGCCCTGTGCGCTGACCCACATGCAGGCGATGAAGGTGCCCACGGCGAATCCGCCGAGGGCGGCGAGGCCTCCGTACGGCAGGACGATGAGCGCCATGGCGAAGCCGGCGGCGACGGCGATCAGCCACCAGGTGCGGGGCGCGGTGAGTCGCTCGTCGTAACCGAGTGGGGCCGGGGCGGCAGCGGAGTCGCCCGCGGTCCCGAGCCCCTGCCCGGCGTCACCGTCATGGGCCCCCGTCACTTGGCGAGCCGTTCGTCGATCAGCGCCTTGAACGCCTCGTAGGTGCGGGGTGTCTGTATCCGTTGGCCGTCGAGGAAGAAGGTCGGCGTGCCCTGCACGTTCAGGCCCATGCCGTCGCGCTGGTCGGCCTTCACCCGTTCCTCGGTCGCCGGGTCCTTCACTGCCGTGTCGTACGTGTTCATGTCGAGGCCGAGTTGCTCGGCGTAGGTGCGGAAGAGGTCCGCCTGGGAGTTCTGGAGCTCGCCCCACTCCTTCTGGGTCGCGAACATCTTCTTGTACATGTCCTCGAACCTGCCCTGCTGGGCTGCGGCTTCGACGGCGACGGCCGCGGTGCGGCTGTTGCGGTGGCCGGGCATGGGGAAGTAGCGGGCCACGAAGGTGACCCGGTCGCCGTACTCCTCGCGGAGCCGCTCGACCGTCGGGTGGACGGCTCCGCACGCCTCGCACTCGAAGTCGAGGAACTCGACCAGGGTCAGCTCGCTGCGTGCGGGGGCGGTCAGGCGGTGGCTGTCCTCACGTACGGCACGCGCTTCACCCGCGGCGGGCGGGGGCGGGGTGGCCGTGGCCGAATCCTCCGGCTTGACCAGCAGAAACGTACCGAAGGCGGCTGCCAGGATCGCCACCACCGCAGCAAGGGCCAGCAGGTTCTTCTTGGACTTCGTCATGATTCCTCTACGTGTTCGGATCGTAGGCCGGGTCGGCCCGGCGAGCGGCGGGCGACGGGGCGGGCGGGCGACGGGGCGGGCGCCCGCCGCTGCAGGCGGCGGTCACGGGCGTGGATCGTGGTGGGCGACCGCAGAACCGGCCCGCAGCAGTGCGGCGCTCAGGGGTACGAGGAGGGTGCGTGCCGCCGTACGGGCGGCACGCCGGGAGAAGGCATGCATGAGAAGGGAGAGGTCTCTCTGTGTTCCCCGGACCAGCCGGGGCAGTACACGCCGCCGCCGGTGGACGGCCTCTCCGTACGGCCGCTAGGCCGGGCAGAAGCCTCCGCCGGACGACAGCCCGGGCGTCGGGAGATGGGCACGCCACGGCACGGCGTGCCCGCCCCTCGGCGGCGCGCGTCCGGCGTGCAGCCGGACCACGATCGCGGACGGCGGCGTTGCGCCCGGCTCCAGGTCCCGCAGGGCCGCCTTCGGCCCGTTGCCCGCGGGCAACAGCGGCCATACGAACATCAGCAGGGCGCGCAGGGCCTCGAGGACGGGCTTGCCGCACCACAGCAGCCGCTCGGTGAGCCCGAACAGGTGCGCGGCGAGGACGAGCATGACCAGGTGCCCGGCGAGGAAGACCTCGGGCGGGGCACCCGCCGTCGAGGCGTGTTCGACCAGAGCCACGGGTTGCCGCGAACCGGACACGGCCGCGCAGGCCCCCGGCAGCGAGTACGCCGCGTGGTGGGCCAGTTGGGAACCGACCAGGGCCGCCATGAGCTGGGTGTCCGAGAGCTTGTGCCGGGTCAGCAGCACCGCGCCGGGTACGGCGATCGCGGCCATGCCCAGCAGAAGCGCCCATCGCGGCATGTGCCCCTGCGCGAGGAGGTGGCCCGCCAGCGGCAGCAGGACGCACAGCGCCGCCAGGGCTCCGGCCCGCAGACCGCGCACCACTCCGCGGGCCGGCGAAGCCGACCGCGGTACGAGGGTGGCGGACATGGGCTGCTGCGCTTCCTGGGGCTTCGGGGGCGTCGTGGGGTGGGGGGACTTCGGCGCCGGCCGGTGACTCACGGAGAGCCGAGGACCACCCGCAGGGTATCCCGGTGCCCCTGGCGTCCTCGCACCCGGCTCCGGTTCCACCCGCGGCGGCCTTCCCGACCACGGCACCGGGCCCCCGGGCCCCCGGGCCCCCGGGCCGGTTCGTGCCGGGACGTCTGATCGCCGGTCGACCACGGGTGGGGCGGGTCCGGTGGCTAGCATCGCCGCATGGGTATGGACATAACCGTCCTGGTCGTCGACTGGGCGCACCTCATGGACCTGGCTCCGGAGGACCGGCTGCGGGTGGTGCAGGAGTCGGCGTACGCGGACGACGACCCCGACGGAGGCGGTGACGTCGTCGACGGGTGGGTGTGGCCGGCCGCCGGGTCGGAGCGGGCCTGGCTGGGGCGGTACGAGTTCCCGGGCACGCTCGGCTCGTACAAGCCGCACTTCTGGGCCGCGGAGGGCTGGGAGACGGTCCGGGGCGCCGCCGGGGGCGGGGTGCGGGCGGCGCTGGACGAGTTCCTGGAGGGGCTGATCTGGTGGGGACCGCAGGCCGACGTGGACGCGGAACACGTCGACCCCGGGGTGTTCCCCTCACTGGAGGGACTGTGGAGGCCCGGGCCGCTGATCGTGCGCGACCCGGCGACGGTGGCACGGCTGCGCCGGAGGTGGCACGAGGCCGCACCGGAACTGGAGGGTCTGCGGATCCCGTACGGGGAACTCGCGGGGCGGGGGCCGGGGCAGTGGGTCGCGGGCTTCGAGGAGTTCGCCGAACTGGTGGCGGGCTGGGCCGAGGTGGTCGAAGAGGCGGGGCGGCGGCAGTGGGGTGTGATCGGCCTGCCGATCTGAAGGCCTTCCCGTGCATGGTTCTCGGGTTGGCGTGGACGTGGCTGTGGCCGTGGTCGTGGTCGCGGGTGGGCCAGGATGCCGTCCACGATGAGCGGACCGAACCGGCGCATCGTCACATGCTCAGGACTGGTCGCACCGGGGGGCGGCCTGCCTGGTCGGCAAGCCGCCCTGTCTCAGCGGAACTCGTGTACCACCTGGATCTCGCCGACTATGTGGGCGTTGAAGTCGTCCAGTTCCTCAGCAGGAACCCACAGCTCGAGGATCGTCCGCCCTCCGGCCTGCTGGACGGGGTACCGGCTCAGGAACTCCGACTCGACCTCGAATCGGGTCACGAACCCGACACCGCTGTGCTTCACGTTCCAGTCCCTCGCGATCTTGATCGCGTAGTCCTCGTTGAGGACGGGGTAGAAGATCGGCTGCTCGGGAAGCCGGGGCGGCCAAGCGCGCCAGTTCAGTTCGCGGACCAGGTCCAGCTCCTTGGGGCCGGTGGGGCGCCACAGGGTCGTCGTTGCTCGCCGGCTGGTCATGTGAATCACTCTCTGAACGTGGAAAGCCGCTGGTACGGCTGGTCTGAGACGGGACGGTACCGGCGCCGGCAACCCGACAGCCACTCGGTTTCCGCGCCACACCATCACGCGAACACCCGTAGGCATGCTTCGAGAGAGCCCTCGGCGGGCGGGCACTCGAGGGTGAGTTCACTCAGCACGGTGATGGCACCAGCGAGATGCATCTCCGCCGCGTGCACACCCAGCGAGCCGGCCTCGGCCGCCCGTACCGGGTTCGCCGCCGCGGAAGGGCACGTAGACCACGGGCGGCACGATCTGGTTGATACCAGTCGGGATGGCCCGGAATGGACTCCCAGCCGGGAGGGCGAGTCGGGCGTCCGGGGCGGGGTGGCGAAGCGCGCCACCGACCCCCAAGGCTCCCCGGGGGCCGGTGGTTTCGCGCTCGATCAGGCCGACGGGCCGGCCACGCAACCGGGGCGGGGGGACGGCGCGCCGGCTGCCCCGCCCGTCGCGGTGCTACCCCTGCGGGCGGTACGCCTGCTTGCTGGCGCAGGTCCACACCGTCGGACTGCCCAGGCCGTTCGCGTCCAGCAGCGCGCCGCCGACCCGGTCGTCGTCGGTGACCGCGTGGGCGCTGCCACGACGCGGGCCGTTCCCGCCCGGCAGGGCCAGCACCGGACCCTGGCCGGGCCAGTACGCGGGCTGCGTGCTCTTCGCCCAGCCCTCCTGGTAGGACGCCCCGTAGCCGACCGCCGCACCGGACGTCGGGCTCGTGCCCTCCAGCGCCAGCTCGGACTCCCCTGCGAGCCGTCCCGGCTCCGCGGGCAGGGCGTCGTAGGGCTTCTTCCAGATCGCCGGACGGTGCTCGCGCAGCTCCCGCCAGCTCGCCCACTCGTGCCCGACCACCCGACCGCGGTCGTCGATGCCGGTACCGACCGTGCTGTACATCTGGGCCTCCTCGTTCCAGACCTGGAGGCTGTACGGCGGGTATCCGCCGGCCGGCCAGACCACCGGGTGGAAACGCATGAGGGTCTGGTCGCTGTCCTGGTCGTAGAACTCGCCGCGCAGGTGGCCCAGGATGTCGCCCCGCTTGTTGACCGCTTCGACCGACAGCCTGCTGCCGGGGAAGGCGTCCGCGGGGAGCGGGAGTTCGCGGACGACCTTCCCGTTCGCCCACTCCTTGGCGACGCCGTCCTCACTCGTGACCATGCGCCCGCCCTCGTTGACGGCCACCGACGACGCGCTGCGTCCGGGGGCGGTCAGCACCTTCACCGCCGCGTCCCCGGGGCGGTAGCTGAAGGCGGCGGTGGTGTCGATGTCGCGCCGGATCGTGCCGACCATCAGCCCGCTGTCGCTGACCGACGTGACCTGGCCGCCGGTCCAGCCCTCGGGCAGAGGCACGGCGTGCACGGTGGTGCCCGTCCAGTACACGGGCATCCCCTTGCTGGTGCCGACGCTCAGGTCCCCGCGGCCGAAGTCCCGCACGGTTCCCCCGTCTGCGACGGCTCCGGCGGCCAGTGCCTGCAGGGTCCGGATGTCCGGCGTGCAGCCGGCGGTGCCTGCGGCCGTGGCCGGACCCGTGGCCGTCACCAGCCCCGCCAAGACGGCGGCGGCGGTGACGGCGGCAGCGTTCTTCTTCCTCATGCGTGAGTCCCCCTCGTGATCATGAAGCGATTCGCATGCACATACTGCCGGGTGAACGGCCCGCACGCAGGGGTGATTTCACCGTGCGGCCCCGCTCGCCGGCAGCGAATCCCCTCCGCACGGATGCGGAACACGCTGCACCGGACCCGGATGCCCCTTCCCCACTCTAGTCAAACTTGACTAGAGTGGCCGTGTGAGCGAGAAGACGATTCCGATCCTGCCGTGCCCGACCATCCAGCCCGTTCTCGACTTCTATCGGGCGATCGGGTTCCAGGTGACCCACCAGCAGCGCAGCCCCAATCCCTACGCAGTCGTGGAACGAGGCGGCATCGAGCTCCAGTTCTTCGGCCTGAAGGGGTACGAGCCGACCCGGTCCATCAGCACGTGCTACGTGATGACCGATGACGTCGACGGGCTGTACGACGCCTTTCGGTCCGGCCTCAAGCTGGCCTACGGGAGGGTCCCGACGCGCGGGCTGCCGAGAATCGGGCCGCTGAAGGACATGTCGTACGGCGTGCGGCAATTCCTCATGACCGACCCGGCCGGCAACTGCATCAGAATCGGGCAGCCGGCAAACCAGGACCGGGACCAGGGCCAGGGCCAGGGCCAGAAGAGCCACCCACCCGCACCCCGTGAGACGTTCGCCCGAGCCCTTCACACGGCCTCCCTCTTCGCCGACTCCAAGGACGACCCTGCGGGCGCGGCAAAGATCATCGACCGGGTCCTGCGCCTGGAGGACGAGAGGCCGACGCCGGTGCAGCTCTTCCGCCTCCTCGTCCTGAGAGCGGACTCCGCCTCGCGCCTCGGTGACGCGGAAGCGATGGCGAGTGCCTTGGGTGGGGCCGCCGCGGTTCGCCTCACCCCCGAGGAGCGGGAGTCGGCCCGCGATGACACCGAGCGCCTCGAAGACCTCCGGAACCAGGGGCTCCCGTAGGCCGCGAAGACCGGGCCTCGCCCGGCATGTGCCAGACCTCGCGATGAGCGGGGCGTACAGGGACTCGGCGGAACGCCTGGGCCGCACCGTCGCCCCCGTCGCCCCGAACCTCCGCGCCGGCTCCACCGGCATGGGTAACGTCTCGCACCTGGCGCCCACCATCCACCCCACGATCGGCCACGACTACCGGCGACACGATGATGCGCCACCCCGACTTCACGCGGCACGGCACCACCGACCGCGCCTCCCTCGACGAACGACTCGCCATGGCCTGGACCGGCAGCACCCTGGCCACCGACCCCGCTCACCACATCCGCCTCCTGGCCCGCCCAGCGGACCGCGCCCGTACCTGACCCACCGGACGGGCCGGCCCGTCGGACAGATCACACGACGCTTCCTCCCGACGCATCCCATCCGCCGACGCGGTGCCACGAAGCGCCGAGGGCGCCAGGTCGTCGTCTCAGCGCTCACGGAGTCCGGGGTTGTCCGGGTCCTCGTCCAGGTCGTCACCGGACGCCTCGGCGAGACGGGGGCGATATGCCGGTCCGTCGGCGTACGATCAACGACAGTGCCGTGGAACTGATTTGACGACAGCTGGGATCACCTGGGGGTGGCGGTGCGGATCAGGGTGCTGGCCGATGGCGACGAACTGGGGCTCGAGGGGCTGACGTCGTGGTTGCGCAGGGATTCGGGGACCGCCCACCTGCACGTGGTTCGGGTGGGACCCGAAGACGCCTCGACGATGAGTGTGTTGGAGGCCATCGACGTCGTCCTGAGCAATACGATCGCGGTCACGAACTTCGCGGTCGCTTACGCCGCCTGGCGGGAGGCCAAGGCACAGCGTCCCGGTTCCGGTGCAGGGACCCTCGTCCATCGGGGCGCCACGGTGGACATCAGCCATCTGTCGGCCGACGAACTGGCCGTTCTGCTCACCCGGTTGCGCGGTGAGGAGCCCGAGGGCGACGCGGAGTGACGCCCGAGGAGGGGCGCTCCTCGCGAGCCGTGCTGTTCGGAGTCCACGAATTCCGCCACTTCGGGGATCTGACCGGCGTCCAGCACAGTCTGGCCGCGTTCAGGGACGTGCTGACCGACCAGGACATCTGTGCCCTGCCGGAAGAGGTCTGCGAGGTGGTTCCTGCGGATGCCCCTCCGGGCGTGTTCCTCGACGCGCTCGATGATGCCGCCGAGGCGGCTGAGCACTTGCTGGTCGTCTACTACGCCGGGCACGGGCACCACCACGAAGTGGACGGCACTCTGCTCCTCGCGACTCGGGCCTCGAGCGTGCCACGTCCCTACCACTCGGTGAGGTACGAGACCGTGCGCGGGATCGTGGCCGCCTCGCGGGCGCTGCACAAGGTGGTGATCATCGACTGCTGCTGGAGCGGGCTGGTTCACATGGGCGCCGAGGATCAGGGTGCCACGGCCTTCGCCGTACCCGGCACCTGTGTTCTTTCGTCCGCCGCGGCCACGGAGAAGTCGCTGTGCGAACCCGGGGGAAGCGTCTTCACTCTCGCCTTGACCACACTGCTCGGCGAGGGACTAAGCGGCCCGCTCACGGACGGAGCCCTGGGAGAGCATGTGCCCCGGTTGGCAATGGACCAGGTCTATGACGCCCTGTGCGTCCGCTTGGCCGGACGCGAGGTCGCCGGCCGGAAAGTGCCGCAACCGCGTATGAGTGCGCTCGACGCCGGCCACCGCATCTCGATCGCCCGCAACCGTGCCTACGCGGGCGATCCCGTCGACCTCGCGAACCTCCACGCCGAATACGAACGCGTGGCCGCCCGGCGGAATCGGCCGGATGTGCGGGAGGTTTCACCTCCGCAGCGGTCGGCCCACGGACACGGAGCGCAGTGCCCCTACTGTCTCCGGTACGTACCCTTCGACGCGAACCGGCTGTTCCAGACCGACGAGGTGGGCCGCCATCTGCCCGCCGTCCTGGACGAGATGATGCACCCGGCACTCCGGCACAGCCTCCTGCAGAAGTCGTTTCACGCGTGCCCGTTCGCCGAGGAATACGAGCACAACTCGCTCCCCGCCCACTACTTCCTCCATGACGAGCCCCTGACCATCGCCCTGATTGGTTCCGTCGCAGCGGGCCGGACGACCCTGCTTGCGGCGATGATCTCCCAGATCGAAGAGGGCTTGCTGGAGCCGCTGGGCGTGCGATGCATACCACTCTCGACCCCTTTGCATGAGTGCTACACGCAGGGCTTTCTCCGGCCGTACCGTGAGGGCAAGATGCTGCGTATGACGGGGCCGGACCCGGCGCCCCGTCCCGCCGCAGGGCTGCTCGTGACGGGCGGGGGGAAGACCCGGCCCGTGATCTTCTTCGACATCGACTGCGGCACCCTGGATTCAATTCCTTCGCCGCAGACGCACTTTGTGATCGGGGCGAGCGCCTTCATCTTCGTGCTGGACCCGATCTGGGCGTTCCGAGGCGCAGCGCTCGAGCGCTGGCGCCGCGACTACCTGCGCGTGAAGCGCTCGCCACTCGGCGACCCCTACTTCAACCGCGTGATCGGCGCGCTCCCGTGGCAGTCCGAGCACGCCGAGGCTCACGCCGCTGTGGCCGTGGTCAAGAGCGACCTCCTCTCGACCGATCCGACAGTTCGACGCTGGTTGTCCAAGGGGCTCGATCCCAACACCGGAGCCCCGGGCGAGGAATCACGCGACGCCTACGCTTACGCCCGCCACTACGGCGGGGTCAACTGGGTCAAACCCTTCCACCATTTCTCTCGCTGCACCCTGCACTTCGTGTCGGCCACTGGAGGGCCTCCGTCCCCGGGTGGCGGCTACGCGTTCCGACCCCGGGCGCAGCGGGTTCTGGCCCCTCTGCTGTCGATCTTCTCCGCAGCCGGGCTGCTGGACGCCGAGGAAGGACGGCCGGACGAGGCAAACACTGCGGCTCCGTAACAACCCGGTGCTACCGCGCGAGCTACACCGGACGGCGTACGACGAGCGGCGGGATGTGGGCGTTCGACCGCGACGGTGGTGATGTCTGAGGGTGAAGCCGAGTGTCTGCTCCACGAACACTGACCTGAGCACTTGGTGTTCTGCACCGGCGTCAGCGCAGCGGTACGCCACGGCGCCGTGTGCCGCGCCGGTCGGCGAGCGCGGCGCCCAGCCGCAGGGCGATGACAGCGGTCCCGGCAAGGGCCGCCGCGCAGAGGGCCGTGAACGCGTCAGGTGTCCAGGTCCAGAGGGTCCCCGGGCCGACGAGGGCGAGGGCCGCGACCAGGACGGCCGTGGGGGTGGCTCCGGTGAGGCACCACAGGGCTGCGGGGGCGATGCGCCGTGAACCGCTCCGGCGGAGCAGGCGGAAGGAGTGGCAGGTCTCCGCGAGGAGGACCAGGGCCAGCGCTGTCAGAGCCCAGACGGTCACGTTGTAGGTCGCGGCGGAGGGGGGCTCGGCGGGGGTTCCTCCGGCGAGGATGCGGGCCGCACCGAACCCGACGTCCATGACGGCGGCGTCCTGGAGGAGGCCGTGCAGGTTCTGCTGGAGGACGAGGGCGCGGTTCTGCTCCGGCAGGAGGAAGAGCATGGCGGAGTAGCCGGGCGTGGCGCCCGTGTGCCAGACGGCGGAGTCGAGCGGGGCTTCGAGGCCTCCGACGCGCCAGCCGAGCCCGTATCCGGTGGCGGCTCCGGACGGGTGGAGGCGGCCGGACTGCCGCATGAGGCGGATCGACTCGGGGGTGAGCACCGCCTCGCCCCCGGTCGTCCTGCCCGATCGCAGCTGGAAGGAGGCGAAGGCGGCGAGGTCCTCGAGGTCGCCGCCGGCGTAGCCGTAGGCGGCGCCGGCGTCGTCCACACCGTCGGCGATCGCGGACGGTACGCCCCACAGGAATTGGTGTCCGGGTGGGAGTTTCCGCTCCCGGGCGGATGCGCGGTCGGCGATCGCCCCGTCCATGCCCGCGGGGCGCAGGACGCCGTCCCGGAGGTGGTCGGCGTAGGACCGGCCGGTGACGGACTCGACCAGGGCGGCCAGGACGAGGTAGTTGGCACTGGTGTAGGCGTACGTGGTACCGGGTGGCCCCAACGGTCGTACGCGGTCCAGTTCCGCGATCCGGCCCGCCGCGTCCGGGCAGTCGGCATCGAAGCAGTCGGTGACCGCGGAGGTCGCCGACTCCGGTATGCCCGCGGTCTGCTGGAGCAGGTGGCGGACGGTGACGCGGCCCGCATGGTCGGCGCCGCCGAAGCGGAAGGCCGGCAGGTGGTCGACGACCGGGTCGTCGAGCCGGAGCCTCCCGTCCTGTACGAGGGTCATCACGGCTGTGGCGGCGATCGGTTTGGCGACCGACCCCCACAGGAAGGGGGTCGAGGCCGTGACCGGCCTGCCGTTCCCGTCCGTGCCCCAGGACCGTGCGTGCACCGGGCCGTCGGGGCCGACCACGGCGTAGGCGAGCCCCGGCGTTCGGGTGGCTTGCATGCGTTCGCGCACGTAGGTGTCCAGCGCCGCGAAGGGGTCCGTCGGAACGGGTGAGTCCGCAGCCGCCGGCGTTCCGGCTAAGGGAGTCAGCGTGAGCAGGAGCGCGGCCAGAACTGCGGCGGCGCGTCGAAGGGGGTGGGACATCAGGAGCCTCGCTCTTCCGTCTTCCGTCTTCCATCGGCCATCGGCCATCGGCCATCGGCCATCGGCCATCGGCACGACAGATAACCGTATGTCGATACGGTTATAGCCGTACGCTGGTACGGTTATCAAGTGCCGCGAACCGCCGACCATGAACAACGCCGCCGTCAAATCGCTGACGCAGTCAGCCGGTTGATCTCGGAACACGGACTCGACGCCGTCACCGTCGCCCGCACCGCCGCTGCCGCCGGCATGTCCGTCGGCCTGGTGCAGCACTACTTCCGCACCAAGGACGAGATGCTGCTCCACACCTTCCGCGAAGTCGCGGCCCGCATCCGCGCACGCGTCGACGAGCGCATCCAGGACGGCATCGAACACAAACGGTCCCTGGCTGCGGTCATGGCCGACGTGATGACCGAGTACATCCCCCTGGACGAAGCGCGCCGCGCCGAATACCGCGTGGCCCGCGCCTTCGCCGGCCGCGCTCTCGACGCGCCGGCGCTCGCCGAGGTCGACACCGAGAGCGCCCGGCAGCTCCGCGAGGACATCGCCCGCGCCGTCCACAACGGCAAGGAATGCGGGGAGGTGGACGAACACCTGGACCCGCAGTCCGCGGCCGTACGCCTCGCAGCGGTGATGGAGGGTCTGGCGCTCCAGGTCTACCGCGAGCCCCGGGGTGGCGCGGGAGAGACCGTCACCCGGCTCGTGGGCCCCCTGCTCGAAGCCGAGATCGGCGTCGTCTTCACCGGCGAATGCCGCCAGTACACGGCATGAACAGCCCATGGCTGCAGCCGGGGTCCGTCCGCCGCAGCGCTCGGTGACGACTGTCGCGGGCCGGGCTCCGCATCAGGTGTAGACGAGCAGGTGGTCGCAGGTGTTCGTTCCGTCGTGGAGGGAGGAGTCGCTGTTGAGGACGTAGAAGGTGCCCGCGAAGCCCGCCGCCGTCATCTTCGGTACGACGATCAGCGTCTGGCCCGCCATGTCCAGGCTGAACCTCCGCACCACGTACAGGTTCAGCAGGTCGAAGAGGTTCTGCGTGAGCGCGCCGAGGCGGAGGATCCGGTACGTGCGGTCGCCCGTTCCGTCCGCTCCCGTGACGAGCGCCTGGAACTGTACGTCTCCCCATTGCGACGGCTGGGGGGCGATCCGGCCGGCCGTCTCGAGGTCCTGCAGGCGGCGTTGCGTGCTGGCGCGGACTCCTGCCATGTGGATGTGCAGTTGGTTGAACTGCCGGGCCGTCTGCGAGTTGATCCCCAGCCCGATGTTGGGGAACTGGACGGGTACGTCTCCGCCGCGGCGGGCGTTCTCCCACGCCTCGTGCCAGTAGTTCGCAGCCGTGGTCGTCACGAGGAAGGGGCACTCGATGCCCGTGATCCGGCAGCTCGGCAGAAGCAGGTAGTTGTGCTGGGTCTCCGGCTTGCCGTGCAGCACCACATAGTTGGGCATCGTCTTCAGGCAGTTGGGCCGCTGTCCCGAAGGCGGCACGATGCCCTGGGTGCAGTACTGCACGTCCTGCCACAGCGGGTCGGTGTCGGTGGGGCTGCCGCAGAGCGGCTGCAGGTGCGAAGGAGGGCAGGCTGCCTGACCGCCTCCGGGCGGGTTCGGGTCCGTGGGACAGGGACAGCACGACGCCCCGGCGGCGGAGTCCACCTGCACTGCCGCGGACGCCCTGCCGGCTCCCCCGGCCAGCAGCGCTCCCGCACCCAGGACGGCGGAGAGCGCGACGAACTGACGCCGAGGCATGTCGTGGCTCGTCATGGTGTGCTTCACGGGGGCGCTCCGATGGTCGACGTCCGCTGGTCCGCTGGTCCGCTCACAAAGTAGGCGGTGGTCCTTCGCTTTCGCGGTAAGGAACCGGCTCGGGGACACGTCTTCCGCCGGAAGGGGGCCTGCCCCCGTACGCCATCCGGTCCGCACGGCGCGCCTCCGGAGGGACGGGGCGCTCGGTGTGCGTGCCGGTCCCGGCGGGTGGGTCAGACGCGCTGCACCAGGTGGTGGACCGAGAAGAGGAGGTGGTCCTCGCCGTACTGAAAGCTGTCGGCGAGGGCCTCGTAGCGGAGGGCACCACGGTCATGGAAGCCCTCGGCCCCGGTCACCACGTGCTCCAGGCAATCGACGAGGTTCGGCGGCGGAGAAGTGTCCAGCAGGGCCGGGGCAGCGACACGGAGTTCCGCCACGGCCGCCCGGCACAGCCGGGCATCCCGTACCGGCCGCACCGGCGGCAGTGTGTGGGACGCCCTGTTCTGCCGGAGCCGTGCCGTGGACACCTCCGAGATCCGTTCCAGCCAGGCACGGCAGGTCATTCCGTGGCGGGTCGGGTCGAAGGCGAAGAATGCGGTCATGATGGCACGAGCGCGGCGGACGGCGCTGGACGGGCCGCACGCACGCCTCACCCCCGTCAAGGTCGCGTCGCCGCGGCGTCAGCAGTCCGTCAGGGCTCGGGGCGGGCGCCCCGACCAGCCCTAATGTCGTCCCATGGGACGACGCGACACTCGGTACGCAAACGGTGCACGGCAGGGGCGGGCGGGCTCTGCGGGGCCGCTCGCGCAGGACACCCACTGGGCCGGTGAGAGGAACGCGGCGATCGGCGCCGCCTTCCTGCTCTTCATCGCGCTGTGCGCACTCGACGCGTGCGCCGGCAGGCTCGGCCTGACCCGCGGTGCCCTCTGGGCCGGCCTTGCCGTGCTCCTCTTCGTGGTCCTGCTGCCGCCCCGGGTGTCCACCCGGCCCGGTGAGCTGAGCACCCGGGGGCTGCTGGTGGAACGCAGCGTCCGCACCGACGCCCTCGTCTCGGTCCGATGGTCCGACGGAGTGTCCGAGCGGATGACCCTCCGGGACATGGACGGAAACCGGGTCGAGATCGACCCGGCCGTCCTCGTCCGCAACCCCGCCATGTGGCAGCGCGTCGACACGGACACCCGCACCTCCATCCAGCGCGGCACCCTTCGGTACGGAGCGACCGCCCTGCGCCGACTGGCGGCGCGCATCGACCGCGAAACGGCCCGGACGGTCTTCAAGGTCTCCGGCGTGCGATGACCGGCACCCGGGCGAGGGTCTGTCCGTCGCCGGCCGGAGGGAGCAGGACGAGGCTCAGCTCGGCGACGACGGCCTCGTCCCCGTCACGGCCTGGCGGCAGCTCGAACAGCAGGTGGTAGTCGCACGATGTGCCGTCCGGGACGTCGACGGGGTACTCGGTCACATGGGGACCGACCTCGTACCCGCGGCCGGTGAGATCGTCCACGGACGGCGAGAGTTGTTTGACGGACCGCACCCGGCGGCCTCCCGGCGTCGCGATCCGCAGGGCGAGGGTACGGGCGAACGCCTGGCGGGTGCGGGCCGCGAGCGAGATCAGTTCTCCCGTGAGGCCCGAGGTGGGAGCCGCAGGATCCATGACGATGTCCATCGTGCCGGGCAGCGCCGTGGTGATCGCTCGGACCTGCGCCACGTCCCAGTCGGTGCCGATTCCCCGGGCATGGCAGGCGAAGCGGCCGGCGCACGAGGCGAGCACGGCCGACAGCTCTTCCGGGCCCTCGGCCGTGGCCTTCAGGTCCGTGAGGAGGACCGCGGCACGCACGGAGTTGCCGTGTGCGGCCAGGAGCCGGTCGGTGAGCCGTAGCCATCTGCCGAAGGCGGCCGCTCCGATCGGCTCCATCCCGGCCAGCGCGGCGCGCGCCTCGGCCTTGGTCTCCGTACTCGCCCCGACCAGGCGCAGGGTGTCGGGGTAGAGCATCCGGGCGTGGTCAGAGCCCGCCACGACGGCGAAGGCAGCGCCGTCGTCCAGGCTGTCGACGGCAGCGGCGACCGCGCCCCGAACGGCTCGGAAGTCCCTTGCGGGGAGCTGGTCGGAGAGCCCCAGCAGGAAGACCAGGGCCCGGGGCGCGGCGGCCGCCGTGTCGTCCGGTGACGGGCCCGGGCCCGTCACCGTCACGATCGCGTTGGCCTCGTTCGCCTCCGGGTGGAGAACAGCGTCGTAGTCCGCCTCCATCGTGAATCCGGCGGTACGGGGAGCCGGTGTCGGGCGGCCGGCGTACGCGTACCGGGGGTCCGGGCGAGGGGAGGACGCGGACGTCGGGCCCTGTCGGGGCGCGGACGGCGGCGCCCCCGTACGCCGGGAGACGGCCAGGTCCCTGAGCCGGTCGGCCACGACCCCGCCGTGGGCGGGACGGTCACCGGGATCCTTCGCGAGGAGGACCGAGACGAGCCGGTCGAGCTCGACGGGCACGCCCGGCCGCAGGGAGGCCAGGCGCGGGGGCGGGGTGTGGATGTGGTCCAGCATCACGACCCGGAAGTCGCCGTGCGTCGTGAAGGGGGGCCTCCCGGTGAGGAGGGCGAACAGGACGCAGCCGAGGGCGTACAGGTCGGCCCGGCCGTCGACCCGCAGGCCCCGGCACTGCTCGGGCGCCATGTAGTCGGGTGTTCCCATCAGGCTGCCCTCCCGGGTCAGGCCGGAGTCCGCGTGGACGAACCCCGCGATCCCGAAGTCGCACACCTTCACCCGGCCGCCGGCGACCAGCATGAGGTTGGCGGGCTTGATGTCCCGGTGGACGATGTCCGCCCGATGCGCGTACGAGAGCGCGTCGGCGACCTGCGCGGCCAGGTCCACGGCCCGGTGCACGGGCAGCCCGGATTTCGCCTGCCCCAGTACCGAACCGAGATTGCGGCCGTCGAGCAGCTCCATGACCAGGTGGAGGCGTCCGTCCTGGGCGCCGCTGTCGAAGACCTGTGTGATGCCGGGGTGCTGGAGCCGCGCCGTGACCCGGGCCTCGCGGTGGAAGCGGTCCACGACGTGGCCGTCGGCCGGATCCGGGGGAAGGAACTTGATCGCGACCCTGCGGTCGAGCCGCGGATCGTGGGCACGCCACACCTCGCCCATCCCGCCGCGCCCGAGCAGCGCTTCCAGCCGGTACCGGTCCCCGATGCGCATGCCCGCGACGTTCAAGGCCCTCTCGCCTTCTCCGGGTCATCCGCACCCGGCGCACGCTGCCCTCTGCCCTCTGCCCTCTGCCCTCTGCCCTCTGCCCTCTGCCCTCTGCGGGATTTGCCCCGCATCGCACTGAGCGCCGTCTCCCCCGCGCCGTCCCCATGGGCACACCGAATCCCTCCCGCTATGGGCGGACCGCCTTGAGGCAGCCGCGGGCGAAGGCGTCCACGCTCGCGTCGAGCTCCTTGAGAGTTTCGGGCGTGACCGTCCCGCGCGCCTCGGCCGTCAGCACGATGTAGAGCATGAGATTGCTGTCGCGGACGCGTAGTTCGCGGACCTGTCGGCGGTCGGTCGGGGCGGTGTAGCCGAAACGGTACGCGGCCCTGCCCAGGTCGGCCACGTCCACGGGCGGCCCGCCTGCAGCATCCTTGCCTGCGTCCGGCCTGAGCCGACCGAAGACGTCCTGGGCGAAGTCGACGCTGTCGGCGAAGGTGAAGTCCAGCTCGACCTTCACGCCGCTGTAGGCCGCACCTCCCGTATCGGCCAGCTCCTGCACGCACTTCACGCCGGGTTCGTCGATGCCCTTGCGCTTCCCGACCCGGTCTGCGGCCTCCTCACGGACGCCGAGGGCGGGGAGGAGCTCGTCGTACGGCAGGGCGTTGCACACTTCATCGGTTGCGGCGAACCGGTAGCCCCCCTTCCCGTCCTGTGCGACCTCCCGCTCTCCGCTTCCGCAACCGCCGGCCCCCAGGGCCACGGCGGCGGCCACGGCGGCGGCCAGAAGCGGCCGGTTCAGCCCCTGCCTGCCACGGCGCAACGGATTCCCCCTCCAGTCGTCATGCTCCTGCTCCACGATGACACCGCCACGGCAGTCCTTCGGGTGTTTCCCCAACTCCGCCCGAAACCAACGGCCATGCGGCGTCATCGACCGCCAGGAAACCGGCCGTGGCACGGTCGGCCTTCGGCCTGGCCTGCACGGGGGTGGCGGCCGGCGCCGGATCGGCGCAGGCCACAAGCCACGACTGGGTCTGCCTCGCGTATCCGAAGCGGCTCGGCAACCGTCTCAACGGCAGCGCCCAAGGCATCCGGGCTGCGACCGACCACTGGAGCGTCATCGCCTACGGCGAGGCCACCGCCAGGTCGTCAGCCTCGGCGACACCATCACGCATCAAACTTAGGTTAGCCTTACCTCACTAAACGAGCGGGTGGTGAACCTGCTGTCCGAGGAAGGACCATGGCCGTGGACACCATTGCTCAGGGACGACTGCGTCTCCGCCCGGCACCGCCGGCCGCGCCCTTCGTTCCCGCTCCCCGCCACACCGGCGCCCCCGTGACGACGGCGGAGGTCAGCGCGGACATCAGCGCGGAGGGGTGTCGCGTGACCGAGAGCGGCCATCCGCCGCACGTGCACACCTACCACCAGTTCCTCTACGCACCGCTCGGCCGGGTGCAGGTCTCGGCACTCGGGGCCTCCTGGACGGTCGAACTCACCGCGGGCCTGTGGGTCCCCGCAGGCGTCACGCACAGCAGCCGCTACTCCTGGGACGCCGTGGTCGTACTGGAGACGTTCGACGCCGAGCGGTTCGACCTCCCCTACGACCGGCCCACACCCGTCAACGTCACCAACGAGCAGAAGGCTCTGCTGCTGAGCCGGGTCCGCACCTCGCAGCCGGACCCCGCCGGTCCCGACGTCTTCGCCAGGCTGTCGGCCACACATCCCGACGCGCTCCCGCTGCCCATGCCCACGTCACCGACGGTCCTCGCGGTGGCGGAGGCACTGACCCGCACGCCCAGTGACCCGCGCACCGCCTCCGCGTACGCCGCCGACTTCTACACCAGCGCGACCACCCTGCGCCGGGCCTTCCAGGCGGAGACCGGGATGTCCTTCTCGGAATGGCGCACGAGACTGCGCCTCAACCACGCCCTCGATCTCCTGGACCAGGGCCGGACCGTACAGACCGTGTCCGCCCACGTCGGTTTCGCCAGCACCAACGGATTCATCCTCGCCTTCCGCCGCTACTTCGGCCGCACACCCGGGACCTACGCCCGCAGGAACACCGAGGAATCCCGCGGCAGGCCCTGAACGATCCCGCAGGAACCGCCTGGTCGGATCGCCTGGTCGGACCGGGTCAGGCGTTGTCGGAGCCCCGTGTCAAGATCCTCCCCGGGTCGGCGGAGCCCGGGCGTCGAGAAGGGATGCGGATGGACATGGACAGGGACGACCTCGCGGAGGCGTGGCGCCCGAGCACACCTCCGACACGGCTGCGGGAGCTGGCGGCGCTGGGTCCCGGGCCGGCCCGGATCGTGGCCGGCCGGATAGGCCTGCAGGCCGGGCTGGCGGAGGAGGTGGCCGTACGGGCACTGGCGGGCGGCCCGGACTGGTTCGGGGTGCTGCGCGCCCTCGCCGCCCACCCGGCCACCTCGCCCGAGCGGCTGGCCGAGCTCGCCGCCCACCCGGAGGAGTCGGTGCGCCGGGTGGTTGCGGTGCACCGCGCGACCCCCAAGCCGGCTGTCAAAGCGCTGGCCCGGGACGAATCGACGGCAGTACGCCGGGCACTGGCCGGCCGCGAGAAGCTCCCCCGCAAGGTGGCCGGGGCGCTGGTCGCCGACTCCTCGGGGGAAGTCCGCCTGGCTCTGGTCCGGCGGGTCGGCGCCCGTCCGGAGCATCTGCGGGCCCTGGCAGCCGATCCGGACGCCCGGGTCCGCCGGGTGGTCGCCGCACTCGGCCACGCCGGCGATGCGGACCTCACCGACCCGGACCCCACCGTGCGCCGCACCGCCGTGCGCAAGCGCTCAGCACCGGAACTCATACCGCTGCTCGACGCCTTGGCGCAGGACCCGGACACCCGTGTTCGGGAGCTGGTCGCCCAGCAGTACCGCAACCACACCCCGGCCGTACTCGCCCGGCTCGCGTCCGACGCCGAACCGTGCGTACGGGCCGCCGCGGCCGCCAACCCCTTCACCCCCGTACGGCAGCTCACCGAGCTGGCCCAGGACCCGGACCTGGCCGTGCTGGTCGCCGTCAGCCGGAACACGACGGCCCCACCCGGGACGCTCGCCCGGCTGGTGGACACGATCATGGCCGCCTCCGGTGACGGCGGACGCAAGGCCCTCGGTCGGCAGGAGGACCTCCAGCGTCTCGCGTACGCGGCATTGGAGCACCCGGCCACTCCGCCCGCATCGCTGCGCGCACTGCACGCAGCGGGCCTGTGGCCGTACTTCCACCCCGGGAACGCGATGGACCAGCCGAACTGGCCGGCGGACCTGCTGATCGAGTTCGGCCTGACGTACAGCGCGAGCACGGTGTCGGGTGCAGCGGAACAGACGAGCTTCGCGGCGGTCGACGAGGCCCGGCACACCGAACCGCCGGAGGACGTGCTCGCCGCCATGGTCCGCAGCCCGATCCACTACCTCCGCCGCGCGGTAGCCAACCGGCACACCCCGCCGGAGGCACTGGCCGCTTTCGTCCGCGATGGCGCGCACGCCGGCGACACCGGCCTCCTCGACGACATCGCCAAGAACCCGGCGACCCCGGTCGAGATCCTGCTGGCCTGGGCCGAGGCCGGCGAGCGCCACTACGACATGCTGAAGAACCCCTCCCTGCCCGAGCCCGTGCTCGCCGCCATCGCGGCGAGCACGGACACCTCGTACGCCGGGGAGGCCCTGTGGATGCTGGAGGTCCGGGCGCTCCGGGCCGGAACGGAGACCCCTTGCTGACCATGTCCTCATGGCGGGCCCGCTTCGACCCGCTCGCCGACACCTCCGCCGTGGTCGAGCG
This sequence comes from Streptomyces erythrochromogenes, assembly GCF_040684695.1. Taxonomy (GTDB): domain Bacteria; phylum Actinomycetota; class Actinomycetes; order Streptomycetales; family Streptomycetaceae; genus Streptomyces; species Streptomyces erythrochromogenes_C. Next base: position 176,676 of record NZ_JBFBGM010000015.1, read on the forward strand.
GCTCGGCTCCGGGACGAACATGGCCGACTACCTCCGGGACACCGGCATCGGGTGGCAGTACCACGCGGGCGACCTGGTGGTACCGGAAGACCTGGCTCTCGACATCGCGCTGGTCGTCGACGGCGACCTGATCGTGCACGGCTTCCTGGACGACTACGTGCGCGACATCGGCATGCTGGTGGTGCTGGGCGATCTGGTCGTACGCGACCTGGTCTCCTGGGGCTCGGTCTACGTGGGCGGCGACCTGCGGGCGGAGGGCATCGTCTACGGCTACTACAACGACTTCACCTTCGAGGTGGCGGGTGAGGTGCACGCCCGGGCCCTGGTGTTGCACGACAAGTCCGCCTCCTACGGGACGGGCGAACTGGGGGTGGAGGTGGAGTCCTACCACCCGGGCGAGGAGCAGCTCCGCGCCGCCCGCGACATCTTCGTACCGCAGGTGTACGACGGCGGCGCGAAGCGGGCCAGGAAGGGCCTGCCACCGAAGCTGAGCCGCCCGAGCTACCAGCGGATCTGCCGCCGGCTGCGGGACGGCAAACCGCTGTTCCGCAGCGGGTGAGAGCCCGCTGCGTCGAACCCCCGACGCCCCGACGCCCACCCTCATGGCCGGCGAGGGGCGTACTCGGTGGGAGGAGCCTGACCGCATCCGGCACCTCGTACTCCGTCGCCGGGGAGCGGGCGGGCCTGCGCCGAGCCGGCATCACGGACGGCGGTCGCGCATCCTGCCGACCGCGGCCAAGGTGCGCAGGGCTGCGGCTTTGAGGTGCGGCCGCTCGCGCACGAATCCCCGGGCGGCGCGTGGCGGCTCGTGGCTGAGCCAGTGCAGGGCCGCCCCGGCCCCGGCCCGGAGCACGGCACCCTCGTGCACGGTCAAGTCCCGTGTCTTGAGGGAGTCCTTGTAGGGGGCGTCGCCCCTGCCGAGATCGAGCAGGTCGATCCCGGCGGCGGCGGCCGCCTCGATCATCCGGAGGTAGAGGACGCGTCCGGGACTGAAGGTGGCGAAGTCCCGGTCGTAGGCGGGGAACCAGCACGACAGCACGGTGCGCGAGCGCAGACCGAAGTGCGCGGCGACGGGGCGCCCGCCCGCGTAGAGGACCGACAGCAGGCCCGAGCAGGACGGTGTCCGCGTGGTGGCGAGCGTCGTCACCAGGTTGTTGATCCAGTTCTGGGCGAACCGGTCGCGCCGGCCCGTGCGGCGGTACTGGGCGGACTTCCACGCCATCAGCATCCGCAGTACCGCCGGACTGTGCTCGTCGAACACGAAGCGCAGCGGCCCCGCCTGCCGGGCCAGGCGGCGTTCCTGTGCCCGGGTCGCCTTCAGGAAGGTGCGGGAGCCGGCCCGGAGCAGGGTCTCGTAGTCGGCGTAGCCGCCCGTGACGTCGATGACGGGCGAGGCGAACCGCCCCGTGGCGAACGGCAGGAACAGGTCCTGGCCGCTTTCGAGGTGGTTGAACTCCCAGACGGACAGGGAGCTGGCACGCAGCAGCTCGTGGGGGTCCACGACCGTACCGGGGCGCAGCACGGCCCCCTGGCAGTCGGACACGCCCAGGCCGATGGCGCGGCCGCGGCCCCACCGGCCCCGCTCGAAGGGGAAGAAGCCGGCCGGCTCGCCGTCCTGGCGTACGACCGCGACCCTGGCACCCGGCCGGACGCGGCCGACCGTCCGGCAGAACTCCGGGCTCATGAAGGGGTTGGCCTGCGGCGCCGTGCCGGCCCGCAGTTCGCCCCACAACTCCACTTCTGCCGGGGTCAGCTCAGAGGGGCGGATCACGTCGATGCGTTGAACGGTCACTACGGCTCCTGATGCGTCGGACAACTCCTTGGGCCCTGACCGACTGCCGGCACACGAGGAGTGAGCTGCGGTCACGCCGGGGCGCCCTGCCGTGTTAAACGACTGCCGGAGTATCAAGCATCGGCAAAGAGCAAGGCGCCGCGCGGTCAACCCCTTCAGGTGAGCTGATCCGCCTCGCTGTTCTCCGTCTCGCCGAGGCGGACGTTGCGGAGCACGAAGAAGGCCGCGGTCGCGGCGCCCAGGAGCAGCAGGGCGGCCGTCAGCAGGGTCAGTTGGAGGCCGCTGGTGAAGGCTCCCCGTACGGCGGCGGTGACCGCCGCACCGTGGAACTGTGCTTCGTGCAGTGCTTCGGTGAGGGTGGAAGCGGCGGGGATTTCGTCGGGGAGCCGGGCGGAGAAGAGGACGGCGCTCATGGTGCCGAGGGAGGCGATGCCGAGGGCGGCGCCGAGCTCGGTGCTGGTCTCCGCGACGGCCGAAGCCGCACCGGCCCGCTCCGGTGGGGCCGCGGCGAGCACGATGTCGGTGGCCAGCAGGGCGACGGTTCCCACGCCGATGCCGGTGAGTGTGGCCCCGGCGACCAGCCGGCCCAGTCCTTCGCCCGCAGCACTGGCGGTCAGGCAGCCGGCCGCTGCCGTGGCGAGACCGAGGCCTACGACGGTCCCGGGGCGCAGCCGCAGGGCGAGCCTGCCGGCCAGTGTCAGGCCCGCGAGGACGCCAGCGACGCTGGGCACCATCCAGAGCGCGGCCGCCAGAGCGGTCAGGCCCAGGATGTTCTGCAGGTATGAAGCGGCGAGAAGGGTCAGGCCCATCAGGGCGAACTGGATGATGCCGTTGGCGAGGATTCCGGTGCTGAACGCACGGCTGCGGAACAGTGCGATGTCGATCAGCGGGTGGGTCAGGCGCAACTGCCGCACCACGAACGCGGTGGCGGCGGCAGCGCCCAGGAGGCAGGCGGCCGGCCCGGCGAGTCCGACTCCGTCAAGTGCGGTGAGCTTGGCTCCGTAGACGACGAGCAGGACCGCCGCCGTCGACAGTGCGACGCTGAGCAGGTCGGTCCGGCCCGCGGCGGGGTCCTTCGCCTCGGGCAGGAGCACGGGCCCCGCCCCCAGCAGCAGCACCGCGACGGCAAGGTTGACCAGGAGGACCGAGCCCCACCAGAAGTGCCCGAGCAGGATGCCGCCGAGGACGGGGCCGAGGACGGAGCCGGCCGCGAACGCCGCGGACCACAGCCCGATCGCGGTGCGCCGCTGGGTCCGGTCGCGGAACATGGTGCTGATCAGCGCGAGGGTGGACGGGGCCAGCATCGCGGCACCGACGCCCATCAGCGCACGGCAGACGATGAGGATCCCCGGGCTCCCGGAGTAGGCGGCGGCCGCCGAGGCGGAACCGAACAGGGCGGCCCCGGCCATGAGCATCCGGCGCCGTCCGAACCGGTCGCCGAGCACACCCATGGTGATGAGCAGGCCGGCGAGCAGGAATCCGTAGACGTCGAGGATCCACAGCACCTGCGTACTGCTGGGCGCCAGGTCCTGGCTCAGGGCCGGGACCGCGTAGAAGAGGACGCTGATGTCCATCGACACGAACACGCACGCCGCTACCAGGACCGCGAGACCGGCCCACTCACGCCGGCCGGCCACCGGCGGCACTTGCACCACGGACACGAAGGGTTCTCCTTGAAGAGCTGGGTTCCGCCGCGCCGGAGGCAGGAGGCCGTGCGGGCGCGGCGGCGAAGGAAGGGGACTGGGGCTGGGGCCGGCCCGAGGCAGCGGTCGCAGCCCATGCCTGACGGGCGCCGGAGGCACGCTCTACGGCACCGCGTATCAGGGGGAAATCAGCAACGCATGCCCACCACCGTAGCCCAAATCGGACATTGAAGTGAAACCCTTTTCATCCGCGCCGACAGGGGCGTTCCCGGCCCCGGGCCGACGTTAGGGATCCGTATGGATTTGGCGGCCCGGGACGCCTCGCACGGCGCCCTGGCCACCTCCGTGCAGTCGGGTCACAGGGGTTCCGGAATCTCACGGACCAGGGCTTTTCCCTTTACCACGCCGCCTGTTCGGACCAGGGGGTCCGGCCGGGGTGGTGGCTGGTCCGCCGGGCATGAGGGCAGGGCGGGTGAGAGGGCCGGGCCGTTCGGTGCGGGTCCGCGTCGGCGGCGGGCCCATACTCGATGATCGTCGTGAGGCCCCCGCTCTGGTGGCCGTGAGGTGAGCCGGGCGGAGAGGTCGATGGGGGACATGAGGGACGCGGATCACGCCGGTATGCCCGAGGTGGTGGACAGTCCCGCCCCTCGCGCCGAGCCGTCGGGCGGGCTGGGGCGGTGGATGCTGCGGCACCAGGTGCAGCCGGTGGGGCCGGCGGCCGACGAGGGGCATGCCCAGCCGCATCCGTGGTGGAAGGTGATGTGCCTGACCGGTGTCGACTACTTCTCCAGCCTCGCCTACGTACCCGCGATCGCCGCTCTCGCCGCGGGGGCGGTGTCGCCGCTGGCGACGCTGCTGATCGTGGCGTTGACGCTGCTGGGAATGCTGCCGATGTACCGGCGGGTGGCGAAGGAGAGCCCGCACGGAGCGGGGTCGGTGGCGATGCTGGAGGACCTGCTGCCCTTCTGGTGGGGCAAGCTGTTCGTCCTGGTCCTGCTCGGCTTCGTGGCCACCTCGTGGATCATCACCATCACGCTGTCCACCGCGGACGCGTCCGTGCACGTCGTGGAGAACCCCTTCTTCCCCGCGGCTCTGCACGGCCACGAGGTCGCCCTGACGGTGGTACTGCTGCTCGTACTCGGCGGGGTGTTCCTGCTCGGGTTCAGCGAGGCGGTCAGCGTGGCCATTCCCCTGGTCGCGGTCTTCCTCGTGCTGAACGCGATCGTCATCGGCGTCGGACTCGTCCACGTGTTCACCACCCCCGGGGCCTGGTCCGCGTGGACCGACGCCCTCGCAGCGGGCGGAGGCGGCTTCGGCGACCTCCTGGGCCCGGCGCTGCTCGCCTTCCCGCTGCTGGTGCTGGGCCTGTCGGGCTTCGAGACCGGCGTGAGCATGATGCCGCTCGTCGCCGCCGAGGGCGCCGATCCCGAGCAGCGGCTGCGCTCGCGGATCCGCAACACCCGAAGGCTGCTGACCACCGCCGCTCTCATCATGAGCGTCTACCTCCTGTCCGCGAGCTTCGTCACCACTCTCCTCATCCCGCACGAGTTGTTCGAACCGGGTGGCGCCGCGAACGGCCGTGCCCTGGCGTGGCTGGCCCACGAGCAGGTCGGAGAGGGCTTCGGCACCGTCTACGACATCAGCACCATCCTGATCCTGTGGTTCGCCGGAGCCTCCGCCATGGCGGGGCTGGTCAACATCGTCCCCCGCTACCTGCCCGATTACGGCATGGCTCCCGAGTGGGGACGCGCCGTCCGGCCGGTCGTGATCGTCTACACGTTCCTGTGCATCGTCATCACGATCGCCTTCGACGCCGACGTCGACGAGCAGGCCGGCGCGTACGCCACCGGCATCCTCGCCATGATGGTCTCCGGCGCCTTCGCCGTCACCGTCTCCGTCGCGCGCCGGCGCCGCCGGGCGCCGGCCGTCGGCTTCGCCCTGCTGACCGCCGTACTGCTCTACGCCCTGATCGCCAACATCATCGACAAGCCCGACGGCATCGTCATCTCCGCGTTCTTCATCGCCGGGATCATCGTCGTGTCGCTGATCTCCCGCGTCTCCCGCACCACCGAACTGCGCGCCGACCGCATCGTCTTCGACGCCGATGCCCGCCGGTTCGTCGACGACACCCTCGCCCACGACAACGCGATCAACATCATCGCCAACCGCCGGCAGGCCGGGGACGTCGCCGAGTACCGCGACAAGGAACGCGAACAGCGCGGCGTCAACCCGGTCCCCGGCCGCGCCGACGTCGTCTTCCTGGAGATCGACGTGGTCGACCCCTCGGACTTCAGCGACACCCTCACCGTCCGCGGGGTCGAGGTCGGCGGCCACCGGATCCTGCGCGCGGCCGCGCCCGCCGCGCCGAACGCCATCGCCGCCGTCCTGCTGGCCCTGCGGGACGCCACCGGTGTCCAGCCGCACTGCCACTTCGCCTGGGCCGAGGGCAGCCCGCTCGTGCACATGGTCCGCTACTTCCTCCTGGGACGCGGCGACACCGCCCCGGTCACCCGCGAGATCATCCGCAGCCACGAACCGGACCCGGCACGCCGCCCCGGCATCCACGTCGGCGGCTGACCACCGCCTACCCGCCCGGACGCCGATCCGCCGTACGGGCCGCACGGGCCGCGCGGGCCGCACGAGCCGCGCGAATCCTGCGGGTGCACCACGCGGCGGCGGTCAGGAACACGGTCGCGGTGAGGTTGCCGAGCACCTCGTGGAGGAAGAACTCGCGCAGGCTGGTCAGGATCAGTGTCATGGCCGGCTCCCGTCCGGTGGGGTGGATCTGACGGGTCGACCGTCCGGTACGGGACCGGTCGGCTCGGCCGTGCCGGGACATCGCGCCAGTTCAGCGGGGTTGTACGGGTGGACGTGGCTGGTCTGGGCTGGACAACGGGGAGGCGGGCGGATGCCGCGTCAGAGGCGCTTCGTAGGACGGCCGCACGCCAACGAACTGGCGGTGTTCATCGTGCGGATCACCGACCCGCGTTCGACCAAGGAGGTCTTCGACCTCATGGGTACGCCCAGCCGGGCGACGTGGGCGAAGTACATGAACGGCTCCGCGGTCATCCCGAAGAGGACGCTCGGCGCACTCGTACGGACGGTCTGCGGCAGCGACGAGCGCCGCCGCTCCGTCTGCGCGCAGCAGGCGAACCGGCTGTGGAGGGCTGCGGACGACGAATCGCGGCGGCCCGAGGACGACGGCGGGGAGTCGGCGCTGGTCCGCCTCCACGAACGGCTGGCCGATGCCGTGGAGGCGCGGCACCGAGCCGAGCTGGTGGCCGCGAAGGCGAACGCATCGGTCGGCGTGCTGCGGGACATGCGCGCCCTGATGGAGTCGGTGATCGGTTCCACCAGGGCGCAGCTGCGGTCGGCCACGGAGCGGGAGCGGGCCGGGCTTCGACAGCGGCTCGTGGACGCGGAGCGGCGGGCGGCGCGCATCGAGGACGAGCTGGGGAGGGCGCAAGGTCGTCGCTACACGGCGGAGCAGGCGCAGCAGGCGCTGGCCAGAGAGGTCTTCGAGGCACGGGAGGAGATCGCCCGTCTGCGGCACAGCATCGACCGGATGCCGGTGGACGACCTGCCCGCCACCCCGACCGCCGCGCTTCCGCCGGCGCCCGAGCTGGCCATGGACGCCCTCGACGACCAGCTGGCGACGATCGTCGGCGAAGGTGCGGCGGCGGACGAGGAACTCGCCGGGCTCATGGAGCAGGCCGACCTCGAACCCGACGACGCGGGTGCTGCGCCGCCACTGACCATCGCCGGTGTGGTCATCGAGCGCCCGGAGGCCGATGCCGGGACGGACGCGGACGCGGACGCGGACGCGGACGCGGACGGCAGGAGCATACGGCCGGAGCTTCCCGGGACGGCGGCGCCCGGGTCGACACCGGCGAACAACGGGGCCGGACGGCCCACCGGCCGGCGGGCGGCGGCGCACCGCCGGACCCGTACGAGGGCCGGCGTGTGCCTCGTCCTCCTGGCCTCGCTGGGCATTTCGCTGGTCTGGGATCCGCCGCCTGCCGGAGGGCGCCACGGCGAGGCACGGGACGGGCTCGACGGGGAGCGCCTGACGATCGGCGTGTCGCTCGACTCACCCGGCCTGGGCGAGGTGAGCGGGGGCTCCCTCCTCGGGTTCGAGTCGGCGATGGCCCCCTGGCTCGCCCGTCGCCTCGGCTTCGCGGACGGGGAGTTCCGCCTCACCGGACTCCCCGGAGAAGACCGCGGGCCGCAGCTGCGCCGCGGACAGGTGGACATGGTCATCGCGCGGATGGAGATCAGTGCCGCGCGCGAGAAGGAGTTCGTGTTCGTGGGGCCCTATCTGAAGAGCCATCACGGGGTCCTGGTGATGAAGGCGAACACGGAGGTCTCGTCGTTCAAGGACCTCGCCGGCCGCAGTGTCTGTACGCGGGTGTCCTCCACCACCGAACGGTCGCTGGTGGAGGACAACCGTGCTGTGGCCGTGAGCCGGGCCGGGCTCGGAGAATGCGTCGCGGCCCTGCGTAGCGGGGCGGTGGACGCGGTCGTCGGCAGCCAGGCGGAACTCTTCGGCTACACGCAGAAGTACGACGATCTCGCAGTGCCGTCGGCCGCGACGGACGGGCAGGTCGCCGGACTGTACGCCGTCGCGCTGCCCGCGGGGACGACCGATGCGTCCTGCCGCAGGGTGCTGCGGGCCCTGCGCGAATACGTGCGGGGCCAGTGGAAGGAGGACTTCGCCTCCCGGCTGGGAAGCGTGGTGCAGGCGTTTCCCACCACGTGGTCCGCGTTCGCCCCCACCGAAGGCGACCTGGACGAAAACTCCTCGTGCGCCTCTGCGTGAAGGTGCACGGTGTGACGTCATGGCCGCGAGGCCAGGCCGCGGGCCGGGTCGTACGCGCGGTTGCGCGCCCGGGTGCGGAGGTTCGCGCCCGTCAGCTCAGGGTGGGCAGGACGATGGCCTGGGCCTTGAGGATCGTGCCGTCCTTGATCCACCAGTAGCCTTCGCGGTTGTCCTCGTCGGCCTCGATGTGCTCGCCTGCCATGACGAGGTACTTGAGGGAGCCGTCGGGCTGCCCGGCGACCGCCTCGGCGATGATCTCGACGTCGGCGGTGAACTTGAGGGTCGTCCTCACCGAGTCGCGGATCCCGGGGACGGCCATGAACACCTTCTCGTCGGCTTCGGTGCAAGGGCGGAACTTCGAGCCGTCAGCCATGTCGATCTCCCTCGTCGGCGGTCCTGCCGGGACGGGACGAGGACGACGCCCACCGTCGGGCCCGGCACAGCACGGCGATCATGACAGGAGACGGCCGCCGCAGGCGCGCATTGCGCCGGTGTCGGGCGAACCCCACCAGTACGTCGCCGTCGCGGTGAGGACGACCCCTCGGTCGCCCCGCAGGACCGGCAAGGGAGAAGGGATGGACCTGACCATGATCGTAGGGGCTGCGGTCCCGGCGGTCCGTGGAAAGACCAGACGCAGGGCCCGCCCGGCCCGAGCAGCCTGCGCTGCTCGTCGATCCAGCCCTCACAGCACTGTGGCAGTGTCAGGCTGTGTGCTTATGGATCACGCCGAGGTAGAGGCGTTCACGATCGGGCACCTCTTCGCCCCGGCGGGGCGTGAAGAACACCGCGCAGACGTTGGCGGGTTGGGTGAGGATGCTGGCTTGCTGTCCGAACGTGAGGCGGTCGTTGACGTCATGGCGGCAGTCGACTGCATCAAGGCCGGCGATCAGGTCTTCTCGGAGCACTGTGGACGGGTAGGACTCCGAGTCCGGCAGGACCAGGGGCGGCAACGTGGCCGTCGTGCCCGGCCGGAGACTGATGGAGATTCCGCTTACCAGGCGTTGGGTGATGGACAGCTTCAGGCCGTTCCAGGCGTAGGGGTAGCCGTCAATGTCCGGTCTCATCCGGATGGCGGGGTGCGGGCGTCCTGGGCCCAGGAGACTCTCGGCCTCGGCCAGCGGCATCCCGCAGTGAAGCGGGCCGATACGGCCGGTCCGGGCGAAGTCGACGAGCACGTTCATCAAGGTCACGGCAGTGACTCTGGCATCTTCTCGTGCTGACACGCACCTGGATATGCCGGCAGCGGTGTCTCAGTCGCGGGGGCTCAGATCTGCCGCAAACGCAGACGTCAGGGCAACGGCCGTGCACGGCGGGCGTGTTCCGGCGCGCGGGTGGGTCCTTGCAGCGAGTGGCGCTCGTGTGCGGCGTCCGGCTTCCGCGGTTACGGTTCTGCGGTTCCGTGCCCGAGAATGGCGGCGTGGACAGTTGGATTCCGCCGGTGCAAGGTTCCTTCGTAGGGCGAACGGGTGAGGTTGCCGAGCTGATGGCCGGGCTGCGGACGCACCGCCTGGTCACCTTGGTCGGGGGTGGTGGTGTCGGCAAGTCCCGGCTGGCCGCCCATACGGCAGGGTGCGCGCCCGATCAGCCGTACGACGCCGTGTACTGGGCGCCGTTGTGGTCGTTGTCCGGCCGGCCGCTGTTCGCGGCCGCGGTGGCGGACGCCTGCGGGCTCACCGATCATTCGACCCGGGATCCGGGTGAGGCACTCGGCGCCTGGATCGGCGGGAGCCGCGTCCTGCTCGTGCTGGACTCCTGCGAACACGTGCGGGAGGAGTGCGCCGCGCTCGTGGAGGCGCTGCTGGCCCGCTGCCCCCGCCTGGTGGTACTCGCCACCAGCCGTGAGCCCTTGGGGGTGTGGGGTGAACGGGTCCAGAGGGTGGGCCCGTTGGACCCCGAGACCGACGGGCTGGAGCTGTTCACCGAACGGGCCGACGCTGTCGGGGTGCGGTGGACGAGGCAGGCGGACAGGGCGGCGGCGGTTGCCGTGTGCCGGTGGCTGGAGGGCGTGCCGCTGGCTCTGGAACTGGCCGCCGGGCTGCTCGGAGAGCACGGTGTGGGTGAACTGGCTGCGGGCCTGGGCCGGCGGCTGGAGCTGGGCGGGAGCCGCGAGATATCGGTGGGTCCGGCGCGGCACCGGGCTCTGGTGACCACCATCGGCTGGAGCCACGAGCTGTGCAGTCCCGCCGAACGCCTGTTATGGGCGCGGATGTCGGTCTTCCGCTCCGACCCCGCGCCGGAGGCCGTGCTCGATGTGTGCGGCGGGGCGCCACTGGGGCCGGCGGCGCTCGGCGGAGCCCTGGCCGGGTTGCAGGACAAGAGCATCGTGACCGTCCGGGAGGGCCGGGTGCGGATGCTGGACACCGTCCGCGAGTACGGTGCGATGTGGCTCGCGGAGATCGGCGAGAGCGACGCCGTGGCCGACCGGCACGCCGGCTACTTCAGCCGTGCGACGGCCGCCGCCGACGAAGCGTGGTGGGGGCGGGGACAGCGGCGGGCCTACGCGGGGCTCGCCCGCTCCCACGACGATCTCTGCGCGGCACTGGAGCACCTGCTGCTGGCGGACCCCGAGGAGGCCATGGCGATGGCCGGCCGGCTGGGGTTCTTCTGGGCGTGCTGCGGCCATCTGCACGAGGCGGGCCACTACCTGGACGAGTTCCTGCAGCTGGTGACGGCTCCGGCAGCGGTCCAGGCCAAGGCGCTGTGGTCCTTGGGTGTGGTGCGCTGCCTGCAGGGGAGTTACGACGTGGCGCAGCGGCTGAGCCGGGAGGCGAGGGTGGTCGCCGAGGTGGCCGGGGAGGGGGCGCTGGTCGCGGACGCGGCGTATCTGCACGGTCTGGTGCTGCTCCTGCGCGGCAAGCCGCTGACGGCCCTCCACGAAGCGGACCGGGTGCTGTCGGCCTCGATCGCCGGTTCCGCCTCGGGCGCCCGCTGCCGGCTGCTGCGGGTGTTCGGCCTGACCGGATCGGGGTTCCTGGCCCAGGCGCGTACCGAGGCGGAGGCGCTGCGGGCGGACTCGGTGGCCGTGGGTGAGTACTGGGCCCGCTCCTACGCGGACTACCAGCTGGCGGTGATCGCGCTCCACGAGGAGCGGGCGGCCGACGCCGCAGGACACGCCCGGTCGATGCTGCGCGCCAAGCAGGCGATCGGGGACTCCTTCGGTCTCGCCCTGGGGCTTGACCTGCTGGCGGTGGCCTTCGCCGACCAGGGCCGGGGTGAGCTGTCGGCCGGTGCGTACGGGCTCGGGCACCGGTTCTGGCAGATGGTGGGCCATCCGCAGCGCGGCACGCCCGAGTTGGGTGCGCTGCGGGAGCAGGGTGAGCGGTCGGCCCGTACGCAGGCCGGCGATGCGGCCTACGACAGGGCGTACGGGCAGGCCACGAAGGCGGACCCCCACCGGATGCTGGACGCCATGCTCGCCGACCCCATCGACGGACGTACCCGCAGAACGTAGCGCCGGGGGTGGGCGGGCCCGGGTCCGGCCAGGTCGGGCCGGGTCGGGCCGGCCGGGCCGCCGGGTCAGTGGGGGATGCTGTCGATGACCTCGCGGGCGCCCTGACGCAGGAGGGCGACGGCGACGGAGGTGCCGAGGGTGGCGGGGTCGAGGCGGCCGGCCCACTCGTGGGCGTTGAGGACGGTCTTGCCGTCGGGGGTGAACACCGAGGCCCGCAGGGACAGGTCTCCGCTGCGTTCCGCGCGCGCGTAGCCGGCGATGGGGCTGTTGCAGTGGCCTTGGAGGACGTGCAGGAGCATGCGTTCGGCGAGGGTTTCGCGGTGGGTGTCGGGGTGACCGAGGGCGCTGACGGTGTCGATGAGGTCGGTGTCGTCCTGGCGGCACTGGAGGGCGAGGGTGCCCGCTCCGATGGGCGGCATGAGGGTGTCGGTGGAGATGACCTCGGTGATGGCGTCCGACCGGCCGATGCGGTGCAGGCCGGAGACGGCCAGGAGGAGTGCGTCGGCGTCGCCGCGGGCCAGCTTGTCGAGGCGGGAGTTCGCGTTGCCACGGATCGGTACGCACGTCAGGTGCGGGTGGGAGGCGGCGAGCTGGGCGGTCCGGCGCACGGAGGAGGTCCCGATGCGGGTGCCGGGCGGCAGCCGGTCGAGGGTGAGCCCGTCGGGGTGGACGAGGGCGTCGCGGATGTCGTCGCGCTCCAGGAACGCGGCGAAGGTGGTCCCGGCCGGGAGCGGCCGGTCGGCCGGGACGTCCTTGACGCAGTGGACGGCGAGGTCGGCGTCACCCGCGAGGATGGCCGCGTCCACCTCCTTGGTGAAGGCGCACTTGCCCTCCACCTGGGCGAGGTCGCCCATCCACCGGTCGCCGGTGGTCTTCACCGGCAGGACGGTGGTCGTGATCCCGGGGTGGAGGGCGGCGAGCTCGGCACGGACGCGTTCCACCTGGGCCAGGGCCATCGGCGAGTCGCGGGAGACGATACGGATCAGTTCAGCGGGCACAGAGGCACGATACGCCTCTGCGGCCGCGCCGCGACCACTCCCCCGACGTGCAACGCAGCTGCTTCGCACGGCAGTTGGAGGCTTCGGGAGGGTGTTCGAAGAAGCGTTCCGCTCGCACCTGACGGCCTTCGGGCTCGATCCACGGGCCTCCGGGCGACGGGCCGCGGTCGCGTCGGCACGGGCGCGGATCCGGTCCGCCGAGGTGCTCGACCGTCCCGGGCGGACCCGGGGCCTTGAGCACGTTCCGCTCGCCCGAGGCGGGGGCCCCGGACCGGCACGGGCGGACCGCCGTGACGCCGGACGGTAAAGCGTTGGCCATGGCTTGTTTACTATGTCCTCCCGTTCAGCGCGAACAAGGGCGGACTGCACATGCGCGTACTCCTGGTCGAGGACGAACCCGACCTCCGCGAGGTCGTGGCGGCCGGCCTCAAGGCCGCCGGCTACGCGGTCGACGCTGTCCACGACTGGCCGGAGGCGGACTTCCTGCTCGACCTGAACGCCTACGACTGCGTCGTCCTGGACCGCATGCTGCCCTCCGGGGACACCCTCCCCGCTCTGGAGGAGCGGCGCCGCTCCGGGTGGACGACCCCCGTGCTCTGCCTCACCGCCCTGCACACCGTCTCCGACCGGGTCGCCGGCTTCCACTCCGGCGCCGACGACTACCTCCCCAAGCCCTTCGCCATGGAGGAGCTCGTGATGCGGGTCGGCAGCCTGGCCCGGCGCGCGGGGGACCGGCTCCCCGTCCACCTCCGCCACGCCGACCTGGAGCTGGACGCGGCCCGCCGCGAGGTGCGACGGGACGGGATCCTGCTCACCCTGACCCACAAGGAGTACGCCGTCCTGCGGCACCTGCTCGTCCACCGGGAGACGGTGGTCACCCGTGCCGCACTCGTCGAGCACTGCTGGGACGAGATGGCCGACCCCGTCTCGAACGTCGTCGACGCCGTCATGGCCGGCCTGCGGCGCAAGCTCGGTCCGCCGCCGCTGATCCGCACCGTCCGCGGCCACGGCTTCCTGCTCGGCGGCGACAGCGAGAGCAACGGCGAGGGCGCCGACGCCGACGGCCGGGGACCCCGGTGACGCGCTCCGTCCCGGCACCCGGCCCGGCTCCCGGGCGGGCCGGACGTCGGCGGTCGCCGGCCCACCGGCGGCTGCGCCGGCTCCAGCTCCGGCTGACCCTCGCCTACACCCTCATCACCCTGGCCGGTGTCAGCGCCCTGTCCTGGATGGTGATCCGCACCGACGAGCGCTCCTGGCGCGCCGCCGCGTACGACGAGATGGACCAGCGCGCCGCCGTGAGCACCTCGCTCATCTACTACACGGACGCCGGCCTCCAGCTCGACGGCCTCCACGACGACGAGCACACCCGCGGCACCCCCCGCGTACGGGTGCTGCACGCGGCGCCCGGCGACGCCCTGCGCCTGGTCTTCACCTCCCCGGGACCGGCCGACCCCGCCCTGGGCGAGGACCGGCTGACCGCGCTCGCCCGCACCGCGATGGACCGCGACGACACGGTGCGGGCCGAGGAACCGGACTCCCGCGGCGCCACCGCCTACCTGCTGGCCCGGCCCTTCCACCACGACGAGACGCAGGAGGTGCGTGGTGCGGTCGTGGTGGTCGGGGACCCGTCCCAGTGGATGGCCGAGCACCGCCGGCTGGCCACCTCCGTCCTCGTCGGAGCCGGGTTGCTCACCGCCCTGGCCGCCGCGACGGGCCACCTGCTGTCCGGCCGGAGCCTGCGCCCGGCCTGGCAGTCGCTGGAGGCGCAGGAGCGGGTGCTCGCCGACGCCGCCCACGAGCTGCGGACCCCGGTCGCGGTCATGCGCAGCTCGGTCGACATCGCGGGCACCGATCCGCGCGGCCTCGACCCGCACCTGCCGCGCATCCGCCGGGCCACCGAGCGCCTGACGGACGTCGTCGAGAACGTGCTCACCCGCGGCCGCCTCCAGGCCGCCGGACCGGACCTGCGCGCCGTCCCCCTGCGGCTCGACCAGCTGGTCGAGCAGGCCTGCGAGGAACTGGCGGCCGGCCCGCACGTGGTGACCACCTCCCTCGACGCTTCCGTCGTCACCGCCGACCCCGCGCTCGTCCGCATCGCCGTCCGCAACCTCCTGGACAACGCGCTGCGCCACGGCCGCACCCCGGGGCCCGGGCCCGCCGCCGGCCTCGCCGAGGTGCACGTCATGGTCCGCGGCGCGACCGTGGCCGTTGCCGACCGCGGCCCGGGCATCGCGGCCGCCGACCTGCCCGACCTGACGGAACGCTTCCGCTCCCCGGGCGGTGGCACCGGCATCGGCCTGTCCCTGGTCCGTGAGATCGCCGCGGCGCACGGCGGCGGCCTCACGGCCGACCTCCGCCCCGGCGGGGGCACCCTGGTCCGCCTCTCGCTGGCCCCCGGCGAGACGGGCCCCGCACACGCCTCCGGAACGGTGTGACCCGTCGGCCCGCCCGCACCGCCGGCACGGCGTGACGTCTCGGCCCGCCCACACCGCCGGAACGACCTAACCGCTCGGCCCGCCCACACCGCCGGCACGGTCTGACCCCTGGGACGGAGCCCCGCCCGGTCCGGCCCGGCACCGCTCCCGGATACCGCCTGATCGGCGAAGCCGCCGGGGGCACCACCCGCGCCTCATCGATTCCTCACGATCACTCCCGCAGGATGCGAACACCCCATCGCACCTCGCACAGGAGAACGCGTGCCGAAGCACTCCCCCACACCCTTCCTGCGCCGCAAGGCCACTCTGGCCGCAGCGGCCGCAGGCGTCGCCGTCGCCGTAGGAGCGGGCCTGATGCTCTCCCAGGCCTCCGCCGGCCAGGCCGCCGCCCCGCGCCTGCCCGCGGCGAACATGTCCTTCGACTACCAGATCGGCGCCCCCTACACACTGCCCAAGGGCGTGCGCGCGGTCTCCCGCGACCGCTCCGCCCCGCCCGCCGCCGGGCTGTACAACGTCTGCTACATCAACGCCTTCCAGGCCCAACCCGACGCCCTGGACTGGTGGCAGAAGAACCACCCCGACCTCGTCCTGCGCGACTCCGCCCGGCGCCCGGTCGTCGACGAGGACTGGGGCGAGGCCCTCCTCGACACCTCGACGGCCGACAAGCGCACCCGGCTCGCGAAGGTCGTCGGCGACTGGATCACCGGCTGTGCCCGCAGCGGCTACCAGGCCGTCGAGCCGGACAACCTGGACTCCTTCTCGCGCTCGGGCGGACGGCTGACGAAGGCGCACAACGCCGCCTTCGCGAAGATGCTCGCCGACCGCGCCCACGCCGCGGGCCTCGCCATCGGCCAGAAGAACACCGCCGAGCTGCTCCCCGACCGGGCGAAGATCGGTTTCGACTTCGCCGTCGCCGAGGAGTGCGGCCAGTACGACGAGTGCGGCGACTTCGCGAAGGCCTACGCGAACCGCGTGTTCGTCATCGAGTACCAGAACTCCGGTTACAACAAGGCCTGCTCCGCCTGGGGCTCCAAGCTCGCCATCGTCCAGCGCGACCTGGACGTGTCGGCCCCCGGCTCCAAGGCCTACCGCCACCGCACCTGCTGACCCACCGCGGGGACGCAGCTCCCGCCCCCGCCCCTGCCACCGCCCCCGACGGGGCGGGGGCAGGGGCGGGAGGTCATCCCCGGCAGCCCGGTCGTGGTCGCGCGCACCGGCCCTCGTACGACGGACCAGCACGGGCGGTCGGTAGCGGCCGAGCGCTGGATGATCCACCGGTGATGCCGCGCAGGCACCCGCTGTTAGGTTCGCCCAGGCGGTCAGGGCTCCTCCCTGAGCGCCGGTCGGTCACCACCCCAGCTCGCGGGCCCGGCAGCGAGCGGCGCGGGCACGGGCTGACAGCGAGGACACACGATGGCGACGTTGGACCGGACGGACGTGGGGCTGCGCGCCCTGCACCTGCTGGAGGGCCAGCGCATGGCGCAGCGCCTGTTCGCGCACGTGCTCGACACTCAGGTGATCAAGCCGGGCCGCAGCGAGGAAGAAGTCGACAACCGGATCGCCCTGATCGCCCGCGAGGTGTTCGGCGTACGGGCGGGCCGGGTCCGCCGCAGGTTCGTACGGTCGTGGCCGAACACCGTGGTGGGCGGCTCGTGGCCGGAACGGGTGATCGGCGCACAGGACCTGGTCGTACTGGACTTCGAGTCGCTGTTGGCCCCGTACGAGACGGGCTTCGCCCGGACCGTGGCCCTCGGTGACGCTCCCGTGCGCCGGCGCCTCGTGCACGATCTGACCGCCGTGGCCACCGGGGCCCGGGATGCCTTCCGGGCCGACGGTTCCATCACCGGCCGCGAGCTGTACGCGAAGGTCCGCGCCCTGGCGGCCAGGGCCGGCCGGAGCCTGGCCGCCCGGCATTGCGGTCGGCTGACCGGTACCGCGCCCGCCCCGCACGCGGAGGCGACACGGCCGGAGGTGTTCATCTGTGCGGAGAACGACCGGCCCCTGCGCCGGACGCTGGAGCAGGGGTGTCGGGCCCACTGGATCCTCCAGATCCACCTTGCGGACGAGCACCGTGGGCACGCCGTCGTACACACGGAACTGCTCGACCTCGTCTGACCGCACCGTCGCTACGTCGGCGGCGGTTTGATCGGCTCGATGATCGGCGCGCCGTCCACGTCGGTCATGAAGTCCCGGTGGACCGGCTTCTTGTCCGTCGGACCGGGGCGGTTCGGACACGCGATGCCGTCGCCGTCCCGGTCGAGTCCGTTGGGGTCGAGCGCGTCGGCGCGCAGCACCGCTTGCGCGTCCGCCTGGGCCTTGAACGCTTCGCAGTCGACCACGTGCCCCTTGTGCACGTACGGAGAGACATCGAAGGTGGGCTCGGCGGGGCCATGGCCGGCGCACGCGGCGAGCGTGATCGCCACGATCACACCGACCGCCGCGCCCGCGGTGCGACGACCCGGCCGTAGCCCGTGGCTCCGGCTCTCGTGGTGGTTGCGCGGCTGGTCCGCCATGGTCCTACTCCGCTCCTGTCCGGAACACCTCGACCGTCTTGTTCGCCGGATCGATCGCGTACAGCTTGCCCGTGGTGTCGTTCACGGCCAGCGACCCGAAGTGGCGAGGGGCGCCGAGCGCAGCTTGCGTCAGCATCACGGTGCCGTCGGTCACCCCGATGCCGCCCGGTGCGGCGCCGTCCGCGTAATAGCGCGGTACGAAAACCCTGTTGAAGTTCTTCAGCACGGCGACCTTGTGTGCCGGATTGGCGAGCGCAGTCGAGACTTCGCAGGCCGGCGCCTCGTTCTTGGCCTCCGCCCCCTCGATGCGCAAGAGGCGACCCCCGGATTTGGGGCATTCCGGCAGGTCCGAGCTGCCCTTGGAGAAGAGGTAGACCGACGCCGCCGAGGGACTGTAGACCGCGAAGAGGTGACCGTAGGTCGATCCCGGCTCTTCATCGATCGCCGTGGAACTGCCGTTGTCGGGGTTGATGACGATCGTCGTCCCGACGTTCCTCCGTCCATTGGTACCGGTCGGGTCCAGAACACACCTGGAGGCAAACAGGTAGACGAGGTTGCGGTTCGGATCGAGGACCGTCGCGCCTCTGACGGTGTTGGGGATGAGGTGTCCGTAGTTGCTGACGCTGCAGGCCGTTGCCTTCGTCTCGAGCTCCGCCACGAGCCGGGCCTCATGAGTCTGTGTCGAGATGCCGTAGAGGCCGCTGTGGGGACTCGTTCCGAGGCCGGTACCCGACTTCGCGAAGTACACCATGTGCCGCGCGGGGTCGAAGGTGAACTCCATGCCGACGGCTGCGGCCGCGATTCCCGCACCGGGCAGGGGGATCCGCGTCGCCGACGAGGCACCGGACGGGATGTAGGAGACCACCGAGTTGCCTCCGACGCCTCCGCCGACGTAGACGTCGCCGTTCTCGGGCGAGACGGCCAGACCGCTGACGGCCACCGGGAACGCGACGCGGGTCACTTGATTGCCGCCCGCCGTGTCGATGACCGCGACGCTGTCGTTGCCGCCGACGTAGACGTGGCCCGTACCGGAGTTGACCGCGATCCGGGTCGGGTTCGACACGGCGCCGGAGAGGTCGATCGGAGTGCCGATCGGTTCGTCGGTCTTGCCGTCGATCACGGTCACGGTGCTGCCGACGCTGCCGGCGTTGGACACGACGTACACGCGATCGGCCTTCTCGTCGACCGCGAGGTCGGTCGCATTGGCGCCGACCGCGATCGGCTTCGCCGTGTGCTGCGTCGGCGAGTTGTCGTACAGCGTGAAGGACGACTTCGCGCCCCGGCCGCACTTGCTCTCCTGACCGACCGCCACCATGTTGTAGACCGGTTCGCCGGTCAGCAGCCCGTCCGCCTTGAGGTCATCGATCGTCCCGTAGTGTCCGTGCTTCGCGCAGTAGGCCTCTTCCGCCGTGCGCAGCGTGGCCGCGTCCGCTGCGACCGCCTCCTTGCGACCCTTGTCGCCGATGCCCCGGACGGAGAACACCACGATGGCCGCGAGGACGCCCAGGATCACGATGACCACGAGCAACTCGATGAGTGTGAAGCCGTCCTGACGTCTGGTGCGCAGGGGGAACAGGCGATGATCCGGTGTCATGACAGTCGGGGTTTCCTTCGATCGATGGGTCACGTCCGGCCCGTGCACCCGCGCACGCCGGTGCCGCGTCACGGTGTTCACCGTCGGACGGGCTTGACGTCCTTGGGGCCCGGCAGGTCCGGGCACGCGATGCCCTTGCCTTCGCCGTCGAGGCGATTGGGGTCGGCCGGTGCGAAGCGCAGGACGGCCTGCGCGTCGGCCTGGCTGGCGAAGTCCGGGCAGTCGTAGGCGTCGTTGCCGTAGCGCAGGAAGTAGCGGGCGTTGAAGGCTCGCTCCGGCTGGGGGCACAGTGCGCTCCGGGTGTCGCCCGCAGCGCAGGTGAACCGCTGGGCGACCTGTGGAACCGGTTCGGTGTCGCGCGGTTCCGGCAGTCCGCGACATGCGACGCCGCCTCCGCCGTCGAGGCGGTTCGGATCGCCGGGGTCGGCCCGCAGCACCGCCTGGGCATCCGCCTGAGTGGCGAAGTTGATGCAGTCGAAGGCGTCGCCGTGCGTGGCGTACTCCTGCGCTTCGAAGCCCTTGTTGTTCGGGCACAGCACGGAGCGCGGGGTGCCCGGCGTACACAGTTCGCGATCGGGCCGCTGGGCCCGGGCGGCCGGGTCCGACCCGCCGCGTACCCACATCACCACGCCCAGCACCACCGCGACCACCGCGAGAACCAGCGCACCCCGCCTGATCGCGCGCGAGCCCGACCGTCTGCTCAACCGTGCCATACCACGCCTCTGCCCATCGTGCCGTCAGCCTCTTGCCTGCCTCGCGCAGTGGGTCGAAGTGACGCACCCACCAGGCCCGTTGCAGTCCGGATGGGTGCATTACATCCACCGCGAGCACGGTTGTCAACGATTGACTACCGGGCTCCGGCGTGAGCACCATCTAGGCGCGTGCGGCACGTTCACGCCGGAAACCCCGCAGATGCCCATGGGTTTCCGGAATTCGCCCGACCCCACCAGCACGGTGCCCGTCCGGCGGCCGCCGCCAACCAGATCGACAAGGAGTAGCAGATGCAAACAAGATTCGGTCGCGCTCGAAGCGGTCCGAAGTCGGCCCGCACCGCGCTGCGCCGGGTGCGCAACGCCTTCGCGGTGGGTGCCCTCGCGACGGCGCTGATCACCGCCACGGCCCCGGCGGCGTCCGCGACGACGAACTCGGAGGTGGGCGTCGCGAACAACATGTACCCCGCCCTGAAGGACATGCGGAGCCACATCGCGACGCTCAAGTCGTTCACGCCGTTCACGGCGAACCCTGCATCGCAGGTCGGCGGGTTCTGGAACAAGCCCGCCATCGACACGTCGACGATGCGGGGGATCACCTCGGGCAGCCTGCGCCAGCAGCTGAAGAGCGCCGGCCCCTACACCACGTGCAACCCCTCGTCGTCGAACAACTGCGTCGACGGTCCGTTGCACATCGACGCGTTCCTCTCGGCCGACGCGACCAACGTGGACGCCGTCATCCCGACCTCGGACGGCGGCACGTGCACGGCGAGCGGGAGCGTCGAGTGCAACGGCGACGTCACCAGCAGGCACCTCGTGGCGATCGGGCGCCTGGCGATCTACAGCTGCAACGGCAGCTGGGCGGGCTCGACCAAGGGCGACGACCCGTCCAACGCCGCCAGTCCCCCGCTGGCGCTCGGCGCGGACGCCAATGGCAGCGGCAACGGCAAGGCGCAGTCGCCCCGGTGTGACGCGTCGCCGGTCTCCGGCGGGGCGCCCACGACGATCCCGGCCGTGGTGACCTGGCTCGGGACGAGCGGGAACCGGATCGCGGTCGCCGACCCGGCTTCCGCCCCGTTCGGTGCGGCGTCCAAGCAGGCGCTGGTGCAGAACGGCTTCACCTGGACCGACAGCGGGCCGGGCCAGAACGTGTTCCGGGGAAGCGCCTGCGACAGCGCGGGCACCGCGTGCAAGGTGCGCCTGGAATCCGGGATCAGCCAGGTGCGCGGCGCGGTGACGGCGAACGCCGGCGGGAACACCCAGCTCGGTCTCGTCGCCAAGTCGAACGTGGTGAACGTGAGCTGGACGTCGAGTTCACTGAACGGCACCACGGCCAATGACCCCAACACCTGGACCGAGGTCAATCCGAGCGCGTACTCCGGCTACGGGGACATCGAGCAGTACGGCGTCGCCCTGAACGGCGGGAACGCCGGCGCGGCGGCCGTCTGGAGCGACCTCTTCGCGAGCGACTGGGACTACGACTTCACCATCCAGGGGACCCTCGCCGCCTACGGCTACTAGGCCGTTCCGGAACCCCGGGGGGCGGACCGTCGGCCGGGCAGGAGCACCGCCCGGCCGACGGTCCCGCCCCGGTCCTCCCCCACTGACCAGCTGCATCGTCCCACTCCCCCAGGCCCTGAGGAGGGTCCTCTCCCATGCACAGATCCCCACGCCGTCAGTTCACTCAGGACGGCGGCCCGGTCGCGGTCACGGGCCGTCGGCGCCGCCGGATTCCGGCGCTCGTCCTCGCGGCGGCGACCGTCATGATGGCCGCCGCCCCGGCCACGGCGACCGGCGCCAACACGACCGGCTTCGCCACCGCGGCGAACCTCGACGACAACGGCCGCGGCAGCACCGCCGTCGCGATCGGCGATCTCGACAACGACGGGACGCCGGACCTCGTGACGGCGATCCGCGCCGAGGGCCTCGGCGTCTTCCTCGGCTCGGGCGGCGGCGGCTTCGGCGCCGTGACCACGTACCCGGCACCGCTCACCGGAACCAGCCTCTTCCTCAACTCGGCCGTGATCCGCGACGTCAACGGCGACGGCCACCAGGACGTCGTCAGCCAGGACGCGCGCGGCAACGTCGCCCTGGTCTGGCTGGGCGACGGCTCCGGCGCTCTGGGCGCCGGAGCGGCGGTGCAGCTCAACCCGACGCCCGGGTGCGACACCACGGGCGACAACCCGTGTGTCGTGCGCCTCCCGGGCGACGTCGCCGTGGGCGACTTCGACGAGGACGGCAAGCCGGACCTCGCGACCTCCAACGCGAACTCGAACAACGTCGCGGTCGTGCTCGGCAACGGCAACGGCACCTTCGGTGCGGCGGCGCAGTTCGGGTTGAACGGCGGCACCGGCCCACAGGGCATCGCGGCCGCCGATCTCAACGGCGACGGCCACCTCGACCTCGTCACGTCGAACGCGTCGGCCGGCACCCTCTCCGTGCTGCCGGGTGACGGAAACGGCGGCTTCGGCACGGCTTCGAACGTCTCGGCCGGTACGACGCTGCCCTCCCGGCTCAGGCTCGCCGACGTCAACGCGGACGGCAAGCAGGACGCCGTCGTCGTGGCGCCCGGCACGCCGGGGCGCCTCGCCGTCCTGCTCGGCGACGGCGCCGGCGGCTTCGGCACCGCGAACCTGCTGTCGGCGGGGTCGAACCTCACCTCCGCCTCCGTGTCCGACGTGAACGGCGACGGCCACGTCGACCTGGTCGCCTCCAGCGCCGGTTCGCACCAGGTCGTCGTGCTCGAGGGCGACGGCACGGGTGCGTTCGGCAGCCCGCTCGCCTTCGGGCTCAACGGCGGAAGCAACCCGCAGGCCGCTGCGGTGGCCGACCTCGACGGCGACGGGCGTCCCGATGTCGTCACGGCCAACAGCAACAGCTCGGCGACGTTCGTCAAGGACGCCTCGGTGCTGCTCAACGCCACGAACCGGACGCCGACGGCCGCGAACGACGCCTACGGCCACGTCGGGGCGGACACCTCCCTCGTGGTCGCCGCTCCGGGCGTTCTCGGCAACGACACCGATCCCGACGGCAACCCGCTGACGGCCTCGCTCGTGACCGGCCCGGCGCACGGCACCCTGACCCTGGGCCCGGACGGCTCGTTCGGCTACCAGCCCGCCGGTGGCTACGTCGGCAGCGACAGCTTCACGTACAAGGCGACCGACGGCACGGTCGACTCGAACGTCGCCACCGTGACGATCAACGTCTCGGCCGGCTGCAACGGTCTGGCCGCCACGATCACCGGCAACGGGATCGTGAACGGCACGAGCGGCGCCGACGTGATCGTGACCGGCAACGGCAACGACGCCGTCAGCGGGAACGGCGGGCACGACACGATCTGCACGTTCGGCGGCAACGACGCCGTGTCGGCCGGCAGCGGCAACGACTACATCGACGGCGGTGACGGCAACGACGCCGTCAGCGGCGGCGACGGCAGCGACGCCGTCCGGGGCGGGGCCGGCAACGACGCGCTCTCCGGCGGCAACGGCAACGACACCGTGGTCGGCGGCGCCGACAGCGACGCCCTCTCCGGCGGCAGCGGCGCGGACGTCTGCGCCGGCGACGCCAACGGCGGTCCGACGCTCCCGGGTACGGACTCGGTCGTGTCCGGCGGCTCCTGCGAAACCGTCGTCGAGGTGCCCTAGGCGACGGGCCGCCCCCGGCGGCCGCCCATGACCCGCTGATGTGCGGGAAGGGCTCGGCGATCGCGATGACGCGGTCGCCGAGCCCTTCCCGGTGCCGCCGTCCGGCACCCGCGCGTGACCTCAGCCGGTCTTGACGGCCCGCTGCGCCGGCTTCTCGACGTCGACGGCGTCGAGAAACCGGCGCGCGGCACGGACGTGTTCCAGCCGCAGGGCGTAGTTCGCGCGGGCGATGTGGTCGCCGGCGGCGAGCTCCTTGACGCGGAGCGACTCCTCGATCTCGTCGATGACGGCCCGCTGGCGCTCGGCCAGGCGGGCCGGGCTGGTACCGCGGCGCTGGAGCAGCAGCAGCTTGCACGTGAGCTCGGCCCGGACGTCGAACAGTTCCGTCACGGGTTCGCTGAGCCACCGGCCGACCGTCGTCTTCGCCGAGCGGGTGGCGGCGTAGATCATGCGCTGCGGTCCCCGATCGCTCTCCTCCGCGCCGACCGGCGTGATCAGTCCGCGCTCCGCAAGCCGCGTGATCGACCGGTAGACCATGGGCCGCGAGACGTACCAGAACTCACCGATTTCCGCGCCCTCAGCGGTGAGCGCTGCGACGGCGAAGCCGTGGCTCGGCCGTTCGGCCACGATGGCGAGCACGATCCACTCGGCCAGCGGCAGATCAAGATCAGGTTCCTTCATGGTAACCAGGGTAAGGATCGCCGGTGGTATTTGCGATGCCGACCGAGCCCCGAGCCAAAAAGGCTGGCGCGGGGACCGGATCCCGGGAGAACACGCGGATCTGCCGTCCGGCGGGCGGTCCCACGAGGCACCCCGTGCCCGGCCCCCCCCGGTGGTGACGGTCAGTCGCGGACCGGCGTGAGCGGCGCACCCGTCGCGTACGGGTCACTCATGCTCTCGTACCAGTGGACGACGGGCGCGCCCACGAGGAGGGCGGCGATGGCGCCGGCGGCGAGGAACAGGCCGAAGGGGAGGCGGGTTCGGCGGGTCGCCCGTCCGGCCGCCATGAGCGCGATACCCACCAGCAACCCGGTGGCGCTGCCGGCCAGCAGCGCGAGGACGAGGTACCACGGACCCAGCCAGCCCAGCCCGGTGCCGAGCAGGCCGGCCAGGCGTACGTCGCCGAATCCGAGCCAGGCCGGCCGCATCCAGTGCAGGGCGAAGAAGACGGCGAATCCGCCCGCTCCGCAGGCCGCGGTCACGCCGAGCCGATGCCACTGGCCGGTGGCCGCCGCGGCCGTGAGCAGAAGGGCGGCGGTGAGGCCGAGAGTGGGGTAGAGCAGCCGGCGCGGGAGCAGGAACCGTTCGGCGTCGCAGGCGGCCAGGGCCAGTAGTCCTGCGGTGAAGACGAGTACGGCCGGCAGGGCTTCCGACCAGCCGAAGCGCAGGGCCTCGGCGGCGAACAGGAGCGCGGTGAGCGCCTCCATGAGGGGGTAGCGCGCGGGGATGGCCACCCGGCAGGCGCGGCAGCGCCGGCCCAGCAGGAGCCAGGACACGACGGGGATGTTGTCCCGGGCCGCGATCGGTGTGGCGCATCGCGGACACGCGGAGCGGGGGCGCACGACCGAGAGGCCGGCCGGCACTCGGGAAACGGCGACGTTGAGGAACGACCCCACCGCGAGCCCCAACAGGCCGAAAATCACAACGAATATGAACGACATGGTCGTCATGCTGCCGTACCGCGCGTACCAGTCAATACCGGTACTTTCACGACGATGGTTCCGGCGACGACCCGGCCGCCGGCAGCGGTTCGCCGGGCGGCACTTCCGATACCGCCCGGCGAGAACGGCCTCGCGTCAGAAGCCGGTACAGGGGTTCGTCTGACCCTCGGGGAAATCCGCGAGGGCGACGGCATAGGTCTTGCCCCCTTCGCCCGGAGTGACCTTGTGCCAGAGGGAAGGGCTGGACAGGAACCCGCCGGTCACCAGCTCACCCATGTCGCCGTACTTCTGCTTGGTGGCGAAGTGCGCCTCTTCCGCGGTCTGGATCGTGACCTTGTCGGTCTTGCACGCCGAGCCCTGGCCCTTGTCGTTGATGCCCCGGACGGAGAAGACGACGATGGCGGACAGGATGCCGAGGATCACGATGACCACGAGAAGCTCGATGAGCGTGAAGCCGGCTTCCGCCGTCTCGTGCCGTGTGCGCATTCGCCGACGCAACGCGCCTTGCAGATAAGTGGACATCTTTCTCCATCTACGGCCACCGGTCCAACAGGACCGAGTGCTAGTAACAGTCTGATTAATCAGCGGCAGACTACTGATCGGGCGATGGGTCCACAAGGGGCGACCCAGGGGCGAGCACCCACCCCTGGAGCACGGAAAGCCGCGACGGCGTTCTGTAGTATCTTGCTGACTAATCAATGACTGACAGTGCTGCGAATGTGCGTAAGGGGTGGGTTCCTTGGCGAGTCATCGACTTCTCCGGCGCCGCGCGGCGACGACGGACCCGGTGGGCGAGGACGGCACCCCGCCCGGTGCGGCGGCGGGCGAGGAGCCGTCCACGGCGGAGCCCTCGCCCGCGGGATACGAGGGGCCGCGCATCGGGGAACTGCTGGTGCAGCGTGGTCTGCTCACCCCGGCGCAGGTCGACGAGGCGCTCCTGCAGCAGTCGGCCTCGGGCAAGCGCCTCGGCACCCTGCTGGTCGAGCTCGGCATGGTCGACGAACGGTCGCTGGTCGAGGCGCTGTCGGTTCGACTCGGCGTGCCGGTCGCCGACCTGCGCCAGAGCGAACCCGATCCCGAGGCGGCCGCCCGGGTGCCGGAGGCACTGGCCCGCTCGCTCGGGGTCGTCGCGGTACGGCGGACCGGGGACACGCTGCTGATCGCCGCGGGCGACCCGGGAGACCCGCGCGTGCTCGACGAGGTCGGCCGTGCCGTCGCGCCGGATCGGGTGCGGCTGGCGATCGCGGTTCCCGCCGACATCCGGCGCTCGATCGACAGCGCCTACCGGGCGTTGACCGGGGTCGGCAGCCTCGTCGAGGCCTTCGAGGCGACCGAGGCCGGCCGGGGCGCCGCCTCCGGGGCCAGGGTGGTGAGCGAGGACGCCCCGGTCGTGCACCTGGTCAACCTCATGCTGACCCAGGGCCTGCGCGACCGGGCCTCGGACATCCACATCGAACCGCACGGCGACCGGGTCCGGGTCCGGTACCGCATCGACGGCGCGCTGCACGACGTACTGAGCCTGCCGGAGAACATGGGCCCGTCCGTGGTCAGCCGGATCAAGATCATGGCCAATATGAACATCGTCGACCGGCGGCGGCCGCAGGACGGGCAGATCGCCACCGAGATCGACGGCCGGTCGGTCGACATCCGGGTCGCGACCACCCCCACCATCTGGGGCGAGAAGACGGTCCTGCGGCTGCTCGACAGCAACCGCACCCTGTTGCGGCTGGCCGAGCTGGGCATGCCCACCGCGACCTACGAACGGTTCTCGTCCCTGCTGCGCTCCCCCTACGGCATGGTCGCCTGCGGCGGACCGACCGGCAGCGGCAAGACGACCACCCTGTACGCCACGCTCGGTGAGCTCAACCAGAGCGAGCGCAACATCACCACCATCGAGGACCCGGTGGAGTACGTGGTCCCGTCGGTCAACCAGATCCAGATCAACGAGCAGGCGGGCGTGACGTTCGCGACCGGACTGCGCTCGATCCTGCGGCAGGACCCCGACGTGATCCTGGTCGGCGAGATCCGGGACGGCGAGACGGCGCGGATCGCGGTCGAGTCCGCTCTCACCGGCCACTTCGTCCTGTCGTCCATCCACGCCGCCGACGCCTGCTCCGCGCTGCACCGGTTCACCGACATGGGCATCGAGCCGTTCCTGATCACCTCCACGGTCGCCGGAGTGGTCAGCCAGCGGCTGGTCCGGCGGATCTGCGACCAATGCCGCGAGCCCTACCGGCCGGGCGTGGACGAACTGGCCTTCTTCACGAAGGCCGGCGGGTCGGCCGACATCGAATTCTGGCAGGGCCGGGGCTGCACCTTCTGCTCCCGGACCGGCTACCAGGAGCGGATCGGCGTCTTCGAACTGCTCGTGATGAGCGACACGGTCAAGCGGCTGCTCGTCGAGAAGGCACCGATCAGCAGCCTGCGCAGGACCGCGCGCGAGCAGCACATGGACAGCCTCCTGGACGGAGGCGTCCGGCTGGTGGAAGAGGGGGTCACGACCATCGCCGAAATCATGTCCAGCGTGTACGTGGCCTAGGCCGTCTCGCGCCCGGGCGACTGCGCCTGATGCCCCCCGAACACCGACCACGTGAACCTCTGACACCTGAAACCAGGAGCGCATCGGCATGGCCACCTTCAAGTACGTCGCGGTCGGCGCGGACGGGAAACGGGCCACCGGCGAGCTCACGGGCTCCAGCGTCGAGGGGGTGACCGACAGCCTGACCCGGCAGGGCTACGACGTGCGGTCGGTCACGATCGCGGGCCGCAACCTGCTGCAGCTCGAACTCACCGCGGCCAAGGTCGATCTGGTCGAACTGAGCAACTTCTCCCGCCAGATGGCCGCCTTCATCAGGGCGGGAGTGCCCATTCTGGACGCCCTGGAGATCATCCGCGCCGAGACCAAGGACAAGAAGCTGGCGAGGCTGCTCGTCGACGTCATGGACTCGCTGCGCTTCGGCGAGAGCTTCGCCGGCGCGATGGCCGTCCACACCAGGGCGCTCCCGCCCTTCTACGTCGCCGTCCTGCGCTCGGCCGAAGCCACCGGTGAACTCGACGTGGTGATGGCCCAGTTGGGCCGCTACATCGAACGCGACGTCGAGGGCCGGCGCACCATCCGCTCCGCCCTGACCTATCCGAGCCTGGTGATGGCCCTGGCCGTCGCCGTCATCCTCGTCCTCGTCATCTTCGTGCTGCCCCGTTTCCAGCTGTTCTTCGAGTCCTTCAACGCGGAACTGCCGCTGCCGACCCGGATCCTGCTGGGCTTCACCGACTTCGTCACGGTCTGGTACCCGGTCGTCATCGGCGTGCTCGTCGCACTCGTCGCGGCGGTGATCGCCGCCCTGCGGACCGAGCGGGGACGCAGGCTGCGCGACCGGTTCCTGCTCGTGCTGCCAGTGGTCGGCGATGTGGTGCGCTACATGGTCATCGAACGCTTCTGCCGCATCCTGACCTCGATGATCAAGGCCGGCGTGCCGATCCCGGAGGCGCTCGGCCTGGCCGCCTCGGGCACCGACAACCTGGTGTACGAACGGTCCATAGGGAAGGCCCGGGTGGAGATGCTGGAAGGCGGCGGCATCTCCGGGCCGATCGCCCGCACCGGGCTGTTCCCCGGGGCGGTCACCCAGATGATGCGCGTGGGAGAAGAGACCGGCACCCTCGACGACCAGCTCGGACACGTGTCGGAGTTCTACGAGAAGGAACTGCAGCACAAACTCAAGCGGCTGACCAGCCTGTTCGAGCCGGCCATCGTGATCATGGTCGGGGTCGTCGTCGGGTTCGTGGCCGTCGCCCTGCTCTCGGCGATCTACGGCGTCTACAACCAGGTCGAAGTCCAGTGACCGGCCCGGCGCGCCGCCCGCGGCGCCCCCGCGGTGAGGAGGGCGAGACCCTGGTCGAGGTGCTCGTCGCCCTGGTGCTCATGGGCATCGCCTTCGCGGCCGTCTTCGGGGGCATCGGCACCGCGATCATCAGCTCGGACCGGCAGCAGAAGGTGACCACCGCCGACTCGGTCGTCCGCAGCGCCGCCGAGAAGGTCGTCAGCGCCCCGTACGCGTCCTGCGCCCGTGGTTACGGAACTCCGACGCCGCCGGAGGGCTACACCCTGACCGTCGAGGTCGAGTACTGGGACGGGGTGGGCGCGTTCGGCCCGGCCTGCCCGACGGCCGACACCGGAGTGCAGAAGGTAACGCTCACCGTGCACACGGCGGGCCCGCACCCCGTCGGGGACGCGACCCTCGAAGTGGTCAAGCGGGAGTCGATGCCGTCATGACGACCCGACGGACCACCGGACGACCTGAGTCGGGGTTCACCCTGACCGAGCTGCTGGTCACGATCGTCATCCTGGGCATCATCGGGCTCCTGCTGCCCCGGGCGATCGTCCTCGGGCTGCGGTTCACCGCGAGCACCGAGCAGCGGGTGGCCGCCACCACCGCGGTCGGCGCGCTGGGCCGCTACTTCTACGGTGACGTACGCAGCGCGGACGGCGTCACGACCGACCCCGCCTGCGGGATCGCCGACGTGATCGTCCACCTGAGCCGGCCCGGCGCCGACGTCGTCTACACCTACGACCGGCCGGCCGGCGCCCTCCGGCGGGTGACGTGCACCGACGCGGGTGTCGTCACCACCGTGCTGGGCCGGTTCGGCCCCGCCGCACCGGCCCGTCCGGTGACTTTGAGCTGCGGTGCCGAGACCTCGTGCACCTCGCCCATGGAGGTAACACTGACCGTGCAGAGCGATCCCGCCGTGCCCCCGACGGTGCTCACCGCCGTCCGACGATCGAGCTCGTCATGACCGGCCGCCAGAATCCGCGCCGCCGCCCCCACCCGCGCCGCCGGCGCGACGACGAACAGGGCGCGACGCTGGTCCTCGCGCTGGCCTTCATCGTCGTCTTCAGCCTGGTCACCGTGTCGGTCCTGTCCTTCGCCGCCACAGGTCTGAAAACCGCGGGCGCCTACGTCGACCAGGGCAAACGGGACTACAGCGCGGACGGTGCCACACAGCTCGCGATCGAGAACTTCGCGCGGGGCAACCCGTGCGCCGACTACACCGCCCCGCCGATCAACGGCCGACAGATGATCGTCCACTGCGACCCCCTCAACGCGTCCGCGGCGGCCACGCGCGCGACGCAGCCCCAGGACGCGCTGCGCAGCCTGGGCACGGCGGACGGGGACGGCATCCACGTGACCACGCCCGGACTGCGCGTGCAGGGCAGCGTGTTCTCCCGCTCGGACATCACCACCGGCGCCGGTGCCTCGATGGTCGTGTCGGGCGACGTGTCCGCCGTCGGCAACTGCTCCGGCGCCGTGTCACAGGTCCGGCTGGCCCCGACCCAGGCGCCGTACGTGCGCTCCTGCGCCGACGACACCCCGCCGGCCCCCGCCGACGAGGCCGTGGGCGCCGACCCGGACCACACCCCGCCGGCGACGGCCGTCCCGGTCCGGCGGACGGTGCCCGCGTGCCCCGGCCCGGGCAGCGGCCCCGGCTCCTGGCTGGTGGCGTTGCGGCCCGGCCACTACGACGACGCCCGCGCCCTCACCCGCCTCACCGGCGGAGCGTGCCCGGGCATCGTGGTGTGGCTGCAACCGGGCGTCCACTACTTCGACTTCACCTTCACCGGCCCCGACGCGGTCTGGACCGTGGACGACCCCACGGTCGACGTGGTCGGCGGCACGCCGGCGGGCTGGGACCCCGCAGCGCCCACCCGCCCGAAGGTCCCCGACCCCGGGGGGTGCGACACCACGCGGCCCGAAGGCGTCGAGGTCATGATGGGCGGTGGCAGCCGGTTCCAGGTCGACCGCGGACACGTGGAACTGTGTGCCCCGGTGGTCCCGGACGCGCAGCAGGTGGCGGTGTACGGGGTGCAGCCTCCCAAGCCGTCACACACGCTGAAGCCGACCGCGGTGGTAACGAACACCGGCTTCGCCGACCCGGGCCATGCCCTGACCGGCGGCGAACGGCCGACCCTGCCGGGGTGTGCGCAGCCGGCGGGCACCGCGAGCTGCACGGCCGACGCCGTCCTCGACCCGGTGAAACGCTCGTCGGCCTCGATCCGGCTCGCCGGCTTCACCCCGCAGGTGCCGCCCGGCTCGGTCATCACGAGCGCCTCCCTGCACGTCAGGCACGAGGAGGACGGCGACCTGACCGCTCCCGGCGCGGTGCAGGTCACCACCACCGTCGGCGGAGTCACCTGCCGCACCGACGACCTGCCCCGGAACACGAAGCTCGCCACGGATCCCCCGATCGACCTGCTGGCCGCGTGCGGGCTCGGCGACCCGGCCCGGTTCAGCGGCCTGGCCGTCACCCACACCGCCACCCTGGACAGCGGCGGCAGCGGCGCCACGGAACGCCTGGACGGCATCTGGCTGGAGGTCGCCTACCGCACACCGGTCACGTTCAAGCCGACCGCCGTGAGCGCCTCGACCGGGTTCACCGCCACCGGCACCGCGCCCGACAACGCCCTGGAGATCGGCGAACAGCCCACGCCGTCGGTGGCCGGCGCCGCTCTGACCGAGGCGGCCCCCGCCGCGTCGATCACCCTCGCCGGATTCGGCCGGCCGCCCTTGCCGGCGGGGTCGACGGTCCACTCCGCCGTGCTGCGGGTGGCGCATCAGGAGACCGGTGACGCGGCGGCGCCCAGCCTCGGGGTCACCCCCGCGGGCGGCGGCGGCCGGTGCACCCGTCTGCCGCTCACCACCCGGGCCGCCCTCGGTGAGGACCGGATCGACCTGAAGGCGTGCGGGATCACCGACCCCGCACAGTTGACCGGCCTGACCGCGACCTACACCGCCGGAATGAAGGCCGGCGGCACCGCGGGCGCGGACTCCCTCGACGGCATGTGGCTCGAAGTCGTGTACGACCCGCCCGCGCCCCGGCCGGCGACGAACGCCTCGTCGACGACGTTCGTCCGCGCCGCCGACGCCCGGGCGATCGACGGCACCGACACGGCTCGGGCCACGCTCGACCCGGTCACGACGCCGACCGCCGGCATCAGCCTCGGCGGCTACGACTCCCCTGCGGTGCCGGCCGGCTCGGTCCTGGACGGGGTCCTGCTGCACGTCGCGCACCGCGGCGATCCGGGGGCCTCCGGGGGGCCTCCGCCGTCGGCCGAAGTGACCCTGGCCGGCCCCGGCCTGCCCCGCTCCTGCACCACCCCGCACAAGCTCACCGCGCACCAGGGCGCCCTGGGCACCGACACCCTGGACCTGGTGGCCGCCTGCGGGCTGACCGACCCCGCACAGCTGACCGGCCTGGTCGTGACCTACACCGCCGCCCTCGGCGCCGGCAGCACCGCCGCCACCGCCCAGCTCGACGGCGTCAGCCTGGAACTGGCCCACCGTCCTCCGGTCACGGTTCGGCCCACCCAGGCCGCCGGCACCGCCACCCCCGCGGCCGCGGCGTTCCTCGACCCGCAGAACGCGCAGGCGATCGACACCGCCACCGCGTCCGCGAGGCTGTCCACGGCCACCCCGTCCGCGTCGATCCGGCTCGGTGCCTTCGCGATGCCGCCCCTGCCGGCGGGAGCGGTGATCGACAAGGTCCTGCTGCGCGTGGCGCACCAGGAGACGGGCGCCGCGGCGCCGCCCTCCCCGACCGGTCCCCCCGCGGCGCAGCCACCCACGGCCGCCCTGACCGTCTCCGGCACCGGTACCGCCTGCGACGCGCAGCACGCCCTGACCACGCGTGACGGGGCACTCGGTGTCGACGTGGTCGACCTCGGCGTCTGCGGGGTCACGAACGGCGGCCAGTTGTCCGGGCTGGCCGTCGACCATGCGGTGAGGCTGGGGGCGGGCGGTACCGACGCCGCCGCAGAGCTCGACGGCGTCGAACTCGACATCGTCTTCCGGGCCCCGTCCATCAGGGCCCTGACCGGCTGCCTCACCACCGGCAGCCGTTGCCCGGTGCTGAAGTCGACCGACGACGCCGACACCGCCACCCGGCACAGCCGGCTGCTGGTCAACGGCACCGTCTACGCGCCGACCGCTGCCGTCGACCTGTCGATGAGCCAGGTCGGCTCGCAGGTCGTCACCCGCGGCATCATCGCCCGGACGATCGCTCTCGGCATCGGCCCGGCCGCCGGACACCTGCGCCCGGTGATCGGAATCCCACCGGAGCCGGTGCTGTTCACGACCTATCCGGCCGTGTTCGGGAAGCCGGCGTCGGTCACCGCGAACACGGGGTTCACACCCCCCGCTCCCGGCGCGCCCGTCGACGTCACGGACGCCACCGTCCCCGGCGGCGGCCGGGCGTCCCTCACGCTCGGCGGCTACGCCCCGCCGGCACCGGCCGACGCGACCGGGCCGCTCGACCGCGTCGTCCTGCAGGTGGCGCACCACGAGGACGGCGACGTGGGGTCCGTGAAGCTGTCGGTGGACTTCCCCGGGAGCACCTGTACCAGCGTCGACGGGGCACTGGAGGTGCCGGTCCGTCCCGGCGCGGGCGGTCCGGTGACCGACCGGTTCGACCTGGCACCGTGCGGCCTGACCCGGGCCTCCCAACTGGCCGGGCTGACCGTGACCCACACCGTCACCGCCGGGGGCGGCGGGGCGACCGCACACCTCGGCGGCACCCGGATCGACCTGCTGTCCGGGCCGCTCGTCCGGGCCGCCGTGTCCTTCGACGGCCACACCGGCACCGTCAAGCAGTGGACGGTCCTGCCATGAGCGAGCACACCACCTTGGAGACCACCATGACCGGGCCGAGTTCTGCGACCATCGACCAGCTGCTCGGTGAGCTGTGGGCGCGGGGCGGCAGCGACCTGCTGCTCACCACGGGCTCGGCGCCGTTCCTCCGCGTCGACGGCACCCTGCGACCGGTCCGGGGGCCCGCGCTGACCGAGCAGGACGTCGATCGCCTGGTGACCGGGGTCCTGGGCGGGGAACTCACGGAACGCTTCCGCCGGGAGAAGCAGGTCGATTTCGCGTTCAGTTGGGGAGAGAAGGCCCGGCTGCGCGGGAACGCCTTCGTGCAGCGCGGCGCGTCGGCGCTGGCACTGCGGATCATCCCGTTCGACGTGCCGTCGGCCGAGCAGCTCGGGCTCCCCCCGGTCGCCGTCGGGTGGGCGGCCAAGCCGCGCGGGTTCGTACTGGTCACCGGCCCGACCGGGGCGGGGAAGTCGACGTCTCTGGCGGCGCTCGTCGACCACGTCAACACGCACCGGTCGGTGCACATCCTCACCATCGAGGACCCGATCGAATACCTGCACGGGCACAAGCGTTCGGCGGTCAACCAGCGCGAGGTCGGCACCGACACCGACTCGTTCCCCGCCGCGCTGCGTTCGGCGCTGCGCGAGGATCCCGACGTCCTGCTCCTCGGCGAGATGCGCGACCCGGAGAGCATGGCCGCGGCCCTGACCATCGCCGAGACCGGGCACCTCGTGTTCGCCACCCTCCACACCAACGACACGTCGCAGACCCTGGACCGCATCGTCGACGCGTTCCCGGCGGAGCAGCAGCCACAGATCCGGCTGCAGCTGGCGCACACGCTGGTCGGCGTCCTCAACCAGACGCTCGTCCCCCGGATCGGCGGGGGCCGGGTGGCCGCCTTCGAGGTGCTGGTGGCCACGTCGGCGATCCGCAACCTGATCCGTGAGGGGAAGACCCGCCAGATCCGGAACATGATCTCGACCGGCCACCGCGACGGCATGCAGACCCTCGAGGCGGGCCTGGACGCGCTCGTCGCGTCGGGCACCGTCGCCTACGAGGAGGCCGTGCTGCACACGGCCCACCCGGAGGAGATCAGGCGGCCCCACGTCCCGGTCGGCCGCACCTGACGCCCGGCGGACCGCGTCCCGCCGGGTCGGACGCCGGCTTGCGCGCCGTCCGGCCGGCCCTCGGCTCCTGGGCCTCGCGGTACCCGCCGTGCCCGCCGGAGGGGCCACGGGCACGGCGTGGCGAGGTCGGGGCGCCCGGGGCCTGGGTCATGATCGGCTGCGTGAAGACTTCCGGACGTCTGGCCGCCTGCGCGGTCGCGGGCCTGCTCGCCGCCCTCCCCGCGTGCTCGGCGTCCGAGGGGCGCGGCGGCGCCGGCGCGGGTGCGCGTACGGGCGCGGACACCGCCGGGACGCGGGCACCCGCCGCGGTGTTCCGGGGCGGACACCCCGGCGCCGCGGGCGCCCGTGACCCGTACTTCCCGGAACTCGGCAACGGGGGCTACGACGTCTCCCACTACGCCCTGACCCTGGCCTACGACCCCGGCAGCGGCCACCTCAAGGGCACTGCCGAGATCACCGCGAAGGCCACTGCCGACCTCAGCTCCTTCAACCTCGACCTCCTCGGCCTGGAGGTGCGCAGCGCCACGGTCGACGGCCGTACGGCACAGGTTCGCCAGGACGGGCAGGAGCTGACCCTGCGGCCGCCCGCCCACCTGCGCAAGGGCGCCTCCTTCCGCAGCGTCGTGCACTACGAGGGGAAGCCCGAGTCGATCACCCACGACCACGGCTGGCGCGAGGGCTGGTTGAGGACGGACAACGGAGCGGTCGCGTTCGGTGAGCCGACGGGCTCGATGTCCTGGTTCCCGGGCAACCACCACCCGTCGGACAAGGCCTCGTACGACATCACCGTCACGGTCCCCAAGGAGGTGCAGGCGATCTCCAACGGAGTGCTCCGCGCCCGGCGCACCAGCGGTGACCGCGCCACCTTCCACTGGCACCAGGCCGAGCCCATGGCGAGCCACGTGGCGACCGTGGCCATCGGCAGCTACGACATCAAGACCTCCCGGACCCGGTCGGGCATCCCCGTCGTGTCGGCGATGGACACGACCGCCGGCGTGGACGAGGACGGAGCGGTCCTCGGCCGGTTCCCCGAGATCATGGAGTGGGCCGAGGGGAGGTTCGGCCCCTACCCCTTCGCCTCCGCCGGGGTGATCGTCGATCGGGCGGCCGATGTGCCCTACGCCCTGGAGACGCAGACCAGGGCGACCATTCCGGCCGCCGCCTTCCACACCACCAACGTGGTGCACGAACTCGCCCATCAGTGGTTCGGCAACTCCGTCACCCCGCGGACCTGGCGGGACATGTGGCTCAACGAGGGCTTCGCGACCTACGCGGAGTGGTTGTGGACCGAGGACCACGGCGGGGCGAGCGCCCAGGACCACTTCGACCGCAACCACGCCAAGGCCGCGGACGACGACGAGTGGGACTTCCCGCCCGCGGAGCCGCCGACCGCCTCGGACATCTCCCGCCAGCCGGTGTACGTGCGCGGCGCGATGGTGATCCACAAGATCCGCCAGGCCGTCGGGGACGAGGACTTCCGCGCCCTGGTGCGGGGCTGGCCCCTGAGCCGCCGGCACGGCCACGCCTCCACCGAGGACTTCACCGCGTACGTGGAGGCCAGGGCGGGCCGGGACCTCGACACGATCTGGGACGCGTGGCTCTACGGCGACGGCAAGCCCGCGTGACGGGCCGACGCGCGGTCAGGCCCTGATGCGCCGGCGCGCGGTCTCGACGAGGTTCATGTACTTGTCCCAGTCCCACACGGTGCCGGGGTCGTCGTGAGTGGACAGCGGAACCTCGACGTGGCCGAGGATGTGGTCCCGGTCGACCGGCACCTCGTACTTCGCGCAGATCGTGGCCGTGAGCACGGCGGACGTCTCGTACATCTTGTCGGTGTAGACCGGCTGATCGGTCCAGCCCTCGTGTTCGATGCCGATGCTGCGGTAGTTGTACCAGACGCTGCCGGAGTGCCAGGCCACGTCCCGCTCGCGCACGCATTGGGCGATCCGCGTGCCGCTCGCGCTGATCATGTAGTGCGCGGACACCCGCTCGGCGGCGTCCTTGAACTTGGAGAACATGACCGGCAAAATGTCGGTTGTCAGATGAATGACGACGTATTCGATGGGATACGCCTCGGGGCGGTCGGAGACCGTGTAGTTGGACTCGGACGCCTCGACCCAGACGGCGGGGGCGTAGTCCACCGAGGAGTCCTTTCGCGGTGTCGCCGGCGGACCCGCGGCGACGGCGGCCTTGCCGCCGGGGCTCGGCAGCGCGGGTTTCGCCTGCTCGTCAGGTCTCAGCAGCTGTGGCAGTCCGGCAGCGGCCAGTGCCGTGCCCGCCGCGCCGGCAGCACCCCACAACAGCCGTCGACGGCTCAGCGGGCTGTCTTCCATGGCCACTCCTCATGAGGTCGAGCAGGCAGGCAGAAGGACGACGCGCCGCGGATCCCCGCATCACGATGCGCAGGCGGCACGTCCCGTAATCTGATGCTTCACCAGTGCCCGCACCCCGGCAAGCCGGTCCTCCACCACTCGGCGCACCCGCTACGCCACATGCTTGGCGCGCACGCGTTCGGGCTCGTCGACCCGGCCGGATGCAAACCCGCAGGTGGGTGAGGTGGCGTGGATACACGCGAGGCGCCGCAGAGCCGTCACCCGCCGGACGGGACTCCCGCTCACGGCACGGCCGCGGGTCAGGCGAGGAAGAGCGGGAACCCCACTGCCGCGTCGCGCAGTTCGGCGCACTGGGCGTCGGTGGGCGCGCTGCGGCCCGTGCCGACCAGGAGCGCGTCCCGGTCGGTGAACGAGGCGGGGAAGGCCGCCCCGGCGATCCGCTCCAGCAGGGCGCGGGAGCGGGCCATGGCCTCCGCGGGCGGCCTGGTCCGCGCATGCGGCAGGTGGGCGATCAGGTCGAGGTGGTGCAGCGTCCACTCCAGGACGTACGCGCCGAGGTAGTCGGCCACGGTCAGGACCTCGTCGCGGGTGCCCACCCGGGCCTGCGGATCGGCGAGTTCGGCAGCGCGGCCGGCGGCGGAGCCGATGTCGTCGAGGTGGAACCGGAGCAGGTGCGGGTCCCCGTACGCGGCGGCCAGCCGGACGGTGAGGGCGTCGAGCGGGTCCTCCCCGGTCGGGGGCCGCTCCTCCACGTGCCAGTAGGTCACCGCGTCGACCGTGGGCTCCGTCGCGGCGGGGGTGGCGAGGGTGATCAGGACGTCCTGGGCATCGATGACGAGGTGGCACACGAGGTCCCGTACGAGCCAGCCGGCGCAGCCCGACGGGCGCGCGAAGTCCGGGTCCGGGATCTCGGCGACCGCCGTGCGCAACGCCGTCCAGGATCGGGTGAAGAGGTCCACACCCGCACCGTAGCGCGGCGCCTCCGGTTTCGGGGGCGCCGCTCGCACGGGCTACTTGGGCATCAGGACGGTGTCGACGATGTAGACGTTGGCGTTGGCGGTCTTCACGTTGCCGCAGACCACGTTCGAGGTGCCGTTGACCTTGTAGGCCTCACCCGAGCCCATGGTAGTGACCATGCCCTTCTGCAAGGTCTCGAAGGAGCCGTTCTCCAACTGCTTCGGGGCGAGCCTCTGACCGACGACGTGGTAGGTGAGGATCTTGGTCAGCTGCTCCTTGTCGGCCAGGACCTTGTCCAGGTCGGCCTTCGGAATCTTCGCGAAGGCGTCGTTCGTCGGAGCGAAGACCGTGATGTCCTTCGCGTTGTTGAGGGTGTCGACAAGACCCGCCTGCTT
>NZ_JBFBGM010000016.1:0-184048 GCF_040684695.1 Streptomyces erythrochromogenes
GGACGCCGCGCCGAGCGCCGCTCCCACAGCCCGTGGCCGAGGAGGACCGCGCCGTTGCTCGGCTTGTGCGTTCTCCTGCTCCTACGGCGTCAGCGGCGGGCGGTAGGTGGTGTCCGGGCCGTCCTGCGGGCCCGGACGGTCCTCGCGGACGACCTCACCCTGGACGATCTTGCCGTCGGGGTAGTGGATACGGGCCTGCTGGAAGGCGTCGCCGAAGCTGCCGGCCGGGGCCGCGGCCATCTTCCGCTCCAGGGACCGCGTGGCCCTGCGGCCGACCCAGGCCCGGACCGGCGGGAGCAGCAGGAGCAGGCCCGCGACGTCGGAGAGCAGGCCCGGCAGCATGAGGAGCAGGCCGGCCAGCATGGTCAGGCCGTTGCCCCGGCCCGGCTGCTGCGGGGCGGGCTGCTGCCCCTGCTGCGCCTGCTGGAAGGTGTCCGTCAGGTTCTTGAAGGCCCGGCGCCCGGCGCGCTTGATGACCACCGCGCCCAGGACCAGTCCGCCGGCGATCAGCGCGGCCACGGCGAGCCCGCCGGCCGCGTCGGCGACCAGGCCGAGCAGCCAGATCTCCAGGATCAGCCAGGCGGCGATGGCCAGGGGAAGGAAGGTTCGGGCGGGCGAGCGCCGACGGGGGGCCGTCGGGGTGCCCGTTCGCAGGGATCCAGTGCCGGTCGTCATACCACCCAGTGTGCCTGGGGCCGGATAAAAGTGTCCTCAGCCGGAGGTACCGGGCGCCCCCTAGGGGTGCCCGGCAGGTCGAGCCGGATCAGGCGCCGCCGTCCCGCTTGCCGGAGTCCTTGCCGCTGTCCTTGCCGAGCAGCTTGGCGGCCTGGGCCTTCAGGCCCCACTGGGTGACCCGCCAAAGGGCCTCCACCACGATGTCCTTGCTCATCTTGCTGTCGCCGAACTCACGCTCGACGAACGTGATGGGGACCTCCACCACGCGGAAACCCTTCTGCACCGCCCTGCGGGCCAGGTCCACCTGGAAGCAGTAGCCCGCCGAGGCCACGTCCTCCAGCCCCAGGCCCTCCAGGGTCTCGCGCCGGAAGGCGCGGTAGCCGCCGGTGACGTCCCGGATCGGGACGTCCAGCATCAGCCGGGAGTACGTCGACCCGCCGCGCGAGAGGAACTCGCGGCTCTTGGGCCAGTTGACGACGCGGCCGCCCGGCACCCAGCGCGAGCCCAGGACCAGGTCGGCGCCGGCCAGTGCGGTCAGCAGGCGGGGCAGCTCCTCCGGCTGGTGGGAGCCGTCGGCGTCCATCTCCACGATCACGCCGTAGCCCTCGTCCAGGCCCCAGACGAAGCCCGCCAGGTAGGCGGCGCCCAGCCCCTCCTTGCCCTTGCGGTGCAGGACGTGCACGTGGTCGTCGCCGGCCGCGAGCTCGTCGGCGAGCTTGCCCGTGCCGTCGGGGCTGTTGTCGTCGGCGACCAAGACGTGGGCCTCGGGAACCGCCGCCCGGACGCGGCCGACGATCAGCCCGATGTTCTCCGCCTCATTGTAGGTCGGAATGATCACCAAGGCTGTACCGAGCGGCCCGTAGGTCCGCTGTCCGCCGTCGCTCACTGAGTCCCCTTTTGTGCTCTTGCACGTCCTGTACGTCTGGTCGCAGAGGATGACTTTAGAACATCGGTCGCGGCCCGCCCCGGCGGTGCGGGCGCCGGCGGCCTCCCCGGGGGCGCCGTATCGGGTGATCGGGGCCCGCGGTCCTTCGGGCCGATCAGACTCCCGCTGGCTGCGGGCCGCCGTGACCGTTGTCTACTGGACCGCCGGACCCCGACCTGGGGCCACCCGCCGCCCGGCGAAACCTTCCCTCGCCCCCGAGGCGCGGGCGCGCTGAGCAGACGGATCCGTCCGGCACGACGTCCTGTGGTGGACCCGGCCGAACCTATCCGGGTCCGACCGCCCGTACCGAACCGAGGCCGACCGGATCACCCCTGTGGGCGTACGAATACCTCCCGCCCGCCGACGACGGTGGCGAGGCACACCGGCAGTTCGGAGCCGGGGGTCAGATCGGGCAGTCCGGGGGTGCCCGACCGGGGGTCGGTGGACCAGCGGGCCACCCGGTCGTCCGGGGCCTGGACGACCAGCTCGCCCGTCCGCCAGACCGCGTAGTCGGCCGGAGCGCCGGGTACGAGGACGCCCGCGTCGTCGCGGCCCAGTGCCCGCCAGCCGCCCCGGGTGTGGGCGGTGAAGGCGGCCCGCACCGAGACCCGGTGCTCGGGCGTCCGGTGGAAGGCGGCCGCACGGACGGTGCCCCACGGGTCGAGCGGGGTCACCGGCGCGTCCGAACCGAAGGCCAGCGGCACCCCGGCCTTCAGCATGGCCGCGTACGGGTTGAGGGTGCGGGCGCGGTCGGCGCCGAGCCGGTCGGCGTACATCCCCTCCTCGCCGCCCCACGCCGCGTCGAAGGCGGGCTGCACCGAAGCGGTGAGCCCCAGCTCCGCGAAGGCGGCGATGGTGGCCGGGGTCATCATCTCCGCGTGCTCGACCCGATGCCGGGCGGCGCGGATCCGTGCCAGGCCGACCTTCTCGGCGGCCGCCCGGACGCCCTCGACCACCGCGGTGATCGCCGCGTCGCCGATGGCGTGGAAACCGGCCTGGAGGCCCGCCTCGGTGCAGGCCGCCACGTGCTCGGCGACCGCCACCGCGTCCAGGTACTCCGTCCCCGTGTGCGCGGCGTCGGCGTACGGGGCGTGCAGACAGGCGGTGTGCGAACCGAGGGCGCCGTCCACGAACAGGTCGCCGGCGGCGCCCACGGCCCCCAGCTCCCTGGCCAGGTCGAGGTCCCGGTCGGCCCAGTACCCGAACACGCGCGGCCCGGGCCGCTCGGCCGCCAGGGCCAGCAGACCCGTGAAGTCCTCGGCGGAGGAGATGTCGGGCCCGCCGCACTCGTGCAGCGAACCGATGCCGAGGGACGCGGCCCGGTCCAGCGCGGCCCGCTGCGCCTCGGCGCGCTGGGCCGGGGTGACCGCGGCGAGCGCGGCCCGCCGTACGGCGTGGTGGTCGTCGGCGGTCAGCGGCAGGTCCCCTTCGGGACGCACCCCCGGAACGAGTTCGAGCAGGGCCGTGGTGACCACGGCCGAGTGCACGTCGATGCGGCTGAGGTAGAGGGGACGGCCGCCGGCGGCCTCGTCGAGTTCCCCGCGGCGCGGCGCGCGGCGCTCGGGCCAGCGGGCGGCGTCCCAGCCGTGCCCGAGCAGCACCCGGTCGGCGGGCCGGCTCGCCGCGTACGCGCGTACGAGGTCCAGCGCGGCGGCCAGCGAGCGGGCACCGGTGAGGTCCAGCCCGGTCAGGGCCAGACCCGCGGAGGTCGTGTGGACGTGCGCGTCGGTGAAGGCGGGGGTCACGAGCGCCCCGCCGAGATCGACGACCTCGTCGACACCCTGCGCGAAGGCGTCGGCCGCGCCTTCGGAACCGACCCAGGCGACGTGGCCGCGCTCGACGACCATCGCCGTGGCGAAGGGGTCGGCGGGGCTGTGTACTTCGCCCCCGCGGAGGAGGACGGTCCTGGTCGGTGCTCCGGCGGCGTCGGCGGAGTGGGCGGTGCGGTCAGTCATGCCGACCAGTGTCCCGCGTCGCCCCGCCGCTCCCGACCGCCGGGTACCCCTACGGGGTCACACGCGGGGCGGACGCGCCTCGTAGGGGGTGGAGAGGACCACGGTCGTCCGGGTCGCGACGTGGGCGAGGGCGCGCAGCCGGCCCAGGAGGTCCTCCAGCTCCAGAGGCGTGGCGACGCGCACCTTGAGGATGTAGTTCTCGTCGCCCGCGACGCTGTGGCAGGCCTCGATCTCGGGTACGCCGGACAGCCGGTCGGCGATGTCGTCCGGGGCGCTCGGGTCGAAGGGCTTGACCGAGATGAATGCGGTCAGCGGCAGGCCGACGGCCTCCGGGTCGACCACGGCCGCGTAGCCGCGGATCACCCCGCGCTGCTCCAGTCGGCGTACCCGCTGATGGACTGCCGACGTGGACAGTCCCGTGGCCTTGCCCAGATCCGTGTAGCTCATCCGCCCGTCCCGCACGAGCAGATCCACGATCTGGCGGTCCAGCTCCTCCATTGCGCTCATAGCCGCTCAACTTACGGCCAAAGCCACTCCAGGCCCAGTGCTGTCCGCCCACTGGAGGCATCTGCGCCGGGCATGTGACCAAGGCCACAGGGGTATGCAGGTGGAGGCCGGTCTGTTGTGGTTACTCGTGACGCTCGACGGGAAGTGGTTGCTGTGGCCGAGGCCGAAGAACCTGCCCGCCCGGCCCACCCAAGGGGGAGTACATCCATGCTGAATACCCAGCGCGCCGGTCGCACCGAACCGGAGCCTCTCGAACCGCTCGACTCAGGGGACGACGGATACCCCGAGGACGGCGAATACCTCGACGAAGTCGAGGGGTTCGAGATCCACCACGCGATCTGCCCCGACTGCGGCCAGTCGATCGCCCTCGTCGCCGACGAGGAGTACCTGCCGCAGCACGCGCTCTGCCTCACCCCGTGGAACCCCTTCGGCCTCACCGTGTGCGCCGGCACCGGCCGGCCGGCCGCCGAGGCCCTCCCCACCGTCGGCATGAGCCCGTCGGCGGAGGCCGCCCCGCAGCCCGACTCCTTCACCCCGTCCGCCCTGCCCCAGGGCCTGGACTGGCGGACGCAGCCGTTCTCGCACGTCGGAGGCCCGGGATCGCGCCCGATCCGCGTCGTGCGCCCGGTCCTGCCGCAGCCGCAGGCCCAGACCCGCCAGCAGCACGCACAGGCGGCCTGACCGGCCGCCCGTCCGCAACCCCTGCACTCCCCCGGCCCCTACCAGTACGTCCCCTGCACCATGGCGGCCAGGCTGGCGTGGTGCAGGATCAGGCCGTCCGGGTCCGCCGGGACCTCGACCTCGCCGAAGTGGGCCTGCCGGTAGGCGATGCGCAGCATCACGATCGCGTGCCGCAGGGCGGCGTAGAGGGTGTGGAACTCCATGTCCCGCGGGGTGTGGCCGGTCAGTTCGGCGTAGCGGCGCTCCAGGTCCTCACGGCGCAGGAAGTCCGGCAGGCCGGGCTGGCCGAAACTCACGGTGAGGTCCTGGAAGAACCGGTGGAGGTACACG
The DNA here is from genome assembly GCF_040684695.1 of Streptomyces erythrochromogenes. Taxonomy (GTDB): domain Bacteria; phylum Actinomycetota; class Actinomycetes; order Streptomycetales; family Streptomycetaceae; genus Streptomyces; species Streptomyces erythrochromogenes_C. The sequence goes on from NZ_JBFBGM010000016.1 coordinate 5,074, forward strand.
CTCCAGCCGAGGTCCACCTCGCGCGGGGCGTACGCCGCCATCTCCCAGTCCAGGACCGCCACCGGCGTGAACCCGTCGTAGACGACGTTGCCGATGCGGGCGTCGCCCCAGTTCAGGACGGCGGGCCCCTCGTCGGCCGGCCACAGCTCCTCCAGGCGGGCGAACGCCCGCTCGATCAGCGGTGAGGGCGCCAGTCCGCCCACCACCCAGGCGTAGTAGGCGCGTTGGGCGTCCACGTGCCGGCGCAGGGGGCTGCCCTCGCCCTCGGGCAGGAGGAACTCCGCCTCCTCGGCGGGGAACTGGTCGTGCAGCCGGGCCAGCAGCGAGATGCTCTCCTCCTGGAGCGCTCCGCGTTCGGCGTCCGTCGCCGCGTGCAGCCAGTTGCCCTCGTAGGTGTAGGGCATGACGTCGGGCGGGACCCGGCCCTCGGCGCGGGCCATCACGAAGAACGGCGCCCCCAGCGGGCCGGGGTCCTCTTCCAGCCACTGCACGCGCGGGACGGGCAGGTCCGTGTGCTCGGCGACCAGGCCCATCACGCGGTGCTGGCGCGGCATGTCGTATGTAGGGAAGACGGTGTAGGCGGCCGGGTCGGCGGCGAGCCGCAGCGCGCAGGCGCGCAGCGGGGTGTCCGGATGCTCTATGTCGAAGAGCAGGGTCTCGCTGGACATCCCGTTCGAGCCGGGGACGGAGACGTTGGTGACCTTCGCTCCGGGGAGCCGGCCGTCGAGCCAGGCGCCGAGGCGGCGGCCGAGCTCCTCGGGCTCGCGGGTGGAGGTGCGCGGACGTGGTGCGGTGGCCATGGGTACCCCTTCTGCTGCTCGGACCTGGACCTGCGGGGAGGTGGGGAGGTGCGGGCGCTACGGGGCGACGGAGGAGTGGTCGGCGAAGCCGCTCGGGTCGTGGCGCCCGAAGCTGCCGTGCTCGAAGATGCCGTGTCCGGTCTGCCCGTCGAGCGTGAAGCGGGCCGAGTGGTCGGTGACCCCGAAGGCGGCCATGGGGTGGGCACCGGGGCGGGAGAGGTCGTAGACGCGGCGGTCGCTCCAGCCGCGGCCCTGCCAGGTGCCGTGCTGCCAGTCGGCGGCGGGCGGGTAGCCGGCGCCGACGGCGAGCGGGGAGGAGGTGAGGATCTCCGCGCCCAGCTCCAGGGGCTTGCGGGACGGGTCGGTGAGGTGGATGACGGCGCTCTCGGGGTGCCGGCTGCCGGGGCGGTAGCGGATCTCGGTGTGCGGCCAGCCGAGCTGGACGTCCGGGCGGCCGCTGCCCTCGGGGAAGACCTGCAGGGCCTCGTTCAGGGTGCGGTGGCCGTCCGCGTCCTCCTGGGCGATGACCATGACGAAGCGGTCCGCGAAGCGGACCGGGATCCAGAGCCAGTGGAAGCCCTCGGGGCGGTGTTCCTCGGCCGCCCGGCCGCCCTCCTCGCCGGGGATCGGCCGCACGCCCCAGCTCCGGTCCCGGGTGCCGGTCCACTCCCCCGCCGTGAGCGTGAACTCCTCGCCCTTGGCGCGGATCGTGCCGGTGACGCCGCCCGCCTGGACGAAGCGGCGGCCCTCCAGCATCAGCCGGTCACCGCGCCGCTGGATGTGGTGCGGTTCCCAGACCGCGGGGAACTCGGCGGTCCAGGTGATGTCGTACGAGAGCCCGTGCGGGTCGTCGGCATCGGGAGCGCAGCGCAGCGTCAGCTGCTTGAGCGGCACGTCGACACCGATGGACAGGGGTCCCACCGAGAGGTTCATCCGGTCGTCGGTGAGGGCGTCGGAGGCCCGGACCGCCAGGAGTTCGTCGCCGACGCGGAGAGTGGCGTAGGCGTCGATGACCCCGGCGTTGGGGTAGACGCCGAGGCCGAGGATCAGGACGGCGCGGCCGGCGTGGTCGAAGACGTGGAAGATGCACCGGTCGTAGGCGTTGCGGTCGCCGCTCACGAGGTGCTTCATCGACAGCGGGGCCTGGTGGATGGGGTACTCGTCGAGGGCGACGGGCCGGTCGGCGGGCATGGCGGACCTCCGGGGCGGGCACGGGTGACGTCGGAAAGCGGCGCGGATGACGGGATATGACGGTACGTCAGAAACGCACTCGGGGACCAGACTTCTGGCACGCTCTGACAGCAGGGCACGAAGTGGCGGGCGGGGGCGCGGGGCGGGGGCTTCGGCGGGGCGGGGGTTGGGAGCGCGGGGCGCGGTGGGGGCGGGGCTTGGGCGGGGCGGGGACGGATGGTGCGGGTCGGCACGGAAGGCGGGGTTTCGGCGGGGCGGGGGCCGGAAGGCGCGGGGCAGTACGGAAGGGCGGCGTTCCGGCGGGGCGGGGTCCGGAAGGTGCGGCGGTGGCTTCGGGTGGGCAGGACCCACTCGGGCGGGGGTCAGTGACGTTCTGGGGGTTTTTCCGTCTGTCCGATGGTTTTCCGGGTCGTGCCGGTCCCTCAAGGGCGCTCCTGCGTCGCGTCGCGTTGCGATGGCCTTCGGCCACCCTTGACCGCCCGTCCCGCCCCGGAACTACGAAGGACCGGCGGAAAACCCCAAAAGAACGAGCCGGGACCTTCGTTTCAGGGACGGCCACATCAGCGATGCGCGGGCGGGAGCCCGGAGCGCCTCAAATCGCTACGCGCTCCTGCCCGACGGCGTCCGCCAGCCTCTTGGGCTGGGCATAAGCCGCCATCGATCGCTACGCGCTCCTCGATCACGCGACTGCGAGCCCCTGTGGCTGGGCATAGGCCGCCCCAGATCGCTACGCGCTTCACCCTGCCCGCGTCCGGCGGTCGTTCGGGGCTGGGAAGGGCGGATTCGAGGGAGGGGAGGGGCGATCCATCGGCTCAGCCGATGCCAACCCCCGACAACGCCAGGGTGACATCCCAACCGCCCACCCAAAGGAGGGCAATTAGGGCAAACCGAGGGTCTTCTGAGGCTTGCACTCGCGCAGACATGGATGGGGTTCGCCTCAGCCGTCATCCGGCGCTTTTCCTCCCCCGATCCGCTCGCAGACGCCGTCCATGAGCAGGTCATCGGGCCTCTGCGGCTTATGAACAACCCCGGCCGGTCTGCGGGCGCGTGATCGAGGAGCGCGTAGCGATCGAAGGCGGTTTATGTCCAGCCCACGAGGCCTGCGGACGCGGTCAGGGCGAAGCGCGTAGCGATCGATGGCGGCCTATGCCCAGCCCACGAGGCCTGCAGACGCCGCCGGGCAGGAGCGCGTAGCGATTTGGGGCGCTCCTGGCGTTGCTCGCGCTGGACACCGCCCCGATGGTCTCTCGTCGCCCGGCTCGTTCTTTTGGGGTTTTCCGCCGGTCCTTGCAGTTCCGGGGCGGGACGGGCGGTCAAGGGTGGCCGCAGGCCATCGCAACGCGACGCGACGCAGGAGCGCCCTTGAGGGACCGGCACGACCCGGAAAACCATCGGACAGACGGAAAAACCCCCAGAACGCCACTGACCCCCGCCCGAGTGGGTCCTGCCCACCCGAAGCCACCGCCGCACCTTCCGGACCCCGCCCCGCCGGAACGCCGCCCTTCCGTACTGCCCCGCGCCTTCCGGCCCCCGCCCCGCCGAAGCCCCGCCCCCGAAGCTGCCCCCGCCCCGCCGAAGCCCCCCGCCCCCCGCCCCCCGCCCGGCGGCGGGGAAGGCTCGAACGGATGGGCGCACGTCGGGGGCGATTACCCGTGGCTTCGGTCCGGCGTTGGCCGTGCATGAGCACGCTTCAGTCTTCCACGGGCCGAAGGCGCCGTCCGATGTCGTCGGGTTTCGAAGAATCGGTTCCGCGCCCGCTTCCGCGTGAGCCGCTGCGCGAGCAGCAGGCGCCCGATCCGCCGATCTACCGCGACCTGCTGGCCCGGTGGGCCGATGCCGGCCGCACCCTGCCCGGCCGGCGGGACCCGGAGTGGTCCCGGCTCACGTCGTCCCCGGTCTGGCCCTCGACCAGCAGCGGGCTGTACTGACCCGTTCGGCGGAGGAGCGCGTCAGCGCGTCTCGGGTCCCGCCAGGTGGCGGGCGATGACCATGCGCTGGATCTGGTTGGTGCCCTCCACGATCTGGAGCACCTTCGCCTCGCGCATGAGCCGCTCGACGGGGAAGTCCGCGGTGTAGCCGTAGCCGCCGAGGACCTGGACCGCGTCCGTGGTGACGGCCATCGCCGCGTCCGTGCAGAACAGCTTGGCCATGGCGGCCTGCCGGGAGAACGGCTTGCCGGCGTCCCGCAGCCGCGCCGCCGCGAGGTAGAGCGCCCGGCCCGCCTCGATCTTGGTGGCCATGTCGGCCAGCATGAACCGCAGCCCCTGGAAGTCCGCGATGGGGTGACCGAACTGCTTGCGGTCCAGCGCGTAGACGAGCGCCTCGTCCAGTGCCGCCTGGGCGACGCCGATGGCGCAGGCGGCGATGCCCAGCCGTCCCGCGTCGAGCGCGGCCAGGGCGATGGAGAAGCCCTGCCCCTCCTCGCCGATGCGGCGCGAATCCGGTACGCGTACCCCGTCGAAGTGCAGCTGGGCGGTGGGCGAGCCCTTCATGCCCATCTTCTTCTCGGGCACGGCCGCGGTCAGGCCGGCCGCGTCCCCGGGGACCAGGAAGGCCGTGATGCCCTTGGGGCCCTCGACGCCGGTGCGGGCGAGGACGGTGTAGAAGTCGGCGACCCCGCCGTGGGTGATCCAGGCCTTGGTGCCGGTGATGACCCAGTCGTCGCCGTCGCGGACCGCCTTGGTGGTGAGCGAGGCCGCGTCGGAGCCGGCGGCCGGCTCGGAGAGGCAGTAGGCGCCCAGGAGGCCGCCCCCGAGCATCGCGGGCAGGTGCGCGGCCTGCTGCTCCTTGGTGCCGTAGCCGCCGAGGCCGTGGCAGGCCAGGGAGTGCACGCTGACGCCGAGGCCGACGGTCAGGCGGGCCGCTGCGAGCTCTTCCAGGACCTGGAGGTAGACCTCGTACGGCTGCTCGCCGCCGCCGTACTCGCCGGGGTACGGGAGGCCGAGCAGTCCGGCCTCGGAGAGCAGCGTGAAGACCTCTCGGGGGAAGCGTCCGGAGTCCTCCTCCTCGGCGGCCCGGGGACGGATCTCGCGCTGGGCGATCTCGCGAACGAGGGCGAGGAGGTCGCGGGACTCCTCGGTGGGCAGCTGTCGGTCCACCGGCTGCGGGGCGCGGTCGGTCATGGCGGCGCTCTCCTCCATCTCGGGCACGGCGGCGACGCGCGAGGTGTGGGACGCGCCGCCGGGTCTCGGGCTCTGTGCAGCCGGTGCCGGCCCTCCCGGGTTGCGGAAGAGCCTGTTCAGCGGCTGCGGCGGGTTGAGTATGCCCGATCAGGGGCTTCCCGTCACCGGTGCAAGATCATCAGCAGTGCGGAACGGCTCTTCGCCGGGGGGAGGTGCCGGACACTCCGGGGCGAACTCCTCGATCACCGCCAATGTCGCGTGCAGCTGGCGTACCAGCAGGGCTCCGAGCCGGGCGCGTCCGGGCCGGTCCGGGGCGCTCGGCCCGCCGATCCATTCCAGAGTGGTCCCTTCGACCGCGGAGAGCCAGCCCACGAGGGCGAGGCGGGCGATGGGCGGGAGGGAGCGGTGTCCGTAGGCGCCTTCGGCGATGGTGGCGACCAGCTCCTCGCGGACGGCGTCGCGGATGGCGAGCACCTCGGCGTCGCAGCCGACGCCTCCGGTGACGATGGTCCGGTAGGCGGCGCGGTGGTGCTCGGCGTAGTGGAGGTAGCCGTCGACGGTGCGGCGGACCCGTTCCGCGTTCGGGAGGTCGGTGCCGCCGGCGGCGCGGGCGACGAGGTCGGCCACGGAGTCCTCGACGATGGCGAGGTAGTAGCCGCGCTTGCTCGTGAAGTAGTAGTAGATCAGGCCCTTGGCGACGCCCGCGTGCTGGGCGATGTCGTCCATGCAGAGTGCGTCGTAGGAGGTGTCGGCGAACAACTTGCGCCCGATGGCTATGAGTTCGGCCCTGCGCACCTGTGAACGACGGGTCGTTCCACGCTGTTGACTGTTGTTCAATTCCGGCCCCAGCCTCGAACCGCCACAGGACGGCCGAAGTATGGCAGTCAGGGGTACGGGGGCTCGCGCCGGGGAGGGGTCAGAACCAGCCGACCTGGGTGACGAACATGGCCACGACGACCACGAGGGTCCAGCCGAGGACGTGCTCCAGCCAGTTGGAGTCCTCCTTGGGGCCCCCGGTGCCGGTGCGGGCGAGGTTCCGGGCGGATGCGGTCGGGGCGGCGGTGTCTGCGGTCATGGTGTCCAATGTGCCAGCGTTCGCGGCTTTCGCGGTAGAGACGAGGGTCACTGGTGGCGCACGTCACGCGAGCGGGCCCCGGCCGCTCCGGCTGGTGCGCGGTGCGGTCGGGGCCCGGCGGCCGGTTCGTCCGGCGTCGGTTCACGGGGTCACTGGTTTACGGGTTCGCGGGTTTGCGGGTTCGGGGGTTTGCGGTTCAGACCCTGGTGTCGCGGCTGCGGCCGGCCATGGCCGCCATCGCGAGGCCGAGGCAGAGGGCGACGGCTCCGGTGATCACGTTGCTGACCACCGCACGCGTCGCGTCCATCTCACCGGCGATGGCCCACGGGGCGATGATCGTCCAGGCACCCAGGACGACCGCCGTCCACGCCATCGCGTGGGTGCGCTCGTAGGCGGATCCCAGGCCGCCCATGCACAGGCAGTACGCGAGGCCGACGATCAGGTTGTTGATCGCCAGCGGCAGCAGGATGCCGAATCCCGCTATCCACGGCGAGGCGGCCAGGTACAGGCCCGTTATCAGGGCCAGTGCCTCGACGGCCTGCGCGCGGGGAGTGGTGGTCACCCGCTCGAACCGAGTGCGCATCTCGGCGAGGTCGGGGTGGTGCTCGATGCTGGGATGGGTGGTCATGGCGGGCCGCCTCCTACTGAGAAGCCTTTATGTGCCATTTACCCCATTATGTTCCGCTTACCCGGCCCGCCTGGTCAACGGGCAATTTCCGCGATCGCCCCGCTCGCTCGCGGCAGGCCCCGCCGTCAGAGCACGCCCACCGTCCGCAGGGCCCGGATCTGTGCCATGGACGGCAGGGCGGGGGCGTAGAGGTAGCAGACCCCGCCGCTTCCGGAGGCGGTCTTGCCGGCTGTGGTGGTGCGCTTGGTGCGCAGCCAGATGTTCTCCCACTCGCCGCGCCGGTAGACCCGGCGTACGGAGGGGTTGTCGTGGGCGTGGGGGTCGTTGACGACCACGTCCCCGGCGGCGGTGAAGCCGACGACGGTCATCAGGTGGCCGGCCGTGCCGTAGCCGGCGCCCGTGAGTTCGTCCGCCCGGAAGGACGTGGAGGTGATCACGGGGATGCCGGCCCTCACCACGGTCTCCAGGTCGGTCAGGGAGGCGAGCCGGGTGACGGCACCGGCGAGGCCGCTGTAGGTGGCGGCGTACGCCGCGTTGAAGGACCAGTTCCCGCAGCCCTTGTAGGCGGCGTCATAGGTGGAGCGGGCGGCGTGGCAGACCTGGGGGTCCGAGTACGCCGGGTCCACCCAGGCCAGGGCGGCGGGCTCGGCCTTGCGGCCGTAGTACTCGATGACCATCTGGGACGAGGTGGGGCTGCACCAGGCCTCGCCGCCGTTGTCGTACTCGGGGTAGCGCCCGATGTGGGTCTGCTGCGAGTAGCGCGGGACCTTCAGCTCGTGGGCGGTGCCGGACGGGCGGGAGGCGGGGACGGTGAACCGGTCGGGGACGTCGGAGACCATGGCGCCGGCCAGCCACACGGTCGGGCCCTCGGTGGCGCCCGGCCGGCGGTGGAGGGTCAGGCGCAGCCGCCAGCCGGCGATACGCAGGCCCGCGGCCGCGGCGGGTGCGTCGACGGCCAGGGTGTCGGTCCAGACGGTGGACCGGCCGTCGGTCTGGCCGTCCACCGAGGTGCGGCGGATGTCGGTGTCGCCGGAGGCCCACCGGCCCATCACGTACCAGGGGCCGGTGGTGTCGTCGGTGTAGGTGGGGCGCAGCTCGACCTGGATCCAGGTGCCGGCCGGGGTGCGGGCGTTCCAGGAGGCGACGGCCTCGGTGGCGGGGACCGTGGAGCGGTGCAGCGGGGAGGTCCAGGTGGCGTACTCCCAGGTGGCCTTGCGCCCGGTGTGCGGGTCGGCGTACTCGGTGCGGCCGTCGGCCGTGCGGATCTGCAGGCCGGGGCGGGCCCCGGCGACGGCTCCGGTTCCCCGGTGGGTGCCGGCGCGCCAGTGGCCGTAGGAGAACCAGAAGCGGTTGTCGACGCTGCGCCCCTGGGCGCGCGGGGCGGGGGCGGCGGCTGCCGGGGAGCCGCCGCCGGGGACGGCGGCGGCGGCCGCGGTGGCGACCGCGAGTGCGGCGACGAGTACGGCCCTGCGTGGCGTGGGTGCGGTCATCGCGTGGTCCCCCGGGGTGGGTCGGTGCTTCGGTGGTGTCACCTTTCCAGGTTCCCGGCGGCCGAAGACCCAAGCCACGGGTCGTGTCGGGCTTGTCTACGCTGGTCGGGTGGAGTCACACCAGTCACTTGAGTCACTCGCCCGGGAGCTCGCCGCGCTGCCGTGCTCCCTCGGACCGGTGCGCCTGATCGGGATCGACGGGCACGCCGGATCGGGCAAGAGCACCTTCGCGGGACGGCTCGCCGAAGCGCTGGGCGGGGCGCCCGTGCTGCACCTGGACGACGTGGCCAGCCACGAGGAGCTGTTCGCCTGGGAGGAGCGGCTGCGCACCCAGGTGCTGGAGCCCCTCGCCGGCGGCAGGCCCGCGCACTGGACCCCGTACGACTGGGTGGAACGGCGCTTCGGGCCGGAGCGGGTGCTGGAGCCGGCGCCGGTGCTGCTGGTGGAGGGGGTCGGCGCCGGGCGGCGGTCGCTGCGCCCGCACCTGGCCCGGCTGTTGTGGATGGAGACGCCGCGCGCGGAGTCGTGGCTGCGGGGCCGCGACCGGGACGGGCGCGAACTCTCCGGCTTCTGGGACGGATGGGAGCGCGCGGAGCGCGCACACTTCTCCAGTGATCCTTCGCGCCCCTTCGCCGGCACTCTGGTACGTCAGAGCGGTACGGGATACGAGTGGTCTTCCGGGGCCGGAGGGACTGCAGGAGCCCCCGCTTCCGTCACCGAAGGTGACGAACTCCCCCGGGCCTGAGCGGCGTCGGAATTCCACCCGGCCGGGCCTGTGCCGACCCGCTTGACCCGGGGCCCGCGACGGCCTTACGTTCTCAATGCGGGGCCTTTACCGGCCGCCGCGCACACGGAGCCCCCGATTGTTCCCCCGTGATCGGGGGCTTCGTTCTGCCCTCGCGCCCCCTCCGCCGGGGCACCGCGCGAGGCATCCACCCCCCGAACGTTCACCCTGTGTCACCGGACACGCCCGGGGCTCCCGTCCGAACCGGGCCCGCCGCACCCTACGTAAGGTGCGAAAGCGCAGGTACGATGCAGCCCTGATTCCAGCGACGCCAGGCGGGGGCACCGGACAACTCGCGCGCTCGAAGCGGGGGTTGCGGCGCACCACGGGCAGGCTTGTGGGGGACGTGATGGATTTCGGCACGCCGGGCAGCATGCACGCCCCGGCCGAACTCGCCTGGCTGCGGGGGGTCGACGCCTGCACCATGGGCGCCTACCCGCAGGCCGAGGAGGAGTTCCGGACGGCCGTGCGGCTCGACCCCTCGATGGCCGACGCGTGGCTGGGCCTGCACGCGCTCCGGGTCGACACGGGGAACGCGTTACTGCGCATGTACGCGCACCGGGACCGCTTCGGCGAACAGCGGGCCCGTCACCGCAGGACCCTGAACTCCTGGTACTGGCTGGGCTGGTGGGTGCAGCCGGTGCTGGAGAACCGGCGGGACCTGCTGCTCGCCCACGCCTCGCACTGGCTGGACGGCCGCCACGTACCGGAGCTGGACCAGGCCCTCGCCGCACTGCCGCCGGTCGACACCGACGCGCAGGTCCGGTTCCTGCACGCCTGCCGGGCCTACCTGGTCAAGGACTGGGAGCAGCTGGTCCGGCACACCGAGCCGCTGGTGAACGATCCGCTGCTGGGGATCGAGGCGGGGCTGTTCGGCGGGATGGCGCGGGTGCGTCTGGAGATGTACGGGCAGGCCGAGCCGCTGCTGTCGGCGGCGCTGATGCGCTGCCGCAGCGAGCAGCCGCAGCGCAAGGAGCTGCGGTACTGGCTGGCGCGGGCGCACGAGGGGACGGGGCGCAGTGCGGCGGCGCTGCCGCTGTACCGGGCCGTGCACCGGGTGGATCCCTCGTTCATGGACACCGCGGCCCGGCTGACGGCGATCGAGGACGGCGACGACACCGACGGCATGGCCGATCTGGCGGGGCTGGCCGGGTATTCGGGGTACGGAGGCTACGCGGGGCACGGCCCGTCCCCGGTCGGCGGGGACTTCGCGGCGGTCGCCCTGGGCGGTCCGCCGGGCGGCGGGCCCGTCCAGGACATCGCCGCGGACGGGCAGGCGGGGCCGGACCCGCTGGCTCCGCCGGCTCCCCCGCCCGGCCGCATGGAGGGCGTACGACGCAAGGCGGCCGTCCCTCCGCAGGGCTCGACGGAGGGGCTGCCGACCGGGCCGTCGGACCCGGCTGCCCTGGCCGAGGCGCTGGCGGAGCTGGAGCGGATGGTGGGCCTGGAGCCGGTCAAGCGGCAGGTGAAGGCGCTCTCCGCCCAGCTGCACATGGCGCGGCTGAGGGCGGGGCAGGGGCTGCCGGTGCAGCCGCCGAAACGGCACTTCGTCTTCTCCGGGCCCTCGGGCACCGGCAAGACCACCGTGGCACGGATCCTGGGCCGGGTCTTCTACGCGCTGGGCCTGCTCGGCGGGGACCATCTGGTCGAGGCGCAACGGGCCGATCTGGTCGGTGAGTTCCTGGGGCAGACCGCGGTGAAGGCCAACGAGCTGATCGATTCGGCGATCGGCGGGGTGCTGTTCGTGGACGAGGCGTACTCGCTGTCGAACACGGGCTACAGCAAGGGGGACGCGTACGGGGACGAGGCCCTGCAGGTCCTCCTGAAGCGGGCCGAGGACAACCGGGACCACCTGGTGGTGATCCTCGCCGGCTACCCGGCCGGGATGGACCGGCTGCTGGCGGCCAATCCGGGGCTGTCCTCGCGGTTCACCACCCGGGTGGACTTCCCCAGCTACCGGCCGCCGGAGCTGACCGCGATCGGCGGTGTGCTCGCGGACGCCAACGGCGACCACTGGGACGAGGAGGCCCTGGAGGAGCTGCGCAGCATCAGCGGGCACGTGGTGGAGCAGGGGTGGATCGACGAGCTCGGCAACGGCCGCTTCCTGCGGACCCTGTACGAGAAGAGCTGCGCGTACCGGGACCTGCGGCTGGCGGGCTTCGCGGGCGAGCCGTCGCGGGACGACCTGGCCACGCTGCGGCTGCCGGATCTGATGCAGGCGTACGGGGAGGTCCTGTCGGGCCGCGGTCCCCAGGAACGGCCCGAGCCGCCCCTGTGACGCCCGGTGGGCCGGGGGGAGGCGTGTCCGCGACTCCCCCCGGCCTCCTCGGCTACGTGCGGCCCGCGGGGACCCGGTGCGCCGGGTCCCGGACCTCGCCGACCAGCATTTCCAGGACGTCCTCCAGGGCGACCAGGCCGAGGACCCGGCCGCTCTGGTCCGCTACCTGGGCCAGGTGGGTGGCGTCCCGGCGCATGACGCCGAGGGCGTCGTCCAGGGGGACGGTGGCGCACAGCGTGGTCATGCGGCGCCAGACCCGCTGGGGCACGGCCCGTTCCCGGTCCTCCAGGTCCAGGACGTCCTTGACGTGCAGGTAGCCCATGAAGGCCCCGCTGTCGGCACGGACGGGGAACCGGGAGTAGCCGGTGCGGACGGTGAGCTGTTCGATCTGGCGCGGGGTGACGGCCGGGCCGACCGTGACCAGGCGGTCGCGGTCGAGGAGGACGTCGGTGACGGGGCGGCTGCCCAGTTCCAGTGCGTCCTCCAGCCGCTCCTGCTCGACCGGCTCCAGGAGCCCGGCCTGCCGGGAGTCCTGGAGGAGCCGGCCCAGCTGGGCGGAGGTGTAGGCGGCCTCCACCTCGTCCTTGGGCTCGACCTTGAAGAGCTTCAGGACGACCTTGGCGCAGGCCCCGAGCGCCGTGGTGACCGGCCCGCAGAGGCGGGCGAAGGCGACCAGGCCGGGGCTGAACCACAGGGCGGTCTTCTCGGGTGCGGCCATGGCGAGGTTCTTGGGGACCATCTCGCCGATGACCAGGTGCAGGAAGACCACTGCGGCGAGCGCGAGGGCGTAGCCGAGGGGGTGGATCAGGCCCTGGGGTACGTGGACGGCGTGGAAGACGGGCTCCAGCAGCCGGGCCACGGTGGGCTCGGCGACCGCGCCGAGGGTGAGGGAGCAGATGGTGATGCCGAACTGCGCGGCGGCCATCATGCGGGGCAGGTTCTCCAGGCCGTGGAGGACCTGGCGGGCCCTCTTGGACTCGGCCGCGAGGGGCTCGATCTGGCTGCGCCGTACGGAGACGAGCGCGAACTCGGCGCCGACGAAGAAGCCGTTGGCCAGGACGAGGAGCAGCGCGAAGACGAGTTCGAGCGCGTTCACCGGGCGGCGCCTTCCAGCTCGGCCCGCTGCGATGCGGGGTCGCCGTGGCGGCCGGTGCCGGGCACGGTGGCGGCGGCGGGGGCCGCGGGCTGCCGGTAGGTGCCGGCGGCGGGTACGGCCGTCAGCCGGACCAGGCGGACGCGTTCGGCCCGGTTGCGGCCGACCCTGCGGACGGACAGCTTCCAGCCGGGGAGGTCCGCGCGGTCCCCGGGGGCGGGGATCCGGCCGAGCAGGTCGGCGACGAGGCCGGCGACGGTCTCGTAGGGGCCCTCGGGCACTTCCAGGCCTATCCGGCGCAGGGTCTGCACGCGGCAGCTGCCGTCGGCCTCCCAGGAGGGGCGGCCGTCCTCGGCTGCGACGGCGGCGAGTTCGGGGGTGGCGTCCTCGGCGAGGTCGTGCTCGTCGCGGACCTCCCCGACGAGCTCCTCCACGATGTCCTCCAGGGTGACGACGCCGGCGGTGCCGCCGTACTCGTCGACGACGACGGCCATCGGCTGTTCGCTGCGCAGCCGCTCCAGCAGCGGCTGCACCGGCAGGGAGCCGGGCACCAGGAGCGGGGCGACGCAGATCCGTCCCACGCTGATGCGGTCGCGTTCGGACTCGGCGACGGCGAGGGCGTCCTTGAGGTGGACCATGCCGGTGATCTCGTCGATGCGTTCGCGGTAGACCGGGAAGCGGGACAGGCCCGTGGCGCGGGTCAGGTTCAGTACGTCGGCCGCGGTGGCCGTGTGCTGGAGGGCGCTGACCTTCACCCGGGGGGTCATGACGTGCTGGGCCGTGAGCTCGCCCAGCGACAGGGTCCGTACGAAGAGGTCGGCGGTGTCCTGTTCCAGGGCGCCGGCCTGGGCCGAATGGCGTACCAGGGAGACGAGTTCGCCCGGGGTGCGGGCGGAGGCCATCTCCTCGGTGGGTTCCACGCCGAGGGCCCGTACGAGCCGGTTGGCGACGGCGTTGAGGCCGGCGATGACGGGCCGGAAGACGCGCGAGAAGGCGTGCTGCGGGCCGGCGACGAAGCGGGCCACCTGGAGCGGCCGGGAGACCGCCCAGTTCTTCGGGACGAGCTCGCCGACGACCATCTGGACGGCGGAGGCGAGCAGCATGCCGATGACGACGGCGACGCCGGAGACGGCTCCCTTCGGCAGGCCGGTCGCGGAGAGCGGCCCCGACAGCAGTGCGGCCAGGGCGGGCTCGGCGAGCATGCCGACCACGAGGGAGGTGATGGTGATGCCGAGCTGGGTGCCGGAGAGCTGGAAGGACAGCTCGCGCAGGGCCTTGACGACCGTGCGGGCACGGCGGTCTCCGTCGGCTGCGGCGCGCTCGGCCTCGGGGCGTTCCACGGTGACGAGGCCGAACTCGGCCGCCACGAAGAATCCGTTGGCGAGGATCAGGGCGAACGCCGCCGCGAGCAGGAGTAGCGGGATGGTCATGCCGCCGCCTCCGTGGGGAGGGCGGCGCGGGTATTACCGGACGATCCGTCCATTGCTGGAGGGAGTCACTCCTCGAGTTGCAGGTGCCCGCGGGCCTCGGGGTCCCGGGGCCGGTGGGAGGGCGCACGGCTGCGCCCCGCCACCAGGGTAGTCATTGGGATCGCGGCCGCAACGGTAGGCGGCCACGAGGATCGGCGGGGTCAGCCGTCGTTCGGGCCGGTTCCGCGGATTTCGGCCAGGGCCCGCAGGGCGCGCGCGTCGCTGATGGCCTGCTGCTTGGCCACGCCCGGCTGGATGCCGAGCACGGGCAGGCTGGTGCCGTCGCTGAGGTCCAGGAACACCCACGGGTCGCCGGGGCGCAGGTTGACCCGGAGGATCTCGGCCCACGCCAGGCGGCGGGTGTTGGTGAGGTTGACGACGGTGACGCCTTCCTCGTCGGCGACCACCTTGGGGCGGCTGAGCAGGACGAGGACGGAGGTGAGCAGGACCGCGGTGAAGACGAAGCTGATCCGCTCACCCGGCTGGAGGCGTTCCAGCATCACGGCGATGGCCGTGATGGTGACGAACATGGCGAGCCCGACGCCCAGCAGGACGGCCCGGGTACGGGTCGGCCGGAAGGTGACCGGCAGGGCGGGCGGTGCGGGCGGGGCGGCGGACTCGGCCATGGTGCGGTGCCTTCTGGGGGTGGCGTACGGGTGAGGGGCGGCGTGCCGGCCGGGTCCGGCCGGCGGGACACCCCTTACAGGCGGCAGGCGTGGATCGAGGTGGTGAGGATCGCGCGTGCGCCGAGCTCGTACAGGTCGTCCATGATGCGCTGGGCCTCCTTGGCGGGGACCATGGCGCGGACGGCGACCCAGCCCTCGTTGTGCAGCGGGGAGACGGTCGGCGACTCCAGGCCCGGGGTGAGGGCGACGGCCCGCTCCAGGTGTTCGGCGCGGCAGTCGTAGTCCATCATCACGTAGCTGCGGGCGACGAGGACGCCCTGGAGGCGGCGCAGGAACTGCTGGACCTGCGGGTCGTCGGCGTCGGCGCCGTTGCCGCGGATGACGACGGCCTCGGAGGTGAGGATCGGCTCGCCGATGACCTCCAGGCCGGCGTTGCGCAGGCTGGTGCCGGTCTCGACGACGTCCGCGATGATCTGGGCGACGCCGAGCTGGATGGCGGTCTCGACCGCGCCGTCGAGGTGCACGACGGAGGCGTCGATGCCCTGGTCGGCCAGGTGCTTGGCGACGATTCCCTCGTACGAGGTCGCGATCGTCATGCCGGTGAAGTCCTCGGGGCCCTTCGCCGTGCCGGGGGTGGTGGCGTAGCGGAAGGTGGAGCGGCCGAAGTTCAGCGGGAGGATCTCCTCGGCGCTGGCGCCGGAGTCGAGCAGCAGGTCGCGGCCGGTGATGCCCATGTCGAGCTTGCCGGAGGAGACGTAGATCGCGATGTCCTTGGGGCGGAGGTAGAAGAACTCCACCTCGTTCTCGGGGTCGACGACCACGAGTTCCTTGGACTCCTTGCGCATCCGGTAGCCGGCCTCATGGAGCATCGCCGACGCCGGTCCGGAGAGTGAACCCTTGTTGGGGACGGCGATGCGCAGCATGGGGCTTCCTTTGATGCGTGGTGTGCGTGGTTGACGTGAGGGTGAGGCGGGCGGCCGGGCGGCCCGGACTCAGAGGTGGGCGTAGACGTCGTCGAGGGAGATCCCGCGCGCGACCATCATCACCTGGACGTGGTAGAGCAGCTGGGAGATCTCCTCGGCGGCGGCTTCCTTGCCCTCGTACTCGGCGGCCATCCAGACCTCGGCGGCCTCCTCGACGACCTTCTTGCCGATGGCATGGACGCCCTTGTGGACGAGCTCGGCGGTGCGGGAGGTGCTGGGGTCGCCTTCGGCGGCCTTGTGCTGAAGCTCGGCGAAGAGCTCTTCGAAGGTCTTGGAGGGTGTGTTCGCCATGATGTCCTTAGAGTACGGGCTCACCCGGGTGTCCCGGTGCCGGGGTTCACCCCTCGGACACGACCTAGCGCCACGGCTCGCTGACGGTGCGCAGGGTCATGGCGGTGGAGACGGCGGCGGTGACCGCCTCGTGGCCCTTGTCCTCGTTGGACCCTTCGAGCCCGGCACGGTCCAGCGCCTGCTCGTCGTTGTCGCAGGTCAGCACGCCGAAGCCGACGGGGACTCCGGTGTCGATGGACACCTGGACCAGGCCCTGGGTGACGCCCTGGCAGACGTAGTCGAAGTGCGGGGTGCCCCCGCGGATGACCACGCCGAGGGCGACGATGGCGTCGTAGCCGCGGCCGGCCAGCACCTTCGCCACGACCGGGAGCTCGAAGCTGCCGGGGACGCGGAGCAGGGTCGGCTCGTCGATGCCCAGCTCGTGCAGGGCGCGCAGGGCGCCGTCGACCAGTCCGTCCATGACCTTTTCGTGCCACTGGGCCGCGATCACGGCGACTCGCAGGTCTCCGCAGTTCTTCACGCTCAGTTCGGGTGCGCCCTTGCCGCTCACAGCTCTGCTCCTCGGTGGTTCGTGGATGTACGTACGGGTGGTGGTGCGTGCTTACTGGTTGCCGCAGGCGGAGGTGGTCACGGCCCCGTCCAGCCAGGGCAGGTCGTGGCCCATCCGGTCCCGCTTGGTGCGCAGGTACCGCAGATTGTGCTCGCCGGCCTCGACCGGCATCGACTCCCGGCTGGCGACCGTGATGCCGTGTCGTTCCAGGGCCGCGGACTTGTCGGGGTTGTTCGTCAGCAGCCGGACGCTGTGCACGCCGAGGTCGGCAAGGATCTGCGCGCCGGCGGCGTAGTCGCGGGCGTCGGCGGGCAGGCCCAGTTCCAGGTTGGCGTCGAGGGTGTCGCGGCCGCGCTCCTGGAGCTCGTAGGCGCGCAGCTTGGACAGCAGTCCGATGCCGCGGCCCTCGTGGCCGCGCAGGTAGACGACGACGCCGCGGCCCTCGTGCTTGATGCGTTCCATGGAGGCGTGGAGCTGGGGGCCGCAGTCGCAGCGCTGGGAGGCGAAGATGTCGCCGGTCAGGCACTCCGAGTGCATGCGGACGAGGATGTCGGAGCCGTCGCCGATCTCACCGTGGACGAGGGCGACGTGCTCGACGCCGTCGACGGTGGAGCGGTAGCCGTGCGCGGTGAACTCGCCGAAGGCGGTCGGCAGGCTGACCTCGGCCTCGCGGCGCACCGTGGGCTCGGCGGAGCGGCGGTAGGAGATCAGGTCCTCGATGGAGATGATCGTCAGGCCGTGCTTGCGGGCGAAGGGGATCAGCTCGGGCAGCCGCAGCATGACGCCGTCCTCGCCGGCGATCTCCACGATGGCGCCGGCCGGGCGCAGGCCCGCGAGGCGGGCGAGGTCGACGGCGGCCTCGGTGTGGCCGTTGCGGACCAGGACGCCGCCGGGCTTGGCGCGCAGCGGGAAGATGTGGCCGGGGCGGACGAAGTCGCCGGGGCCGCTGACGCCGTCGGCGAGGAGGCGCAGGGTGGTGGCGCGGTCGGCGGCGGAGATGCCGGTGGAGACGCCGTGGGCGGCGCTCGCGTCGACGGAGACGGTGAAGGCGGTCTTCATCGACTCGGTGTTGTTCTGGACCATCTGCGGGAGTTCGAGCCGGTCCAGCTCGTCGCCCTCCATGGGGGCGCAGATCAGGCCGCGGCACTCGCTCATCATGAAGGCGATGATCTCGGGGGTGGCCTTCTCGGCGGCGATGACGAGGTCGCCCTCGTTCTCGCGGTCCTCGTCGTCGACGACGACGACGGGCCGGCCCGCCGCGATGTCGCGGATCGCCTGTTCGACGGGGTCGAGGCAGAAGGTCTCTTCGGGGATGTCGGGCACGGGCTTGAGGCTGGTCATGCCGCTGCTCCTTCGAGGGCCGGGGCGGGAGTGGTGCGGGAGCGCTGGTACCAGTCGTAGGCGCCCCACACCACGAGGGCGAAGTAGACGACGTAGACCAGTCCGGAGAAGGCCAGGCCGCCGGTGAAGGCGAGGGGGACGCCGACCAGGTCGACGAGGAGCCAGGCGAACCAGAACTCGACGAGGCCGCGGGCCTGGGCCACCATCGCGACGATGGTGCCGACGAAGATGTAGGCGTCGGCCCACGGGCTCCAGGACAGCGACGGGTAGAGCGTGAAGAGGCCGCCGACGGCGAGGGTGCCCAGGACCGCTCCGGCGAGGAGCAGTCCGCGCTCGGCCCAGCCGGCGGTGCGTACGGCGATGGAGCCGTCCTGGGCGTCCTGCTTGCCGCGCTGCCAGGCGCGCCATCCGAAGAGGGCGACGCCGATGACCAGGAGCTGCTTGCCGACGCCGCCGGCGAGGTGCGCGGAGGCGTAGGCGGCGATGAGGATGAGCCCGGACAGCAGCTGGGCGGGCCAGGTCCATATGGAGCGGCGCCAGCCGAGGGCGAGGGCGGCCAGGCCCATCAGGTTGCCGATCATGTCGGACCAGATGACCTTCTGGCCGAAGACCGTGAAGGCCTCCGCGTTGAGCCAGGTCAGGGCGGTCACCGGGCTTCTCCCGCCGGGTCGGCGTGCAGCGGGTCGACGCCGGCGGCCAGCAGGCGCTCGACGTACTTGGCGAGGACGTCGACCTCCAGGTTGACCGGGTCGCCGGGCTGCTTGATGCCCAGGGTGGTCAGCGCGAGGGTGGTGGGGATGAGGCTGATGGTGAACCAGTCCGCGGCGGCCTCGACGACGGTGAGGCTGACGCCGTCGACGGTGATGGAGCCCTTCTCGACGACGTAGCGGGAGAGGTCCTTCGGGAGGGCGACCTTGACGATCTCCCAGTGCTCGGAGGGGGTCCGCGAGAGGATCTCGCCGGTGCCGTCCACGTGGCCCTGGACCAGGTGGCCGCCGAGCCGTCCGCCGAGGGCCATCGGGCGCTCCAGGTTGACCCGGGAGCCCTGGGTCAGGGCGCCGAGGCTGGAGCGGTTGAGGGTCTCCTGCATGACGTCGGCGGTGAACTCGCCGTCGGCGGTCTCCACGACGGTCAGGCAGACGCCGTTGACGGCGATGGAGTCGCCGTGCTTGGCGTCCTGGGTGACGAGGGGGCCGCGCAGCCGGAAGCGGGAGGCTTCCTGGAGCTGCTCGACGGCGGTGACCTCGCCCAGTTCTTCGACGATTCCGGTGAACACTCAGTGCTCCTTGGGGGCGGTGGCGGGAAGGGCGGTGATGCGCAGGTCGGGGCCCACGCGGACGGCCTCGGTGATGTCGAGGCGCAGGGCGTGGGAGATGTTCGTGACGCCGGCGTCGGCGAGGGCCGCGGGGCCGGCGCCGAGCAGGGCGGGGGCGAGGTAGCCGACGACGCGGTCGACGGCTCCGGCTTCGAGGAAGGCGCCCGCGAGGGTGGGGCCGCCTTCCAGGAGCAGGGAGCGCACGCCGCGGGCGTACAGCTGTGTCAGGAGGTGGTCGAGGGGGATCCGGCCGTCGTGCGGGGGCAGCCGGAGCAGGTCGACGCCGGGCAGGTGGCGGGTGTCGGCGTCCTCGGCGACGACCAGCAGCGTGGGCGCGGCGTCGTCGAGGATGCGGGCGGTCGGCCGGAGGCCGGCGCGGGTGTCGAGGGCCACGCGCAGGGGCTGGGTGGCGCCGTCGATGCCGCGGACGGCCAGGTGCGGGTCGTCGGTGCGCAGGGTGCCGCCGCCGACGAGGACGGCGTCGGCCTCGGCGCGCAGCCGGTGGACGTCGGCCCGGGACTCGGCGGAGGTGATCCAGCGGCTGCTGCCGTCCGCGGCGGCGCTGCGGCCGTCGAGGGTGGCGGCGTACTTCCAGGTCACGTGGGGGCGGCCGAGGCGTACGGCGGTCAGCCAGGCGGTGTTGCCGGCCTCGGCCTCGGCCCGGAGCAGCCCGGCCCCGGTCTCGATCCCGGCGGCGCGCAGGGTGGCGGCGCCGCCGCTGGCCTGCGGGTTCGGGTCGGGGACGGCGTAGACCACGCGGGCGATGCCGGCGTCGGCGAGGGCCTGCGCGCAGGGTCCCGTGCGGCCGGTGTGGTTGCAGGGTTCGAGGGTGACGTAGGCGGTGCCGCCGCGGGCGGCCGTGCCTGCGGCGCGCAGGGCGTGGACCTCGGCGTGCGGGCCGCCGGCCCGCTGGTGCCAGCCTTCGCCGACGACGGTGCCGGAGGCGTCGGTGATGACGCAGCCGACGACCGGGTTGGGGCTGGTGGAGCCGAGTCCGCGGGCGGCGAGCTCGACGGCCCGTCGCATGGCACGGGTACCCGCGTCGGGTGCGGGTGCTGCGTGCGCGGCGTGTGTCGCCACCGGGTCCTCCTGCCTCATCGGGCACGGACTCCGGGGCCTGTCGGGATACGACAGATGGAGCGGAACAGCTCACGCGGGGACGCCGAGGCCGGAGAAACGGTTCGACCGGGCACATCCACGGGGATATGCCGATGAACCGCCGACGGCGGCGTACCGGTGACTGGCCCGCCGCGCACTGCCTCCCATCCGGACTTTAACCGTCGGTCCAGGAATTTCACCTGGTCAACCGGCCGCTGGCTGCGGACGGGTCGCGGACTATACCGCCGGTTCGGAATTACACCGACCCCGGAGTGCGCTGCTACTGGTACTCCAGCCAGTCTGCCACGGCCCGTCGCCCGCCATGCGGGTGAAGTGGTGTGGCCTGGCTCACAGAGGGTGACTCCGGGGCTACGCCGCCCGCCGGCCGGGGCCGCCCGGGGGTACGACCCGAGGCGCGCCCGGAGCCGCCCCGGTGCGTGGACCCGGACAAGTGGAAGCGTGGTTGGTCCAGACCTATTGACGGGTTGGTCTAGTCCTCTTAACGTTCCCTTCATCTTCCCGGGAACGGCCCGTCGGATGTGCGCACGTCACGGGCCAACAGGCTTCTGCACCAGTCACGTTGCTCCATGTTGTGTCCACTTGTGTCCTGCATCCTCCCCTCCCCAGGAGGCACAATGCCGTCCCCCACACGTTCGAGAGCGATGCTCCTGGCAACCGGCGCCGCAATCGCCGGACTGCTGGTCGGCGGGCTCTCCACGGGCGTCTCGCACGCGGCCGACAACGAGAGCTGTCGTCCCGACGGCCTCTACAAGACGGCCGGCGTCGACGTCCCCTACTGCTCGGTCTACGACACCGAGGGCCGCGAGAAGATGGGCGCCGACCACCAGCGCCGCGTCATCGGCTACTTCACCGGCTGGCGCACGGGCAAGAACGGCCAGCCCTCCTACCTCGTCAACAACATTCCGTGGGACAAGATCACCCACATCAACTACGCCTTCGCCCACGTCGGCAGCGACAACAAGATCTCGGTCGGCGCCGACAGCGCGACGAACGAGGCCACCGGCATGACCTGGCCGGGCGTCGCCGGGGCCGAGATGGACCCCTCGCTCCCCTACAAGGGCCACTTCAACCTGCTGACGAAGTACAAGAAGCAGCACCCCGACGTGAAGACCCTGATCTCCGTCGGCGGCTGGGCCGAGACCGGCGGCTACTTCGGCGCGGACGGCAAGCGCGTCGCCTCCGGCGGCTTCTACAGCATGGCCACCAACGCGGACGGCTCCGTCAACCAGGCGGGCATCGACACCTTCGCCCAGTCCTCGGTCGACTTCATCCGCAAGTACGGCTTCAACGGCGTCGACATCGACTACGAGTACCCGACCACGATGAAGGACGCCGGCAACCCGCTGGACTGGCAGATCGCCAACGCCCGCCGGGCCGGGCTGGTCAAGGGCTACGACGCCCTCATGAAGAGCCTGCGCCAGAAGCTCGACGCGGCCGGCGCCGCCGACGGCAAGCACTACATGCTGACCGTCGCCGCCCCCTCCTCCGGCTACCTGCTGCGCGGCATGGAGACGTTCCAGATGCAGCAGTACCTGGACTACGTCAACATCATGTCCTACGACCTGCACGGCGCCTGGAACGAGTACGTCGGCCCGAACGCCTCGCTCTTCGACGACGGCAAGGACGGCGAGCTCGCCGCCGCCGGTGTCTACGGCTCCCAGCAGTACGGCGGCATCGGCTACCTCAACACCGACTGGGCGTACCACTACTTCCGCGGCTCCATGCCGGCCGGCCGGATCAACATCGGCCTGCCCTACTACACCCGCGGCCACAAGAACGTCCAGGGCGGCACCGACGGCCTGTGGGGCAAGGCTGCGGCGACCAGCTGCCCGGCCGGCTCCGGGCTGACCAAGTGCGGTGACGGCGCGGTCGGCATCGACAACCTGTGGCACGACAAGGACGACAACGGCAACGAGTCCCCCGCGGGCTCCAACCCGATGTGGCACGCCAAGAACCTGGAGAAGGGGATCGTCGGCGACTACGTCACGCAGTACGGCTTCCCCGCGAACACCTCGCTGACCGGCACCTACGCCCGCAAGTACGACTCGACCCTGGTCGCGCCGTGGCTGTGGAACGCGCAGAAGAAGGTCTTCCTCTCCACCGAGGACGAGCAGTCGGTGGCCGCCAAGGCCGACTACGTGGTCGACCGCGGCATCGGCGGCACCATGGTCTGGGAGATGGCCGGCGACTACGGCTGGAACGCGGCCAAGGGCCAGTACGAGATGGGCTCCACGCTCACCTCGCTGATGTACGACAAGTTCAAGGCGGCGTCCCCGTACGGGTCGAAGAAGGCGGGCACCACCGCCCTGCCGACCCAGGCGGTCGACATCAAGACCGAGTTCACCGAGTTCAAGCTCGGCGACTCGAACTACCCGATCACCCCGAAGATCAAGATCACCAACAACACGAGGACGGCGCTGCCCGGCGGCACGGAGTTCCAGTTCGACTACTCGACCTCGGCCCCGAACAACGCCTCCGACCAGTCCGGCTTCGGCACGAAGGTCATCAGCAGCGGCCACACGGGCAGCAACGTGGGTGGCCTGAAGGGCGACTTCCACCGGGTCTCGCTGAAGCTCCCGGCCTGGCAGTCCCTGGCCCCGGGCGCCTCCGTCGACCTGGCGTTCAACTACTACCTGCCGGTGTCCACCCCCTCCAACTGGACGGTGAACATCTCCGGTACCACGTACGCCCTCGCCGGTGACCTGGCGCGCGGCACCACGGTCGGCGAGCCGGGCGGCACCACCCCGCCGACCACTCCCCCGACCACCCCGCCGACCACGCCTCCGACGACCCCGCCGCCCACCACGCCTCCGACCGGCGGGACGTGCACCAACCCGGCGTACGTCGCGGGCACCGTCTACAACAGCGGCAACGTCGTCTCCCACAAGGGCCGCAACTGGAAGGCCCAGTGGTGGACGCAGAACGAGGAGCCCGGCACCACGGGCGAATGGGGCGTCTGGAAGGACCAGGGCGCCTGCTGACCGGACCGCCCTGACGGGCGAGCACACGTGAGGACCCGGTGGCCCGGCGGCCACCGGGTCCTCGCACGTTCCCCGCCCCGCCCGGCCTCGTAGGCTGACCCGGTGATCACACATATCACCGCGCCCGTAGCGGACTTCGAGGAACACCGGCCCCGGATGTTCGGCATCGCCTACCGCATGCTCGGCTCCGCCGCGGAGGCCGAGGACATCGTGCAGGACGCCTATCTGCGCTGGGACTCGGCGGACCGCACCGCCATCGAGCACCCGGGGGCCTGGCTCGCCAAGGTCGTCACCAACCTCTGCCTCAACAGCCTCACCTCGGCGCGCGTCAAGCGCGAGAGCTACGTCGGCCCCTGGCTGCCGGAGCCGGTCCTCACCGGGAACGGCACGCTCGGCCCGCTGGAGTCGGCGGAGCAGCGCGACAGCGTGTCCATGGCCCTGCTCCTGCTGCTGGAGCAGCTCACCCCGGTCGAGCGCGCCGTCTACGTGCTGCGCGAGGCCTTCGCGTACAGCCACCGGGAGATCGCCGGCCTCCTGGACCTCGGCGAGGCCAACTGCCGGCAGATCTACCGGCGCGCGGCGGGCCGGGTGTCCGCCGAGCGCGAGGCGGCGCCGGAGAAGCGCTTCTCCGCCGACCCCGAGCGGTGGCACGGACTCGTGGAGAGCTTCCTGACCGCCGCCCAGAGCGGGGACCTCACCCGCCTGGAGGGGGTGCTGGCGGCCGACGTGCGGTACGTGTCGGACGGCGGCGGCGTGGTCAACGCGGCACGGCGGCCGATCCTGGGGCGGGACAACGTGGCCCGGTTCGCGATGGGCGCCATGGCGAAGTACGTGGCCGGGGTCCCGGTCAGCGTCGCGGAGGTCAACGGCTCGCCGGCGCTGCTCTTCGGCGAGGTGGCGGTCCTGCTGGTCGAATTCGAGAATGGGCTGGTCAGCGGCATCAGCACGGTGGTCAACCCGGAGAAGCTGGAATTCCTGCGGCGGCAGCTGTCACATCCCTGACGGCTGTCCGGTCCCAGCTGGTGCACGCACCGCTCACCGCACCAGGGAAGGACCGGCACCATGGGCACCACCATCGTCGTCACCGGAGGCACCGGAACCCTCGGCTCGCTCGTCGCCGAACGGCTGCGGGCGGCCGGGCACGACGTCCGTTCGCTCAGCCGGCACTCCCCGGACCATCCCGTCGACCTCCGGGACGGGGACGGCCTGGACGCGGCGCTGGCGGGCGCGGAGGTGATCGTGCACTGCGCGAGCAACACGCGCGGGGCGGGCAAGGGCGACGACGTGGCCGCCGGGCACCTCATCGAGGCCGCCCGGCGGGCCGGGACCGTCGCGAACCTCGTCAACATCTCGATCGTCGGGGTCGACGTGGTCCCGCTGGGCTACTACAAGCGCAAGCTCGGCGTGGAGCGGCTGCTGGAGGCGTCGGGGCTCGGCGTGACGATCCTGCGCACGACGCAGTTCCACGACCTCGTGGCGATGGTGACGGACACCGCCGCGAAGCTGCCCGTCGCCCTGATCCCCAAGGGCGTACCCGTGCAGCCGATCGCGGTGGGCGAGGTGGCGGACCGCCTGGCGCAGCTGGCGGTCCCGACCCCGTCGGGCCGGGTCCCGGACATGGGCGGCCCGCAGATCCGCAGCCTGCCGGACCTGGCCCGCGTCTACCTGCGCGCGACGGGCCGCAGCCGCCGCATCCTCCCGGTCCCCCTGGCGGGCAGGACCTACGCGGCCTTCCGCCGCGGCGGCCACCTCACCCCGACCCACGCAGTCGGCCACGAAACCTTCGACGAATTCGCGGCCCGGCGGGGCACGTCGCGCAGCGAACTCCCGGGCTAGTCCTCAGGGCGCTTTCAAGAGGCGTGGCCCGCCCCCGGATCCCGGGGACGGGCCACGCCTCTGAGCCCTTCGCGGTCCGGGCACGCACGTCAGCCTTCAGGACACCCGCAACACGTCACGGCTCGCATCGCGCCGAGTCGGCCTTCATGAACTGTGATCTGCTGATGGCTTTCGTCTCGCCGTCGTCGGAGACGAGCACCTGTCCCGGCTTCAGTGCCGCGACGCGATCGGGACTGAAACGGACCTTTCCGTCCAACCCTCGCCCACGCACCGCCCCCACGACGGTCAGGATGTGTTCCTCACCGTCCTGCAGGCCTTGCAGAGTGGATTCGTCGACACTCCACCCCGGCGGCACCGCGAACAGCTCCATGTCCGCCAACGGCCCCGCCATGGCGTCGTTGCTCACAGCCCACCGCTGCAATCCGCCAGCGCCGCCGGCGGTGATCGCGGAGAACTGTTGTACGTCATAGCCCGGGCACGGGGCTATCAGCACGCGCACGCCACCCCCACTCGCGGGCTCCACCGCCAGAATCGCCTTGGCAGTGGGCGTGCATCCCACAGTCATCCACAGCAGGAGCGCCGCTCCCAGCATCCGCCGCACGTCACGCGACCTCATGTGTCGTCCCTTCAGAATTTCGGCTCACCGCCGCGCGGAAGCACCTGAGTCGGATACCACCGGAGATACCCGCCCCAGAACAGGTTCGCCTCCAACTCCAGGCGGTTCCCGTGGACGGGGGTGCCCAGCTTGTACTGAGAGCGCCCGACTTCGGCAAAGTACCGCAGCGCAAAACCTGCCGCATGCCCGGAATCGGCCCATTGTCGAGAGTGAATCGCTTCGTGCCGTTCAAGGTCCGGGCCGAACTCCTCCACCTCTTCCGCACTTAGCACTGCCGCCATCTTGGCACGACGCTCAGCTTCACTTTTCAGGCGATCGGCGAATTCTGCCTTGCTTTCGTGATAGAAGTGCACATCCCCGACCGTCATCGGCTGCTCCCACTTGGGCGACGCGCCGAAACAGACGTATTGCGCAGCACGCTTCGCACAGCTGGCATCCGCAGCATATTCGTACGCAAGCTCGTTGGAGCCGTTCTTGAGATTCTCCACATTGAATGGGTGGTCCAGGAATTGCCTTCGGGAAACCTCCGTCATGCAGTCGATTCGGGCATCCGCCGCTTGACAGTCGGACGGACGATATTCGACCACGGGCGGGGGGATCCACGGGGGTGGCGGGAGCGGAGGCGGCGGGGAGGCGGGCTTCAACCCGCCACAGGCATAGCGACTCAGGTTGCAGTTGAACAGGCCGCTGCCCCCGCCGTTCACGAACTTCGTCCTGCCGGTCTGCGAGGGCTTGGGCGGTGCGGGCGTGTGGCCGGGGGTGGTGTTCTCGTGGTCGGGGGTCGGTCGTGTCGGGCAGTCGATCTCGGCGCACATGCCCGAGGGGTCGGCGCTGGTGACGGGGTTGTTGCTCGCGTAGGAATAGCCGTTGAGCGACTGTGGGGCGTTCGGGGCGAGGATCGGGTCCACGCTGAGGAACTGGCCGAGCGCGACGTCGTATTCGCGTGCCCCGACGTGGGTCAGGCTCGTGCTCGCGTCCTGGGGTTTGTCCAGGAACCGCTTGTCGTCCGGCCAGGTCGCCGGGGCCGGACCGCGGGCGGCACCGAACGGGGTGGTGTACCGCTTGGCCACGGACTGGGTGTCGTCCGCGGACACGGTCAGCGAAGAGGTCCCGTGGGCGTCACCGGCGACGAAGGACAGCCTGGCGGACCCGGATTCGTTTGTCAGGGCCGCGACCTTGGTGCCGGCGATGCTGTAGGCGCGGGTGGCCCAGGTCTTGGCACCCTTGACGTGGACTTCCGTGGTTTCCGTGTAGAGGACGGTCTCTCCGGACGCATCGCGCCGGATCAGGAGCCGGCCTTCCGCGTCGTAGAGGTAGTCCGTGGCAGTGGCGCCCTCGGTCACCTTGGCGAGCCTGCCCTCCGCCGTCCACGCCAGGCTCTGGGATGTCGCGCTCCCCGGGGTTTCCGCGCGCCTGGTGGTGTTGCCCGTGGCGTCGTAGGTGTACTGGGCGGCGACACCGGTGCAGGTGGAACCCGTCGTGGTGGCCCTGAGGGCGTGCGGGCGGGACGTGTCGTAGCAGTAGGTACGGGTCTGCGGAGTCGTCGTGTTGGTCTTCTCGGTCGCTCGCTGACCGGCTCCGGTGTAGGTGTAGCTGGTCCAGTACGGTGCTGCACCGTCCAGGTTGGCGACCGTGCGGCCGGCGGCCGCGCAGTCGGCGGTCTTCGGCGTCCATGCCTCGGTCAGGCGGCGTTGGCCGTCGTAGGAGAAGCACTGGTTGTCCGCCTTGGACAGGCCGCTCTGCGGGGCCGCGTCGAAGACCGACAGGACGTTCCCGGCCTGGTCGTAGGAGTAGGTCAGGTCCTGGAGGATGCCGGCGTGGGTCTGGTCGTTGACCGTGGAGCGCAGCAGGCGGCGGGTGCCGTCCTCGTAGGTGCTGCCGACGAAGGTCTTGCGGACGCCCGCCGCGGAGGAGCGGGTCAGGGTGAGCTGCTCGACCTCGGCGAGCGGCGAGTAGGCCACGTTCTCCACATAGCCGGTGCTGCCGGAGAGGGCCTTGGGGAGGCCGAAGTCGTTGTAGTGCACCTGCAGGATTTCGGCGGGCAGGCCGCCGATCGCCGGTGCGGCGGTGGTGTTCGGGGTGCCGTCGAGCCGGTAGGAGGCCATGTGGTCGGTGTTGACGCCAACCGCACCCGAAACGACCAGCGGATCGTCCGAGGGCAGCGTCAGCCTGGTCGTGGTGGGGCGGTCGAGGGTGTCGTAGGCGGTGACGGACTTGGTGTAGGCCTTGCCGGTCAGGCCTCCCTCATAGCGGGTGGACGCCGAGGGCAAGCCCTTGCGCACCGTGTCGTAGGTCCATGCCGCGAGCTTGTTGGCGTCTGACTTGGGGGACTTCCACAGGCCGGTCTTGCGACCGATTTCGTCGTAGCTGTATTCGAGGACCGTGTTGCGCGCGTCAGTGGCCGTCGCGATCTGGTCCAGGGCCGTGTAGGTGGTGGTGCCCGTTCCCTTGTCTGGGTCGCTGGTGGTGACGGTCCGGCCGAACAGGTCGTATCCGTAGCTCCACGTGGCGGTGTCGGGCCCGGTGACGGTCACCGGCTTGCCGTCCAGTGTGTACGTGTGGCTCACGCCGGCGTACGGGGTGCCCGGTGCCGTACCGCCGTAGGCGGGATCGTTCGGCGTCGTCCCGCTGTACGTGCGGGTCTCGGTGGTCCGCCCGAGAGCGTCGGTGACCGTCCGGGTCGCGGTGCCGCCCTGGAGGCCGGTCGTGGCGACCGAGTCACCTGTGTAGGTGGTGGTGGTCTGCTGTTTCTGTACGCCGTACACGAGGAGTGTGGAGGTGCCGGGGCGGCCGAGGCCGTCGAAGACGGTCCGGGTCTGCACGGGTGTGCTGCCGTACTCGGCACGGGCGTAGGTGCCCTCGGGCGCCTTGTCCTTGTCCCAGATGTCGGCGTAGGTCTCGTGGGCGAGGCCGCGTGAGTCGTATCGGGTGTCGGTCAGGATCCGGCCGCCGTTCGGCGACGGCGACTGGGTCTGGAGGGGACGCAGCAACGCGTCGGCGATGCTGTAGACCGTTCTGTACGTCCCGTCGGCCGCCAGGGTGCCGACTGATGTCCAAGGCTGCTTGCCGCGGGCGAGCAGGTAGCCGTACTTGACGTTCGGAGACTGGGACCGGGCTCGGTTGGGGAGCCAGGTCGCGGTGACCCGGCCGAGTCCGTCGTAGGTGCTGTACGTCGAGGCCATGTTGGCATCGACGCTGCGCACGACGGATCCGCGCAGGTCCGTGTAGGTGTACGTCCTGTGCTGCTGCCCGTTGGCAGAAAGCTTCGGGGCCGTGCGCACGGTGACTTCCAGGGGGCCGGCCGCGGCGGGCGTGTAGCTGGTGGTGGTCGTGTTTCCCACGGCGTCGGTGACGGTCAGGGGTCGGCCGAGTTTCGCGGTGCTCGTGTCGTATCCGGTCTTCGAGACGGTCTGCCAACCGGCGCTGCCGGCCGGAATGCGGTCTGCGGGTCCGGCCGCCGCCGGATAGGACTGGGCACGTCCGGTCCAGGTAGGCAGCCCCAGGGTAGGGGTCTGCTGCGGCGCCCAACCGGTGGCGTCGGGGTTGTCGTAGGCCACGGCGGTGTCGGTGAGGACGTCCCCACGGGTCACGGAGCTGGTGGGCAGGTTCAGCTTGTCGTCGGTGACCGAGCAGGCGGCTGCGACGGTCCGGGTGCGTGAGACGAGGCTGGTCAGGCCCTTGGCATCGTTGCGGGCGTACCAGGTCCGCGTGCAGGTCTCGTCGCCGGCCTTGGCGATGTCGCCGTCCGAGGCGGTCCGCGTGGTCATGCCGTAGTCGTCGTAGGTGCTGTCCGTGCGGGTCGTGCGCCACGTGTTGGCGGCTGTCAGGAAGGTGTGGTCGTAGCTGGTCGCCGTCCTGACGTAGTGGGCCTTCACGTTGGCGTACGACTTCTGCTGGCTCGCGGTCTGCCTGCTCCAGGAGTCGTACACGGAGACGGAGAGCGGCGTGTTCCCGTCGTAGGTGATCGTCTGGCGCTGCGAACCCGCGTACTGGTCGTCGTCGTTGATGTCGGGGACGGTCAGGCCGGGGACGGGGACGGCGGTCACGACAGTGGTGCGCGTGGCGGTCGTGTTCTTTCGCTTGTCGCCGTGCATGCCCCGCATGAAGACCTTGACGGTCTTTGAGCGTGTGCTGCCGAGGGCTCCGGTGTAGGCGGTGACCTTGCCGTAGCCGCGCCACTCGGACCAGGTGCGCTCCTTCTCGGGGGTCAGCGGGTCGTCGTTGTGGTGCCAGCCCGGATTCTCGTACGTGTAGGAGTGCTCGACGAGGTCGTTCTGGCCGGCCGGGTCGGCGATGGTGACTGCACTGACGTTGTACTTGTGGAACCAGTCGAGTTTGGGGTCACCTCCGTTGACGGGCCAGTGGACCGGGTAGCAGGACAAGGAGTTGTCATCCTCGGCCGTCGGCATCCTGGAGCCGCGCACGCACTGCGGGTCGGAGAGGGTGACCGTGGTGATGGCGCCGCTCTCGGACGTGATGGTGTTGATGCGCGGCCGGTTGAGCGGCAGCACGTTGTCGTTGTCGGCGTCGACCCGGTTCGGACGCATGTGATAGGTGAACTCGACCGGTGGCACGTCGGCGGTGTCCGCGTTGCGGCCGGTGCGCTTGATGGACTTCAGGACCATGCTCTGGTCGCTGGTGTCGCCCAGGTCTCCGGGATCCAGGTACGCCTGGGTGAGGTCGTAGGTGTCGACGAGCGCGTAGTCGTCCGGCTCGAGGGCGGTGGACCAGGCATGGGTTTTGACGTCCTTCATGCGCTTGCGGGTGAAGAACGCCGGGCCTGCTGCCCTGCAGTCGGTGGCTCCGGAGGCGCATACGGCGTCGAAGGGGACGTCGGGCCAGTTGTCCGCGGTGTCCTTGGTGAGGTTCCCGCAGTCAGCCGCGAAGCAGCGCTCGTCATAGCCGAAGGTGACCTTGTGGGAGGGGTTCGCGGTGAAGAGGGTGTCGGCGCGCTGGCCGTAGCGGATCTCGGAGAGGCTGCCTCCCCGGGTGTAGGGCAGGAGTTTGGTCTTGTCGCCTCCCTTGGCGTAGTGATTGGACTCTGCCGCGTACCAGTAGCTTGCGGCGTTGCCGTGGACGTCCTGGGCGAGGTCCAGGTTCCAGCGCCAGGCCTGTGTCTCGTAGCGGTCGGCGAAGGTGGAGCCCTTGCCGTAGCCGGGCTCCCCGGCGTCGTCGCCGAACACCGGCACACTCCAGGTGGAGTTCGTGCGCTGGATGTCGGCTCCCGGGAGTTTGTTCAGGCCGAAGGTGTAGGTGGTGCCGTCGCCGGTCACCACCTTCCAGTACTCGCCGTCGGCGTCACCGTTGTCGGCGCCCGTGGCACGGGTCACCTGGGAGGCGTCGTCGCTCTTCAGTCGCCACGCGCCGGTCGTGTCGTCCTTGACGAGTTCGGCGGACTTGCCGTTGAGGACGAGGACGGCGTTGTCGTACTTCCAGCAGAGGTCGTGCTTGTCCTTCTGGCCGTCATCGTCGCACGAGCCGTATTTCCGCTCGATGTACGACGAGGTGAGGTCGAAGCCCTCACCGACCTGTGAGCCCTGGTTGTTGGAGTTGGCCGTGCGGCCGTCGATGCTGCCGGAACTGTAGGAGAACGCCAGCGACAGGGTGGGCCCAGCGGCAGCAGGGGGCGCTGCCACCGGGTAGGACCAGGTGAAGCTCCCGGAAGAGGCTCCGGACTGCCAACTGGAGGAGGCGGAGAGCGGGGTCGCGGCGAAGTCGCCGGCGCCCTGCGGTGAGCTGGTGTTCGTGGCCATCACCGCGAAGACGGCCGGGGCCCGGCCCTGTCCGACCGCGGGGAGCACGCCGGCATCGGCCGTCACGGTGCGGTTCTCGAGGCTGTTGGCCGAGGGCAAAGGGGATTCCTTGCGGCACTCCGCTTTGTCCGGGGTGGTCAGTGCGCAGGTGGGCAGAGCCACCAGGCCGAGGCGGGTGGACCAGCCGCCACCGACGGCCGAGGCGAAGGAGCTGTAGTCGACGGTGACTTGTGACGGTCCGGATGCCGGTTCTTCAGAAAGTGCGGTGAACAGGACACCCGTGACACCGACCCGTTCCGCCGCCTTCTGGTCGAGTACCTTGACGGTCGTTTTCCCACCGGCAGCGATCGGCGCCGCGAGTGGGCCGTCGGGGACGGCCGGCGTGAGCAGCGGGCTCTTCGGCCTGGCCGTGGGCCGGATGTCCACCAGAGGTGTGGTGCGAGTGCGGCCTGCGGCACCGTCGTCTTTCAGGGTGGCGGCCTTGGGCCAGGCGGCTTTGCCCTGGGCGCGGGCGCGGTCGGCCTGGGCCTTGTTCTCCTTCTGGTTCTTGGCAACCAGGTCACGTGCCGCTTTGGCGCCCTGGGCGTTGATCGCCTGAACCTTGGCGTCTTTGTGCTTGGCCGTCTTCGGAGCGCCGGGAAGGTCAGCGGCAGCCGCGAGAGGTGTGAGAGACCCTGTGGCAGTAAGTGCCAGGGCCAGGGCGACTGCTAAGGGCAGCCTCTGGCGGAGTCTTCCGCCTGGTGGGCGGCTGGTCATGAACGCTCCAAGGAAGAGTCGGGGTGCAGGAGAGGCAGTGGCCGCCCCGGCGGGCGGCCACTGCGAGTCGGTGCGGGGTCCGGCTGTCAGCCGCCTGCGCTGAAGACGATGTCCGAGACCTGTTGGGCGTCCTTCGCAGCGCCGGACCACAGGCGCATGCCCTTGACCTCACCCGGCAGGAAGTGGCTCCATCCGTTGTCGGTGAAACCCTTGCCCACGGCGAGTTCACCGCTGCCCACGGCGGCCGTGTAGGCCTTGGGCTGGGCTTGGCCCGTGCGTCCGATGTAGAGGGTGATCGTGCCGTCCTGGGCGTTGTGGACACCGGTCACCTGGACGCTCGTGTTGAGCGCGGCCGGGCTGTCGCCGACCACGGAGGAGCCGGAGCCGTCGGCGGTCAGGCGGCCGAAGTGCCAGTTGCCCTCCACGAGGGTCACGTTCTTGCCGGGATCCTGCTCGGACGGTTCGGTTCGGCTGCCCGTCTTCTCGAACCACAGCCCCCAGGACGATCCGGTGGCGGTGCGCTGGCCGATGACCTGGGCCTTGTGGCCTATCGGCTTGTCGATCAGTTGGGCGTTGTCCAGTTTCACTTCCGAGGTCACCGTGAAGGAGCCGGTGTCGTCGACGACAGGTCCGGCGGCGGTCGCCGCCTGGGTGGTGCCGTTGAGGACGAGGGCTTCACCTGTGACGGGTGTGCCGGGGGTGGCTGCCAAGACCCGGCCGTTGCCCGAGATGTCCGCGAAACTGGTCGCGCCGGGCTGTGACAGGTCCCAAGCAGCGGCGAGGTCCACGTGCCGCCTGTCGGTCGCCGGGTCGACGAGTGAGGCGTTCTGGCTGACAGCGGCGGGGCTGAGCTCGTCCTGCCAGACGGTGACTTCGTCGATCCGGCCCGGGAGGTGGTTGTTCCAGGTGCCGCGGTGTTTGATGGCGCCGATGCCCATGACCCCGGTGGAGGCTATGGGGTTGGCGACCGTCATCTGGCCCTGGGGCTTTCCGTTGACGTAGAGCCGTGCGATGTCGGTTGCCGCGTTGTAGGTGGCCGCCACGTGGGTCCAGACTCCGGCCTGTGCGGGGTTCAGCCCGGTGAGGCGGCTCGTCGCCGTGCCGGTGGTGGTGTCGTCGGTGGACATCTGCAGGGTCCACGGCTGGCCGGGGAGGGCGGTGATGGCGACGCCGTTGGAGTTCTGGCCTGCCTGTCCGAGCAGCGAGGATGTGCCGTCGGCGCGGTCGAGGCGGACCCAGCCGGCGACGGTGAAGGAGGCGCGGGTGTCGATCACCGGCTTGGAGGTGGCTGCGTACCCGTCGGCGCCCGCGAGCTGCAGTGATCGGTCCTCGTGGGGGGTGGGCGTCTGCACCCACCCCCGGCGTCCGTTCTCGGGGCGCTGGACGGCGCCGGCCAGGTTCGCGTTGTCACGGAGGGCGGGGTCGGTGGTCGAGGTGTCGAGTGCGACGCCCTTGGCTTCGTCGAAGTTCCAGTGGGCGACGGGGCCGGGACCCTCCTTGACCACGAAGTCGACCATCTGCGTGGCTCCCCAGCGCCCCAGGGTGTCCTTGGCCTTGACGCTCAGACGCATGGTTCCGGGAAGGGGTGGTGTGATGGATACGGTCGGCGTCGCACCGGCGACCTCGGTCCAGGTCGTGTCAGTGGCCAGCTTGTACTGGTAGGCCGTGTTGGTGTCACCGCTTCCCGGGCCGAAGGTGAAGCTCCCGGCTGTGCCGGGCTTGCCGGCGGGCACGCACGAGGTGCTGGTACAAGAGGAGTACGGACCGCCGAAGCTGATCACCGGGGCCTTGGGAGCCGTCGCATCCACCCGGAAGTAGCAGTACCCGCTGGGAGCGCTGTCCCGTACCTGGTCGCCGGCGAACGACCTGGTCCACGCTCGGAAGCGGTGAAGAGGCCCCTCCGCCAAAGTGGCAGGCGGATCGCTGGTGACCGGAACATTGTCCCCCACGTATCCCGTACTCGGCCGCTCGATGAACGCGGCATCCCCGTCGCCGGCTTTCACGGGAACCCATCTGAAGGTCCCCGCGTTGCCACCCATCACCGATTCCCGCTTCTCGGTCTGCATTGCGATACGCAGCGAGGCACCGGCCTCACCGCCCCAGACCGTCTCGGTGATCGCGGTCATCGCCGGAGTCGGGTCCGATACGACGGACGGTGCGGCCGGATCGCCCGAGCAGATTTCCCCTGTGCCGGCGACCATCCCGACGTAGATGGGAACGTTGGGCTTGCCTATGTAGTCGACGGACAGGACGGCGTCGTTGCGAAAGCGCTTCCACGCGCCGGTGTCCGACTCGTCCTCGGCACGCAGTTCCAGGTTCAGCCGGTTGAAACGGCCGTTGGCGAAGTCGCGGACCGTCGGTGTGAGGTTCTCGTCCGGCTCGTCGGGAAGGTTGTCTGCGAACTCGACCGGCTCGGGCGGGGATTCGGGGTCACAAGCCGACCCGCGGCCGGCAGAGAGCCAGCGGTCACCCATGAGGTCTGCGTAGTTGGGTTTGGTGGACCAGGTGGTGGAGGGGTCGATCTCCCCGTCCATACGGACCAGCCACACGTTGCGCACGTTGCAGTGGAAGGCCCACGGTTCCGTCACCCGGAAACGGGCGGCGAGAACCTCCTTGCCGACCAGCTTGCTCGGCGAGAACTCGAAGTACAGACGCTGCACATAGCCGGAACCGCAGTAGTAGCCCTGCCAAGTACCGCACTTGCCCATGCCCTTGCCCATGTTGTCGTCCCCGTTGTCCCAGTTCCAGAACGAGACGCCGTCGCTCCGCAGCGCGGTGTGCTCCGTTCCGTCGTCGAGGGAGACTGAGGGGTCGATGTACAGGGGAAACGCGGCCGGATCACTCTGCTTGAGAAGAGCCGGGTCCGGTACGACGGCCAGCGAGTCACCGTCGACATGGACCGGCATGTTCACGACCTGGGAACCGGGAGCAGGGGCGCCTGTGGGGCCGCCTGCCGGATCGCCGTCACCGTCCGGACGAGCGAGGATCCTGCTTCCCTCGCTCCGTACGGCTGCAGCCTTCCCCTTCGGGGACAGAGCCGACGGCGCGGGCACACCCTTGGAGTCCCACATCAGTGCCGGGGGCGCCTTGAAAACCGGTACACCATTGACGTCGGTCGCAGCCAGGCCGCCGTCCTTGCCCGCCTGCAGGCGGACGCCATTGGCCTTCAGGTCGAACTCGACCCGTTTGAGCTTCGGGTTCTTCGCAGCCTCGGGTGTCTTCACCACGAGTAACTCGCGGAAACCCTTCAGCGTGGCCGTCATCCGAAGATCGACCCCAGGCAGCACTTCTGGGTAAACGGCGCTGTCACCATCAAGGATCGGCTTCGGAAGAGCGCCACCTTGCCAGCCCAGCGACAAGGAACGCCCCCGGTGGGCGACGGTCACAAGCCCCGCAGCGTCGCCACCACCGGAAAGGCTGAGTCCAGCCATCGCAGCCTTCGGGCCGACCGTGCCATCGGCACGGATTTCAAGCGTGACGTCAGGAGCCACCCAGTTGCCGCCCCGCCCCTTGACCCGCACGGGAACTGCGGACTGATCAAGCCGGAACGACCTGCCGTCCGGGTTCGCGTAGGTCGTCGAGGACTCGGTCCTCTCACCTTGCACCTCGACCGGCCGGCCTGAACGAACGGCCTCCACGAGCGCCTTGGCACTCTCGCTGGTCGGCGCTGTGTCGGCAGCGGCGGCAACCGGCATGCCCGCCGGCCCGATCCCCATCATTATTGCCATACCAAGAGTGGTCGCCACGGCATGACAAAGCCGCCGACCCTTGATCAAAGACATGCTCCCCCATTTTGTCTTTTGGCGCAGAAATCTCCCCACCCCGCGCCCAGGCACAAGCAAGCCCCACAACGTAACTATGGCGGCCGAACGTAGATCGAACACGTGTCCCACGGCAAGCCGCCCAGATGGCCAACCAAATATTTGACGGAAATACGTCCGCCTTCTTGTCACGTGAGAGCAGGAAATGGTCCATGATGACCGGCCATCCGCGCGCCAGGGTTCAGCCGGCGGCTCACCCCCCGAACAGGACCCGCTGGGCCGCTTCGCGGGCTGCCAGGCGGGCGCCCGCGAGGACCGCCGGGTCGCCCAGGGTCGTGGCGCGGATCTCCGTCGGGACGGGGGTCAGTTTCGCGAGGCGGTGGGAGACCCGGGCGGCCAGGGCGGGGCCGCCAGCGCGGCCGAGTTCTCCGGCCAGGACCACGCACCCCGGGTCGAGGAGGGCCGCGGCGGCCGCGGCGCCGAGGGCGAGGCGTTCGGCGAGGGCTTCGAGGAAGGGCTCGCCGGCCGCTCCCGCCACGGCCTGTTCCGCCGGGCCGGCGAAGCCGTGTTCGCGGGCCAGCGCGGTCACGGCGTCGCGGCCGACCAGGGCGTGGAAGCCGCCCGCGCAGTCGGCGGCCGAAGGCAGCCCGCCGGTGCCCGGGACGGGGAGGAAGCCGATCTCGCCCGCGCCGCCGGAGGCGCCCCGGCGCAGCCGGCCGTCCAGGACCACGGCGGCGCCCACGCCCGCGCCGAGCCACAGCAGGACGAAGGAGTCCAGGTCGCGGGCGACGCCGAGGCGCTGCTCGGCGAGGGCGGCGAGGTTGGTCTCGTTCTCGACGGCCACGACGGCGGGCAGGGTCCGCTGGAGGGCGGTGACCAGGTCCCGGTGCCAGGCGGGGAGGCCGATGGTGTCGCGGAGTTCGCCGGTGGTGGGGGCGACCAGGCCGGGGGCGCCCACGACGACGGTGTGCAGTTCGGGGGCGCCGGCCTCCTGGGCGGTGCGCAGCAGGGCGGCGACCGCCTCTCCGGGTGCGCCGACGGGCAGGGCGGCTTCGGCCAGGGGGTGGCCGAGCAGGTCGGTGACGACGGCGGTGACCCGGTCGGTGCGTACGTCGAGGGCGGCGAGGTGGGCGCGGCCGGCGACGATCCCGTAGAGCTTGGCGTTGGGGCCGCGGCGCTGTTCGCCGGATTCTCCGACGACCTCGATGAGGCCCGCTTCGGTGAGCCGGTCGACGAGGTCGGCGACGGAGGGGCGGGAGAGGCCGGTCATGGTCTTGAGCTGGGTCGCCGTCAGCGGGCCGGAGTCCTGCAGGAGTTGCAGGGCGAGGCGGTCGTTGATGGCCCGGGCCGTGCTGGGTGAGGCGGGCGACGGTACCGGGGTGCGGGCTGGAGTCACGGCGCCCATCCTAGGGAATCGGGCCCTTATCTATCAGGCAGGTTCCCTGATAGTTTATGCGTCATGACCGGGGACACCGACCTGAGCCCGGCGCGCCTGCGCCGCGCCCGCCATGCCATCGCCGCCGTCTTCTGCGCCCATGGCGCCGTCACCGGCTCCTTCGCCACGCGCATCCCCTGGATCCAGGAGAACGCCCAGCTCAGCGCGGGCACTCTGGGCCTCGCGCTCGCCTTCCCCGCCGTGGGCGCGGCCCTCGCGATGCCGCTGGCCGGACGGATCAACCACCGCTTCGGCGCGCGGACCGCGTTGCGAGGCCTGCTGGTGATGTGGACGCTTTCGCTGATCCTCCCGAGCCTCGCCCCGAACCTGCTCGTGCTGTGCCTGGTCCTCCTGGTCTACGGGGCGACCGCGGGCATGTCGGACGTGGCGATGAACGCGCTCGGCGTGGAGACCGAGAACCGGCTGGGCCGCTCCATCATGTCCTCCCTGCACGGCATGTGGAGCGTGGGCGCGCTGCTCGGCTCCGCAGCCGGTACGGTCGCCGCGCACGCCGGGACCGACGCCCGGCTGCACCACCTGGTGGCCGCGCTCGTCCTGACCGCGGGCGGGCTGGTCGCCGTACAGGGCGTACTGGACCTGCGCAGCGACGGGGAGGCGCAGGCTCCCCCGCACTTCGCGCTGCCGCCCAGGTCCGCGCTGCTGATCGGCGCGATCGGCTTCTGCGCGGTGTTCGCCGAGGGGGCGAGCCTGGACTGGTCGGCGGTCTACCTCCGGGACGTGCTGGACACGGACGCGGGCCTCGCGGCCGCCTCGACCACCGCTTTCGCGCTGACCATGGCGGTCGCCAGGCTCGTCGGCGACCGGGTGGTGGACCGCTTCGGGCCGGTGCGCACGGTCCGCGCGGGCGGCCTGGTGGCGACCGCGGGCGGCCTGCTCGTGGTCGGCGTGCGGCATCCGGCCGGGGCGCTGGCCGGGTTCGGGCTGATCGGGCTGGGCATCGCGGTGGTGGTCCCGCTGGCCTTCGCCGCGGCGGGGCGCAGCGGGCCGAATCCGGCGCAGGCGATCGCGGGTGTCGCGACGATCACGTACACCTCGGGGCTGATCGCGCCGTCGGCGATCGGCGCGGTGGCGGACGCGACCTCGCTGGTGGTGTCGTTCGGGCTGGTGACCGTGCTGGCCTTCGCGCTGGTGGTGGGTGCCTCGGTGCTGCGCCAGAGGGCGCCGGTGGGGCAGTCTGGGGGCGGGTTCCCCGGGAAGGCCGGTCCGGCCGAGCGGGACGAACCTGCCGATATCCGGCCGTAATATGTCGACTGGCCGCAGCGGCACGTACCCGTGCGCTGCGGCTTCGATGTGTGCGCGGCCGCTGCCGTGCTCGTCCGGACGGCCGGGGAACCCGGCGAAGGGGAGTGGAACATGGGCCTCGGCGTGGGCTGGACCCTGCACGGAGACGGGCGGACCCCCGCCCCCGGGGCGGTGGTCCGGCCGGAGGAGCGGCTGTCGTGGCCGCGGACCGCCGGGCTGGGCGCCCAGCACGTCGTGGCGATGTTCGGCGCGAGTTTCGTCGCGCCGGTCCTGATGGGCCTGGACCCGAACCTGGCCATCATGATGTCCGGCATCGCGACGGCGATCTTCCTGCTCGCGACGCGCGGCCGGGTGCCCTCCTACCTGGGCTGCTCGCTGTCCTTCGTCGGCGTCGCGGCGGCGATCCGGGCGGCGGGCGGGGACAGCGCGGTCGTCACGGGCGCCGTGTTCGTCGTCGGTGTGGCGCTGTTCCTGGCCGGTCTCGCGGTGCAGCGCTTCGGCGCGCGCGTCATCCACACGGCGATGCCGCCGGTCGTGACGGGTGCGGTGGTGATGCTGATCGGCTTCAACCTGGCGCCGGTGACGGCGTCGACGTACTGGCCGCAGGACCAGTGGACGGCGTTGCTGACGATGCTGTTCACCGGGTTCGCCGTGGTGTGCCTGCGCGGTTTCTGGTCGCGCATCGCGATCTTCCTGGGCCTGGTGTTCGGGTACGCGGTCTCCTGGCTCTCCGACCTGCTCTTCGGGAAGATCCACTCGACGGTGGGCGGGGAGGCGGCCGTGGACCACTGGCGGCTGGACCTGTCCGCGGTCGCGAAGGCCGACTGGATCGGCCTGCCGTCCTTCCACGGGCCGTCCTTCGAGTGGTCGGCGATCCTGGTCGCCCTGCCCGTGGTGATCGCGCTGATCGCCGAGAACGCCGGGCACATCAAGGCGGTCGGCGAGATGACCGGCGATCCCCTCGACGACAAGCTGGGCACCGCCATCGCGGCGGACGGCGCCGCCTCGATGCTGTCCACGGCGGTCGGCGGCCCGCCCAACACCACCTACTCCGAGAACATCGGGGTCATGGCGGCCACCCGGGTCTACTCCACGGCGGCCTACTGGGCGGCGGCGGGCTTCGCCCTCCTCTTCGGCCTGTGCCCGAAGTTCGGCGCGGTCGTCGCGGCGATCCCCGGCGGCGTCCTCGGCGGCATCACCGTCATCCTCTACGGGATGATCGGCCTGCTCGGCGCCCAGATCTGGATCAACGGCGGGGTGGACCTGCGCAATCCGCTGAACCTGGTGCCGGCCGCGGCGGGCATCATCATCGGCATCGGCGGCGTGAAGCTGCAGATCACCGACAGCTTCGAGCTCGGCGGCATCGCCCTGGGCACGATCGTGGTGATCGGCGGCTACCACGCGCTGCGGGCCCTCGCCCCCGCGCACCTGAAGCCGCAGGCGCCCCTGCTCGACGCGGGCACCTCCGCCTACGACGACGACGGGGAGGCGGAGGACAAGCCCCGTTGACAGGGTTTCGCCCGAACCGGGGAAGCGTACGGCCAAGTTCCCCGGATCCGTGCCGGCGCCTGCGACTCTGCCTCCCATGGAAGCGGTGCTGGCGCGGATGCGCGCCCTGGAGGAGCGGCTCCCGCCGCAGGACGGTGTCGCCGTCTTCAACCGGGTCTACCTGACGGTGACGGAGACCCTGCACCGTCGGATCGAGCACGGGGGCTTCCCGGCGCCGCGGCGGGCGGCGACGCTCAGCGTGCGGTTCGCGGAGCGGTACCTGACGGCGGTGGAGGCGGACCGGGCCCCGGCCTGCTGGCGCCCGCTGCTGCAGTACCGCCGCCACCCCGGGATCCGGCCGCTCCAGCACGCGCTGGCCGGCATCAACGCGCACATCGGCCACGACCTGGCACTCGCCGTGGTGGCCACGTGCGGTGAGCTGGACTGCGAACCGCGGGCCCTGGAGGCGGACTTCGACCGGGTCGGCGACACGCTGGTCTCGCTGGAGGAGCACATCCGGGAGGACCTGATGCCGGGTCCGGACCTGCTGGAGATCGCCGACCCGCTGACCCACCTGGTCGGCGCGTGGAGCCTGGAGCGGGCCCGCGCCGGGGCCTGGTCGGCGGCCCGGCTGCTGTGGACGCTGCGCCGGGCGCCGGACCTGGCCGAGGAGTTCACCGACTCCCTGGACGCGGGCGTGGGCCTGGTCGGCCGCTGCCTGCTGACCCCGCGGGGCTGATACCCAGGCGTCGGAGTCCCGCGTCCGGAACGTAGGCTCGCGGGGGTGACCAGCTTCGCCACGCACCGGCTCCGCGTGCACGACACGGCCCGCCCTGCCCACCGCCGTCTGTCGGCGCTGCGCACCTGCCTGACGCAGTTCGCCCCGTACGGCCTGCGTGCGACCTACGACCACCTGTGCCGCAGCGCCGGCGTCCCGGTCCGGCTGGAGGAGGACCCCGGGGCGCTGGTCCGGGCGGTGGAGGAGCTGCACGCCGCGCGGGAGATCTGGCGGGCGGAGCAGGCCGCCTGGGAGGCCCGTCGGCGCGTGCAGAAGGGCGAGGGCCGCCGCAGCCGACGCGCCTGCTGTCGTGCCCCGATCCCGAGTTCCACCCGGCCGAACCGCTGCCCGCCGTGATGCCCCGGATCATGCGCGCCCGCACCGGGGTCCCGGCGGCCGTCTGTCCCGTGTGCGAGGCGGACCACGGCACGGTCGAGCGGCACGACGGGTACCGCTTCCACCGCACGTGCGCGCGGTGCGGGGTGGGTCTCGGGCCACTGCCCGGACGCCTCCCGGCCGGGGCGGCCGCCGAACGGGAGGCCCGCTGGCGCGCGGTCTGGAACAGGACGGCCCGGGCCGGGCCGCTGTCGGGGCCGGCGGATGGGTTCCGGCCATGACGACGCTTCTCCTCGACGGCGGGCCGGTCGCCCCGGACGCCCCGGTCAGCCGGACCGGCGGCGTGCCGCTGGGCCCCGCCGGAATGCTCTGGCCCGTGTGCGGTGCGTGCGCGGGGCCGCTGCAGTTCCTCGCCCGGATCGTGCTCGACGCCGGCGCACTGGCCCTGTTCATGTGCGCCCACCGGCCCGGTCAGTGCGAGCAGTGGAGCCCCTTCGCGGGCGGGAACCTGGCCCTGCTGCTGCCCGCCGGTGACCTGTTCCCCGTACCGGTGCCGGACGGCGCGGATCCGGAGCTGCTGGGGCTGGGCGCCGTACGCGCGGCCGTGCCGTCGGCGGCGGGGGCGGCCGGCACGGAAGGGCGGGCGGTGCTGGGCTCGCTCGGCGGCGAGCCCGACTGGCTCCAGTACGACGAGACCCCCGACTGCCCTTCCTGCGCACGGCCGATGGCGTTCGCGGCGGGCCTGGAGGAGGGGCCGGACCCGGTCACGGCCATGAACTTCGGGTCCGGGCGGGCGTACGCCCACGTGTGCGGCCGGTGCGGCCGGGCGGCGCTGCTGTGGCAGTGCTGAGCGCGCCGGGCGCTCCCGGGGGCTCCCGGGGGCTCCGGTCGGGAGGACGCGGACATGAGAACGGGCCGCCGGCCCGCGTGCTGACGGCGCGGGGCGGCGGCCCGTGATCATGGGGCCCTGTCAGGAAGCCCTGTCAGGGCCGGGAGGATCAGTCCTCCGGCAGTTCGACCGGGGCGATCTCGTCGTAGACGTCGCCCGGGCCCGGGTTGGTGGAGTCCGTGGACCCGCCGAGGTGGTGCATGACGCCCCAGACGGCGTTGAGGGCGGTCTGGACCGCGCCCTCGGCCCAGCCGGCCGTCCAGGAGATGTCGTCGCCCGCGAGGAAGATGCCGCGCTTGTCCTCGGGGAGGCGGTCCTGCATGAAGTGCGTGAACAGGCGGCGCTGGTAGCGGTAGTGGCCCGGGAGGTTGGCCTTGAACGCGCCCATGAAGTAGGGCTCGTCCTCCCAGGAGACGGTGACCGGGTTGCCGATGATGTGACGGCGGATGTCGACCTTGGGGTAGATCTCGCCGAGGGACTTCAGCATGACCTCCATCCGCTCGTTCGCGGACAGCGGCAGCCACTTGAGGCTGTCGTCGCACCAGGTGTACGACAGGCAGATGACGGCCGGCTTGTCGGGGCCGTTGTCCAGCAGGTAGGTGCCGCGGGTCATGCGGTCGGTCAGCGTCATCGACATGACGTCGCGGCCGGTCTCCTCGTCCTTGTCCAGCCAGAACGGCCGGTCGACGGGGACGAACAGCTTCGACGACTCCATGTAGTGGGTGCGCTCGATCGCCGTCCAGTGGTCGATCGGGAACAGGGTGTCGTCGCACTCGATCTTCGACAGGAGCATCCACGACTGGGCCGTGAAGATCGCGGCGCGGTAGGTGCGGATGTCGCCGG
Source organism: Streptomyces erythrochromogenes (assembly GCF_040684695.1). Lineage (GTDB taxonomy): Bacteria > Actinomycetota > Actinomycetes > Streptomycetales > Streptomycetaceae > Streptomyces > Streptomyces erythrochromogenes_C. The sequence continues at coordinate 47,964 of NZ_JBFBGM010000016.1, forward strand.
AGGAGTCGGTGACCGTGATGCGGTTGCCGGCCGTGCGGTGCAGGCGGGTGACCGCCGGGCGCGGGGTGCCGTCGTGCAGGGTGGACAGGGAGGTGCCCTGGGCCCAGTGGACGATCTTCTCCGGCTCGCGCTCCCACAGGCGCAGCGGCAGCTGCTGCGAGCCGCCCACGATGCCGCGGTGGTGGTCGTCGGCCTCGGTGTAGACGACGCGCAGGATCTCCAGGATGGAGTTCGGGAAGTCGGTGTCCCAGCCGCCGGTGCCGAAGCCGACCTGGCCGAAGATCTCGCGCTTGCGGAAGGACTTGAAGGCCTCCGACTTGCACAGGAAGCCGTAGAAGGTCTCGTCGTCGAGCTTCTCGACGAGCTTGGCCCAGATCTCGCGGATGCGCGGGACGTCCCGCTCGCGCATCGCGGTGTTCATGTCGGAGAAGTCGGCGCCCTCGTCGAGGCAGGCGTTCCACGCGGCGGACACGTCGCGGTAGATCTGCGGGAGGTCCGCGATCGTCTCGGCGTAGTGGGTCTCGCCCTTGAGGTCGACGACCGTCGAGGGGGTGGACTCGGCGAGCGGGTTCGGGAAGGGCTCGGTGACCAGGCCGACGAGGTCGATGTAGTGCTGCAGCGCCGTGGAGGAGGGCGGGAAGCGCATGGCGCCCATCTCGGCGGTGAGGCCCTCGGTCTCGGCGCCCTCGAACCCGACGGTGCGCAGGCGGCCGCCGATCTGGTCGGCCTCGTAGACGACGGGCTTGAGGCCCATCTTCATGAGCTCGTAGGCCGAGATGATGCCGGAGAGACCGCCGCCGATGACGGCGACCTCGGTGCCGAACTCGGTCGCGGGTATCTGCCCGAGGCCCGCCGGGTGGGCGAGGAAGTCGTCGTAGGCGTACGGGAAGTCCGGACCGAACATGGTGATCGGCGGCTGTCCGTCGCTGTGCGGGACGGCGGTGGTGGGCACCGTGGACGTCATGGGGTACGACTCCTTGCGGGCGGGGCTCGGGGGTGGAGCGGTGGGGGCGGGGTGGGGCCGGGTGCGGCGGGGTGCTGGTGCGGGCCGGACGAGCGAGGCGGGTCAGACGAGCGAGGCGTAGAGCCCGGGCCGGCGGTCGCGCAGGTAGGGGTTGTTCTCGCGCGAGGCGCTGAGCAGCTCGCGGTCGACCTCGCCGAACACCATTTCCTCTCCGCGGCCGGCGCGGGTGCGGGTGGTGCCGTCGGGGCTGGCGAGGCAGCTGAGGCCGACGAACTCGAACTCGCCCTCGGGGCCGGTGCGGTTGACGTACGCGACGTACATCTGGTTCTCGAAGGCCCGGACGGGGACGACGTGCTCCGCGACGAACTGGAAGGGGTGCATCTGCGCGGTCGGCACGAGGAGGAGGTCGGTACCGGCCAGGGCGTGGGAGCGGACGTTCTCGGGGAACTCCACGTCGTAGCAGATCATGATGCCGATGCGGATGCCGTCGAGGTCGGCCTGGACGACGGGGGTGTCGCCGGGGGTGAAGGCGTCCTGCTCGAAGCAGCCGAAGAGGTGGGTCTTGCGGTAGTTCGCGAGGGAGGCGCCGTCGCGGCCGATGAGCTGGGCGGAGTTGTAGACCGTCTCGCCGTCGCGCTCGGGGTAGCCGTAGAGGACCGCGAGGCCGTGGCGGCGGGCGATCTCGCCGATGGCCCGGGCGGAGTCGCCGTCGTGGGGCTCCGCGTATCCGGGGACGGCGTCGAGGTCGAGCGCGTAGCCGGTGAGGAACATCTCGGAGGTGACCAGCAGCCCGGCCCCCGCCCGTGCGGCGCGCTCGGCGGCCTCGTCGAGCGCCTTGAGGTTCTCGGCGACGTCGCCGAGGACTCCGGAGCTCTGGAGGAGGGCGGTGCGCAGCGGGGGCATGGGCGTACCTCTGTGGCAGGAGGGGTGGGTGCGGTCCTATGAACGGTACGTTTCGCCCTCCCGGCGCAACAAGGCGCCGATGTTGCGCGCTGGTGTGCGATTCGTTGCGCGTTACGGGGCTCTGGCGGCGATTCGTTGCGCGCAGTGCCCCGGCGGGCCGGTCAGTCGGCGGTCCGGCGCAGCAGGAGGGTGACGAAACCCCAGGTGGCACGGTATCCGCGGAGCCATTCGGTGCGGTGGCCGTTCGCTGCGCGGAGGGCTTCGGGGCTGTCCGGGTGGTCGGGGTGGTCGAGGGCCCAGGCGGCCAGTGATCCGGTCCAGGACCACTCGTAGTCGTCTCGTTCCTCGCGGGTGCTGAGGTGACCGTACACCGGGGTCCAGCCGGCCGCTGTGACCTGGTCGACGGTGGTGGGGAGGTCGGCGAGGGGGCCGAAGTCCTCCAGGTCGCCGGGGGTGGGCGGGTGCTCCCAGTAGCCGTCTCCGACGAGGACGTGGCCGCCGGGGGCGAGGTGGGTGCGGGCCGCGTCGAGGGTGGGCAGGAGCCCGCCGAAGGCGTGGGACGCGCCGATGCTGAGGACGAGGTCGTAGGGGTGGGGGTCGGTGTGGTCCGCGGCGGGCCGCCGGTGCAGGGACAGCCGGTCGGCGACGCCGAGGGCCCGTGCGGCGTCCGCGGCCCGGTCGAGGGCGGTGCGGGAGACGTCGACGCCGGTGGCGTGTACGCCGGGGCGGTCGCGCAGGGCCCGCAGCAGCCATTCGCCGGGGCCGCAGCCGAGGTCGAGGACGCGTTCGGTGCCGCGGGGCAGCGCGCGGTCCAGGAGCCGGGTCACGGCGGCGTCGCCGAGGGGGGCGGCGACGGGGTGGTGGGCGTGGGCCAGGTGGGAGATCGTTTCTCGGTTCACCCGGACACCTTCCCGGTCGTGGTCGCCGCGGTCATCCGGTTTTCCGGTTCTCCCGTTCTCCGGCCGCGCACCGGGGAGCGGTGGGGGCGCCGCGCCCGGGTTTCGCCGCGCGCCCGCGAAGAGGATCGTGGGAAGTGCTCCGTCCGGCGACGGCGCCGGCGGACACCCGTCCCGGGAGGCTCGTCATGCGCAAGGTCATGGACTGCAGGGACTACCCGAGCGAGATGAACTGCACGCTCGCGATCTCGGGCGAGGAGGAAGAGGTTCTCGCGGCAGCCGCCCAGCACGCGGTGGCCGTGCACGGCCACGAGGACGGTCCGGAGTTCCGGGCGTCCCTGCGCGGCCTGCTGAAGGACGAGGCGCCGCAGCACGCCTGAGCGGGCCCCCAGCGGTGGAGCCCGGCGCGCGCGGGCCGTGCGGGCTGTGCGGGCCGTGCGGGCCGTGCGGGCCGTGCGGGCCGTGCGGCCGGGTCTACGCCGGGGCGCCCGAGGTGAAGCGGCGCAGGAGCGGGGACAGGACGAGGACGGACTTCGTGCGTTCGACGAAGGGCTCGCCCGCGATGCGCTCCAGGACCCGCTCGAAGTGGCGCATGTCGGAGGCGAAGATCTGGACGAGGGCGTCCGCGTCGCCGGTGACGGTCGACGCGGACACCACCTCGGGGTATCGCTCCAGTCCTCTGCGGATGTCGTCCGGAGAGGTGTTGTGGCGACAGTAGATCTCGATGAAGCCCTCGGTCTCCCAGCCCATGGCGGCCGGGTCGACGCGGACGGTGAATCCGGTGATGGCGCCTTCGGCGCGCAGCCGGTCCACGCGCCGCTTCACGGCGGGGGCGGAGAGCCCGACCTCGGAGCCGATGTCCGCGTAGGAGCGGCGGGCGTCCTCGGCGAGGGCGTGCACGATGCGTTCGTCGAGATCGTTCAGTCGCACGGGGGGTGAATCACTTCTGTTCAGCGACCTCCGCGGCCGGGGCGGCCACGTCGGCCACGGTGGCCAGGCTGGAGCGGCGCATGCCGTAGAAGAAGTAGATCACGAGCCCGACCGCCATCCAGCCACCGAAGCACAGCCACGTCGCCATCGGCAGCTCGAACATGAGGTAGGCGCAGAAGAGGAAGCCCAGGATCGGGGTGACCGGGAAGAGGGCGACCTTGAAGGTGCGGCTCATGTCGGGGCGGGTGTAGCGCAGGATGACGACGGCCACGTTGACCAGGCCGAAGGCGAAGAGCGTGCCGATGCTGGTGGCGTTGGCGAGCTCACCCAGCGGGATGAACGCGGCGAGCAGTCCGCAGAAGAGGCAGACGATGATCGTGTTGATCTTCGGGGTGCCGGTCTTCTCGTCGACCTTGGCGAACGCCTTCGGCATCAGGCCGTCGCGGGACATGGCGAAGAGGATGCGGGTCTGGCCGTAGAGCACGGCGAAGACGACGCTGGCGATGGCGACGACCGCGCCGGCGGCCAGGATGACGCTCCAGAAGGAGTGGCCGGTGACGTTCTCCATGATCTGGGCCAGGGCGGCCTCGCTGCCCTCGAACTCCTGCCACGGCATGGCGCCGACGGCGACCAGGGCGACGAGGCAGTAGATCGCGGTGACGATCAGCAGCGAGAGCATGATCGCGCGGGGCAGGTCCTTCTTCGGGTTCTTGGCTTCCTCACCGGCGGTGGAGGCCGCGTCGAAGCCGATGTACGAGAAGAACAGCATGGAGGCGGCGGTGCTGATGGCGGTGATGCCGAGCGGGGCCAGCGGGGTGTAGTTGCCGGCCTTGATGCCCATGAAGCCGATGACGATGAAGAGCGCCAGCGTCACCATCTTGACGACGACCATGATCGTGTTGATCCGGGCGCTCTCCTTGGCTCCGCGGAGCAGGAAGACCATGCACAGGAGCACCACGACGAGGGCGGGGAGGTTGATGTAGCCGCCCTCGCCCAGCGGGGCGGAGAAGCCCTCGGGGATGGTGAAGCCGAGCGTGCCGTCGAGCAGCTCGTTGAGGTACTGGCCCCAGCCGACGGCGACGGCCGCGACGGAGACGCCGTACTCCAGGACCAGGCACCAGCCGCAGACCCAGGCTATGAGCTCGCCCATGGTGGCGTAGGCGTAGGAGTACGAGGAGCCCGAGACGGGGATGGAGCCGGCCAGCTCGGCGTAGGAGAGCGCCGAGAACAGGGCGGTCAGACCCGCGACGATGAAGGCGATGAAGACGGCCGGGCCGGCGACCGGGGTGGCCTCGCCGAGGACGACGAAGATGCCGGTGCCCAGGGTCGCACCGATGCTGATCATGGTCAGCTGCCACATGGTGAGCGAGCGCTTGAGCGCGCCGCCCTCGCCCTGGCCGCCTTCGGCGACCAACAGCTCGACCGGCTTGCGGCGGAGCAGCGGGTTGGCGGGCCTACGGGGCTCGGAAGCGAGCGGCGGCGCCTGGCCGTGGTCGAGCACGAGGGGACTCCTTGTCACTGCGGATCGACAGAGGTCGGGGATGAGGCGTCGACCGCGACGGTCCGGAGCAGGACAGGGCCCGACGGGGGGAAGGGCCTGGCATGGGGGACCGCCGAGCAGGCGATCCGCGCCACTCCACGTACAGCGAGTGAGCCTACGAGCTGAGTGATACCGCCCGTAATGGACCATCCTTGCACATTGGCGCACGATCATTGCGCGGATCGGTCACGGACAGTCGTTTGTTGCGTATGGATGATCGATCGCTGCGCAGCCCGCCGGAAACCCCGATTATTGACACTTCGTCAGATCTGCCGCAGCGTGCCGCCATGGATCCGGGCCGCCGGGGCCGCCCGGACGGCATTGGTCCGCTCGGCAGCGGTGGAACCGGGCCGCACGGGGTACGGGTGAACGCGGCGGCGCCGGGGGGTCGGCGTGACGTCCCCGTATCCGACGATCGGAGGCGAAGGATGAGCGCACCGGTGCACGACGAGGGCAGGCCCGGGCCGTGGCAGGAGCGGGCCGGACGTCCGGGACAGGCGGGGCAGGAGGGGCGGCCGGGACAGGCGGGACAGGAGGGACGGTCGGGACCGGCAGGACAGGAGGGGCGGTCGGGACCGGCGGCCTGGCCCGCACAGCGACGGGCCGAGGGCCCGGTCGAGGTTCCCGGCGGATGGCAGGATCCGCGGCCCTTCCTGCGCGGGGTCGCCTGGCTGGACAAGGGCCGCCCCGTGCGCGCCGACCCCGCCGACACGATGCGGCTGCCCTGGGACACCGGCGAACGGGCCACCCTGCCCATCGGGGTCCGGCTGGAGTTCACCACCGAGACCGCGACGGCCGTCGAGATCCGCTACCGGGCCACCGTGCCCGGCCCCACGGACGCCCTGCGCGACCTCGCGCACGGCTTCGCGCTGTGGGACCGCCACGGGGTGGTCAACGAGGTGTTCACCGAACCGGCCGCGGAGGCCGTCGTACGCATCGCTCTCGGCGCCGGCGAGGGCCCCTTCCACGGCCCCTTCACACTCCACCCGCCCGAGAACCAGTCGCCCCTCGTCCTCGGCCTGCGCGGGATCGGCGGCGCCCTCGCCCCCGCACCGCCGGCGCCGCGCTGGGTGGTGCACGGCGACTCCATCACCGAGGGCTGGTGGTCCACCCGTCCCGCCCACGGCTGGCCCGCCGTGGCCGGCCGGGCCCTCGGCTGGGACACCGTCAACCTCGGCTACGCGGGCGCCGCGCGCGGCGAACTGGCCACCGCCGAACAGCTCGCGGGCCTGCCGGCGGACGTACTGACCCTCGCCTTCGGCACCAACTGCTGGTCCCGGGTGCCCTTCTCGGCGCCGCTGATGTACGAGACCACGCGGGCCTTCCTCGAACTGGTCCGCCAGGGCCACCCGCGGACCCCGCTGCTGCTGGTCTCCCCCCTGCTGCGGCCCGACGCCGAACGCACCCCGAACAGACTCGGCGCCACCCTGGGCGCGCTGCGCGACGCGATGGAGCGCGCCACCCGGGACCGGATCGCCGCCGGCGACGACCGGCTGGCCGTCCTCCCGGGCCGTGACCTGCTCGGACCCGAGCACCTGGCGGACGGGCTGCACCCCAACGACTCCGGACACCAGGTGCTCGGCCTCGCTGTGGCCACGGCCCTGCGGCGCGGCGGGTTCGGTGCGGGGTGAGTGAAACAGCCCACACCGCACCCGGTGAACAGATCCCGCCCACCGGGGCGTGTCCTGTGCACAGTTGCCGCCGCTGGGGGCGACGGCACAGACAGACACGACGTGGGAGAGATCAACATGGGCATGAAGCGCGCAACCACCTTCGCCGCGGCCGCCGTGGCCGTCGTCCTGGCGGCCAGCGCCTGCGGCCCCTCGGACTACAAGGCCGCGGACTCGACGCAGCCCGCCGGAGCCGCGGCCGAGGCCGCCCCGGCGGCGGCCGGCCCGGGCAACCAGCCCGGCGGCCAGCTGGCGGCGTCCGTCACCGAGCAGCTCGGCTCCGTCCTCACCGACAGCGCGGGCCTGACCCTCTACCGCTTCGACAAGGACACCGCGAAGCCCCCGAAGTCGAACTGCGAGGGCGACTGCGCGAAGACCTGGCCGGTGGTCGCGGCCGGTGACGTCACCGCCGCCTCGGGCATGGACCCGTCGCTGCTCGGCGAGGTGGCGCGCAGCGACGGCACGAAGCAGCTGACGGTGGCGGGCTGGCCCGTGTACCGGTTCAACAAGGACGCCAAGCCGGGCGACATCAACGGGCAGGGCGTCGGCGGAGTGTGGTTCGCGTTCGGCCCGGACGGCAAGAAGGCGGCGAAGGCGGCCCCGGCCGAGGCGGCTCCCGCCGCTCCCGCCGAGGGCGCTCCCGCCGGGGGTGCTCCCGCCGGGGCGGCCGAGGCGGCACCCGGCCTGTCGGTGGCGAAGGACCCGAAGCTGGGCGAGCACATCGTCGACGGCAAGGGGATGACCGTCTACCGCTTCAAGAAGGACTCCGCGTGGCCGATGGTGTCCAACTGCGTCGGCGACTGCCTGGCCAAGTGGCCGGTCGTGCCCCCGGTGGACAAGGCGAACGCCAAGGGCATCACGGAGAAGAACTACCTGGTCCTGGACCGTCCCGACGGCAAGAAGCAGCAGACCGTCGACTGCTGGCCCGTCTACACCTTCTCGGGCGACAAGAAGCCCGGTGACACCAACGGGCAGGGCGTGGGCGGCACCTGGTACGCCGTCTCCCCCGACGGCAAGCTGATCACCGTCCAGTAGCCGGTCCGGTCCCCGACCGCCGTCCCCTCCCCGACCCCCCACCACGGTCCGCGCGGCCCCTGCCCCACCTCCCCCCGGGCAGGGGCCGCGCTCCGTCCCGGCCTTGATCGGCCGGACTAGACTCGGCGGCATGCTGCGTGTGCTCGCTGTCGACGACGAGAAGCCGCTCCTGGAAGAACTCCTCTACCTGCTGCGCTCGGACCCCCGCGTGCGCAGCGCGGAGGGCGCGTCGGACGCCACCGAGGCCCTGCGCCGGGTCACCCGGGCGCTGGAGTCCGGTCCGGACGGGCCCGACGGAATCGACGTGGTCTTCCTCGACATCCACATGGCCGGTCTGACCGGGCTGGACATCGCCCGGCTGCTGGCCGGGTTCGCACGGCCGCCGCTGATCGTGTTCGTCACCGCCCACGAGGGTTTCGCCGTACAGGCCTTCGACCTGAAGGCCGTGGACTACGTACTCAAGCCGGTGCGCCCGGAGCGGCTGGCCGAAGCCGTCCGGCGGGCCTGCGCGCAGCTGGGCCGGGCCGAGGACGTGCCGGCGGCCGCCGCGGCGCCGACGGGCCCGCCGGCCGTGGTCCCGGCGCCCCGGCCGGCTCCGGAACCGGCCGTCGGCGAGCGCGGCCCGGAGCAGATCGCGGTCGAACTGGGCGGTGTCACCCGCTTCGTGGCCATCGCCGACATCGCCTACGTCGAGGCGCAGGGCGACTACGCCCGCCTGCACACCGACGAGGGCAGCCATCTGGTGCGGATCCCGCTGTCCACGCTGGAGGAGCGGTGGGCGGCGCGCGGGTTCGTGCGGATCCACCGCCGTCATCTGGTGGCGCTGGCCCGGATCGACGAGCTCCGCCTGGACTCGGGCACCACCACGGTCCGGGTCGGGCCGGCGGAGCTCCAGGTGAGCCGCAGGCACGCGCGGGAGCTGCGGGACCTGCTGATGCGGCACGCGACCGGCTGAATCCGGTCGCCGCCGGTCGCCGCCGGGCCCGGTCGGGCGACCGCCGGGCGCGCGCGGATGCCGTTCACCGCAGCGGGAGGGGCGTACGGCGATCCGCGGGAGCCGCCTGCCGCACCGGTGGTGCGATCGGCCCGCCGATGCCCCGGCCGCTGCGTATCGTGGATCTTCCCGGCGCGGGAGGAGCGAGATGTCCGAGGTCCAGGCGCTGGTCGACGCCCTGAGCGGGCTGCCGCGCAGGCGTCCGGCGGGGCCCGCCGAGGCCGAGGCCCTGCTCGCCCTGCTGCGCAGTGCCGCCGCCCGCTGGGCGGACATCCTGTACGAGGCCGGCGAGGGCGTCCGCGACCAGGTCCCGCCGCGCGCGGAGGCGGCGCTGACGCTGGCCTTCCGGCGTGCGGAGGAGTCGTACGTGGAGCTGGAAATCGCCCTGCGCGACTGCGCCGGGCACCGGGACCCGGCCATCTGACCGCGGCGGACCCCCGGGGTCCGAATCGTGCCTGTCGCCCGGTCAGGCGGCGTGCGTAGACTCCGGTCACCCCGCTCCCCCGCCCGAAGGACCGCCCTGGTGAACCAGACGTACGCGCTGACCGCGGTCGCCGTCGTCGTCCTGGTCACGCTGCTCCTCGGAGCGCTCGGCCTGCGGATATCCCGGACCACCTCCGACTTCTACGTGGCCTCGCGCACGGTGGGGCCGCGGCTGAACGCGGCGGCCATCAGCGGGGAGTACCTCTCCGCCGCGTCCTTCCTCGGGGTGGCCGGGCTGGTGCTCCTCCAGGGGCCCGGGATGCTCTGGTACCCGGTGGGCTACACCGCCGGGTACGTGGTGCTGCTGGCGCTGGTGGCGGCTCCGCTGCGGCGCTCGGGCGCGTACACGCTGCCCGACTTCGCGGAGGGGCGGCTGGAGTCCCGGGCGGTGCGCCGGATCGCGGTGCTGTTCGTGGTCGGGGTCGGCTGGCTGTACCTGCTGCCGCAGCTGCAGGGGGCCGGGCTGACCCTGGAGATCCTCACCGGGGCCCCGCACTGGGTCGGCGGGCTGGTCGTGGCCTGTGTGGTGAGCGTGGCCGTGGCCGCCGGGGGAATGCGCAGCATCACCTTCGTGCAGGCCTTCCAGTACTGGCTCAAGCTCACCGCCCTGCTGGTCCCGGCGTTCTTCCTGATCGGCGCCTGGGCCGGGGACGGTGCGCCGCGGGCCACCTTCGACGCCCCGGCGGTCTTCCGGCAGGCCACGTCGGTGACCCTCGCGCAGGACGTGCGGCTGTCGGTGCGGGAGCCGCTCGCGGTGACGGTGACCGGGCAGGTCGACGGGCGCACGCACGTGGCGGTACCGCTGGTGCTGGCGGCCGGCGAGCACTCCGTACGGGCCCACGCGCGGCTGGAGTTCGCCCCGGACACGCCGGTGCCGGACGCCCGGGCGGAACCGGGCGCGGGGGTGGGCACGTGGTCGGAGCCGCCGTCCGGGGAACTGCGGGAGTACCGGCTGTACGCCACCTACGGGCTGATCCTCGCGACGTTCCTCGGGACGATGGGGCTGCCGCACGTGGCGGTGCGGTTCTACACGAGCCCCAACGGGCAGGCGGCGCGGCGCACCACGCTGGTGGTGCTGGGGCTGGTCGGCGCCTTCTACCTGCTGCCGCCGGTGTACGGGGCGCTGGGCCGGATCTACGCCCCCGAGCTGGCGCTGACGGGCGACGCGGACGCGGCGGTGCTGGTGCTGCCCGGGCGGATGCTGGGCGGGGTGCTGGGCGAGTTGCTGGGGGCGCTGCTGGCCGGGGGTGCCTTCGCGGCGTTCCTGTCGACGGCGTCGGGGCTGACCATGGCGGTGGCCGGGGTGCTGCACCAGGACGTGCTGCCGAAGTGCGGGGCGCGCAGTTTCCGCTGGGCGGCGCTGGTGGCGATCCTGGTGCCGCTGGGCGGGAGCGTGGCGGCCACGGAGGTGCCGGTGGCGGATGCGGTGGGGCTGGCGTTCGCCGTGTCGGCGTCGTCGTTCTGCCCGCTGCTGGTGCTGGGCATCTGGTGGCGCGGGCTGACCCCGCCGGGTGCGGTGGCCGGGCTGGTCACCGGGGGCGGGGCGGCGCTGAGCGCGGTGCTGGCGACGCGGGCCGGGCTGGCTCCGGCGGGCTGGGTCCACACGATGCTGGCCTGGCCGGCGGCCTGGTCGGTGCCGCTGGGTTTCCTGACGATGGTGGGGGTGTCGCTGGCCACCCGGTCGCGGATCCCGGCGGGGACGGCGGCCACCCTGGCCCGGCTGCACCTGCCGGAGGTCGTGGCCGGGGACCGGGCGGGGGGCCGGCGGTGACCGCGGCCGGTCAGACCCTGCTCGCCGTGCTCGCGGTGGCGGGCGCGGCCCTGATGCTGGGTGCCGGCTGGGCGGCGGGGCGCTGGCACGCGCGCCGCGGGGAACGCCTGGCGGGCCTGGACCTGGGCACTCCGGTGGAGCGGGCCACCTTCCACACGCTGCACACGGCTTCGCTGGCCGCTCCCCCGCTGCGGGCGGGGCTGACCGAGGACGCGGCCCGCAAGGCGGCCCGGCGGCTGCGGTCGCTGCTGGGGACGGAGGCGTTGTGCCTGACGGACCGGGAGGCGGTGCTGGCGTGGGACGGCCCGGGCGCCGACCACCACCAGCGGCGGGCGATGGCCCGGGTGGCGGTGATGCTGGAGTCGGAGCGCAGCCAGAGCGTGCGCACCGAGTGCCAGCGGCCCGACTGTCCGCTGAAGTGGGCCGTGGTGGCGCCGCTGACCGGAGAGGACGGGGTGCTGGGGGCGCTGGTGGCGTACGGGTCCCGGGAGTCGGCGGTGCTGGTGCGCGCGGCGACGGAGGTGGCGCGGTGGGTGTCGGTGCAGCTGGAGCTGTCCGAGCTGGACCGTTCGCGGACCCGGCTGATGGAGGCGGAGATCAAGGCGCTGCGGGCGCAGATCTCCCCGCACTTCATCTTCAACTCGCTGGCGGCGATCGCCTCGTTCGTGCGGACCGATCCGGAGCGGGCGCGGGAACTGCTGCTGGAGTTCGCGGACTTCACGCGGTACTCCTTCCGCCGGCACGGGGATTTCACCACGCTGGCCGAGGAGTTGCGCTCGATCCAGCAGTATCTGGCGCTGGCCGGGGCCCGGTTCGGTGACCGGCTGAAGGTGACCTTGCAGGTGGCGCCGGAGGTGCTGCCGGTGGCGCTGCCGTTCCTGTGCCTGCAGCCGCTGGTGGAGAACGCCGTCAAGCACGGGCTGGAGGACTCCACCGAGGAGTGCCGGATCACGATCACGGCGCAGGACGCGGGCCCCGACGCGGTGATCACCGTCGAGGACAACGGGGTGGGGATGGATCCGGCGCTGCTGCGCCGGATCCTGGCCGGGGAGCGCGCGGGTTCCTCGTCGGGGGTGGGGCTGCCCAATGTCGACGAGCGGATCCGGCAGGTGTACGGGGACGCGTACGGTCCGGTGATGGAGACGGGGGTCGGCGCGGGCATGAAGGTCACCGTGCGGATCCCCAAGTACCGTGCGGGTGTGCACAGTTCCCCGTCGGGGCAGGTCCCGCCGCCCCGGCCCTGAACGCCGGCGGGACCCTGGGCGCCGGGGCGCCCCGGACGCCCGCGGCCCCCGGTCGCGTCCGTGGTGGACGCCGGCCGGGGGCCGCGGGGGGTGTCCCTCGGGGACTAGCTCCAGCTGGCGTGCAGCGGCTTGCCCTCGGCGTAGCCCGCGGCGGACTGGATGCCGACCACGGCCTTCTCCTCGAACTCCGCGAGGGAGCCGGCACCGGCGTAGGTGCAGGAGGAGCGGACGCCCGCGATGATCGAGTCGATCAGGTCCTCGACGCCCGGGCGGGCCGGGTCGAGGAACATGCGCGAGGTGGAGATGCCCTCCTCGAACAGGCCCTTGCGGGCACGGTCGTAGGCCGACTCCTCGCTCGTGCGGTTCTGCACCGCGCGGGCGGAGGCCATGCCGAAGGACTCCTTGTAGAGGCGGCCCTCGGCGGACTGCTGGAGGTCGCCCGGGGACTCGTAGGTGCCGGCGAACCAGGAGCCGATCATGACGTTGGAGGCGCCGGCGGCCAGCGCCATCGCCACGTCGCGCGGGTGGCGGACGCCGCCGTCGGCCCAGACGTGCTTGCCGTGCTTCCTGGCCTCGGCCGCGCACTCGAGCACGGCGGAGAACTGCGGGCGGCCCACGCCGGTCATCATGCGGGTGGTGCACATGGCGCCGGGGCCCACGCCGACCTTGATGATGTCCGCGCCGGCGTCGATGAGGTCCTTGACGCCCTCGGCGGCGACGATGTTGCCGGCCACGATCGGGACCTGCGGGTCCAGGGCGCGGACGGCCTTGATCGCGTTGATCATCGATTCCTGGTGGCCGTGCGCCGTGTCGATGACGAGCGTGTCCACGCCCGCGTCGAGGAGCTGCTTGGCCTTGGCCACGAAGTCGCCGTTGATGCCGACGGCGGCCGCGATGCGCAGCTTGCCGTTCGCGTCGGTGGCCGGGGTGTAGAGGGTCGCCCGCAGTGCACCCTTGCGGGTGAGGATGCCGACGAGCCTGCCGTCCTCGTCGACGGCCGGGGCCAGCTTGCGGTGGCCGGCGTCGAGCTTGTTGAAGGCCTCGCGGGGGTCGATGTCGGCGTCGATGAGCAGCAGCTCCTTCGACATGACCTCGGAGAGCTGGGTGAAGCGGTCGACACCGCTCAGGTCGTGCTCGGTGACGACGCCGACCGGGCGGCCCTCGCCGTCGACGACGACACCGGCGCCGTGGGCGCGCTTGGGCAGCAGGGACAGTGCGTCGGCGACGGTCTGGGTGGGCGCCAGCGTGATCGGGGTGTCGAGCACGAGGTGGCGGGTCTTCACCCAGGAGATGACGTCGGTGACGACCTCGATCGGAATGTCCTGGGGGATGACGACGATGCCGCCGCGGCGGGCGACGGTCTCGGCCATCCGGCGGCCGGCGATCGCGGTCATGTTCGCCACGACCAGGGGAATGGTGGTGCCGGTCCCGTCGGGCGAGGAGAGGTCGACGCCCTGGCGGGAACCGACCGCGGAGCGGCTCGGCACCATGAACACATCGTCGTACGTGAGGTCGTACGGCGGCTTCAGGTCATTGAGGAAACGCACGTGCTGAACATCCCAGTCAATCGGAGGTGCCTCGACCGGGTGCAGCCGAGGAAACGCACGTACTTCATTCTCCCACGACCTGGCGTTCACACCGCCCGGGCCGATCGTCCAAGGCGGTGCGGGCCGTGTGGTGGCTTCCTACGGGACCAAGGTCGCGCAGGGGCGCGGCGGGCCGCTCCCGCAGGGGCAGGATGCACCGGCCCGGGTCACAGTGGAAGGGTCCGGACAGGTCCCGGCGCGGCCGGGCCGAGCTGTGCTGGAGGATCCATGGCGGCGACGACGCGGGACGAGGCACCCATCGCGGTGGAGGGCGGCGGGCTGGAGGTGCGGGTGCGGGAGATCGGCGGGGACCTCAGCGTGGGGTTCTTCCGGCTCCCGGAGGGCACCGACTTCACGGAGGCCCTCAAGGGGCTCCCCGGCGACATGTGCCCTTGCCCGCACTGGGGCTACCTCCTCAAGGGGCGGCTGCTGATGCGGACCGCCGACGGGGAGGAGGTGTACGAGGAGGGGCAGGCCTTCTACTGGGGTCCCGGGCACATTCCCGTGGCGCTCGCCGACACGGAGTACGTCGACTTCTCCCCGACCGCCGAGTTCCACCGGGTCGTGGATCACGTCAGGGGCGGGGCGGGCTGACGGGCTTGCGCGAGGGGTGCCGCGGGAGCCGGTCTTCGGTGGATGGGGGCGGCGCCGCCGGTCAGCGGGAGGGCGGATCCGCCGTGCCGGAAGGCCGTGAACTCGGCGGCGATGGCCAGGGCGGTCTCCTCGGGGGTGGCGCCGCCGAGGTCGAGGCCGATGGGCGAGTGCAGGCGGGCCAGGGCGGCGTCCGTCACGCCTTCCTCGCGCAGGCGTCCGACGCGTTCCGCGTGGGTGCGCCGTGATCCCATGGCGCCGACGTAGCCCAGCGGCAGCCGCAGGGCCAGTTCCAGCAGGGGTACGTCGAATTTCGCGTCGTGGGTGAGGACGCAGACGGCGGTACGGGGGTCCAGCCGGCCCGCTTCCCACTGCGCGGCCAGATGGCGGTGCGGCCAGTCGACGACGACCTCGTCGGCGTCGGGGAACCGCGCCGGGGTGGCGAAGACGGGCCGGGCGTCGCACACCGTGACCCGGTGGCCGAGGAAGGTGCCGATCCGGGCCAGGGCGGCGGCGAAGTCGATCGCCCCGTAGACGAGCAGCCGGGGCGGTTCGGCCGCGGACTCGACGAGCAGGGTCAGGGGCTCCCCGCACGGCCCGCCGGCCGCGGCGAGCTCGGTGGTGCCGGTGCGCCCGGCCAGGAGCAGGGCGCGGGCCCGGCCGGCGGCGGCCCGGTCCAGGGCGGTGCCGCCGGCGAGCCCGCCCTCGTAGGAGCCGTCGGCGCGGACGGCGAGCGCCCGGCCGAGCTGGCGCGGCGGGCCGGACACCACCCGGGCGAGCGCGGCCCGGGTGCCGTCCGCGGCGGCGTCGAGGACGGAGCCGAGCACGGGGCGGACCGGGTCGCGGCCGCGCACCGGGGTGACCAGGACGTCGAGGACTCCGCCGCAGGTCAGGCCGACGGCGAAGGCGTCGTCGTCGCTGTAGCCGAAGCGGTGCAGGCCGCCTTCGCCGGAGGCGAGCGCGTCGAGGCAGAGCTCGTGGACGGCGGATTCCACGCAGCCCCCGGAGATGGAGCCGAGGGCGGTGCCCCGGTCGTCGACGGCGAGCGAGGCGCCGGGGCCGCGCGGCGCGCTGCCGCTGACGGCGACCACGGTGGCCAGTGCGAATTCCCGGCGCGCGGCGCACCACGCGCGTAGCTCCTCGGCGATGTCGAGCATCAGCGGATGTATTCGCGGCGAGGGGTCTGTCCGGGCACGTGCGGGTGGGGCGGCAGCACGGCCGGGGTGGCCGGGCGGGCTGCGGCGGGCCGGGGCAGGGATGTGGCCGGCAGGGCGGTGGCCGGCCGGGTGAGGGCGGCGGGGCGCGCGGGGCCGGGGTACCGGTCGCGGGGGTGCGGGCGCGCGCCGAGCAGTTTCGCGGCGTGGGCGACGCTGGCCAGGGTGGCGTGGTGGTGCCAGCCGCGGAAGGAGCGTCCTTCGAAGTCGCGGATGCCCACCGGTTCGCAGGTCTCGGCGAAGTCCAGGGAGACCCGGTCGGTGAGTTTGGCGAGCAGGAAGAGCTGGGCGAGCGGCCGGTCCCCGATGTTGGTGATCCAGAACTCGGACGGGAGCAGGGCCGTTTCGGTCCAGGCCCCGACCAGCAGCAGCGGGGTGGGCGAGACGGGCGCGGGGCGGTCCTCGCAGGGGGTCGCGAAGATCGGGGCCGAGGTCAGCAGGGTCACCGCTCCTTCGGTGCGGCCGTGCCGGGTCCATTCGACGACGCGGCGCTGGGAGCGCAGGGAGTCGATGAGTTCGCGGGCGGGCGCGGTGTGCGGGCCGGGTTTGTGGCGGCCCGCACCGCCGAAGGAGACGGGCAGCGAGCCGTCGACCTTGAAGACGAAGGGGATGTCCTGGAGGGCGAACGAGTCGATGCTCTGGGGCAGGTCGCAGTTGGCGACCTCCATCACCACGGGCCGGCGCTGGAGTTGCCAGGTGGCGGCCATCCGCTGGACGGCGTGTACGGCGTCCTGGGCGGGGGTGAGGGAGCGGGCGGTGTCCGGGATGCCGGCCCGTCGGCGGCGCATGAGTTCGCTGGTCCAGGGACCGGGGAGGGTGAGGGTCCATTCGACGGGGAAGCTGGCTTCGCTGGAGGCGAGCCAGATCCCGCTGGCCTGCTGGCAGTTGGCGGTGCGGCCGAGCTGGGGTACGAACTGCCGGCCGACGCCGACCGAGCGGTCCCCGGCCTTCTCGATGACCATGGGCTGGAGCACCCAGGCCAGGGGGCGCTGGGCGGTGCGTTCGAGGTGCTGGGCGAGGGAGCGCCGTACGGGCGTCCAGTCCCAGGGGGACTTGCTGATGAACTGCTGCAGGCTCTGCTCGACGGAACTCGCTCCGGTTCCGGCGATGTTACGGATTGTTTTCTTCCCGTTGGTCCGCACGAGGCCGTTCAGATAAACGCGGGCCCAGTTTCGCTGGTCCCGCCGGGGTAAGGACTCAAAGAGAAGAGAGATCATGACATCGATCAATTCGGAGACTTCCTCGACGGAATCCTCCGGCAGGACTGCGCGAGCCATCCGGGCCTCCCCCGCGACCACCTAGATCCAATACCCTACTTCACCGCGGAGAACGGCCGTAGGCCCCTGCGGCTACTTCCTGAGGTCGCTGGCAGATTCGAGCCGCTCTTCCTCTACCACGAGGGGGATGGGGATCTGGTTCGCCGCATAGTAGATCGCGATCAGGAAGTGTGCGACAAGCGTGAGCGGTGCGGAGAAGAAGGCCAGGAGGACCGTGCAGGGGTAGGCGATGGCGCCGAGCCCGAAACGCACCCTGGTGGCCCGCGCCCCGTCCTTGTCCACCTGTTCGTGGAAGAGGTGCCCGACCCGGGTCACGTACCACCAGAACAGCAGGAACGCCAAGGCGTAGGCCACGGTGACGAGGCTGTAGAGGACCGCGGCCGGGTTGGCGTCGCCGCCCTCGGTGAGGTGCTCGGCGAGCACGTTGGTGGTGTACGGGATCACCGAGACCACCATCAGCACCATCAGGTTCAGGAACAACAGCGGGCGGTCGACCCGCTTGAGGTGACTGAAGATGGTGTGGTGGTTCACCCACATCACGCCGATGATGAGGAAGCTCACCACATAGGCGGCGTAATGGGGCCATTGCTCGCGGACTCCGTGCCAGAAGGCCGACCCGGTTTCTTCCGGAACCTTTAATTCCAGGACGAGGATCGTAATGATGATGGCGAATACACCATCACTGAATGCCTCGACCCGCCCGGTTTCATTTTCCATGACCTCCCCTTTGCCATTTCCCGACGTGCGCACCGTGGTCCGCGCATACGGGGAGAGCGCGTTCACCCGCTCTCCCCGCACACGCTACCCAGATTTCCGGTCTCAGCCGCCGAAGCCGGCCGTCTGGCGCCAGATTCGGCCATCGCGGACCACGAGTGTCCCGAACGCGTGCTCCGGTTCGCCGTTCAGGTTCATGATCGCCCGGTAGAAGATGGTGTCCTCGGTCTCGATGTACTCCTGGAGTTCCACCAGCGTGGGCTTCACCGTGAGATAGCCGGTGAACGTCTCGCGAACCGCTTCGATGCCCTCCGAGACGCCCTCGAACCGCAGCAGCACCGCGTCGTCGGTGTAGTTCTTCATCACCGCCTCGATGTCCAGGGCCGCCAGCGCCTCCATCTGGCGGACGAACACCGGGTGGAGTTTGGAGATGTCGTACTTGGCCATGTCGACTCCGTTTCAACGGGGAGTGGTGCCCTCGGCTGGTGCGGTTTCCAGTGCGGTATCGGGTGTTGGCGCAGGTGGGACGCAGGACTGGGCGCTGCCCGCGAAGGGCAGCCGCACGACCATCCGGGTCTCGCCGGGGCGCGAGCGGGCGGTGAGCGAGCCGCGGTGGCGCTGGGTCACGATGCGGTAGCTGAGGTGCAGCCCCAGGCCCGTGCCCTTGCCCACGTCCTTGGTCGTGTAGAAGGGTTCGAAGATCCGCGGCAGGGAATCCGCGGGGATGCCCCGGCCGGTGTCGGCGACCTCCACGACCATGCAGTCGCCCTCGGACCGGGCGCTCAGCGTCAGCACGCCGGCGCCCTCCATCGCCTCGACGGCGTTGTCGACCAGGTTGGTCCACACCTGGTTCAACTCGCTCGGATAGCCCGTCAGTTCGGGCAGGTCCGGCTCGTACGCACGCACGATGCTGATGCCGTCGAGCTTGGCACGCAGCACGACCAGCGTGTTCTCCAGTCCCTCGGTCACCGGGAAGCGCTGCTCGGGCGCCCGGTCGAGATTGGCGTAATCCCGGGTGGCGGAGACGAGTTGGGAGATCCTCGGACCCGCGGCGCGCAGCTCGGCGGCGAGCGACCGGACCTCCAACAGCGCCGCCAGGTGGTCGAGGGCACGGGCGAGGGACTCCTTGCCGATGTCCTCCGTCCGGTCCCGGAGCCAGCCCAGTTCCAGTCCGAGGTCGGAGACGCCCGAGCCGAGCAGGCCGCAGCGTTCGGCGCCGGCCCCTTCGGCCCAGTCGGCGATCTCCTCCTCGGCGTCGGCCTGGGCCAGCGGGTCGGTGGTGACCGGCGGCGGCAGCGTGTCCAGTTGCCCCGTGAGCCGGTCGAGGACGGCGCGCTCGGCGGGCGTGGCGGCCGCGCCCCAGTCCTGGGCGGTCCGGGTGAGCCGGTCCAGGGCGGGGGCCAGTTCCTGCGCGGCCCGGGCCACGGCGGCCGCCGGGTTGTTCAGCTCGTGCGCCAGACCGGCGGCCAGCGTGCCGAGCGCCTCCACGGTGGCCCGCTTGCGGGCCTGCACCTCGGAGGACTTGATGCGCCACGCCAGGACGGGGATCAGGACCGCGGCCACCCCGTGGCAGCGCGTGAGCATCTCGAAGAAGACCGCCTTGGGGTACGCCACGACCGTGGTCGCCGGCCCGCTCGCGGCGGCGGTGGCCACGTACGCGCCGTCCGTGAGCAGCGGCAGTTCGCCGGTGAACCGGTGGGCGGCCGGGGGCTTGCCGTCGTGGTCCTCGGCCGCGGCGCTCTCCTCCTCGGTGGAGTGCCGGGTGAGGACCTCCTCCCGGCCGTCGACGACCTTGGTCACGACGAGCCCGCCCGAGAGCAGCACGTGGAAGCAGGTGGCCTCCTCGCCGTCGCGGAAGAGCACCTCCCCGTCGGAGAGGACCTGCGGCCGGGACACCGAGACCAGCCAGTCCAGCTGCTCCTCGGTGATCCCCCCGAAGACCTCCAGCCCGCGCAGGGCGGAGCGCAGCTCCGGTGTGCCCACGTCCGGTGTGCTCATGCGGTGCTCCCCTCTGCCTTGGTACGGGCGGCCAGCCGCACGGTGGCCAGCAGGGCCACCGCGCACACCGCGGCGACGGCGGCCATGAAGCCGACCGAGGTGCGGTGCAGCCCGTGGATGTTGGTCAGCATCCCGGCGAGTACGGCCGGCACGCTCATCGCCAGGTACGCGAAGACGTATACGGCGGCGGTCAGTTCACCGCGGTGGGCCGGTTCGGCCAGGGCGCTCAGCGCCCGGAAGGAGCCCAGGAAGGCGGCTCCCCAGCCGCTGCCGAGGACGGCCGTGGCCACCAGGAACACGGGGGCCGAGCCCAGGCCCAGCGCCAGCAGCACCAGCCCGAGACCGGCCAGCAGGCCCAGCAGCCCGAACACGGCGGTGCGCAGCGCCGCGGTGCGGCCGAGCATCAGCTGGGCGACGGTGGCGGCGCCGGCGAGCAGCGCGACCGTGGCCCCGCCGACGAGGTAGTTCGTGGACTTGAGCAGGGACAGGGCCAGGTGCGGGCCGAGGGAGAGGTAGAAGCCGCCCACGGACCAGACGGCCACGATGGTCAGGACGAGGACCAGGAAGCGGCCCCGGGCGCCCGCCGGTACGTGGATCCGGTGCGGGACCACCCGCAGCCGGCCGCCCGCGCCGGGAGCGCTCTCTCGCATGCGCAGGACCCCCACCAGCGTCACCGCGAAGGCCCCGATGAGCAGCAGGTAGCTGAGCGCGGTCGGGGCGGGCGCGTACTGGACGAGCAGTCCGGCGCCGATCCCGCCGAGGCCGATGCCCACGGTCGGGCCGGCGCTGTTGACCTGGGCTCCGAGGGCGGGCCGTGCCGCGGGGCTGAGCTCCAGCAGGGCAGCGCCCATCGCGCCGGTGGCGAGGCCCACGGCGAGCCCCTGCACGGCGCGGGCGGCGAGGAGCAGCCCGAGCCCCTGCGCCCCGGCGAAGAGGCCCATGGAGACGATCGCCAGGACCAGTCCGGCGCCCAGGACCGGGCGCCGGCCCAGGGTGTCGGAGAGGGAGCCGAAGAGCAGGAGCCCGGCCAGCACGGTGACCGCGTACAGGGCGAAGACCACCGTGATCGTGCCGGAGGACAGGCCCCACTGCTGCTGGTAGAGCACGTAGAGGGCGGAGGGCACGGAGGAGGAGAGCATCAGCAGGACGAGGACGGCGCCGACCACCCAGAAGCCGGAGCCTCTGGGCGCGCCGGCCGCGCGGGCGGCTGGGGGCACGGTCAGCCCCGTGGTCGGTGTGGACGGTTCGGCCACTGCTTCACTCAACTCCCCCGTGAGGGGCCCGGGCGGGCCCTGTGTCGGTCGGTCAGACGAGGGCCCGCTCGGCCCTCTGCAGCGCTCGGGCGGTGAGGACTCCCGCGAGGTGGCCGAGGTATTCGGCCGAGGTGCCGCGTCCGGGGACGAACAGCTCCCGGGGTTCGGCGCGGAAGGCGGCGAGTACGGCTTCGGTGCCGTACGGGCCCCCGCGCAGCCGGTCCTCGACCCCGCGCAGGCGCAGGGGCCGGGGGGTGGCTCCGGTGACGGCGATGCGCGGCCCGCCGGGGGTGATGCGTACGGCGGTGGCGCAGACCGGGTAGCGGGTGGCGCGGTCGGCGGACTTCTCGAAGGCGGCGGCCGGGCCGGCGGCGGGCACGAGCAGGGCGGTGAGGACCTGGTCGGCGGGTGCGGCGCCGGCGGCGAACTCCTCGGCCGGGAGGGTGGTGCGCCCGCCCGGGCCGGCCAGTTCGACGACGGCGTCGGCGGCGATGGCGGCGACCGGCAGGTCGGTGGCGCGTCCGGTGGCCGCCAGGTTGCCGCCGACGGTGCCGAGGTTGCGGACCTGCGGGTCGCCGTTGGAGCGGGCCGCGGCGGCCAGTTCCGGTGCCTCGGCGAGGACCAGCGGGTCGGCGGCGAGGTCGGCGAGCGTGGTGAGGGCCCCGATGCGCAGGTGCCGGCCGTCGGGGGTGCGGCCGGTGCCGCGCAGCTCGGCCAGCTGCCGGATGTCGACGAGCAGGCGGGCGCCGTCGGCTCCCGTGCGCAGGTCGGGCAGCAGGCTCTGGCCGCCGGCCAGGATCCGGGCGCCGCCGGTCCCGGACAGCAGGGCCAGGGCCTCGTCGAGGCCGGCGGGACGGGCGTAGTCGAACTCGGTGAGGATCACTGGGATTCCCCTCTCAGGCGGCGCCAGACCTTCTCGGGGGTGAGCGGCATGTCGATGTGCCGGACGCCCAGGTCCGCGAGGGCGTCGACGACGGCGTTGACGACGGCGGCGGCGGGCGGGACGGTGGCGATCTCGCCCGCTCCCTTGGCGCCGAGCGGGTTGTGCGGGCTGGGCGTGACGGTCTTGTCGAGCGAGAAGAACGGCGCGTCGGCCGCGCGCGGCAGGGCGTAGTGGCCGAGGTCGGCGCTGATCAGCAGGCCGTTCTCGTCGTATTCGGCGGCTTCCATCAGGGCCTGGCCCAGGCCGTGCACGATGCTGCCCTCGATCTGCCCCTGGACGATCTTCGGGTTGCCGATGTTCCCGGCGTCGTCGACGGCCGTGTAGGCGACCACCTCGGTCTCGCCGGTCAGTTCGTCGATCTCGACGACGGCGACGTGCGTGCCGAAGGGGTAGTTGAAGTCCGGCGGGTCGAAGTGGGTGGTCTCGTCCAGGGCGGGCTCGATCTCGGGCGGCAGTCCCCAGCCGTACCACATGGCCATGGCCAGTTCGGCGAAGGTCTTGGTGTTCTCCGGGTTGCCCTCTTCGTGGATCGCGCCGCCCTCGTAGACGACCTTGTCCTCGGGCACGCCGAGGAAGACGGCGCCGGCCCGGACCAGTTTGGCCTTGAGCTTGCGGGCGGTGAGGGCCACGGCGGGCGCCGCCATGCTGTAGGAGCGTGAGCCGTAGGTGCCCTGTCCGTAGGGGGCCTTCTGCGTGTCGCCCTCGTGGACCTGGACGGTCTCGGGGTCGATGCCGAGCTCGTCGGCGGCGACCTGGGCGAAGACCGTCCCGTGGCTCTGGCCGGTGGAGGCGGAGCCGACGGTGACGGTCACCTCGCCGGTGGGGTGGACGCGGATGTTGGCGCTCTCCCAGGTCCCGCCGAGCATGCCCTCCTGCGACATCCGGGTGGAGGGGCCGACGCCGCAGATCGCGACGTAGGTGGCGATGCCGACGCCGAGGCGCTTGCCGCGGGTGCGGGCCTCGGCCTTGCGGGCGGGCATGTCGGCGTAGCCGGACATCTCGATGGCCCGGTCGAAGTTCAGCTGGTAGTTCCCGGAGTCGTAGGTCCAGCCGAGGCCGTTGTCGTACGGGAACTTCTCCTTCGGCACCAGGTTCTTGCGCCGCACCGCCGCCGGGTCCATGCCGATCTCGCCGGCGTACCGGTCGACGAGCCGCTCCATGAGGAAGGCGGCCTCGGCGCGCCCGCTGCCCCGCTGGGCGCCGAGGGACACGGTGTTGGTGAAGGCGGCGTACACCTCGCAGAAGGCGGCGTCGATGTCGTACATGCCGCTGATGGAGCGGCCCATCAGGGCGGTGGCGACGCCGGGGCCGATCGTCGAGGGGTACGCGCCGAGGTTGGCGTAGCTGGTGCAGCGCACGGCGGTGATGCGGCCGTCGCGGGTGCCGGCGAGGGTGACGTGCTGGCGGTGGTCGCGGCCCTGGACGGTGGAGTTCATCAGCCCGGTGCGGGTGTCCACCCATTTGACGGGCCGGCCGAGCGCCTTGGACAGCAGCAGGACCAGGGGCATGTCGGGGTACAGGTACCCCTTGGTGCCGAAGCTGCCGCCGACGGTCGGGGCGATCACCCGGAGCTTGTTGAAGGGGATGCCGAGGACCAGCGCGGCGAGCAGGAAGCGGTGGTTGTGCGGGCCCTGGGTGGAGGCGTAGAGGGTGTAATCGCCGGTGGCCGGGTTGTAGTCGCCGACCGCGCCGCGCGGCTCGATGGGGCTGTTGATGGTGCGCTGGTTGACCAGGTCGAGTTCGACGGTGACCTCGGCGGCGGCGATGGCCGCGTCGGTGCGGTCCTTGTCGCCGCAGGTCCAGTACGCGTTGAGGTTGCCCGGGACGGCTTCGTGGAGCTGCGGCGCGCCGTCGGCGAGGGCCTCGTCGGCGCGGGTGACGACGGGCAGCGGCTCGTACTCGACGGCGATGGCGGCCAGCGCGGCGGCGGCCTGCCGGGGGGTCTCGGCGACGACCACGGCGATGGGGTCGCCGACGTGGCGGACGGTGTCGCCGGTCAGCACCGGGCGGGCGCCCGGGAGTCCGTAGGGGTGCGGCGGGAAGTGGCTCTCGACCCCGCCGGGGATCCAGATGCAGGGCAGCGGCATGACGTCGGCGAAGTCGGCCGCGGTGGCCACCTTCAGCACGCCGGGCAGCTGCTCGGCCGCCTTGGTCTCGATGGACAGGATCCTCGCGTGGGCCACCGGGCTGCCCAGGATGGCCATGTGCGCGGTGCCCGGCAGGTCGATGTCCGCCACGTACGTGGCCTCGCCGCGCAGCAGTTGCGGGTCCTCGCGGCTGTCCAGCGGCTGTCCGAGCACTCCGCCCCGGCCGACCGGGGCCTCCCCCGTCACTGTGGTCATGTCCCTCACACCTCCGGTGCGGCTGCGGTGGATGCGGCGGAGCCGGCGGGCACCTCGGTGCGGGTGGCGGCGCAGGCGCGCTGCACCCCCCGTACGACGCTGTGGTAGCCGGTGCAGCGGCACAGGTTGCCGGTGAGCCACTCGCGGATCTCCGGCTCGGTGGGGGCCGGGCCGTCGGCGGTGGCGTCGACGAGCTCGCCGAGGGCCATCACCATGCCCGGGGTGCAGAAGCCGCACTGGGTGCCGTGCTCCTGGCGCAGGGCCTCCTGGAGGCCGGACAGTTCCCCGCCCCGGGTGGTGACGCCTTCGATGGTGGCGATGTCGCCGCCGGCGGCGGAGGCGGTCAGGACCAGGCAGCTCTTGACGGACCGGCCGTCGAGGCGGACGACGCAGGAGCCGCACTGGCCGGTGTCGCAGCCGACCTTGGTGCCGGTCAGGCCGAGGCCGTCACGGAGCCGTTCGACGAGCAGTTCGTTCGGCTGTGCCGAGAACTGCTCGGGTCTTCCGTTCACGTTCAGTGTGATATCCATGCCAGCGCCTGCGCTTCCGTGAGCGGCCGGTTGAAGAGGGGCCCGCCGGGCTGCTGGAGAATTCCCCCGGAGTGCAGCGGGCCGGTGTCGACGGGGGCGAATCCGAGATCCGTGATGATTCCCGCGACGATTTCCTTCGCTTTCGCTTCGTCGCCCGCGGTGAAATGCGCCAGGCGCTCTCCGGGTGCGGTTCCCGCGACGGCGAGGGTTTCGAAGTGCATGGTGTTCAGTGATTTCACGACCTGGGCGTCCGGGTACCACTCGGCGACGAGGTCGCTGGAGCCGCGCCCGCCGAGGTCGGCGGGCGCGCCGGGGCCGCCGAACGCGTTCGTCGCGTCCACCAGCACCTTGTCCTGCACGACGCGCGGCGGGAGCAGTCCGCGGACGCGTTCGAAGGGCACCATCAGCACCAGGAGTTCGGCCCGGGCGGCGGCCTCGGCGGGATGCGCCGCCGAGGCCGCCGCTCCGAGTTCGGCCACGAGCGGGCCGAGGGTCTGCGGGCCCCGGGCGTTGGCGAGGACCACGTCGTGGCCCGCCGCCACGAGGATCCTCGCGAGGACCGTGCCGATCCGCCCGGTGCCGATGATGCCTGTCCGCATTGACGCTCCTCGGGAAGGGGGTGGTCGGGTCCGGTCCGGTCTTCTCAGTCCATGCCGATCCACACCGACTTGGTCTGGGTGTAGCTCTCCAGGGATTCGGGTCCGCACTCCCGCCCGAATCCGGAGGCCTTGTAGCCGCCGTAGGGCACCGCGGGGTCGTACTGGTTGTAGCAATTGACCCAGACCGTGCCGGCCTTGATCTGCGAGGCGACGCGGTGGGCGCGGCGCAGGTCCTTGGTGTGGACGCCGGCGGCGAGGCCGTAGGCGCTGTCGTTGGCGATGCGGACGGCGTCCTCCTCCGTGTCGAAGGGGATGATCGACAGGACCGGTCCGAAGATCTCCTCCTGGGCGATGCGCATCCCGTTGTCGACGCCGGTGAAGACGGTCGGCAGGAAGTACAGGCCCTCGGCGGAGGCGCCTTCGGGGGTCCATCCGGTGCCGCCGGTCCGCAGGACCGCGCCCTCCTTCTCGCCGACCTCGATGTAGGAGCTGACCTTGTCGAACTGGGCGCGGTGGGCGAGGGGGCCGAAGAGGGTGGCCGGGTCGCGCGGGTCGCCGGGCTTGAGGGCGGCGGCCCGGCGCACGAGCCGTTCGACCAGCTCGTCGTGGATGGGGCGCTGGAGCAGCAGCCGGGATCCGGCGGTGCAGATCTCGCCCTTGTTGTAGTAGATGCCGAAGAAGGCGAGTTCCTCGGCGGCGTCGAGGTCGGCGTCGGCGAAGACGATGTTGGCGGACTTGCCGCCGAGTTCCATCGTCACCTTCTTCAGGGTGCCGGCCGCCTTGCGGATGATCGACTGGCCGACCACGGTGGAGCCGGTGAAGGCGATCTTGTCGATGCCGGGGTGGCCGGTGAGCGTCTCGCCCAGTTCCACGCCGGGGCCGGTGACCACGTTCAGCACGCCGTCGGGGATCTCCGCCTCCTGGAAGAGTTCGGCGATCTTCAGTGCGGTGAGCGGGGTGGCCGGGGAGGGCTTGTGGACGACCGTGTTGCCCGCCGCCAGTGCCGGTGCGATCTTCGTCATCGACAGCAGCAGCGGGAAGTTGAACGGGGTGATCGCGCAGACCACGCCGAGCGGTTCGCGCAGGGTGTAGGCGAGCTGCCCGCCGGCGGGGGCGCGCGAGGAGCCGTCGACGCGGGTCACGGCCCCCGCGTAGTAGTGCATGAGCTGGGCGGCCATGGGGGCGTCGACCGTGCTGGAGAAGGCGAACGGCTTGCCCATGTCCACGGTCTCCAGCAGGGCGATCTCCTCCAGGTCGCGCTCGATGAGCTCGCCGACCCGGTTCAGCCGCAGCGCCCGCTCCTGGGCGGACAGTCTGCTCCACGGACCTTCTTCGTACGCCGTGCGGGCGGCGGCCACGGCCGCGTCCGCGTCGGCCGCGGCGGCCTGGGCGACCGGCACGATCTCCTGTCCGTCCACGGGGCTGATGTCCGGCTCGGTCCGGCCGTCCAGGGCCGGGACCCATGTGCCGCCGATGAACAGTTTCCCGGGGTTGGCGAGGGGCGGGCCGCTCAGCTCACGCTTGGTCATGGCTGCCTTCCGGTGTCGGATGCGGGGCGGGGAGGGGGCTGTCCCCTCAGCCCTTCGCGAGCTGGCTCAGGAACGTCTCCGCGAGGGCCTTGGAGGAGTACGGGTTCTGGCCGGTCGTCAGCCTGCGGTCGACGACCACGTGCGAGTCCCAGATCGCGTCCGCCTTCTCGTAGCGGGCGCCGAGCCGGGTGAGCTCGACCTCGAGGATCAGCGGGAGCCGGCCGGCCATGTTGGTGACCAGTTCCTCGTCGTGCGAGAAGGCCGTCATCCGGTAGCCCTCGAACGGCCAGCGGCCTTCGCCGTCGCGCAGGGCGAGCAGCGAGGTGTGGCCGTGGCAGACGGTGGCGAGGGGCTTGTCCTGGGCGATGACCCAGCGCAGGATCTGGGCGAGTTCGTCGGACTTGGGCAGGTCGCCGATGGCGCCGTGGCCGCCGCTGACGTAGACGCCGTCGTAGTCGGCGATGTCCTTCTCGGTGAGGGACTCCAGGGCCAGGGGGGCCCGCAGCTGGGGCGTGTTCTCGATGACCCGGACGTACTCGGCGGCGTTGGCCGCGTCCTCGTCGGGGGAACCCTGGGGGCGGACCCACTGCAGGAACTGGGGGTCGATGCTCGTCAGGTCGACCGTGGGGGCGCGGCCCGCGATCGTCGCCACGTCCACGTCGTGGCCGGCCGCCTTGAAGAGCGAAAAGGGAACGACGAATTCCTCTGCCCAGAATCCCGAGGGATGCTGTTCGCCGTCCAGCAGGTGCAGGGTCGCCTTGGCCGTCATGACGACGAGAATCTTCATGATTCTCTCCTTGTTCTGGATTCGCTGCCGATTCAACACGCCCCCCGCAGGGGGCGTAAGGGGGTGACGTCAGGCCCGCGATACTTCGTCACGTGCGTCCAACGCCGAGATGATGGTGCGGAATTCACCGACCAGGGGGTGGTCGGGATGGGCTTCTGCAAATATGCGCTCCCCGTACAGGGAGGCCATTTCCGGCGAGTAGGGAAGGATTCCGGCCACGGGTGCGCCGTAGACCTCCTCCGAGCGCCGCCGGGCGGAGTCCCGGTCGATGCCCGCGGGCGCCATGCTCAGCACCAGGGTCCGCCGGCAGGCCAGGCGCCCGGCGAGGGCGATGGTCTCCTCGACCCCGGAGAGGTCGATCCGGTCGGCGCGGGCCATGATCATCAGTACGTCGGCGCTCGCCATCGCGGTCACCGACTCGTTGTTGAGCCCGGCGTGGGTGTCGAGCAGCAGCACGTCCAGCGCGTAGTGCTCGGCCAGCCGGTCGAAGCCCTCCGGCAGCAGGCCCACGTCGTAGCCGCCGGCCATGAGCTCCCGCAGGGCCGCCGTCCCGGTCCGGGCCGGTACGACGTACAGCCCGGGCACGCCGGCCGGCTGGGCGGCGGCCTCGATCTCGCAGCGGCCGAGCAGGTAGTCGGCCAGGGAGGGTCCGGGGCCGAGCCGGAACAGCAGGTCCAGGGTGGGTGACTGGATGTCGGTGTCCACCACCCCCACCCGGCGTCCCCCGGCCGCGATGAGCAGCGCGAGGTTGGCCAGGACCGAGGACTTGCCCGTCCCGCCGCGGTGCGAGTGCACCACGATGGTGCGGGCCATCTAGGCCACCACCCGGTGTCCGGTGCCGTCCGCGTACGGCCCCCGCGCCGTACGCGGCCGGTGCAGGGCGAGCATGGTGACGTCGTCGTGCTGCTCGGCGGTGCCGGTGTGCTCGCGTACCGCCAGGTCCATCCGGTCGACCAGGTCCTTGCCGCTCACCAGGGGTCCGGCGAGCAGTTCCAGCATCCGTTCGTCGCCGAGGAAGCTGCCGTTCGGGCAGCGGGCCTCGGGCACTCCGTCGGTGAACACGAAGAGGGTGTCGCCCGGGTCCAGCTGGGCGTAGCCGAGGGTGTAGACGCAGTCGGGCAGGACCCCGACGGCCGGTCCGGTGATGTCCAGGGCGGCGGGTGCGCTGCCGTCCGCGGGCCGCAGCAGGGGCGGGTTGTGGCCGCCGTTGATGTAGACGACGCTGCCGGTGAGCGGGTCCAGCACCCCGAAGAACAGGGTGGCGAAGTAGCCCTGCCGCAGGTGGTTGCTGGTGAGGTAGCCGTTGGTGGCGGTGACCGCGTTCAGCAGGGGGGTGGCGCCGACGACCGGGATCCGCCGGCTGCCGCCGGCCCGGCCGGCGGCGACCAGGTGCTGGAGTCCGCTGTTCTGTGCGGTGTGGCGGAGCAGGGAGCGGATGAGCGCCATGAACAGCGCGGCGCCGACCCCCTTGTCGCAGACGTCGGCGACGACGAAGGCCAGCCGGCGGCCGCGGGAGATCTCGAAGACGTCGTAGAAGTCCCCGGCGACCTGCCGGGCGGGCCGGAAGCGCACGTCGATCTCCCAGCCGTCGGGGACCGGCAGCGACTCGGGCAGGAAGCCCGCCTGGATCTCGCGGCCGATCTCCAGTTCCTTCTCGTAGCCCATGAGCTCGGCGCGGGCGTCGGCCTCGCGCAGGGTGCGGCCGAGTCCGGCGCGCTCCGAGCAGCTGTGCAGCCGGGCCCCGACGAGGGCGGGGAGGAAGGGCGGCACGAGGTAGTCGTGCCCGATCCGGACGTGCTCCTCCAGGGAGGAGAACTCCGTCACGGTCCAGACGACCACGATGGGGGCCCCGGCCCAGCGGCGCAGCCGGCGTACGGCCATCCGTACGGCTTCCCCGTCGGACTCGGCCGGGGCGAGCAGCACGTCCGCGACGGGCAGCAGCTCCAGCGGGCCTTCGCGCAGCTCCGTCAGCGTGCGGGTGACGAGGGAGGCGTCCATCGTCCGCAGGGCGTCGAGCAGTTCGCGCGGCGGTGCCGGATCCGCGTCGAGGATGATCACGGTCGTGGAGGGCATGGGTCCGTCCCCTCAGCCTTCACAGTCAGCGTGCTGATGTTGCGGCCGTCCCTGCGCACGTAGACGAACTCGTCCACGCTGGTCAGGGCGAGGTGGATGCCGAGGCCGCCGATCCGCCGGTCCTGCGGGGGGACCCCGGGGCAGGGCGGCAGGCGGCCCGCGACGGGGTCGAAGGCGGGGGCCGAGTCCTCGATGGTGACCTGCACCCCGCCCGGGCCGGAGCGGCCGCGGACGGTGATCCGTCCGTCGCCGCCCCGGTACCCGTGCATCACGATGTTCGTGGCCAGTTCGTCCACGGCCAGCCGGAGCCGGTAGGCGGCCCGTTTGCCGAGCCCCGCCCGTCCGGCCAGCCCCAGGACGAACACGGCGATGTCGCCCAGTGCCTGCACCGTCGCGGGCACCTCCAGGACGGAGGGCGTCCTCGCCAGCTCGACCATGTCACTCACGGTCGTCACTCATCGGAGAGGACGATGCTGCGGTCGAGGCCGGCCGTCCGGATGGTCCGGGAGACGGGCTCGATGGCACCGACCACCTTGATGGTGACGTGGTCCGCGATCTTCTGCTGGGCGAAGACCAGGGAGCGCAGTCCGGCGCTGGCCATGTAGCCGACGCCGGCCATCCTGATCTCGACGATGGTGGTGCCGTGTCCGGCGGCCTTCTCGATGGTCCGGTGGAAGTCCGGCGCGGTGTTGGCGTCCAGCTCGCCCGACAGGTCGATCACGGTGGTGTCGCCCTCGATGCTCAGGGACACGGAAAGCGGCATGTCAGGTCTCCTTCGGTCAGGGCGTGTCGAATGCTTCGGGGTCGTTCGTGCGGCCCACGAGGATGACCACCGACCGCGGGCCGATCAGGTACTTGCCGGCGTTGTCCAGCTCCGGCTCGGTCCCCGGGGTGCGGATGTCGTGCGGTGCCTCGGCCCCGGTGTCGGCGAACAGGTGCCAGCTGCGGCCGCCGGGCAGCGCGGGCAGTTCCAGGTCGTGGGACTCCCAGTGCGCGTTCATGGCCACGTAGACCACGTCGTCGTCGCCGGCGCCGCAGCGGGCGACGGCCACCAGCCTGCTGTCCGCCGACCAGTCGGGCTGCCAGGCCCGCTCCCCGTGCCAGCTGATGTCCGGCAGGCCGAGGTGCTCGCGGACCCGGCCGGTGGGGTGGGAGGTGGAGCGCAGCTCGCGGTGGCGCCCCCGGAAGGCGATCATCTCGCGGGTGAAGCGGAGCAGTTCGGCGTTGTCGTCGACCTGGTCCCAGTCGAACCAGGACAGTTCGTTGTCCTGGCAGTAGGTGTTGTTGTTGCCCTGCTGGGTCCTGCCGACCTCGTCGCCGGAGAGCAGCATCGGGATGCCCTGGCTGGTGAGGAGGATGGCGAGGGCGTTCTTCATCTGCCGGGTGCGCAGGGCGTTGACCGCCGGGTCGTCGGTGGGGCCCTCGGCGCCGCAGTTCCAGCTGTTGTTGTCGTTGGCGCCGTCGTTGTTGCCCTCGCCGTTGGCCTCGTTGTGCTTGTCGTTGTAGGAGACCAGGTCGGCGAGGGAGAAGCCGTCGTGCGCGGTCAGGAAGTTGACCGAGGCGGCGGTGCCGCGGCTGGAGTAGAGGTCGGGCGAGCCGGCGATGCGGGTGGCCAGTTCGCCGGTGACTCCGGGGTCGCCCTTGAGGAAGCGGCGCACGGTGTCGCGGTACTTGCCGTTCCATTCCGCCCAGCGGCCGTACGCCGGGAAGTTGCCGACCTCGTAGAGGCCGCCGGCGTCCCAGGCCTCGGCGATGAGCTTGGTGTGGCGCAGGACCGGGTCGTAGGCGAGCAGTTCCAGGAGCGGCGGGTTGGGCAGCGGGGTGCCGTCCAGGGACCGGCCGAGGATGGCGGCCAGGTCGAAGCGGAACCCGTCGATGTGGTAGTCGGCGACCCAGTGGCGCAGGCAGTCGAGGACGAAGTTGCGCACGACGGGGTGGTTGCAGTTGACCGTGTTCCCGGTGCCGCTGAAGTTGAAGTAGTACCCCTCGGGCGTGAGCATGTAGTAGGTGGCGTTGTCGAGCCCCTTGAAGGAGATCGTCGGCCCCTGCTCGTTGCCCTCGGCGGTGTGGTTGAAGACGACGTCGAGGATGACCTCGATGCCTGCGGCGTGCAGGTCCTTGATCAGGGTGCGGAACTCGTCGCCCTGCATCCCGTAGCGTCCGGTGGCCGCGTAGCCGGCCTTGGGGGCGAAGAAGGAGACGGTGTTGTAGCCCCAGTAGTCGAAGAGCTTCTCGCCCGTCTCCGGGTTGGAGCGGGGGTTGTCGCTCTCGTCGAACTCGAACACGGGCAGCAGTTCGATGCAGTTGACCCCGAGCTCCTTGAGGTACGGGATCTTCTCGCGCAGCCCGGCGAACGTGCCGGGCGCGGTGACGCCCGAGTTGGGGTGCCGGGTGAAGCCGCGCACGTGGGCCTCGTAGACGACGAGGTCCTCGGCGGGGATGCCCAGCGGGGTGTCGTCGGCCCAGTCGAAGTCCTGGAGGCAGACGCGGGAGCGGTACTGGTAGCCGCGGCTGTAGTCCGGCTCCACGCCCCACACGTCGCGGCCGGCGATCAGCCGGGCGTAGGGGTCGGAGAGGACCTGGCGGGCGTCGAAGCGGTGGCCGGTGACCGGGTCGTAGGGGCCGTCGGCCCGGTACCCGTACTCGATGTTCTCGTGGTCGAGGCCGAAGACGGTCATGGCGAACACGCTGCCGGTGCGGAATTCCTCGGGGAACTCCAGTTCGGCCATCGGCTCGGGCTCTCCGCGCTTGTAGATGACCAGGGTCATGGAGGTGGCCTGGTCGGAGAAGACGGAGAAGCTGACCCCGCCGGGCACCACGTTGGCCCCGAAGGGGAACGGTTTGCCCGCGCGGACGCGGTACCCGCCCACCTCGTGGGTCGGGTACGCGTCGACGCGCAGGACCTGCTCGGACCGGGTCTCGCTCATCGCGCGGCCCTGGCCTTGGCGGCGGCCGCGACGGCCTCGCCGGTCTCGAAGAAGTCGAGGAATCCGGTCGCCGACATGACGAACCGGACCTCCTCGCTCACCCCGTAGAGGGTGACGGCCACGCCGGCGTGCTGGGCCTCGCGGTAGACGACGAGCAGGGTGCGCAGGCCCGCGCTGGAGACGTAGGTCACCGCCGTGAGGTCGATCCGCAGCGGCTTGCCCTCGCGGACCAGCGGCAGCAGGGACTGGAGCAGCGTGCCGGACGTCTCGCTGTTGATCTCGCCGGTGGCGACGAGCACGGTGCCCGTCTTGTTCCGGCGTTCCTTGACGTTGAGAGTCATTGCCTTCCCCTCTGTTTGGGGCGCCCCCCGTTGAGCGCTACTTCTTGGCCGTGGGCCGCAGCCGGACCTTGACCTTGACCCGGCCCTGGACGTCGGGCAGGCGCACGGTGAGCGCCTCCGCGTCGAAGTCGGTGTAGGGCTTCTCGTCGATCTCCACGGATGCGATCCGCACCGAGCCGGCGGGCAGCAGGTCGGGCGAGACGCGCAGGATGCGGTCGGGCAGGCCGGTCGGGTCGGGCTGGAAGTGGAAGTCCATCTCCCGGCCGTTGATGAGCAGGTTGTTGTAGACGGCGGCGAGGTAGCACAGCTCCGCCGAGTGGTACATGGACATCGAGTGGCTGCCCTTGAGCCGCTCGGTGCCGAGCAGGTACGGCGTCCCGCTGGCCAGGACGTTGAAGTAGACGGCGCCCTCGTCGTGGTCGAGGAAGAAGGTGTTGTAGAAGGCCTGCGCCTGGCGGGCCTCGCGCAGGTTCGCCTCGCCGCCGACCGTGCCGTTCAGGATGAGGTAGGCGAGGATCGCCTGCTCCTGCTGCCACCAGGCCTTGCGGTCGTGCCAGGCGAAACGATACGTCTCCTGGTCGCCGTCCTTCACGCGCTCCACGACGTCGTACCAGCCGCCGCGCTGCACGTCGCTGCCGACGGCCGGCATGATCTCGCCGATCTTCCGGGCGAGCTCCTCGTACGCCGGCTTGGCCTTCAGCGAGTTCATCCGCATCAGGTTCCAGGCGATCTTCAGGTTGTGGCCGACGACGGCGCGGTCCTGCTGCCAGCTGTGCGCCTTGTCGTGGGACCAGTCGCGGAAGAAGCGCTCCTGGACGAAGGGGCTGTTCTTGTAGTCCGGGAACTTGTCCGCGATCGTGTCGAAGGTGTACTCCAGGAAGTCGGCGTACTTCTGGTCGCCCGTCGCCAGGTACAGGTTGATCAGGTAGGCGGGGGCGTGGTCGCCGACCGAGTTCCAGTTCTTGCGCTCGGCGTTCTCGCCGAGGGACTCGTGGTCCGCGCTGAAGAGGATCGGGTCGATGTGGGAGTAGTAGCCGCCCTGCTCCGGGTCGAAGAAGAACTTGTCGAACAGCCGGATCGTGGCGTCCGCGTCGTTCTTGATCCGGACGTCGCCGGTGACCCGGTAGGTCTGGATGGGGCCGGCCAGCGCGTAGATCTGCTCGTACATCGGGATCGCGTCGTAGTCGTCGGAGAACTCCGAGGTGAACAGCTTGCGCTCGCTGTCCCCGTCGACGCTGATGCCGTGGTACCAGAAGACCACGTCCTCCTCGCCGTCCACGACCCGCATGTGCTTGCGCAGGTACTCGGTACCGCGCTCGGCGACCTCCAGGTACTCGTCCTTGCCGGTCAGCAGGTAGGCCGAGGCCATGCCGTAGACCAGGCGGGAGATCGTGTCGGTCTCCTGGACGTGGCTGGCGGTCTTGTCACCGCCGAGCCGGATCTCGGTGCGGTACTCGGTGAAGTCCACCGGGCCGTCGCCGAACTGCGCCCGCTTGTAGAAGTCGGCCAGCGACTCGATCTGCTTGATCCACCAGCTGCCCTCCTCGAAGCGGTAGTCCTCGGCGCCGCGTCCCAGGAACACCAGGCGCTTGGCGTCGAAGCGGCCGCCGTGCTCCGGGTAGTGGACGCCGTAGACGAAGAGGAACCGGCCCGGCGAGAGCATCTCGTCGATGTGCCCGGAGGCGTCGATGTAGGGCTCGTCCAGGTTGCGGACCAGTTCGGCGCTGGGGTCGCCGGCCAGCGAGACCTCGAACTCGCGGCCGTCGGAGGTCTTCAGCCGCAGCAGGCGCGCACCGGAGTCGAAGCGGACGACGTAGCCCGCGATGGTGTCGGAGAAGGAGAAGCTCACGGCGTCCGCCATGTCATGCACCGTCCTTGTCGTGAGTGCTGTCGTCCTCGTATCCCTGGCTCACTTCGACGATCACCCCGTCGGGGTCGCGGACCCACACGCTCCGCCAGCCGCAGATGAAGTCGTCGAAGTCCAGCGGTCCCAGGGTCACTTCCGCCGCGTCGCCCAGCTCGGCCAGGAACGCGTCCACGCTGTCGGTCTGGAACGCCAGGTGGCGCATCCGGCCCGGGGCCTGCGGCCCGTCCCCGTCCGCCGGGCGGGCCGTTTCCCTCCCGCCGGCGGCGAAGAGCTCCAGGTACGCGTCCCCCTTGCGCAGGAACACGATCTGCGCCTCGCCCAGGTCGACGACCCGGGCCCGGGTGAAGCCGAAGTACCGGGTGTAGAACTCCTCGGTGGTCTTCTGGTCCGCGCAGTTCAGGCCCACGTGCGACCACCGCAGCCCGGCGGCCATCAGCCGGCCCCCCGGCCCCGCCCGGCCGCGACCAGCTCGATGATCCGGCGGGCGAACAGGTGGTGGTGCGCCCCGGTGCGGCCGGTGACCAGGTCGCCGTCGACCACCACGTCCTCGTCGACGTACTCCCCGCCCATGTTGCGGACGTCGCCGATCAGGTTGTTGTGGCAGACCACCTTGCGGCCGCGGATCTTCCCCGGGATCGAGGACGCCAGCCACATGCCGTGGCAGATGATGCCCTTGAGGACCGTCGGCTCCTCGAAGGCCCGGCGCAGCAGCTCGGTCGCCGGGGCGAGGACGTCGACGTCCTCGGTGTAGCGCAGCCGGTCGGCGACCATGCCCGAGGGCACGATGACCGCCGCGTACCGGCGCAGTTCCTCGTCGCTGAGCCCCTCCAGGGACCGGTTCACGGTGAAGGGCGCCCGGTACTCGTGTCCGGTGAAGGTGATGGAGTCGTTGCCCCACAGCCGGGTCAGGAAGTCGACCTCGGCGCCCTCCTCCGCGAACCGGTGCTGGTAGTAGAAGATCTCCGGCTCGTAGTAGTCGCTCTCGACCAGGACCGCGATCCGGGTCCCGGACAGGGCGCCCTCGCGCAGGACGGCATCAGGCACGGGAGGTCCCCCTCAGGAAGTCCGCCGCGCGCTCGGCGATCATCGCGATGGCGGTGTGGCAGTTGCCCGACGGGACCGCGGGCATCACGCTGGCGTCCACCACGCGCAGGTTGCGCACGCCGTGCACCCGCAGCTGAGGGTCGACGACGGCGAGGTCGTCGATGCCCATGCGGCAGGAGCCGGCCTGGTGGTGGTAGCTCTCCGACTTCTGCTTGACGAAGGTCCGCAGCTCCTCGTCGCCCGCATAGCCGGGGCCGGGCTGCAGCTCCTGCTTGTACCAGGGCGAGAACGCCGAGGTCGCGAAGATCTCCCGGGCGATCCTGACGCCCTGCACCATGCGTTCCAGGTCCCACCGGTCCCCCAGGTAGTTCGGGTTGATCAGCGGGTGGGCCAGCGGATCGGCGCTCGCCAGCCTGATCCAGCCGCGCGAGACCGGGCGTACGACACCGGGCAGGATGCTGACCGTGTTCGGGTGGTCCTTGCCGACGATCACGTCGAAGGGGACGTGGACGAAGGCGATCTGCAGGTCGGGGGCGGGCAGGCCGGGCTGCGAGGACAGGAACAGAGCGCTCTCCGACAGGTTCTGCGCGGGCGGCGGGAGCTCCTGGGTGACCTCGGCCATCAGCCCGGTCAGGACGTGGTTGTGGAAGTTCTCGCCGACCCCGGGCAGGGCGGCGGTGACCTCGATGCCGTGCTCGCGCAGCTGCTCGGGCCGGCCTATGCCGGAGAGCAGCAGCAGCTTCGGCGACTCGATCGCCCCTGCGGCCACGACCACCTCGCGCCGGGCCCGTACGGTGTGCGCTCCGGGCGCGGCGACGCTGCTGTGGCCGTCCCGGACGGTCCGGCCGGGAAACTCCGCGGGAGGCTGGAGCTGGACGTACTCGACGCCCGTGCAGGTGTCCCCGTCGAACAGCAGCCGGGTGCTCTGCGCGTTGGTGCGCAGGGTCAGGTTCGACCGGTCGAGGGCGGGCTCCAGATAGGCGGCCAGGGCGCCCTGGCGGCGGCCGTCGGCCACGTCGATGTGGTGCCAGCCGGTGCCGAAGAGGCCGCGGCGGGGGCCGTCGGTGTTGAAGTCGGCGATCTCCTCGTGCCCCAGCTCGACGGCCGCGTCGATGAAGGCGCGGGAGACCGGGTTGGGGCCGTGCAGCCCGGCGTTGGTGACCCGCTGCGGGCCGCGGGTGCCGGTGGTGGCGGCGGTGACGTCCTCCTGGCCCTCCAGGAGGGCGAAGTACGGGAGCACGTCCTCGTACGCCCAGCCGGCCGCGCCCTGGTAGGCCCAGTTGTCGAAGTCCGAGGCGTGACCCCGGATGTGCATCATGATGTAGAGGTTGCTGCTGCCGCCGGGGGCCTTGCCGCGCGGCTCGTAGGTGCGGCGGCCGTCGAGTCCGGGCTGCGGTGTGCTGGTGTAGCCCCAGTCCACGGGGCCGCCGAGGAGCTTGTACCAGGAGGACGGGTCGTCCACCTCGGGCGGGATCCGGGAGCCGCCCGCCTCCAGGACGAGGACGGTGACGTCCGGGTCCTCGGAGAGCCGGTTCGCCAGCACGCTGCCGGCGGTGCCCGATCCCACGACGACGTAGTCGTACTCTTCCACGCTCACCTGTGCCCCCTCAGTCCTGGCTCAGCACCTGGAAGGGGACCGTGTCGTGGTAGTTCGCCATGTAGGCGATCTTTCCGTCCACGATCCGGAAGAAGTTCATGACCTCGGCCTCGATGGGCTCGCCGGAGGCGCTGACCGCGGTCAGGTGGGAGACGGCCGCGGCCTTCTCCCCGTCGACGAGGAGGTGCACGGGCTCGTTGCGGAAGACCCGGTACATGGTCCCCATGCCCTTCATCATCGAGCGGAGCACCTCCAGGCCCTCGATGTGGCCGGCGAGCTGCTCGTCCATGACCTGGTCGTCGGCGAACAGGTCGCACCAGCGGTCCCAGTCCCCGGCGTTGGCGTACTCGTAGTACTTCTGCAGGATCTGTCGTGCGTCCATCGCGCTCATCCCCCTATCGGTCCCTGCGGGTTCCGTCCGGCGCGAACGGCGCCCAGAACTGGCTGAAGGCGGTCGCCGAGTCCCCGAAGAGCCCGTCGCGGCCCTCGACGATCCGGCCGTCGCGCCACCGCATGAAGTGGAAGACCGGGTAGTCCATCCGCTCGTACGGGGACCCGCCCGCCTCGGCCGCTCCGGCCCGCAGGGCGACGTTGCGGCACACGTCCGCCGAGCAGTCCTCGCCGACGAGCACCGCCTCCAGGTCCATCCGGAAGGTGCCGCCCGTGAGCTTGTGGGTCTGCCCCATCAGCTCCAGGAAGGCGTCCAGGCTCTCGTACCAGCCGGCCAGGGGGTGGTTGCCCGGCACCAGCCAGCGCAGGTCCTCGGAGTAGTACTCCAGGATCCGCGCCCGGTCGCCGGAGCCGAGGGCCGCGTAGGCCTCCCGGACCCGCTCCGGTGTCACTTCGGTCATCGTCGGTCCTCCTTCGCCGCGGCCGGCGGTCACAGGGAGCCGGAACCGGGCATCGGGGCCAGGTCGTTGACGGTGTACTGCTTGATCAGCGGTCCGTCGGGACCGGCGACCACGGTCCAGGTCTGGTCGGCGTCGAAGCCCAGCCACTGGCTGCGGGCGGCCGGCGGGTCCCAGATCTTGGCCTGCCAGTTGACGAGGACCCGGACGACGGCACGGTCGCCCTCGATCACGGGCTCCACCTTCGTGACCGTGTGCACCTCGTCGAAGAAGCGGTGGGTGACGGCCTCGTACCAGCGGCCGAAGCCCTCGTGTCCGAGGAAGGTGTCCTCGGGGACCTTGAACTCCAGGTCCTCGGTGATCAGGGCGAGCACGTCGGCCAGGGCCACGTGCTGGTCCAGCGCCACGTACCAGTTCTCGGCGAAAGTGCGGATCGCGTCCTCGGTCAGCTGCCGCTCGGCGGGCATGCGGTCTCCTCCTGTTCCCTCTGGTGCGTCTGCTGCGTCTGCTGCGTCTGCTGCGTCTGGTGCGTCGGCGTGCGGTCAGATCTGGACGTCGACGAGGAACGGTCCGGGGTGGGACAGCATCCGGCCCACCGCGGCGACCGCCTCGTCCGGCTTCTCCACGCGCATCCCGCCGGCGCCGAGCGCGCGGGCCAGCCCGGCGAAGTCGATCTCGGGGTGCGAGAGGTCGAAGGAGCCCGGGAAGCCGTGCTCGGGGATGTCCCGCTCCCGCCAGTACTGGGCGATGTTGTCGTCCAGCAGCCGGTACTTGCGGTTGTTGCACACGACGAACTTCGCGTCGATGCCGTGCCGGGCCGCAGTCCACAGCGCCTGGTAGGTGTACATGGACCCGCCGTCGCCCGCGAAGCCCACGACGAGCCGGTCCGGGCGGGCCAGCTTCGCTCCGACCGCCCCCGGGAAGCCCACCCCGAGGGAACCGCCCCGGGTGAGGTGGTAGTCGCCGGGGCGCTCCGCCGGCAGGTACCGGGTGACCAGCGGCGAGGTGGTCAGCGCCTCGTCGAAGACGATCAGGTCGCCTCCGGTGCGCTCGGCCAGGGTCCGCAGGAAGACGGCCATCGGCGTGCCGTCGTCCTCGGCGGCAGCCCCCGCCGACCGGGCCCGCTCCCGGGTCCGTACGTCGAGCCGGGCGGCCGCGGCGGCCCGCCGCTGCGGGGTCAGCCGCCGCTCCAGTACGCCGGCCAGCGCGCGCAGCGCCTCCCGGGGATCGGCGGCGAGGCCCAGGTCCACCGGGTGGTTCTTGGCGATCTCGTAGGCGTTGAGGTCGATGTGGACGACCTTCGCGCCGGCCCGGAAGGGGCTCTCCAGCTCGGGGAACACCTCCGGGAAGACGTAGGTGCCGACGATCAGCACCCCGTCGGCGTCCCCGACCAGCTCCTTGCTGTGCGGGCCGAACATGTGGCCGGTCTGGCCGCGCCGCAGCGGGTGCGAGGCAGCGATGTTCACCTCGGAGGAGTCGACCTCGTAGACGTCGGCGCCCAGCAGCTCGGCGACGGCGGCGAGCTCGCGCTGCGCCCCGGAGAGCGCCACCCCGTCCCCGACCAGGACGACCGGCCGCTCGGCGGAGGCGAGCAGTTCGGCCGCCCGGCCCACCGACGCCGGCGAGGGGGCCACGTCCGTGAGCGGGACCGCGGCCGGCAGGACGGGCTCGGAGTTGAGCTCGTCCAGGACGTCCATGGGCAGCGCGACGAACACGGGCCCGCGGGGCGGGGTGAGCGCGATCTTCACGGCCCGCCGGACGGTGCGGAGCACGGAGCGCGGGTCGGTGACGCGGGTCGCGTACTTGGTCACGGGCCTGGCCATCGCCACCAGGTCGGACGCCATCTGCGCGTCCATGGCGTCGTAGCGCACCCCGGCGTCGCCGGCGACGACGACGAGCGGGGTGTGGCCGCGCAGCGACTGGTAGAGCATCCCGATGCCGTTGCCCAGGCCCACCCCGGAGTGCAGCTGGAGCAGGGCCGCGCCGCCGGTCGCCCGGGCGTACCCGTCGGCGATGCCGGCGGCGACGGTCTCCTGGAGGGCGAGGACGTACCGGAAGTCCTCCGCCGCGTCGGCCGCGTCGAGGAATCCCTGTTCCACCGTCCCCGGATTTCCGAACATCACCTTCAGGCCGTCGGCCTTGAACTGCTCGATCAGCCTTTCCCGTCCGGGAGTGGCTTCCATGAATTCCCCCTCGCCTGTCCGATTTCCCAGCGGTTTCCGGGATTACCAGCCGAACCGGGTGAGCCCGTCCTCCAGGACTTCCACGATCTTCTGCCCCGTCAGATAGGAGTCGGGGGTGGAACGTCCGGTGACGAAGGGGAAGTCCACGATCACCGAGACCGGCTTGCCGAAGTTCCCGTGGTACGCGCCGCGCGGTCCCGTCGCGTCCCGCAGGATGTACTCCAGCGGATACGGCGGCGGGCCCATGTTGAAGTCGGTACCGAGGAATCCGGTGCCGTCCTTGTAGTCGTACTCCTTGCAGTGGCCGGTCACGTGCTTGCCCCAGATGATGCTCCGGCGGTCGTCCCAGTCCCGGGCGAAGGCCAGGCAGGCGACCCCGTAGCACTCGGCGGCCACGACCTTGCCGGCCTTCCGGAAGGCCAGGATCAGTGCGTGCACGCGCTCGTTGTTGGCGAGGTCGGCGATGGGCCCGCTGCCGCCGACGATGAGGATCGCGTCGTATCCGGCGACGTCGGCGTCGAGTTTGTCGAGATCGCGGTGGTACTGCTCCAGCTTGGGCAGGTAGGCCGCGTCACTCGTGTACGGGCGCTCGGGCACCCACGCCTCGATGTCGAGCGGCGAGTCCAGCCGGCTCGACTGCTCGAACTCGCGCCCCAGCCGGGCGTTCTCCTCGGTGGTCACCGAGCGTCCGAGCGGGGGGTCGATGTAGTTCGCGTCGAGGCTCGGCGGAAGAGCGTGCGCACGCTTTCCGGTCGGCGTGGCGAATATGACCTCGTAACCCCGCTCGTCGAACTTCGAGACGGGGCCTATCAGTTCTTCGGCCCAGTAACCGTGTTCGGAGACAATGACCAGAATCTTTCTGCTCACCTATTCCTCCAGCGCCGCCTGTTGTCGTTGGCGTCCCCCACACTGGCCGGGCCCCGGGCCTTCGTCAAAGCGCTGGCATGCGACTTCGTGAGGTAGCCGGAC
This sequence comes from Streptomyces erythrochromogenes, assembly GCF_040684695.1. Classification (GTDB taxonomy): domain Bacteria; phylum Actinomycetota; class Actinomycetes; order Streptomycetales; family Streptomycetaceae; genus Streptomyces; species Streptomyces erythrochromogenes_C. The sequence continues at coordinate 89,606 of NZ_JBFBGM010000016.1, forward strand.
AGCCGACCGGGGCACCTCAGGAAGTCGTTCGCGGACGTCATGAAGTAGGCGCAGGACTACATGACTTCGGCCGAATCGGTGAACCATTTCGCGGGGCCCGTCCTAAGGTCTGGACGCGCCGTGAATCGCGGGCGCGCGGGCCGTGTTGCTGTGACGAGCATGAGCACGAGGAGAGGGACGGCAACGATGACGATGGACCTTTTGTGCACACACATCGATCAGATACGTCCGGTGAAGCCCACTGCGGTGGGCTGCGAGGAATGCCTCGTCACCGGCGACACGTGGGTGCACCTGAGGCTGTGCCTGAGCTGCGGACACGTCGGGTGCTGCGACTCCTCGAAGAACCGTCACGCCACCCGGCACTACCGGACCACCGAGCACCCGATCGCGGCCTCCCACGAGCCGGGCGAGGACTGGGCCTGGTGCTACGCCGACCAGCTGATGCTGGACCCCGCATGAGCACGGCCCGGGAGAGTTCCCCCGCACCCGCCTCGTCCGCCGCCCCGGCCCCGTCCGCGGCCGCCGCCCCGGCCGCTGCCGCCACCGAGCGCGCGGAGAGCCGCAAGCCGGTGATCCTGGCCGTCGACGACGACCCGCAGGTGCTGCGCGCCGTCCGCCGCGACCTGCGCAGCGCCTACGGCGACCGCTACCGGGTCCTCGGCGCCTCCTCGGCCGCCGACGCCCTGAAGATCCTCGACTCCCTCGACGAGCGCGGCCACGACCCGGCGCTGTTCCTCGTGGACCAGCGCATGCCGGACGTGACCGGCGTGGAGTTCCTCCTGGAGGCGGTCAGCCGCTTCCCGGACGCCCGCCGGGTGCTGCTGACCGCGTACGCCGAGACCGACGCGGCCATCACCGCGATCAACCGGGTCCGGCTGGACTACTACCTGCTCAAGCCGTGGGACCCGCCGCACGAGCGGCTCTTCCCCGTCCTGGACGACCTGCTCTCCGACTGGCTGGCGACCTACCGCCCCGCCTACGACGGGATCATCGTCGCCGGCCACCTCGTCTCCCCCGGCACCCACGCCGTACGGGACTTCTTCACCCGCAACGGCCAGCCGTTCCGCTTCCTCAACGTCGAGCGGGACCCCGAGGCCCTGACCCTCATCGCGGCCCAGCCCGACGCCACCCTGCCCCTGGTCCGCTTCCCGGACGGGGCGGTGCTCTCGGCGCCGACCGACACCCAGCTCGCCCAGCACCTGGGCCTGGCCACCACCGCCTCCCGCCCGCACTACGAGTGCGTCATCGTCGGCGCGGGCCCGGCGGGCCTCGCGGCCGGCGTCTACTCGGCCTCCGAGGGCCTGTCCACGCTGATGCTGGACTCCCGCGCCCCGGGCGGCCAGGCCGGCACCTCCAGCCTGATCGAGAACTACCTCGGCTTCCCCTCGGGACTGTCGGGCGGCGACCTGACCCGGCGGGCGACCATCCAGGCCTCCCGGTTCGGCGCCGAGATCCTGCACCCGGTGGAGGTGGTCTCGCTGACCCGCGACGACCCGGCCAAGATCCTCACCCTCGCCGACGGCACGGAGATCTCCGCCGAGACGGTCCTGCTCGCGACCGGAGTCTCGTACAACCGGCTCGACGCCCCGGGCGCCGACCGCTTCGAGGGGGCCGGCCTCTACTACGGCGCGGCGACCACCGAGAGCTCGGCCTGCATCTCCCAGCACGTGTTCATCGTCGGCGGGGCCAACTCGGCGGGACAGGCCGCGGTGCACTTCGCCAAGTACGCCGCCCGCGTGACCATCCTGGTCCGCGCGTCCTCCCTGGACGCGAGCATGTCCCGCTACCTGATCGACGAGATCGAGCGCACCCCGAACATCGAGGTCAAGGTGCGCACCACGGTGGTCCGGCTGGACGGCGAGGAGCACCTGGAGCGGCTGACCCTCCACGACGCGGGGACGGGCCGCGACACCGAGGTCCCGGCGCGCTTCATGTTCACCTTCATCGGGGCCCGCCCGCACACGGACTGGCTCGCCGGCGTCGTCGAACGGGACGAGTACGGCTTCGTCCTCACCGGCTCGGACCTGATCGCGAACGGCGGCGAGCTCCCGGCCGAGTGGAGCCTGGAGCGCGCCCCCTACCCCCTGGAGACGAGCGTGCCCGGTGTCTTCGCGGCGGGCGACGTCCGCGCCCACTCGGTCAAACGGGTGGCATCGGGCGTGGGCGAGGGGGCGATGGCGGTCTCGCTGATCCACCGCTACCGCTCGATGGGCTGAGAGCGAACGCTGTGCCCTTGTGATCAAGGGCACAGCGGATGCAACGTTGATTACATGATTACAGCCGAACAGAGCGAACAGCTCCGCGCCTGGTTCGCCGAGCGCCTGCCGGTGGACGTCTACGAATCCCTCGACCCGGTCACCGCCGACCGCGAGGAGATCACGGTCGTCGGGGTCATACCCGCGGCCGAGTCGGTACGGGAGTTCCGCGAGCGCACCCGCGAACAGCGCGTCGAAGTGGCCCGCGAGGCCGAGGAGCTCTACCGCCGCAAGGTCGCCTGGGGCGTCCGGGTGGGTGACGAGACCACCCTCTTCACCCACCTCGCCGTCCCCGTGATGACCCGCCTGCGCCAGTCCGAACGCCAGGTCCTCGACACCCTGGTCGCCGGCGGCGTGGCCCGCAGCCGGGCCGACGCGCTGGCCTGGTGCGTCCGCCTCGTCGGGCGCAACACCGACAGCTGGCTGACGGAGCTGCGCGACTCCCTGGACCAGGTCGGCCGGGTCCGCGCGCAGGGCCCCGACGTCTCCGGCACGACCGACTCCATGAAGTCCGGGTCCGAATGACGAATCCGCCCCACGGCGCCGTGTGATCGCGTAAGGCTGGCCGAGACCTACACCCAGGGAGAGGTACGCACCATGACGACCACCGTCGAATACATCCGCTACCGGATCGCATTGGACGACCAGCAGGCCTTCGAGGACGCGTACGCCCGGGCGGCCGAGTCCCTGGCCGCCTCGCCCGAGTGCATCGACTACGAACTCGCCCGGTGCGAGGAGGAGAAGGAGCGCTACATCCTCCGGATCCGCTGGACCTCGGTCAAGGACCATCTGGAGGGCTTCCGCAAGGGCGAGCACTTCCCGGCCTTCTTCGCCGCGATCCGCCCGTACGTCACCGCCATCGAGGAGATGCAGCACTACCTCGTGACGGGCGTCGTGGGCACGGGGAAGGGCGCCGGCCAGCGATGAGCACCACACCCACCATCTACGAGTGGATGGGCGGGGCGGAGGCGATGAACCGCCTCACCGACGCCTTCTACGCCCACGCCCTCCAGGACGAGATCCTGGCCCCGGTCTTCGCGGGCATGGACTCGGAGCACCCGCAGCACGTGGCGGTCTGGCTGTCGGAGGTCTTCGGCGGCCCGGCGGACTACACCGACCACCACGGCGGCCACCAGCACATGGCCACCAAGCACCTGGGCCGGGCGATCACGGAGCAGCAGCGCCGCCGCTGGGTGGACCTGCTCATGGACACGGCCGACGAGGTCGGCCTCCCGACGGACCCCGAGTTCCGCGGCGTGTTCGCCTACTACATCGAGTGGGGCACCCGCATGGCCCTGATCTACTCGGGCCCCAACCCGCCTCCGGTCGACGCGGCCAAGATCCCGGTCTGGTCCTGGGGCCAGACCCCGCCCTGGATCCCGAAGACGGACTGACCACCGGGGCGGCGGACCCGACCGGCTCCGGACCCGCCGCCCCGAGCACCCCACACCTCCAGCCCGGCCGCACCCTCCAGCCCCGCCGGCGTTCGAGGCCCGGGGTCCGGGGCGGAGCCCCACTCTCTCAGCCCCGCCGGCGCTTGAGGCGCGGGGTCCGGGGCGGAGCCCCGCGTATTTCAGCCCCGCCGGCGTTTGAGGCGCGGGGTCCGGGGCGGAGCCCCGGCGGCCCGGCCACGCCCGGCTCCCGGCTCGGGCTCCGGCTCCGGATCCGGCTCGGCCAGCACCACCGTGAGCCCGGGCTCCCCTTCCCCCGCCTCCCGCCAGAAGTCCACGGCCTCCCCCAGCACCTCCACGAAGGTCTCCCACTCCGCAGGCCGCGCCCCCGCGTACCCCTGCCACGAGGTCACCGCGACCAGCCGCCCCGGCGCCTCCGGCAACCAGGACAGGTCCTGCAGGACGTCGACCAACGCGTCCCAGTTCCCGCCGAACCACTCCGGCAGCCGCAAGGCCTCCCCGCACCGGACCATCAGCCCGGCCTTGTCCCGTACGCCGTCCAGGTCCAGCCGTACGGTCGTCCAGCCCGCGGCCCGGGCTGCGGCGAGAGCCGGGGCGAGCGGCTGCGGTTGCAGGGTCATCGGAGAACCGCCTTGAAGGTCTGGTAGTGGTCGTCCGTGTAGTAGAACTCCCCGCCCTCACCCGTCACGATCCGCCGGGCCCCGCGGTCCCGGGACCCCGGGGTACGCACCGTGAACTCGTGGTAGTAGCCGCGCTTCTGGCGCGGCAGGACCTTCTCGAAGTTCCCGAAGACGGTGCCGTCCTGGCGGTACGGGTACGGGCCGCCCCTGTCGATGAGCGCGAGGACGTCTCGCGCCTCCCGCGGCAGCGCATCGGCCCGTACGACGTCCATCCCCCGGGCCCAGCCCGGAGCGGCGTCGGGGGCCGCGCTGGCGGCCCCGCTGGGAGCCGTACTGAACTCCGCGCTGCCGCTGGCGACGGCGGGGCCGGGTTTCTGCGCACCACACCCCGCCGTCGCGACGAGCGCGACACAGAGGAACACGGCCCCCAGTGAACGCAGCAGCCATCGGGGCACGTTCCGGAAGATCATGCGCCGATGGTGCCAAATATCCGATTCGCCCGCGAATCGCTCGGTCGTGTCAGAGCACGGCCATCTTGCTGTAGGGACTCAGGATGCGCTTCTGGACCGAACCGAAGTCGACGAGAACGGCGATCCCCTCCTCGATTCCGACGACACGGCCGAGGCCGTGCTCGTCGTGAGTGACCCGATCGCCGACGCTGAACTGCCGGATGGGCTGCTCCACGGGGGCCTTGAACGGGCTGGACGGCAAATGGCGGCGAGGAACTGCTGATTTTGTCATTGGATTCAGTATGCGCCCGCGGGCCGCCGCGCGGCGGCCCTTCGGATCTCGATCCGGGCACCATCCGCAACACCGGCACCCCGGACCGGGCGCCCGTCCGCGCCGAACCCGCTCCGGAGCGCGCACGGGAGCGAAGCGATGCACCAGGGCGCCGCGGCCCCGTACCGGGGTCCTACAGGTCGTCGGGGTCGGCCCGGTCCAGCGCCGGCCGCAGACCCGGAGCCGACTCGGTCAGGAGGTAGTCGGCGACCGCCGTGTCCGTGACCAGGCTGGTCACCAGCCCCGACCGGAGCACCGCGCCGATCGCGGAGGCCTTGCGCAGCCCGCCCGCGATCGCTACGACCTCGGGGATCCGGCGCAGCCGGTCCGCCTCGACCGTGATGCACCGCTCACCGAGGTCCCGTCCGACCCGCCGACCCTCGGCGTCGAAGAGGTGGGCGGACATCTCGGCCGCGACGCCCAGCGAGGCGTAGTGGGCCCGCTCCTCGTCCGTCAGCATGTCGTGGACGGTCGAGATCCCCGGCTCCCACGAGCCGATGGAGACGGCCGCGACCGTCACCTTGTCGAAGTAGTCGAAGGCGCGGGCGATCCCGGTCTGGCTGCGCAGCGCGGCCGCGGTCGCCGGGTCGGGCAGCAGCATGGGCGCGTAGATCGGGTGCGCGTCGCCGCCCGAGACCTGCGCGGCCCTGCGGACGGCCTCGACCGATCCGCGCTCCGCGGTACCCGCGTCGTACACGCCGGTCAGCTGCACCACGGTGCACTGCGGCAGGCGGTGCAGGGAGGCGGCCATGTGGATGGTGGACCGGCCCCACGCCAGGCCCAGCACGTCACCCTCGCTGACCAGTTCGCCCAGCAGGTCGGCGGCGACGGCGCCCAGGTTCTCCGGGTCCGGGGCGTCCTCGGTGGCGTCCGCGGGCGACTCCACCACGACGGCGTGCCGGAGCCCGTACCGGGCCCGGAGAGCGTCCGACCGCTCCGCGTCGAGCTCGGCCGGGACCCGGATCTCGATGCGCACGAGGTCGCGTTCGAGAGCGGTCTCAAGGACCCGGGCCACCTTGAAGCGGCTCACGCCGAACTCCTCGGCGATCTGGATCTTGGACTTGCCCTCCAGGTAGAAGCGGCGGGCCATGGCCGCCGCCTGCACCAGCTCCGCGGGTCCCATCCGCAGGGCTGACCGTCCCGCCGACATTGCAGACACCGCGTTCTCCTCACTGCTGTTCACACTCTCGTGTTCACACTCTCGACTCGCCGTTCATCCTGTCAGATCCGACGGCCGTTGATCAGCCTGGACAGCTCCCGTTCACCGAGCTGTTCATCAACCCTTGGCTCAGTGGTCGCAAGCCCACGGCGCCGCCGCGATCGCCGCGCCCGCCTGGTCACGCAGCGTGCGGACGGCGGCCGCCGGATCGACCGCCCCGTAGACCGCGCTGCCCGCCACGAAGACGTCCGCGCCGGCCTCGGCGCAGCGCTCGATGGTCGAGGCCGACACCCCGCCGTCGACCTGGAGCCACAGCTCCAGACCGTGCTTGGCGATCAGCTCCCGGGTGCGGCGGATCTTGGGGAGCATGATGTCGAGAAAGGGCTGGCCGCCGAAGCCCGGCTCGACCGTCATGATCAGCAGCATGTCGAGCTCGGGGAGGATGTCCTCGTACTGCTCGATCGGCGTGGCGGGCTTGAGCGCCATGGACGCCCGCGCCCCCTTGGCCCGGATCTCCCGCGCGAGGCGCACGGGCGCCGCCGCGGCCTCGGCGTGGAAGGTGACCGAGCCCGCGCCGGCCTCCACGTACTGCGGGGCCCAGCGGTCCGGGTTCTCGATCATCAGGTGCAGGTCCAGCGGGATGTCCGTGGCGCGGCTCAAGGACTCCACGACCGGCATGCCGAGGGTGAGGTTCGGGACGAAGTGGTTGTCCATGACGTCGACATGCAGCCAGTCGGCCCCCTCGACGGCCTTCGCCTCCTCGGCGAGACGGGCGAAGTCGGCGGACAGGATGCTGGGATAAATCTGAGCGGCCATGCCCCAAGCCTGCCATGCCTGCGGCCGGTTCCGGCCACGACCCCGCAAGTCAGGATTCACGCAGCACCTCTAAAACAATACTCGGCAACATTTAACCATTCCTTAAAAAGGAACGACGCCACACCCACCCCAAGAACCACCACCCCTCCCGGCGGGTCGGGGGGTTCCGGGGGCGGAAGGCGCGGGGTGGCGTGGGGAGCGGGATGCACTCGGGCGGGGGTCTGAGTTGTTCTGGGGGTTTTCCGTCTGTCCGATGGTTTTCCGGGTCGTGCCGGTCCCTCAAGGGCGCTCCTGCGTCGCGTCGCGTTGCGATGGCCTTCGGCCACCCTTGACCGCCCGTCCCGCCCCGGAACTACGAAGGACCGGCGGAAAACCCCAAAAGAACGAGCCGGGCGACGCGAGACCATCGGGGCGGTGTCCAGCACGAGCAAAGCCCGGGGCGCGCCAGATCGCTACGCGCTCCTGTCCGGCGGCGTCCGCGAGCCCCGTGGGCTGGGCATAGGCCGCCATCGATCGCTACGCGCTTCGCCCTGACCGCGTCCGGCGGTCGTTCGGGGTTGGGAGGGGCGGATTCGAGGGGCGGGAGGGCGATCCATCGGCCCAGCCGATGCCAACCCCCGACAAGGTCGGGGTGACACCCCAACCGCCCGCCCAAAAGGGGACACATGGGGCAATCCGGCGACCTTCCGAGGCTCGCACTCGCGCAGACATGGATGGGGTTCGCCTCAGCCGTCATCCGACGCTTTTCCTCCCCCGATCCGCCCGCAGACGCCGCCCATGAGCAGGCCATCGGGCCTCTGCGGCCTCTGACCGGCCCCGCACGGGCTGCGGACGCGTGATCGAGGAGCGCGTAGCGATGTGAGGCGCTCCCGCCCGCGCATCGCTGATGTGCCCGTCCCTGACGTCGTCGCGGGGGTGTCGGGCCGTACGACGCGCGGCCGCGCGCGGCTACGCCGTGCGCCTCAGCAGGGCCAGGTACATCGCGTCCGTCCCGTGCAGGTGCGGCCACAGCTGGACGTCCGGGCCGTCGCCCAGACCGGGGACGCCCGCCATGAACGGCCGGGCGTCGATGAGTTCGGCGGACACCGGCGCGTTGCCGGCGCCGCGCCCCTTGAGGACGTCCTCCACCACGACCCGGGTCTCCGCCAGGTGCGGCGAGCACGTCGCGTAGCCGACGACACCGCCGACCCGCACCGCCGACAGCGCCTGCCGCAGCAGCCCGCGCTGGAGCGGCGCGAAGCCCTCCAGGTCCTCCGGGCGGCGGCGCCAGCGGGCCTCGGGGCGGCGGCGCAGCGCGCCCAGGCCGGAGCAGGGCACGTCCATCAGGACGCGGTCGAAGGAGCCCGGCAGCCAGGCCGGGCGGGTGCCGTCCGCCGTGATGACCTGGTACGGGCCCGGGTTGCCCGCGAGGGCCCGCTCCACGAGCCGGGCCCGGTGCGGCTGCTTCTCCGAAGCCAGCAGGAACGCCCCGCGCTCGGCCGCGAGCGCCGCGAGCAGCGCCGCCTTGCCGCCCGGGCCGGCGCAGCCGTCGAGCCAGCGCTCGTCGCGGCCCTCGACGGGCACGGCCGCCAGGGCCATCGCCACCAGCTGGCTGCCTTCGTCCTGCACGCCGGCGCGGCCCTCGCGCACCGCCTCCAGCGCGCCCGGCTCGCCGCCCTCGGCCATCCGGACGGCGTACGGCGACCAGCGCCCGGGCAGCGCCGACTCCTCGCCGACCGCCTCCAGCAGCTCCTGGGGCGTGGACCGGCCGGGCCGCGCGACCAGGGTCACCTCGGGCCGCTCGTTGTCGGCCTCCAGCAGGTCCTCGATCCCGGCGCGCCCGCCGCCCAGCGCGTCCCACAGGGCGCTGACGACCCACCTGGGGTGGGAGTGGTAGATGGCGAGGTGTTCCTCGGCGTCGTCCTCGTACGGCGGCGCGACCCGCTCCAGCCAGCCGTCCAGGTCGTGCGCGGCGATCTTCCGGAGCACGGCGTTGACGAACTTGGCGCGTCCGTCCCCGAGCACCACCCGGGCCAGCTCCACGCTCGCCGAGACGGCGGCGTGCGTGGGGATGCGGGTGCCCAGCAGCTGGTGCGCGCCGAGGGAGAGGACGTCCAGGACCGGCGGGTCGACCTCGCGCAGCGGGCGGTCGATGCAGGCCTTGATGACCGCGTCGTACGTGCCCTGGCGGCGCAGCGTGCCGTAGACGAGTTCGGTGGCCAGCGCCGCGTCGCGCGCCTCGAACTTCTCGTCCTGGCGGGCCTTCCTGAGCAGCGGCGGCAGGACGAGGTTGGCGTAGGCGTCGCGTTCGTCCACCGCCCTCAGCACCTCGAAGGCCAGCATCCGGACAGGGTCCTTCTGGGGCCGGCGGTACGGCTTGGCCTGCTTGCCGCCCGCTCCTGCGGGAGCGGGCTTGCGACGGGGCTGGCGGGGCTGTTCGCTCACGAGAAAGGTGCTCCGGATGTACGAGTACTACGACTGCTACGAGTGCTACGGGTGGTACGTGCGGGGAGGACGTGCCGCGGCCTGCGGCACCACCGCTCCGATCAGCCTACGTCGGTCCCGCCGAGCCGCTCGCCGGGGGCGATCCGCACGCCGCGCGCCCAGTCTGCGGCGCGCATCGGCTTCTTGCCCTGCGGCTGGACCCAGAGCAGCTCGACGGCGTGCGAGCCCGTGCCGACGTGGACGTTGTTCTTGCCTGCGGACAGCGCGCCCGGCTCCAGGTCCGTACGGTCGGCCACCATGCCCAGGGAGATCAGCTTGAGCCGCTCCCCGCGGAAGACGGTCCAGGCGCCCGGGGCCGGCGTGCAGCCGCGCACGACGCGGTCGGCGCGCATGGCGGGGGCCGTCCAGTCGATCCGGGCGTCCTCCACCGTGATCTTGGGCGCGAGGGAGATCCCGTCGAGGGGCTGGGCGACGGCGCGCAGGGTGCCGTCCTCGATGCCGTCCATGGTGGCGGCGAGGAGTCCGGCGCCGGCGAAGGCGAGCCGGGTGAGCAGGTCGCCGCTGTTGTCGGTCGGCCGGATCTCCTCGGTGAGGACGCCGTAGACCGGGCCCGAGTCGAGGCCCTCCTCGATCTGGAAGGTGGAGGCGCCGGTGAGCTGGTCGCCCGCCATGATCGAGTGCTGGACGGGGGCGGCGCCGCGCCAGGACGGCAGCAGGGAGAAGTGGAGGTTGACCCAGCCGTTGCGCGGGATGTCGAGGGCGCTCTTGGGGAGGATGGCCCCGTAGGCGACGACCGGGCAGCAGTCGGGGTCGATCTCGCGCAGCCGGGCCTGGAACTCGGGGTCGCGCGGCCGGGTGGGCTTGAGGACCTCGATGCCGGCCTCTTCGGCGCGTTCGGCGACCGGGCTGGCGACGAGCCGGCGGCCGCGGCCGGCCGGTGCGTCGGGCCGGGTGACGACGGCCGCGACCTCGTGCCGCCCGGAGGCGATCAGGGCGTCCAGGGCGGGTACGGCGACCTCGGGGGTGCCTGCGAAGACGAGCTTCACTGGGGGTCCTACCTCGCTATGTCGGCTGTCAGCAGCGCACCAGTCTATGGGGCGTCAGCCGGACGCCCCACCTGTGGTGCCGAGGGGGCGTGCGTACACGCGCGCGCCACTCGCATATGCCGACACGCCCCCACAGCGTGACCTGCACGACGGGTGGCGCGTTGGTCAAGAGAGATTGACCGAAACGGGCCGCGTGTGAACGATGTCTGCGGCCCGGTCCGCCCTTCAGCACCGGTTCGAGAGGCTTCTTCATGGCCGACCACGCCACCCACGACGCCCAAGCCCGGGCCAGCCTGCACCTGCTGGTGCGGGACATCGAGCGGGTTCGCCGGCAGGTGGATGCCCTGCGTACGCTCACCGCCCAGCTCGGCAACGTGTACCGCCCCCGTCGCTCGGGTCCCTCCACGGGTTTCGTCGTCTACGGCCGGGCTCCCGCGCCCACCGTCCGCCTCGCCCAGGAGCTGCGGGACAGCGTGGAGACGCTGGTCACCGCCGCGGTGGACTTCGACCGCTCGCTCGGCTTCTCGTGGGACGCGGTGGGTTCGGCGCTGGGTGTCACCAAGCAGGCGGTGCACCGCCGCTACGGTGCCCGGCGGGCGCAGTCCGCGGAGGCCGCGGAGCCGCTGGCCGAGGGGACGACCACCCGGACCATGGGGCCGCTGCCGACCGTCCCGGCCGCCCGTTCGGTGCCGCCGCAGCCGGTGCGCGAGGAGGCGCAGGCCGCCGCGGGCGGCCCTCCCGGACGGAGCCTGGGAGACGCTCCGCGCTCCCCCGCGGTCGCCCCCGCCTTCCCCGGTCCGCGCAACGGCTGACGCTGTCCCGCCGCCGGGACGCCGACCCCCGACGGCCGGCCGGCCCGGGCCGCAGCGCACGACTCCGCCCCGGTGGGGACGCCCGTACGGGTCCCCGCCGGGGCTTCGGTGTTCGGGGTACGGCGTCGAGCGCGGCGGCGTCAGCCGATGTCCGCCGGGTCGATCCGGACCCGTACCGCGTCCGCCGCCGGGACGCCGCGGGCCAGGCGCGCCGCCTGCGCGGACTTCAGGGCGGCCGCCAGGGCGGCTCCGCTGCCGGGCGGGACCCGGACCAGGGCCCGCTCCCCGGGAGAGGGCTCCCCGCGCCGTCCGGGCAGCGGCACCGGGCCGAGGATCTCGGCGTCGGCCGGCAGCCCGGCCCCGGCCAGGAAGGCCTCCAGTGCTTCGCCCCGCCCGGCGACCGCGGCCATCCGGGAGACGGGCGGGAAGCCGAGCTGGGCCCGCTCCGCGAGCTCCCGTACGGCGTGGCCCACCGGGTCCCACCGGACGAGGGCCTGTACGGGCCGCAGCGTCGGCTCGGCGACCACCACGACCTGGCCGTCCGCGCGGACCAGGGAGGCCGCGGCGATCCAGCGCCGCAGCGCGTCCTCGCCGGCCCGCAGGTCGGGGCGGGTCAGCATGGCCCAGCCGTCGAGCAGCAGCGCCGCGGCGTAGCCCGCGCCCGTCGCCACCGGTTCGGCGCCGGGCGTGCTCACCACGAGCGCCGGCCGGTCCGGCACCTCGTCCAGGACGTGGTCGCGGCCGGAGGTGCGCACGGGCACGGCGGGGAAGGCCCGGCCCAGTTCCTCGGCGGTGCGCCGGGCGCCCACGACCTGGGCGCGCAGGCGGAAGGACCCGCATTCCTCGCAGTGCCAGGACGTCTCGCCGCGGCCGCACCAGCCGCAGGTCAGGTCCCGCTCGTCGGGGGCTTCCAGGGGGCCGGCGCAGGCGGTGCAGCGGGCGGGTGTCCGGCACCGCTCGCACGCCAGCCGGGGCGCGTAGCCGCGGCGGGGCACCTGGACGAGGACGGGTCCGGACTTCAGCCCCTCCCGTACGGTCTCCCACGCCAGGCTGGGGAGCCGGGCGGCGCGGGCCGCCTCGTCCCGGGCCAGGAGTTCGTCGCCGACGGTGCGGATGCGGGGCGCGGTGGCCCGTACGGTCTCGCGGGCCGCGACGAGCGGGCGGGCCCAGCCGGACTCGACGAGCTGGGCGGCCTCCACGGTGCAGCTGGTGCCGCCGGCCAGGAACGCGCAGCCGTCGCTGACGGCGCGCAGTTCGAGGACCTCGCGGACGTGCGGGAAGGGGGCGCGGTCCTCGCTGTGGCTGGAGTCGCCGTCGTCCCAGATGGCGACCAGTCCGAGGTCGCGGACGGGGGCGAACATCGCGGCCCGGGTGCCGATGACGGCGCGGACCGAGCCCCGGTGGACGGCGAGCCACTGGCGGTAGCGCTTCTCGGGGCCGGACTCGGCGGTCAGCAGGGCGTGCCGTCCCTCGCCGAGCAGGGCGGTCAGGGCGGCGTCGAGCCGGCCGGCGGTCCGGCCGTCGGGGAGCACGGCGAGGGCGCCGCGGCCGGAGGCGAGGGTGGCGGCCATGGCCCGGGCGAGTTCGTCGGCCCAGCCGGGGCCGGGCAGGGCGGTCCACACGGCGCGCGGGGCGGCGCCGGTGGCGAGGGCGCGCAGGAAGCCGGGCCCGGATCCGTACCGCTCCCAGCCGCCGGGTTCGGGGGCGGCGGGCGGCGGCAGCGGTTCCGGGGAGGGCTTGGCCTCGGCGCGGGCGTTGCGCGGGGGCAGGGCGAGCTGGAGCACGTCGGCGAGGCTGCCGGCGTACCGGTCGGCGACGGCGCGGGCGAGGGCGAGCATGCCCGGGCCGAGGACCACCTCGGGCGAGACCACCTGGGCGAGGGCGGCGAGCGCCCCGTTGTAGTCGGACTCGGCGCGGCGCTCGACGATGAACCCGTCGATGAGGCTGCCGCCCTCGCGGCGCCCACCGCGGACGTGGTGGGAGCCGGCGCCGAAGCGGACGCGGACGCGGACACCGGGCTGGGCGGCCTCGGAGAGCTCGGCGGGCACGGCGTAGTCGAAGGTCCGGTCGAGGTGGAGCACGCCCTTGTTCACGAGGACCCGGGCGACGGGCAGCTCCTCGGCGAGGGCGGCCCCCCGCCAGGTACGCGGCTTCGCCTTGGGCGCCTTGGCCTTCGCCTCGGCGACCATCTCCCGGATCAGCGCCAGCTGCTCCGGCGGGGAATCGTTCGCGCTGCTCACATCAGCATTCTTACCAAACTGATCTGACAGGCGGGCATACGGACGAGGCCCCGGACCGTGCGGTCCGGGGCCTCGTCGCGGCTGATCCTTACAGACCGGCGGCGGCGCGCAGGGCGTCCACGCGGTCGGTGCGCTCCCAGGTGAAGTCCGGCAGCTCGCGGCCGAAGTGGCCGTAGGCGGCGGTCTGGGCGTAGATCGGGCGCAGCAGGTCCAGGTCGCGGATGATCGCGGCCGGGCGCAGGTCGAAGACCTCGCCGATCGCGTCCTCGATCTTCTGCGTCTCGACCTTGGCGGTGCCGAAGGTCTCGACGAAGAGACCGACGGGCTCGGCCTTGCCGATGGCGTACGCGACCTGGACCTCGCAGCGCGAGGCGAGGCCGGCGGCGACCACGTTCTTGGCGACCCAGCGCATGGCGTAGGCGGCGGAGCGGTCGACCTTGGACGGGTCCTTGCCGGAGAAGGCACCGCCGCCGTGGCGGGCCATGCCGCCGTAGGTGTCGATGATGATCTTGCGACCGGTCAGGCCGGCGTCGCCCATCGGGCCGCCGATCTCGAAGCGGCCGGTCGGGTTCACGAGGAGGCGGTAGCCCTCGGTGTCGAGCTTGATGCCGTCCTCGACGAGCTGGGCCAGGACGTGCTCGACGACGAACTCGCGGATGTCGGGCGCGAGCAGCGAGTCGAGGTCGATGTCGGAGGCGTGCTGCGAGGAGACCACGACCGTGTCGAGGCGGACGGCCTTGTCGCCGTCGTACTCGATGGTGACCTGGGTCTTGCCGTCGGGGCGCAGGTACGGGATGGTCCCGTTCTTGCGGACCTCGGACAGGCGGCGCGAGAGGCGGTGCGCGATGTGGATCGGCAGCGGCATGAGCTCGGGGGTCTCGTCGCAGGCGTAGCCGAACATCAGGCCCTGGTCGCCGGCACCCTGCTTGTCGAGCTCGTCCTCGTCGCCCTCGACGCGCTTCTCGTAGGCGGTGTCGACGCCCTGCGCGATGTCCGGGGACTGGGCGCCGATGGACACCGACACGCCGCAGGAGGCGCCGTCGAAGCCCTTCTTCGAGGAGTCGTAGCCGATCTCGAGGATCTTCTCCCGGACGAGCTGCGCGATCGGCGCGTAGGCCTTCGTCGTCACCTCACCCGCGATGTGCACGAGACCCGTGGTGATGAGGGTCTCCACGGCGACGCGCGAGGTCGGGTCCTCGGTGAGAAGTGCATCGAGGATCGTGTCGCTGATCTGGTCAGCGATCTTGTCGGGGTGGCCCTCGGTCACGGACTCCGAGGTGAACAGACGACGGGACACAACGCTCCCTGGGGTTGCAGCGGCTGCTGGCTGATCATTTGGCGGAACCACATCGGGGGCTGCGCCCGATCACGTTCCAGGTGCAGTTTATCGGTCGCCACCGTTGCGCGGACCATCCGTCTCGCCTTGTGGGAGCCGTGTGACCTGCGGCACTCCCATTCTTACGTACGGAGGTGACCGAGTGAAGGGGAATCGGCTCAGGCGCGTCGCGGCGTATACCGCTGCGTAACCCGGTCCCAAATCGCTTCCGCGAGGGCTTCCTTAGGACCATAGGGCACCGGAGTTTCCGACCCGTCCGAGGAGAGGATGACCGCCTCGTTCTCCTCGGATCCAAAGGTCCTGGCCTCTCCGACCTCGTTCACGACGAGAAGATCACATCCCTTGCGGCGGAGCTTGGCGCGGCCGTTGTCGAGGACGTCGTCGGTCTCCGCGGCGAAGCCCACGATGATCTGGTCCTCGCGGGCGCGGTCGGCGGAGATCTCGGCGAGGACGTCCGGGTTGCGCACGAGCGCGACCGGAGCGGGGTCCTCCCCGTCCTTCTTCTTGATCTTTCCGCCGGCGTACTCGGCGGGCCGGAAGTCGGCCACGGCCGCGGCCATGACCACGACGTCGGCGTCCGGTGCGGCCTTGAGCACGGCCTCGCGCAGCTGCACGGCCGTGCCCACGCGTACGACGTCCACCCCGGCGGGATCGGCCAGCGCGGTGTTGGCGGCGATCAGGGTGACCCGGGCCCCGCGGGCGACGGCCGTACGGGCGAGCGCGTAGCCCTGCTTGCCGGAGGAGCGGTTGCCGAGGAAGCGCACCGGGTCGAGCGGTTCGCGGGTGCCGCCGGCGCTGATCACGACGTGGCGCCCGGCGAGGTCCGGGGCGGCCGCGCCGCGGCGC
The DNA here is from genome assembly GCF_040684695.1 of Streptomyces erythrochromogenes. Taxonomy (GTDB): domain Bacteria; phylum Actinomycetota; class Actinomycetes; order Streptomycetales; family Streptomycetaceae; genus Streptomyces; species Streptomyces erythrochromogenes_C. The sequence continues at coordinate 105,352 of NZ_JBFBGM010000016.1, forward strand.
AGGACCTGCCGGCACACCTCGAAGATCTCCTCGGGGTCGGGCAGCCGCCCCTTGCCGGTGTCCTTGCCGGTGAGCCGGCCCACGGCGGGCTCGATGACGAGGGCGCCGCGTCGGCGCAGCGTGGCCACGTTCTCCCGGGTGGCGGGGTGCTCCCACATCTCGGTGTGCATCGCGGGGGCGAAGACGACCGGGCAGCGGGCGGTGAGCAGCGTGTTCGTGAGCAGGTCGTCGGCCAGCCCGTGGGCGGCCTTGGCCAGCATGTCGGCGGTGGCCGGGGCGACGACGACGAGGTCCGCGCCCTGGCCGATGCGCACGTGCGGGACCTCGTGGACGGTCTCCCACACCTCGGTGGAGGCCGGGTTCCCGGACAGGGCGGCCCAGGTGGCCTCGCCGACGAAGTTCAGGGAGGCCGCCGTGGGCACCACCCGCACGTCGTGCCCGGACTCGGTCAGCCGGCGCAGCAGCTCGCACGCCTTGTAGGCGGCGATCCCGCCGCTGACGCCCAGCACGACCTTCGGCTTACCCATCCGCGCACACCCCTTTGACACTTCTCGACTCGTCCGGCGCGCCCGACGCGTCCGGCTCCGATCGTCGTACCCACCCATGACACACCACAGGCCCGGCAGATGTTCTGCCGGGCCTGTGGTGAAGGAATTTCTCGGTGCCTTACTGGGCCGGGGCCTCGATGGCCTCGGAGGTCAGCAGACCCGCGTTGATCTCGCGCAGCGCGATCGAAAGCGGCTTCTCGTGGACGTGGGTGTCCACCAGCGGGCCGACGTACTCGAGCAGGCCCTCACCGAGCTGCGAGTAGTACGCGTTGATCTGACGCGCGCGCTTGGCCGCGTAGATCACGAGGCTGTACTTCGAGTCCGTGGCCTCGAGCAGCTCGTCGATCGGCGGGTTGATGATGCCCTCGGGCGCAGTGATGGAAGAGGACACGCTCTACCTTCCGAAGATGGATGAAAGATTGGGCCGTCTGTGGTCGGGCGGTTCGGTGAAGATCGACCGACGATTCAGACAACTTCCATCAAGGCTAGCAGCTCACGTGCCACGTCCTCGACGGAGGTGTTGACCAGGGTGACGTCGAACTCCGACTCGGCAGCGAGTTCGATCTTGGCGGCGCCGAGCCGGCGCTCGATCACCTCGGCCGATTCGGTGCCCCGGCCGGTGAGCCGGCGGACCAGCTCGTCCCAGCTCGGCGGGGCGAGGAAGACCAGCTGGGCCTCGGGCATGGACTCGCGGACGAGCCGTGCGCCCTGGAGGTCGATCTCCAGCAGTACGGGCTCGCCGTTTTCCAGGCGCTCCAGCACCGCGCCGCGCGGTGTGCCGTAGCGGTTGCCCGCGAACTCGGCCCACTCCAGCAGCTCGCCGTTGGCGATCAGCTTGTCGAACTCGTCGTCGTTGACGAAGAAGTACTGGACTCCGTGTCGCTCACCGGGCCGCGGCTTGCGGGTGGTGGCCGACACCGAGAGCCATACCTCGGGGTGAACCTTGCGCATATGCGCGACGACCGTGCTCTTGCCGACCCCTGAGGGGCCGGAGAGCACGGTCAGCCGCGGACGAACCTCTGCTGCCATAGAGCGATTATCCAGGTTCCCAGGACTGCCTGAGAACACCGGGAGAACGCCAGGCGACGCCTCAGGCGCCGGTGCTGCCGAACTCGCGCTCCAGAGAGGCGATCTGGTTGGAACCGAGACCTCGGACACGCCGGGACTCGGAGATGCCGAGACGCTCCATGATCTGCTTGGCGCGCACCTTGCCCACGCCAGGCAGGGACTCCAGCAGGGCGGAGACCTTCATCTTGCCGATGACGTCGTTCTCCTGGCCCGTCTTGATGACCTCTTGGAGCGAGGCGCCGGAGTGCTTGAGTCGATTCTTCACCTCGGCCCGCTCCCGGCGAGCCGCGGCGGCCTTTTCGAGCGCGGCTGCGCGCTGTTCAGGGGTAAGGGGCGGAAGAGCCACGCCTACGTCACCTCGGATGTCGAACTGTCGGATACGGACCGGTGGGGAACCCAAGGGCACCACACCAGGCGAGCTCCCGAACAGCGATGGAACTCGTTCGCTGCGCGTTCACTCTGCTCGGAGACTAGCGGCCAACACCGCTCCAGTCAGCGAGAACGAACGAAAAGTCCTGGTCAGCCTCCGCTGAACCGTACATCACGGACAAAATACCCCTGTTTTGTCCGGTGATGAGCGTTCGAATTTCGTCAGAAAGTGCGAGACCCCGCTCCGCGCGGATGCGGAGCGGGGTCCCCCAGGGGTCGCACAGGGGTCCCGCGGAGCCCTCCCGGGCGCCCTCGGCGGCACTCCTTACGCGGAAACGGCCTCGCGCACCTCGTCCGCGAAGCGCCGCGCCGAATCGCGAAGGGCGTTCACGTCCGGACCGTGCTTCAGGACACCGCGCGAGACGTTCGGGACCACGTTGCGCACGGCCTTGCCGAAGACCGCCGGCAGGTCCGCCGCGGTCGCGCCCTGCGCGCCGATGCCGGGGGCCAGGAGCGGCCCGTTGATGTCCAGGTCGAAGGAGGACAGATCGCCCAGGGTGGCGCCGACCACCGCGCCGAAGGAACCCATCGGGGAGGCGTCCGCGTTCTCCGCGGCCAGGTGCGCCAGCATCGTGGCCCCGATGGTCCGGCCGTCCTCGCGGACCGCCCGCTGGACCTCGGCGCCCTCCGGGTTCGAGGTCAGGGCCAGGACGAACAGGCCGGCGCCCGACGCGCGCGCCAGCTCGACCGCCGGGGCGAGGGAGCCGTAGCCCAGGTACGGGGACACCGTCAGGGCGTCGGAGAACAGCGGCGAGGCCGGGTCGAGGAAGGCGGAGGCGTACGCGGCCATCGTCGAGCCGATGTCGCCGCGCTTGGCGTCCATGACGACCAGGGTCCCGGCCGCCCGGGCGTCCGCGACGGTCCGTTCCAGGACGGCGACGCCCTTGGAGCCGAACCGCTCGAAGAAGGCGGCCTGCGGCTTGAAGACCGCCACCGACTCCGCGAGCGCCTCGACGACCGTGCGGGAGAAGCGCTCCAGGCCCGCGATGTCGTCCTTCAGGCCCCACTGCGCCAGCAGGGCGGCGTGCGGGTCGATGCCCACGCAGAGCGGGCCGCGGGAGTCCATGGCGGCGCGCAGGCGGGTGCCGAACGGGGTGAGGGTCACTGTGCGGCCTTTCGGGTCTCGGCGCCCACCGCGTCGGCGAGGGTCGCGTACGGGCTGGCGGCCAGGCGCGCGGCCAGGCCCTTGTGGATGGCGCGGGCGTAGAAGGGGCCCTCGTAGATGAAGGCGCTGTAGCCCTGGATCAGCGTGGCGCCGGCCAGGATCCGCTGCCAGGCGTCCTCGGCGTTCTCGATGCCACCGACGCCCACCAGCACCAGACGGTCGCCCACGCGGGCGTACAGGCGGCGCAGGACCTCCAGGGAGCGCTCCTTGACGGGTGCGCCGGAGAGCCCGCCGGTCTCCTTGACCAGGGACGGGGCGGACTTCAGGCCGAGGCCCTCGCGGGCGATGGTGGTGTTCGTGGCGATGATGCCGTCGAGGCCGAGCTCCAGGGCCAGGTCGGCGACGGCGTCGACGTCCTCGTCCGCGAGGTCGGGGGCGATCTTGACGAGCAGGGGGACTCGGCGGTCGGTCACGGTGCGGTCCGCGGCCTCGCGCACGGCCGTCAGCAGCGGGCGCAGCGATTCGGTGGCCTGGAGGTTGCGCAGGCCGGGGGTGTTCGGGGAGGAGACGTTGACGACGAGGTAGTCGGCGTGGCGGGCGAGGCGCTCGGTGGAGGTGACGTAGTCCCCCACGGCCTCCTCCTCGGGCACGACCTTCGTCTTGCCGATGTTGACGCCGACGGTGGTGCGGAAGACCGCCTCGCGGGCCGCCAGGCGGTCCGCGACGGCCGCCGAGCCCTCGTTGTTGAAGCCCATGCGGTTGATCAGGGCGCGGTCCGGGACGAGCCGGAAGAGCCGCTTCTTGGGGTTGCCGGGCTGCGCCTGGGCGGTGACCGTGCCGATCTCGACGTGGTCGAAGCCGAGCATCGACATGCCGTCGATGGCGACGGCGTTCTTGTCGAAGCCGGCCGCGAGGCCGAAGGGGCCGTGCATGCGCAGGCCCAGGGCCTCGGTGCGCAGCTCCTTGTAGCGGGGCGCCAGGGCGGCCGCCACGAAGGTGCGCAGCACGGGCGTGCGGGCCGCGAGGCGGATCCAGCGGAAGGCCGTGTAGTGGGCGGCCTCCGGGTCCATCCGCTTGAAGACCAGGTTGAAGAAGATCTTGTACATCGTCCGGTTTACCCCTTGAATCCCTTGTGCGCTCTGAAGGACCTCATGAAAGGGGGGACACCGGTCGCTGTCGCCGGTGCCCCCCTTTCGTACGGGCTGCTAGTCGCGGGCCGCGGTCAGGTGCTCCGCGTGCTCCTGGAGGGAGCGGACGCCCACGTCGCCGCGGTTGAGCGCGTCGATGCCCTGGACGGCCGCGGCGAGCGCCTGGACCGTCGTCAGGCACGGGACGCCGCGGGCCACGGCCGCCGTGCGGATCTCGTAGCCGTCGAGGCGGCCGCCGGTGCCGTACGGGGTGTTGACGATCAGGTCGACCTGGCCGTCGTGGATCAGCTGGACGATGGTCTTCTCGCCGCCCGGGCCCTCGCCCTCGCTGAGCTTGCGCACGACGGTGACGTTGATGCCGTTGCGGCGCAGGACCTCGGCGGTGCCGGAGGTGGCCATCAGCTCGAAGCCGTGGGCGACGAGCTCGCGGGCCGGGAAGATCATCGAGCGCTTGTCGCGGTTGGCGACGGAGATGAACGCGCGGCCCTTGGTGGGCAGCGGGCCGTAGGCGCCGGCCTGCGACTTGGCGTAGGCGGTGCCGAAGACGGCGTCGATGCCCATGACCTCGCCGGTGGAGCGCATCTCCGGGCCGAGGACGGTGTCCACGCCGCGGCCGTGGATGTCGCGGAAGCGCGACCACGGCATGACGGCCTCCTTGACGGAGATCGGCGCGTCGATCGGCAGGGTGCCGCCGTCGCCGGTCTTCGGGAGCAGGCCCTCTTCGCGCAGCTCGGCGATGGTGGCGCCGAGCGAGATGCGGGCGGCGGCCTTCGCGAGCGGGACGGCGGTGGCCTTCGAGGTGAAGGGGACGGTCCGGGAGGCGCGCGGGTTGGCCTCCAGGACGTAGAGGATGTCGCCGGCCATCGCGAACTGGATGTTGATCAGGCCGCGGACGCCGACGCCCTTGGCGATGCCCTCGGTGGAGGCGCGCAGGCGCTTGATGTCGTAGCCGCCGAGGGTGATCGGGGGCAGGGCGCAGGCCGAGTCGCCGGAGTGGATGCCGGCTTCCTCGATGTGCTCCATGACGCCGCCGAGGTAGAGCTCGTTGCCGTCGTAGAGGGCGTCGACGTCGATCTCGATGGCGTCGTCGAGGAAGCGGTCGACCAGCACGGGGCGGGTCGGGGAGATCTCGGTGGACTCCGCGATGTACGACTCCAGGCGGGTCTCGTCGTAGACGATCTCCATGCCGCGGCCGCCGAGCACGTAGGACGGGCGCACCAGGACCGGGTAGCCGATCTCGTCGGCGATCGCCTTGGCGCCGGCGAAGGTGGTGGCGGTGCCGTGCTTGGGGGCCGGCAGGCCGGCCTCGGCGAGGACCCGGCCGAAGGCGCCGCGGTCCTCGGCGGCGTGGATGGCCTCGGGCGAGGTGCCGACGACGGGCACGCCGTTGTCCTTGAGGGCCTGCGCGAGGCCGAGGGGGGTCTGGCCGCCGAGCTGGACGACGACGCCCGCGATGGGGCCGGCGAGGGACTCGGCGTGAACGATCTCCAGCACGTCCTCGAGCGTCAGCGGCTCGAAGTACAGGCGGTCGGAGGTGTCGTAGTCGGTGGAGACCGTCTCCGGGTTGCAGTTGACCATCACGGTCTCGTAGCCGGCGTCGCTGAGGGCGAAGGAGGCGTGGACGCAGGAGTAGTCGAACTCGATGCCCTGGCCGATGCGGTTCGGGCCGGAGCCCAGGATGATGACCGCGGGCTTCTCGCGCGGGGCGACCTCGGACTCCTCGTCGTAGGAGGAGTAGAAGTACGGGGTCTTCGCGGCGAACTCGGCGGCGCAGGTGTCGACCGTCTTGTAGACCGGGCGGACGCCGAGGGCGTGGCGGACCTCGCGGACGACGTCCTCGCGCAGGCCGCGGATCTCGGCGATCTGCGCGTCGGAGAAGCCGTGGCGCTTGGCCTCGGCGAGCAGCTCGGGCTCCAGCTTCTCGGCGCCGGCGAGCTCGTCGGCGATCTCCTTGATCAGGAAGAGCTGGTCGACGAACCAGGGGTCGATCTTCGTGGACTCGAAGACCTCTTCCTGGGTGGCGCCGGCGCGGATGGCCTGCATGACGGTGTTGATGCGGCCGTCGGTGGGGCGTACGGCGGTGGCGAGGAGCTCGGCCTTGTCGCCGGGCTCGCCGACGAAGGTGAACTGCGAGCCCTTCTTCTCCAGGGAGCGCAGGGCCTTCTGGAGGGCCTCGGTGAAGTTGCGGCCGATGGCCATGGCCTCGCCGACCGACTTCATGGTCGTGGTGAGGGTGGCGTCGGCGAGCGGGAACTTCTCGAAGGCGAAGCGCGGGGCCTTGACGACGACGTAGTCGAGGGTCGGCTCGAAGGAGGCCGGGGTCTTCTCGGTGATGTCGTTGGGGACCTCGTCGAGCGTGTAGCCGATGGCCAGCTTGGCGGCGATCTTGGCGATCGGGAAGCCGGTGGCCTTCGACGCGAGCGCCGAGGAGCGCGAGACGCGGGGGTTCATCTCGATGACGATGACGCGGCCGTCGACCGGGTCGATCGCGAACTGGATGTTGCAGCCGCCGGTGTCGACGCCGACCTCGCGGATGATCGCGATGCCGATGTCGCGCAGCCGCTGGTACTCGCGGTCGGTGAGCGTCATGGCCGGGGCGACGGTGATCGAGTCACCGGTGTGGACGCCCATCGGGTCGAAGTTCTCGATGGAGCAGACGACGACCACGTTGTCCTTGGTGTCGCGCATCAGCTCCAGCTCGTACTCCTTCCAGCCGAGGATGGACTCCTCCAGGAGCACCTCGGTGGTCGGGGAGAGCGTGAGGCCCTGGCCGGCGATGCGGCGCAGCTCGTCCTCGTCGTGGGCGAAGCCGGAGCCGGCGCCGCCCATGGTGAAGGAGGGGCGGACGACGACGGGGTAGCCGCCGAGGGTGTCGACGCCCTTGATGACGTCGTCCATGGAGTGGCAGATGACCGAGCGGGCGGACTCGCCGTAGCCGATCTTGGCCTTGACGGCCTCGACGACGCCCTTGAAGAGGTCGCGGTCCTCGCCCTTGTTGATGGCCTCGACGTTGGCGCCGATGAGCTCGACGCCGTACTTCTCCAGCACACCCTGCTCGTGCATGGAGATGGCGGTGTTGAGCGCGGTCTGGCCGCCGAGGGTGGGGAGCAGCGCGTCGGGGCGCTCCTTCGCGATGATCTTCTCGACGAACTCGGGGGTGATCGGCTCGACGTACGTGGCGTCGGCGATCTCCGGGTCGGTCATGATCGTCGCGGGGTTGGAGTTGACCAGGATGACGCGCAGGCCCTCGGCCTTGAGGACGCGGCAGGCCTGGGTGCCGGAGTAGTCGAACTCTGCGGCCTGTCCGATGACGATCGGGCCGGAGCCGATGACCAGGACGGACTGGATATCGGTGCGCTTAGGCACGCTCGGCCTCCATCAGGGATACGAAGCGGTCGAAGAGGTACGCGGCGTCGTGCGGGCCGGCGGCCGCTTCGGGGTGGTACTGGACGGAGAAGGCCGGCTGGTCGAGCAGCTGGAGGCCTTCGACGACCTGGTCGTTCAGGCAGACGTGGGAGACCTCGGCGCGGCCGTAGGGGGTCTCGGAGACCTTGTCGAGGGGCGCGTCGACGGCGAAGCCGTGGTTGTGCGCGGTGACCTCGACCTTGCCGGTGGTACGGTCCTGGACCGGCTGGTTGATGCCGCGGTGGCCGTACTTCAGCTTGTAGGTGCCGAAGCCGAGGGCGCGGCCGAGGATCTGGTTGCCGAAGCAGATGCCGAAGAGCGGCGTCTTGCGCTCCAGGACGCCCTGCATGACGGCGACGGGGCCGTCGGCGGTGGCCGGGTCGCCCGGGCCGTTGGAGAAGAACACGCCGTCGGGGTTGACGGCGTAGACGTCCTCGACGGTGGCGGTGGCGGGCAGCACGTGGACCTCGATGCCGCGCTCGGCCATGCGGTGCGGGGTCATGCCCTTGATGCCGAGGTCGACGGCGGCGACGGTGAAGCGCTTCTCGCCGATGGCGGGGACGACGTACGTCTCCTTGGTGGCGACCTCGGCGGAGAGGTTCGCGCCCTTCATCTCGGGCTGCGAGCGGACCTTGGCCAGCAGGGCCTCGTCGCGGATGCCGACCCAGGACTCGCCGGAGAAGATGCCGACGCGCATGGCGCCGCGCTCGCGCAGGTGGCGGGTCAGGGCGCGGGTGTCGATGCCGGAGATGCCGACGACGCCCTGCTTGACGAGCTCCTCGTCGAGGGTGCGGCGGGAGCGCCAGTTGGAGGGGACGCGTGCGGGGTCGCGCACGACGTAGCCGGAGACCCAGATGCGGGAGGACTCGGGGTCCTCGTCGTTGACGCCGGTGTTGCCCACGTGGGGGGCGGTCATGACGACGACCTGGCGGTGGTACGACGGGTCGGTGAGGGTCTCCTGGTATCCGGTCATGCCGGTGGAGAACACGGCCTCGCCGAAGGTCTCCCCCACTGCGCCGTAGGCGCGGCCGCGGAAGATGCGGCCGTCCTCCAGGACGAGTACGGCGGGAGCTTTGGCTGCTCCCCTGGTGGAGGTCGTCATCGTTCGGCGCCTTCCGTCGTGATGGATGAGTTCATGAGGTTGATCGCTTCGACCCATGCGGCGTGTTCGGCCGCGCGGTCGGAGCGGAATCCGGAGTCGATCAGCTTGTCGCCGTGCGCCCATGTGACGACGAGGAGACCGCCCTCGGTGAGTACCTTGCCCGCGATTCCCTTGTCGAGGCGGGCGCCGCGCAGCTGCGCGGCCGGTACGAAGAAGTCGCCTGCACCCGGTCGGACCACGTCCAGGCCCGCGTCGGTGAGCGTGAGCTCGACGCGGCTGCGGACGCCGAGGCCGTGGGCGACGATCCGGTCGAGCCACTGCCCGGCGGTGGTCGACCCGTGGTATCGGCCGGTGAGTGCCAGCCGGTGCTCGGGGAGTCCGTCGGGGGCGGCGGGGAGCTCGGGCAGATCGTTCTGCAGGGCCCCTCGCCATTTCCAGCCCTGCCGCATCAGCCAGTACACGAACGCGATGAAGACGACCAGGCCGATCACCCATGCGATGCGGGCGCCTACGTTGGTCACCTCCGCCGACTGTCGTTCGGCGGCCTCGGCGGCCAGTTGGATTACTGCAGGTGTCACGCCAGTGTCCCGTCCACGACCGTTGCCCGGCCCCGCAGGAAGGTGTAAGTGACGCGTCCCGGCAGCTCACGGCCCTCGTAAGGCGTGTTGCGGCTGCGGGAGGCGAAGTGTGCGGGGTCCACGACACCACGGTACGAGGTATCGACCAGGGTCAGGTTCGCGGGTTCACCTGCCGAGACGGGACGGCCGTGGTTCTCGAGACCGCCGATGCGGGCCGGGGCGAAGCTCATGCGCTCGGCGACGCCCGCCCAGTCGAGCAGTCCGGTCTCCACCATCGTCTGCTGGACGACGGAGAGCGCGGTCTCCAGGCCGACCATGCCCATGGCGGCGGCGGCCCACTCGCAGTCCTTGTCCTCGTGCGGGTGCGGGGCGTGGTCGGTGGCGACGATGTCGATCGTGCCGTCGGCGAGGGCCTCGCGCAGGGCCGTGACGTCGCGCTCGGTGCGCAGCGGCGGGTTGACCTTGTAGACCGCGTTGTAGCTGCGGACGAGCTCGTCGGTGAGGAGCAGGTGGTGCGGGGTGACCTCGGCGGTGACGTCGATGCCGCGGGACTTGGCCCAGCGGACGATCTCGACGGAGCCGGCGGTGGAGAGGTGGCAGATGTGGACGCGGGAGCCGACGTGCTCGGCGAGGAGGACGTCGCGGGCGATGATCGACTCCTCGGCGACGGCGGGCCAGCCGCCGAGGCCGAGCTCGGCGGAGACGATGCCCTCGTTCATCTGGGCGCCCTCGGTGAGGCGGGGCTCCTGGGCGTGCTGGGCGACGACGCCGCCGAAGGCCTTCACGTACTCCAGGGCGCGGCGCATGATCACGGCGTCGTCGACGCACTTGCCGTCGTCGGAGAAGACGGTGACACGGGCGGCGGACTCGTGCATGGCGCCGAGCTCGGAGAGCTGCTTGCCCTCCAGGCCGACGGTGACGGCGCCGATGGGCTGGACGTCGCAGTAGCCGGACTCCTTGCCCAGGCGCCATACCTGCTCGACGACGCCGGCGGTGTCGGCGACGGGGAAGGTGTTCGCCATGGCGAAGACGGCGGTGTAGCCGCCGGACGCGGCGGCGCGGGTGCCGGTCAGGACGGTCTCGGAGTCCTCGCGGCCGGGCTCGCGCAGGTGGGTGTGCAGGTCGACGAGGCCGGGGAGGAGGACCTGGCCCTCGGCCTCGATGACGGTCGCGCCCTCGGCGGACAGGCCGGTGCCGACCTCGGCGATGGTCTCGCCGTCGATCAGGACGTCCTGCGCCTCGCCGCCGAGTACCTTCGCGCCACGGATAAGGATCTTGCTCATGGTTACTTGGTCTCCTCGGTGCGGGCGGGGGCGGCGGGGGTGGTCGTGACGGCGGGCTCGGAGCCTCCGAGCAGCAGGTAGAGGACGGCCATCCGGGTGGAGACGCCGTTGGCGACCTGCTCGACGGCCGTGCAGCGGTCGGAGTCGGCCACCTGGGCGGTGATCTCCATGCCGCGGTTCATCGGGCCGGGGTGCATCACGATGGCGTGCTCGGGCATCTTGGCCATGCGGTCGCCGTCGAGGCCGTAGCGGCGGGAGTACTCGCGCTCGGTCGGGAAGAAGGCGGCGTTCATGCGTTCGCGCTGCACACGCAGCATCATCACCGCATCGGACTTCGGCAGCACGTCGTCGAGGTTGTACGAGACCTCGCACGGCCAGGTCTCGACGCCGATCGGGACCAGGGTGGGCGGGGCCACCAGGGTGACCTCGGCGCCGAGGGTGTGCAGCAGGTGGACGTTGGAGCGGGCCACGCGGCTGTGCAGGACGTCGCCGACGATGGTGATGCGGCGGCCGGTGAGGTCCTTGCCGAGGCCTGCGTCGCGGCCGACGAGGCGGCGGCGCATGGTGAAGGCGTCCAGCAGGGCCTGGGTGGGGTGCTCGTGGGTGCCGTCGCCGGCGTTGACGACGGCGGAGTCGATCCAGCCGGAGGTCGCGAGCCGGTAGGGGGCGCCGGAGGCGTGGTGGCGGATGACGACGGCGTCGGCGCCCATGGCCTCCAGGGTCAGCGCCGTGTCCTTCAGGGATTCGCCCTTGGAAACGGAGGAGCCCTTGGCGGAGAAGTTGATGACGTCGGCGGAGAGCCGCTTGGCGGCCGCCTCGAAGGAGATCCGGGTGCGGGTCGAGTCCTCGAAGAAGAGGTTGACGACGGTGAGGCCGCGCAGGGTGGGCAGCTTCTTGATCGGCCGGTCCGCGACGCGGGCCATCTCCTCGGCGGTGTCGAGGATCAGGACGGCGTCGTCGCGCGTGAGGTCGGCGGCCGAGATGAGGTGGCGCTTCATCTGGATGGCTCCGTAGGTCGGGAGGGCATGAGGCAGGCGGACTGACGTGCAGCGGACTGACGTGCAGGGGTGCGAGCGGGCAGGGCAGGGCTAGGCGCGGACCCCGCCGGGGTCCGTCGTCGTGGTGGGCTACTGCCCTGCTGCCTGGGCGGTCCGCTGGCCGAGCAGCACGGCGTCACGGCCGTCCTCCTCCTGGAGCTGGACCTTGACGGTCTCCCGCAGCGACGTGGGGAGGTTCTTGCCGACGTAGTCGGCGCGGATCGGCAGTTCGCGGTGGCCGCGGTCGACGAGGACGGCGAGCTGCACGGCGCGGGGGCGGCCGAGGTCGCCGAGGGCGTCGAGCGCGGCGCGGATGGTGCGGCCGGAGAAGAGGACGTCGTCGACGAGGACGACGAGGCGGCCGTCGAGGTCGTCGCCGGGGATCTCGGTGCGACCGATCGCGCGGGCGGGCTTCATCCGCAGGTCGTCGCGGTACATGGTGATGTCGAGGGAGCCGACCGGGATCTTCGTGCCGGTGATCTCTTCGAGCTTGGCGGCCAGCCGGCGGGCGAGGTACACACCGCGGGTGGGGATGCCGAGGAGCACCACGTCGTCGGCGCCCTTGGCGCGTTCGACGATCTCGTGGGCGATACGGGTCAGGACCCGGGCGATGTCCTGCGCCTCCAGTACGGGGCGCGCGGAATCGGAGTTCTGCTGGGCGTCCATGAAAAGGACCTCCTTCTCCGCCTCACGGGACGGACCTTAAAGGACGTCTGATGTACGTCTCACACGGTACCAGGGCGGCGGTGGTGGGTCGGCACCCGGGGGTGGCGCGGGGGCGCTCACGGGGCTGCTGGCGCCGCCCTCGCGGGGGGACGGAGACCATTCGGCTTGACGCACCCAAGTAACGCTGCGTAACCTCACAGTGAGTTACCAGCCGCGCGGCGGAGCCGCACGTAGTTATGTAGTCGCAGTGTCCATGCAGTCACAGCGTCACAGCGTCCGGGAGCGTTATGTCCAGCGAATACGCCAAACAGCTCGGGGCCAAGCTCCGCGCCATCCGCACCCAGCAGGGCCTTTCCCTCCACGGTGTCGAGGAGAAGTCGCAGGGCCGTTGGAAGGCCGTGGTGGTCGGGTCGTACGAGCGCGGTGACCGCGCCGTGACCGTCCAGCGCCTTGCCGAACTGGCGGACTTCTACGGGGTGCCGGTGCAGGAACTGCTGCCGGGCACGACTCCCGGCGGGGCGGCCGAGCCGCCGCCGAAGCTGCGCCTCGACCTGGAGCGCCTGGCGGGCGTCCCCGCCGAGAAGGCCGGCCCGCTGCAGCGTTACGCGGCGACGATCCAGAGCCAGCGCGGGGACTACAACGGCAAGGTGCTGTCGATCCGCCAGGACGACCTGCGCACCCTGGCCGTCATCTACGACCAGTCGCCCTCGGTCCTGACCGAGCAGCTCATCAGCTGGGGCGTGCTGGACGCGGACGCCCGTCGCGCGGTGGCGCACGAGGACGTCTGATCCTCGGGCCCCACACCAGCAGAAACGTTACCGGTGGCGGCCGGACCCTTGCGGGGGTCCGGCCGCCACCGGTTTTTCGTCTCCTGCCCCTTGTCCGTCCCCCGCGCCCCCGGCGGCGGGAGGGGACGGCGGCGGCACGACGGAAGGGCCCGCAGCGTGTGCGCTGCGGGCCCTTCCGTACGGCGGTGCCGGTGCTGCTGTGGTGCGGCGGCGTGCGGTCAGCTCTCGCTGCGCCGCAGGCTCGGCTTCAGGTCCTTGAAACGGGCCAGCAGCCCGTTCACGAACGAGGGGGACTCGTCCGTCGAGAACTCCTTGGCCAGCTGGACGGCCTCGTCGATGGCCACGGCGTCCGGGGTGTCGTCCACCCAGATCAGCTCGTAGGCACCGAGCCGCACGATGTTCCGGTCCGCGACCGGCATGCGGTCGAGGTCCCAGTCCACGGCGTAGGTGACGATCAGGTCGTCGATGCGGTTCACCTTGTCGGCGTAACCCTCGACGAGATCCATCGTGAAGGCGCTGACCGGCGGCTGCCGGTCGTCCGACCGCGCGTGGCGGATCCAGTCCGCGAGGACCTCGCGGACGGACACCCCGCGCTGGTCGGCCTCGAAGAGGATCTGGAAGGCGCGCTTGCGCGCGTTGCTCCGGGCAGCCACGGTTAGCTGTTCACCCGGCCGAGGTAGTCGCTGCTGCGGGTGTCGACCTTGACCTTCTCGCCCGTGTTGACGAAGAGCGGGACCTGGATCTCGTGGCCGGTCTCCAGGCGCGCCGGCTTGGTGCCGCCGGTGGAGCGGTCGCCCTGGACGCCCGGGTCGGTGTGCTCGATGACGAGCTCGACGGCGGCCGGGAGCTCGACGTAGAGCACCTCGCCCTCGTGCTGCGCCACGGAGGCGGTGAAGCCCTCGATGAGGAAGTTGGCGGCGTCGCCGACGGCCTTCTTGTCGACCATCAGCTGGTCGTAGGTCTGCATGTCCATGAAGACGAAGTACTCGCCGTCCATGTAAGAGAACTGCATGTCACGGCGGTCGATGGTGGCCGTCTCGACCTTCGTGCCGGCGTTGAAGGTCTTGTCGACGACCTTGCCGGAGAGCACGTGCTTGAGCTTGGTGCGCACGAAGGCCGGGCCCTTGCCGGGCTTGACGTGCTGGAACTCGACGACGGACCAGAGCTGGTCACCGTCGAGCTTGAGCACCATGCCGTTCTTGAGGTCGTTCGTGGAAGCCACGGTTGCGGAATCTCCTGCACTGGAAGACCACGGGTGCGCGCACAACCCGGCAGTGCGGGCTAGAGCGCGAGCAGCTCCTTGGTCGTAATGGTGAGTAGCTCGGGACCGCCGTCCGCCTCGGGGCGTACGACGAGCGTGTCATCGATCCGGACACCTCCCCGGCCGGGGAGGTGAACCCCCGGTTCGACGGTGACCGGCACGCAAGCGTCCAGTTTACCCATTGCCGTAGGTGCAAGCTGCGGGTCCTCGTCGATTTCGAGGCCGACCCCGTGTCCCGTCCACGGAGCGAGGGCCTCCGCGTGCCCGGCGGAGTCCAGTACGGACCGGGCCGCGTGGTCGACCTCGCGGTAGGCGGCCCCCGGCAGCAGCGCCTCGCGGCCCGCCCGCTGGGCGGTGAACACGCAGTCGTAGAGCTCGATCTGCCAGTCGGCGGGGGTGGTGCCGATGACGAAGGTCCGGCCGATCTCGCACCGGTAGCCGCGGTAGTTGGCGCCCAGGCAGACCGAGAGGAAGTCGCCCTCCTCCACCCGGCGGTCGGAGGGCCGGTGCCGGGAGCGCCCGGAGTGCGGACCGGTGCCCACGGAGGTCGGGAAGGCCGGGCCGTCCGCCCCGTGGTCGACCAGGCGCCGCTCCAGCTCGAGGGCCAGGTGGCGTTCGGTGCGCCCGACGAGGATGGACTCCAGCAGCTCGCCCAGCGCCTGGTCGGCGATCTCGGCGGCGATCCGCAGGCAGGCGATCTCCCCCTCGTCCTTGACGAGGCGCTGCTGCTCGACGGCCGTCCCGAGGTCCGCGAGGCGCAGTTTGGGCGCGACGGAGCGCAGGGCCCGGTGCCGGGCGACGGTGAGGTGGTGCTCCTCCACGGCGAGCGAGTCGGCGCGCACGGCGGAAGCGGCGTCGGCCGCGGCGACCGCGGGGTCGCCGCCCCGGGCGGCCAGGACGGTGACGCGGAGGTGTTCGTCGAGGCGGCCCTCGTCGGCCTCGCCGGTGGGTGCGCCGACGCAGAACATCGCGTCGTCGGTCGGTCCGACGAGGAGTACGGCGCCGAGCGGTGACGCCCCGGAGAGGTAGCGGACGTTCGCCGGACGCGTGATCAGCGCGGCGGCGTTCCCCGCGGCGGCGCATCGGTCGCGAAGCAGGCCCCGACGGGCGGCGTACACGTCTGACATGTCTTCGAGCGTACGAGCGCCCCGCGGATCCGGCCCGGCGAGCGCGTCCGGACGGGGCGCGGTACGGGGTCCCGTACGGGCGCGGTACGGGCGCCCGTACGGGAGGGCCGCGCGCTGCGGGACCCGCTCCCCCGCGGGGCGGTCACCAGCCGCTGGGCGCCGGCATGGCCCTGGCCAGGGCCTCGTCGAGGGCACGGGCGGTGCCTTCGACGTCGAGGTGGGAGTTGTCGATGATCGGCAGCCCGGAGCCGTACCAGCCGGCCATCCGGCCGTGGATGCGGGCGACCTCCTCGTCGGAGAGGCGGCGGTTCCCGGAGCGCTCGGCGTTGCGCTCCAGGACGATCTCCAGGCCGGGCAGGAGCACGACCGGCAGCAGGGCGGGGCCCACGTGCCGCTTCCAGCCGCCGAGGCCCACCACGGGCCGGTCGGGGAAGACGGCGTCGTCGAGGATGCACGAGATGCCGTTGGCCAGGTAGTTGCGGGCCGCGAAGCCGCAGGTGCGGCGGGCGAGCCGGTACTGCGCCTCGGAGTGCTCGTTCCATCCGGCCTGCGGGTCGGCGAAGCCGGAGCAGACCCATTCGCGCACGTCGTCGAGGCTGATGTGGGCGGTCGGCACGGGCCGGGTGCTGGCCCAGTGCCGGGCCACGGTGGTCTTCCCGGCGCCGGCCGGCCCGATCAGCAGGACCGCGAGCACGGCGCCGCCGGTTCCCGCCACCGCGGGCGGCAGCGGGATGTGCCCCGTGGCCTCCGGTACGGGCGCCACCTGCGGTGGGACCGGCTGCTGGGACGGCGGCGGGGGCGGGGGCGAACCCGGCCAGCCCTGCGCCGGGGGTATGGGCGGTTGCGGGGGCGCCGAAGGACTCTGCCCCGGCTGCCCCCAGGCCCCGCCACCCACTCCTTGGTGCATCCGCTGCCACTCCGTCTCGTTCCTGCGACTGATGCGAGAACGTTATATGACCGCGGAGGCCCGGCCGTCCACCAGGCCGCCGGGCGGGTGTCTCAGGCGTCGGTCTCGTCGGCCAGCGCACGCAGCGCCAGCCGGTAGGAGCCGATCCCGAAGCCTGCCACGGTCCCGGTCGCCACGGCGGCGATGACCGAGGTGTGCCGGAACTCCTCGCGGGCGTACGGGTTCGAGATGTGCACCTCGATCAGCGGCGCCGTGCGCTGCGCGGCCGCGTCCCGCATGCCGTACGAGTAGTGGGTGAAGGCCCCCGGGTTGATGACCACGGGGAGCTTCCCGTCCGCCGCCTCGTGCAGCCAGCGGATCATCTCGCCCTCGTCGTTGGTCTCGCGGACCTCGACGTCGAAGCCGAGTTCCTCGCCGAGCGCGCGGCAGCTGTCCACGAGTCCCGCGTACGAGGTGGCCCCGTACACGTCGGGCTCGCGCGAGCCGAGCCGGCCCAGGTTCGGGCCGTTCAGAACGAGGACGCGGCGGCTCACGCCGACACCTCGCCGTAGGCGGCGATCAGGTGCGCGGGGTCGGGGCCCTCCAGGACGGTCGGCTTGCCCAGTCCGTCCAGGACGATGAAGCGCAGCAGGTTGCCGCGGGACTTCTTGTCGACCTGCATGGTCTGGAGCAGCTTGGGCCACTGGTCGCCGCGGTAGGTCAGCGGCAGCCCGACCGAGGCGAGGACCGCCTTGTGCCGGTCGGCGGTGGCGTCGTCGAGGCGGCCGGCGAGCCGGCCGAGTTCGGCGGCGAAGACCATGCCGACCGACACGGCCGCGCCGTGCCGCCACTTGTAGCGCTCGTTCTTCTCGATGGCGTGCGCGAGGGTGTGGCCGTAGTTGAGGATCTCCCGCAGCCCCGATTCCTTGAGGTCGCTGGAGACGACGTCCGCCTTGACCTGGATGGAGCGCACGATCAGCTCCGCGGTGTGCGGGCCCGCGGGCGTACGGGCCGCCTGCGGGTCCTCCTCGATGAGGTCGAGGATCTTCGGGTCGGAGATGAATCCGGCCTTGATGATCTCGGCGAGGCCGCTGACGTAGTCGTTGACCGGCAGCGATTCCAGCGCCGCCAGGTCGCAGAGCACTCCGGCGGGCGGGTGGAAGGCGCCGACGAGGTTCTTGCCCTCGGCGGTGTTGATGCCGGTCTTGCCGCCGACGGCCGCGTCGACCATCGCCAGGACCGTGGTCGGTACGGCGACCCAGCGCACGCCCCGCAGCCAGCCGGCCGCGACGAAGCCCGCGAGGTCGGTGGTGGCTCCGCCGCCGACGCCGACGATGACGTCGGTACGGGTGAAGCCGGACTGGCCGAGCGCCTTCCAGCAGTACGCGGCGACCTCGATCGTCTTGGCCTCTTCGGCGTTCGGCACCTGGATGGCGATCGCCTCGTAGCCCTGGTCGGCGAGGTCGTCGCGCAGGGCCTCACCGGTCGAGGCGAGGGCCTCGGGGTGGATCACGGCGACCCGCTGGGCCTTCGTACCGATCAGGGAGCCGAGCTCGCCGAGCAGCTGCTGCCCGACCAGCACGTCGTACGGCTCATGGCCGGCGCTTCCGCCGACGTGGATCCGCGTCACCTGGTCTGTCATACGTCCTTCAACTCCAGAGCGTCGAGGACCGCCTGGGCGACCTCTTCGGGGGTGCGGTCGTCGGTGGCCACGACGACGCGCGCGACTTCGGTGTACAGGGGGCGCCGGGCGTCCATCAGTTCGCGCCACTGGCGGCGCGGGTTGACGGCGAGCAGCGGGCGCGCTGTGCCGAGGCCCACGCGCCGTACGGCTTCCTCCACGTCCATCGAGAGGTAGGCGACGGGCCGGCCCGTGAGCAGTTCGCGGGTGCCCTCGTCGAGGACGGCGCCGCCGCCGAGGGCGAGGACTCCGGTGTGCTCGGCGACGGCGGCCGCGACGGCCTGCCGCTCCAGCTCACGGAAGTACGGCTCGCCCTCGTCGACGAAGATGTCGGAGATCGGCCGGCCCTGGGCCGTGACGATGTCCGCGTCGGTGTCCCGGTAGGGGACGCCGAGCCGCTCGGCGAGCAGCGCCCCCACCGTGGACTTGCCGGACCCCATGGGCCCGACGAGGACGACGAGCGGTCCGCCCGTCACCGGATCTGCAGGTTGTCGAGGTAGGCCTGGACGTTGCGGCGGGTCTCGGGGACCGAGTCGCCGCCGAACTTCTCGACGACGGCGTCGGCCAGCACGAGGGCGACCATCGCCTCGGCGACGATGCCCGCGGCCGGCACGGCGCAGACGTCGGAGCGCTGGTGGTGGGCCACGGCCGCCTCGCCGGTGGCGACGTCGACGGTCGCCAGGGCACGCGGGACGGTCGCGATGGGCTTCATCGCGGCGCGGACGCGCAGCAGCTCGCCGGTGGTCAGGCCGCCCTCGGTGCCGCCGGAGCGGCCGGAGGTGCGCTTGATGCCCTCGGGGGTGGAGACGATCTCGTCGTGCGCCTTCGAGCCGGGCACGCGGGCGAGCTCGAAGCCGTCGCCGACCTCGACGCCCTTGATGGCCTGGATGCCCATGAGGGCGGCGGCGAGGCGGGCGTCGAGCCGGCGGTCCCAGTGGACGTGCGAGCCGAGGCCGACCGGGACGCCGTAGGCGAGGACCTCGACGACGCCGCCGAGGGTGTCGCCGTCCTTGTGGGCCTGGTCGATCTCGGCGACCATCGCCTTGCTGGCGTCGGCGTCGAGGCAGCGCACCGGGTCGGCGTCGAGCTTCTCCACGTCGGCCGGGGTCGGGTAGACGCCGTACGGGGCCTTGGCCGCGGCCAGCTCGACCACGTGGGAGACGATCTCGATGCCCGCGACCTCCTTGATGAAGGAGCGGGCGACGGCGCCGAGGGCGACGCGGGCGGCGGTCTCACGGGCGCTGGCGCGCTCCAGGATCGGCCGGGCCTCGTCGAAGCCGTACTTCTGCATGCCCGCGAGGTCGGCGTGGCCGGGGCGCGGGCGGGTCAGCGGCGCGTTGCGGCCGGTCTCCTTCAGGAGCGAGGGGTCGACCGGGTCGGCCGACATCACGGTCTCCCACTTGGGCCACTCGGTGTTGCCGATCATGACCGCGACCGGGCCGCCCTGGGACAGGCCGTGGCGGACGCCGCCGAGGAAGGTGATCTCGTCCTGCTCGAACTTCATGCGGGCACCGCGGCCATAGCCGAGCCGGCGCCGGGCCAGGTGATCGGCCACCAGCTCGGTGGTGACCGGGACGCCGGCGGGAAGACCCTCCAGCGTCGCGACCAGTGCCGGTCCGTGCGACTCTCCCGCGGTCAGCCAACGCAACCTGCTCAACGATGCTCCTCATGCTCGCGCCTGGTACTGCGACGGCGCGATCGGGTGCGCGGCCCGGACCCGCCTCACCCGAATCCTCCCACGTCCGGAGGGGTTCCACGGGCCCCGGTCCAACTGTCGGACGCCCCGCTGGTCAGCGGACCCGGCCGCGGCGCACGCGGAGCCAGGTGATCGCCGTCCACACGGCGACGGAACCCACGAGTCCGAGAACCAGGACCTTGGCCCAGACCGGCAGGTCCCCGAAGGCCACTCTGATCGCGCCGAACAGGATGAAGGGGATGTCCCACTTCGATGCGAGTGCCTGATCCGTGTCCGCCCCGTCCATCCCAACCCCCTGTAAAAGTGCAGGTGAACAGGGTAACGGGCGATATTACCGACGAGTAGGCGCAATCCCGCCAAGATCGTCGGCCGGGCGGGACCGCCCTCGGCGCCGCGGCCTCAGTGGGATCCGGAAAGGGCCGCGAGGCCCGCCCGCCGCATCACTTCGAGGGGCGCCGGGGAGCGGCCGGTCATCTGCTCGACCTGGAGGACCGCCTGGTGCACCAGCAGGTCCAGGCCGCCCAGGAGATTGCCCCCGCGCTGCGACCAGGCGGCGGCCAGGGCCGTGGGCCAGGGGTCGTAGAGGACGTCGAAGAGGGTGCCCGGGGCGTCCGGAACCGCCGCGGCCAGTTCGTCGGTGGCTCCGGCCGGGGTGGTCGCGATGACCAGGGGGGCCCGGAGCGCACCGGCCGCCTCGGACCAGTCGGCCGTGCGGACGGCCACGCCGAGCCGCTCGCCCCACTGCCGCATCTCGTCGGCGCGCGCCGACGAGCGGACGTACGCCGTGACCTCGCCGGTGCAGATCCGCGAGAGCGCGGCGAGGGCCGAGGAGGCGGTGGCCCCGGCGCCGAGGATGGCCGCCGAGGACACCTTCTCGACGCCGCGCTCGTGCAGCGCGGCGACGATGCCGGGGATGTCGGTGTTGTCGCCGAGGCGCCGGCCGTCCTCGGTGAGGACGACCGTGTTGACCGCCTCGACGGAGGCCGCCGTGTCGCTGACGCCGTCCAGCAGCGGGATGACCGCCCGCTTGAGCGGCATGGTCAGCGACAGCCCGGCCCACTCGGGACCGAGCCCGGAGACGAACCCCGGGAGCGCGGCCTCGTCGATCTCGAAGCGGTCGTACGACCAGTCGACGAGGCCCAGCTCCCGGTACGCGGCACGGTGCAGTACCGGTGAGAGCGAATGCTCGATGGGCGAACCCAGCACCGCGGCCCGTATCCGTGTCATGTCCTGCTACCCGCCGTTCTTCTGCTTCTGCCGTTCCTGGAACTCGGCCACGAGCTTGAGGTGCTCGTCGTAGGTCTTGGTGAAGGTCGTCGTGTTGCCGTCGACCGACACGAAGAACATCCAGCCGCCGTGGTCCGGGTTGAGCGTAGCGGTCAGCGCGTCCATGCCCGGGTTGCCGATCGGGCCGACCGGCAGGCCCTTGATGAAGTGGGTGTTGTACGGGTTGTTGAAAGCCTGGGCTTCCTTGAGGTTGAAGTTGATCTCGCTCTGGTTCTTGACGTAGTTGTACGTCGAGTCGAACTCGATCTTCTGGTTCGTGACGTCGTTGGTCTTCTTCATGCGGTTGTAGACGACCTCGGACATCTTGCGGAAGTCGTCGTGGTTCTTGCCCTCGGCGTTCACGAGGCTGGCGACCGTGACGACCTGCAGCGGGTTCTCCAGCCCCAGCTCCTTGGCCTTGGCCTCGATGCCCAGCTCGGCGTACTTGTCGGAGGCGTTCTTGACCATCAGCTTGAGCAGCGACTCGGGCGTGCTGTCCTTGCTGAGGTCGTAGCGCGTCGGGAACAGGAAGCCCTCGAGCGGGTCGATGAGCTTGGGGTTGTTGCCGGCCCAGGCCGGCAGTCCCAGGTTCTTGGCCTCGCGCTGGGCGATCTCCTTGGTGGTGCCCTCCGGCTTGCCCAGCTTCTTGTCGATCGCCTCGTACACCTTGGAGTTGCGCATGCCCTCGGTGACGGTGATGACGTTGAGCTTGGTGGGGTCGATCATCAGCGCGACGGCGGCCGCACCCGACATCTTCTTGTTCATCGGGTAGACGCCGGGCTGGATGGACTTGCCCTTGGGGTTGGCGTTCGCCGCGTCGACGAAGGCCTGGGCGCTGGCCACGACGCCGGCTTCCTTGAGGATGCGGCCCATCTGGCCCAGGCCCGCGCCCTTGGGGATCTCGACGTCGACGACCTCGCCGGCGCCCTCGCCCGCGAAGTCCTCGGCGGGGGCGAACCGCGCCTTGATGTAGTTGTAGCCGTAGTAGCCGCCACCGCCCACCACGCCGAGGATGACCACGGCCGCGATCAGGCAGGCCATGCCGCTGCGCTGCTTGGGCTTGCCGCCCTTCGAACGGCCGCCGCGCCGGCCCGGGGGCTCGTCGCCGTCGCCGTCGTCCTCACCGTCGCGACCGCCTGCGCCGCCGACGGGGAGCTCGCTCTCGGGCTCCTCCTCCTGCTCGACCGGTTCCGGCTCCAGGTGGCGCCGGCCCGGGGGCTGCGGAGGCGGGTAGGCCCCGTCCGTGCCGTAGAGGTCCGGGGTCTCCCCCGGATATCCGGCGGACGGGTGCTGGGCGTAGTCCGCCCCCGCGTACGGGTCGGTCTGCACCGCGGCCGTGTACTGGCCCTGGCCGGTGTCCCAGCCCTGGCTGTCGTACACCGGCTGCTGGGGCTGGCCCGGCTGCTGCGCGTACTGCTGCTGGGGGTACTGCTGCTGGGCCGGGGCCTGCTGGGGGGCGTACCCCTGCTGCGGCTGCTGCTGCTGGGCGTACTGCTGCTGCCCGTACTGCTGCTGCTGGTAATCGGGGTACTGCTGGTACTCCTGGTACTGCGGCTGCTGGGGGTGCTGCTGCTGGTACTGGGGCTCCTGCTGGTACTCCTGCTGCGGAGCACCGGCGTACGGCACCTGGCCCTGCTGGGTCTGGTGCCCGGTCCACCCCTGGTCCCCGTACAAGGGGTCCTCGGGGTGCCAGGGTTCGGGGCCACGGCCCCGGCCATACTCAGTCATCGGTCCCCTAGTGCCGCGAGACGCAAGGCCACGGACTCCTTCGTCCGTGGCGCCCGGTTCCGCCTCTTTGACGGTGGGCGACGGCTGTTCGAATGCCGTCTCATCGCGCGGAACGTTACCGTATCGCGATCAGACAACCACTTCGACGCACTCGCCAGGCGGATTACCTGATACCCGTTCGGTCTCAAGAGCGTTCTGAAGGATGATCACAGCGGCGGCCTGATCGATCACCGATCTGCCCTTCTTCGCGTTCCTGCCGGAGGCCCGCAGCCCCTGGGCGGCGGTGACCGTGGTCATCCGCTCGTCCACCAGACGGACCGTCACCGGCTTGATGCCCTTGGCCAGTTCGTTCGCGAAGGCGCGCACCTTGGCCGCGGCCGGCCCCTCCCGCCCGCTGAGCGAGCGGGGGAGGCCGACCACGACTTCGAGGGGCTCGTACTCCTCGACGAGCTGCCGCAGCCGCCGGTGGGCGAAGGGGATGTCCCGGCCCGGAACGGTTTCCACCGGTGTGGCCAGGACCCCGTCGGGGTCGCAGGACGCGACCCCGATCCGGGCGTCCCCGACGTCGATGGCCAGTCGGCGGCCGCGGCGCAGGCTCATCGTCAGACCGTCTCGACGACGAGGCGCTCGACGGCGCTGATGGCCTCCGGGACCGCGGCCGGGTTCTGGCCGCCGCCCTGGGCGACGTCCTGCTTGCCGCCACCGCCGCCACCGAGGGTCTTGGCCGCCGTACGGACCAGGTCGCCGGCCTTGAGGCCGCGCTCACGGGCGGCCTCGTTGGTGGCGATCACGGTCAGCGGGCGGTCGTTGGCCACGGTGAAGAGGGCCACGACGGCCGGGCGGTCACCCGGGATGCGGCCGCGGACGTCGAGGACCAGCTTGCGCAGGTCGTCGGCGCCGATGCCGTCCGCCACCTGGCCGACGACGAGGGCGACGCCCTTGATGTCCTGGGCGTTCTGGGCGAGCCCGGCGGCGGCCTGGAGGACCTTCTCCGCGCGGAACTTCTCGATCTCCTTCTCGGCGTCCTTCAGCTTGCCGAGCATGGAGGCGATCTTCTCCGGCAGCTCCTCCGGACGGCCCTTGACCAGCTCCTGGAGCTGGGCGACGACCGTGTGCTCCTTGGCGAGGAAGTTGTACGCGTCCACGCCGACGAGGGCCTCCACGCGGCGCACGCCGGAACCGATGGAGGACTCGCCGAGCAGCTTGACCAGACCCAGCTGGGCCGTGTTGCCGACGTGCGTGCCGCCGCACAGCTCCTTGGAGAAGTCGCCGATGGTCACGACGCGGACCCGCTCGCCGTACTTCTCGCCGAACTCGGCGATGGCGCCCTGCTTCTTCGCCTCGTCGATGCTCATGATCTCGGCGGTGACTTCGAGCTCGCGCGAGAGCACGTCGTTGATCTTCTGCTCGACGTCGGTGAGGACCGAGCCGGGGACGGCGTTCGGGGAACCGAAGTCGAAGCGGAAGCGGCCCGGGCTGTTCTCCGAACCGGCCTGGGCGGCGGTCGGGCCGAGGGCGTCGCGCAGCGCCTGGTGGGTCAGGTGCGTGGCCGAGTGGGCGCGGGCGATGGCGCGGCGGCGCCTGACGTCGATGGCGGCGTACGCGGAGGCGCCCACCGTCACCTCGCCGACCTGGACCGATCCCTTGTGCACGGAGACACCCGGGACGGGCTGCTGGACGTCGCGGATCTCGATGACGGCGCCGGTGTCGAGCTTGATGCGGCCCTGGTCGGCGAGCTGGCCGCCGCCCTCGGCGTAGAAGGGGGTGCGGTCGAGGACGACCTCGACCTCGTCGCCCTCGGAGGCGGCGGGCGCGGAGACGCCGTTGACCAGGAGGCCGACGATGGTGGACTCGCCCTGGGTGGTGGCGTAGCCGGTGAACTCGGTGGCGCCGGAGCCGTCGGCGATCTCCCGGTAGGCGGACATGTCCGCGTGGCCGGTCTTCTTGGCCTTGGCGTCGGCCTTGGCGCGGTCGCGCTGCTCCTGCATCAGGCGGCGGAAGCCGGGCTCGTCCACGGAGAGGCCCTGCTCGGCGGCCATCTCCAGGGTGAGGTCGATCGGGAAGCCCCAGGTGTCGTGGAGCAGGAACGCCTTGTCGCCGGAGAGGACCGTGCCGCCGGCGGCCTTGGTCTCGGTGACGGCGGTGTCGAGGATGTTGGTGCCGCCCTTGATGGCCTTCAGGAAGGCGGCCTCTTCGGCGAGGGCGACGGTCTCGATGCGCTTGCGGTCGGTGATGAGCTCCGGGTACTGCTGGCCCATCGTCTCGATCACGACGTTGATCAGGTCCTGGACGACCGGACCGGTGGCGCCCATGAGGCGCATGTTGCGGATGGCGCGGCGCATGATGCGGCGCAGCACGTAGCCGCGGCCCTCGTTGCCGGGGGTGACGCCGTCGCCGATGAGCATGGTCGAGGTGCGGATGTGGTCGGCGACCACGCGCAGCGAGACGTCAGTGTGCTGGGCGGCGCCGTACTGCACGCCGGTCAGCTCGGTG
This sequence comes from Streptomyces erythrochromogenes, assembly GCF_040684695.1. Taxonomy (GTDB): domain Bacteria; phylum Actinomycetota; class Actinomycetes; order Streptomycetales; family Streptomycetaceae; genus Streptomyces; species Streptomyces erythrochromogenes_C. The sequence goes on from NZ_JBFBGM010000016.1 coordinate 130,647, forward strand.
GCCTTGTCCATGACCACGCGCAGGGTGTCGGTCTCGTACATGTTCTGCACGCCCTGCAGGATCATCGCGAGGCGTTCGAGGCCGAGACCGGTGTCGATGTTCTTCGACGGCAGGTCGCCGAGGATCGGGAAGTCTTCCTTCCCGTCGCCGGCGCCGCGCTCGTACTGCATGAAGACCAGGTTCCAGATCTCCACGTAGCGCTCGTCGTTGACGGCCGGGCCGCCCTCGACGCCGAACTCGGGGCCGCGGTCGTAGTTGATCTCGGAGCACGGGCCGCAGGGACCCGGGACGCCCATGGACCAGAAGTTGTCCTTCTTGCCCAGGCGCTGGATGCGCTCGGCCGGGACGCCGATCTTGTCGCGCCAGATCTGCTCGGCCTCGTCGTCGTCGAGGTAGACGGTGATCCAGAGCTTCTCCGGCTCCAGGCCGTAGCCGCCGTCCGCCACGGAGCTGGTGAGCAGCTCCCAGGCGTACTTGATGGCGCCTTCCTTGAAGTAGTCGCCGAAGGAGAAGTTGCCGCACATCTGGAAGAACGTGCCGTGGCGGGTGGTCTTGCCCACCTCTTCGATGTCCGGCGTGCGGACGCACTTCTGGACGCTGGTGAGCGTCGGGGCCGGCGGCTTGGTCTCACCCAGGAAGTAGGGCTTGAAGGGCACCATGCCGGCGGGCACCAGCAGCAGAGTCGGGTCGTCCGCGATGAGCGACGCCGAAGGGACAACGGCGTGACCGCGCTCCTCGAAGAAGCTCAGCCAGCGGCGGCGGATTTCAGCCGACTCCATCAGTGGTCCTCATTCCGGTTGTACGAAAGCTTTGGTCGGTTGTCGATCTGGTGGTTCTCGATGGCCCGCAGCCGCCGCGGCCCGGGGAGGGCGGTGACGTTGTCGGGCCGGTCGGGGTCCTGGTGGAGCCCCAGTGCATCGTTCAGCTCGTCCTCGCGCTGCGTCATTCCCGCTTTGACGTCGAGGGCGAAGTCCTTGAGGCGGTGCCCCGCCTCCACGGCCTTGTCGGCGGCCTGGGCGGCGAGGCTCTCCGGCGTCAGCTTCTTGAGCTGCCGGTTGACCTTGGTGGTGGCCCACACGCCGGCGGCTGCGCCGGCGGTGAACCAGAAGGCTCGGCGGAACATCGGCGGTCTCAGTCCTTCTGCTTCCGGCGCCGGGCGGCCGGCACCGTTCGGCCAACGATCACAGTACGGCCACCGCCGCCGCTTCGTGCACGGCGGGAGGCCTTGGTCGGCACGCCGCCCGCGCTCCCGGGGTCCCCCTTGCCCAGCGCCTTGCGGACGCCGTAGCCGAAGGCCGCGACCTTCACGAGCGGCCCGCCGAAGGCGGTGGCCACGGTCGAGGACAGGGCGGAGGCGTTGGAGGTGACCTCCTGGACGTCGCTCGCGATGGCGTCGACCCGGTCGAGCTGGGTGCGCGCGGAGCGGACGGTGCTGGAGGCGTCGGCCAGCAGCGGTACGGCCTGGTCGGTCACTTCGGACACCAGCTTGGTGGTCGCCCTGAGGACCTGCGCCAGCCGCACCAGGGCGACGGCGAGGAAGGAGATCAGGATGGCCCAGAAGACGGCCACGATGATCCCGGCCACCTCTACACCGGACACGTCACACCGCTCTCTGTCTCGACCCGGACCGCCGGTGACGGCGATTCCTACAAATGGTCCTCCGACCCTATCGCGCCGGGGATCCCCGGCCCTACCCGAATCCGGGGCCGGGGGCACTCGTCTTGGACGCAGCGCATCCGGACCAGTACGCTCCGTGTCCCATGCGACAGAGACCCCTTCGACGTACCGCCCGGGGCAATCTTCCCTCGGAGCTGAGCGGGTTCATCGGGCGGGGTGCCGAACTCGCCGAGCTGGGGCGCCTGCTGGAGGTCTCGCGGCTGGTGACCGTGACCGGTGTGGGCGGGGTCGGCAAGTCCCGGCTGGTCCTCGCGGCGGCCCGGTCGGCCTCCGAGGGGGCGCGGGAGGCACCGGAAGCGCAAGGGGCGCAAGGTCCGCACGCTCCGGAGGAGGAACGCTACTGCGACGGCATCTGGCTGGCCGAACTGGCGGGCGTGCGGGATCCGGCGCTACTGGAACTCACCCTCTCCGAGGCGCTGGGGCTGACCGACCACACCACCCGGCCGCCCCGGACCGTGCTGGCCGAGCACCTCGCCGGCAAGCGGCTGCTGCTGGTCCTGGACGGTTTCGAGCAGCTGGTGGAGGAGACCGCCGCGCTGGTGCGGGAGCTGCTGCTGCGCTCCCCCGGCCTGCGGGTGCTGGCCGCCGGAAGGCGCCCGCTGGAGGTGGCCGGGGAGCGGACGTTCCCGCTGGCCCCTCCGGTGCCGGAGGAGGCGCTGGCGCTGCTGGAGGCGCGCGCGTGCGAGGCCGACCCGGCCTTCGCGGCGACCGGGGCCGACCGGGCGGCGCTCGCGGAGGTGTGCGCGCGCCTCGACGGGATCCCGCTCGCCCTGGAGCTGGCGGCGGGCCGGCTGCGGACGCTGTCCCCGGCCCAGGTGCTCTCCCGGCTGGAGGACCGCTTCGGGCTGCTGACGGGCGGTGGGCGCGGGGGGCTCCCCCGGCACCGGACGCTGCGTACGGCCATCGGCTGGAGCCACGAGCTGTGCACTCCGGCGGAGCGGCTGCTGTGGGCGCGGCTGTCGGTGTTCGCGGGGCAGTTCGACCTGGACGCGGCCGAGTACGTGTGCGCCGGCCCCGACCTGCCGGTGGAGGGCGTGCTGGACCTGGTGGGCGAGCTCCTCGCGCAGTCCCTGCTGGTCCGGGAGGAGACGCCCGCCGGGGTGCGCTTCCGGATGCTGGAGACCGTACGGCTGTACGGGGCGGGCTGGCTGGAGTCGCTGGGTGACGCGGTGCGGCTGCGGCGGCGGCACCGGGACTGGTACATGGGGCTGGCGACCTGGTGCGAGCTGGACTGGTTCAGCCCACGCCAGCACGAGGTGGCGGCGCTGGTGGAGGCGGAGCTGCCGAACCTGCGGCTCGCCCTGGAGTGCTGCCTGGACGAGCCGGACGAGCTGCACCTGGGCCAGTACCTGGCGGGCACCCTGTGGTTCTACTGGGCGGGCTGCGGGCGGCTGACCGAGGGCCGGCACTGGCTGGACCGGACGCTGGACCCGCCGGGCGGGCAGGCGACGGAGTACGAGAGCTCGCGGCTGAAGGCCCTGTGGGTGCTGGGTTACGTCGCGGCCCTCCAGGGCGACGCGACGGCCTCGATGTGCGCCCTGTACGAGTGCCGGGACGGGGCGGCGCGCAGCGGGAACCGGGTGGCGGCCGCGTACGCGGTGCACCGCCTGGGTTGTCTGGCCCTCGTCTCGGACGACATGGCCCGGGCCCGGGAGCTGCTGGGCGAGGCGCTGGAGCAGTACCGGGCGGCCGGGGAGCTGAACAGCAACGTGCTGATGTGCCAGGTGGAGCTGGGGATGGCGCTGGCCTTCCTCGGGGACCTGCCGGGCGCGCTCGCGCTGTGCGGGGAGGTCCGGGAGATCTGCGAGGAGCGCGGGGAGCGCTGGACGAAGGCGTACGCCCTCTACGTGCTGGCGTACGCGGCCCTGGAGGCGGGCGGCACGCAAGAGGCCCGGCGGCTGCTGTCCGAGTGCGTGGAGATCAACCACACCTTCAACGACCTGGTCGGGCTGGTCCTCGCGCTGGAGCTGCTGGCGCTGGTCACGGTCGCGGAGGGCGACCCGGCCGAGGCGGCGGTGCTCCAGGGTGCGGCGGAGCCGATGTGGGGCGGGGTGGGGCTGCAGCTGTTCGGCTCGGGGTACTTCAACGCCCCGCGGCTGATGTGCCGGGAGCGGGCGGGCGAGGTACTGGGCGCCGAGCGCTACGCGGCGTACGCGGCCGAGGGGCGGGAGCTGCGCCGGGAGTCGCTGGTGGTGCGGGCGCTGCGGGGGGCGGCGCGGGTGCCGCGTCCGGCGGGGCTGGGCGGGGTGCCGGGCCCGCGGGTCCCGCGCAGCACGGCGCCGGCGGACCAGCCGTAGCCGGCGCCGGCCTCGTTCGCCCGCGCTCGCCCGCGTTCACCCGGAATGCGGAAAACCCGCCGCCCCCGTGGAGGGGGCGGCGGGTTTCCACCAGCCTGTGAGGGCTACGCCTGCCGGAAGATCAGCGGGCGTAGTACTCGACGACGAGCTGCTCGTCGCAGATGACCGGGATTTCCTTGCGGTTCGGGTCACGGTCCAGGCGGAAGGCCAGGGCCTTCAGGTTGACCTGCAGGTAGCGCGGGGTCTCGCCCTCGCCTGCGTAGCCACCCTCACGGGCGACCTGGAACGGAACCTTCTCGCGGCTGCGCTCGCGCACGGTGATGACGTCGTCCGGGCGGACACGGAACGACGGCTTGTCGACCTTGGCGCCGTTGACCTCGATGTGGCCGTGAACGACCATCTGGCGGGCCTGGTAGATCGTGCGGGCGATGCCCGAACGCAGGACCAGGGCGTCGAGACGACGCTCGAGCTCGACGACCAGCGCCTCGCCCGTCTTGCCCTCGGCCTTCTTGGCGCGGTCGTACGCGCGGGCCATCTGGCGCTCGGAGATGTCGTACTGAGCGCGCAGACGCTGCTTCTCCAGCAGACGGACCTTGTAGTCCGAGTTCTGCTTGCGGCCACGGCCGTGCTCGCCCGGCGGGTAGGGGCGGGCCTCGAAGTACTTGACGGCCTTCGGCGTCAGGGCGATGCCGAGGGCGCGAGACTTCTTGACCTTGGGTCGCTTCTGGTTCACGGGGAACCTACCTCCATGTAAGTTAGGTGAGGCTTACCTTAGCGAGGAGGACGTAATGTCTCGACCACATGGGATCCCCCTGCCCAGTGCGCAACGCAGTTCGGATTCCAACGAAACAGAATCCGCTTGCGCCGACGATAAGCAAGGTCAGCCGCGTCCCAGGGAAGGCGTTCGGCAGCTCACCGGAGCCGAACGCGTACGAACCCTCGTAGAGTCCAACGCCTCAGTATCCCTCACGCTGATCGGTGCTCGTGACAGTCACGGGCCCGAGGAGTTCGGGACGGGGATGCCGGTCGCGCGGACCGTCACCCCGGACGGGGACGTGATTCTCCTTGTCTCCGGGGAATCCGCGGCTGCCAGGGCAGCCGCTCACGCCCAGGACGACGACCTCACCGCCGTGATCGAGATCACGGATGTGGCGCCGGTGTCCGTCCCACATCGTATCCGAGGCCGTGCCTGGCTGGCCGGGTGGCTGACACCGGTGCGCGGGGACGAACGCGCCGTGTGCGCCGCGCTGCTCGCCGAGCGGCACCCGGTCGGCGAGCTGCTGGGCCTGGGCGAGTCCCTCGACGCGCCCCACACCGGACGCCCCGCCTGGATGATGCTGCGCCTGGAGGTCGGTGAGATCACGGTGGACGACCTGTGGGGCGCCGAGCACGTGGACCCCGACGACCTCGCCGCGGCGGAGCCGGACCCGGTGTCCCCGCACGAGGCGGAGCTGCTCCAGCACCTGCACTCCTCCCACGGCGACCGGATCGGCGAGCTGTGCGGCCTGCTCGGCGACCGCGGGGCGCGGGGCATGACCGCCGTGCCGCTCGCCCTGGACCGCGTGGGCCTGCGCGTCCGCTTCACCGGTGGCGCCGCCGGCTCCTCCTTCGACGCCCGATTCGACTTCCCGGAGCCGGTGGCGGACATCTGCGGCCTGCGCCGGGCGATGCGCACCCTGTTCTCGGCCGCCTCTCACTGAGGGCAGTCGGCCAGCATCTCCTGGAGCGCCCGCTTCTCCGGCTCGGTCACGGACAGCGCGTACGTGGCCTTGATGCCGGTGTAGCGGCGCGCGTACTCGCACCAGTACGCACGCCGCGGCGGCCGCCACTTGTCGGCGGTCCTGCTGCCCTTGTCCTGGTTGGTCTGCTTGTCCACGGCGAGCAGGACGTCCAGGTCGTTGGCGTACTCCAGCCTGCGCTGCGGTGTCCAGGCGTACGCGCCGGCCCGCCAGGCGGCGCCGAGGGCCACGACGTGGTCGGTCTGGATCTGCGAGGCGCGCCGGTAGGTGTAGGGGAGCCGTTTGCCGGTGTAGGGGTCGAGCAGCACCCCGGACAGGACGACGCACCGGTTCCGGTCCCCCTCGCGCAGCTCCGTCAGGTCCCGGCGCAGCACGTCGTCCCGGGTGTCGCAGCCGTTGCGCCCGCCGACGGCGTCGGTCTCGTCCGACCAGTACCTGCCGAACTCCTCCCGCCGGTACGTCTGCCAGTTCCTCCCCCACTCCACCTTCAGCGCGGCCAGCCGGGCCTTCGCCGTGGCCGCGTCCGGCGGGAAGCCGGGCCCGGTGAGCGGGACCTGCGCCACGAGCGCGGCGGCGCTGGCCCGCGCCGTGGCGGTGTCCTCGTGATGGCATCCGGCCGCCGCGGGCCCGGCGAGGACGAGCGCGAGGGCGACGGCGAGCGGCCGGGAGGGAGCCATGCCGGGAGCCTAGGTTCCGGTGCCGCCAGCCCGGCCGGGGCGCGCCGGGTAAGGGCTAGAGGGTGTTCAGGGCGTGGTCGAGGGAGCGCCAGATCAGCTGGGCCCAGGCCAGGTCGGCCGGGTCCTCGTAGGAGCAGAAGAGCCCGGCCGCCATGCCGGGGGCGACGGCCATCCCGTAGAACTCGTGCCGCGGCCGGCCGTTGTCCTGCGGGGTCAGCCAGAACGCGTACCGCACGCCCGCGCCCAGCGGTTCCCGTACGCGCTGGGCGGGCCGGGTGTCGGGGGCGCCGGACAGCAGCTCCGTGAGGAAGTCCGCGGGGGCGCGGCCGGGAACGTCGTCCCGCATCAGGCTGACGGAGGCGCTGCGGTCCTCGGCGGTGAAGTGGTCGGCGCCGTCGGCGAAGGAGGCGCTGAGGCCGGCGGTGCGCAGGACGGACCAGCGGCCGCCGAGGTCGGTGCGGACGTCCACCGGCAGCGGGTACGGGAAGCGGCTGAGGACGTGGTCGCGGTCCCAGGTCCGGGTCAGGATGCGGGAGGCCACCGGGTGGCGCACCTCGACGACGCAGGGCAGCTCCTCCGGGTCGGCGACCTTCGCGGTGACCGGAGCGCCGAGCAGGTCGTCGCCCCAGGGCTGGATCCGGTTGGCGAAGGTGCCCTCGACGGACAGGTCCGCGTACCCGGGCCGCTCCCACAGCTCGTGGGCGCGCCGCAGGGTGGCGTCGTCCACCTCCACCCAGGCCCCGAGCACCAGCTCGGTGTCGTGGGTCAGCCGGACGGGCAGCAGGCAGCGGATGAAGGAGCCGACCCCGTCCACCCGGAGCAGGGCGCGCACCCCGAGCCGGTGGACGGCCTCCTCGGGCGCCCCGAGGGCGGCGTCGGGCAGGTTGAAGCCGAAGTCGATGCGGCGCTCGTCGGCGAGCGCGTCGCCGCAGCAGGCGCAGGTGGGGAGGTCCTTGGTCACCCGGGCAGCCTAGGGGGTGTCCTCCCGGTCGGGCCGGGGCACCCCGTCGGGGACGCCTCAGCCCCGGTCGGTTCCGCCGCTTCCGCCGCTTCCGCCGGCTGCGCGCAGGCGCTCGCGGACCTTCTCCACCACGTCCGCGTAGCGCGCCTCGGCGCCGTAGCGGGTCGGCTCGTAGTACCGCTTGCCGTGGATCTCGTCCGGGGCGTACTGCTGGGCCGCGATGGCGCCCGGCACGTCGTGCGGGTACACGTACCCCACCGCGTGCCCGAGCTTCGCCGCGCCCTTGTAGTGGCCGTCCCGCAGGTGCGTCGGGACGGAGCCCGCCAGGCCGGCCCGTACGTCGGCCAGCGCGGCGCCGATCGCGGTCGTGGCGGTGTTCGACTTCGGGGCGAGGGCCAGCGCGATCGTTGCGTGCGAGAGGGTCAGCGCGGCCTCCGGGAAGCCGATCATGGCCACCGCCTGGGCCGCGGCCACCGCGATCGGCAGCGCCGTGGGGTCCGCCAGCCCGATGTCCTCGCTCGCGGAGATCATCAGGCGGCGCGCGATGAACCGCGGGTCTTCGCCGGCCTCGATCATGCGGGCGAGGTAGTGGAGCGCGGCGTCCACGTCGGAGCCGCGGATCGACTTGATGAGCGCGCTCGCCACGTCGTAGTGCTGGTCGCCGTCCCGGTCGTAGCGGACCGCCGCCCGGTCGACCGCCTCCTCCAGCGTCTGCAGCGTGATCTCGTCCTCGCCCTTGGCGATGGCCGATCCGGCGCCGGCCTCCAGTGCGGTCAGCGCCCGCCGGGCGTCGCCGCCGGCGATCCTCAGCAGGTGCGCCTCGGCGTCCTCGGGCAGGGTCACGGCCCCGGCCAGGCCCCGCTCCTCCGTGAGCGCGCGCCGCATGAGCGCGCTCAGGTCGTCGTCGGTCAGCGGTTCCAGCGTCAGCAGCAGCGACCGCGACAGCAGCGGGGAGATGATCGAGAAGTACGGGTTCTCGGTGGTGGCCGCGATCAGCGTCACCCAGCGGTTCTCCACGGCGGGCAGCAGGGAGTCCTGCTGGGCCTTGCTGAAGCGGTGGATCTCGTCGAGGAAGAGGACGGTCTCCTTGCCGTAGCCTCCGGCCGCGCGGCGCGCGCCCTCGATGACGGCCCGTACCTCCTTGACGCCCGCCGTGATGGCGGAGAGCTCCACGAAGCGCTTCTGCGTGGCCTGGCTGACCACGTAGGCGAGGGTCGTCTTGCCGATGCCGGGCGGGCCCCAGAGGATCACCGAGGAGGCACCGGCCGGGCCTCCGGCCCCTTCCCCGACCAGCCGCCGCAGCGGTGATCCGGGCTTCAGGAGGTGCTGCTGGCCGACGACCTCGTCCAGGGTGCGCGGACGCATGCGGACGGCGAGCGGCGAACTCGCGGGGTCCTTCTCCTGGCGCTCTTCGGCGGCGGCGGTGAACAGGTCTGGTTCCACACGGGAAGCCTAAGCGAGTCCACCGGCAGGGCCGCCCGCCGCAGGTCCGGCGTCAGTCCGGTCAGGAGGTCCAGAAGTCCCACCAGCGGGTCAGGATCAGCATTCCGATGATCCCGATGTGCAGCGCCGGCAGCACCCAGGTGAACTCCTCGAAGAAGCTCTTGAGCCAGCCCGGCGCCGGCAGCAGCCCGGCGCGGACGTTGTGCGAGGTGACGTACCAGAACATCAGGATCGTGGCGACCCAGGCCAGGCAGCACCACAGGCACAGCGAGTTGATGTTGTAGAGCGACTGGTAGGTGAGCCAGGCGCAGAAGACGACGCCGAAGAGGGTGCCGGCGTTGAGGGTGAGCCAGTACCAGGGGCGGAAGCGGGCCCCGGCCAGGATGCTCATGCCGACGCAGATCACGATGCCGTAGGCGACGAGGCCGAGCATCGGGTTCGGGAAGCCGAAGACGGCCGCCTGGTCGCTCTTCATGATGTTGCCGCAGGAGACGACCGGGTTGAGGCTGCAGCCCGGCGTGAAGTTCGGGTCCTCCAGCAGCTTGAACTTGTCGATGGTGATGACCCAGGCGGCGAGCAGGCCCGCGGCCCCCGTGATCACCAGCAGCAGGGCCAGCGCCCGGCTCGCCCCGAAGGTCGTCCCCCCGGCGGTGTCCGCGTCCGTGCTTCGTGTCGTCATGCCGCCCGCTCCACATCTGCAAGGTGATCAAGCACGGGCCATTGTGCCGTACGAGCCTGTGAACGGACGGGGCCGGGGAAAGATCCCCGGCCCCGTCCGTTCAGGCGTTCGTGCGCGGGCCGTCAGGCGAGACGGGCCCTGACCGTGTCGATCAGATCGGCCACGGCGACCGCGGACTGCTCACCGGACTCCATGTCCTTGAGCTGGACGACGCCCTCGGCGAGGTCGCGCTCGCCGGCGACGACGGCGAAGCGGGCACCGCTGCGGTTCGCGTCCTTCATCGCGCCCTTGAGGCCCTTGCCGCCGAACGAGAAGTCGGCCGCGACTCCGGCCCTGCGGAGCTCGGTGACCTTGCCGAAGAGGACCCGGCGGGCCTCCTCGCCGAGTGCCACGGCGAACACCGACGTGGACGCCGGGATGTCGAGCTCGACGCCCTCGGCCTCCAGGGCCAGGACCGTGCGGTCCACGCCCAGCGCCCAGCCCACCGACGGCAGTGCCGGTCCGCCGATCATCTCGGACAGGCCGTCGTAGCGGCCGCCGCCGCCCACCGCGGACTGCGAGCCCAGACCGTCGTGTACGAACTCGAAGGTGGTGCGGGTGTAGTAGTCGAGCCCGCGCACCAGCTTCTCGTCGTCCTCGAAGGCGACCCCGGCCGCCGTGATCAGCGCCCGTACCTCCTCGTGGTACGCCTTGCACGCGTCGCACAGGTAGTCGCGCAGCACCGGCGCGCCGACCAGCTGCTTCTGCACGTCGGGCCGCTTGTCGTCGAGGACGCGCAGCGGGTTGATCTCGGCCCGGCGGACGGTCTCCTCGTCCAGGTCCAGGCCGCCCAGGAAGCCCTGCAGCGCCTCCCGGTACACCGGGCGGCACTCCTTGTCGCCGAGCGAGTTCAGCAGGATCCGGAAGTTGCGCAGGCCGAGCGAGCGGTAGGCCTGGTCGGCCAGGATGATCAGCTCGGCGTCCAGCGCCGGGTCCTCGGCACCGATGGCCTCGGCGCCCACCTGCGAGAAGTGGCGGTAGCGGCCCTTCTGCGGGCGTTCGTAGCGGTAGTAGGAGCCGGAGTACCAGAGCTTGACCGGCAGGTTGCCCTGCTTGTGCAGGCTCGCCTCCAGGGCCGCGCGCAGCACGGAGGCCGTGCCCTCGGGGCGCAGGGCCAGCTGGTCGCCGCCCTTGGTCTCGAAGGCGTACATCTCCTTGGAGACGATGTCGGTGGACTCGCCCACGCCGCGGGCGAAGAGGCCGACGTCTTCAAAGCCGGGGGTCTCGATGTAGCCGTAGCCGGAGTTGCGCAGGGGCGCGGAGATCGCCTCGCGCACCGCCAGGTACTTGACCGAGACCGGCGGGATCAGGTCGTACGTGCCCTTGGGGGCCTTGAAAGTAGCCACGAAGCTTTCGTCACATTCCTCGTCGTGGAGCGGCCGTCGGGTCCGCTGCCAGGCCGGCGGCGACCTCCCGCAGGTACGGGTTGGTCACGCGCTCGCGGCCGATGGTGGTCTGGGGACCGTGGCCGGACAGCACCACGGTCGAGTCGTCGAGCGGCAGGCACACGCGGGCCAGCGAATCGAGCATCTCGGCGTGGGAGCCGCCCGGCAGGTCGGTTCGTCCGATGGAGCCGGCGAAGAGCAGGTCGCCCGAGAAGAAGACCGGCGGGATGTCGGCCAGCTCGGGCATCCGGAAGGTCACCGACCCCTTGGTATGGCCCGGCGCGTGCGCCACGGAGAAGTCCATTCCGGCCAACTTCAGGGCGGCGCCGTCGGCCAGCTCGCGGACGTCGTCCGGCTCGCCCACGGTCAGCTCGCCCATGAGCGGCATCCCGATGGAGCGGCCGAGGGCCTTCTCCGGGTCGCTCATCATGTAGCGGTCCTCGGGGTGGATCCAGGCCGGTACGTCGTGTGCTCCGCACACCGGGACCACGGAGGCCACATGATCGATGTGGCCGTGGGTCAGGACGACCGCGACGGGCTTGAGCCGATGCTTCTTCAGCGTCTCCTCGACACCCTGGGCGGCCTGGTGGCCCGGGTCGATGATGACGCACTCCTCGCCGGCGGCGGGGGCGACCACGTAGCAGTTGGTGCCCCATGCGCCTGCGGGGAACCCGGCAATCAGCACGTTCGTCCTCAATCGTCGTCCGGCGGGAGAGTGCAGGTCAAAATCCTGCTGCTCAGAGCCTACCGGCGCCGCTCATCACACAGCGAACCCATATACGGTACGGCCTATCCCAGCCCGGACAGCAGTATCAGACACGTACAAGGAGACGACCCGGTGGTCACGAGCGATCAGCGGCGGCGACAGCTCGCCAGGGAGAAGTACGAGCGCCAGCAGAAGCGCCGCGCCGAGGCCCAGAAGAAGAGCCGCCAGCGGCTGGCGGTGATCGGCGCGGTGGTCGCCGTGGTGATCGCGACGCTGGTCGGCCTGATCGTGGGCGGTGTCTTCGACTCGGACAAGGACACGAAGGACGCGGCGGCGGACCCGTCGGCCTCGGCGACCCCGCCGGAGCCTAAGCAGTCGCCCTCGCCGGAGATGGCGATCGACCAGAAGGGGAAGTACACCTTCGCGCTGAAGACCAGCGCCGGTGACATCAACTTCGCGATGGACGCGGCGAAGACCCCGCAGACCGTCAACTCGTTCAAGTCGCTCGCCGACAAGGGCTACTTCGACAACACCAAGTGCCACCGGCTGACGGCCGGCGGGATCTTCGTGCTCCAGTGCGGCGACCCCGAGGGCACCGGCCGCGGCGGCCCGGGCTACAACATCCCGGACGAGAACCTGGACTCCCTGGGCAAGGCCAACGAGCAGGGCCAGGTCGTCTACCCGGCCGGCACGGTGGCGATGGCCAACACCGGCCAGCCCGGCTCGGGCGGCAGCCAGTTCTTCCTGGTCTACAAGGACAGCCCGCTGGCGCCGACCTACACGCCGTTCGGCAAGATCGACGCGGCCGGCCTGAAGGTCCTGGAGGAGATCGCCAAGGCCGGCACGGTCGACGGCGGCCAGGACGGTGCGCCGAAGAACGAGGTCAAGATCGAGAAGGGCACGGTCACCCAGAACTGACGGGTGACGCGACCCCGGGCCGGCCGGCCCGCGCCCGTACGCCGATATTCCGTCGTGCGGGATGCGGACAGCCGGCCCGGCGGTCGCCTATGTTGGCGTTGTGCAGGGCGGGCGCTGCCCGCCCCAGGAAACTGTGGACGATGCCCAGGGGGTGAACCCCTCGCAGGCATCAGGTGGAGGAGGCGCTGTGAGCAGCGACCCGTGGGGCCGAGTCGACGAGACGGGCACCGTGTACGTGCGTACTTCCGATGGCGAGCAGGTCGTCGGATCGTGGCAGGCGGGCACCCCCGAGGAGGCCCTGGCCTACTTCGAGCGCAAGTACGAGGGCCTGGTGGTCGAGATCGGCCTCCTCGAAAAGCGGGTGCGGACCACTGATCTGTCCGCCAAGGACGCCCAGACGGCGATCGACCACCTGCGGACGCAGGTCGACGAGCACCACGCCGTGGGCGACCTGGACGCCCTGCGCGTGCGGCTGGACAAGCTGGTCGAGACCGTGGAGTCCCGGCGCGAGGAGCGCAAGGTCGCCAAGGCCAAGCAGGCGGACGAGGCCCGTGCGGCCAAGGACGCCCTGGTCGCCGAGGCCGAGCAGCTGGCGCAGAGCGACCAGTGGCGCAGCGCCGGCGAGCGGCTGCGCGCCCTGGTGGACATCTGGAAGGGCCTGCCGCGCCTGGACCGCAAGTCGGACGACGAGCTGTGGCACCGCTTCTCGCACGCCCGTTCCGCCTTCTCCAAGCGCCGCAAGGCGCACTTCGCCTCGCTGGACGCGCAGCGCGAGGACGCCCGCAAGGTCAAGGAGAAGCTGGTCTCGGAGGCCGAGTCGCTGTCGAAGTCGACCGACTGGGGTCCGACGGCCGCCCGCTACCGCGAGCTGATGGCGGACTGGAAGGCGGCGGGCCGGGCGCAGCGCGAGGCCGAGGACGACCTGTGGAACCGTTTCCGCGGTGCGCAGGACGTGTTCTTCGCGGCCCGCAGCGAGGTGTTCGCGGAGCGTGACGCCGAGCAGATCGAGAACCTGAAGCTCAAGGAGGAGCTGGCCGACGAGGCCGAGAAGCTCGTCCCCATCACGGACCTGAAGGCGGCCCGTGCCGCGTTCCGCTCCCTCAACGAGCGCTGGGAGGGCATCGGCCACGTGCCGCGCGACGCCCGGCCGAAGGTCGAGGGCCGGATGCACGCGGTGGAGCGGGCGATCCAGGAGGCCGAGGAGGGCGAGTGGCGCCGTACGAACCCGGAGGCGCGGGCCCGTGCGGCCGGCCTGACGGGTCAGCTCCAGGCGGCGGTCGACAAGCTCCGCCAGCAGATCGACGCGGCGCGCGCCGCGGGCAACAACGCGAAGGCCGACAAGCTGGCGCGTGAGCTGGAGGGCCGCCAGGCCCTGCTGGACCAGGCGCTGAAGGGCCTGGAGGAGTTCGGCGGCTAGCCGGAGCCCCGGTACGACGAGGGCCCCGGTACGGATCTTCCGTACCGGGGCCCTCGCTCTGTCTGTGCGTCCCTGCTACGGCCTGCGGGCCGAGGTGACGCGGTAGACGTCGTAGACGCCCTCCACGCCCCGGACGGCCTTCAGGACGTGCCCCAGGTGCTTGGGGTCGCCCATCTCGAAGGTGAACCGCGAGGTGGCCACCCGGTCGCGGGAGGTCTGGACGGCCGCCGACAGGATGTTGACGTGCTGGTCGGACAGCACCCGCGTGACGTCCGACAGCAGCCGGGAGCGGTCGAGCGCCTCGACCTGGATGGCGACGAGGAAGACCGAGGACTGGGTGGGCGCCCACTCGACCTCCAGCATCCGCTCGGGCTGCTGGGAGAGGGAGTCGACGTTGACGCAGTCCGCGCGGTGAACCGATACGCCACTGCCGCGCGTGACGAAGCCGATGATCGGGTCGCCCGGCACCGGGGTGCAGCAGCGGGCCAGCTTGACCCACACGTCGTCGACGCCCTTGACGACGACGCCCGGGTCGGCGTTGCTGCGCCGCTTGCTGCGGGCCCGCGCGGGCGGGATCGATTCCTCGATGTCCTCGTTGGCCGCCTCCTCGCCGCCGAGGGCCGCCACCAGCTTCTGCACGACGCCCTGCGCGGCCACGTGGCCCTCGCCGATGGCCGCGTACAGGGAGGAGATGTCCGGGTAGCGCATCTCGTGCGCGAGGGTCACGAGCGAGTCGCCGGTCAGGATGCGCTGGATGGGCAGGTTCTGCTTGCGCATGGCCCGCGCGATGGCGTCCTTGCCGTGCTCGATGGCCTCGTCGCGGCGTTCCTTGGAGAACCAGGCGCGGATCTTGTTCCGGGCGCGGGGGGACTTGACGAAGCCCAGCCAGTCGCGGGACGGCCCGGCGCCCTCGGCCTTCGAGGTGAAGACCTCGACCAGGTCGCCGTTGTCGAGGTTCGACTCCAGCGGGACCAGGCGCCCGTTGACCCGGGCCCCTATCGTCCGGTGGCCGACCTCGGTGTGGACGGCGTACGCGAAGTCCACCGGGGTGGCCCCGGCGGGCAGCGCTATGACGTCGCCCTTGGGGGTGAAGACGAAGACCTCGTTGCGCGAGAGGTCGAAGCGCAGCGAGTCGAGGAACTCGCCCGGGTCCTCGGTCTCCTTCTGCCAGTCCAGCAGCTGGCGCAGCCAGGCCATGTCGTTGACGGTGTCCTGGCCGGCGCTGCCCTTGGCGGCCTGCGGGACGTCGGTGCGGACCTTGGAGGTGCCGGCGACGGTCTGCTGCTTGTACTTCCAGTGCGCGGCGATGCCGTACTCGGCGCGGCGGTGCATGTCGAAGGTGCGGATCTGCAGTTCGACGGGCTTGCCGCTGGGCCCGATGACCGTCGTGTGCAGCGACTGGTACATGTTGAACTTGGGCATCGCGATGTAGTCCTTGAACCGGCCCGGGACCGGGTTCCAGCGCGCGTGCACGGTGCCGAGGGCCGCGTAGCAGTCCCGGACGGTGTCGACGAGGACGCGGATGCCCACCAGGTCGTAGATCTCCGCGAAGTCGCGGCCGCGGACGATCATCTTCTGGTAGACGCTGTAGTAGTGCTTGGGGCGGCCCGTGACGGTGGCCTTGATCCGGGCGGCTCTGAGGTCCACCTGGACCTCGTCCGTGACGACGGCGAGGTACTCGTCGCGCTTGGGCGCGCGCTCGGCGACCAGGCGCACGATCTCGTCGTACATCTTGGGGTAGAGGATCGCGAAGGAGAGGTCCTCCAGCTCCCACTTGATCGTGTTCATGCCCAGCCGGTGCGCCAGCGGGGCGTAGATCTCGAGGGTCTCGCGGGCCTTCTTCTCCTGCTTCTCCCGCTTGAGGTAGCGCATGGTGCGCATGTTGTGCAGCCGGTCGGCGAGCTTGATGACGAGGACGCGCGGGTCCTTCGCCATGGCCACGACCATCTTGCGGACGGTCTCGGCCTGGGCCGCCTCGCCGAACTTCACCCGGTCGAGCTTGGTGACGCCGTCGACGAGCAGCGCCACGGCGTCGCCGAAGTCGCGGCGCAGGTCCTCCAGGCCGTACTCGGTGTCCTCGACGGTGTCGTGCAGCAGGCCGGCCATGAGGGTGGCCGGGTCCATGCCGAGCTCGGCGAGGATGGTGGTCACCGCGAGCGGGTGGGTGATGTACGGGTCGCCGCTCTTGCGCTTCTGGCCGCGGTGCCAGCGCTCGGCCACCTGGTAGGCCTGCTCGAGCTGGCGCAGAGTCGACGTCTCGATCTTCGGGTCGTTGCTGCGGACTATGCGGAGCAGCGGCTCCAGTACCGGGTTGTACGGGTTCGAGCGCTGCACGCCGAGGCGGGCCAGACGGGCGCGCACCCGGTTGGAGGACGCGGCCGACTTCGCGGGCGCGGGCTTGACCGGCGCCGGCTTCGGGGCGGGCTTGACCGGCGGGGCCGGCGGGGGCGTGGCGGCGGCCGCCGTGGCCTGCTCGGCCTGCGGGTCGGGCTGCGCGGCGGAGATGGGCTGGACCTCGTCTGGCAAGAGCGCTCCTCACGGGGACCCCCCAGACGGAGTCCGGGGGAGGATCCGGTGCCCGTGTCCGGTCCGGATAACCCATCGTAGCGAGGGTTCGGTCACACCGTTCGCCGAGCCTGCCGCAGCGGCCCGGGCACGCGGACGGCGGGCACCCGGGAGGTTCCGGATGCCCGCCGTCTCGAACGGGGTGGGTGCGGTCGGACCGCTCAGACCACGATCAGCGCGTCCAGCGGGGCCCCCGAGAGGGACCCGGCCAGCTTGGCGCGGCCCGGGAGGAACGAGAGCTCCATGAGGACCGCCACGCCGGCGACCTCGGCCCCGGCCCGCCGGATCAGCGAGAGGGAGGCCTCGGCCGTGCCGCCGGTGGCCAGCACGTCGTCGATGACCATGACGCGGTCACCGGCCGACAGGTCCTCGGCGTGGACCTCGATCTCCGCCGTGCCGTACTCCAGCTCGTACGACTGCGCGAGCGTCGCGCCCGGCAGCTTGCCGGCCTTGCGGACGGGCACGAAGCCGATCCCGGCCTGCACCGCCACCGGGGCCGCGAGGATGAACCCGCGCGCCTCCAGACCGACGATCTTCGTGGCGCCGTACTGTCCGGCCAGCTCCACGAGCGCGCCGGTCAGCGCGGCGAACGCCGCGGGGTCCGCCAGCAGCGGGGTGATGTCCTTGAACATCACGCCCGGCTTCGGGTAGTCCGCCACGTCCTTGATGCGGCTGAGCAGGAGGGTCCGTACGTCGTCGGACAGCGGAGCGGTCAACGTCGCCGCCCCGGCTGCTGCCGGCCCTGCGACACGACCTGCGGCTCCTCGCCGGCGCCCTGGACGTCGTCCGGGGACTCGCCCTTGGCCGCCGCGGCCGCGCGCTTGGCGAGCACCCGCTTCTTCAGCGCCTTCATCGCCGGCTCGCGCTCCTTGAGGTCCACGACCAGCGGGGTCGCGATGAAGATCGAGGAGTACGCACCGGCCGCGAGGCCGACGAACAGCGACAGCGAGATGTCGTTCAGCATGCCGGCGCCCAGGAAGCCGCCGCCGATGAACAGCAGCGCCGCGACCGGGAGGAGCGCCACGACCGTGGTGTTGATCGAACGGACCAGGGTGCCGTTGATGCTGCGGTTGGCGATCTCGCTGAAGGTGTAGCGGGTCTGCTTGGTGATGTCCTTCGAGCCCTCCTTGAGACCGTCGAAGACGACGACGGTGTCGTAGAGGGAGTAACCGAGGATGGTCAGCAGACCGATCACGGTGCCCGGGGTGACCTCGAAGCCGACGAGCGCGTACACGCCGACGGTGATGGTGAGGTCGTGGATCAGGGCGATCAGCGCGGCGACGGCCATGCGCCATTCGAAGGCGATCGCGAGGTAGATCACCACGAGGACCATGAAGACGCCGAGGCCGGTCCAGGCCTTGTTCGCGATCTGCTCGCCCCAGCTGGGACCGACCAGGTCGGCGTTGATGTCGGCCTCGGTCACCTTGAGGTCGGCGGCCAACTGCTTCTTCACGTCGGCCGCGGCGTCGGTGTCCAGACCGGAGATCTGGATGCGCATGCCGCCGGTGCCGAGCTCCTGGACGATCGCGTCGTGGCCGGAGGCCTTCTCCGCGTCCTCCGTGACCTTGGCGACGGAGGCAGTCGTCTTCGGGGTGGTGAAGACGGCTCCGCCCTTGAACTCGATGCCCATGTTGAGGCCCTGGACGGCCAGGGCGACGATCGCCGTGATGGTGATCAGGATGGAAACGCCGTACCAGAGAAAGCGCTTGCCGACGAAGTCGTAGCCGACCTCACCGCGGTACAGCTTGGCGCCGAGATCTCCCAGCTTCGACATCTCTCACGCCTCCTTTGCTTCGACGGGGGCGGGTGCGGCGGTGCGCCGGGAGCTGCGCAGCGGGGGCTTGGCGCCCAGGCGCTTCGGGTCCAGCCCGGACCACGGGTGACCGCTGGCGAAGAACTTCGTACGCGCCAGCAGCGTCATGACGGGCTTGGTGAAGAGGAACACCACGACCACGTCGAGCAGGGTGGTCAGACCCAGCGTGAAGGCGAAGCCCTGCACCTTGCCGACGGTGACGATGAACAGCACCGCGGCGGCGAGGAACGACACGAAGTCGGAGACCAGGATCGTGCGGCGGGCGCGCGGCCAGGCGCGCTCGACGGCCGGACGCAGGGTGCGGCCCTCGCGGATCTCGTCGCGGATGCGCTCGAAGTACACGATGAAGGAGTCCGCGGTGATACCGATGGCCACGATCGCACCGCAGACGGCCGGCAGGTTCAGCGCGAAGCCGATGCCCTTACCGAGCAGCGCCATGATCGTGTAGGTCAGGATCGCGGAGACCAGGAGGCTGATGATCGCGATGAAGGCCAGGCCGCGGTAGTAGACCAGCAGGTAGACGACCACGAGCAGGAGGCCGATCGCACCGGCGATCAGGCCGGCGCGCAGCTGCTCGCCGCCGAGCGCGGCGGTGACGGTGGTGACGCTGTCCTCCTGGAAGGACAGCGGCAGGGCGCCGTAGGAGAGCATGTTGCCCAGGTCCTGCGCGGACTGCTGGTTGAAGCCACCGGAGATCTGTGCGTTGCCGCCGGTGATCGCGGTGCTGACGGACGGGTCGGAGATGACGTCGCCGTCGAGGACGATCGCGAACTGGTTCTGCGGGGCCTGCTTGGCCGCCAGCTCGCCGGTGACCTTCGCGAAGGCGTCGGCGCCGTGGTCGTTGAAGTTCATCGTGACGATCCACTGACCCGACTGCGGGTCGATCTCGCCCTTGGCGCTCTTGACGTCCTTGCCCTCGACCGCGGCCGGGCCCAGGATCCACTTGCCCCACTGCTCACCGCGCTGGCCGCAGGCGAGCGTCGGGTCGGTGGGCTTGACGCCCTTGCCGACGTTGGAGCGCTGCTCCTCGTTGGTGCAGTCGAGCGCGGCGAACTTGGCCTGCAGGTCCGCGGCGGCCGGGTCGGGCGCGGGGGCGCTCGCGGAGGGCGACGGGGCCGCCTTGTCGTCTGCCTTCTTCGACTCGCTCGCCGACGGCGTGGGAGTGGGCGCGTTCGGGGCCTTGAGGCCCTCGCTGAGCGCGCGGCCCTGGGAAGTGGCGCTGGACGACGGGGTGGCGGACGGGCTGCTCTTGTTCCCGTCCTGGGCCTTGGGGGCGCCGGAGCCGCTCGCGGAGGGGCTCGGGCTCTGGGCGCCCTCGGGAGCGGCGGGGGCGCCGTCCGCGAACGCGATGACCGGGCGGAAGTAGAGCTGGGCGGTGGTGCCGACCTGCTCGCGCGCCTGCTTCTCGTTCATCCCCTTGGGGATGTTGACGATGATGTGGTCGCGGCCCTGCGTCTGGACCTCGGCCTCGGAGACACCGAGTCCGTTGACACGGCGCTCGATGATGCCGACCGCCGTGTTCATGTTGGTCTCGTTGACGGCGTTCTCTTTGCCGGGCTCGCTCTTGGCCTTGAGCGTGATGCTCGTGCCGCCGGCGAGGTCGATGCCCAGCCGGGGAGTCGTCTGCTTGGAGATGAACATCCCCGCGGTGAGCGCCACCATCGCGATCAGGATGATCGCCAGGGCACGCCCCGGCCTCCCCTGAGCCCCCGTGGGCCGCCGGCCCTTCTTCGGTGCTGCCACCTTGTCGTTTCTCCCTGTCCAACCGCCCCGCGCCGGGTCAGCGCGCGGACGGCCACGAAATGTGTGGTGGGGACCCCTGCCCCCCGCAGAAGTGTCACTGACGGGGACCGCGCCGACCGCCGGTCGGGCGCCCGCACGGTCCCCGGCCGCGCGCTACTTCGCGCCGGCCTCGCCGTCGGTCTTGCCGTCCTCGGGCTTGTCCTCGCCCTTGGGCTCGTCCTTCTTGCCCAGGTCGAGCTTCGGCGCCTCGTCCTCGTCCTTGGTGAGGGAGGAGGCGTCGTCCGGCACGACGGGCGTGTCGGTCGTCACGTCGTCGATGCCGTGGACGATGCGGTTGTACTCCGCGTCCTCCAGAACGGCGCCGATGGCGTTCTTCGCGTAGATCGCGTGGACGCCGGGAGCCACCTCGAGGGTGACCGTGTCGTCACCGATCTCCTTCACCGTGGCGTACATGCCGCCGATGGTGCGGACCCCGGTGCCGGGCGTCATCTGGTCGCGCATCTGCGCGGCCGCCTGCTGCTTCTTCTTCGCGGAGCGGGTCATCAGGAACATCGCCCCGATGAGCACGATGAACGGGAGGAGTGTCACGAGATTCACGGGACGGAGATCCTTCGCACGACCGCACGCGGACGGCGGCCTTTTCTACGGGGGTGGGCACGCCGACCCGAAGGGTCGGCATCGGCGGAGTCTAGGCGAGTCCGCACCGATGGAACAACGCCCAGCATGGCACCGCAGTTCCTGAGGGGGCGAACCTCCGCGCCGTCAGGCCCCGAACAAGCCCTGTTGCCCCGTTGATCCACTTCCGCCGTGCTGCGGTGCGACAAGGCCCAGGTGAGCCCATGCGGCCGGGGTCGCTACCCGCCCCCTGGGCGTGCGCGCGAGCAGGCCCTCGCGGACCAGGAAGGGTTCCGCCACCTCCTCCACGGTCTCCCGCTCCTCCCCCACCGCCACGGCGAGGGTGGACAGGCCCACGGGCCCGCCGCCGAAGAGCTTCAGGAGTGCCTCCAGAACGGCTCGATCCAGTCGGTCGAGGCCGCGGGCGTCGACCTCGTACACCTGGAGGGCGGTGGCGGCGACCTCCCGGTTGATCACCCCGTCCGCCCGGACCTGGGCGTAGTCGCGCACGCGGCGCAGCAGCCGGTTCGCGATGCGCGGGGTGCCCCGGGAGCGCCCGGCGATCTCGGCCGCGCCGTCGGCGTCGATCTCCACGTCGAGGAGGCGGGCGGAGCGGTGGACGACGCGCTCCAGTTCCTCGGGGGCGTAGAACTCCATGTGGCCGGTGAAGCCGAAACGGTCCCGCAGCGGCGGGGGCAGCAGTCCGGCCCGGGTGGTGGCGCCGACCAGGGTGAAGGGCGGCAGCTCCAGCGGGATCGCGGTGGCCCCGGGCCCCTTGCCGACGATGACGTCGACGCGGAAGTCCTCCATGGCCATGTAGAGCATCTCCTCGGCGGGCCGGGACATGCGGTGGATCTCGTCGAGGAAGAGGACCTCGCCCTCCTGGAGGGAGGAGAGGATCGCGGCGAGGTCGCCGGCGTGCTGGATGGCGGGGCCGGAGGTGATCCGGATGGGCGCCCCCATCTCGGCGGCGATGATCATGGAAAGAGTGGTCTTGCCGAGTCCGGGCGCGCCGGACAGCAGGACGTGGTCCGCGGTGGCCCCGCGCTGCCTGGCCGCCTTCAGGACCAGGTCCAGCTGCTGGCGGACCTTCTCCTGGCCGACGAACTCCCCGAGGTCCTTGGGGCGCAGCGCCGCCTCGACGGCGGTGTCCTCACCGTCGGCTGCCGCCGCTACCAGCCGGTCCGGCTCGGTGGTGTCGGTTTCGTCGTCCCAGTTCACGGTGTCAGTCTGCCTTCTGCGTCTGTGCGGTGGTCGGTGCGGGGGCCGTGGCCGCGCGCGGACCGCACCGGGCGGGGAGCGTCCGGAAACGCTCCGGAGAGCAGCCCGGGGAACGGCGCAGGGGCGGCGGCGGGGCGCGGCCCGCGCGGCGGCGGAACGGTCAGCGGGCGCGGTTCAGGGACTGCAGGGCCGCCCGCAGCAGCTGGGGCACGGGGGCCGCGCCGCCGGCGGCGATGGCCTCCTCCGCCTGCGGGGTCACCGTCACCACGGCCTCCTCCGCGTCGCGGGAGGCGTAGCCGAGGCCGATCAGGGCGGCCGTGAGCTGCTCGGTCCAGGGCGCGGGCGCCGAGGCGACCGCGCGCTGGGCACCCACGACCGGGGCGGGGGCGCCCAGCTTGCCCTTGAGCTCCAGCAGCAGCTTCTGCGCGCCCTTCGGGCCGATGCCCGGCACCGCGGTCAGCGCCTTCGCGTCACCGGAGGCGAAGGCCGTCCGCAGGGCGTCGGGGCTGTGCACGCCGAGCATCGCCTGCGCCACCCGGGGTCCGACGCCGCTCGCGGTCTGCAGGAGCTCGAAGACCTGGCGCTCGTCGTCGTCGGCGAAGCCGTACAAGGTGAGCGAGTCCTCCCGGACGACCAGGGAGGTCGCCAGCCGGGCCTGCTCCCCCGTCCGCAGGCCGGCGATGGTGTTCGGCGTGCAGTGCACGGCCATGCCCACTCCCCCGACCTCGATCACGGCGAGGGTGGGGGTGAGCGCGGCGACCGCGCCGTTGACGAAGGCGATCATCGGGTACGGCCTTTCGGGGCGTGCGGGGCGGACCGGGCATGCTGGGCGACCGCCTGCTGGAGGCGGTTCTGGGCGGGGGCCCGCCAGATGTGGCAGATGGCGAGGGCGAGGGCGTCGGCGGCGTCGGCGGGCTTGGGCGGCTCGGCCAGCCGCAGCAGCCGGGTGACCATCGCGCCGACCTGGGCCTTGTCGGCCCGGCCGCTGCCGGTGACGGCAGCCTTGACCTCGCTGGGGGTGTGCAGGGCGACCGGTATGCCGCGCCGGGCGGCACAGAGCATCGCGACGGCGCTCGCCTGGGCGGTGCCCATCACGGTGCTGACGTTGTGCTGGCTGAAGACCCGCTCCACGGCCACGACTTCGGGCCGGTGCGTGTCGAGCCATTCCTCGATGCCCTGCTCGACGGCGACGAGCCGGTGGCCCAGCTCGGCGTCGGCGGGCGTCCGTACGACCCCCACCCCGAGCATGGTGAGGGGGCGGCCGGCCACGCCTTCGACGACGCCGACTCCGCATCGGGTCAGCCCCGGGTCCACGCCCAGTACGCGCACCGCGCCCCCTCTTACGGCTGAACCACCGCCGCTCCCGCGGAGGTGGCTGAGCACCGTCCTGGCTGCTCAAGTGATGGCTGCGGTCCGAAAACGGCGCACACCCGGTTGACGCCGTCAGGCTATCCGCCCGCACTGACAATGCGACGGCGGGCCGACAGGGTGTGTCCTGTCGGCCCGCCGGACCCGCTCAGCTCGCCGCAGCGCTACGCGTCGACCTTCTCCATGACCTCGTCCGAGACGTCGAAGTTGGCGAAGACGTTCTGCACGTCGTCGCTGTCCTCCAGCGCGTCGATCAGCTTGAAGATCTTGCGCGCGCCCTCTTCGTCCAGCTCGACCTGCATGGTCGGCAGGAAGTTGGAGTCGGCCGAGTCGTAGTCGATACCGGCCGCCTGGAGCGCGGTGCGGACCGCGACCATGTCGGTGGCCTCGCTGATGATCTCGAAGCTCTCGCCGAGGTCGTTGACCTCTTCGGCGCCCGCGTCGAGGACCGTCTCCAGGACGTCGTCCTCGGAGAGCTCGCCCTTGGGCAGCAGGACGACTCCCTTGCGGTTGAACAGGTACGACACCGAGCCCGGGTCGGCCATCGAACCGCCGTTGCGGGTCATGGCGACACGCACGTCGGAGGCGGCGCGGTTGCGGTTGTCGGTGAGGCACTCGATGAGCACCGCGACGCCGTTCGGACCGTAGCCTTCGTACATGATCGTCTCGTAGTCGGCGCCGCCGGCTTCGAGACCGCCGCCGCGCTTGACCGCGGAGTCGATGTTCTTGTTCGGGACCGAGCTCTTCTTGGCCTTCTGGATGGCGTCGAAGAGCGTCGGGTTGCCATCGATGTCGGCGCCGCCCATACGGGCCGCGACCTCGATGTTCTTGATCAGCTTCGCGAAGAGCTTGCCGCGCTTGGCATCGATCACGGCCTTCTTGTGCTTCGTCGTAGCCCATTTAGAGTGGCCGGACATCCGCCTGTCTCCTTCGCGTCACCAACAGTGTTCGTCTTCGATCCTACCGGGAGCTCGTCACAGACCCGCGCGCACCATCTCGACGAAGTACGCGTGGACGCGGTCGTCGCCGGTCAGTTCGGGGTGGAACGAGGTCGCGAGGACCTGTCCCTGGCGCACGGCGACCGTGTGGCCGTCGTAGGTGGCGAGCACCTCGGCGGCGCCGCCGACGGACTCGACCCACGGGGCGCGGATGAAGACGCCCTCGACCGGGCCGCCCTCGATGCCCGCGAAGTCGATCTTCGCCTCGAAGGACTCGTTCTGGCGGCCGAAGGCGTTGCGGCGCACGATCATGTCGATGCCGCCCAGGGTCTCCTGGTCCTCGCGGCCGTCGAGGAGCTTGTCCGCGAGCATGATCATGCCGGCGCAGGTGCCGTACACGGGCATGCCGGCGGCCACGCGCTCGCGCAGCGGCTCCAGCATGCCGAAGAGCACGGCGAGCTTCGACATCGTCGTGGACTCGCCGCCGGGGATCACCAGGGCGTCGACCTCGGCGAGTTCCTCGGGGCGCCGGACCGGCCTGGCCACGGCGTCCGCCGCGGCCAGGGCGATCAGGTGCTCCCGTACGTCGCCCTGGAGGGCCAGGACACCGATCACGGGGGTGTTCGTCATGTCGGGACTACCAGCCGCGGTTGGCGTAGCGCTCGGCCTCGGGGAGGGTGTCGCAGTTGATGCCGACCATGGCCTCGCCCAGGTTGCGGGAGGCGTCCGCGATGATCTTCGGGTCGTCGAAGAAGGTGGTGGCCTTCACGATGGCGGCGGCGCGCTTGGCCGGGTCACCCGACTTGAAGATGCCGGAGCCGACGAAGACGCCCTCGGCGCCGAGCTGGCGCATCAGGGCGGCGTCGGCCGGGGTGGCGACGCCACCGGCGGAGAACAGCACGACGGGGAGCTTGCCGAGCTCGGCGACCTCCTTGACGAGCTCGTACGGGGCGCGCAGCTCCTTGGCGGCGGCGTACAGCTCGTTGTTGTCGAAGCCGCGCAGCTTGGCGATCTCGTTCTTGATCTGGCGCAGGTGGCGGACGGCCTCGACGACGTTGCCGGTGCCGGCCTCGCCCTTCGAGCGGATCATGGCCGCGCCCTCGGCGATGCGGCGCAGGGCCTCGCCCAGGTTGGTGGCGCCACAGACGAAGGGGGTGGTGAACGCCCACTTGTCGGAGTGGTTGACCTCGTCGGCCGGGGTCAGGACCTCGGACTCGTCGATGTAGTCGACGCCGAGGGACTGCAGGACCTGGGCCTCGACGAAGTGGCCGATGCGGGACTTGGCCATCACGGGGATGGACACGGCCTCGATGATCTCTTCGATCATGTTGGGGTCGGACATGCGCGCGACGCCGCCGTCCTTGCGGATGTCGGCCGGAACCCGCTCCAGGGCCATGACGGCCACGGCGCCGGCGTCCTCGGCGATCTTCGCCTGCTCGGCGTTGACCACGTCCATGATCACGCCGCCCTTCAGCTGCTCGGCCATGCCGCGCTTGACGCGCGAGGTGCCGATCGCCGACTCGGCGGACTGGGGGGAGGTGGGAAGCGTGCTCACGGATTGACCTCACTCGAAAGGAAGACGGGTACTACTCGGCCGAGGAAACCTCAAGGGATCAGTCCACTACAAGGGCCAATATGGAGCCAGTGGCTCTTTCATTTGTCCCTCGTGGCCCTAGGAGGCCCGATC
This sequence comes from Streptomyces erythrochromogenes, assembly GCF_040684695.1. Taxonomy (GTDB): domain Bacteria; phylum Actinomycetota; class Actinomycetes; order Streptomycetales; family Streptomycetaceae; genus Streptomyces; species Streptomyces erythrochromogenes_C. The sequence goes on from NZ_JBFBGM010000016.1 coordinate 156,535, forward strand.
GGTCCCGGGGGTGTCGGCTAAGTGGGCCGGTCCGCAAGATCCGCCGGGGGCTCGTCGTCCATTTCGAAGGCCAGCGGGAACGGCGCGTGTCCGGCCAGTCTGAACCAGCGGACCTTGCGGTGGCGGCGCAACGCGCGGGCGGCCCGTACGGCGTCGTTGTGGAACCGGCGGGCCATCGGCACCCGGCGGACGGCCGCCGCCAGCTCCTCGGTGGCCTGAGCCCCGCCGGGAGCGGCCTTGAGTTCCTCGACCTGGTCGGCGTCGGCGAAGACCGCCCGCAGCGCCTGGCTCAGCTCGCTCTCGGCGACCTCGCGGTGGTCCTCCTCGGCCTGCCGGGCGGCGTGCGCGGCCTCGTACAGCACCAGCGAGGAGGCGGGGTCGAGCGCCCCGGAGGTGGCCACCTCCAGCACCACGGAGGCGCGCCGGACGAGCTGGGCGTCGAGCGCGGCCCGCGCGGCGTCCATCCGCGAGTGCAGCCGGTCCAGCCGGCCGGCGGTCCAGCTGAGGTAGACGCCGATCGCAGCCAGGGCCAGGGCGATCCAGACAAGGGTTTCGATCACGCTGCGCGACCTTACCGCTCCGGGGGCGCCGGTCTCCCATCGGCCCTGGCCGGGGCGGCTCCGCGAACGTAGGGTGCATGATCATCCACAACACCGGGGGACGAGACACATGGCGCCGTACCGCAGACCACTGGCCTTCGCACTGATCGCACTGGCGGTCGTCCTCGTGGCGACGGTCCTGGCCGCGTACCGCTGGGGTGGTCCGGACGGCGGCCTCGTCGTGCTGAACCGGGTGGGCACGCATTCCGTCGCCTTCGGCTGGGTGGCGCTGGCCGCCCTGTGCGGGGCGGTGCTGCTGGGTGTCCGCAGGCCGATGACGCGGGTGACGGTCGGGGTGCCGGTGCTCGCCCTCGGCGCCCCGGTCATGTGCATCGTCACCCTGCTGTCCATGCTGGGCGGCGGACAGGAGCAGGAGTCGAGCGTGGCGGCGCCGGGCCGGGAGGACCGGCGGCTGGTCGTCGAGACGGGCTCGGCCATGATCGACCCGCTGTGGTTCGTCTACGTCCACCAGGGCACCTGGCCCCGCGAGCGCCGCTGGGCCGTGGGGTACTTCAACGGCGACGCGACCGACAACGAGCTCCGCGAGGCCGTCTGGACCGGTCCGGACCGGATCCGGCTGACCACCTCGGGCGGCGAGGTGCACGAGGTGACCGTGGCACCCGGCGGACGGCCGGACCGGACGGTCAGCGTCGGCTGACGGGCCGCCCGCGCCCGGCCGGGCACCGGTTCCGGCCGGTCACCGCCGGCCGGTCAGCCGGTCCGGGTGTCCTTCGAGAAGCCCAGGCGGGTGCGGAGCGGGACGCGCTCGTCCGCGCCCACGGCCGCCGCGCCGTCCGTGACCGTCTCGTAGACGGCCAGGATGTCGGCCCCGACCGTGGACCAGTCGAAGCGGCGCACGTGCGCCGAGCCGCTGGCGCTGAGCCGCGCCCGGCGCTCGGGGTCCCGCAGGAGGGCGATCGCCCCGGCCGCCAGGGCGTCCGCGTTCTCGTTGGCGAAGAGGTCGCCGGCCCCGCCCTGGTCCAGGACCTGCGCGAAGGCGTCCAGGTCGGACGCCAGTACCGCCGCGCCCGCCGACAGGGCCTCGACGAGGATGATCCCGAAGCTCTCGCCGCCCGTGTTCGGGGCCACGTACACGTCGACGCTGCGCAGCAGCCTCGCCTTGTCCTCGTCCGAGACCATCCCGAGGAACTCGACGCGAGAGCGGAGAGCGGCCGGCAGCGAGGCCACCGCCTCCTCCTCGTCGCCGCGGCCCGCGACCAGCAGCCGTACGTCCGGACAGGCCTCCACGATCTTCGGGAAGGCGGCCATCAGCACGGGCAGGCCCTTGCGCGGCTCGTCGATGCGGCCGATGAAGCCCAGCGTCTGCCCGCCCCATTCCGCCTTGGGCTCGGCCTTCGCGAAGAAGTCCACGTCGACGCCGTTGGGGATGACCACCGCGTCGCCGCCGAGGTGCTCCACCAGCGTGCGCCGCGCGTACTCGCTCACCGCGATGCGCGCGCTGATCTTCTCCAGCGCGGGCTGCAGGATCGGGTACGCGGCGATCATCGCCCGGGAGCGCGGGTTCGAGGTGTGGAAGGTGGCCACGATCGGTCCCTGGGCCGCCCAGCAGGACAGCAGTCCCAGCGACGGCGAGGCGGGCTCGTGGATGTGGATGACGTCGAAGGTGCCGTCGTGCAGCCAGCGCCGGACCCGGGCCGCCGACAGGAAGCCGAAGTTCAGCCGGGCCACGGACCCGTTGTACGGGACCGGCACGGCCCGCCCCGCGGAGACCACGTACGGCGGGAGCGGGGTCTCGTCGTCGGCCGGGGCCAGCACCGACACCTCGTGGCCGAGGCCGATCAGGTGCTCGGCCAGGTCCCGGATGTGGAACTGGACGCCGCCCGGCACGTCCCAGGAGTACGGGCACACGATGCCGATCTTCACTGGCCGCGCTCCCCCAGGTCCTCGAGGTCGTCCAGCCAGAGCCGCTGCAGCATGTGCCAGTCCTCCGGGTGTTCGGCGATCCCCCACGCGAAGGCGTCCGCCACCGCCTGGGTCATGACGGTGGTCTTCTCCGCCCGGGTCCCCTTCTTCGGGACCTCGACCTCGGGGTGGATCCGGCCGTACATCTTCGGCGTGTCGCCGTAGTACAGGGTGGCCGGGAGCAGCACCGCACCCGTCTGCTGGGCCAGCAGCGCCGGTCCGGCGGGCATGCGGGCGGTGGCACCGAAGAAGTCGACCTCGACCCCGGAGGCCGACAGGTCCCGGTCCGCGACCAGGCAGACCAGGCCGCCGGAGCGCAGCCGCCGGGCGAGGGTGCCGAAGGCGGCGCCGCCGCTGTGCGGCAGGACCTCCATGCCCAGGCTCTCGCGGTAGGCCACGAAGCGGTCGTAGAGGGACTCGGGCTTGAGGCGCTCGGCGACGGTGGTGAACGGCACCCCGATGTGGCCGATGGCCCAGGCCCCGGCGAGGTCCCAGTTGGCGAGGTGCGGCAGGGCGACGACGACCCCGCGCCCGGAGGCGAGGGCCTCGCGCAGGATGTGCTCGTCCTTGAACTCCACGTCCGTGCCAAACCGCTTCGGGTCCATGGTCGGCAGCCGGAAGGACTCCATCCAGTACCGCATGTACGAGCGCATGCCGGCCTGGGAGAGCTCGCGCAGCCGCTCCGGGCCGGCGTCGGGCACCACCCTGGCCAGGTTCGACTCCAGGCGCAGCACGCTCTTGCCGCGGCGCTTCCACGCGAAGTCCGCGATCCGTCGGCCGAGGGCCACGGCGGCCGGCTCGGGCAGCTTCTTGACCCCGGCCCAGCCGAGCCCGTACAGGCCGTCGACCAGCTTGTCCTGTGCGGTGCCCATCAGGCGGCGCCCCCTTCGGAGGCGGCCGCCGCGGCGTCGGCCTCGGCGGACTCCCGGCGTACGGTGACCACGCGCTGGATCAGCGTGACGAGCGAGCCGACGGCGACCACCCACAGCGCGATCGGCAGGAGGACGCCGATCCAGGACGGCACCCCGAAGGTCTGCAGTCCGGACAGGCCGGCCGCGACCAGCGAGATCACCAGGCGCTCGGCGCGTTCGATGAGTCCGTTGACGGCCACCGGCAGCCCGATCGACTCGCCGCGCGCCTTGGTGTAGGACACCACCTGGCCGCTGGCCAGGCAGAAGATCGCCACCGCGCACAGCGCGTTGTCGTTGCCGGAGCCGGCGTACCAGAGGGCGAGGCCGCCGAAGATCGCCGCGTCGGCCACCCGGTCGAGGGTGGAGTCGAGGAAGGCGCCCCAGCGGCTGGAGATGCCGGCCTGGCGCGCCATGTTCCCGTCGACGAGGTCGGAGAAGACGAAGAGGGTGATGGTGATGGTGCCCCAGAAGAACTCCCCGCGGGGGAAGAAGACCAGCGCGCCCGCCACCACTCCGGCCGTGCCGATCAGGGTGACCGCGTCCGGGCTCACCCCCCGCCGGAGCAGAAATGCGGCGAATGGCGTGAGAACACGCGTGAAGAATGCACGCGCGTACTTGTTCAGCATGGCCTTCCCGGAGGGTCGCTGGGCCGCACGGCCACCACGGCCACCGGCTGGCCCATCGTAGCCAGCACGCCACCGCCGGAGCGCCGCGCACCCACCGGTTCTCGCCCGTAAGGCGTTCTTCATGCCGTGGACCGCCGCCCGTGCGCCACGGGTACGGCCCCGGTACGCCGCCCGTACGTCCCCGGTACGACGTATGGACGCGGTGTGACAGCAGTGCAAAGCTCGTAGAACCGCGCATTCCTCATGCGCGGGGACAAGGAACCCACCCTCCTCACCGTCACCACCGGGAGGCACGAGCACCATGGGAGCCACATCACACCAAGCCGGAGCCGCCGGCAGGGCACTGACGGCCGACCGCCCCTCGTCCCTGCGGAACGTCGTGCTGGTCGGCCACAGCGGATCCGGCAAGACCACACTGGTCGAAGCCCTCGCCCTGACCGCCGGAGCGGTCAACCGGGCCGGTCGGGTCGAGGACGGCGCCACCGTCTCCGACTACGACGAGATCGAACACCGACGACAGCGCTCCATCCAGCTCTCCCTCGTCCCCGTCGAATGGGACGGGATCAAGATCAACATATTGGACACCCCCGGATACGCCGATTTCGTCGGGGAACTCAGGGCCGGTCTGCGCGCGGCGGACGCGGCCCTTTTCGTCGTCTCGGCCTCGGACGGGATCGACGGCGCCACCCGCATGGTCTGGGACGAGTGCGAGGCCGTCGGCATGCCCCGCGCCATCGTCGTGACGCACCTGGAGGCCGCCCGCTCCGACTACGCGCAGATGACCACCGTCTGCGGCGAGATCTTCGGCGCGGACGACCCCGATGCGGTCATCCCCCTCTACCTCCCCCTGCACGGCCCCGCCGGGCCGGACGGGCACGCCCCCGTCACCGGCCTGCTCGGCCTGCTCTCCCAGCGCGTGTACGAGTACGCCTCCGGCGCGCGCGTGGAGCGCGACCCGGACCCGGCCGAGCTGGACCTCATCACCGGGGCCCGCGCGCGCCTCATCGAGGGGATCATCGCCGAGAGCGAGGACGAGACCCTCATGGACCGCTACCTCGGCGGCGAGGACATCGACCTCAAAACCCTCGTCGACGACCTGGAACGGGCCGTGGCCCGCGGCACCTTCCACCCCGTCCTGATGGCCGCCCCGGCCGCCGACGGCGCCCGCCAGGGCCTCGGCACCGTGGAACTCCTCGAACTGATCACGGGCGGCTTCCCGACGCCGCTGGAGCGCCCCGCCGTCACCGTCACCCGCCCCGACGGCTCCGCCCGCCCCGACGTCACCTGCGATCCCGCCGGACCCCTGGTCGCCGAGGTCGTCAAGACCTCCTCCGACCCCTACGTCGGCCGCGTCTCCCTCGTACGCGTCTTCTCCGGCACCCTGAACCCGGAGGAGACCGTCCACGTCAGCGGGCACGGCCTGGCCGACCGGGGACACGAGGACCACGACGTCGACGAGCGGATCGGGTCCCTGACCGCCCCCTTCGGCAAACAGCAGCGCGTCCTCGGCCGGTGCATCGCCGGGGACCTGGCCTGCGTGGCCAAGCTCAGCCGGGCGGAGACCGGCGACACCCTCTCCGCCAAGGACGACCCGCTCCTCATGGCGCCCTGGACCATGCCCGACCCCCTGCTCCCCCTCGCCATCGAGGCCCACAGCAAGGCCGACGAGGACAAGCTCTCCCAGGGCCTGGCCCGGCTCGTCGCCGAGGACCCCACGATGCGGCTGGAGCAGAACCCGCACACCCACCAGGTCGTCCTGTGGAGCCTGGGCGAGGCCCACCAGGACGTGGCCCTGGAGCGGCTGCGCACCCGCTACGGCGTCCAGGTCGACCCGGTCCCGCACAGGGTGAGCCTGCGGGAGACCTTCGGCGGCAAGGCGGCCGGCCGCGGCCGGCACGTGAAACAGTCCGGCGGCCACGGCCAGTTCGCCATCTGCGAGATCGAGGTGGAGCCGCTCCCGCCCGGCAGCGGCATCGAGTTCGTCGACAAGGTCGTCGGCGGCTCCGTGCCCCGCCAGTTCATCCCGTCGGTGGAGAAGGGCGTGCGCAGCCAGGCCGCCCGCGGGGTCGCCGCCGGCTACCCGCTGGTCGACGTGCGCATCACCCTGCTCGACGGCAAGGCGCACTCGGTGGACTCCTCCGACGCCGCCTTCCAGACCGCGGGCGCCCTCGCCCTGCGGGAGGCCGCGGCGGAGGCCCGGATCGACCTGCTAGAACCGGTCGCCGAGCTCGACGTCCTGATCCCCGACGAGTACGTCGGGCCCGTCATGAGCGATCTCGCGGGCCGCCGCGGCCGCGTCGTCGGCACCGACCAGGCGGGGGCCGGGCGCACCCGGGTCCGCGCCGAGATCCCCGAGATCGAGATCGGCCGCTACGCCGTCGAGCTGCGCTCCGTCTCGCACGGCACCGGCCGCTTCGCCCGGGCGTACGCCCGGCACGAGCCGATGCCGCCCCAGATCGCGGAAAAGGTGCGCGAACAGGCGGAGAAGGGAACGTAGTCGGAGGAGCACCGGAGTGGCGCCCGCCCAACCGGCTTGCGGCGGGCGGCATTTCCCTGTCCCATGACCATGGGGCGGGTTCCGCGGATAGGCTTTTCGGCGCATCGAAAGAGCACGAACGCACGGCGATGGGGGTGGGGGCAGCGGTGGCGGACGACGGATTCGACTTCAGGCCCGGCGCGCAGATTCCTCTGCAGAACGGCGGGGGGCAGACGGCGGCGACCAACGCCCTCGCCTCGGCCGCGTACCGCGACGGCGGCAAGGACACCAAGCTCGACGCCATACTCGGGGCCAACAGCGAGAACCACCCGGCCACGGTGAAGCCGCCGAAGCTCTCCCTCTTCGAGCCCAGCCTCGGCGAGGCCTTCTGCCGGGCCGTCGAGGCCCGCACCCTGGGGTCCGGCCGCAAGCCGCTCATCCAGTCCTTCGGCGCCGACCCGCAGACGGTCGTGGAACACTGCCTGGCCGCGTCCCGCATCCGCAAGGAGCGCGACCGCAGGCTCCGGCTGATCATGCTGGTCTGCGGTGTGCTGTTCCTGCCCGGGCTGCTGCTGTGGCTGGGCCTCTTCCAGCTCCGCAAGTCCCTGGCCTCCAAGCAGGGCAAGCACTCCTGGCTGGGCACCGCGCTCCTGGTGGGCATCGGTGTCGTCGCCGCCGTCCTGATGTTCCGGCTGCCGCTCACCGGCTTCCTGGGCCTCTACGCCCGCGGCATGATCATCGCTCCCGCGCTGGGCTGGCTGCTGGCCCGTCGCACCTGCGAGTCCACCGCGCGTGACCTGCGCGAACGATGGGACGGGCTGCTGTCCGGGGGCGGGGTCGCCGCCAAGATCCCGGAGGCCGTTCCGGGCAACCCCGACGAGAAGGCCCGCGAGGACCTGCGCCACCAGCTCGCCAAGCTGACCGCGGAGGACCGCAGCAACCAGGTCTTCTACGCCGGCCCCAAGGGCATCCTGGGCATGGGCACCCGCTGGGGCAACTGGCAGATGGCCGAGGAGCTCGCCCCGAAGGACGAGGCCAAGGAGATCCACCCCTTCCGCTCCTGGGACGTCATACGCGCGATCGACGCCCAGCTGCGCAAGCTGGAGCGCGGCCCGCTGCACACCGGAGGCTTCCCGCCCGCCGCGATCCAGCACTGGATCGTCACCCCGATCGGCGAGGGCGCCGGCGAGGTGGCCCGCCCCACCGGCGAGAACGTCGACGCCTTCCTCGTCAAGCCGCACGAGGTCACCCGTATCTGCAACGAGCAGCAGTTCAACGCCGGGAACCGGCACTACCTGGGCATCCAGTACCCGCTCTGGGACGGCCAGCTGATCATCAACATGCTCGTGACCGTGACCGTGCTCTACAAGACCCTGCGCGTGGACGTCACCGCGCACGCCCTCGGCCCCGTGCACGGCCTGTTCACCACGAAGTCCAAGGCCCCGGTGGTGGAGGTGCCCAAGAGCATCCGCTTCTGGGAGACCGTGGAGAAGCCGCTGCCGCTGGTGGACGCCCAGGAGGTGGTGCGGCTCGCCGTGCGGGCCCCGCTGACCTGGTACCCGCCGGTCCTGGAATTCTTCGGCGGCAAGCTGGTCCTGCCCGAGCCTTTCGGCCTGCGCCACGTCTGGGCGGGCTCGATGTGGCGCCACCGGTTCATGGCCGACGACGCCCTGCGCACGGTGGCTCCGGTCCTGCGGTCGATCCACGCGGCGACCTTCAAGGTGCTGGAGGAGAACGGCGTGGACACCGATCGCTTCACCAACCGCTCCTCGATCATGAGCGGCCTCGTCCAGGAGCCCTCCCCGCGCAAGGCCGACGTCTACGACGCCTAGTTAGGGTGGAGGAGGACGGAGACGGGGAGACGGCCCGAGGAGGCAACCGTGACCGAGCGCAAACCGCCTGGCGTGGACTTCGAGTCCTTCGTGGACCGGCAGATCCGGCAGGCCGCCGCACGCGGCGACTTCAAGGAGCTGCCGGGCTTCGGCAAGCCGATGGCCTCGCTCGACGCCCCCTACGACGAGCTGTGGTGGATCCGGGGCAAGATGCACCGCGAGGGCTTCGCCGCCCTCCCGCCGGCGCTCGCGCTGCGCAAGGAGGCCGAGGACGCCCGCGAGGCGGCTGCGGCAGCGCGCACGGAGCGCGAGGCGCGGGCCCTCCTCACCCAGGTCAACGAGAAGATCCGGGCGGCCCTGCGGATGCCCCCGCCGGGCCCTCCTCTCAACCTGAAGGAGTTCGACGTCGAGGCCGAACTGCGGGCCCGGCGCGAGGGGCACGCCGCGTAGGGGTCAGCCCACGGGCCAGGCGTCGGCGAGCATCTGGCGGGTGTCCGCCAGGAGCTGGGGCAGCACCTTGGTGTGGCCGACCACCGGCATGAAGTTCGTGTCCCCGCCCCAGCGGGGCACGATGTGCTGGTGCAGGTGCGCGGCGATGCCGGCGCCGGCCGCCGCCCCCTGGTTCATGCCGATGTTGAAGCCGTGCGCGCCCGAGGCCTTGCGGAGCGCGACCATGGCCCGCTTGGTGAGGTCGGCCAGCTCGGCCGTCTCCGGGGCGTCGAGTTCGGTGTAGTCGGCGACGTGGCGGTACGGCACGACCATCAGGTGGCCACCGTTGTAGGGGTAGAGGTTCAGCACGGCGTAGACGTGCTTGCCCCGCGCCACGACCAGCCCGTCCTGGTCGGACATCTCCGGAATCCCGCAGAAGGGACAGCCGTCCCCGGCCTCCGGGCCGGTCGGCTTGTTCTCCCCTTGGATGTAGGCCATCCGGTGGGGCGTCCACAGACGCTGGAACGCGTCCTGCGTGCCGACCCCGATCTGCTGCTCCGGCTCAGTCGTCATGGCATGCAGCATATGACCTTGCCCGGACGGACGAGGAAGGCCCCCGGAAAGTGATCACTTTCCGGGGGCCCGAGGGTGCGGATCAGACCTGGACGCGGTCCGCGACGACCTTCGCCAGCTTGGCCAGCGCCTCGTCCTTGGCGATGCCGTTCTCCTGCGAACCGTCGCGGTAGCGGAAGGAGACGGTGCCCGCGGCCATGTCCTCGTCACCGACGATGATCATGAACGGGACCTTGAGCTTCTGGTGGTTGCGGATCTTCTTCTGCATACGGTCGGAGGAGGCGTCCACCTCGACCCGCAGACCCTGCTTCTTCGCCTCGGCGGCGAACTCCTGCAGGTACTCGACGTGCCCGTCGCCGATCGGGATGCCGACGGCCTGGACCGGCGCCAGCCACGGCGGCATGGCGCCCGCGTAGTGCTCCAGCAGCACGGCGAAGAACCGCTCGATCGAGCCGAACAGCGCACGGTGGATCATGACCGGCCGCTGGCGGGAGCCGTCCGGAGCGGTGTACTCCAGGTTGAAGCGCTCCGGCAGGTTGAAGTCGAGCTGCACGGTCGACATCTGCCAGGTGCGGCCGATGGCGTCCTTGCACTGCACCGAGATCTTCGGACCGTAGAAGGCGGCGCCGCCCGGGTCCGGGACCAGCGGGAGGCCCTGCTTCTCGGCGACCTGCGCGAGGACCGCGGTCGCCTCCTCCCACGCCTCGTCCGAGCCGACGAACTTCTCCGGGTCCTTGGTGGACAGCTCCAGGTAGAAGTCGGTCAGGCCGTAGTCGCGCAGCAGGTTCAGCACGAAGGTGAGCGTGGTGTCGAGCTCCTGCGCCATCTGCTCACGGGTGCAGTAGATGTGCGCGTCGTCCTGGGTGAAGCCGCGGGCGCGGGTCAGACCGTGGACGACACCCGACTTCTCGTACCGGTACACGGTGCCGAACTCGAACAGGCGCAGCGGCAGTTCGCGGTAGGAGCGGCCACGCGCGTCGAAGATCAGGTTGTGCATCGGGCAGTTCATGGGCTTGAGGTAGTAGTCGGTACCACCGTCGAGCTGCATGGGGGGGTACATGCCCTCCGCGTACCAGTCCAGGTGGCCGCTCTTCTCGAAGAGGGCGCCCTTGGTGGCGTGCGGGGAGTAGACGAACTCGTAGCCCTCCTCCTCGTGCCGCTTGCGGGAGTAGTCCTCCATGACCCGACGGATGATGCCGCCGCGCGGGTGGAAGACGGCGAGGCCGGAGCCGATCTCGTCCGGGATGGAGAAGAGGTCCAGCTCGTTGCCGAGCTTGCGGTGGTCGCGCTTCTCGGCCTCGGCGAGGAAGTCGAGGTGGGCCTTCAGCTCCTCCTTCGACGGCCACGCGGTGCCGTAGATGCGCTGGAGCATCGGGTTCTTCTCGCTGCCGCGCCAGTAGGCGGCCGCGTTGCGCATGAGCTTGAACGCCGGGATGGTGCGGGTGGTGGGCAGGTGGGGACCGCGGCAGAGGTCCTTCCAGCACAGCTCGCCGGTCTTGGCGTCCAGGTTGTCGTAGATGGTCAGCTCGCCGCCGCCCACCTCGACGTTCGCGCCGTCGTCGGTGGACGCGGAGCCCTTGATGCCGATGAGCTCCAGCTTGTACGGCTCGTCGGCGAGCTCCTCGCGGGCCGCCTCGTCGGTGACGACGCGGCGGGAGAAGCGCTGGCCGCGCTTCTGGATCTCCTGCATCTTCTTCTCGATGGCCTTCAGGTCCTCCGGGGTGAAGGGCCGGGCCACGTCGAAGTCGTAGTAGAAGCCGTTCTGGACCGGCGGGCCGATGCCGAGCTTGGCCTCGGGGAACAGCTCCTGCACGGCCTGCGCCATGACGTGGGCGGTCGAGTGGCGCAGGATGTCGAGGCCGTCCTCGGAGGAGATCTCCACCGGCTCGACGGTCTCGCCGTCCCGCACCTCGTAGGCGAGGTCCTTGAGCTCGCCCGCGACGCGGGCGGCGACGATGGTGCGCTCGCCGGCGAAGAGCTCCGCCGCCGTAGTGCCCGTGGCCACCACGCGCTCGTCCCGCTCGGAATCGCGTTGGATGATCACACGGACGTCTGACACCGGTCTCTCCTGACTCAGGGGATGCGCGAGCGAACGCTGCGCGCCTGAATCGTACCGAGCCGAGTGGCTGCGCCGCTAAACGGTTCCTCCGGGGCTCCGCCCCACCCCGCCCCCACGGCAGGGGCACCCCCGCCGAGCCACCCCGGGCTCCCGCCCCGGCAGAGGCAGCGTTCGGGCTTCGCCCGAACGGGAAGGCCGCCCGGGGCGGGGGGTGGGGCGGGGTCCCCCCGGGTTCTCTCCTCGGCTCGCGAACCCTGGCCGAGCCGGTCTGCTGGTCAGGGGTGGTTCGCTCGACCTGCGGGGAGAACCCGGTGTGCCCCCGCCCCACCCGAAGGGACGGACCCGGACCCGCCCGTGGGGTGGGGACGCTCCGGGGTGTCCCCGCAGGCCGAGCGAACCCACCGCCGGCCGGCGGGCCGATCCGGCCAGGGGTTCGCGAGCCGAGGAGACACCCCGGAGCGGCACCGGCCCACCCCGGAGCCCCGGCTCGCGACCCGAACCGCCATGCACCGCGCAGCGGCGGGCGGCGGAGGGGCGGCGGAAAATCCGGGCCCGCCGCCCGGAGCCGGCGGTAGCGTGGGGAGCCGCCCCAGCCCCCGGAGGGACCCCCATGCCGAGTCCGCACGTACGCCCGCTCGACCTGGGCGACGACACCACGGCGGCAGCCGTGCACCGGATCGGCCGGGACGCCTACGCCGTCGAGGCCGAGCTCATCGGCTTCGACGGGATCCCGGCCCTGCGCGAGAGCCTCGCCGAGATGCGCGCGCAGGAGCTGCGCTGGGTCGGGGCCGTCTCCGAGGGCGGCGAGCTGGCCGGCTTCCTCGCCTGGGAGGAGGCGCCCGACGGCGCCGTCGGCATCGACCGGCTCTGCGTGGCCCCGGCCTTCTTCCGCCGCGGCGTCGCCTCCCTGCTGCTGCGCCACGCCCTGGCCGAACTCTTCCCCGGCCGCCCCGTGCAGGTCACCACGGGGGCCGCCAACACCCCCGCCGTCCGCCTCTACGAGGCCCTCGGCTTCACCCGCGGCGCCGACTTCTCCCCCGCCCCGGGCCTGACCATGGCCTCCTTCAGTCGTCCGACGGAAGGACGTCCGACGGGTCGAAGGACTCGTCCAGGGACTTCATGAGGCGGTCCCGCTCGACCTCGTCCAGCGGAACGGGGCTCACGTCCGTGGCGTCGGTGAGCCGGCGGAAGCCGCCCCGCCGCTGGAGCCGTCCGCTGATCCGGATCGGCAGGCCCACCAGGTGCGCGTGTCCCGCCACCCGGTACGCCTCCTCGTCGAGCGCGGCGCGTACGTACGGGACCTCCGCTCCCGTGAGGACCCGCAGCCGGACCGTGCCGCCGCCGCCCGGGGCCGAGCGGCGCATCCGGACCACCGCCCCCGCGACCCGCACCTGCACGGCCGGCTCGTCGCGGGTGTAGCGCGCCGCGGCCTCCCGCAGGACGGGCAGGTCGCCCGGGGAGAACTCCACCGGCTCCGGCCGGGCCGCGCAGCCCGCCGGCACCCCGGCCGCGGGCGCCCAGGCCAGTGCGACGCGCGCCCCCTCCGACCCGCGCACCAGGGCGATCAGCGCCTCGGCGAGTTCCCGGCTGACCCCGGCCGCCACGGCGGCGTCGAAGGCCTCCATCCCGCCGGTGGCCCGCCGGTAGTCGACGGCCTCGCGGGCCGCGTGCAGCGCGTGGTGCAGTCGCGTCACGGTGCCCCGCCCGCCGTCCACGGGCACGTACGCGCTCAGCCGCCGCCCGCCCGGCTGCGGCCCCACCAGCACCGCGTCCAGGACCCGTTCGGCCTGGGCGCGGTGGCGGGCGCCGTAGTAGCCGGCCCGGGCCCGCGCCGCGAGCGCCCCCGCCAGCAGCAGTTGCCGGGCGGCCGAGCGCAGTTGCTCCTGCACGGTCCAGGCGGCCTCGCCCTCCAGTCCGTACGCCCCCGGCGGGACCTCCCGCTCCCAGCGGATCTCGTCGCTGGGCACGCTCAGCCCGTAGAGCACCTCCCGCGCCGACGGCAGCGTGCTGTGCGCCAGCGCGGTCAGCGCCTCCTCCAGTAGATCGGCGCAGTCGGGAAAACCGCGGTTCTCGGGGACGAGCAGGCTGGTACCCCCGTACCCGGGCGGTGTCCAGCGCCCGTACCGGCCGGCGGCCCCGCCCCGGCGGAGCCAGCCGTGCCGGTGCAGCAGCGCGCCGAGCACGGCCGGGTCGACCTGCGCGGGGTCGGGGGCCGCGGAGGAGTGCGCGAAGTCCGGGAAGTGGCCGGGGCGGCCGTGGTCCGGGGGCAGCAGTGGTTCGAGGTTCGACGGGTGCCAGTGCATCAGGGTGTCCCTCCCGACCCGACCCGGGTCATGATCTCGCACAGCGCCCGGTCGTCGAAGATCCGCGCGGTCGGGATCCGTACGGTGGTCCGGCGCCGGCCGGTCACGGGGTGTCCGGCGAGATTGGTCCAGTAGCAGCAGTGCCGCAGGTCGAGCCGGTCGTGTCCGGCGGCGAGCCACTGGTCGCGCTCCCGCGGGACGAGCATCACGACGAGGATCTTGTGGACGGCGACCGGGGTGCGGGCCAGCTTCACCAGGTGCTCGTTGTCGAGGGTGAAGGCGAAGGTGGGCCCGGGCGGCCGGGGCGGTACCTGGTAGGTCGCCTTCAACTGCACCTTGACGGTGACCTCGTCGTCGACGACGTGCTCGGGGGCGCCGTGGCTGACGTGCCAGTCGACGCCGTTGTCGGGGAAGGGCTGGGACAGCGAGCAGCCGGCCGCGGCGGCGACGGCGTGCAGGTATCCCACCTGGAGGGTCTCCATGCAGGCGGTGGTGGCGAGTGTGCCGCGCAGCGGTACGGCCCGCGTCCCGTCCGGCGCCTGTGCGCCGCTTGCGGTCCGCGGATCGATCTGCCCCGCCAGCACCCCGCCCGGTTCGGGCTGTGCGAGCGCCATGGCCGGCTCCCCATGCCTTCCGGGCTCTGCCTTCGGTGGGTGGGTGGGTGACGACCGGTCATGTGTACGGTCCCCCAGGGTTGTTGTCTCCGCACCCGGGTCGCCGCAAACGGCGTACGGAACAAACAGCCCGGGTATCACCGATTCGGGCAGGGGCGGCACGTTCCGAGGCGGCGGCGCCCGGCTGCACCCCAACTGCCGACCGGGGACGAGGAGTTCGCCATGACACGCTGGTACGAGGGCCCGCTGGCCGCATTCGACACGGAGACCACCGGGGTGGACGTGGAGCAGGACCGGATCGTGTCCGCCGCGCTCATCGTGCAGGAGTGCGCGGGCGGCCGGATCCGCACGACGCGCTGGCTGGTCAATCCCGGCGTTCCGGTGCCCGCGGGCGCGACGGAAGTGCACGGCCTCACCGACGAGCACCTGCAGCGCCACGGGCGCTGGCCGGCGCCGGTGGTGGAGGAGATAGCCCGGGCGCTCGGCGAGCAGCAGGTCGCGGGCCGTCCGGTGGTGGTGATGAACGCTCCGTTCGACCTGACGCTGCTGGACCGGGAGTTGCGCCGGCACCGGGCGTCGTCGCTGTCGCGGTACCTGGACAACCGGCCGCTGACGGTGCTGGACCCGCGGGTGCTGGACAAGCACCTGGACCGGTACCGCAAGGGCCGCCGGACGCTGACGGACCTGTGCGCGCACTACGGGATCGAGCTGGAGGGCGCGCACGAGGCGGCGGCGGACGCGATGGCCTCGCTGGAGCTCGTACGGGCGGTGGGCCGCCGGTTCGCGTCGCGGCTGGAGCGGCTGACGCCGGCCGAACTGCACACGCTCCAGGCCGTGTGGCACGCGGCGCAGGCGCGGGGACTCCAGGCGTGGTTCGCGCGGCAGGGGACTCCGGAGGCGGTGGATCCGCACTGGCCGCTGCGGCCGGACCTGTCGGCGGCGGCGTAGGACGACACGGCCCCGGACATGCGGAAGGCCGGTCCGTCATCGACGGACCGGCCTGTCCCGGTGGGCGATACTGGGATCGAACCAGTGACCCCTTCGGTGTGAACGAAGTGCTCTCCCGCTGAGCTAATCGCCCGGGAACGCACTGAACAATACAGAAGCCTCGGGGCTGGTTCAAACCGCTTCCCCGGCCGGGGGCCGCCCGGAGGTACTCAGTCCGTACTTGAGTACCCCCGCCCATGTCCTGACCGGGTGACGGGCGCCACACTCCGCATATGAACTCCCCTCTGCCGCCGGCCGAAGAGCTGGCGCTCATCGACCGTGAGCTGGCCCAACTCGATGCCCGGCGCCTGTATTTGCTGGCCCGCCGGGACTGGCTGCTGCGCCTGCTCCGGCAGCCGGGCACCGCGGTGGCCCGCTGGGGACCCGCTCCTTCCGGCTCGCCCGCCTGGTCCGCCGGCCCCTCCGGGCCCGCGAAGGAGGCTTCGGCCCCCAGTGCGCAGAACGTGCTGCTGACCCTGGGCGCGGTGCTGCTGGCCGTGGCCGCGCTGGCGTTCACTCTGGTCAGCTGGGGCTCCATGGGGATCGCCGGGCGCTCGGCGGTGCTGGCCGTGGTGACGGCGGCGGCGCTGGCCGCGCCCGCGGTGCTGGTGCGCCGCGGGCTGCGGTCGACGGCGGAGTCGGTGGCCGCCGTGGGGCTGCTGCTGACGGTGCTGGACGCGTACGCGCTCTACGCGGTCGGGATGCCGGACGCCGACGGCACCGGGTACGCGGCGGGCGCGGCCGCGGTGCTGGCGGCGGCGTGGGCCGGGTACGGGTCGGCGCTGCGGACGCTGCGGCTGCCGCTGCCGGCGGCGGTGCTCGCGGCGCAGCTGCCGCTGCCGCTGGCCGCGATCGCGGCGGACGCGGGCGCGACGGGTCTCGGCTGGGCGCTGCTGGTGACGGCGGCGCTGGACGCGCTGCTGGCGCTGCGGGTCCGTGCGGCGGCGGTCCCGGCGGCGGTGCTGGGTTCGGCCGCGCTGCTGGTCGGCGCGGCGCAGTCGTGGTCGGCGGGCTCCGCGGGGCAGGCCCTGGCTCCGGCGGCGCTGCTGCTGGCGGGCGCGGCTCTGGGTGTGGCGGCCGCCTGGCGGGAGCCGCGGGCCTGGGCCGCGGCGCTGGTGGGCGCCGTGGCGGCGGTGGTGGCCGTGGGCGGCGTGGTCCGGCCCGAGCTGGAGCCGGGCTGGGCGGTGGTGGCGCACCTGCTGGTGGGCCTGCCGCTGCTGGCGGCGGTACGGGTGCCCGCCCTGCCGGAGGCGGTGCGGCGCGGGTCGGTCCTCGCCGGGGTGGTGGTGGGCTCCCTCGGCGCGCTGACGGCCGGTGGTGCCGCGGCGGCGGTGCTGGTGGCGCGACTGCGGGTGCTGGAGGAGGTGTGGGCGGCGACGACCCCGGCGGCGGATCCGTACGGTCCGGGGGCGGCGGCCGCGGTCGCGCTGCTGATGACGGCGGGGGCGGCCTGGTGGCTGTCGCGGGTGTCGGCGCGGCCGGAGCCCGTGGTGGCGGCGGTGGTCCTGGGCTGGGCGGGTCTGTTCACGGCGCCGGTGCTGCTCGGGTTCCCGGTGGCGGCGGTGTTCGCGGCGCAGCTCGCGGTCACGGGCGCGGCCGGGTTCCTCGCGCTGCGCCCGCCGTCGCGGGGGGCCGGGATCGCGGCGGCGGTGTGCGCGCTGGCGGGGGCCGGGAACGTGTCCCTGGGCGCGCTGGACGGCCGCGCGGCGACCTTCGCGGTCTGGGGCCTGCTGGGCGCGGGCTGTGCGGCGGGAGCGGCGTACGGGCCCGCGGCGCGGTGGGTCCGGTCGGGGGCCGCGGTGTGCGCGGTCGGCTGCGCGACGGGGTTGCTGGTGGCCGCGTCCGCGGTGACGGACCTGGCGGTGGTCTGGTGGGCGCTGCCGGTCCTGGCGGTCCCGGCGCTCGTGGCCGCGCTCGGGCCGCGGCTGGGCGCCGTACGACTGCCGGCCGAGGTCGCGGCGGCCGCCTCGGGGGTCCTGGCGCTGGTGCTGTCCGCGGGGCGGCCCGGGACGCTGGCGCTGGTCCTGGCGCTGGCCGGGGTGGTCTGCGCGGGGGCCGCGGTGCGGCCGGAGCGGCGGGCGCTGGGCTGGGCGGCGGGTGCGCTGTTCGTGGCGGCGACGTGGGTGCGGCTGGCGGAGGCCGGGGTGACGGCGCCGGAGGCGTACACGCTGCCGGTCACGGTGCCCGCGCTCGCGGTGGGCTTCCTGCGGCGCCGCAGGGACGCGCAGGCCTCGTCCTGGACGGCGTACGGGCCGGGGCTGGCGGCGACGCTGGTGCCGAGCCTGCTGGCGGCCTGGGGAGACGCGGGCTGGGTGCGCCCGCTGGTGCTGGGGGCGGCCGCGCTGGCGGTGACCCTGGCGGGGGCGCACCGGCGGCTCCAGGCCCCGCTCCTGCTGGGCGGCGCGGTGCTGGCGGCGGTGGCGGTGCACGAGCTGGCCCCGTACGTGGTGCAGGTCGCGGGGGCGCTGCCGCGCTGGGTACCGCCCGCGCTGGCCGGCGTACTGCTGCTGGCGGTGGGGGCGACGTACGAGAAGCGGCTGCGGGACGCGCGCAGGCTGCGGGCGGCGATCGGGCGGCTGCGGTAGGCGGGCCGCGCGGGGCCTCGGGCCACGGCCCGAGGCGGGAAACGCCAGAGGCCCGGAGACGGTGAATGTCTCCGGGCCTCTGGTCCGGGTGGGCGATACTGGGTTCGAACCAGTGACCCCTTCGGTGTGAACGAAGTGCTCTCCCACTGAGCTAATCGCCCGGACGCACCGCAAACATTACCCCATGTCAGCGGTGCTCTTTGCCATCACTGGTCCTTGAGGTCCCAGGGCAGGACGAGCCCGTACTTCCACAGGTAGAAGCCGATCAGGGCGCCCGCGATGACGAGGCCCGTGGTGGTCAGGATGATGTTGCGGCGGCGCACCTTCGGGTCGAGCGCCTTCTGCGCGGCCTCGGTGACCTTGCGCTTGGTCCAGCGCAGTACGAGGTGGGCCCAGGCGAACTCGGTGGCCCAGATCGCCAGGCCCGCGAAGATCGCGACCCAGCCGGGGCCGGGCAGGACGAGCATGGCGACGCCGGCGGCGATCACCGCGAGGCCGACGACGAAGACGCCGACCTGCCAGCTGAGGTGCAGGCTCTTGCGGGCCTTGATGAAGGCGGGCGCCTTCGACACGTGCGGCGTTTCCTCCTCGGCCTCCGCCCCGGTCTCCGCCGCGGCCTGCGCGGCGGTTTCCGTGGCGGTTTCCGTGGTGGTGTCACCCGTAGCGGACTCGTTCGTTCCGCGGTTACTCCCCGTATTCATGGGTCGAATCTACCCGAGCACGAAGCACACGGGAACGGCGGTTTGGATCCGCCGTCCGAGGGACCCAGAGGTCCGCAAAACGGTCAGAGGGGTTTACAACGACACCGTAGGTGGCATGTCGATTTCGCCGACGTGCGAATCCCCGAGCGCACACTGAGCGAAAGGCCCTGGCGCTTATGAACACCACGGTCAGCTGCGAGCTGCACCTGCGCCTCGTTGTGTCGAGCGAGTCCTCACTGCCTGTTCCCGCGGGCCTGCGGTATGACACGGCCGACCCCTACGCCGTGCACGCCACCTTCCACACCGGCGCCGAGGAGACGGTCGAATGGGTGTTCGCCCGCGACCTCCTCGCAGAGGGTCTCCACCGGCCCACCGGTACCGGCGACGTCCGCGTCTGGCCCTCCCGCAGTCACGGTCAGGGCGTCGTCTGCATCGCCCTGAGCTCACCGGAGGGAGAAGCGCTTCTCGAAGCACCCGCCCGAGCCCTGGAGTCGTTCCTCAAGCGGACGGACGCCGCGGTTCCACCCGGGACCGAGCACCGGCACTTCGACCTCGACAAGGAGCTCTCCCACATCCTGGCCGAAAGCTGAGCCAGACTCCCGGCCGCTCGACACCGTCCGACTCGGGGCGACGGTGCGGAGCGGACAACCACATACGCGTGCGCCGGCGCTGTTCCCGCGGAAGCCACCCGCGAGGACGGCGCCTGTGTGCTGCGCGGGGACCGGCTATTGTCGGGCGGCATCGGCGGCGCGCCCGTCGCCGCAGGCCCGGCCCCCAGGGAGACACCGTGCAGATCCCACACGACACCCGTCGCGCGCTCGACGTCGTCGTCGCGCTGGTGAACACCGCGGCCGAACCCGACCAGCCCGACGGTCTCTCGGACATCGGCGCGCTGCGCGGCTTCGTCCAGGAGTACTCGATCAGCGACGTCGGCGAGCTCGGCGCGCGCGACCTGGCCGGCGTCCGGACCGTGCGCTCGAAGTTCGCCCAGGTCTTCGCGGCGCCCAGCGCCCGCGCCGCGTCCGTGCTGATCAACGAGCTGGTGGCGACCGCGGGCACCACGCCGCAGCTGACCGACCACGACGGCTACGACTGGCACGTGCACTACTTCGCGCCGGGCGCGTCGGTGGGCGACCACCTGGCGGCCGACGGCGGCATGGCACTGGCCTTCATCGTGGTCTCCGGCGAACAGGAACGGCTGCGCCGCTGCGAGGCCCCCGACTGCCGGCGCGCCTTCGTCGACCTCTCGCGGAACCGCTCCCGGCGCTACTGCGACAGCCGGACCTGCGGGAACCGGCTGCACGTGGCGGCGTACCGGGCCCGCCGCAAGGAGGCCGACGCGGGGCCGTCAGAGCAGGAAGAGATCGTGCACGGCGGCGAGCAGCAGCAGGATCCCGATCACCGCTAGGAAGATCATCAGCGGCGGCTGGGAGAGCGCGAACAGGCAGCCTCTCGGCTCGTCGGCGACGGGGTCGGGTACCGGGACGGGCACCGCGGGGTCACTCTGCGATGTCTCGAACATGTCGCGCCGATGATGGCGCAGCGGTCCGCCCCGCACGCCTCAACACGCCAACACGCGCGCGGCAGTTCGCTCGATCTTGTGGACGTGACCCGATCCGGCTCCCACACCCCCGCCCGCCGTGCTTCCCGCCCCTCCCGGCGGATGCTGCGCCTGCCGACTGCCTCGTCCGCGCCTGCCATGCGCCCTGGCAGCTGCCCCAGGGCAGGGCCACTGTCATTCAGGGGCACGGGCAGCCTGACCGGCCGCTCCGGCCCGTGACCGCCAGGCCCGAGGAGAGGGAGGACCCGTGGGTTATCAGGTCAAGTGTGGGTCGACCAGGACCAAGACCGGCAAGCCGTGCCGGAATCCCGCGATGATCGGCTACCCCCGCTGCCAGCAGCACCGAGGCGACTGGAACCGACCGCAGCGGAAGCAGACCAAGAAGCGCTGACCGGCCGCGTGCCCGATCCGGCCTGCGGTCGTCGTCAGATGCCGTGCTTCTTGAGGATGGCCTCGATGTCGGAGAAGTCGTCCGCGGGTGCGGCGGGCGGCTGGTCGCGGCGGGTGGCGGCGGGGGCGGCGGTGCCGAGGGAGGGCTTGGAGGCGGCCGGGGCCACGGCCTCCGGGGAGGTGCCCGCCTTCGCCTTCTTCTTCGCGGGCTTCCCGGAGCCGCCCAGGCTGCGCCGCTCGACGGCGCGGGTGGTGTAGAGGATCAGCCAGGCCAGCCCCAGCAGCCCGAAGCCGATCCAGACGGTCGGGTTGAAGACGATGCCGGTCAGCCACTCCACGACACCCGTCAGCACGAGGCCGACCGGCACCAGTGAGTACGCGGCGATCCGCGCGGCGGCCAGGAACCGCCTGCGGTAGGCGGTCACGGCGGCGATGCCCAGGCCCGCCGCGGACACCGCGGAGCAAATGGTCTCGGCAAGCATGCGGTCCTCCGGGAGTCCTCGGCGGCGGGGTGTTCCGTCCCCGTCCGTCCATCGTGCACCGACCGCCGCCGCAGGGGCCAGGCGATGAACCGCCCCGGCCCCGATCTCCGGGAGATGTCGGGGTCGGATCTCCTCCCCAGGTCCCGGTCGGCGGGCCGGGCCGGGGCTGGGAGACTGTCCGCATGACCGATTCCGTGATCCTCGACGTCTGGTGCGAACTGCAGTGCCCGGACTGCCACCGCGCCCTGGACGACGTCCGCGCCCTGCGGGCCCGCTACGGCGACCGGCTGGACATCCGGCTGCGCCACTTCCCCCTGGAGAAGCACAAGCACGCGTTCGCCGCCGCGCAGGCCGCCGAGGAGGCCGCCGAGCAGGGCCAGGGCTGGCCCTACGCCGAGGCCCTGCTGGCCCGTACCGCGGAGCTGTCCGAGCGGGGCGAGCAGGTGCTGCTGGACGTGGCCCGCGACCTGGGCCTGGACGTCGAGGAGTTCGACACGGCCCTGATCGACGGCCGGCACATCCTGATCGTCGACGCCGACCAGGCCGAGGGCAAGGCCATCGGCGTGACCGGCACCCCGACCTACGTGATCGACGGCGAGCGCCTCGACGGCGGCAAGAGCCAGGAGGGCCTGCGCGCCCGCATCGAGGAGATCGTCGACCGCCTCCTCGCGGCCTGATCGCCGGACACCCCCTGGATCAGCCCCTAGATCAGCTCCTTCGAGGCGTTCACCGCGATGTCCCGGTACCCGAGCGACTCGTAGAGCCGCCGGGCCGGGGTGTTGCCCTCCACCACGTGCAGGCCCAGCCGGCTCCCTCCGGCGGCCAGGACGGTCCGCTCGGCGAGCAGCATGAGGGCCCGCCCGTGGCCCTGCCCGCGGTGCTCGGGCGCGACCTTGACGTCGTACACGTACGGGACCGCGCCGAGGCCGGGCAGTTCGCACTCCCCGATCCAGACGGTGCCCAGGGTCTCCCCCGCCGGGGTCTCCAGCAGGAGGAAGTCGGTCCCCGGCGTGTCGGGGCCGTCGGGCAGCATCCTGGCGTGTTCGGCGCGGGAGGCGGCGACCCCCTGTTCCTCGGTCATGCCCGGGGCGGTGAGCCGGCGTCCGTACTCCACGATGCCGGGCTCCAGCCAGGCGTCGAACTCCGCCCGCGTCATCGGCCGGCCGATGACGCCCGCGGGGAGGTCCGGCGGGCGCTCCGGCAGTTCCTTGACCATGACCCGGCCGGTCTCCCGGTAGCCGAGGGCCGCCGCCATCCGCAGCGCCGGTCCGGCGTCGGCGGGCACCGACACCGCGATCCCGGTGCAGCGCCAGGAGCGCAGCACCTCCTCGGCGGCGAGTGCGGCGACCGTGCCGCGGCCGCGCCGGCGGTCGCCCTCGTCGATCCACAGCCCCCGGATGACGCCGATGCCCGGCTGGGCGGCGGACCGGGTGGCCAGTTCGAGCGTGCCGACCCGGCGGCTGTTGACCCGGACCTCGTAGGCCCGCCGCCGGGTGCCGTCACTGTTTCGCTGAAGCGGCTGCGCGGGCCGCAGGGTGGTGGTCATCACTTCGAGTTCTACCTGCCCGGCGGCTCCGCGTCACCGGTGTTCACGGATCGAGGTCGTCGCCGGCCTTCACCTGGAAGATCCGCATGACCTCGGCGGTGACCGGTCCGGGCCCGGTGCCCAGGTCCCGGCCGTCGATGCGGACGACCGCCTGGGCGTCGCGCAGCGAGGAGGTCACGAAGACCTCCTCGGCCTGTTCCAGCACCTCGAAGGAGAGGTCGGTCTCCTTGGCGCCGGCCCACTCGACGACGAGGGCCCGGGTGATGCCGGCGAGGCAGCCCGATTCCAGCGGCGGGGTGTGCAGTTCCCCGTCGAGCACGACGAACACGTTGGAGCCGGTGCCCTCGCAGAGCCGGCCCACGGTGTTGGCCAGGAGCGCCTCGGACGCCCCCGCGCGGTGCGCGGCGGCGAGCGCGACCACGTTCTCGGCGTACGAGGTGGTCTTCAGGCCGGCCACGGCGGAGCGCTCGTTGCGGACCCAGGGCACCGTGACGACGGCGGTGGTGTCCGGGCGGCGGGGGGACGCGGCGACGGCGGCGATCAGGGTGGGCCCCGCGTCGCCGCGGTCGGAGCCGAGCGGGGCGACGCCGCCCGTGTAGGTGACGCGCAGCCGCCCGTGTTCGACGGGTTCGGCCTCCAGGACGGCGGCGCACGCGCGGCGCACCTCGTCGAGGTCGGGGTCGGGCAGGCCCAGGCCCCGGGCCGAGCGGGTCAGCCGCTCCAGGTGGCGGGTGAGCGCGAAGGCCCGGCCGTGCTCCGTCTTGAGCGTCTCGAAGACGCCGTCGCCCACGGTGAGCCCGTGGTCGAGGACGGACACGGTCGCGCTGTCGACGTCCTTCAGGGCTCCGTCGAGCCAGATCCTCATGGTGCGGTCCTTCCCGTCGTACCGTTCGCCCCCTGGGGGCCGCTTGTCTCCCGGCCCGCGGCGACGCGCAGCAGGCGCGCCGCCTTGAGCTCGGTCTCCGCCCATTCGCGGTCGGGGTCGGAACCCCACGTGATGCCGGCCCCGGTGCCGAAGAGCAGGCGGGGGGCGCCGGGTGCCTCCCGGTCGATCCAGAAGGTACGGATGCCGACGGCGAGCTCGCCGGTGCGGCGGTCCGCGTCGACCCATCCGATGCCCCCGCAGTAGGGGCCGCGCGGGGCGGTCTCCAGGGCCTCGATGATCCGCAGGGCGGAGGACTTGGGCGCGCCCGTGACGGATCCGGGCGGGAAGGTCGCGGCGAGCAGTTCGGGCCAGCCGGCCCCGTCGGCCAGTTCGCCGCTCACGGTGGAGACGAGGTGCACGAGCCCGGGGTGCTCCTCTATGGCGCACAGTTCGGGGACGGAGACCGAGCCCGTGGCGCAGACCCGGCCGAGGTCGTTGCGTACGAGGTCCACGATCATCACGTTCTCGGCGTGGTCCTTGGGCAGGAGGTCGTCGGCGGTGCGGCCGGTGCCCTTGATGGGGCCGGACTCGACGCGGCGGCCGTCGCGGCGCAGGAACAGCTCGGGCGAGGCGGTGGCGATCTCCACACCGTGCGCCGCGAGGCGAATCGTTCCTGCGTAGGGGGCGGGGTTGCCGCGCGCGAGGAGTGCGGTGAGGGCGTCGACGTCGGCGCGGTCCGGGCGCGGCAGCGGCGCGGACATCACCCGGCAGAGGTTGGCCTGGTAGACCTCGCCGGCCGCGATGTGCTCGCGGATGCGGCGTACTCCGGCGACGTACGCGGCCCGGTCGAGGGAGGAGGTCCACTGATCGGCGTCGGGACCGGTCCAGGCCCCGGGGACGGGCGCGGGGACCGGGTCGGGCCGCACGTCCCCGAAGCGCGCGCAGACGAGGCGCCCTTCGAAGTCGGCGGCCACCGCCCAGAAGCCGGTGGAGTCGAGGGCCGCGGGGTCACTGGTGACATCCCGCAGGTCGGTCGCGAGGAGGCCGCCGAAGCGGGCCATGGGGGGCAGGTCGTGCACGGCTGCGAGTCTATGACCGGCGACGCGAGGGCGCCGGTGCGGTGACGGCCGGGTGACCTGTGGTGATCGAGCGGCAGCACGCTGCGGAAACGCGTTTTTGAGCTGGCCCGGGAATCCGCTAGAGTTCAACACGTCGCCAGGGAGCGAAGGGGGAAAACCCCGGAGCGAACACGGTGACCTGCGGACGTAGCTCAGTTGGTAGAGCACCACCTTGCCAAGGTGGATGTCGCGAGTTCGAGTCTCGTCGTCCGCTCGAAGTGGGGGATCTTCCCGAGAACCCCCGCAGCTCCATGGTGGAGTGGCCGAGAGGCGAGGCAACGGCCTGCAAAGCCGTCTACACGGGTTCAAATCCCGTCTCCACCTCCAAGGACGATTAGCTCAGCGGGAGAGCGCTTCCCTGACACGGAAGAGGTCACTGGTTCAATCCCAGTATCGTCCACTGATCCGCAAGGATCCCCGCGCGATTAGCTCAGCGGGAGAGCGCTTCCCTGACACGGAAGAGGTCACTGGTTCAATCCCAGTATCGCGCACGCAGTACACGCATCACCTGCGGTTTCGCACCGCGGTCCCGCGCGATTAGCTCAGCGGGAGAGCGCTTCCCTGACACGGAAGAGGTCACTGGTTCAATCCCAGTATCGCGCACCACCGGAAAGCCCCGGCCGTCCTCACGGCCGGGGCTTTCGCGTTCCTCCACACGGGTGCGGAGCTTCTGCGCGGGCGTCAAAAAGGGTGCTGCCCGCACGACTCCCCAGTCGTACGGGCAGCACCCTTCACCTGCCGTCCGTCGCGCCCCCGTCCCCACGGGGTACGACAGGCCGATGTCCCGGCCCGGGCCGCTCTCCCGGGCCCGGGGCGCCGCTCAGCGCCCCGGCATCATGCCCACGGACGACGCCTGTGCCGCCAGCTGGTCGAACCCTCCGAAGAGGAAGAGCAGCAGGGCGGCCAGGGGGAGCACCATGGCCGCTGCCACCAGTGGGTGGCGGGTGCCGGACTCATGGCTGTTGAACGCGAATGCCTTGCGTCCCTGCCGTGCGATGTCCGCCATGGTCCTCTCCCTGTCGTCTGGCAGCGGCGGGCTCTTGACCTCGGGGGACGAGTGCATCACCCGCCGCTTGACTTCAACACTAGGCGGGCGGAAGGCCTCAGGCCTCATGCCCTCGTACCCACTTCCGGGCCTCCAGGAGGATGAGGGCGACCGCGCCGCGTACTCCCCTGGGTGGAGACCGTCCCCCTTGCGTCGGGGTCATCCCGGAGGGGATGACCGGAGGGTAGTGACTTCCCTCACTTCCGTCACTCCCTGTTCATGCGTGTCCGCCGATCGGGCATCGGCAAGATCGACTCCGGTTGCGGCGGCGCCGGTGCGCGCTCCGGCACACTCCCACCTGCGCCGGAGCGCCAATCCCCTTGCTTGAAGGGCTGTTTGGGCCTGCGGCCGGCCTCCTCCGGGGCGGCGGGCGGGATCCCTGAAGCTCTCTCAAGTGTGCTGTGCCGCACTGACAATCGAATCTCCCGACGAGGGCGCGGCCTCTGAGCGCGCATGCCGGATGGTCCGTAAGCTGTGGCAGGTCAACAGGACGACCGGTCAGCGGGGTGGACATGGCGATGATGCGGCTCCGGCGCGAGGACCCGCGTGTCGTCGGCTCGTTCAGACTGCACCGACGGCTCGGGGCCGGCGGCATGGGCGTGGTCTACCTGGGATCGGACCGGCGCGGGCAGCGCGTCGCGCTCAAGGTCATCCGGCCGGACCTGGCCGAGGACCAGGAGTTCCGCTCGCGGTTCGCCCGCGAGGTGTCCGCGGCCCGGCGGATCCGGGGCGGGTGCACGGCGCGCCTGGTCGCCGCGGACCTGGAGGCCGAGCGGCCCTGGTTCGCGACGCAGTACGTGCCCGGGCCCTCGCTGCACGACAAGGTGGCCGAGGAGGGCCCCCTGACGGCGGCGCAGATCGCCGCAGTCGGCGCCGCGCTCTCCGAGGGCCTGGTCGCCGTGCACGAGGCGGGAGTCGTCCACCGGGACCTCAAGCCCTCCAACATCCTCCTGTCCCCCAAGGGCCCCCGGATCATCGACTTCGGGATCGCCTGGGCCACCGGGGCGAGCACCCTCACCCATGTGGGTACGGCCGTCGGCTCCCCCGGCTTCCTCGCGCCCGAGCAGGTGCGCGGCGCCGCCGTCACCCCGGCCACGGACGTCTTCGCGCTCGGCGCCACCCTCGCCTACGCGGCCACCGCCGACTCGCCCTTCGGGCACGGCAGTTCCGAGGTCATGCTGTACCGGGTGGTGCACGAGGAGCCGCACCTGCAGGGGGTCCCGGACGCGCTGGCGCCCCTCGTACGGGCCTGCCTGGCCAAGGACCCCGAGGAGCGGCCCAGCACGCTCCAGCTGTCGATGCGGCTCAAGGAGATCGCGGCCCGCGAGGCCCAGGGGCTGTCGGACGGCCGCCCGCCGGCGCAGCGGGCCCGGACGGAGCGGCCGACGGGCCGACTGCCCGAGGGGGCGCTGGACCACGCGGAGCAGCGTACGGAGCGCCGTACGGGCGGTGGCGCGCCCAGGCCGCAGGGCGGCTCGCCGAGCGGCCCGCACTCGCGGCCCTCCTCCTCGCGCAACCCGCGCAGCCCCGGGGGTCCGTCCTCCCGGCCGACCGCGGGGCGCACGGGCGGTCGTCCGGCGCCCAGGACGACGGGGACGGGGCGGCGGCCTTCGCGGCCGGACCCGAAGCTGATGCGCCAGCGCCTGATCGTGTTCATCGTGGTCACGCTGATCGTGGCGCTGGGCATCGCGGCCGCGCAGAAGCTGTAGCGCCGCGCGGCCGGGGCACGGAACGGGAGCGGGCCTCGCCGGGGCGCGGGGCCGGGAGCCCGGCCCCGCCGGACACCCCCTAGGTCGTCTCTTTCGGATCTTGTCGGCCGAGCCCGCGTTGTCCGGTGCCGTGCATCGCAAGGCGGAGGAGCTCCTCGCGTACTGGGCGTACTCGGGAGC
>NZ_JBFBGM010000017.1:0-21883 GCF_040684695.1 Streptomyces erythrochromogenes
GGCTACACCGCGCCCTCGCTGCTCGGCCTCGGCGCCCATCCAGTCGACTGGATGGGACCGGCCCTTCTGCGTGCAGAGATCAGCCACGAAGACGCAGGGAGTCGGCCATAGGTTCGATAATTCGTTGAGGTCCTGCTCTTGGGCGACTTGACTACCGGTCGGTAGTAATCGACCCACAAAGGAGCATGTGCATGAGCAAGGCGCGACGGATCATCGGGATGGCGGCGGCGACGGCAATGGCGGGTGTACTCCCTGTGCTCGTGGCGTCGCCCGCGCAGGCCACCTCTGGGGACTGTCAGAACTACATGCGGAACCTGGGCTACAACGTGGGCAACGGAGTCATCGGCGCCTGCGATCTCGGTGAGGGGGGTTTCATCGGCGAGCAGGGTTGCTTCGCAAGGATGCTCCAGCTGGGTGTGAAGTACGACGACAGTCGAGAGGCGTGCTACCAGGCGGCGCGTCAGTGACGTTGTGACCCAAGGGCCCAGCGCATGCTGGGCCCTTGCCGGATCAGACCTTGGTGCGGGAGGTGTTGTAGAGCTTCGCCGTCAGGGCAGCCACCTCGTCGAGGGTGCCGCTGCTGCCGCCGAGGACGAGCGCGGCCGGGTCGGCGGCGTTGATGCCGACCAGCGTCGAGTGGTCTCCCCAGGCGCACGAGGGGATTTCCATCTCCTTGGGCGTCTTGCCCGTGGTGGGCTTGACGCTGATCATCTTGATGTTGGCGCACTTCATCACGGCGCCCTTGAACCCGTCCGGAGTGAACGCCTTCGGGGTTCCGACCAGTTCGTACTTGAAGCCGAGCTTCTCGGTCTCCTTGTTGTTCTGGCCGATGCCGGCGTAGTAGCCGTCGACCGCCTTCTCCGGGTCGGCGATGTCGCCCCACAGGCCGTTGGCCGCGAGTTGCTTGCCCTTCCCGTCCGTGCCGATCTGGTACTTGGCGGTCGAGTTGTGCGCGTTCTGCACGCCCAGTGCGTCGGCCTTGGTCTTGCCCTCGCCCGAGACCGGGGCGTCCGCCGGGGGGCCGCCCGCGGTGTCCGGAGCCTTCTGGTAGCTGTCGACCGAGGCAGGGAAGGCGAGCTTGTAGCCCTTGGTGTCGGTGCCCACCGACCCCGCGCCGCCGCCCAGGAGGTACCAGCCGCCGCCCGCGATGACCGCCACCGCCACGACCGCGGCGATGGTCACGCCGGCCTTGGACTTCTTCGGGGGCTGGCCGCCGTACGGGGCCTGCTGCGGGTGGCCGTAGGGCGGGGTCGGCGGCTGCTGGGGGTAGCCCTGCGGGGGGACGCCCGGCTGCTGCGGGTAGCCGTAGCCCGGCTGCGGGGGCGCGGGCTGGCCGTAGGGGCCCGGCTGCGCGGGCTGGCCGTACGGGCCGGGCGGCGGCGGGGGCTGCTGCCCGTACGGTCCCGGCTGCTGAGGCTGTCCGTACGGCCCCGGCTGGTTGTAGCTCATCCCGCGTCCCCCTCTGAGGTTGCTTATACGTTCCTCACATCCTGTCGGAAGCCGAAGCCCGGCAGGGCGGCGGGCCCCTCCGTAACCGGTTTCATGACTGGACTGTTACGGCCCTAAACTGAGCCCCGTGACCGAGAACACGCAGACACCCAGCAGCCCCCACTCCGAACTGCCGACCGCCTACACGCCGGCCGATGTAGAGGGGAAGCTCTACGAGCGCTGGGTAGAGCGTGGTTACTTCACGGCCGATCCGGCGAGCGAGAAGCCCCCGTACACCATCGTCATCCCGCCGCCGAACGTCACCGGCTCCCTGCACCTGGGGCACGCCTTCCAGCACACGCTCATGGACGCCCTGACCCGCCGCAAGCGGATGCAGGGTTACGAGTCGCTGTGGCTGCCCGGCATGGACCACGCCGGCATCGCCACCCAGAACAAGGTCGAGCAGCAGCTCGCCGAAGAGGGCAAGTCCCGCCACGACCTGGGCCGCGAGGCGTTCGTCGAGCGCGTCTGGCAGTGGAAGGAAGAGTACGGCGGCAAGATCCTCGGCCAGATGCGCCGTCTCGGCGACGGCGTCGACTGGTCCCGTGAGCGCTTCACCATGGACGAGGGCCTGTCCAAGGCCGTCCAGACCATCTTCAAGAAGCTCTACGACGACGGCCTGATCTACCGCGCCGAGCGCATCATCAACTGGTGCCCGCGCTGTCTGACGGCCATCTCCGACATCGAGGTGGAGTACCAGGAGGACGCGGGCGAGCTCGTCTCCATCCAGTACGGGGAGGGCGAGGACACCCTCGTCGTCGCCACCACCCGCGCCGAGACGATGCTCGGTGACACGGCCATCGCCGTCCACCCGGACGACGAGCGCTACAAGCACCTGGTCGGCAAGCTCATCAAGCTCCCGCTGACCGACCGCTCGATCCCGGTCGTCGCGGACACGCACGTCGACCCCGAGTTCGGCACCGGCTGCGTCAAGGTGACGCCCGCCCACGACCCGAACGACTTCGCCATCGGGCAGCGCCACAACCTGCCCAACATGACGATCATGGACGAGCGCGGTGTCATCACCGTCCACGGCCCCTTCCTCGGCCTGGACCGCTACGAGGCCCGTTCCGCGGTCGTCGGCGCGCTGCGCGAGCAGGGCCGCATCGTCGCGGAGAAGCGCCCGTACCTGCACTCCGTCGGACACTGCTCGCGCTGCAGCACCACCGTCGAGCCGCGCCTGTCCCTCCAGTGGTGGGTCAAGGTCGAGACGCTCGCCAAGAACGCCGGTGACGCGGTCCGCGACGGCCGGGTCGCGATCCACCCGGTGGAGATGGAGAAGCGCTACTTCGACTGGGTCGACAACCTCAACGACTGGTGCATCTCGCGCCAGCTCTGGTGGGGCCACCGCATCCCGATCTGGTACGGCCCGGCCGGCGAGGTCGTTTGCGTCGGACCCGACGACGAGGCGCCGACGGGTGAGGGCTGGACCCAGGACACCGACGTCCTGGACACCTGGTTCTCCTCCGGCCTGTGGCCGTTCTCCACGCTCGGCTGGCCGGAGAAGACCCCGGACCTGGAGAAGTTCTACTCCACCGACGTCCTGCTCACCGGCCACGACATCATCTTCTTCTGGGTCGCCCGGATGATGATGTTCGGCCTGTACGCGATGGACGGCCAGGCGCCGTTCAAGACGATCGCGCTGACCGGCCTGGTCCGCGACGAGCGCGGCAAGAAGATGTCGAAGTCCGCGGGCAACGTCGTCGACCCGCTGGACTGGATGGACAAGTACGGCTCCGACGCCGTCCGGTTCACCCTGGCCAAGGGCGCCAACCCCGGCACCGACGTCCCGATCGGCGAGGACTGGGTCCAGGCGTCCAGCAAGTTCGCCAACAAGATCTGGAACGCCACGCGCTTCGCGCTGATGAACGGCGCCACGATCGAGGGCGAGCTGCCGCCGGCCGAGCAGCTGTCGGCCACCGACCGCTGGATCCTCTCCCGCCTGAACAAGACGATCGCGCAGGTCGACGCCTACTACGAGGACTTCCAGTTCTCGAAGCTCAGCGAGGCGCTCTACCACTTCGCGTGGGACGAGGTCTTCGACTGGTACGTCGAGCTGTCCAAGACGACCTTCTTCGCGGGCGGCGAGCAGGCCAAGGTCTCCGCGCGGGTCCTCGGCGAGGTCCTCGACGTCATGCTGCGCCTGCTGCACCCGGTGGTCCCGTTCGTCACCGAGACCCTGTGGACCACCCTCACCGGGCGCGAGTCGCTGGTCATCGCCGACTGGCCGAAGGACAGTGGCTTCCGTGACGACGCCGCCGAGGCCGAGATCGGCAGCATCCAGACGCTCACCAAGGAGGTCCGCCGCTTCCGCAAGGAGCAGGGCCTCGACGACAAGCAGAAGGTCCCGGCCCGCCTGGACCTGACCGGCACCGTGCTGGCCGCCCACGAGGCCGCCATCCGCCAGGTGCTGCGGCTGCAGCCCGAGGGCGAGTCCTTCAGCGCCACTGCCACCCTGCCGGTCGCCGGCGCCACGGTCGCGCTGGACCTGTCGGGCACCATCGACGTGGACGCCGAGCGCAAGCGCCTCACCAAGGACCTCGGTGCGGCCGAGAAGGAGAAGCAGCAGGCCGAGGCGAAGCTCGGGAACGAGGCCTTCCTGGCCAAGGCGCCCGACAACGTCGTGGACAAGATCAAGGGCCGGCTGGCCAAGGCCGAGGCGGACATCGCCCGGATCCAGGCCCAGCTGGCGGCCCTGCCGGCCGCCTAGCAGCCCGTAGAGCGACAGGAGGCCCCCGCACCGGACGACGGTGCGGGGGCCTTCGCCGTACGCCGGGCCGCCGTACGCCGGGCCGCCGTAAGCCGGGACCTCCAGCCTGTCCGAAGTGCCCTAAATCACTCCGTTTCCCGGTCGGCTGGATCTCATCCGCCGCACCGACCACGGATGATGGAGGGCATGCACGTCAAGCCCGTCGCCCCGGTGTTCCACCGCTGCGTGGCCGCCGGCCGTCGGCTGGCCGACACCTGGGCCGGTTCACCACGGGCCGTCGACGTGCTCACCGCACTGGGCTGCCTCGGGCTGATGGCCCTCGACCTGCCGGGCCTGGCCGCCGCCGACAACTCGCTGAGCGGACCCACTGCGGCCGTCGTGCTGACGCTCGGCTGTACGACGCTCCTGGTGCGCCGCCGGCTGCCCTGGATCTCGTACCTGGCGGCGCTGCTCTTCATCGGATGGCTCCACGAGCTGACCCTGATCCAGTTCGCCCTCTACTCGGTCGGCCGCTTCCGCGGGCGCCGGGCGGGGATCCTGGCGACGCTCGGATACATCGCCTTCGCGCTCGTCATGTTCTGGGTGCCGGGGTGGCCCGAGCCGCAGGGGCAGACGCTCAGCGGCTTCCTCAGCATCGTCGTGCCCATCGGCGCGCTCGCCTCGGCGGTGGGAATCGCCGCCTACCGGCACGACCTGGTGCGGGAGCTGACCGTCCGGCGGGCGGAGTCCGCGGTGTTCCGGGCCGTCCAGCAGGAACGCGTGTCCGTCGCCCGCGACGTGCACGACTTCGTCGGGCGGGAGCTGACGCTGCTGACCGTGCGTTCCGAGGTGCTGTCGGTACGGGCGCGCGAGACGCCGCACGCGAAGGACTTCGAGGAGCTCGCCGACACCGCGCGCCGGGCCCACCTGGTGCTCAACGAGATCATCGTGCAGCGGGGCGAACGGGCCTCGACCCCCGGAGTGGACGGGCTGCCGGCGCTGGCGGAGGAGAGCGGCCGGGCCGGTTCGCCCGTACGGCTGGCCATGGACGAGGGCGTGCACGGGCTGTCGCCACTGCGGCAGGCGGCGGTCTACCGGGTGGTGCAGGAGTGCCTGACCAATGCCGCCAAGCACGCGCACGGGGAGACCATCGACGTGTCGATCGCGGCGGACGGCCCGCGGCTGCGGATCGCCGTCAGCAACGCCCTGCCGGCCCGGACCCCGGGCCGGGCCCCCGTCTCGGCGGGTTCCGGCACGGCGAGCATGTCGGAGCGCGTCCGCAGCCTGGGCGGCACCCTGACGGCGACCCGCACGGACGACACGTACGAGGTCGTCGCCACCCTGCCGCGAGGCTGAGCCGGCGGGATCCGAAGAGCCGGCCTACGTCCGGGCCGGGGCCAGCAGGCCGCCCAGCGTGTCCAGGTCCTCGACGCAGCGGCCGGAGCCCAGCACCACGCAGTCCAGCGGGTCGTCGGCGACGAAGACCGGGATGCCGGTGGCGGAGGCCATGCGCAGGTCGAGGCCGGGCAGCAGGGCGCCGCCGCCGGTCAGGACGATGCCGTGCTCCATCACGTCGCCGGACAGCTCGGGCGGGCACTCCTCCAGCGTGCCGCGGACCGCCGCGATGATCGCCTCGACCGGCTCGTCGAGGGCGGCGCGCACGTCGGCCGCACCCAGCGCCAGCGTCTTCGGCATCCCGCCGACCTTCTCGCGGCCGCGCACCGTGAAGGTCGCCGTCTCCAGCTCGGGCCGGTCCGGCACCGGCCAGGCCGAGCCGATCGCCAGCTTGGCGTGCTCGGCGGTGCGCTCCCCGATGAGCAGCGCGTGCTCCTTGCGCACATGGTCCATGATCGCCGCGTCGAGCCGGTCGCCGCCGATGCGCAGCGAGCGGGAGGTGACGATGCCGCCGAGGGAGATGACGGCGACCTCGGAGGTGCCGCCGCCGATGTCCACGACCATGGAGCCGCGCGGTTCGGCCACGGGCAGCCCGGCGCCGATCGCCGCCGCCATCGGCTCCTCGATCAGGTGGACCGCCTTGGCGCCGGCCCGGGTGGAGGCGTTGACGATGGCCCGCCGTTCCACCGGGGTGACGCCGGAGGGCACGCAGATCACCATCCGGGTGCGGGTCCGCCGGCCGGGGACCGCCTTGCGCACGAAGTGCCGGATCATCTCCTCGGCGGCCTCGTAGTCGCAGATCACCCCGTCCTTGAGGGGGCGGATCGCGGTGATGGACCCGGGGGTGCGGCCGATGGTCTCCTTGGCGTCCGCCCCGACGGCCAGGGCGGTGGTGGTGCCCGCCCTCACGGCGACCACGGACGGCTCATTGAGGACGATCCCGTGCCCCCGCGCGTAGACGAGGGTGTTGGCGGTTCCCAGGTCGATGCCTATGTCGCGGCTGGATGCCGTCTTGTTGCTGCTGGCCTGCGGCATTTGTTCCCCTATCTGCTGATCGCAAGGCTTGCATAACGATCCGGTCGCTCCGGCCGCCGGAGGTCCCGAAAGGGCCGGGCCGAAAGTCCTTCCGGTGGCCGTCCGTAGACTGGCCCTGTGAGTGACCAGCAGCCCGAGAACCCCGACCGCCACGACGACGAGGACCTCGCCGGTGCCTTCGACGAGTTCGACCAGATCGTGGCGGAAGAGTCCGACCGCGACCCCGACCTGGCGGTGATCGAGGCGGGCAGCCGTACCCTGCGCGCCCACGCCGGGCCGCCCCAGGGGGACCCGGTTCCCGCCCGGCCCGTCGACCCGGAGGTCGCCAAGGCGCTGCTGGAGGTGGAGCAGGAGCTCTCCACCCGCTGGGGCGAGACCAAGCTGGAGCCCTCGGTGTCGCGGATCGCGGCGCTGATGGACGTGCTGGGCGAGCCGCAGCGCGCCTACCCCTCCATCCACGTCACCGGGACCAACGGCAAGACCAGCACGGCCCGCATGATCGAGGCCCTGCTGAACGCCTTCGAGCTGCGCACCGGCCGCTACACGAGCCCGCACGTGCAGTCGATCACCGAGCGGATCAGCCTCGACGGGGCGCCGATCGAGGCCGAGCGGTTCGTGGAGACGTACCACGACATCAAGCCGTACGTGGAGATGGTCGACGCCGCGGAGGAGTTCCGACTGTCCTTCTTCGAGGTGCTCACCGGGATGGCCTACGCGGCCTTCGCGGACGCCCCGGTGGACGTGGCCGTGGTCGAGGTCGGCATGGGCGGCAGCTGGGACGCGACCAACGTCATCGACGGCGCCGTCGCCGTGGTCACCCCGATCAGCCTGGACCACACCGACCGGCTCGGCTCCACGCCCGGCGAGATCGCCGTGGAGAAGGGCGGCATCATCAAGCAGGACGCCACCGTGATCCTGGCGCAGCAGCCGGTGGACGCGGCCCAGGTGCTGCTGAAGAAGGCCGTCGAGGTCGACGCGACGGTGGCCCGCGAGGGCATGGAGTTCGGCGTCGTCTCGCGCGAGGTCGCGGTCGGCGGGCAGCAGCTGACGCTGCGCGGCGTGGGCGGCGAGTACGACGGGATCTTCCTGCCGCTGTACGGCGCCCACATGGCGCACAACGCGGCGGTGGCGCTCGCCGCCGTCGAGGCCTTCTTCGGGGTCGGCGGGCAGCACGCCCGGGTGCTGGACGTGGACACCGTGCGCAAGGCCTTCGCCTCGGTGACCTCGCCCGGTCGCATGGAGGTCGTGCGGCGCAGCCCGACGGTGATCCTGGACGCGGCGCACAACCCGGCGGGCGCGGCGGTCACCGCGGAAGCGGTCACCGAGGCGTTCGGCTTCAGCCGGCTCGTCGGTGTCGTGGCCGCGAGCGGGGACAAGGACGTGCGCGGGGTGCTGGAGGCCTTCGAGCCGATCTTCGCGGAGGTCGTGGTCACGCAGAACTCCAGCCACCGGTCGATGGGCGCGGACGAGCTGGCGGCCGTAGCCGTCGAGGTCTTCGGTACGGACCGGGTGCAGGTGGAGCCGCGGCTGGACGACGCCCTGGAGGCGGCGATCACGCTGGCGGAGGAAGAGGCCGAGTACGGAGGGGCCGGTGTCCTGGTGACCGGTTCCGTGATCACGGTGGGCGAGGCCCGCCTGCTGCTGAAGAGGGGCTGAGGATGCGCACGCTGTGTGCGAGCACGCTGATCGGCGAGTTCTTCGTGATCGGTTTCGCGGGACTGGTCGCCATGAAGGACCCGGACCTGACCCAGGCCACGGTCTGGACCGTCTGCGGCGTCTCGATGCTGCTGTCGGTGCTGCTGTGCGGCATGCTGTCGCGCCCCGGGGCGGTCCAGCTGGGCTGGGCCCTGCAGATCGGCCTCGTCGCGAGCGGGTTCTTCGTCCCGACGATGTTCTTCCTCGGTGCGGTGTTCGCCGGCCTGTGGTGGTGCTCGGTGCACTACGGCCGGAAGATCGACTCGATCAAGGAGCGCTGGGCCGCCGCGCAGGAGGCTCCGGCGGCTGCCGCGGCGTCCGGAGCGCCCGACACCGCCTGACGGATCCCCGGGCCACCCGGACGGCGGGACCTCCCCGGACGGCCCTGTAGATTCGCCCTACCGCACCCGTATGCCGCAAGGAGCCGCAACATGACCCAGCGCACCCTCGTCCTGCTCAAGCCCGACGCCGTCCGTCGTGGCCTGGTCGGCGAGATCATCGGCCGCATCGAGCGGAAGGCCGGCTGGACCATCCCCGCACTGGAGCTGCGCACGCTCGACCAGGAGACCCTGGAGACGCACTACGGCGAGCACAAGGGCAAGCCGTTCTACGAGCCGCTCATGGGCTTCATGGCCAGCGGCCCGGTCGTGGCCCTGGTCGTCGAGGGGGAGCGCGTGATCGAGGGCGTTCGCCAGCTGGCCGGACCCACCGACCCGATCGCCGCGGCGCCCGGCTCCATCCGGGGTGACTTCGGTACCGTCACCCGGGAGAACCTGATCCACGCCTCGGACTCGGAGGAGTCCGCGGAGCGCGAGCTGAAGCTCTTCTTCCCCGCGCTCTGATCAGTCCCTCCTGACGAGACATCAGCCGAATAGCGCTCATGACCTGGGGCGACCGAAGTAATTTCGGTCGCCCCCAGGTAATTCCGGGCCCGAGCGGGAACGCCTGGGCAGGAGACGTCGTCACCACTAAGGGGGCGGGTATCCATTCCGGCGGGATTGCCGGAGTCCCGTCGCGCGGTGTCCGCACCCCGGCACTACGATGGGGCCTCCACCCACACACCCACCTCGCCGACCTGACAGCAGCCGCTATCAACTGGAAGGCCAGACGCTCCTCATGGGGAACAAGGGGAACAACATGTCGTTCATCGGCCGTGACATGGCGATCGACCTCGGGACCGCCAACACGCTGGTGTACGTGAGGGGCCGGGGGATCGTCCTGAACGAGCCGTCCGTGGTCGCCATCAACACGAACACCGGCGGCATCCTGGCGGTCGGCTCCGAGGCGAAGAAGATGATCGGGCGCACGCCCGGCAACATCGTCGCCGTACGGCCCCTCAAGGACGGCGTGATCGCCGACTTCGAGATCACCGAGCGTATGCTCCGGTACTTCATCCTCAAGATCCACAAGCGCCGCTACCTGGCACGTCCGCGCGTCGTGGTCTGCGTTCCCTCCGGCATCACGGGAGTGGAGCGCCGCGCGGTCATCGAGGCGTCCACGCAGGCCGGCGCCCGCCAGGTGCACATCATCGAAGAGCCCATGGCCGCCGCCATCGGCTCGGGCCTGCCCGTCCACGAGGCCACCGGCAACATGGTCGTGGACATCGGCGGCGGCACCACCGAGGTCGCCGTCATCTCCCTCGGCGGAATCGTCACGGCACAGTCCATCCGGGTGGCCGGCGACGAGCTCGACAACGCGATCATCCAGCACATCAAGAAGGAGTACTCGCTCCTCCTCGGTGAGCGGACGGCCGAACAGATCAAGATCACCATCGGCTCGGCCTACGACCTCGACAAGGACGAGCACACCGAGATCCGCGGCCGGGACCTGGTCTCGGGTCTGCCCAAGACGGTCGTCATCTCGGCCGCCGAGGTGCGCAAGGCCATCGAGGAGCCGGTCAACGCCATCGTCGACGCGGTCAAGACGACGCTCGACAAGTGCCCGCCGGAGCTGTCCGGCGACATCATGGACCGCGGCATCGTCCTGACCGGCGGCGGCGCCCTGCTGCGCGGCCTCGACGAGCGGCTGCGCCGTGAGACCGGCATGCCGATCCACATCGCCGAGGACCCCCTCGACTCCGTCGCGCTCGGCTCCGGCAAGTGCGTCGAGGAGTTCGAGGCCCTCCAGCAGGTCCTGGACGCGCAGCCCCGTCGCTGACGACCCCCCTCCCGCCGACGGAGGGACTAAGCGGAACACAAGGATCCGCCGTACGGGTGCTACCGGGCCCGTGCGGCGGATCGTTGATATACAGGCAAAAGAGAATTCCGACGAGGAAGGCACGGCCGCCGCACGTGAGGGACACACGAGAAAGCCGGCTGCTCCTGGTGCTT
The DNA here is from genome assembly GCF_040684695.1 of Streptomyces erythrochromogenes. Classification (GTDB taxonomy): domain Bacteria; phylum Actinomycetota; class Actinomycetes; order Streptomycetales; family Streptomycetaceae; genus Streptomyces; species Streptomyces erythrochromogenes_C. The sequence goes on from NZ_JBFBGM010000017.1 coordinate 10,633, forward strand.
CTGATCGCCATCGCGTTCGCGTTGATCACGGTGGACATCAGGGCAGGCGAGGAGTCACCGGTCGACGGTGCCCGGCAGGCCGCCGCGGCGGTCTTCGGGCCGGTCGAGGAAGGTGTGGCGACCGCGGTCGATCCGGTCGCCAACGCCATAGGGGCCGTACGGGACTCCGGGGAGCGCCACAACCGCATCGCCACGCTGGAGCGCGAGAACGCGGCCCTGAAGGCCAAGCTCGGCAGCGAGGACCAGACCCGCAGCCGCATCCACGAGCTCGACGAGATGCTCAAGCGGGCCGGCGCCGGACAGTACGGCATCAAGGGCGCCGAGGTCATCGCCATAGGAGCGGCCCAGGGCTTCTCCTGGACCGTCACCATCGACGCCGGCAGCAAGGACGGCATCGAACGCGACATGACCGTCCTCAACGGCGACGGGCTCGTCGGCCGCGTCACCACCGTCGGCCCCGACACCTCCACCGTCGTCCTCGCCAACGACCCCGACTTCACCGTCGGCACGCGCCTGGAGAAGACCGGCGAACTCGGCTTCGCCACCGGCCAGGGCGACCGCGCCCTGTCCGTCCAGATGCTCAACGGCAAGGCCAAGGTCAGCCCCGGCGACCGGCTCGTCACCTTCGGCTCGCGCGGCAACAAGCCCTTCGTGCCCGGCGTCCCGATCGGCGAGGTGGTCAAGGTCGACCCCTCGCGCGGCGACCTGACCCGCACCGTCTGGGTGCGTCCGTTCGTCGGCTTCTCGCGCCTGGACATCGTCGGCGTCGTGGTGATGCCGCCGCGCGAGGACCCGCGCGACGCCGTCCTGCCGCCCAAGCCCGAGGCCCCCAAGCCCACCCCGACGGTCACCGTCACGGTCACCCCGTCCGGGGCCGCCAGCCCGCTCGCCCAGCCGGCCGACGACTAGGAGCCGACCCCGCATGCGCTTCAACCGGATCCTGCTCTCGGCCACGCTCGTCGTGGTCGCCCTCGTCATCCAGGTCACCGTCCTGGGCCGGCTCCAACTGCCCGGCGCCGTACCCGACCTGCTGCTCCTCACCGTCGTGTCCCTCGCACTCGTGTACGGGCACGTCAGCGGCGCGCTCATCGGCTTCGGCGCCGGACTCCTCGCCGACCTGGCGCCGCCCGCCGACCACGCCGCCGGGCGGTACGCGCTCGTCCTGTGCGTCATCGGCTACGTCGCCGGTCTGGTCCGCCCCGACGGCGGGCGGTTCCGCTCCGCCTGGGGCCCGATGCTGACCGTCGTCGCCGCCGCGATCGGCTCCACCCTGCTCTACGCGGGCGTGGGCGCCCTCGTCGGCGACACCGCCGCCCGCCACGTGGGCCTGACCGGGCTGGTGTTCACCGCCACCCTCTACGACCTGCTGCTCGCGCCCTTCACCGTGCCGTGGATCATGGCGCTCGCGCGCAAGGCGGAGAACGACCCGATGGCCGTCGAAGCGAACGGCGGCCCCTCCGGCAAGGCCGCCGACGTCTCCGCCGGCTGGCTGACCGGCGGTACCGGCCTGCGCATCGGCAGCCAGCGCGGTGGCCTGCGCATGAAGACCGCGCGGTCCCGCGCCAACAAGGCGGTCCGCATAAAGGGCGTCAAGCCGGCCAAGGGTGTGAAGAGCGCCAAGAAGCTGTGAGGGAGGAGCAGACGTGACCAACGTCCCGGAGACCGGCCGCACCTCCCGGGTGCAGATCAGGCTCGTCATCATGCAGGTCCTCGTCTTCTCGATGCTCCTCACCCTCGGCGGCCGGCTCTGGTTCCTCCAGATCCGCAACGGCGCGGAGTACTACCACGAGGCCAAGAGCAACCACGTCCAGCGGGTCGTCCAGCCCGCCGTGCGCGGCTCCATCCTCGACGCCCGCGGGGTGCCCCTCGCCGACAACGAGACCCGCCTGGTCGTCTCCGCCAGCCGCACCGCGCTGATGAAGATGAAGGACAAGGGCAAGGGCGTCATGACCCGCCTCGCCGACGTCCTGGACATGACCCCCAAGGAGGTCATGGACAAGGTCCGGCTCTGCGACTCCCAGACGCCCAAGCCCTGCTGGAACGGTTCCCCCTACCAGCCGATCCCGGTCACCCTCGAAGCCACCACCCAGCAGGCGCTCCAGCTGCGCGAGCGCCCGGAGGAGTTCCCCGGCATCACCGCGGAGCCCACCGCCGTCCGCCGCTACCCGGCTCCCGGCGGCGCCCGCACCTCACAGGTGCTCGGCTACCTCTCGCCCGTCACCGACGACGAGATCCAGAAGGCCAAGGACACCGATTCCCCGCACCTGCGGTCCGACCAGGTCGGCCGCTCCGGGATCGAGCGCACCTACGACCGCGAGCTGCGCGGCAAGGCGCAGGTCACCTCGTACGAGGTCGACAACCTCGGCCGGGTCATGGGCCAGACCAGGTCCGACCCCGGCGTCGCCGGGTCCACCCTCGTCACCAGCATCGACGCCCGGGTCCAGGCCGTCGCCGAGTTCGAGCTCCAGCAGGCGATGAAGGTCGTCCGCAACGAGACCGACAACATCACCGGCCGCAAGTACGAGGCCGACTCGGGCGCCGTCGTCGTCATGGAGGCCAAGACCGGCCGCATCGTCGCGATGGCCTCCCAGCCCGACTACGACCCCAACGCCTGGGTCGGCGGCATCTCCGGCGCCGACTACGCCAAGCTCACCAGCAAGGGCTCCAACTACCCGCTGCTCAACCGGGCCATCCAGGGCATGGCCCCGGCCGGCTCCATCTTCAAGGTGGTCTCCGCGAGCGCCGCCGTCCGGGCCGGCTACAAGTTCAACGACAAGTACAACTGCAGCAGCTCCTACAGCCTCGGCGGCCGCAGCTTCGCGAACTTCGAGTCCAAGGGGCACGGCCCGATCACCCTCGGCGAGGCCCTCAAGTTCTCCTGCAACACCGTCTTCTACGCCCTCGGGCACAAGGAGTGGCAGCGCGACGGAGGCCTCAGCCCCAAGAAGGACGCCCACGACTGGTTCTACCGGACCGCCCGCGAGTTCGGGCTCGGCTCCGAGACCGGGATCGACCTGCCCAACGAGGTCAAGGGCCGCATCCCCGACCGCCAGTGGAAGCAGAGCTTCTGGGCGGCCAACAAGAACTCCTGGTGCAAGCAGGGCAAGCGGGGCGGCACCTACGTCGAGCAGATCGCCTACGAGAGCTGCCTCGAAGGCAACCAGCTCAAGGCGTACGACAGCATCAACTTCGCCATCGGACAGGGCGACGTCCTCGTCACCCCCATCCAGATGGCCACCGCCTACTCCGCCATCAGCAACGGCGGCACCCTCTACAACCCCACCGTCGGCAAGGCCGTGATCAGCCCCGACGGCAAGCGCATCGAGATGATCAAGCCCCAGTCCCACGGCAGGCTGCCCGTCGGCGCCCAGACCATCGCGGACCTCGACAAGGGCCTGCGGATGGTCGTCGAGCCCGGCGGCACCGCCGCCTGGCGCTTCGGCGGCTGGCCCCAGGACAAGATCCCGATGCACGCGAAGACGGGTACCGCCCAGGTCTACGGCAAGCAGACCACCTCGTGGCTGGCGACCTACACCAAGGACTTCACGATCGTCATGACGATCTCCCAGGGCGGCACCGGCTCCGGAGCCTCCGGCCCCGCCGTCCGCAACCTCTACAACGCCCTCTACGGTCTGACCATGGACGGGAAGTACGACGCGAAGAGGGCGCTGCTGCCGGCCCCCGAGGCGAAACTGCCCAAGATCAACCCCGACGGCTCCATCGAATCCCCCGAGATCCGGCCGTACGTACCGCCGTCCCCGGAGGAACTGGAACCGCCGGCACTCGCCGGGCCTCCCCCGACACGGCACGACTGAGGACCCCATACCGACATGCCAACCGCCAACAAGTTCTCCGTCTCCCGGTACGCGCCCGAGCGCGGCCCGATGGCCAAGCTCACCGCCCGCGACTCCGTGCTGCGCCGGCTCGACTGGCCGATCATGCTCTCGGCGCTCGCCCTGTCCTTCCTCGGCGCCCTGCTCGTGTGGTCGGCCACCCGCAACAGGACCACCCTGAACCAGGGGGACCCCTACTACTTCCTCGCCCGGCACGCCCTGAACACCGGCATCGGCCTGGTGCTGATGATCGGCACGATCTGGCTCGGCCACCGCACCCTGCGCGGAGCCGTGCCGTTCCTCTACGGGCTCTCGCTCGTGCTCATCCTCGCCGTGCTGACCCCGCTCGGCGCCACCATCAACGGCGCCCACGCGTGGATCGTGATCGGCGGCGGATTCTCCCTCCAGCCGTCCGAGTTCGTGAAGATCACGATCATCCTGGTCATGGCGATGCTGCTCGCCACCCGGGTGGACGCGGGCGACCTCGCCCATCCCGACCACCGGACGGTCGTCAAGGCGCTCTGCCTGGCCGCCGCCCCGATGGGCATCGTCATGCTGATGCCCGACCTCGGTTCCGTCATGGTCATGGTCGTCATCGTGCTCGGCGTGCTGCTCGCCTCCGGGGCCTCCAACCGCTGGGTGGTCGGCCTGCTCGCCTCCGGCGTGGGCGGAGCCGTCCTGATATGGCAGCTCGGCGTGCTCGACGAGTACCAGATCAACCGCTTCGCGGCCTTCGCCAACCCCGAGCTCGACCCCGCCGGTGTCGGCTACAACACCAACCAGGCGCGCATCGCGATCGGCTCCGGCGGGCTGACCGGTTCCGGGCTCTTCAAGGGCTCGCAGACCACCGGCCAGTTCGTGCCCGAGCAGCAGACGGACTTCGTCTTCACCGTGGCCGGCGAGGAGCTCGGCTTCGTCGGGGCCGGACTGATCCTCGTGCTGCTGGGCGTCATCCTCTGGCGCGCCTGCGTGATCGCCCGGGAGACCACCGAGCTCTACGGGACCATCGTGTGCGCCGGCATCATCGCCTGGTTCGCCTTCCAGTCCTTCGAGAACATCGGGATGACCCTCGGCATCATGCCCGTCGCCGGTCTGCCGCTGCCGTTCGTGTCCTACGGAGGCTCGTCGATGTTCGCCGTGTGGATAGCGGTGGGGCTCCTCCAGTCGATCAAGGTCCAACGGCCATTGTCAGCCTGATGTTGCGTTCATCCTGCAGACGTGTTCCGTTCAGGACTAAGTTCGGTACATGGCGGACACAAAGCGCGAGATCGAGCGTAAATTCGAGTTCTCCAAGGCCAAATCTGCCCGGCGCGGGGTGCCGGACCTGACGGGGACGGCCGCGATCGCGGCCGTCACCGACCAGGGCACGGTCGACCTCGACGCCGTCTACTACGACACCCCCGACCAGCGGCTCGCCGCCGACGGCCTCACCCTCCGGCGCAGAACGGGCGGCGCGGACGAGGGCTGGCACCTCAAACTGCCCGTCTCCCCGGGAGTGCGCGACGAGGTCGGCGCCGCGCTCAGCGACACCGTCCCGCCCGCCCTCGCCGCCCTCGTCCGCTCCCGCGTCCGCGACGCCGGACTCCGGCCGCAGGTCCGGCTGGTCTCCTCGCGCCGCGTCAGCCACCTGCTCGACGCCGACGGAGCACTCCTCGCCGAACTGAGCACCGACGAGGTCCTGGCCGAGCGCGGCGACGCCACCGCCGGCTGGACCGAGGTCGAGGTCGAACTCGCCGACGGCGTCGATCCCGACCTCCTCGACGCGGTCGAGAAGACCTTCCGCAAGGCCGGGCTCCGGGTCTGCGACGCCCCCTCGAAACTCGCCCGGGCCCTCGCCGAGACCGACGCCGAGCCCCCGGCCCGCCCCGCCGGAGGCGGACCCGAGGGCACCGCCGGCGCGCACGTCGTCGCGTATCTGGCCGAGCAGCGCGACGCCCTGGTCGCGCAGGACCCGGCCGTACGGCGCAACCTGCCCGACTCCGTCCACCAGATGCGGGTCGCCACCCGCCGGCTGCGCAGCGCCTTCAAGACCTACCGCAAGGTCCTGGACCACCAGGTCACCGACCCGATCGGCGAGGAGCTGCGCTGGCTCGCCGCCGAACTCGGCGTCGACCGCGACCAGGAGGTCCTGATGGAGCGGCTGCAGGCGCAGCTCGCCGAACTGCCGCGCACCCTGCTGACCGGCCCGGTCCGCAGCCGGCTGCGGACCTGGAACACCGGCCGGCGCTCGGGATCGCGCCGTCGGGCCCTGGCCACGCTCGACAGCGACCGCTACGTCGCCCTGCTCGACTCCCTCGACGCCCTGCTGGACGCGCCCCCGCTGCTCGACGGCGCCGCCGCGTCCCCCGACAAGGCCCTGCCGAAGGCGGTGCTCCGTGACTACGCGCGCCTCGCCACCCGCGTCGACGGCGCCCTCGCCCTCGACGCCGGCAAGGAACGGGACCTGGCCCTGCACGAGGCCCGCAAGGCGGCCAAGCGCGTCCGGTACGCGGCGGAGTCCACCGTGCCCGAGCTCGGCAAACCGGCGAAACACCTGGCCAAGGCCATGAAGAAGGTCCAGACCCTGCTCGGCGACCACCAGGACAGCGTCGTGGCCCGCGACGCCCTGCGCGGCCTCGCGGCCCAGGCGGCCGACGCGGGGGAGTCCGCCTTCACCTGGGGCGTGCTCTACGGCCGCGAGGAGGCCCTGGCCGAGCGCCGGGAGCGGGAGCTTCCGGACATCTGGGCGAAGGCCTCGGCCCCCGCCCTGCGGGCGGCCCTGCGGTGATCATGCGGGTGGGGGCGGCTGAGCCGTCGGGGTACGCTAGATAGCTGCCCCCTGCCCGCTTCACGAAAGTCGCGTGATGACCGAGTCGGTCTTCCCTCAGCTTGAGGCCCTGCTTCCGCACGTGCAGAAGCCCATCCAGTACGTCGGCGGTGAACTCAACTCCACGGTGAAGCCGTGGGAGAGCTGCGACGTCCGCTGGGCGCTCATGTACCCGGACGCATACGAAGTCGGGCTGCCCAACCAGGGCGTCATGATCCTGTACGAGGTGCTCAACGAGCGCGAGGGCGTCCTCGCCGAGCGCACCTACAGCGTGTGGCCGGACCTCGAAGAGCTGATGCGCGAGCACAAGGTGCCGCAGTTCACCGTGGACAGCCACCGCCCCGTCTCCGCCTTCGACGTGTTCGGCCTGTCCTTCTCCACGGAGCTGGGCTACACCAACATGCTCACGGCCCTGGACCTGGCGGGCATCCCGCTGGAGGCCAGGAACCGCACGGTGGACCACCCGATCGTCCTCGCGGGCGGCCACGCGGCCTTCAACCCGGAGCCGATCGCGGAGTTCATCGACTGCGCCGTCATCGGCGACGGCGAGCAGGCCGTCCTCGACATGACCGAGATCATCCGCACCTGGAAGGCGGAGGGCCGGCCGGGCGGCCGCGAGGAGGTCCTCCTCCGTCTCGCCAAGACCGGCAGCGTCTACGTCCCCGGCTTCTACGACGTCGAGTACCTGCCGGACGGCCGCATCGGCCGCGTCGTGCCCAACCGGTCCGGCGTGCCGTGGCGCGTCTCCAAGCACACCGTCATGGACCTCGACGAGTGGCCGTACCCCAAGCAGCCCCTCGTCCCGCTCGCGGAGACCGTCCATGAGCGGATGTCCGTCGAGATCTTCCGCGGGTGCACCCGCGGCTGCCGTTTCTGCCAGGCCGGCATGATCACGCGCCCCGTGCGGGAGCGAAGCATCACCGGCATCGGCGAGATGGTCGAGAAGGGTCTCAAGGCGACCGGCTTCGAGGAGGTCGGCCTCCTCTCGCTGTCCTCCGCGGACCACACCGAGATCGCCGACATCGCCAAGGGCCTCGCGGACCGCTACTCGGACGACAAAGTGGGCCTGTCCCTCCCGTCGACCCGCGTGGACGCCTTCAACGTGGACCTGGCCAACGAGCTGACCCGCAACGGCCGCCGCTCCGGTCTGACCTTCGCCCCCGAGGGCGGCTCCGAGCGCATGCGCAAGGTCATCAACAAGATGGTCTCGGAAGAGGACCTGATCCGGACCGTCGCCACCGCCTACGGCAACGGCTGGCGCCAGGTGAAGCTGTACTTCATGTGCGGCCTGCCCACCGAGACCGACGAGGACGTGCTCCAGATCGGCGACATGGCGGTCAACGTCATCGCCAAGGGCCGCGAGGTCTCCGGCCAGAACGACATCCGCTGCACGGTGTCCATCGGCGGGTTCGTGCCCAAGCCGCACACCCCCTTCCAGTGGGCGCCGCAGCTGTCGGCCGAGGAGACGGACGCCCGTCTGGGCAAGCTCCGCGACAAGATCCGCGGCGACAAGAAGTACGGCCGCTCCATCGGCTTCCGCTACCACGACGGCAAGCCGGGCATCGTCGAGGGCCTCCTCTCGCGCGGTGACCGCCGCATCGGCGACGTCATCCGAGCGGTCTACGAGGACGGCGGCCGCTTCGACGGCTGGCGCGAGCACTTCTCCTACGACCGCTGGATGCGGGCCGCGGAGAAGGCGCTGCCCGCCTACGGCGTGGACGTGGCCTGGTACACCACCCGCGAGCGCACCTACGAGGAGGTCCTGCCCTGGGACCACCTGGACTCCGGTCTCGACAAGGACTGGCTCTGGGAGGACTGGCAGGACGCCCTCGACGAGACCGAGGTCGACGACTGCCGCTGGACCCCGTGCTTCGACTGCGGCGTCTGCCCGCAGATGCAGACCGAGATCCAGATCGGCCCGACCGGCAAGAAGCTGCTGCCGCTGTCGGTCGTGAAGTAGCCGTCCCGCCGGTCACGTAACCCTTGGGTCACGAGAGGCCCCCGCCCGCAACGGGTGGGGGCCTCCGTCGTGTCCTTGACGGCATGGACATGGACAAGCGGCCTCCCGCAGGCGGCGACGGGTGCCTGGTGGGCGTCATCGGGATCCCCGTGAAGATCGTCGCGGTTCTCGTCGTACTGCCCGTACGGGTGGTCTGGGAGCTGCTGGTCGCCGGGGCCCGGGCCGTGCACCGGCACGTCCTCGGGCCGCTGTACGTCCATGTCGTCGAGCCGCTGCTGCGCGCGCTCGGGTGGCTGCTGACCACCCTGCTCAAGCTGGTCTTCGTCTGGCCGTGGGTCGGACTGTGGCGGTACGTGCTCGTCCCGGCCGGTCAGGGGCTGGCGTGGGTGTGCCGGGGCCTGTACGGACGGGTGCTGGCACCGTCCGGACGGTTCCTGACCGACCGGGTACTGCGTCCGCTCGGGGAGGCGCTGGCCTGGCTCGGCCGGGGCGGGATGCGCTACCTGCTCGCGCCCCTGGCCAAGGGGGTCACCTGGATCGGGTGGGCCCTCGGCATGGCGCTGTTCGTCTGGCCGTGGGTCGCGCTGTGGCGCCACGTGCTCACCCCCGTCGGCCGCGGCATCGCGTGGCTGGCCGCGGTGGCGTACCGGTACGTGCTCACCCCCGTCGGGCACGGCCTCGTATGGCTGGCCGTCGCGGTGTTCCGGTACCTGCTGCGGCCCGTCGGGCTGGGTCTCGTATGGCTCGTGGTCGCCCTGTACCGGTACCTGCTGCGGCCGGTCGGGCTGGGTCTCGTATGGCTCGTGGTCGCCCTGTACCGGTACGTGCTCACGCCGCTCGGGCAGCTCCTCGTCTGGGCCTGGCACGTGGCCGGGCGGATCGCCGGCGCCCTGTGGCGCGGGTTCAAGTGGGTCGGGTGGGTGCTGGTCGGACGGCCCGCCTCGTGGGCGTACCGGCACGTCCTCACGCCCGCCGGGCACGCCGCGCGCGAGGTCTGGCGGACCGGCCGCGCCGCCGTCCGCGAGGCACGGGCCACCGTCCGCCGCGCGCTCTTCGGTACTCCTCCCGTGGAACCGGCGAGGTCACGGGCGCGTACTCTGGGTAGTACGACAGCCGCCGACGCGGCACCCGCAGACGAGATCTCCCTGCCCCGACGGCAGGGGTGAGCCGGAGCGGGTCGACAGACCTCAGGGCGATGCGCGAGCCGCGGAGCCCCGCACAAGGAGAAGAACCACTGGGCAAGCGACAGCCCGAAGGCCCGCCTCCCGCACCGGTGGTGCAGCGCATCCGACTGCGCTACACCAAGCGCGGCCGCCTCCGGTTCACCAGCCACCGAGACTTCCAGCGTGCCTTCGAGCGGGCCCTGCGCCGCGCCGAGGTGCCGATGGCGTACTCGGCGGGCTTCACCCCGCACCCGCGCGTGAGCTACGCGAACGCCGCCCCGACCGGGACCGGCAGCGAGGCCGAATACCTGGAGATCGGCCTCGCCGCGCCGCGCGACCCCGAGAAGCTCCGCGAGCTGCTCGACGAGTCGATGCCGGCCGGACTCGACATCATCGACGCCGTCGAGGCCCGCACCTCGGGCCTGGCCGACCGGCTGACCGCCTCCGTGTGGGAGATGCGCCTGGACGGCGTGGAGCTCGCCGAGGCCGAGCGGGCCGTGGCGGTCTTCCTCGCCGCCGAGACCGTCGAGGTGCAGCGCAAGACCAAGAACGGCGTGCGGACCTTCGACACCCGCGGCGCGGTCGTCAGCCTCGAAGCGCTTCCGGCGCCGGCTGATAGGCCGCTGGACAATGCTTGTGCGATACTGCGGCTGGTTGTTCGGCATCTGACACCTGCCGTGCGACCCGACGACGTCCTGTCCGGTCTCCGAGCTGTGGCCGACCTGGCGCCGCCGGTCCCCTCTGCGGTGACCAGGCTGGCGCAGGGGCTCTTCGACGAGGAGTCCGGCACGGTGACCGACCCGCTCGCGCCCGACCGCGAGGCAGACACGGCCGCCCCACCCACGGTCGCCGTGACCGCCGACGCGAAGGCGCCGGAAGGTCCCGCCGCGTAGGGACCGTCGTCGTCGCGCAGCCCTGGCACTCGGGAGCCACCTGGGTCGGGCCGCGCACAGACCTGAAGACTTCCGCCAGGCCGTACGAACACACACGTACGGAACCGGCGGCCATGGACTACAGCTCCCGTGTGGCGAACGCGCCCCGGAGGCCGGCTCCGCGTCATCGCGCGGAGCCGTGCCGGACCGGAAGTCAGCCGCGGCGCCCGGGAGCGTGACGGGAGAACCGCCCGCAATGCTCAACAACGAAAACGACACCACCCCCGCCGGCGCCGACAGCGGCAGCCCCAGCGACAACCTGCCCCCGCGCAGGCGTCGCCGCGCCGCTTCCCGGCCGGCCGGTCCGCCCGGCGGCACCCCCGCCGCCGAGGTGACCGCGGTGGCGGAGCCCGCCCCCGTCGAGGAGGCCGCTCCGGCTGCCGCACCCGCCCGTCCCCGCCGCCGCGCGACCCGCGCCGTGGCCGCTCCGAAGACCCAGGCCGTGGAGGCCGTCGTCGAGGCCGCCCCCGAGGCCCCCGAGGCCCCGGTGGCCGAGGCTGCCGCTCCGGTGGTCGAGGAGGCGGCTGCCGCTCCGGCTCCGCGTGCCCGTCGTCGTG
>NZ_JBFBGM010000017.1:21982-171774 GCF_040684695.1 Streptomyces erythrochromogenes
GCGACGCGTGCCGTGGCTGCTCCGGCGGCTGAGGCTGCCGAGGTTCCGGTTGTGGAGGCTCCGGCTGCCGCTGAGGCTGCCGCCCCGGTGGTCGAAGAGGCCACTGCCGCTCCGGCTCCGCGTGCCCGTCGTCGTGCGACGCGTGCCGTGGCTGCTCCGGCGGCTGAGGCTGCCGAGGTTCCGGTTGTGGAGGCTCCGGCTGCCGCTGAGGCTGCCGCCCCGGTGGTCGAGGAGGCCGCTGCCGCTCCGGCTCCGCGTACCCGTCGTCGTGCCACCCGCGCCGTCGCCGCCCCCGCCGCCCAGGCCCCGGCCGCCGAGACCGCGGCCGAGCCCGCCCCGGCCGCCGCCGCGGAGGAGGCCCCCAAGGCCGCCCGCGCCGTGACCGTCGCCGACGCCGTGGACGCCCCCAAGCGCGGCCGCCGCCGCGCCACCCGCTCCACCACCACCGCGGCCGCCGCCGCCCCGCAGCAGCCCGCCGCCGAGCCCGAGGCCGCCGAGGCGCCCGCCGCTCCGGCCCGTGCCCGCCGTGCGGTGCGCCCCGCCGTCGCCGTCTTCCAGGCGCCGGTCTTCACCGAGCCGATGTTCCAGACCCCCGAGACCGCCGCCATGGCCGCCGCTGCCGCCGCAGCCGCCGCCCCGGCCGAGGAGGTCGAGGAGGAGGAAGAGACCGAGGCCGCGGCTCCCGTCGAGCCCGCGCAGCCCGCCGGCCGCCGCCGTCGCCGTGGCCGCGGCGCCGCCGAGAACGCGCCGGTCTCCCTGCCCGAGGTCCTCGCGGAGGAGGAGCCGGAGGCCGAGGCCGCCGAGTTCGAAGAGGAGTCCGCCGAGTCCGCGGAGTTCGACGAGGGCGACGAGTCGGGCGAGCGCCCCTCGCGCCGTCGCCGTCGCGGTGGCCGTCGCCGCCGTCGCGGTGAGGCCGCCGACCTCGACGAGTCCGCCGAGGACGAGACCGAGGCCGAGACCGCCGAGCAGGACGCCGACGAGGAGGAGGACGAGGAGACCGACGAGGCCTCCGGCTCCACCTCCAGCCGTCGTCGCCGCCGTCGCCGCCGCCGCAGCGGCGAGCCCGCCGACGCCGCCGGCGAGTCCGCCGGCGACGAGGACGGCGTCCGCACCGTCGTCAAGGTCCGCGAGCCCCGCCCGGCGCGCGAGAAGGCCGAGCCGTCCGACGAGGTCCAGTCCATCAAGGGCTCGACCCGCCTGGAGGCGAAGAAGCAGCGCCGCCGCGAGGGCCGCGAGCAGGGCCGCCGCCGCGTGCCGATCATCACCGAGGCCGAGTTCCTGGCCCGCCGCGAGGCCGTCGAGCGCGTCATGGTCGTCCGCCAGAGCGGCGAGCGCACCCAGATCGGCGTCCTCGAGGACAACGTGCTCGTCGAGCACTACGTCAACAAGGAAGAAGCCACCTCGTACGTCGGCAACGTCTACCTGGGCAAGGTCCAGAACGTGCTGCCGTCGATGGAGGCCGCCTTCATCGACATCGGCAAGGGCCGCAACGCGGTCCTGTACGCCGGCGAGGTCAACTTCGAGGCGCTCGGCATGGCCAACGGGCCGCGCCGCATCGAGTCCGCCCTGAAGTCCGGCCAGTCGGTCCTCGTGCAGGTCACCAAGGACCCGATCGGCCACAAGGGCGCCCGCCTGACCAGCCAGGTCTCGCTGCCCGGCCGCTACCTGGTCTACGTGCCCGAGGGCTCGATGACCGGCATCAGCCGCAAGCTGCCCGACACCGAGCGCGCGCGCCTGAAGACCATCCTCAAGAAGATCGTCCCCGAGGACGCGGGCGTCATCGTGCGCACCGCCGCCGAGGGCGCGAGCGAGGACGAGCTGCGCCGCGACGTCGAGCGTCTGCAGGCCCAGTGGGAGGACATCCAGAAGAAGTCGAAGCAGATCACGACCTCTTCGCCGTCCCTCCTGTACGGCGAGCCGGACATGACCGTCCGCGTCGTGCGCGACATCTTCAACGAGGACTTCTCCAAGGTCATCGTCAGCGGCGACGGCGCCTGGGAGACCATCCACGGCTACGTCTCGCACGTGGCCCCGGACCTGGCCGACCGGCTCCAGCGCTGGACCTCCGAGGTCGACGTCTTCGCGACGTACCGGATCGACGAGCAGCTCGCCAAGGCGCTCGACCGCAAGGTGTGGCTGCCCTCGGGCGGCTCGCTTGTGATCGACAAGACCGAGGCGATGATCGTCATCGACGTCAACACCGGCAAGTTCACCGGTCAGGGCGGCAACCTCGAGGAGACCGTCACCAGGAACAACCTGGAGGCGGCCGAGGAGATCGTGCGCCAGCTGCGGCTGCGCGACCTCGGCGGCATCGTCGTCATCGACTTCATCGACATGGTCCTGGAGTCCAACCGCGACCTGGTCCTGCGCCGCATGCTGGAGTGCCTGGGCCGCGACCGCACGAAGCACCAGGTCGCCGAGGTCACCTCGCTGGGCCTGGTCCAGATGACCCGCAAGCGGGTCGGCCAGGGCCTGCTGGAGTCCTTCTCCGAGACCTGCGTCCACTGCAACGGCCGCGGTGTCATCGTCCACATGGAGTCGCCGGCCGCGATCGGCGGCGGTGGCAACGGCAAGCGCTCCAAGCGCCGTGGCGGCCGCACCGAGTTCGACCAGCACGACCACGAGGTCGAGACCGTCGAGACCGCCGAGCCGGAGGCCTTCGAGTCCGAGGCCGAGGTGGCCGCCGAGGTCGCGGCGCCGAAGGCGCTGCCCGAGCCGGCGTTCGTGGCGGGCGAGGAGCTCTACGGCTCCCCGGCCGAGGCCGAGGCCGCCGCCGGCCTGAGCGGACGCCGCAACCGGCGCCGCGCCACCCGCAAGGCCACCGCTCCCGCGGGCGCCCCGCGGGGCGAGGCCGCCGCGGTGCAGGCCCCGGCCCCCGTGGCCGAGGCCGTCGCCGAGCCGGTGACCGAGCCGGCCGACACCGTCCTGGAGCCGGCCGCGGAGGTCGTCGCCGAGGTCGTCGCCGAGGCCGCCCCCGCCGTGGAGCCGGCCCCGGCCGCCCCGGTCGAGGAGGCCGCGCCGAAGGGCCGTACCCGTCGCCGTGCGACCCGCAAGGCCACCGCGCCGGCGCCGGTCGCCGACGCCGCCCCGGAGCCGGCCGTGACCGCGGAGCCGGAGCCGGAGCCGGTCGTGGCTTCCGAGCCCGAGCCCGTCGTCGAGCCCGAGCCGGTCGCCGCCGTCGAGGAGGCCCCGGCGGCGGAGGCCGCACCGGCCCGTCCGCGCCGTCGTGCCACCCGTAAGGCCACCGCACCCGCCGGTTCCCCGGCGGGCGCCGCGGAGGCCGCCGTGGTGGTCGTCGAGGCCCCGGTGACCGAGCCGGCGGCGCCGGCCGAGGAAGCCGCGCCCGCCGAGGAGCCCGCGCCGGCCAAGAAGGCCGCCCGCAAGGCTCCGGCCAAGAAGGCCGCCGCGGCGAAGAAGGCCCCGGCCAAGAAGGCGGCGGCCGCCAAGAAGACCGCGGTCAAGAAGACGGCCACGACCAAGAAGACCGCGACGAAGCGGGCGACGAAGAAGACCGCGGCGGCGGAGCAGCAGGCTGCCCCGTCCGTCTCGGCTCCGACCGAAGCCTGATCCGTCACACGACCGTGGGCCCCGCCGACCGGCGGGGCCCACGGCCGTGCGGGACCCGGTTTGACCCTCCGGAACCGGCCCCGTAACCTAGACCGTCGGCGTGTCCTGTACGCGCCGCGCTCCTGAGCACCTTCCTCCCGCTTCCCGCGCGCAAGCGCTGTACGGGAGAGGCCGCTCGTCCAATCCGGATCAGCGTGGGCCCCGGCCCGCCTGAGCGGCTGGCTTCAGGAGCATCCGTCCCGAGTGAGAGAGAGATCCGCGTGTACGCCATCGTGCGCAGCGGTGGTCGCCAGCACAAGGTTGCTGTCGGCGACATCGTTGAGGTTGACAAGATTTCCACTGCCAAGGTTGGCGACACGGTCGAGCTCTCGACCCTGCTCGTTGTCGACGGCGACGCCGTGACCAGCGACCCGTGGGTCCTGGCCGGTATCAAGGTCACGGCCGAGGTCGTGGACCACCACAAGGGCGCCAAGATCGACATCCTGCGCTACAAGAACAAGACCGGCTACCGCCGTCGCCAGGGTCACCGCCAGCAGTACACGGCGATCAAGGTCACCGGTATCCCCGCGGCTGCGAAGTAAGAGGGACTGAGACATGGCACACAAGAAGGGCGCATCGTCCACCCGGAACGGGCGCGACTCCAATGCCCAGCGGCTCGGCGTGAAGCGCTTCGGCGGTCAGGTCGTCTCCGCCGGCGAGATCCTCGTCCGCCAGCGCGGCACCCACTTCCACCCGGGCTCGGGTGTCGGTCGTGGTGGCGACGACACGCTGTTCGCGCTGCAGGCCGGTGCCGTGCAGTTCGGCACGCACCGTGGCCGCAAGGTCGTCAACATCGTTCCGGCCGCCTGATCCAGCTTCGGCTGATCGAGCGTTCGTAACTTCCCGAGGGCGGATCTCAGCTCTTCCCGGCTCAGGCCGGGAAGAGAGGTCCGCCCTCGGCGCGTTGTCACATAGACACGTTTAATGGGCAGCAAGGCCTGCCACCGGATTTTCCGGACTATCCCCGCTGTATCTGGAGGAACAACCATGACCACCTTCGTGGACCGCGTCGAGCTGCACGTCGCCGCGGGTAACGGAGGCCACGGCTGCGCCTCCGTTCACCGGGAGAAGTTCAAGCCGCTCGGCGGCCCCGACGGCGGCAACGGCGGCCGCGGCGGCGACGTCATCCTGGTGGTGGAGCAGGCGATCACCACCCTGCTGGACTACCACCACAGCCCCCACCGCAAGGCCACCAACGGCAAGCCCGGCGAGGGCGGCAACCGCTCCGGCAAGGACGGCCAGGACCTGATCCTGCCCGTTCCGGACGGCACCGTCGTCCTCGACAAGCAGGGCAACGTCCTCGCCGACCTCGTCGGTCAGGGCACCACCTACGTGGCCGCCGAGGGCGGCCGCGGCGGCCTCGGCAACGCCGCGCTCGCCTCCGCCCGCCGCAAGGCCCCCGGCTTCGCGCTCCTCGGCGTCCCCGGCACCACCGGCGACATCGTCCTGGAGCTCAAGACCGTCGCCGACGTGGCGCTGGTCGGCTTCCCGAGCGCCGGCAAGTCCTCGCTGATCTCGGTGCTCTCCTCCGCCAAGCCGAAGATCGCGGACTACCCCTTCACCACCCTCGTCCCGAACCTGGGCGTCGTCACCGCCGGCTCGACCGTCTACACGATCGCCGACGTCCCGGGCCTGATCCCCGGCGCCAGCCAGGGCAGGGGACTGGGCCTGGAGTTCCTGCGCCACGTCGAGCGCTGCTCGGTGCTCGTGCACGTCCTGGACACGGCCACCCTGGAGACCGACCGCGACCCGATCGCCGACCTCGACGTCATCGAGGAGGAGCTCAAGCTCTACGGCGGCGGCCTGGAGAAGCGCCCGCGGCTCGTCGTCCTCAACAAGGTCGACATCCCCGACGGCCAGGAGCTCGCCGACATGGTGCGCCCCGACCTGGAGGCGCGCGGCTACAAGGTCTTCGAGGTGTCCGCGGTCGCCCGTACGGGCCTGAAGGAGCTCTCCTACTTCCTCGCCGAGGTCATCGCCAAGGCCCGCTCCCGCAAGCCGAAGGAGGAGGCGACCCGCATCGTCATCCGCCCGAAGGCCGTGGACGACGCCGGCTTCACCGTCGCCTACGACGAGGCCGAGGACGTGTACGTGGTGCGCGGCGAGAAGCCGGAGCGCTGGGTCCGCCAGACCGACTTCAACAACGACGAGGCCGTCGGCTACCTGGCCGACCGGCTCAACCGCCTCGGTGTCGAGGACGCGCTCAAGAAGGCCGGCGCGCGGGCCGGCGACGGCGTCGCCATCGGCTCCGACGAGAACGCGGTCGTCTTCGACTGGGAGCCGACCATGATGGCCGGAGCCGAGATGCTGGGCCGCCGCGGTGAGGACCACCGCATGGAGGCGCCGCGCCCGGCCACCCAGCGCCGCAAGGAGAAGGAAGCCAAGCGCGGGGATTCGGCGCAGCAGGAGTACGACGAATTCCGGCCGTTCTAGTCCACTCCCGAGGGAATCTGCCCCGGAGGGTTTGAAGGCGTCTTTATGTGGGTCGCCTAGGATCCTCCGGGTGAACAGCAGCAACCTCCCCACGGTCTCCGTCGTGGTCATCGCGTACAACGACGCCGGGCTCGTGGGCGAGGCCGTCTCCTCGGCCCTCGCCCAGGGCCCGGTGGTCACCGAGGTCATCGCGGTGAACGACGCCTCGTCCGACGGCACCGCGCGGGTGCTGGACGAACTGGCCTCCGTCCACCCCCGCCTCAAGGCCGTGCACCGGACGGAGAACAGCGGCGGGTGCGGCACCCCGCGCAACGACGGGATCGCCGCGGCGTCCGGCCGCTACGTGCTCTTCCTCGACAGCGACGACATCCTGCCACCGGGCGCGGCGGACGCCCTGGTGCGCGCCGCCGAGCGGCACCGCGCCCCGGTCACCGTCGGCGCGGCCGTGCGGCGCGAGCTGCCCCAGCACCACGACGTGCCGTGGATGCCCGGTCTCTACACCCCCGGCGACGTCATCGAGCGCCCCGCGGACCGGCCCGAGCTCGTCCGCGACACCCTGTGCGTCAACAAGCTCTACGAGCGCGCGTTCCTGGAGGAGCACGGCCTGCGCTTCCCGGACGGCCGGTTCGTCTACGAGGACTTCGTCTTCACCTCCCGCGTGCTCGCCGCCGCCCCCCGCATCGCCGTCACCGGCGACCTCGTCTACGTCTGGCACGTGCGCCGCAGCGCCGCCCAGGTGTCCATCTCCCTGGACCGCAAGGACGTCGGGAACTGGCGCTCCCGCATCGAGGCCCACCGCACGGCCGCCCGGACCCTGGCCGCCGCCTCCCCGGTCCTGGGCAGCGCCTGCCACGTGAAGTTCCTCGAGTACGACCTGCCCATGTACCTGCGCGAGCTGGGCACCGACCCCGAGTACCGGGCCGCCTGGTGGACCCTCACCCGCGAGTACCTCGACACGTTCGCCGAGGCCGACGTCGAGGCCGCCGCGGCCCATGCCCGCTGGATCGTACGGGTGCTGCGCGCCACCGCGACCCCGCCCGCCGACGTCGAGCGGCTCACCCGCCTGGCCGCGCAGCCGCCGCGCCTGCTGCCCCCGTACGCGGTCGGCGCCTCCGGCGAGCCGGTGTGGAGCGAGGAGCTCCCCGTCGAGCTGGACGGCCTGCCGACGCTGCCGGTCGGGGAGCTGCCCGTCACCGTCGACGCCGAGCCGGCCGGCCGCGGCGCCGTCCGGATCCGCGTGCACGACCTCTACGGGCGCCTCGCCGAGGCGGGCCCGCAGACCGCGCGCCTGAGCTTCATGCCCCGCGCCGGGGGCGAGCCCGTCCTCGCGCGCCCCGTCGAGCTGCTGCCCGACCGCAGCGGCGGCTGGATGGCCGTGCTGCCGTTCCGCCTCGCCGACCTGGCCGTCACCGGCCGCCGCCAGGGGCTGCGCAGGATGCAGGCCTGGAACGTCGGGGTGGGCGTGCAGTGTGCCGACGGGAGCTCGGTGTTCACCTCCCTGCGCCCCCGGGGCCGGCTGCTCCGCCGTCGGGCGCTGCCCAGCAGCCGGTACGGTGTTCTGCTGGCGCAGCCCTACCGGACGGGGGCCGGCGCCCTCGCGCTGCGCCTCGCGCCGGGCGCCGAGGGAGCCCTGTACCTCGTACGCAACCGCCTCCACCGGGCCCGGGCGGCCCGGGGGGCGGGCTGAACCCGATGCGCCCCGCTGCGCTTTCCCCACCGAAGTCGGACAGGACCAAGGAGATACACATGACGTTTCTGATCACCGGTGGCGCCGGTTACATCGGCGCGCACGTCGTCCGCGCGATGCTGCTCGCGGGGGAGAAGGTCGTCGTCCTCGACGACCTCTCCACGGGCAACGAGGACCGCGTCCCGGAGGGCGTCCCGCTGGTGGTCGGCTCCGTCCTGGACCGGCTGGTGCTGGAGAAGACCCTCCGCGAGCACAAGATCACGGGCGTGGTGCACCTGGCCGGCAAGAAGCAGGTCGGCGAGTCCGTCGAGAAGCCGCTGTACTACTACCACGAGAACGTCCAGGGCCTGACGGTCCTGCTCCAGGCCGTCGCCGACGCGGGCGTGCGCAACTTCCTCTTCTCCTCCTCCGCCTCCGTGTACGGCATGCCCGACGTCGACCTGGTCACCGAGGAGACCCCGTGCGCGCCGCTGAGCCCGTACGGCGAGACCAAGCTGGCCGGCGAGTGGCTGGTGCGCGCCGCGGGCAAGGCGCACGGCATTTCCACCGCGTGCCTGCGCTACTTCAACGTGGCGGGTGCGGCGACCCCGGAGCTCGCGGACACCGGCGTCTTCAACCTGGTGCCGATGGTCTTCGAGCGCTACGACGCCGGCCAGGGCGCCAAGATCTTCGGTGACGACTACCCGACGCCGGACGGCACCTGCATCCGCGACTACATCCACGTCGAGGACCTGGCGGAGGCCCACGTGGCGGCCGCCCGCAAGCTGGCCGAGTGGGCCGCGGCGGAGGACTACAAGGACCTCACCGTCAACATCGGGCGCGGCGAGGGCGTTTCCGTCGCCGAGATGGTCGAGCTCCTGAACAAGGGCACCGGGCACGACTACGCCCCCGTGATCAGCCCGCGCCGTCCCGGGGACCCGGCGAAGGTCGTGGCCTCCGCCGAGCGGATCAACACGGTGCTGGGCTGGGCTGCCCGGCACGACGTCAGCGAGATGGTCACCTCCGCCTGGGCGGGCTGGGAGGCCAACAAGGTGGCCCGCGCGGACGCGCACCGCGACGTCCACAAGGCCTGACGGGCACCGCCCCCGCCGTACGACGAAGCCGCCCGCCCCGGACACCTCCGGGGCGGGCGGCTTCGTCGTTCCTCGCGTGTGGCGCCGCCGTCAGCGCTCCAGGAAGGAGAACAGCTCCTCCCACCGGTCGGTGATCTCGGCGCTGGAGTAGCGCTTCACCGAGCGGAAGGCGTTGTCCCCGAGCCGGTCGCGCAGCTCGCGGTCGGACATCAGCGCGTGCAGGTGTCCGGCGAGCTCCATCGTGTTGCCCAGCCGGGCCAGCAGCCCGTCCTCACCGTGCTCGACGATCTCCCGCACGCCCGGCGCGCAGTCGAAGGCGGCCGGTGCCACACCCGCCGCCATCGCCTCCAGCAGCGTGATCGGGAAGCCCTCGGCGCGCGAGGCCTGCGCGAAGACCGAGGCCTCCTGCAGCGCGCCGAGCACGTCGTCGGTGCTGCCCATCCACTCGACGGAGTCGTCCAGCCCGAGCGAGGTGCAGTGCGCCCGCAGCGCCGCCTCCTCCACGCCCGCGCCGTAGATCCGCAGGACCCAGTCGGGGTGGTGCGGCGCCGCGTCGGCCCACGCGTCGAGCAGCAGGTCGACGCCCTTCTCGAAGGCGAGCCGGCCGACGCTGGCCACGATCTTCCCGGTGCGCCGAGCGGGGGTGGCGGGCATGAAGGGGATCGGGTTCGGCATGCTGCCGACGTTCTCCATGCCGGCCCGGATCCACAGGTCCGCGTCCTCGGGGGTGAGCACCAGCAGCCGGTCCACCTCACGGAAGTGCCGGCGGACCCGCTCGCCGCGGGTGGACTTCTGGCTGGCCTCGAACGACTCGTGGCTCATGCCGATGACGGAGAGGCCCTTGGTGTCGGCGAGCGCCACCCACTCCATGGCCCAGACCTGGGTGACGATGACGACCCCGCCCGGGCGGGCGCCGCGCAGCAGTTCGCTCAGCCGGTCCGCCTTGACCCGCATCTGCGCCCGCCGGGCCGCCTGGCGGCGCCGCTCGGGCGCGTTCAGCCGGCCCTTGATGCCGCGCAGCCGGCGCGCCGACGGCGGGTGGGCCTCGTACAGCGTGGTCGTCGCGTACGGCAGGTCCTGGGGCAGCTTCTGCCGGATCTCCTCGGCGACCGGCGCGATGCCGACGATGTGGACCCGGTGCCCGCGGTCGGTGAACTGCCGGGCCATCTGGTGCGACCAGGTGGTCACGCCGCCGATCTCGTCGACGCTGTTGGAGACGATGAAGATGTCCCGGCTCACTTGCCGCTCCCGGTGAAGAACTTCTCGACGATCTGGCGGGCCGCGTCCCCGCGGTCGTACTCGCCGAACTCGGTGAGGAAGCGCTGCCGCGCCTCCGCGTACTTGGCGTCCGCCTCCTCGAAGGCCGCCAGCGCCTGCAGGAGTTCGTCGGCGGTGGCCACCACCGGGCCCGGGGCCTTCTCCTTCAGGTCGAAGTACGTGCCGCGGATGTCGGTGGCGTACTTCTCGTAGTCGTACGCGAAGAACACCATCGGCCGGTCCAGGACCGCGTAGTCGAACATCACGGACGAGTAGTCGGTGATGAGTCCGTCGGCAAGGGCCAGCAGCGGGGTGATGTCGTGGTGCCGTGACACGTCGACGACCCGGCCCGCGACCGACGGCGGCAGCGAGACGCTGTTGAGGTAGTGGGTCCGCACCAGCAGCGTGAAGCGGTCGCCGAGCCGGTCCGCGAACTCCTCCACGTCGAAGGGGAAGGTGAAGCCCTCCACCGCGCCGTCCGCGCCCGCCCGGAAGGTCGGCGCGTACAGCAGCACCTTCTTGTCCGGGTCGATGCCGAGTTCGGTGGCGAGGGCGCCGCGGACCCGCTCGCCGCTGTCCATCTCGGCCCGGTGCGCCTCGACGAGGGCGTCGTTGCGCGGGTAGCCCGTGCGCAGCAGCACCTCGTCGCGCAGCCGGAAGCCCTTGGCGAGGGTGCGGGCGTCGTGCTCGGAGCGGATCAGGAAGTGGTCGAAGCGGTCGACGGCCGCCTGGAAGCGGGCCTGGCCGGCCCGGCCCTGCGCCTTGGTGCGGGGCTCGTGGAAGCCCATCCGCTTGAGCGCGGAGCCGTGCCAGGTCTGGATGTACGTGGTGCCCGGGCGCTTGGCGAGGGCCAGGGGGAAGCCCTGGTTGTCCACCCAGTACTCGGCCTGGGCCAGGGCGCGCAGGTACTGCCAGCTCCAGCGCTTGACCAGGGTGGCCTCCTTGGGGAAGCCGGTGGGCCTGGAGCCCGCGTACGACCAGACCGCCTCGAAGGGCACGCCCTGGCGGACCATCTCCTCGTAGATGGCCTTCGGGCTGTCGCTGTACTGCTTGCCCATGTGGCTCTCGAAGACGACCGTGCCCTTCTTGACGGGCAGCTTGGAGAAGACCTCGTGGTAGATCTTCACCTTCTGCTCGCCGGAGCCCATGTTCCGGCGGGCCCGCAGGGCCTTGCGCAGACCCCGCTTGACCACGCCCGCCGCCCTGCCCTGTATGGCGTTGTTGATCAGCGACTGGGTGCGTACGGCGGCGGCGCCCTCCGCGGTCAGGACGTAGGAGAGGTTGCCCTTCTTGGTCATCTCCGCCGCGAAGCGGTCGGAGACCAGGCGGGTCAGCCGCGGCCGGACGCGCAGCCGGGCCGCCGAGTCCAGGTCCAGGCCGCCGATCGAGACGCGGGTGGTGATGCGCTCGCCCCCGGCGGTCAGCTTCAGGCGGACGTCCCAGACGGCGTCGATGATGCCGAGGGGGCGCACGGTGCCGCCGATGTCCGCCGTCGTGCGCCACTCGATCGTGTCACCGGCGTGTCGCACGCTTGCCACGGGGAAGCTGAAGGAGCGCACGCCGATCTGGCGGCGGGCCCGCAGCTCCAGGGTGGCCTTCAGCTCCGCGTCCTCGGCGATGCGGCCCAGCGGGTTCACCACGGTGCCGGACAGCGTGACGGTGCCGCGGCCGTCGTCCTCGTAGGAGGTGAGGCGGTTGCCCAGGGTGAGGGACGCGAGCGGGGTGGTGTGGAAGCCCTGCTCGGTGACGTCCAGTATCCGGCGGGCCTCGGCGGCGTCGGGGCCGTCGATGTGCTGCGCGCACCAGTAGACGCGGCCGTCGCGCTCGGCGAGCGGGGAGGTCAGCCGACCCTTGTTGATCATGGCGTCGGCGGCCGGGAGCAGGTTCTCCCAGTCCTCCTTGCCCAGCAGGTACGCGCAGATCGCCTGGAGGTGGGTGACGTGCTCGTAGGCCTCCGGGTCGATGCCCGCGAGGTAGCCGTTGGCGAGGCCCGCGAACTCCTGGCGGTACTCGTCGCTCAGCAGCGGCAGGTCACGCAGGTGCAGGACCAGGTCGTGCTTGAGGAACTTGGCGTCCTTCGCGGACTTGATGTCCGTGTGGCCCTTGGCCGCGAGCAGCTCGTCGACGCGACGGTGGATCTCCATCCGGTGGACGAAGTTCGCGATCTCGTGGCGCCGGTTGCTGATCGACTTGGCCGCGGCCTTCTCGACCACGTTCCAGAAGTAGACGTGGTTGGGGATCAGCGTGATGCGCCGGGCCGCCACGTACGCCTGCGCGGAGAACAGCAGGTCCTCGTAGTGGATGCCGACCGGGAACTCCAGGCCCTGCTCCAGCAGGAACGCGCGCCGGTAGCACTTGTTCGTGGAGAGCGTGTCGTAGACCAGCAGGTCCGGGAACTCGGTGATCGACTCCAGCGTGCGGGTGCTCGAGTAGATCCAGGGGTACCACTCGGTGGTCTTGCCCCACCGGTTGTCGAGGTGCACGCGTACGCACATGCCCGAGACCAGGTCGGAGCCGGTCCGCTCGGCGGCGGCCAGCATGTTCCGGCAGGCGTTGCGCTCCAGCACGTCGTCGCTGTCCAGGAACATCACGTACGTTCCGGTGGCCTGCTGGACGCCGTGGTTGCGCGGCGCACCGCAGCCGCCGCTGTTCTGCGGCAGCTGGAAGGCGCGCACCCTCCCCGGATGCGCGGATTCGAGTTCCTGGGCGACCGCGAAGGAGCGGTCCTGGCTGCAGTCGTCGACGATCACGATCTCGACACCCTGGAGTGTCTGGTCGAGAACCGACTGGACTGCTGTCGACAGACGCTCTGCGTCGTTGTAGACGATGACGACCACGGAGACGTCGGGCACGTGCACCTCGATCCCTTCGTTTCGTTCCGCTCATTCCGCTTATCCCGTCAAAGCTACCGTGTGCCGCCCTCGGCTCAGGCAGGGCGACTCTCGGTAGCCGCTCGCCGTGCATACTTCTAAGGAAGAGGTGAGAGGCGGGTGCGGTCGCCACAATCACCCGTTCGGATCCAGCAGGAAGTGTTCATGACGAAGCTGTCCGTAGTTGTCCCTTGCTACAACGAAGAAGCCGTCATCGACAGCTTCGACGTGGAGATCCGCAGGGTTCTGGACGCCCTGCCCGTCGAGTACGAGGTCTGCTACGTCGACGACGGGAGCCGTGACGGCACCCTCGACAAGCTCCGGAAGATCGCCGCGGAACACGGTGAGGAGACCCGCTACGTCTCCTTCAGCCGCAACTTCGGCAAGGAGGCCGGCATGCTCGCCGGCCTGCGCGAGGCCACCGGCGACGCCGTCGTGATCATGGACGCCGACCTCCAGCACCCGCCGGAGCTCATCGCCACCATGCTGGAGCACTACCGGCAGGGCCACGACCAGATCATCGCCCGCCGCACCCGCGAGGGCGACAAGAAGGTGCGCTCCGCGCTCAGCCGCCTCTACTACCGCGGCGTGAACCGCTGGGTCGACGTCGAACTCACCGACGGCGTCGGCGACTTCCGGATGCTCTCGCGCCCGGCCGTGGACGCCCTGCTATCCCTGCCGGAGTACAACCGCTTCTCCAAGGGCCTGTTCTCCTGGATCGGCTTCGACACCGTCCACTTCGACTACCGCAACGCGCAGCGCGAGGCCGGCGAGACCAAGTGGAAGTTCGGCGCCCTGCTGAACTACGGCATGGACGGCCTGATCTCCTTCAACAACCGGCCGCTGCGGATCGGCATCTGGTTCGGCGTGTCCCTGGTCGCCCTGACCGGCCTCTACGCCCTGTGGATCACCGTCATGGCGATCACCAACGGCGTGGACGCGCCCGGCTACGTCACCCTTGTGGCCATCATCACGGGCCTGGGCGGCGTACAGCTGATCATGCTGGGCCTCGTCGGCGAGTACATCGGCCGCATCTACTACGAGACCAAGCGCCGGCCGCACTTCCTGGTGAAGGAGTCGCACGGCTCGGAGCCCCTCCCCAAGGCCGCGGGCGCCGCCCCGGCGGCGGAGCCGACGATCCGGGAGCGCAGCGCCCGATGACCCGCAAGGAGCAGCTCGGCCAGGTATTCCGCTTCGCCCTCGTGGGCGGGGTCAACACCGGCACCTTCTTCGGCATCTACCTCCTGCTGCACCCGTGGATGCCGTACTTCGCCGCCTACTCGCTCGCCTTCGTGCTGGCGATGGTCGGCTCCTTCTTCATGAACACCTACTTCACCTACCGGACCCGGCCGACCTGGAAGAAGTTCCTCCTCTTCCCCCTGACGAACGTGACCAACTACGTCATCCAGTCCGCCGGCCTGTACGCCCTGGTGACCTGGGCCGGGATGGACACCCGCATCGCCCCGCTCGTCGCGGCGATCGTGGCCATCCCGTTCACCTTCCTGCTCTCCCGCAAGATCCTCGTCCCGGGCGCGGCCCGCGCCGCCGCCGGGCAGGAGGAGAACCAGGGACAGGCCAGGACCTCGTCCACGGTCTGAAACCCCCGAGCGGCCCCCGTCGGCCACCCCGTAGATTGAGGTGGCAGGCAGTGCAGGTGAAGGCAAGGGGCAAGGGGAAGAACGTGTCAGCGGCTAGGCAAGGTGTCGTGGACGCCCGCAGGATCGTGGTCAAGGTCGGCTCCTCCTCCCTGACCACCGCGGCCGGCGGACTCGACGCCGACCGGGTGGACGCGCTCGTCGACGTCCTGGCCAAGGTCCGCAGCGGCGGTGAGAAGGAGATCGTCCTCGTCTCCAGCGGAGCCATCGCCGCCGGGCTCTCCCCGCTCGGCCTGCGCCGCCGCCCCAAGGACCTGGCCCGCCAGCAGGCCGCCGCCAGCGTCGGCCAGGGCCTCCTCGTCGCCCGCTACACCGCCTCCTTCGCGCGCTACGGCCTGCGCGTCGGCCAGGTGCTGCTCACCACCGACGACACCAGCCGGCGCGCCCACTACCGCAACGCCTACCGGACCCTCGACCAGCTGCTGGACATGGGCGCCGTCCCGGTCGTCAACGAGAACGACACCGTCGCCACGGACGAGATCCGCTTCGGCGACAACGACCGGCTCGCCGCCCTCGTCGCCCACCTCGTCCGCGCGGACCTCCTCGTCCTCCTCTCCGACGTCGACGGCCTCTACGACGGCGACCCGTCGCAGCCCGGCACCACCCGCATCGACGAGGTCCGCGGGCCCGAGGACATCGCGCACGTCACCATCGGCAGCGCCGGCAAGGCGGGCGTGGGCACCGGCGGCATGGTCACCAAGGTCGAGGCGGCCCGGATCGCGGCCGCCGCCGGTATCCCGGTGGTGCTCACCTCCGCCAGCCAGGCCGCCGACGCCCTGGCGGGACGCGGGACCGGCACGTTCTTCCACGCCACCGGACGCCGCTCCGCGGACCGGCTGCTCTGGCTCCAGCACGCCTCGACCCCGCAGGGCCACCTGGTCCTCGACGACGGGGCGGTCAGGGCCGTGACCGAGCGCGGCAGCTCGCTGCTGCCCGCCGGCATCGCCGCGGTCGAGGGGGACTTCGTGGCCGGGGACCCGGTGGAGCTGCGCGCCGCCGACGGCCGCGCCGTGGCCCGGGGGCTCGTCAACTTCGACGCCAAGGAACTCCCGCAGCTCCTCGGCCGCTCCACTCGCGAGCTCGCGCGGGAACTCGGACCCGCGTACGAGCGGGAGGTCGTCCACCGTGACGATCTGGTCCTGCTCCAGGGCTGAGGTTCTGCAAAACCGCAGCGCGGCCGCCCGGGGACTGGTCAACTGTGAGGGGCGGAGCAGGCGGACACGCGTAGCGGAGACAGGAGACGGCTGGTGAGACGAGCGTTGACCAGCGTCGGTCCGGGGGACGGTGACGGCGGCGGGTACGAGCAGGAGCAGGCCTCGCGCCTGTGGCACGTGACCCTGAGCGTCTCCGGCAAGCCGGCCCCGCTGTCCGAGGTCCGGCGGGGACTGGAGCAACTGGCCCACGACCACCCGTTCCTCCTGACCAGCCGGTACGCCGACGACCACGCGGAGATCCGCTACTGGGAAGAGGCCCGCGACCTCCACGACGCGGCGGCCGTCGCCCTGCGCCTGTGGGGCGAGCACCGGTCCACGGCGCAGCTGCCGCCGTGGGAGATCGTCGGCCTGGAGGTCATCGACCGCGCCACCTACCACCTGCGCGTCGCGGAGGGCTACGGCCCACCCCCGGCCCACCCGGTGGGCGTCCACCCGTACTGACCCCCCTCAAGCCCCGCCCCGGCTCTTCCAGCCCCGCCGGCGTTTGAGGCGCGGGTCCGGGCAGCGCCCGGGAAACGGAGAAAGGGCGGGGCGGGGAGACGGCTCCGCGCAGCGGCGTCCGGCGGGGCCCGTCTCGCGGAACGGAAGCCCCGTCGGCGGGGCATCGGCGTGGGCTTACCCTGGCCGCATGACCTCGCTCGACGACGCCACCGTCACCTCGCCCGTCCTCGCCACCGCGCACCGCGCCCGGACCGCCGCCGCGGCCATCGCCCCACTCCCGCGGTCCGCCAAGGACACGGCCCTGCTGGCGATCGCCGACGCGCTGGAGGCCCGTACCGCCGAGGTCATCACGGCCAACGCCGTGGACACGGACAAGGCCCGCGCCGCCGGCACCAGCGAGACCGTCATCGACCGCCTCACCCTCACCCCGGAGCGGATCGCCGCCATCGCCTCCGACGTGCGCGACGTCGCCGCCCTCCCCGACCCCGTCGGCGAGGTCGTCCGCGGCAGCACCCTGCCCAACGGCATCGACCTGCGGCAGATCCGCGTCCCGCTCGGGGTCGTCGGCATCATCTACGAGGCCCGCCCCAACGTCACCGTCGACGCCGCCGCCCTCTGCCTGAAGTCCGGCAACGCCGTCCTCCTGCGCGGCAGCTCCTCCGCCTACGCCTCCAACACCGCGCTCGTCGCCATCCTGCGCGACGCCGTCGAGAGCACCGGACTGCCCGCCGACGCGATCCAGCTCGTCCCCGGCGAGTCCCGCGACTCCGTCCGCGAGCTGATGCGCGCCCGCGGCCTCGTCGACGTGCTCATCCCGCGCGGCGGCGCCTCCCTCATCAAGACCGTGGTCGAGGAGTCCACCGTCCCGGTCATCGAGACCGGTACCGGCAACTGCCACGTCTACGTCGACGCCCAGGCCGACCTCGACATGGCCGTGGACATTCTCATCAACTCCAAGGCCCAGAGGCCCTCGGTCTGCAACGCCGCCGAGACCCTCCTCGTCCACCGCGAGATCGCCGGCGCCTTCCTGCCGCGCGCCCTCGACGCGCTCGCCGACGCCGGCGTCACCGTCCACGGCGACCCGGCCGTCCTCGCCGCCGCGGAGGGCGCCAAGGTCACCGCCCTGCCCGCCACGGACGAGGACTGGGCCGCCGAGTACCTCTCGTACGACATCGCCGCGGCGGTCGTGGACTCCCTCGACGACGCCGTCACCCACATCCGCCGCTGGACCTCGGGGCACACCGAGGCGATCGTCACCACCTCGCAGGCCGCCGCGCGCCGCTTCACCCAGCTGGTCGACTCCACCACCGTCGCCGTGAATGCATCCACTCGGTTCACCGACGGTGGTCAGTTCGGCTTCGGCGCGGAGATCGGCATCTCGACGCAGAAGCTGCACGCCCGGGGCCCGATGGGGCTTCCCGAGCTCACCTCCACCAAGTACATCGTCACCGGCGACGGTCACGTTCGGTAGTCGCAGCGCCAACTCGGTGTGGCCGGAATTCGGCGGACACCCTGCCCAAAGGCTCCCCCCAGGTCTACGCTGTCCCCGTGCCGGACGACGTGGGGGGCAAGCCGTTCCCGGACGACGGGACCCCCGAAGACGATGCAGACGACCGCGGAGGCGCGGAAGAGTACTTCGCCTCCGTGGTGTTCGACGAGGACTTCGTCCGGAACGCCGAGATCCATGAACCGAGCGCCGCGGAGCGCCAGCGGGCCGCCGACCGGGCGCGCGCCGAGGCGGAGGCCGCCCGGGCCGTCGCCGGCGGCTGGACGGGCGACGACGACCACGACGGCTACGGATACGGCCACCCGGACGGGTACGACGCCGACGCGTACGGCTGGGATCACGACGGGGACCACGAGCGGGGCCACGGCCACCCCGACGGCCCGTACGGGGCCTACGGCGGCAGCCTGCGCCCCTACCGCGGCCGCGCACCCTGGCTGCGCCCCGTCGCCTGGGTGCTCGCCTTCGTGATGGGCCTCGGCATGGTCGCGCTCGCCTTCAGCGCCGTCTACCGCAGTGCCGCGGGTGAAGCGGAACCCGCTCCGGCGCCCGCCAGCACCCCCAGGGGTGAAGTCACCGGCGTCGGCGCGTTTACGTACCCCTCAGTACGCCAACCCTGAAGGTACGACCCCCCTCGCGTTCGCCGGAGCTGGGGGCTTCTCTGAAGCGGGGACAGCGGGGAGAAGCGATGGCCGTGCCAGGAGATCCACCCAACGGCACCCCCGACGGCACCGGCGGGGACGACGAGGAGTTCCGGTCGGACGAATACCGGTCGGTGGTGTTCGACGAGGACTTCGTCCGTGCTGCCCGGCTCCAGGAGTACTCCGCCCAGGAACGGATGGGCGAGCACGCCCGGGCCGTCCGCAGCCGGTCCATCTGGTCCTCCGGCGGTACCGCACCCCGGACCAGCACCCCCGGCCGCGGCGCCCGGCAGGGCATGCTGCTCGTGCTGCTCATCGCCACGGCCTTCGCCGCCGCCGTCTACATGGGGCTGCGCAACCCCTACGTGCCCCCGCCCGGAGGTCCTGTCCAGCCGCTCACCAGCACCGTGGTCCCGCTCGCGCCGACCACCGCCGTGCCCGGCGGGCTGCCGCCCGAACTGTTCGCGAAAAGCCCCGCCGCCGACTACCGGGTCGGGGCGGCCGGGATCACCCTCCCCGCGGTGCGCCGCACGCACCACTTCACCGACGTCCAGGTCGTCACCGCGCTGTCCATCGCCAAGGACTACCTGGTGCAGTCCTCACTGGACCCCGACGTCCTGGCCGGATCCGCCACGCGGCCGGTGCGCGTCCTGCTCGACCCCGACCAGCTGGAGCAGTTCGACCGCAGCATGACCTCGCCCGCCGGCGACGGCCGGCACGCGGCCACCGGCTGGCTCGTCCGCTTCGACCCGGCCACCGCCGTCATGGCCGACTCCCGGGTCCGGGTGAGCGGCACCCTCGCCTTCGAGGAGGTGGCCCAGGACGTGCTGGAGGTCACCACCGATCACACCTTCGTGTACGCGGTGCGGCCGGCCACCGGAGCCCCGGCCGCCGCCGAGGGCGCGTCGCTCTTCACCGTCCGGCGCGAGCTGCGGCTGCGCTTCGACCGGGACGACCTGGGCGCCCGGCGGCTGGAGCTGGCATCGGCCTACGTGATGGCAGGACCGCAGGACTGCTCCGCCGACCCGTCCGGAGGCTTCCGCCCGCTCCTGGCCGGGGCCGGTCCCACCACCGTGGGACCGGCCGCGAGCGATCCGTACGCCAGCGGCCACCCGAGGCGCTCGGCCGGGCTGTGCGGCGTACTGGCCCCCTCCGCGACCCCGGGCGCCCCGGTCAGCCCTGCCCCGTAGCCCCCTTGCCCTCGGAGCCGGAGCCGCCCCCGGCGCCGGTGAACTTGTCGCGCAGCTTGCCACCCATGTCGGCGGCTCCGCCCGCGATGTCGCCCACCAGCTTGAACAGCGGGTCCTTGCTGGTGCGCACCGAATCGGCGTAGTGCGCGGCCGACTCCCGGAAGGAGTCCGTGACCGAGGTGTCCTTGTCCTCCTCGCGGCGCGGGTAGTGGCCGTCCATGATCCGCTGGTAGTCCCGGCTCTCGGACCACTTCTTCAGCTCGGCCGCCCGGACCGTGGTGAAGGGGTGCGTGCGCGGCAGCATGTTGAGGATCTTCAGCACAGAATCCCGCAGGTCGCCGCCCTTCTCGTACTCGTCGGCCTGCTCCAGGAAGGCGTCCACGTTCATCTCGTGCAGGTGGTTGCCGCCCGCCAGCTTCATCAGCCCGCGCATCGAGGCCGTCACGTCCTGCCCCACCAGCAGCCCGGCCCGGTCGGCCGAGAGCTCCGACTTGCGGAACCACTCCCGCAGCGCGGTCACGATCGTCATGATCGCCACATTGCCCAGCGGGATCCACGCGACCTTCAGCGCCAGGTTCGTCAGGAACAGCAGGATCGTGCGGTACACGGAGTGCCCCGACAGCGCGTGGCCCACCTCGTGGCCGACCACCGCCCGCATCTCCTCCTCGTCGAGCAGCTCGACGAGGCTCGTGGTCACCACGATGATCGGCTCGTCCAGCCCGATGCACATGGCATTGGGCCGCGGGTCCTGCTGCACGTACATCTGCGGGACCTTCTCCAGGTCCAGGATGTAACAGGCGTCGCGGAGCATCGCGTACAGGTGCGGGAACTGCGTCTCGCCCACCCGCACCGAGTCCGACAGGAACAGCAGCCGCAGGCTCCGCTCCGGGAGCAGTCCGCTGAGGGCCTTGAAGACCGTGTCGAAGCCGGTCAGCTTGCGCAGCGCCACGAGGGCCGAACGGTCCGCCGGATGCTCGTACGCACGCGAGGAGATACCGGGGAACCTCCTGCGGTCCCGCGCCGGTGCCTTCTCGAAACCCGTCTCCGTCATTGCGCCCTCCCCTGATGGAACTGCTCGACCTTGCGTCTATCCTCTCCAACGCCTGAGTCGGCGCGAGCGTGCCCCGGGCGCCCGCATACGATGTGAGCGAAGTCTCCGACCGCTCCCCGACTCGATAGGTACCTGCCTGATGAGCCTCTCCTCCACCGCCCACAACCTGGTCGTCCTCGCCTCGGAGGGGGCCGAACAGCACGGCGGCAACCACGACAGCCTGAACCCCTACCTGACCGGCGGCGCCGCGTTCGTCATCCTGATGCTGATGCTCTGGGTCACCACGCGCCTGAACCGCGACCGCTAGTCGGACCGGTCCGCCGGGCCAGTAGGCTCTGCGCTCATGGGAGAGCAGGAGACGCCTACCGGTCCGGTCAAGCGCCGGCTCGGCGTGATGGGCGGGACATTCGACCCGATCCACCACGGACACCTGGTGGCCGCCAGCGAGGTGGCCGCCCTTTTCCACCTCGACGAGGTGGTGTTCGTGCCGACGGGCCAGCCGTGGCAGAAGTCCCAGCGGGCCGTCTCGCCCGCCGAGGACCGCTACCTGATGACGGTCATCGCCACGGCCTCGAACCCGCAGTTCTCGGTGAGCCGCATCGACATCGACCGCGGCGGGCCGACGTACACGATCGACACCCTGCGGGACCTGAAGGCGCTGAACGACGACGCCGACCTGTTCTTCATCACGGGTGCCGACGCGCTCGCACAGATCCTGACCTGGCGCAACGCCGACGAGCTCTTCTCGCTCGCCCACTTCATCGGAGTCACCCGGCCGGGCCACGTGCTCACCGACGACGGACTCCCCGAAGGCGGCGTCTCCCTGGTCGAGGTCCCCGCGCTGGCGATCTCGTCCACGGACTGCCGCACGCGCGTCGCCCAGGGGGATCCCGTCTGGTACCTGGTGCCGGACGGCGTGGTGCGCTACATCGACAAGCGTGAGCTGTACCGGGGAGCCTGAGCTTCCGGAGAGAGGGGCCCCGCGGTGAACGACCGACAGGACCAGTACGGCCGATACGACCCGCACGCAGCCCACGAGCAGCAGCTCATCGGCTACGACGCGTACGGGCGGCCGGTGTACGGCCAGGCGCCCGCGCAGCCCGCCCAGCAGTACGAGCAGCAGTACGGCTACGACTACCAGGGCTACGACCAGCAGCAGCCGCAGCAGTACTACCAGCAGCCGCAGCCGGCGGCCCAGGAGTACGGGCAGCAGGAGTACACCCAGGCCCCCTCCTACGGGTACGACGCGCAGCAGAGCCCCCAGCAGGCCCAGCAGGCTCCGCAGCAGACCCAGCAGTGGATCCCGCAGCAGACGGCGCCCGAGCCCCCGGCGGCCGAGCAGCCCTCCGCCCCGGCGGAGCGGCCGGCCGGCCAGGTCCCCGAGCCGCGCCGCCCCGAGAGCGGTTCCGAGGCGGGCCGGGACTACCGCACCGAGATGTTCGCGTTCATCGACCAGCCGGACGAGGACTCCGAGGACGTCATCGACTGGCTCAAGTTCACCGAGAGCCGCACCGAACGCCGCGAGGAGGCCCGACGCCGCGGCCGCAACCGGGTCGTCGCGCTGATCGTCGTGCTCGCGGTGTTCGTCGTCGCGGGCCTCGGCTACCTCTGGTACGCGGGCAAGCTGCCGTTCCTCGACGGTCCCGGGGAGAAGACCGCCGCCACCGCGGACGCCGCGGCGCAGAAACGCGACATGATCGTCGTGCACCTGCACAACACCAAGAAGGGCGGCACCTCCTCGGCGCTCCTCGTCGACAACGTCACCACCAAGCAGGGCGCCACCGTCCTGCTGCCGAACGCCCTCGCCGTCGCCGGCCAGGACGGCGCCGCCACGGCACTCGGCAAGGCGGTCGAGGAGGGCGGCCTCGGCACCCGCGAGGCCCTCGACTCCGTCCTCGGCACCCACATCGGCGGCACCTGGCGCCTGGACACCCCCTTCCTGGAGAACCTGGTCGAGCTGGTCGGCGGCATCGAGACCGACACCGACGTCGCGGTCCCGGCCGACGACGCGGCCAAGACCCCGGCCGTGGCCCAGGGGCAGAAGCAGAGCCTGAGCGGCCCGATGGCCGTCGCGTACGCCACGTACCGCGCCCAGGGCGAACCGGAGGCCAAGCAGCTGGAGCGCACGGGCAAGGTGCTCCACGCGGTCCTGCGCAAGTTCCCGAGCGACCCGAAGGCCGGGGCGGTCACGGTCGAGAGCATCGGCCAGATCCTCGACCCCGCACTGAACGCGCAGACCCTCGGCGCCCTGCTGTCCCGGCTCGGCGCGCACGCCAAGGTGGGCGACTACCGCACCGACGCCATCGCGGTGAAGGCGGACGGGACGCTCACCGAGGACGCCAACAAGAAGGTGGTCAAGGAGGTGCTCGGCGGCTCCGCCGACGCGGCGCAGCCCGGCGCCACCCCGCGCGTCGGACTCAAGGACGCCACCGGCGACGAGAAGACGCAGGTCGCGGCGAAGGCGGCGCTGATGAACGGCGGCTACACCTTCGTGGACGGCGGCAAGGCCGACAAGACCGCGGCGGCCTCGCAGATCACCTACCAGGACGACGCCCAGCGCGACCGCGCGATCGAGGTCGCCAAGACGCTGGGGCTGCCCGAGACGGTCGTGAAGAAGGCGGAGAACGTCGTGAACGCCGAGGTCGTGGTGATCCTCGGGAAGGACTACAAGCCGTCCTGACCGGGTCCCGGTCCGGCCGGGAGAGGGCACCGGCGCCCGTGCGGAACGTTCCGCGCGGGCGCTGTCGGCGGTACATGAGACCCTTGTAAGGATCTGCCCGCCAACCCGAAAGCATGGCCAGTGACCGCCACGGACCGCTCCATCGAGCTCATCACCACCGCTGCCCAGGCCGCGGCCGACCGGCTCGCGCACGACATCATCGCGTACGACGTCAGCGACGTGCTGTCGATCACCGACGCCTTCCTGCTCGCCTCGGCGCCCAACGACCGCCAGGTCAAGTCGATCGTCGACGAGATCGAGGAGCGCCTGCAGAAGGAGCTCGGCGCCAAGCCGGTGCGCCGTGAGGGCGACCGCGACGCCCGCTGGATCCTGCTCGACTACGTCGACATCGTCGTCCACGTCCAGCACAGCGAGGAGCGGGTCTTCTACGCGCTGGAGCGCCTGTGGAAGGACTGCCCCGAGATCGAGCTCCCCGAGGACGCCAAGCTCACCATCGGCAAGGCCGAGGAGCACGCCAAGCTGCGCGAGGCGGCGGGCGACGACGACCTGGACGGTGATCTGTTCTGAGCGCGACCGAAGCGGCCGGTCCGGCCAGGTCCAGCAGGAAGATCGTCCTCTGGCGGCACGGCCAGACCTCGTGGAACCTGGAGCGGCGCTTCCAGGGGTCCACGGACATCGAGCTGACCGAGACGGGCCTGGCG
This sequence comes from Streptomyces erythrochromogenes, assembly GCF_040684695.1. Classification (GTDB taxonomy): domain Bacteria; phylum Actinomycetota; class Actinomycetes; order Streptomycetales; family Streptomycetaceae; genus Streptomyces; species Streptomyces erythrochromogenes_C. Next base: position 45,986 of record NZ_JBFBGM010000017.1, read on the forward strand.
CAGGCGCGCCGCTCCGCGCGGCTGCTCGCCTCGCTGAAGCCGGACGCCATCGTCGCGTCCGACCTCAAGCGCGCCGCGGCCACCGCGGCCGAACTGGCCGCCGTCACGGGCCTGCCCGTGACGCACACCGAGGCGCTGCGCGAGACGTACGCCGGCGAGTGGCAGGGCCTGACGCACGAGGAGATCGTCGAGAAGTACGGCGAGCAGTACGCGGCGTGGAAGCGCGGCGAGCCGGTTCGCCGGGGCGGCGGTGAGCTGGAGACCGAGGTCGCCGACCGCGCCGCGCCCGTGGTGCTGGACCACACCGACCGGCTGCCGGCGAACGGCACGCTCGTCGTGGTCAGCCACGGCGGCACCATCCGTACGACCATCGGCCGTCTGCTGGGCCTGGAGGCGCGCTCCTGGGAGAGCCTGGGCGGGCTCTCCAACTGCTGCTGGTCCGTGCTCGGCGAGGGCGCGCGCGGCTGGCGGCTGCTGGAGCACAACGCCGGCACCCTGCCGGAACCGGTGCTCGGCGACGACGACTGAGCGGGCTCCCTGCCGCCTCCCACCAGGGCTCCGACCCGGATTTCACTTTCCGGCTGGTCACAGGCTAGAGTTCTTCTTGTTCGCAGCGAAGAACACCGGAGACGGGGGAAGCGCAGCGGAGAGCGGGGCTATAGCTCAGTTGGTAGAGCGCCTGCATGGCATGCAGGAGGTCAGGAGTTCAATTCTCCTTAGCTCCACAATCAGGATCCCGTCCCCAAGTGGGGGCGGGATCCTTGTTTTTATACCCTTTGCGTTTGCTGACCTGGCCCGCACCGGCGTGGCAGAATCGGACGGCCGGAGGGGGAGTCGACGGCCCGACGCGGGAGGGAGTCGCGAACGGATGGGTGCACACCGGCGCCGGTGCGACTGGTGCAACAACGGGACGCCGATCGTGCGGGACATGGACCCGGTCAACCCCGACTACCAGTACTGGTGCGAGGAATGCGCGCGGGCGCTGATCATAAAAGGCGACCCGATCGAGACGTACCGCGAGCTGGAAGGGGAGCCGATCTACGGACGGCTGCTCGACGAGCACTGCACGCTCAAACGCTTCTACCAGTTCGCAAGAGCGTGACGTAACGTCTCAAATCGGACATGGCCCTTGGTTGGTGGAAACCGATTTTTGGACCAGGGCCATGACCGTGTAATGTTTGGGACGTCGCCAAGGGGAACCGGCAAGGGAAACCGAAGCGGCAAGCAGGGCAAGGGGCTATAGCTCAGTTGGTAGAGCGCCTGCATGGCATGCAGGAGGTCAGGAGTTCAATTCTCCTTAGCTCCACAGTGAAGAAGCGGGCCACCCGGATCGGGTGGCCCGCTTCTCGTTGTGTCACCGGGTGGAACGGCCGAGCGTCGGCCGGGGCCGCTGCGGTACCCTGACGCCATGCGTGCCGTACGCCTCCTGCTTACCGAGCCGCGCTGAACAGTACCGACCTTCGAACGGTCGGCCTCGGCGCGGCGCCCCCTCCTGTGCGAGGGGTTTTTTCGTTTGGGCAGGCAGAGACGGCAGAGACGATCGATGGAGCTTCAGAAATCATGAGCGAGACGAACACCCCGGCCCCCGAGGCGGCCGAGGCGCACCGTTACACGGCTGCCATGGCCGCCGACATCGAGGCACGCTGGCAGGACGTATGGGACGCGCAGGGCACGTACGAGGCCCCGAACCCGACCGGTGACCTGGCCGGGGACCCCGCGGTCGTCGCGCGGCCCAAGAAGTTCATCATGGACATGTTCCCGTACCCGTCCGGTGCGGGCCTGCACGTCGGTCACCCGCTCGGGTACATCGCCACCGACGTCTACGCCCGCCACCAGCGGATGACCGGCCACAACGTCCTGCACACCCTGGGATTCGACGCCTTCGGCCTGCCGGCCGAGCAGTACGCCGTGCAGACCGGCACGCACCCGCGCGTGTCGACCGAGGCGAACATCGAGAACATGAAGCTCCAGCTGCGCCGGCTGGGCCTGGGCCACGACAAGCGCCGGTCGTTCGCGACGATCGACCCGGACTACTACAAGTGGACCCAGTGGATCTTCCTGCAGATCTACAACTCCTGGTACGACGAGGACGCGAAGCGGGCCCGGCCGATCGCCGAACTGGTCGCCGCCTTCGAGGACGGCTCCCGTGAGGTCCCGGGCGGCCGCGCCTGGGCCGGGCTGACCGCCGCCGAGCGCTCCGACGTCCTCAACGGCTTCCGGCTGGCCTACGCCTCCGACGCGCCGGTCAACTGGTGCCCCGGGCTGGGCACCGTACTGGCCAACGAGGAGGTCACCGCCGACGGCCGGTCCGAGCGCGGCAACTTCCCCGTCTTCAAGTCCAAGCTGAGCCAGTGGAACATGCGGATCACCGCGTACGCCGACCGGCTGCTGGACGACCTGGACGCGCTGGACTGGCCCGAGGCCATCAAGCTGCAGCAGCGCAACTGGATCGGCCGCAGCGAGGGCGCGCGCGTCGACTTCGCGCTGGGCGACGAGGCCATCACCGTCTTCACCACCCGCCCGGACACCCTGTTCGGCGCCACCTACATGGTGCTGGCGCCCGAGCACCCGCTGGTCGAGAAGTTCATCCCGGCCGCCTGGCCCGAGGGCACCCACGCCGTCTGGACGGGCGGGCACGCCACGCCGGCCGAGGCCGTCACCGCCTACCGCAAGCAGGCCGCCTCGAAGTCGGACGTCGAGCGCCAGGCCGAGGCCAAGGACAAGACCGGCGTCTTCACCGGCGAGTACGCGGTCAACCCGGTCAGCGGCGACAAGGTCCCGGTCTTCATCGCCGACTACGTCCTGATGGGCTACGGCACCGGCGCGATCATGGCCGTTCCGGCTCACGACAGCCGGGACTTCGAGTTCGCGCGCGCCTTCGAGCTGCCGATGCGCTGCGTCGTGCAGCCCTCGGACGGCCGCGGCACCGACCCGGCCGAGTGGGACGACGCCTTCGCCTCCTACGACGCGAAGCTGGTCAACTCCACGGGCGAGGGCATCTCGCTGGACGGCCTGGGCGTCGCCGAGGCGAAGGCCGCGATCACCGAGTGGCTGGCCGAGCGCGGCATCGGTGAGGGGACGGTCAACTTCCGCCTGCGCGACTGGCTGTTCAGCCGCCAGCGGTACTGGGGCGAGCCCTTCCCGATCGTCTACGACGAGGACGGCGTCGCGCACTCCCTGCCCGAGTCGATGCTGCCGCTGGAGCTGCCGGAGGTCGAGGACTACTCGCCGCGCACCTTCGAGCCGGACGACGCGGACTCGCAGCCGGAGACCCCGCTGTCGCGCAAGGCCGACTGGGTCAACGTCGAGCTGGACCTGGGCGACGGCGTGAAGTCCTACCGGCGCGAGACCAACACCATGCCCAACTGGGCCGGCTCCTGCTGGTACGAGCTGCGCTACCTGGACCCGAACAACTCCTCCGCGCTGGTCGACCCCGAGATCGAGCAGTACTGGATGGGTCCCCGCGAGGGCGCTCCGCACGGCGGTGTCGACCTGTACGTGGGCGGCGCCGAGCACGCGGTGCTGCACCTGCTGTACGCCCGCTTCTGGTCGAAGGTGCTGTTCGACCTGGGCCACGTGTCCTCGGTCGAGCCGTTCCACAAGCTGTTCAACCAGGGCATGATCCAGGCGTACGCCTACACCGACGAGCGCGGCGTGTACGTCCCGGCGGCCGAGGTCGAGGAGCGCGACGGCGCGTACTTCTACGAGGGCAAGCAGGTCAAGCGCGAGCACGGCAAGATGGGCAAGTCCCTGAAGAACGCCGTCACGCCGGACGAGATCTGCGAGGAGTACGGCGCCGACACGCTGCGCCTGTACGAGATGGCGATGGGCCCGCTGGACGTCTCCCGTCCGTGGGACACGCGTGCCGTGGTCGGCCAGTACCGGCTGCTGCAGCGCCTGTGGCGCAACATCGTCGACGAGGAGACCGGCGCGGTCACCGTCGTGGACGGCGAGCCCGGCGAGGACACCCTGCGCGCGCTGCACAAGGCCATCGACGGCGCCGGGGCGGACCTGGCGGGGCTGCGGTTCAACACGGCCATCGCCAAGATCACCGAGCTGAACAACGCGCTGACGAAGGCGGGCCGCCCGCTGGAGCGCTCGGTCGCCGAGCGGCTGGTGCTGCTGGTCGCCCCGCTGGCCCCGCACATCGCGGAGGAGCTGTGGCACCGGCTGGGCCACAGCGACTCCGTGGTCCACCAGGACTTCCCGGTCGCGGACCCGGCGTACGTCGTGGACGAGAGCGTGACGTGCGTCGTGCAGGTCAAGGGCAAGGTCAAGGCGCGGCTGGAGGTGCCGCCGACGATCACGGACGCCGAGCTGGAGCAGCTGGCCGTGACCGACGCCGGTGTCGTGGCGGCGCTGGGCGGCGCGGAGATCCGCAAGGTGATCGTGCGCGCGCCGAAGCTGGTGAACATCGTCATCTGAGCCGCCGGAAGGCGCGCGGCCCCCGCATAGGGGGGATCCCGTACGGGCAGGTTGGGGGTTCGAATGGAACCCCTGGCCTGCCCGTGGCGTTTACCGTGGAGGGGAAGAACCGACGCCTGGGGAAAGGGGCCCGTCATGGAGGCCGCGTTGATCATCTTCGCGCTGATGTTGCTGACCTTCGTCGGTCTCGGCGCGTACCTCACGGTCAAGGCGGTGGGCGCGGCCAAGCGGGGCGTGGAGCGCACCGTCGCCCAGGCGCGGCGCAGCGTGGAGGACACCACGCTGCGCGCCAAGAGCTTCGGCCAGGTCGGCGTGGCGGGGTCCCTGGCGCAGCTGCGTCTCGACCTGCGCACGTCGATGCGCGCCACCCAGCAGGCGCTGGCCGAGGGGGCCCAGGTGGACGCCTCGCTGCGGGAGTCCCTCGGGCTGTTCGAGCGGCTGAGCGCCCACGGGCACGAGCTCGACGGGGAGCTGAAGCGGCTGGAGCAGGAGCCCGACCGGCAGCGCACCGCCGAGCTGCTGCCGGATCTGCGCGAGCGCGCGGCCAAGATCATCCAGGCGGCGGACTCGCTGCGGTGGGCCGCCCGCGACCGGGCCCGGCGCTTCGCGGAGGACGAGATCTCGCTGCTGTCGGAGCAGATCGAGATGGAGTCCGGCGCCCTGCGCGACTGGTCCCGGGAACCGGTGGACGACCTGGCGGCGGCGGCCGCCGAGTGGGACGCGGCGCCGGCCCCGAAGCAGAACCCGACGCCCACACCCCCGCCGGCGCTGAACCCGCCGACCCCGACGATGCAATACCCGTGGCAGAAGGCCGCCCGCCCGGAGAGCGCCGGCTGAGCCGCACCACTGCACTACCGGGTACCTGCCCGGTGCCAGCCGGGCGCGCCGGGTGCAGCGGGCGTGCCGGGCCTCGGGCGTGCTGTGCCTCGGGCGTGCCGGTTGCGCCGGGCCTGGGCCCGCCGGGCCTCGGGCGTGCCGGTTGCGCCGGGCCTCGGGCGTGCTGTGCCTTGGGCGTGCCGAGCCGGGGGGCCGACGTGCCTCGGGCGGGCTGGGCCTCGGGTGTGCCGGTTGCGCCGGGCACGAGCCCGTGCGGACCGTGGTCGACCGGCCCGTGGGCCGCTCACGGGCCGGACGGGGGGCGGAGCCCCAGGGAGCCGGGGCAGCGCCCCGGGTCCAGGGAAGGGGCGGGGGAGAGGCTCCCAGGGCCCCGGTGCCGACCGCCCGCAACGCGCTCCGTAGGCTCTGCCCACCCGCCCGGCAGGGGCCGAGGACGTCCCGCCCCGCCCCGGCCAGGGGCCCCGGCTGCCGCGCCGCGCCGACGGGCGGTAACCTCCGCCTCATGTCCCGCCATGTCGCCATCGTCACCGATTCCACGGCCTACCTGCCCCGACCGGCCATGGCGAGGCACGGAATCGCCTCCGTCCCGCTCACCGTGGTCCTCGGCGGCGAGGCGCTCGAAGAGGGCACCGAGATCTCGGCGCGCAGCCTCGCCCTCGCCCTGCAGAAGCGCCGCTCCGTCACCACCTCCCGCCCCAGCCCGGAGGAGTTCGTACGGGCCTACCGGGCGGCCGCGGACGCCGGGGCCACCGGCATCGTCAGCCTGCACCTGTCCGCCGAGTTCTCGGGGACCTACGACGCCGCCGTGGTGGCCGCCAGGACCGCTCCCGTGCCCGTACGCGTCGTGGACACCGGCATGGTCGCGATGGCCCTCGGCTTCTGCGCGCTGGCCGCGGCCGAGGTCGCCGAAGCGGGCGGCTCCGTGGACGAGGCCGTGGCGGCCGCCGAGAAGCGGGCGGCGGACATGGCCGCGTACTTCTACGTCGACACCCTCGACTACCTGCGCCGCGGCGGCCGGATCGGGGCCGCGCAGGCCCTGCTCGGCTCGGCCCTGGCGGTGAAGCCCCTGCTGACCCTGGACGGCGGGCGCATCGAGATGCTGGAGAAGGTCCGTACCGCCTCCAAGGCCATCGCCCGCCTGGAGGAGCTGGCCGTCGAGCGCGCCGGCTCCGCCGAGGTGGACGTCGCGGTGCATCACCTGGCGGCACCGGAGCGGGCCGAGAAGCTCGCCGAGCGGCTCCGCGAGCGCATCCCCGGCCTGGTCGAGCTGCACGTCAGCGAGGTCGGCGCGGTGATCGGCGCGCACACCGGACCGGGGCTCCTGGCGGCGGTCGTCTCGCCCCGCTGATCACCGGAACGGGTGGCCCGGATATCCACAACGGGACTGTCATCCACCGGAATTGAAGGCTCCGAACGGGGGTCGGGATCTGCCCCTACGGTCGTGGCATGACTCTTCGAACGCGTACTCCGTATCCCTCGGGGGCCACCAGCGGCCCGGGCCGTTCCCCTCTCTCCGACAGCCGCCTGCGGCACGGCACCGCCCGCGGCAGGCGCCGCCACGGCCTCCGCGGCACGGCCGCACGTCCCCGCCCGCAACCCGACCCCGGACCGGATCCGGTGCTGCGGAGGGCCGAAGCCCTGCTCGGCGGTGCCGACCCGCCGCGGGCATCAGCGCCGCCGTCGCCCCTGCCGCCCTTGCCGTCGTCCTCGCTGCCGTCCCCTTCCCCGTCCCCGTCCCCGTCTCCTTCCCCGTCGGGAAGGGACGGTCTGCCGGAGCCGTCCGACGGGGCGGCCGCCGCCCTGCCCGCCGCCACCGCGCGCAGGCTCGCGGTGCGGGAGCGGCTGCCGGTGTGGCTGCAGACCCGTTGCGCTGTGGAACCGCGGACGGTGGCCGCGATCGGGGTGGTACTGGTCGCGGCCGTGGGCTTCGCCGGGCAGCAGTACTGGTCGGCCCGGCCGCAGGGGGTTTCGGCCCCCGCGCCGGTCGCCCCCGCGGTGGTGCCGGCGGGGGCCGCGGCGTCGGCCGGGACGCCCGCTCCGGCAGGGGGCGGCGCGGGACCCGCGCGGATCGTCGTCGACGTCGGCGGCAAGGTCCGGGATCCCGGAGTCCGGCGGCTGCCGGCGGGATCCCGGGTCGAGGACGCGCTGGCCGCCGCCGGGGGAGTGCGTCCGGGCACGGACACCACCGGGCTGAACCGGGCCCGGGTGCTGGTGGACGGCGAGCAGGTGCTGGTGGGTGCCACGGCGCAGCCGCAGCCGCAGCCGCCGCCCGGCGGGGCCGCGGGCGGGCCGGCCGCCGGGCCGCTCAGTCTGGGCTCGGCCACCGTCGAGCAGCTGGACGGCCTGCCGGGGGTGGGGCCGGTCCTGGCCCGGCACATCGTCGACTTCCGCACAGCCCGCGGCGGCTTCCGTTCCGTGGAGGAGCTCCGGCAGGTCACCGGCATCGGCGAGCGGCGCTTCGCCGACCTGCGTGAGCTGGTGCGGCTGTGAACCGCGAGGAGCGGGCGGGCCCGACGGACCTGCGGATCGCGGTGCCGGCCGTGGCAGCCTGGGCGGCGGCCGCCCTCGCCCTCGACGTGCCCCTGGGGCGGACGGCCCTCGGCGTGGGCCTGGCAGCGGTCTGCGCGGGGCTGTTGATGCTGGTCCATGGCGGCCGTCCGGGGGCGCTGTGGAAGGTCGCCCCGGCCGTGGCGGCGGCCCTGCTGTCCGCGGGCGCCGGAGCGGGCGTGGCGGGGCTCCAGCTGGCCGAGGCGCGGGCCGGGCCGGTCGCCGGGCTCGCCCGTGAGCACGCCCGGGTCCTCGCGGAGCTCACCGTCGGCTCCGATCCCAGGACCGCGCGCAGCGGGAGCGGGCCGCCGGTGGTGGTGCTGGACGCCGTGGTGACCCGGGTGACCGGGCCCGACGGGGCGAGCACCCGGGTCGAGACCCCGGTGCGGGTACTGGCGGGGCACGCGGGATGGGCCCGGCTGCTGCCCTCCACCCGGGTGGTGGTCGCCGCCCGGCTGGCCCCGGCCCGGGACGGGGAGCGGGCCGTGGCGCTGCTCCGCCCGGCCGGTGACACAGTGCCGGGGGTGACCCGCGGCCCGGATGCCGCCCAGCGGTTGGCCGGGCGCCTGCGGGCCGGGCTGCGCGAGGCCACCGAGGGGCTCGCGCCGGACGCGCGGGCCCTGTTGCCGGGGCTGGTCGTCGGGGACACCTCCAGGGTTCCGCCCGACCTGCACGAGGCGTTCAGGGCCACCGATCTGCTCCACCTGCTGGCCGTCTCCGGTTCGAACCTGACCGTGGTGCTGTTCCTGCTCATCGGGCCCCCGGGGCGCGCGCAGCAGGCCGAGCGGCGCGGGCTGGCGCCACGGCTGGGACTCTCGCTGCGGACGACCGCCCTGTGCGGGGCGGCCCTGACGGCGGCGTTCGTGGTGGTGTGCCGGCCGGAGCCGAGCGTGCTGCGGGCGGCGGCCTGCGGGGCGGTCACCTTGCTGGCCATCGCCACCGGCCGGCGCAGGTCCCTCGTCCCCGCCCTGGGAGCCGCGGTCCTGCTGCTGGTGCTCTACGACCCGTGGCTGGCCCGCAGTTACGGCTTCCTGCTCTCCGTCCTCGCCACCGGGGCGCTGCTGACCCTGGCTCCCCGGTGGAGCGGCGCCCTGCGGCGGCGGGGGATGGGGCCCCGCCTCGCGGAGGCGGTGGGCGCCGCTGCTGCCGCCCAGGCGGTGTGCGCGCCCGTGGTCGCCGTGCTCGCGGCCCGGGTCAGCCTGGTGGCGGTGCCCTGCAACCTGCTGGCCGAGCTGGCCGCGGGCCCGGCGACCGTCCTCGGCTTCGCCGCGCTGGCGGTGGCCCCGCTCTCGATGCCCGCCGCGGAGCTGCTCGCCCGGTGCGCCGGGGTGCCCGCGGGGTGGATCGCGGCCGTCGCGCGGGCCGGGGCGGGGTTCCCCGGGGCGGAGCTGCCCTGGCCGGGAGGTCTCACCGGCGGCCTGCTGCTGGCCGCGGCGACCCTGACGGCCGTCGTCCTCGGCGCCCGGTGGGGGCGGCAGCGGTGGCTGTGCTGCGCCCTCGCGGTGCTGCTGCTCCTCGCGGTACTGCGGCCGCCGCAGCTCACCCGTACGCTCACCGGCTGGCCACCGCCCGACTGGAGCTACGTCCAGTGCGCCGTGGGACAGGGGGACGCAGCCGTCCTCGCCGTCGGCCCGGGGGAGGCGCTGGTGGTGGACGCGGGCGCGGAGCCCGGGCCGGTGGACGAGTGCCTGCGCGAGCTGGGAGTGCGGCGGGTGCCGATGCTGCTGCTGACGCACTTCCACGCGGACCACGTGGGAGGGCTCCAGGGCGTCCTGCGGGGCCGCTCCGTGGGGATGATCCAGGCCTCCGTGCTGGAAGAGCCCCGGGGCCAGGCCGAGTTCGTCCGGCGGACCGCGGCGGCCGCGGGCGTGCCGGTCGTACCGGCCGTGCAGGGGGAGCGGCGCCGGGCGGGCCCGTTCGAATGGCAGGTGCTGTGGCCGCCGTCGGCCGGGTCGCCCTTCGAAGGACCCAACGACGCGAGCGTGGTGCTGCTGGTGCGCGGTGCGGGACTGACCCTGCTGCTGCTCGGCGACCTCGAACCCCAGGCGCAGCAGGCCCTCCTGAGGGAGCATCCGCAGCTGGGCCCGGTCGATGTCCTCAAGGTCGCCCACCACGGCTCCGCGCACCAGGACCCCGCCCTGCACGAGCGGGTCCGGCCGCGGCTCGCGATTGTTCCCGTCGGTACAAAAAACCGCTACGGACATCCGGCGCCGGGTACGCTCGCCCGCCTGCGGGCCGTGGGGGCGACGGTGCTCCGCACCGACACCGACGGATCGATCGCCGTCAGTGGAACCGGCGTTCGGCTGCGTGCGTTTCCAGCCAGGAGACGGCGTGACCGACGCGGGCATACCGGGCGGGAGTGTTCTGTTTGCCCACAACCCGGCAGCATGATCGAATGCGTCGTCGCCAGAACGGTCCAAGTCCACACAGCACGGGGGTGCACACGTCATGTTCGGTCGCCGACGGGGGATGGAGTCGGCCGGAAGTTCCAGCCCGCACACATCCGCGACACTGACGCTGCCGCCGACGGCGCGTCTGCTCAGCTGCCGGGTCCTCGACACGGTCCACCGGCCCATCCGGCAGGCCGCGTTCGAGGTGACGGATCCGATCGGCCGCCGGATCGTCAGCGGCGAGACCGATCCCTTCGGGGGCTTCACGGCCGCCGTTCCGGAAGGGGAGTACCGGCTCTCGGTCACCGCCGAGGGGTACACGCCGTTCCACGGGGTCACGCTCGTGGGAGACCCGGCGCAGCCCGGTACGGGGGAGATCGTCCTCGACGCGGTGGAGCCGCCGGTCCTGCCGCAGCCCGGGCACTGGGAGCTCGACCCGGCGCACTCGTCCATCGGTTTCACGGCCCGGCACATCGGCCTGGCCCGGATCAACGGACGGTTCAACACGTTCGCCGGGGCGGTGCGGATAGCCGACCGCATGGAGGACTCCTCCATGCACGTGATCATCGATGCGGCGAGCATCGACACCGGGATGCGGCTGCGCGACGACCACCTGCGGTCGGGGGACTTCCTGGACGCGGTCCGCCACCCGACGGTGGAGTTCTACAGCGAGCGGTTCATCCACCGCAGCGGCAGCCGCTGGGCCGTCGCCGGCGCGCTGACCCTCCACGGCGTGAGCCGGTCGGTGACCCTGGACACCCAGTACCTGGGTCTCGGGACGGGCATGGAGGGCGAGGTGCGGGCGGCCTGCCGGGCCACCGCAGAGCTGCACCGCGAGGACTTCACCCTCAACTGGCAGTCGATGCTGGCGCACGGGGTCGCGGCGATCGGTTCGAGCGTGGACGTCACGCTGGACATCCAGATCGTGCACAAGGCCTGACCCCCCTGCCCCCGGACGGGGCTCAGGGGGCCTCCAGCCAGCCTTCGTACTCGGCGGCGAGCTCGTCCAGGGCGGTCGCGTCGAGCCGTTCCCGCGGATCCTCGACGACGACCAGCCACTGGGCGTCCTCGGCGTCGTCCTCGCCGGCCAGGGCGTCGCGGACCAACTGCGGCTCCTCCGGGAGTCCGAAGCGGTCGACGGCCTCCTGCGCCACCTCCTCGGCGGCGTCGCGGTCGGGCAGGACGAGTACATGTCGCACGTTCACCCGGCCATTGTCGGACACCCGGTGAAGCGGTCCGGGGCGCGGGGTGCTGTCAGTGCGGCGTGGGATGCTGGAGGCGATGGCCACCAGGAAGAACTCCACCGACGATCCCCTCGCCCCGATCACCCTTGCGGTGGGGCAGGAGGAGCTGCTGCTCGACCGCGCCGTGCGGGAGGTGGTGGCGGCCGCCCGTGCCGCCGACGCCGACACCGACGTCCGCGACCTCACCTCCGACCAGCTCCAGCCCGGCACGCTGGCCGAGCTGGCGAGCCCCTCGCTCTTCTCCGAGCGCAAGGTGCTGGTCGTGCGCAACGCGCAGGACCTGTCCGCCGACACGGTCAAGGAGGTCAAGGCCTACCTCGCCGCACCCTACGAGGAGATCTCGCTGGTCCTCCTCCACGCGGGCGGGGTCAAGGGCAAGGGCCTGCTGGACGCGGCGCGCAAGGCGGGCGCCCGGGAGATCGCCTGCCCGAAGATGACGAAGGCGGCGGACCGGCTCGCGTTCGTACGGGGCGAGTTCCGCACGCTGGGCCGGTCGGCGACCCCGGAGGCGTGCCAGACGCTGGTCGACGCGATCGGCAGCGACCTGCGGGAGCTGGCGAGCGCCGCCGCCCAGCTGTGCGCGGACGTCGAGGGAACCATCGACGAGGCCGTCGTCGGCCGCTACTACACGGGCCGTGCCGAGGCCTCCAGCTTCACGGTCGCCGACCGGGCGGTCGAAGGGCGCGCGGCCGAGGCCCTGGAGGCCCTGCGCTGGTCCCTGGCCACCGGGGTGGCCCCGGTCCTGATCACCAGCGCGCTCGCGCAGGCGGTCCGCGCGATCGGCAAGCTCGCCTCGGCCCCGCGCGGGGCCCGGCCCGGGGACCTGGCCCGCGACCTCGGCATGCCGCCGTGGAAGATCGACCGGGTCCGCCAGCAGATGCGGGGCTGGTCGGCGGACGCCGTCGCGGACGCGCTGCGCGCCGTGGCCGCCGCCGACGCCGGGGTCAAGGGCGGGGGCGACGATCCCGAGTACGCGCTGGAGAAGGCGGTCGTCGCTGTGGCCCGCGCGGCCCGCCCCCAGCGCCGCTGACCCGTGCCCTGAAGGCTGCCGCCCGCTCGCCTCGATCCGCACGCCACACGTCTCCCGCCCGCCCTGCCCGCCGCGCCGCGCCCCGCCCGCCCCGGCCCCACCCGGCCGGGGCGGGCGCCGGGCCGGGCCCGGCAGCACGAAGGCCCCGTCCGTCACCCTGGGGAAGGGGGACGGACGGGGCCTTCGGTCACTGCTGGTGTTGCTCCGCACCCGCGTGGCGAACGCTTCGTGTGCGGAGCGGGGTGCCGGTCAGGAGCGGGAGAGAGGGCCCGCTGGGTCCCTTCCGGCGATCACATCGAGTGCGGAACTCAGATGGAGGCAACCTTGGAAGCCAGCGCCGACTTCTTGTTGGCGGCGGCGTTCTTGTGGATGACACCCTTCGAGACGGCCTTGTCCAGCTTCTTGGAAGCCAGGCGGGCCGCGGCGGTGGCCTTCTCCGCGTCGCCGGCGAGGATGGCCTCGTTGGCCTTGCGGATGAAGGTGCGCAGCTCGGACTTGACCGACTTGTTGCGAAGGCGAGCCTTCTCGTTGGTCTTGTTCCGCTTGATCTGGGACTTGATGTTCGCCACGAAAGAGCCTTTTCAGGTTCAGAGTTTGATCTTCGGATTGTGCCTCGACAGCTGAGAGGGCATACGAGACACAGCTGCCCAGGCTACCAGGCACGCTCCTGGCGGCCCAAACCGAGCGCACTGCCCCGTCCATGGGACCATGGGAGCCTGCGTATGGACCGACATCGTGCCGCCGAGAGCGACCGGAGCCGGACTGTCCGCTCCGACCGACGCTCCGAAGACGCTTCCGACTGCGACCCGAGAATCAGGACACTGCGTGCCCGCGATCCCCAGCCACGTGCCCGAGCCGAGCCGTACCGACCCGGCGCTGATCCGCAATTTCTGCATCATCGCGCACATCGACCACGGCAAGTCGACCCTTGCCGACCGGATGCTCCAGCTCACCGGTGTCGTCGACCAGCGGCAGATGCGCGCCCAGTACCTCGACCGCATGGACATCGAGCGTGAGCGCGGCATCACGATCAAGTCCCAGGCGGTGCGGCTGCCCTGGGCGCCCACCACGGGCGAGGGTCAGGGCAGCACCCACATCCTCAACATGATCGACACCCCCGGGCACGTCGACTTCACGTACGAGGTCTCGCGCTCCCTCGCCGCGTGCGAGGGCACGATCCTCCTCGTGGACGCCGCCCAGGGCATCGAGGCGCAGACCCTCGCCAACCTGTACCTGGCGATGGAGAACGACCTCGCGATCGTCCCGGTCCTCAACAAGATCGACCTGCCGGCCGCCCAGCCGGAGAAGTTCGCCGAGGAGCTCGCGAACCTGGTCGGCTGCGACCCCGACGACGTGCTGCGCGTCTCGGCCAAGACCGGCATGGGCGTGGACGCCCTGCTGGACAAGGTCGTCGCCACCGTCCCGGCCCCGGTCGGCGTCAAGGACGCCCCCGCCCGCGCGATGATCTTCGACTCGGTCTACGACTCCTACCGCGGCGTCGTGACGTACGTCCGTGTGGTCGACGGCCAGCTCAACAAGCGCGAGCGCATCAAGATGATGTCCACCGGCGCCACCCACGAGCTGCTGGAGATCGGTGTCTCCTCCCCGGAGATGACCCCGGCCGACGGCATCGGCGTCGGCGAGGTGGGCTACATCATCACCGGCGTGAAGGACGTCCGTCAGTCCAAGGTCGGTGACACCATCACCAGCCTGCACAACGGCGCGACCGAGGCCCTCGGCGGCTACAAGGACCCGAAGCCGATGGTCTTCTCGGGCCTCTACCCGCTCGACGGCTCCGACTACCCGGACCTGCGCGAGGCCCTGGACAAGCTCCAGCTCAACGACGCCGCGCTGGTCTACGAGCCCGAGACCTCGGCGGCGCTCGGCTTCGGCTTCCGCGTCGGCTTCCTCGGCCTGCTCCACCTGGACGTGGTCCGCGAGCGCCTGGAGCGCGAGTTCGGCCTCGACCTGATCGCGACCGCGCCCAACGTGGTCTACCGGGTGGTCCTGGAGGACGGCAAGGAAGTCACCGTCACCAACCCGAGCGAGTTCCCCGAAGGCAAGATCAAGGACGTCTTCGAGCCGGTCGTCCGGGCCACGGTGCTCGCCCCGACCGAGTTCATCGGCGCGATCATGGAGCTGTGCCAGCAGCGCCGCGGCACCCTCCTCGGCATGGACTACCTCTCCGAGGACCGCGTCGAGATCCGCTACACCCTCCCGCTCGCCGAGATCGTCTTCGACTTCTTCGACCAGCTGAAGTCCAAGACGCGCGGCTACGCCTCCCTCGACTACGAGCCCACCGGCGAGCAGGCCTCCAGCCTGGTCAAGGTCGACATCCTGCTGCACGGCGACAAGGTCGACGCCTTCTCCGCCGTCTGCCACAAGGACGCGGCCTACGCCTACGGCGTGCGCCTCGTCGCCAAGCTGCGCGAGCTCATCCCGCGGCAGGCCTTCGAGGTGCCGATCCAGGCGGCCGTCGGCTCCCGCGTCATCGCCCGCGAGACCATCCGCGCCATCCGCAAGGACGTCCTCGCCAAGTGCTACGGCGGTGACATCTCCCGTAAGCGGAAGCTGCTGGAGAAGCAGAAGGAAGGCAAGAAGCGCATGAAGATGGTCGGCTCCGTGGAGGTCCCGCAGGAGGCCTTCATCGCCGTCCTCTCCAGTGACGAGTCCGGCGCCAAGAAGAAGTAGCCACCTCTCCGTCACCCGGCGTACACAGGCCCCCGCGCATCGGCGCGGGGGCCTGTTTCGTTATGAACCGGCCGCTCACTGGCTCTTACGCGCACGCCGGACGCGCTCTAGTCTGATCACTGCTCAACGGTTACTCGTCAGTTAAGAAAGTCAACGGCTGCAAACCCGCCAGTCCCAAGCGCCCCCAGCGCCCCACGCCCACGCACTGCCGCGTGGACCGGTCCGGAGGATGTCGTGAGCGACACACAGACCTATCTCGAGAACCGCCCGCCCACCGTGGCGGTGCTCTTCCGTGAGCGCGTCGCCGCGACGCCGAACGACGAGGCCTACCGGTATCCGGTGCCCGCGGCCGGCGGTCAGGGCGCGCCGGACGACTGGAAGTCGCTGAGCTGGAGCCAGGCCGCCGAGCGGGTCTTCGCCATCGCGGCCGGACTGATCTCCCTCGGGCTGGAAACGGAACAGCGCGTCGCCCTCGCCTCCAACACCCGCGTCGAGTGGATCCTCTCCGACCTCGGCGTGATGTGCGCCGGCGGCGCGGTCACCACGATCTACCCCAGCACCAACGCGGACGAGTCGGCGTTCATCCTCGCGGACTCCGAGAGCCGGGTGCTCATCGCCGAGGACGCCAAGCAGCTGGCGAAGGCCCGCGAGCGCCGCGCCGACCTGCCCGGACTGCGCCACGTCGTGGTCCTGGACGCCGCCGACGCGGTCGCCGCCGAGGGCGACCCGGAGGGCTGGGTGCTCTCCCTGGCCGACCTGGAGGCGAAGGGCAAGGAGTACCTCGCCAAGCACCCCGAGGCCGTCGACGAGCGCATCGCGTCCATCACCTCCGGGCAGCTCGCCACCCTCATCTACACCTCCGGCACCACCGGCCGCCCCAAGGGCGTACGGCTGCTGCACGACAACTGGTCCTACCTGGCCAAGGCCATGACCGCCACCGGCCTGATCGGCAAGGACGACGTCCAGTACCTCTGGCTGCCGCTGGCCCACGTCTTCGGCAAGGTGCTGACCTCCGGCCAGATCGAGGCCGGTCACGTGACGGCCGTCGACGGCCGCATCGACAAGATCATCGAAAACCTGCCGGTCGTGCAGCCGACGTACATGGCCGCCGTACCGCGCATCTTCGAGAAGGTCTACAACGGCGTGGCCGCCAAGGCCCGGGCCGGCGGCGGCGCCAAGTACAAGATCTTCCAGTGGTCCGCCGGCGTCGCCCGCGAGTACGCCAAGGTCACGCAGGACAACTACCGCCGCACCGGGCGGGCCACCGCCCCCTTCGGCCTCACCACCAAGCACAAGATCGCCGACGCGCTCGTCTACTCCAAGCTCCGCGACGCCTTCGGCGGGAAGCTGCGCGCGGCCGTCTCCGGCGCCTCCGCCCTGGCCCCCGACATCGGCTTCTTCTTCTCCGGCGCGGGCATCCACATCCTGGAGGGCTACGGCCTGACGGAGTCCAGCGCGGCCTCCTTCGTCAACCCCGGCGAGGCCTACCGCACCGGCACGGTCGGCAAGCCGCTCCCCGGCACCGAGGTCCGCATCGCCGACGACGGCGAGGTCCTGCTGCGCGGCCCCGGCATCATGCAGGGCTACCACGGGCAGCCGGACAAGACCGCCGAGGTCCTGGAGTCCGACGGCTGGCTGCACACGGGCGACATCGGCGAGCTCTCGCCCGACGGCTACCTGCGCATCACCGACCGCAAGAAGGACCTGATCAAGACCTCGGGCGGCAAGTACGTCGCCCCGGCGGAGATCGAGGGCCGGTTCAAGGCGATCTGCCCGTACGTGTCGACCATCGTCGTGCACGGCGCCGACCGGAACTTCTGCTCGGCGCTGATCGCGCTCGACGAGCCGTCGATCCTGGGCTGGGCCGCCGAGAACGGGCTGGAGGGCAGGACGTACAAGGAGGTCCTGGCCGCGCCGGAGACCGACCGGCTGATCGAGACCTACGTCCAGACCCTGAACGAGGGCCTCCAGCGGTGGCAGACGGTCAAGAAGTTCCGGATCCTGCCCCGCGACCTCGACGTCGAGCACGGCGACCTCACGCCCAGCCTGAAGCTGAAGCGGCCGGTGGTCGAGCGTGAGTTCAAGCACCTGATCGAGGAGATGTACGAGGGGTCCCGCGAGGCCTGAGGCCTGCGACGGGCCCGGCGGGGCGGGTCGGTGACCCGCCCCGCACCCTGCGCTCCGTCCGGCGGACCGCCGGGTGCGCCGGGTGCGGGATGATGGGGGTATGCCTTCCGCACTCCCCGACGGTGAACCCATGCCCGAAGACGGCTCGCTGCCGTCGCACGCCCTGGCGGGCGCGGGGGAGCGGCCGCTCGGCTTCTACCTGCACGTCCCGTACTGCGCCACGCGCTGCGGGTACTGCGACTTCAACACCTACACGGCCACCGAGCTGCGGGGCACCGGAGGGGTGCTCGCCTCCCGCGAGAACTACGCCGACACCCTGATCGACGAGGTCCGCCTCGCCCGCAAGGTGCTCGGCGACGACCCGCGGGCCGTCCGCACCGTCTTCGTCGGCGGCGGCACGCCGACGCTGCTGCCCGCCGGGGACCTCGTACGGATGCTCGCGGCGATCCGGGACGAGTTCGGCCTGGCCGAGGACGCCGAGATCACGACGGAGGCCAACCCGGAGTCCGTCGACCCGGCGTACCTGGCCGAGCTGCGCGCCGGCGGCTTCAACCGGATCTCCTTCGGCATGCAGAGCGCCAAGCAGCACGTCCTGAAGGTCCTGGACCGCACCCACACGCCCGGGCGCCCCGAGGCGTGCGTGGCGGAGGCCCGCGCTGCGGGCTTCGAGCACGTCAACCTCGACCTGATCTACGGGACGCCGGGCGAGAGCGACCAGGACTGGCGCGACTCCCTCGCCGCCGCGCTCGGGGCCGGCCCGGACCACGTCAGCGCCTACGCGCTGATCGTCGAGGAGGGCACGCAGCTGGCCCGCCGGATCCGCCGCGGCGAGGTCCCCATGACCGACGACGACGTCCACGCCGACCGCTACCTGATCGCCGACGAGGTCATGGCCCAGGCGGGGTACTCCTGGTACGAGGTGTCGAACTGGGCCACCTCGGAGGCCGGACGCTGCCTGCACAACGAGCTGTACTGGCGCGGCGCCGACTGGTGGGGCGCAGGTCCCGGCGCGCACTCGCACGTGGGCGGGGTGCGCTGGTGGAACGTCAAGCACCCCGGCGCCTACGCCGCCGCCCTCGCCGAGGGGCGCTCCCCGGGCGCGGGACGCGAACTCCTCTCGGAGGAGGACCGCCGCGTGGAGCGGATCCTGCTGGAGCTGCGCCTCGTGGACGGCGTCCCGCTGTCCCTGCTCGCCCCGGCGGGCCTGGCCTCCTCCCGCAAGGCCCTTGCGGACGGGCTCCTGGAGCCGGCCCCCTACGAGGCCGGGCGCGCCGTGCTGACCCTGCGCGGGCGGCTGCTGGCCGACGCGGTGGTCCGGGACCTGGTCGACTGATCACCTTCCCGGGTGAACCCGCGCCGATCCGGGTCGGCGCTGCCTACCCTGTTCCCAGCCTGTCGTCGTACCTCACGGCGGCAGAAACGGAGGGCCGGAGACGACCGCTGTGGACGATCAGCGCATGACCGAGTTCTTCGAGAGCCTCGCGGCTCCCGAGGGCGTCAAGGTCGAGCTCCTCCGGGGGGAAATCGTGATGACGGCCGGGCCCGACGTGGTCCACAACCTGATCGTGCTGTTCATCTGATCGTCGACCCCTTCGAAGCGAAGTGCACGCTGCTCACCGAGCCGTTCGGCGGCGGGGACCAGGCCGGCTACCGCACGGCGCGGACCAGCAAGTTCGCAGAACCGGTCCCGCTCGATGCCCTCGGGGTGACGCTCGACACCGGGCAGTTCGGCACCCTGCCGTAGATCA
The DNA here is from genome assembly GCF_040684695.1 of Streptomyces erythrochromogenes. GTDB lineage: Bacteria > Actinomycetota > Actinomycetes > Streptomycetales > Streptomycetaceae > Streptomyces > Streptomyces erythrochromogenes_C. The sequence goes on from NZ_JBFBGM010000017.1 coordinate 65,025, forward strand.
GGCCGGGGCCGTGACGAAGTCGATCAGTTCCTCCACGCGGCCCAGCAGGGTCGGCTCCAGGTCCTTGTAGGAGCCCACCCGGGACAGGATGTGCTGCCAGGCGGCCCCGGTGTTCTCCGGCCAGCCCAGGGCCCGGCAGACGCCCGTCTTCCAGTCCTGGCCGCGGGGGACCACCGGCCAGGCCGGGATGCCCAGCGCGGACGGCTTCACCGCCTGCCAGACGTCCACGTACGGGTGGCCCACCACCAGCACGTCCGGCGAGGTCACCGCCGCCGCGATGCGGGACTCCTTCGAGCCCGGCACCAGATGGTCCACCAGGACCCCGAGGCGGGCGTCCGGGGCCGGGCCGAACTCCGCCACCACGGCCGGGAGGTCGTCGACGCCCTCCAGGTACTCCACCACCACGCCCTCGATGCGCAGGTCGTCGCCCCACACCCGCTCCACCAGCTCGGCGTCGTGCCGGCCCTCGACGTAGATCCGGCCGGCCCGCGCCACCCGCGCACGGGCGCCGGGGACGGCGATGGAGCCGGACGCCGTGCGGGTGGGCACCGCCGGGCCGCGGGGCGGGCGCACCAGCGTCACCACCGCGCCGTCCAGCAGGAAGCCCCGCGGCTCCATCGGGAACACCCGGCGCTTGCCGAAGCGGTCCTCCAGGGTCACCGTGCCCGCCTCGCAGGCCACCACCGCGCCGCAGAAGTCCGTACCCGCCACCTCGACCACCAGGTCCGGTTCCGCGGCGACCTCCGGCACGGCCTTGGGTCGCTTCCACTGCGGGGTCAGATCGGGGGAGTACTCGCGCATCCGGCCGACACTAGGAGAGCGGCGCCCCTCCCCGCTACGACACGCCGGAACGGGCCGCCAGTGTGGCGCGTTGCGCACGCACGAACTCCGCGGTGACCACCGCTCCGTGACCCGGTACGTACAGCGCGTCCTCACCGCCCAGCGACAGCAGCCGGTCCAGGGCGGCGGGCCACTGCCGGGGCACCGCGTCCGGGCCCGCCATCGGCTCGCCCGACTCCTCGACCAGGTCCCCGCAGAACACCGTCTCGCGTTCGCCCGGGACGAAGACGGCCAGGTCGTGCCCGGTGTGCCCGGGCCCCACGTTGGCCAGCAGCACCTGCACCCCGCCCAGTTCCAGGGTCCATTCGCCCGACACCTGATGGCCGGGCAGTACCAGCCGGTCCACCGCCTCGGCCGCCTCCGCCTCCGCCAGCCCGTGCCGCACCGCGTCCCCGCGCAGCTCCTCGCGCTCCGCGTCGAGGAGCGCGGCCAGCCCCACCGCCCCGAAGACCTCGGCCCCGGGGAGGGCGGCCGCGCCCAGTACGTGATCGAAATGGCCGTGCGTGAATGCGATATGGGTCACGCTGCGGCCCGTCAGGCGCTCGGCCTCGGCCCGTACCGCGGCCCCCTCGCGCACGCAGGAACCGGGATCGATCAGGAGGACGGACTCGTCCCCCACCACCAGCCCCACCGTGCAGTCCCACACCGGCAGGCGCCGCCGGCCGGCCCTTCCGGTGAGCCGTTCCCAGCCCGCCTCTTCCCAACGCACGTCCATGCCGCGACGCTACCCTGGCGGGCCTCCCTTGCCAGGGTCTTACTACCCGGCCGTACACTGAGCGGGGGCTCTCTGGCACTCGAACGTACAGAGTGCCAACGAACGTCAGAACACGGCAGAAGACGTCGGAACACGTCGGAACACGGCAACGGATCACGCTGGAGGTGTGCGCGATGCTCAGCGAACGCAGACTCGAAGTGCTGCGCGCCATCGTCCAGGACTACGTCGGGACGGAGGAGCCGGTCGGCTCCAAGGCGCTCACCGAGCGGCACCGGCTCGGCGTCTCGCCCGCCACCGTGCGCAACGACATGGCGGTGCTGGAGGAAGAGGGCTACATCGCCCAGCCCCACACCAGCGCCGGCCGGATCCCCACCGACAAGGGCTACCGGCTCTTCGTCGACCGGCTCGCGGGGGTCAAGCCGCTGTCGTCGCCCGAGCGACGGGCCATCCAGAACTTCCTCGACGGGGCCGTCGACCTCGACGACGTCGTCGGCCGTACGGTGCGGCTGCTCGCGCAGCTGACCCGCCAGGTCGCGGTCGTCCAGTACCCGAGCCTGACCCGCTCGACCGTCCGGCACGTGGAGCTGCTCTCGCTCGCTCCCGCGCGCCTGATGCTCGTGCTGATCACGGACACCGGACGCGTCGAGCAGCGCCTCGTCGACTGCCCGAGCCCCTTCGGCGAGGCTTCGCTCGCCGACCTGCGGGCCCGGCTCAACAGCCGGGTCGTCGGCAGGCGCTTCACCGATGTGCCGCCGCTCGTCCAGGACCTCCCGGAGTCCTTCGAGGCCGACGACCGGGGCACCGTCTCCACCGTCCTCTCGACCCTCCTCGAAACCCTGGTCGAGGAGGCGGAGGAGCGGCTGATGATCGGCGGAACCGCCAATCTCACCCGCTTCGGACACGATTTTCCCCTGACGATCAGGCCGGTGCTGGAGGCGCTGGAGGAGCAGGTCGTGCTCCTCAAGCTGCTCGGCGAGGCCAACGAGTCGGGAATGGCCGTAAGGATCGGGCACGAGAACGCCTACGAGGGGCTCAACTCCACGTCGGTCGTCTCGGTCGGTTACGGTTCGGGCGGCGAAACGGTCGCCAAACTCGGCGTGGTCGGACCGACCCGCATGGACTACCCCGGAACGATGGGAGCGGTACGCGCAGTGGCACGTTACGTCGGACAGATCCTGGCGGAGTCGTAAGTGGCCACCGACTACTACGCCGTTCTCGGCGTGCGCCGCGACGCATCGCAGGACGAGATCAAGAAGGCCTTCCGGCGCCTCGCGCGTGAACTCCACCCGGACGTGAATCCGGATCCGAAGACGCAGGAGCGCTTCAAGGAGATCAACGCGGCCTACGAGGTGCTCTCGGACCCGCAGAAGAAGCAGGTCTACGACCTCGGCGGCGACCCGCTGTCCTCCTCGGGCGGCGGCGGAGCCGGCGGCTTCGGAGCGGGCGGCTTCGGCAACTTCTCCGACATCATGGACGCCTTCTTCGGCCAGGCCTCGCAGCGCGGCCCGCGCTCGCGGACCCGGCGCGGCCAGGACGCCATGATCCGCCTCGACCTGGAACTGGACGAGGCGGCCTTCGGGACGACCAAGGACATCCAGGTCGACACAGCCGTCGTCTGCACCACCTGCTCCGGCGAGGGCGCGGCCCCCGGCACCTCGGCGCAGACGTGTGACATGTGCCGCGGCCGCGGTGAGGTCTCGCAGGTCACCCGGTCCTTCCTGGGCCAGGTCATGACCTCGCGCCCCTGCCCGCAGTGCCAGGGCTTCGGCACCGTCGTCCCGACCCCGTGCCACGAGTGCGCGGGCGACGGCCGGGTCCGCTCCCGCCGCAGCCTCACGGTCAAGATCCCGGCAGGCGTCGAGAACGGCACCCGGATCCAGCTCGCGGGCGAGGGCGAGGTCGGCCCCGGCGGCGGCCCCGCCGGCGACCTGTACGTGGAGATCCACGAGCTGGCCCACCCGACCTTCCAGCGGCGCGGGGACGACCTGCACTGCACGGTCACCATCCCGATGACGGCGGCGGCGCTCGGCACCAAGTGCCCGCTGGAGACCCTGGACGGGCTGGAGGAGATCGACATCCGGCCCGGCACCGGGTCCGGCCAGGCGATCCCGCTGCACGGGCGCGGCGTCACCCACCTGCGCGGCGGCGGGCGCGGCGACCTGATCGTCCACGTCGAGGTCACCACCCCGGGCAAGCTGGACGCCCAGCAGGAGGAACTGCTGCGCCAGCTGGCGAAGCTGCGCGGCGAGGAGCGGCCCATGGGCCAGTTCGCGCCGGGCCAGCAGGGCCTCTTCAGCCGGCTGAAGGACGCCTTCAACGGTCGCTGACCGCACGGCGGACACCGCTTCGAGCCCGGCCCGGGGACACCCCGGCCGGGCTCTTCGCGTACGCCCGGAGGCGGCCCCTCCGCCCGCCGGGACGGGGACTATGCCAAGCGAATGCGGTGATTCGGCGCCCCGGGCCGGACGTGGCACGATGCAGCCATGTCCACCGCCGCGAACGGTCTCTCCCCCCACCCGATCGTGCAGGCTCCCATGGCGGGCGGCGCCTCCTGCCCGCCGCTCGTCGCCGCCGTGTGCGAGGCCGGCGCGCTGGGCTTCCTGGCCGGCGGCTACAAGACCGCCGACGGGATGTACCAGGAGATCAAGCAGGTGCGCGCGCTCACCCGGCACCGCTTCGGCGTCAACCTCTTCATGCCGCAGACCGGGTACGTCGACCCGGCCGCGGTGGAGGCGTACCGCGGGCAGCTGGCCGGCGAGGCCAGCTGGTACGAGATCTCGCTCGCCGAGGAGGACATCATCGGCACCAGCGACGACGGCTACGACGCCAAGCTCGCCATCCTCCTCGAAGACCCGGTCCCGGTCGTGTCGTTCACCTTCGGCTGCCCCGCCCCCGCGGCCCTCGCCGCCCTGCGCAAGGCGGGTACGTACACCGTCGTCACCGTGACCTCGGTCGAGGAGGCCCGCAGCGCCCAGCAGGCGGGCGCCGACGCCGTCTGCGTCCAGGGCGTCGAGGCGGGCGGCCACCAGGGCACCCACCGGGACGACCCGCAGATCGACGGCACGGCGGCGGTGGGACTGCTCGCGCTGGTGGCACAGGTACGGGAGGCGGTGGCCCTGCCGATCATCGCCGCGGGCGGGGTCATGCGGGGCGCGCAGATCGCCGCGCTGCTGGCGGCCGGCGCGGCGGCGGTGCAGCTCGGGACGGCCTTCCTGGTGTGTCCCGAGTCGGGGGCGGACCCCGTGCACAAGAAGGCGCTGACCGATCCGCTCTTCGTCCGCACGGAGCTGACCCGGGCCTTCTCCGGGCGGCCGGCCCGGGGCCTGGTCAACCGCTTCATGCGGGAACACGGCCCCTACGCCCCGGCCGCCTACCCCCAGGTCCACCACCTGACCTCGGGGCTGCGCAAGGCGGCCGCCGCGGCCGGCGACCCGCAGGGCATGGCCCTGTGGGCGGGCCAGGGGCACCGGCTCGCGCGGGCGCTGCCGGCGGCGGAGCTGGTGGAGGTGCTGGCGGCCGAACTGGCCGAGGCGCAGAGGATGTTGAAGGAAATGCAGATGAGGAGTGCGTCATGACGGCCCCGGTGTTCGTGGTCGAAGAGGTCCCCGCGGGGGCGGAGTTCGTCCTGGACGGCCCGGAGGGCCGCCACGCCGTGTCCGTGAAGCGGCTGAACCCGGGCGAGCAGGTGGTCCTGACGGACGGCCGCGGCGGCTGGGCGGAGGCGGTCGTCAAGGCGGCCGAGGGCAAGGACCGGCTCGTCGTGGCGGTCGCCGGCGCCGGGCGCGAGGAGGAGCCCGCGGTCCGCATCACCGTGGTCCAGGCCCTGCCCAAGGGGGACCGGGGCGAGCTGGCCGTCGAGACCATGACCGAGACCGGCGTGGACGCGATCGTGCCCTGGCAGGCATCCCGCTGCATCACCCAGTGGCGCGGCGACCGCGGGGCCAAGTCCCTGGCCAAGTGGCGGGCCACGGCCCGCGAGGCGGGCAAGCAGTCCCGCCGGGTCCGCTTCCCGGAGGTGGCCGAGGCCATGTCCACCAAGCAGGTCGCGGCGCTGCTGGCCGACGCCGATCTGGCGATGGTCCTGCACGAGGACCGCGACACCCCCTCGCAGGCCCTGGCCACGGCCGAGCTGCCCGCGGCCGGCTCCGTCGTCCTGGTGGTCGGCCCGGAGGGCGGGGTCTCCCCGGAGGAGCTGGAGGTCTTCGCCGCGGCGGGGGCGCACCCGCACCGCCTGGGCCGCTCCGTCCTGCGGACCTCCACCGCCGGCACCGCGGCCGCGGCGGTCCTGCTCGCCCGTACCGGACGCTGGGCCTGACCGGCCGAAATGCGCGCCCGCGGCGGGCCCCCGGCTGGATACGATGCCCGGACCGATCAACGTCACGGGAGGGTGTGCACATGGCCGGGGAACCGCAGGCCGACTGCCTGTTCTGCAAGATCGTCGAGGGGAGCATCCCGGCGACCGTGGTCCGGGAGACCGAGACCACCGTCGCCTTCCGGGACATCAACCCGCAGGCGCCCACGCACGTGCTCGTCATCCCCAAGGTGCACTACGCCGACGCCGCGTCCCTCGCGGCCGCCGAGCCGGGCGTCGCCGCCGACATACTGCGCGAGGCCGCACAGGTCGCCGCCGACGAGAAGATCGACGACCACGGCTACCGGATCGTCTTCAACACCGGATCCGGTGCCGGGCAGACCGTCTGGCACGCCCACGCGCACGTCCTGGGCGGCCGCGGCCTCCAGTGGCCCCCGGGATAGCACGTGTCCGTCAGAGAGTTCGTGGTGCTGGGCACCGCCAGCCAGGTGCCCACCCGCCACCGCAACCACAACGGCTACCTGCTGCGCTGGGACGGCGAGGGCATCCTCTTCGACCCGGGCGAGGGCACGCAGCGGCAGATGCTGCGGGCCGGGGTCGCCGCGCACGACATCAACCGCATCTGCATCACCCACTTCCACGGCGACCACAGCCTCGGCCTCGCCGGCGTGATCCAGCGGATCAACCTCGACCAGGTCCCGCACCCCGTCGCCGCGCACTACCCGGCGTCGGGGCAGAAGTTCTTCGACCGGCTCCGGTACGCCACGGCCTACCGCGAGACCGTGCCGCTCCTGGAGGAGCCGGTCCGCGAGGACGGGCCGGTCGCGCAGGGCGCCTCGTACGTCCTGGAGACCCGGCGGCTCTCGCACCCGGTGGAGTCCTTCGGCTACCGGATCACCGAGCCCGACGGGCGCCGGATGGTGCCCGAACTGCTCGCCCGGCACGGGATCAAGGGGCCCGACGTGGGCCGGATCCAGCGCGACGGACACCTCGGCGGGGTCACGCTGGAGCAGGTCAGCGAGCCCCGGCCCGGGCAGCGGTTCGCGTTCGTCATGGACACCCGGCTCTGCACCGGCGTGGACGAGCTCGCCGAGGGCTGCGACATGCTGGTCATCGAGTCGACCTTCCTCGACGAGGACGAGCGCCTGGCCACCGACCACGGGCACCTCACCGCCGGCCAGGCGGCGCGCGTGGCGCGGGACGCGGGCGTGCGGCACCTGGTGCTGACGCACTTCTCGCAGCGGTACACCGACCCCACCGAGTTCGAGCGCCAGGCACGGGCGGCCGGGTTCGAGGGGGAGCTCACCGTGGCCGCGGACCTGATGAGGGTGCCGCTGCCGAAGCGGGGCTGAGGCGCGCGGCCCGGGACGCGCGGCGTCCCGGGCCCGCCACCGGAGGTTGGGGTGACCGGGTCGCAGGGCATCTTGCGGGTGACCTGCGCCACACTGGGTTTTGATCCCGCACCTGGTGGGGAGACCTCGCAGCTTTCACCGAGAAACGGCCCTTCGAGATCAACCGGGGAGACCACCGTGACCAGTCGGGACCTCGACAGCCGCACCGCAGCCGTGGACCCGCTCGGTCCGCTGCGCGACCCGGAGGAACCGGGCTGCGACGTCTTCCTGACCGGGACGGTCTTCCTCGACATCATCTTCACCGGCCTCGACTCGGCGCCCGTGCGCGGCACGGAGTCCTGGGCGCGCGGCATGGGCTCCAGCCCCGGCGGCGTCGCCAACATGGCCACCGCCCTGGCCCGGCTCGGCCTGCGCACCTCGCTGGCCGCGGCCTTCGGCGACGACCACTACGGCGAGTACTGCTGGGACGCGCTGGAGCAGGGCGAGGGCATCGACCTGTCCATGTCGCGGATCGTCCCGGGCTGGCACAGCCCCGTCACGGTCTCGATGGCCTACGAGGGCGAGCGCACGATGGTCTCCCACGGCCACGAGGCCCCGCCGCCGGCGGACCCCGGGCCCCTGCCGCAGTGCCCGCCGAGAGCCCGCGCGGCCGTGGCCTCGCTGGGCCCCGGCCGCGGCGAGGCGTGGATCGGCGAGGCCGCCCGGCGCGGCTCTCGGGTCTTCGCGGACGTCGGCTGGGACGAGAGCGGGCGGTGGGACCTGGGGGCCCTGGCCGACCTGGAGCACTGCGAGGCCTTCCTGCCGAACGCGGGCGAGGCGATGCGGTACACGCGCACCGACTGTCCGCGGGCGGCGGCCCGCGCGCTGGCCGAGAAGGTCCCGATCGCGGTGGTGACCATGGGCGCGGAGGGCTCGTACGCGGTCGACGGGCGCACCGGTGAGACCGCGCACGTCCCCGGGATCGCCGTGGAGGCGCTGGACCCGACGGGGGCGGGGGACGTCTACGTGGCGGGCTTCGTCACCGGCACCCTGGCGGGCTGGCCGCTGGCGGACCGCCTCGCCTTCGCCGGGCTGACCGCCGCCCTGTCGGTCCAGGAGTTCGGCGGCTCCCTGTCGGCCCCCGGCTGGCCGGAGGTGGCCCACTGGTGGCGCGACGCCCCGCACGCGCTGCGCGGCCGCTACGGCTTCCTGGACGACCTCATCCCGTCGGCCGCTACCCCGGCCGCCCGGCGCAGGGCCGTCCCGACCATCGGCTTCCGGCACTCCGCGTAGCCGCGGGACTGCGCGGGGCGGGGCGGTGAAAACCTCTCGGGGAAGCAGCGGCGGCGACGTACGCTTGGTACTCCGGAGGTCGTCGATCGGCGCGGCCCCTCAGCAGGAGGTATGCGCAGGCCACAGTGCCGGCCCATGACTCAGACATCGACAGCCCACATCCCCGCGCCGGGGCAGGCGCGAGCGCACTTCACCGTACCGGCGACGCACCCGATGGTGACGGTGCTCGGCTCGGGCGACGCCCTGTTGCGCGTGATCGAGAAGGCCTTCCCGAAGGCCGACATCCATGTTCGGGGCAATCAGGTCAGCGCGATCGGAGAGGCGGCGGAAGTCGCCCTGATCCAGCGACTGTTCGACGAGATGATGCTGGTGCTCCGCACCGGGCAGCCGATGACGGAGGACGCAGTGGAACGCTCGATCGCCATGCTCAAGGCGAGCGCGAACGGCAACGGGGACGGGCCCGAGACGCCCGCCGAGGTGCTCACCCAGAACATCCTCTCCAGCCGCGGCCGCACCATCCGCCCCAAGACCCTCAACCAGAAGCGGTACGTCGACGCGATCGACAAGAACACGATCGTCTTCGGCATCGGCCCCGCCGGTACCGGAAAGACCTACCTCGCCATGGCCAAGGCGGTCCAGGCCCTGCAGTCCAAGCAGGTCAGCCGGATCATCCTGACCCGGCCCGCCGTCGAGGCGGGGGAGCGGCTCGGCTTCCTGCCGGGCACCCTCTTCGACAAGATCGACCCGTACCTGCGCCCGCTCTACGACGCGCTGCACGACATGCTCGACCCCGACTCGATCCCGCGGCTGATGGCGGCGGGCACGATCGAGGTCGCGCCGCTGGCCTACATGCGCGGCCGCACGCTCAACGACGCGTTCGTGGTCCTCGACGAGGCCCAGAACACGACCACCGAGCAGATGAAGATGTTCCTGACGCGTCTCGGCTTCGACTCCAAGATCGTGATCACCGGTGACATCACCCAGATCGACCTGCCCGGCGGGGCCAGGAGCGGTCTGCGCCAGGTCCAGGAAATCCTCGACGGGGTACCGGACATCCACTTCTCGAGGCTCACGTCCGAGGATGTCGTCCGGCACAAGCTGGTCGGCCGTATCGTCGACGCGTACGAGAAGTACGACGACGGCCAGCAGGCCGCCAACGGCTACCAGCGGAAGTAGAACCCAGCGCACCATGTCGATCGACGTCAACAACGAGTCCGGAACCGAGGTCGACGAGCAGGCGATCCTCGACATCGCCCGCTACGCGCTCACCCGGATGCGGATCCACCCGCTCTCGGAGCTCTCCGTCATCGTCATCGACGAGGACGCGATGGAGCAGCTCCACATCCAGTGGATGGACCTGCCGGGCCCGACCGACGTCATGTCCTTCCCGATGGACGAGCTCCGTCCGCCGTCGAAGGACGAGGAGGAGCCCCCGCAGGGGCTCCTCGGCGACATCGTGCTCTGCCCCGAGGTCGCGAAGAAGCAGGGCGAGGAAGCCCCGACGCAGCACTCCATGGACGAGGAGCTCCAGCTCCTGACCGTCCACGGGGTGCTGCACCTGCTCGGGTACGACCACGAGGAGCCGGACGAGAAGGCCGAGATGTTCGGCCTGCAGGCGGCCATCGTGGACGGCTGGCGCGGTGAGCGCGGGCTGACCGGCCCGTCCCCGGCTCCCACCGTCTCGTGAGCGCCCCGCAACTGATCACCGGCGCGGTGCTGCTGGTGGTCGTGGCCTGGTTCGCGGCGTGCGCGGAGTCCGGCATCGCCCGCATCTCGATCTTCCGCGCCGAGCAGGCCGTACGGGAGGGCAGGCGCGGCAGCGAGAAGCTCGCCCAGGTCGCCGGCGACCCCACCCGCTACCTGAACGTGGCGCTGCTGGTCCGGGTCACCTGCGAGATGGCGGCCGGCGTCCTGGTCACCTACGTCTGCCTCGACGAGTTCGGCGAGAACTGGACCGCGCTGCTCGTGGCCATCGCCGTGATGGTGCTGGTCTCCTTCGTCGCCGTGGGCGTCTCCCCGCGCACGATCGGCCGCCAGCACCCGCTGAACACGGCGACGGCGTCCGCGTACGTCCTCGTACCGCTCGCCAGGATCATGGGACCGATCCCGCAGCTGCTGATCCTCGTCGGCAACGCGCTCACGCCGGGCAAGGGCTTCCGCAAGGGCCCCTTCGCCTCCGAGGCCGAGCTGCGGGCGATGGTCGACCTCGCCGAGAAGGAATCGCTCATCGAGGACGACGAGCGCCGCATGGTGCACCAGGTCTTCGAACTCGGCGACACCCTCGTGCGCGAGGTGATGGTGCCGCGCACCGACCTGGTCTGCATCGAGCGCTACAAGACGGTTCGTCAGGCGACCACGCTCGCCCTGAGGTCCGGTTTCTCGCGCATCCCGGTCACCGGGGAGAACGAGGACGACATCGTCGGGATCGTCTACCTGAAGGACCTGGTCCGCAAGACGCACGTCAATCGGGACTCCGAGGCCGACCTGGTGTCGACGGCGATGCGGCCGGCCGTCTTCGTACCGGACACCAAGAACGCGGGCGACCTGCTGCGCGAGATGCAGCAGGTGCGCAACCACGTGGCCGTCGTGATCGACGAGTACGGCGGCACGGCCGGCATCGTCACCATCGAGGACATCCTTGAGGAGATCGTCGGCGAGATCACCGACGAGTACGACCGGGAGCTCCCGCCGGTCGAGGACCTGGGCGAGGACCGCTACCGGGTCACGGCGCGCCTGGACATCACCGACCTCGGCGAGCTGTTCAAGGTCGAGGCCTTCGACGACGAGGACGTCGAGACCGTCGGCGGACTGCTGGCGAAGGCGCTGGGCCGGGTGCCGATCGCGGGCGCCTCGGCGCTGGTGGAACTGCCCGACGGGCGTCCGCTGCGGCTCACGGCCGAGTCGCCGGCGGGCCGGCGGAACAAGATCGTGACGGTCCTGGTCGAACCGGTGGCCGCGGCGGAGGCCGCGGGGGAGGAGGGGGAATGACCCCGGCGCAGCTGCGGGAGTTCTGTCTGGGCTTCAACGCGGCGGTGGAGGAATTCCCCTTCACCCCGGAGACTTCGGTGTTCAAGGTGATGGGCAAGATGTTCGCGCTCAGCGCGCTGGACGCCGAGCCGCTGAAGATCAACCTCAAGTGCGAACCGGAGCTGGCGGTACGGCTGCGCGAGGAGCACGGGGCGATCGCGCCGGGCTATCACATGAACAAGCGGCACTGGAACACGGTGACCGTGGGCGGGATCCCGGACGCGATGCTGCGCGAGCTCGTCGAGGACTCCTACGACCTGGTGGTGGCGGGGCTGCCGCGGGCGGAGCGGCTGAAGCTCGACCGGCCCTGAGACGGGCACGGCCGGGGCCGGCCGGGCGGCGGCGGGGTCGTTGCGCGGTCGGGCGGGGACGCTCCCTATGCTTTCGACCATGACGGAGAGCACCGGGATCGACCCCGAGGACAGCAAGATCATCACGCTGGCGCGCAGCGCCCGGGCCCGCAACGGGGTGCCCGAGGGGGCGGCGGTGCGGGACGAGACGGGGCGGACGTACGTCGCGGGGACGGTGGCGCTCGACTCCCTGAAGCTGAGCGCGCTGCAGACCGCGGTCGCGATGGCCGTGGCCAGCGGGGCGCGGTCCTTGGAGGCCGCCGCCGTCGTGAGCGCGGCCGACGCCCCGGCCGAGGCCGACCGCGCGGCCGTCCGCGACCTCGGCGGCCCGGACACCCCGGTCCTCCTGGCCGCCCCGGACGGCACCCTGAAGTCCACGACTCCGGCCGGTCCGTAGCCCCTGGCCTCCCGGCGGGGCGGCCGCCCCGTGTTCGGCCGGTGCCGCACCAAGTCCAGCCTCGCCGGCGTTTGAGGCGCGGGGTCTGGGGCGGCGCCCCAGGAACCCGGCTCCGCCGGGCACCGGGCTCTGCCCGGACCCGCGCCTCAATCTCCCCCAGCTACCGCTGGGAGGTGCCCCCTGGCGAGGCTGGATCTGCCGGGCCCAGGCCGGATCAGGCGCCGGGGAGTTCGGCCGCCCCGCCGGAAGGCCGGCGGCGGATGACCATCGCCATCAGGGCCGCCATCGCGCACAGCCCGCCCGAGGCGTACCAGACCACGTCGTACGAGCCCGTGAGGTCCCGGGCCAGGCCGCCCAGGAAGGCCACCACCACCGCGCCGATCTGGTGCGAGGCCAGCACCCAGCCGAAGACGATCGCACCGTCCTCCCCGTAGTGCTCGCGGCACAGGGCGATCGTCGGCGGGACGGTCGCGACCCAGTCCAAGCCGTAGAAGACGATGAAGAACACCAGCGGCGGCCGCACCGACGGCGCCAGCAGGATCGGCAGGAACAGCAGCGACACCCCGCGCAGCGCGTAGTAGACCGCCAGCAGCCGCCGGGACTCGAAGCGGTCCGTGAACCAGCCCGAGGCGATCGTGCCGACCACGTCGAAGACGCCGATGACCGCCAGCAGCCCGGCGGCCGCCGTCACCGGCATGCCGTGGTCGTGCGCCGCCGGCACGAAGTGCGTCCGCACCAGCCCGTTCGTCGAGGCGCCGCAGATCGCGAAGGTGCCCGCCAGGAGCCAGAAGGGACCCGTCCGGGCCGCGTCGGCGAGGACCTTCAGCGCCCGCCGGGCCGCGCCAACGGCCGGGGCGGGCTTGGGCGCGTAGGTGCCGCCGTACGGCGCGAGCCCCACGTCCGCGGGGTGGTCGCGCAGCAGCAGCCAGACGAAGGGCACGACGGCCAGCGCGGCGACCGCGACCGTCACCGTCGCCGGGCGCCAGCCGTGGCGGTCCACCAGCCATGCCAGCGTCGGCAGGAACACCAGCTGCCCGGAGGCGCCGGCGGCGGTCAGGATCCCGGTGACCAGGCCGCGCCGTGCGGTGAACCAGCGGCCCGTCACCGTCGCGGCGAAGGCCAGGGCCATCGAGCCGCTGCCCAGTCCCACCAGCACGCCCCAGCACAGCACCAGCTGCCAGGGCGCGGTCATCCACACCGTGGCCACCGCACCGCCCGCGATCACGGTCAGGGCCACCGCCACGACCCGGCGGATGCCGAAGCGGTCCATCAGCGCCGCGGCGAAGGGCGCGGTGATCCCGTACAGCGCCAGGTTCACGGAGACGGCCACGCCGATGGTGCCGCGCGACCAGTCGAACTCCTCGTGCAGCGGCTCGATGAGCAGTCCGGGCAGGGAGGCGAAACCGGCGGCGCCGATGATCGTCACGAAGGCGACGGCGGCGACGTACCAGGCGCGGTGGACGCGTCCGGCCCGCCGCGGGGAGAGGGCGGGAAGGGTGCCGGGGGCGGGGTCTGTCTGGGTCACGCGAGAAGCTTCGGGCCGGCGGGACACCGCAGGACAGTGGCCTGACTGTCATGCTTCGATACGATCGGGCCATGGAATCCGCGCCGCACCGCGTCGTCGTCCTGGCCCTCCCCGGGCTGCTGCCCTTCGAGCTCGGCATCCCGCACCGGATCTTCGGCCGCGCCAAGGACCGGCACGGGCGGCCGCTGTACGAGATCCTCACGTGCGGGCTCGCCCCCGGCCCGGTCCCCACGGACGCCGACTTCGCCGTCCAGGTCGCGCGGGGCCCCGAGCTGCTCGCCACGGCGGACACGGTGGTCGTGCCGGCCTCCTACGAGCTGGGACCGGTCCACGAGGAGGGCAGGCTGGGCGACGAGCTCGCCGCGGCCCTCGCGCACATCCGGCCCGGCACCCGGCTCGTCTCCATCTGCACGGGCGGCTACGTGCTGGCCGCCGCCGGCTACCTGGACGGCCGCCGGGCCACCACCCACTGGGCCTCCGCCGAGCACTTCCAGCGGCTCTTCCCCGCCGTGCAGGTGGACGCCGACGTGCTCTACACCGACGACGGGGACGTGCTGACCTCGGCGGGCGTGGCGGCGGGCATCGACCTGTGCCTGCACATCGTGCGCCGCGACCACGGTGCGGCGGTCGCCAACGAGGCCGCCCGGCGGACCGTCGTACCGCCCCACCGGGAGGGCGGGCAGGCGCAGTTCGTCGACCGCCCGGTGCCGGAGCCGCAGCTCGCCACCACCACGGCGGCCCGGGCCTGGGTGCTGGACCGGCTGCACGAGCCGCTCCGGCTCGCCGACATGGCCCGGCAGGAGGCCGTGTCGGTGCGGACCTTCACGCGCCGCTTCCGCGAGGAGACGGGCATCAGCCCGGGGCAGTGGATCACCGGCCGGCGGGTGGAGCGGGCGCGGCGGCTGCTGGAGCAGACGGAGCTGTCGATGGAACACGTCGCGCGGGAGAGCGGCTTCGGCACGGCCCAGTCCCTGCGCAAGCACGTGCAGGCGGCGCTGGGGGTGAGCCCGACGGCCTACCGGCGCACGTTCCGGGCCACGGCGGGAGGCGCCGCCACCGGGGGAGGCGGTGTCACGGCAGCGGCCGGCGCCAACCTCCCATCTCCTGATGGGCCATCAGTTGCTGCCGGGTCCGTGCATTGACTTCTCCCGCCGCCCGCTCGTGAATGGCCCCCTGCGCGGGGCTCGGCGCGAGGGAACCCAGGGGGCGGGCAGTGCGAACACGGGCGCGGAACCGGAGATGGTCGGCAGCCGTCGGCGTGGCCGCGCTGGCGGCCACGGCCGGGGGCGCCCTCGGCGCACCGGCCGCCGCCGAGGGCGAGACGCCCCCGGGACAGGTGGAGTTCCCCACCCAGTGCCTGGCGCCCCAGGAGGCCGGACTGCCGCCCGCCGACGGGCGGACCACCGCCCGGATCACCGTGGACGACCCGGCCCCCCGGGTCGGCGACACCGTCACCGCGACCTACCAGGTGCTCAGCACCCCGGCCCTGAACCCGGTCGGCGGTGAACTCCCCGCCGATACGCTCACCCCGACCGGCCGGATCGTGCTGGCGGGCGCCCAGAGCGGCGAGGTCACCGTCGTCGGCGTCCAGCGCAACGACCCCGTACCGGCCGGCGCGCCCCTGCCCGCCGTCACCATGACCGGCACCTTCACCGTCACCGCGCCCGGGGAGATCACCCTGGCCCCGGGCGCCTACACCCTGCACACCCGCCACCTGCTCGACCTCGACACCTCCTGCACCGCCGCCGCCCCGGCCGCCGCACCCGTCTCCGCCCGCCTCACCGCCGCCGCACTGCCCACCGCCAACCTGCGCAGCGTCTTCCTCGCCACCGCCCACGGAAAGCCCGGAGCCGAGGTCGAGGTCACCGCCGCCGGCTTCCCCCCGGGCGCCGCCGTGACCGTCGCCGGACGGGCGGGTGCCGCCGAGACCGCCGACCGGGTGAGCGCCACCGCCGACGGCGCGGGCACGGCCGTCATGCGGCTGCCGGTCACGGACCGGGCCACCACCGCCGTGATCGCCTACGAGGGCGCGGCCTGGTCGGCGCCGCGGGGCTCCGGCCCGGCCGCGTACACGGTCGTCGACGCCGCCCCGCCGGCGTCCGGTACCCAGAAGGTCACCGCCACCGTCGAGCCCGGCGCGCTCGGCATGACCCAGGCGGGCCAGGACATCACCCTCGGCGCGGTCCCGTACGGCGGCGCAGGCGCCGCCCCCGGCCGGATCGGCACCGTGACGGTCACCGACGCGCGCGGCGGCCCGGCCGGCTGGTCCCTCACCGGCAAGGTCACCGACTTCACCGGACCGGGCGGGATCCGCATCCCGGGCGCGTCCCTGTCCTGGACGCCGTCGTGCGTGGCGGCCCCCGGCAGCCAGAGCCCCTGTACGCCGGGCAGCGCGGGCGTCGTCGGCCCGGAGGGCGCCCTCCTGGCCTCCACCCCGGACGGCCCGCTGGTCGGCGGCACCTTCACGATCGACGCCGCCGTCACCCTGCACGTGCCGCCGTACACCCCGCCGGGCGCCTACACGGCGGTCCTCACGCTGACCCTGTCGTGACGCCTTCCGTCCGGCGGAGGGTGCCGCGGCGCGGAAGGCCGCGCTCCGCCCGGCCCCCGTCCTCGACCGCCCCCGGCGGCGGCGCCGCGGCGCGAAGCCCCGGGAGCACGGTCGTCGCCCTGCTGACGACAGCCCTGGCCGCACTGGGCCTCCTCCTGCTGCCCGCCGGGACGGCTTCGGCGGACGACGGCCAGTGGTCCGTACTGCCCGCCGCGAACACCGTGGGCCGGCGCCCGTACTTCTACCTCGCCGCGGCGCCCGGCCAGAGCGTCGCCGACGCCGTCACCGTCACCAACCGGACCGACCGCACCCGCACCTTCCGCCTCTACGCCGCCGACGCCCACAACACCGTCCGCGACGGCGGCTTCGCCGTGCGCGGGCCCGACGAGCCGCGCCGGGCCGCCGCCGCGTGGACGAAGCTCGACCTGGAGCGGGTCACCGTCCCGGCCGGCGGCACGGCCCGCGTCGGCTTCACCCTCACCGTCCCCGACCGGGCGGAACCGGGGGACCACCCCGGCGCCGTCGTGGCCCTCGAAGAACGGCCCGCCGCCGCGGCCGCGGACGCCCGGGGGATCGGGGTGCAGCAGGCGGTCGCCGCCCGGCTGTACCTGCGGGTGACCGGCCCCACCGCGCCCGCCCTCGCCGTCCGGGACGTCACCGTGCACCGGCGCGGGGCCGCCGCGGAGATCTCGTACACGCTCCACAACACCGGCAACGTCACCCTCCGGCCCCGGGCCACCCTGACCGCCTCCGGGGCGCTCGGCCGCCGACTGCTCGACCGCGGGCTCGCCGGGCTGCCCGCCGAACTGCTGCCGGGTCAGGAAGTGCGCCTGCGGGCCCACTGGGACGGCCCGCCGGCCGTGGAATGGGCGCAGGTGACGGTGCGCGCGCGGGCCGGCGGAACCACAGCTCAGGGGCGTGCCGCCCACGCCGCGCACCCGCCCCTCACGACACTGCTCGGCCTCACCGCCCTGGTCTGGTCGGCGCTGGGAGCCGCATCGGGGAGAATGGCCCGTATGAGCGATCGTTCCCCCGAGTCCACCGCCCCGCACCGTGCGGGCTTCGCCTGCTTCGTCGGCCGTCCCAACGCCGGCAAGTCGACCCTCACCAACGCACTCGTGGGCACCAAGGTCGCGATCACCTCCAACCGGCCGCAGACCACCCGCCACACCGTCCGCGGCATCGTGCACCGCCCCGACGCGCAGCTCGTCCTCGTCGACACGCCCGGTCTGCACAAGCCGCGCACCCTCCTCGGCGAGCGCCTCAACGACGTCGTGCGCACCACCTGGGCCGAGGTCGACGTCATCGGCTTCTGCCTGCCGGCCGACCAGAAGCTCGGCCCGGGCGACAAGTTCATCGCCAAGGAGCTCGCGGGGATCAAGAAGACCCCCAAGATCGCCATCATCACCAAGACCGACCTGGTCGAGTCGAAGGTGGTGGGCGAGCAGCTCATCGCCGTCCACCGGCTCGCCGAGGAGCTGGGCTTCGAGTGGGCGGAGATCGTCCCCGTCTCCGCGGTCGGCGACAGCCAGGTCCAGCTGCTGGCCGACCTGATCGCGCCGCTGCTGCCGGAGAGCCCGCCGCTGTACCCGGAGGGCGACCTCACCGACGAGCCCGAGATGGTCATGGTCGCGGAGCTGATCCGCGAGGCCGCGCTGGAAGGCGTACGGGACGAGCTCCCGCACTCCATCGCCGTGGTCGTCGAGGAGATGATCCCGCGCGAGAACCGGCCGGCGGACCGGCCGCTGCTCGACATCCACGCCAACGTCTACATCGAGCGGCCGAGCCAGAAGGGCATCATCATCGGCCCGAAGGGCTCCCGCCTGAAGGAGGTCGGGATGAAGTCGCGCAAGCACATCGAGGCGCTGCTCGGGACCCCCGTCTTCCTCGACCTCCACGTGAAGGTCGCCAAGGACTGGCAGCGGGACCCCAAGCAGCTGCGCAAGCTCGGCTTCTGACCGGCCGCCCGGGCACGCTTCCCGGAAGCGTCCCCGGGCCCGTCCGGAGACGGCCTATGCGACGCGCCGGACCTTGACCGCGTTGTCGGGGCGGCTGCCGGGCCGGCCCTCCGGGTCGGTCATGGGCTGGACGTGCTCCGCCGCGGTCAGGACCTCCCAGCCGCCCTCCGCCAGCTCCAGCTGCGCGAGGACCTCCTGCGGGGTGGGGAAGTGGATGTCCGCGAGGGCTTCGGGGTTCCAGGACGGCCCTCCCGCGTGGCCCACCACGAGGAGGGTCCCGCCGGGTGCCACCGCGGCGGCGGCCCGGCGCAGGATCCGCTCGCGCGGGAAGTCCCCGTAGCTGTGCAGGAAGCAGGCCGAGACGAGGTCGAACTCCCCCTCGGGGAACGACTGCGAGAAGTCGTGCTGCTGCCAGTCGACGAGCTCGCCGACCCCGGCCTCGGCGGCGTGTTCCGCGGCCCGGCCCAGGGCCACCTTCGAGATGTCGGTGGCGGTGACCCGCCACCCGCGGCGGGCCAGCCAGACCGTGTCGGCGCCCTCCCCGCAGCCGAGGTCGAGGGCCCGGCCGGGGGCGAGGTCCTCCGCCTCGCGGACCAGGACGGCGTTCGGCTTGCCGCTCCAGATGCGCGTGCTCTCGCTGTAGCGCCCGTCCCAGAACTCCGCGCCGCCGGGGGCGGGAGCGTTCCCGTCCCCGTGGACGTTCTCGTCGGCGTGCGCGTGTGCGTCTGCGTGCGCGTGGTCGTGCTTCGGCATGGGAGCCTCTTCCGCTCGGGGTCTTCGTGTCCCCGATGCTGCGCCCGGCCCGCCCCCACCGGCAAACATTGTTGCCGTCCCGGCAAAACCGTCACGCGTCGGCGGGCGGCTCCGCGATCAGGGCCGTGCCCACCCGCCGGAAGCCGGCGCGCCCGTAGATCCGGGCCACGTCCTCGTCCCCGGCCGAGAGGAAGACCGTACGGGCGCCCCGGGCGCGGGCCTGCGCGACCAGGGCCGCGGTGACCCCGAGGGCCAGGCCCTGACGGCGGGCGGACGGGAGGGTGCCCACGCCCACGACCTCGGCGACGTCCCCGACCGGGTTGAACATGCCCGAGCACAGCACCACGCCGTCGCGGACGGCCGCGGCCATCCCCGAGGTGCCCGCCGCGAGCTTCGCCGAGACGCTCGCCCGGCGCGTCTCCACCGACGGGTCCGCCAGTGCGGCCGACAGCTGCGCCGGCCCGGCCTCGCCCACCGCGGTCCCCGGGTCGGCGAAGGCCAGCGCCGGGACGGTCAGCGCCGCCGCCAGCAGGGGGTCCTCGGCGTCGAGCAGCCGTACCTCCGGGTGCGGGGGCAGCTCCTGCGCGGCCTCCAGCACCATCAGCGGGTGCGCGTGGACGTGGAGCCCCGCCTCCTCGGCGGCCGCGCGCAGCGCGGGGCTGGTCTCGGCGACCCACTCGAAGGCCTCGGGCACGCCGAGCTCCCGCTGCCGGGCCAGCACCCGTTCCACGTCGGAGGCGGTCGCGTCGGAGCCGCCGAGCGCGGGCCGCGCGTAGTACGGCCAGCCCGCGCCCTCCTGGACGAACAGGGTCAGGGGACCGAAGTCCTCGGCCCGGGCGCCGCCCACCCGCGGCACCGTGTCGTAGTACCGCTCCAGCTCGGACAGCGTCGAATCGATCATGGGATTGGTCATCCGGCCATCCAAGCAAAGGGCCGGGGCTCAGGCACCTTCTTTCAGGACGCGCGAGATCAGGGCCCGCTGGGCCTCCGACAGGCGCGGCTCGGCGCAGGAGACCGTCCGGCCGTCCACCGTGATCCGGTACGAGAAGCCGTCCCGCACCCGGTCCGCCGGGTCGCCCGGCGGACCGGGCCGCAGCGCGAGCTGGGCCAGGGCCCGCCACTCGTCCTCGTCCGGCAGGCCCGAGGTGTCCACCTCGGCCCGTCGCTCGATGCCCGCGAAGCCGCCCGTCCGTACCACCAGAATCCGCATGGGAGGGCTCTACCCCGCAAACGGGACGCCCACGGTCGACCAGGCCTTCTGGAGTGCCTGGTGTTCCGCCCCGCCGTCCCCGTACCGGGTGGCGGCGGCCGCCGTGGAGAGCCGGGCGAAGTCGGCGAAGTCGGCCTTCGGGGTGAGGTCCCCGCCGGTCAGGGTGTCGTACCAGATCTGCCCGGCCCGCTCCCAGGCCTTGCCGCCGAGTTCGGTCGCCGCGATGTAGAAGGCGTGGTTGGGGATGCCGGAGTTGATGTGGACACCGCCGTTGTCGCTGTGGGTGTTCACGTAGTCGTCCATGGTCGCCGGCTGCGGGTCCTTGCCGAGCTCGTCGTCGTCGTACGCGGTGCCCGGGGCCTTCATGGAGCGCAGCGCGACCCCGGTCACGTTGGGGCCGAGGAGGCCGGCCCCGATCAGCCAGTCGGCCTGGTCGGCCGTCTGCTCCAGCGAGTACTGCTTGATCAGGGAGCCGAAGACGTCGGACATCGACTCGTTGAGGGCGCCGGACTGGCCGCGGTAGCGCAGGTTCGCCGTGTACTGGGTGACCCCGTGGGTCAGCTCGTGCCCGATGACGTCCACCGACACGGTGAAGTCGAGGAAGAGGTCCCCGTCCCCGTCGCCGAAGACCATCTGCTGCCCGTCCCAGAAGGCGTTGTTGTAGTCCTCGCCGTAGTGGACGGTGGCGTCCAGCGGCAGTCCGGAATCGTCGATCGAGCGGCGCCCGAAGCCCTTCAGGAACAGCTCGTACGTCGCCCCGAGGCCCGCGTAGGCGCGGTTCACGGTGGCGTCCCTGCCCGGCGGGTCGCCCTCCTCGCGGACCTTCGTCCCCGGCAGCTGCGTGCGGTGCTGGGCGTCGAAGACCGTCCGCTGCGGGTCGTCGCCCGCCGGCGCGGCGAGGGTGGGCACGATCCCGCGCACGGCGGTGACCCGGCGCCGGGTGCGCAGCAGGGAGTCGCGTTCGAGGGTGCGCTGGGCGAGGTCGGCGCGCCGGGTGTCCCCGGACAGTGCGGCCTTGTCGAGGAGGTGCGGCGGCACGACCGTGCAGAAGACGGGGTGGCGGTGGGCGTGGGAGGCATCCATGCCCGGCAATGTGGCACCGCGTCACATCGATGTCACTAGCTGCAACCATGATTCATTCGGTTGTGTCACCTTCCCGCGCTGCAGAAACGTGCCTGGTGTCATCGCACGGCCGGAACGCGGCGGCTTCGGGGGATCGCCCCGACCTGGACGGCGGGAACGAGGCTTGGCTCACATTTGGTGCAAATCGGACGCGCGGGTCTTGCATACTGAAACAGGTCCTCGCGTTACGGCGCGGCTCGGCTAGGCTCGGCCCATCATGCGTTTCGGGCTGCTTCTCCTTAGCTGCCGCGGCGAGGGTCTGTAGTCGTAGGCCGGCCCCCTCCCCGCGGAGTTTGGTGTTGCGGTTTTCACTACCGCCGTCGGCCGTCCCAGCGAACTACCGCGGACACGCGAGGAGCCCAACGCCATGAGCCAGCAGCCTTTTGTCGGTCGCCCCACGCCCATCACGAACGCGACCCACACCCAGAAGCCCTCCGGGATGCCGATCCACAAGTACGGACAGTACGAACAGGTGGACATCCCGGACCGCACCTGGCCCGGCGCCCGCGTCACCAAGGCCCCCCGCTGGCTCTCCACCGACCTGCGGGACGGCAACCAGTCGCTGATCGACCCGATGACCCCCGCCCGCAAGCGCGAGATGTTCGACCTGCTGGTGCGCATGGGCTACAAGGAGATCGAGGTCGGCTTCCCGTCCTCCGGCGAGACCGACTTCGCCTTCGTGCGCTCCATCATCGAAGAGGGCGCGATCCCGGACGACGTCACCATCTCCGTACTGACCCAGGCCCGCGAGGACCTGATCGAGCGGACCGTGGAGTCCCTGGTCGGCGCCAAGCGCGCCACCGTCCACCTGTACAACGCGACCGCGCCGACCTTCCGCCGGGTCGTCTTCCGCGGCTCCAAGGAGCAGATCAAGCAGATCGCCGTCGACGGCACCCGCCTGGTCATGGAGTACGCCGAGAAGCTGCTGGGCCCGGAGACCACCTTCGGCTACCAGTACAGCCCGGAGATCTTCACCGACACCGAGCTGGACTTCGCCCTGGAGGTCTGCGAGGCCGTCTGCGATGTCTGGCAGCCGTCCGAGGGCCGCGAGATCATCCTGAACCTGCCCGCCACCGTGGAGCGTTCGACGCCGTCCACCCACGCGGACCGCTTCGAGTGGATGGCCCGCAACCTGACCCGCCGCGAGCACATCTGCATCTCCGTGCACCCGCACAACGACCGCGGCACCGCCGTCGCCGCCGCCGAACTGGCCCTGATGGCCGGCGCCGACCGCATCGAGGGCTGCCTGTTCGGGCAGGGCGAGCGCACCGGCAACGTCGACCTGATCACGCTGGGCATGAACCTGTTCTCCCAGGGCATCGACCCGCAGATCGACTTCTCGCAGATCGACGAGATCCGCCGCACCAGCGAGTACTGCAACCAGATGGAGGTCCACCCGCGCCACCCCTACGCGGGCGACCTGGTCTACACCGCCTTCTCCGGCTCCCACCAGGACGCCATCAAGAAGGGCTTCGACGCCATGGAGGCCGACGCGGCCGCCCGGGGCAAGACCGTGGACGACATCGAGTGGGCGGTGCCGTACCTGCCCATCGACCCCAAGGACGTCGGCCGCTCCTACGAGGCGGTCATCCGGGTCAACTCGCAGTCCGGCAAGGGCGGCATCGCGTACGTCCTGAAGAACGACCACAAGCTGGACCTGCCGCGCCGCATGCAGATCGAGTTCTCGCGGATCATCCAGGCCAAGACCGACGCCGAGGGCGGCGAGGTCACGCCGAAGGCGATCTGGGACGTCTTCTCCGACGAGTACCTGCCGAACCCGGAGAACGCCGCGTCTCGATGGGGTCGTATCCAGCTGCGCTCCGGCTCGACGGCCACCGACAAGGACGGCACGGACACGCTGACCGTCGAGGCGGTCGTGGACGGCGTGGACACGGTCCTGAACGGCACCGGCAACGGCCCGATCTCCGCCTTCTTCGACGCGCTGGCCGGCATCGGCGTCGACGCCCGCCTGCTGGACTACACCGAGCACACGATGAGCGAGGGCGCCTCCGCCGTGGCCGCCTCCTACATCGAGTGCGCGATCGACGGCCGGGTCCTGTGGGGCATCGGCATCGACGCCAACACCACCCGCGCCTCCCTGAAGGCGGTCATCTCCGCCGTCAACCGCGCGGGCCGCTGACCACTCGTACGTGAACCCCGCTCCTCCTTCCGGAGGGGCGGGGTTCCGCCGTTCCCGGGCCGCGCCGTTCCCGGGCCGCGCCGTTCCCGGGCCGCGCCGTTCCCGGGCCGCGCCGTTCCCGGGCCGCGCCGTTCCCGGGCCGCGCCTGCCCGGGTCGCGCAGGGCCTCAGCGGGCCAGGTAGCCGCCGTCCACCGGCAGGACCACGCCCGTCACGAACGAGGCCGCGTCCGAGGCGAGGAAGGCGATGACCCGGGCCACCTCCTCCGGCTCGCCGAGCCGGCCCATCGGGTGCGCCGCGGTGACCTCCGCCAGGTACTCCGGCCCGCCCGGCTCGTCGTCCAGCGCGATCACCCGCTCCGTTCGGATCGTTCCGGGAGCCACCGCGTTGACGCGGATCCCGTGCGCCGCCCACTCGACGGCGAGGTGCTTGGTCAGCCCCGACGCGACGAACTTCGCGGGCCCGTACGCCGCCTGGCGCGCCTGCCCGGCCACCCCCGAGATCGAGGACACGCAGACCAGCGCCCCGCCGGGCCGCGGCTGCGCCGTCATCGCCTCGATGGCGTACTTGCAGGTGAGGAACATCCCGCGGCCGTCGACCGCCATGACGTGGTCCCAGTCCTGCGCGGTCGTCTCCCGTACATCCGAAAGAGGGAGCACCCCGGCGTTGGCCACGGCGACGTCGAGGCGTCCGTAGGCCTCCACCGCGGCGGCGACCATCGCCCGGTTGTCGTCCGGATCGGAGACGTCACCGCCCACCACGGTGATCGAACGGCCCTCGGCGGCCAGATCCGTACGCAGCGCCTCCACCCCGGGGCCGTTGATATCGGCCGCGGTCACCCGGGCTCCGGAGCGGGCGAGCAGCACGGCGGTGGCCCGGCCGATCCCGCTCGCGGCCCCGGTCACCAGACACGACTTCTCGTTCATGCGGCAGACCCTAAGCGGAACCGGGGGTGCAGATCGGCCAAGTCCCGCGCGCGGGACATGTTGTCTTGTCGCACGACTGACGCATGCTCACCGATGTGGCTAACATCACGCCAACCCGGCGATGCTGCCGGACGACCACGGAGGTGCGACGTGCTGCCAGTTCGGGGTGGGGACGGCCGGAAGCTGACGGTCTGGGGCATCCGTACCACCTGGAGCACCGTGGGTGACGGGGAGTTCTTCTGCCCGGACTGCGGTGGGGACCGCAACTACCGCAGGCGCACCGGCCGCCGCCGGTTCACCGTCCTCGGGGTGCCGCTGCTGCCGCGCGGGCAGGCGGGACCCGTCGTCGAGTGCCAGGGCTGCCGCGAGCGGTTCGGCACCGACGTGCTCGACCACCTGACCACCACGCGGTTCACCGCGCTCCTGCGGGACGCCGTGCACACCGTGGCGCTCGCGGTGCTCACGGCGGGCGGGACGGCCTCGCGCAGCGCGCTGGAGGCCGCCGTGTGCACCGTACGGGCCGCGGGCTTCCAGGACTGCACCGAGGAGCAGCTGGAGTCCCTCGTGGAGGCGCTGTCCTCGGACGAGGGCCGCCTCGGGCTGTACGACATCCCGGAGTGCTGCGGGGCCGCGCTGTCGATAGAGCTCCACGAGGCCCTGGAACCGCTCGCCCCGCACCTGGCCGGCCCGGGCCGCGAGTCGATCCTGCTCCAGGGCGCCCGGATCGCCCTCGCGGACGGCCCGTACATCCCGGCCGAGCGCGAGGTGCTGGCGACCGTCGGGGCTGCGCTGCGGATCGGCGCGGACGAGGTGGCGCGGCTGCTGTCGGCGGTGCGCGCGCCCTGAGGACGGCCCCCGGAACCGTCCGGAACGCCGCGGTCCGACGTAACGATCCGGCCTCGCGGAGGCCGAAATCTCGACTGGTGAACACTTTGTGAACAGCGGAGCCGACTGCTCCGGGCCCGTTCGCGCCACTCTCGGGGGTGGCGGAACGGGCCCTTCTTTTTTGCTGCGCCGAAAGACCGCAAAGCATGTCGCGGCAGGTCATGGCCGGTGCGCTTCGCACTCGCGCGGCCGGAGCGCGCTGTACCGGAAGGCTCGGCTCATACCCCTGCGGCGCATCCTCCACCACTGGAGAAATCTACAGATCTGAAGCCAGGGGGAGTCAACAGTTTGTAGAAGTCGACGATATCTGTGAGGCCTCCCACAGGCGTTCAATTCCGGTCACACGCCGAGAAGCCGCCGCCCCGCACAGCGGGACTTCGACCCACGTGAACGTACTGAAAACCCTGGCGAACCAACGGGTTAACGACCCACTTCGCCCAGGGATAACCAGATCTCCTCTCACTTACCTACCTTGAAGGGCAAGGCTGAGATGGCACGTGTCGCCGCCCGGCTTTCCACCGAAGGAAAGCAGAGCACGCACCCGGTCGACGAGGTGCTCCCCGTCCCCAAGCTCGCGCTGTACGGCTTCCAGCACGTACTCGCCTTCTACGCCGGCGCGGTGATCGTTCCGATCATCGTGGGCAGCGCGCTCAAGCTGAGCCCTGAACAGCTGGTCTACCTGATCAACGCGGACCTCTTCACCTGCGGTATCGCATCGATCATCCAGGCCTGGGGCATCGGCCGGATCGGCGCGCGACTGCCGCTGATCCAGGGCGTGACCTTCACCGCCGTGTCCCCGATGATCGCCATCGGTCTCGGCGCGGGCGGCGGAACGGCCGCCCTGCTGGTCATCTACGGCGCGGTCATCACCGCCGGTATCGCCACCTTCGCCTTCGCCTGGCTGCCGGCCAAGGCGTTCCGGATGGTGATGCGGCTCTTCCCGCCCGTCGTCACCGGCACGGTGATCACCGTCCTGGGCATCGTCCTGATCCCGGTCGGCCTCAACGACGCGGCCGGCGGCCTCGGCAGCCCCGACTTCGGCGAGCCGAAGAACTTCGCCTACGCCGGCGGCACCATGCTCTTCATCCTGATCCTGATGAAGCTCGGCAGGCCGTTCCTGTCCAGCATCGCGATCCTGCTGGGCCTGGTCGTCGGCACCGGCGTCGCCTTCCTCCTCGGCGACGCGAAGTTCGGCGACGTGGGCAAGTCCGACTGGATCGGCGTCACCACGCCCTTCCACTTCGGCGTCCCGAAGTTCGAGTGGTTCCCGATCGTCCTGATGCTCATCGTCATGCTGATCACCATGGTCGAGACGACCGGTGACACCTACGCCGTCGGCGACATCGTCGGCAAGGAGGTCGACAGCGAGACCGTGGCCCGCGCCCTGCGCGCCGACGGCGCCGCCACCGCGCTCGGCGGTGTCCTCAACTCCTTCCCCTACGTCGCCTTCGCCGAGAACGTCGGCCTGGTGCGGATGACGAAGGTGAAGAGCAGGTTCGTGGTCGTCGCCGCGGGCGTCTTCATGATCATCCTCGGTCTGCTGCCCAAGGCCGCCGCGATCGTCGCCGCCGTCCCGCACGGAGTCCTCGGCGGCGCCGCGACCGTCATGTTCGCCATGGTCGCCCTGGCCGGCATCCAGACCCTGGGCAAGGTGGACCTCAAGGAGGAGAAGAACGCGCTGATCGTCGGCGTCTCCCTCGCCTTCGCCCTGCTCCCGGCGACCGTCCCGGTCTTCTTCACCAAGCACATGGACGCGGACCTGTCCTCGCTGCTCAACAGCGGTGTCACCCTCGGCGCCACGGCCGCCATCGTGCTCAACCTCATCTTCAATGGCCCGGCCAAGGACAACGCCCACGACGCCCCGGAGGCAGGGGCCCGGGCCCTCGCCGAGGCCGAGGTCGCCACCGCTCCCGGCGCCGGCGCTCCGGCCGCCGGGGCCCCCGCGGCGGTGCCGGCCCAGGCCGCCGCCCCCACCCCCGCAGCCGAGAAGGCGGACGACGCGGACCCCACGCCGTCCCCGTCCGCTCCCTGATCCTCCCAAGGGGTGCTGACCCCTCGTCCGGACCCGGTCCGGACGAGGGGTCATCGCTGTCCCTGCGCGGGTCCCCGTCCGCGAAAACCGCTACGGCGAAACGGCGCCGGCTTCTTAAGATCATCTTTCCTCCGCGCGGAGCCCCCCCCACGAAGCCAGCACCCTTCCGGACGAACGAACGGACCCGCACATGCGCATGCGCGCACTCGGCCGCACCGCGGCCGCAACAGCCCTGGCCACCCTGGCAGCCCTGCTGACCACGAGCGGCGCGGGGGCCGCCGAGGACCCCCTCCGCAATCCGGCGTACACAGTGCCCACCCGGGCGACGGCGGTCTTCAACGACCCCATGTCGGCGGACGCGGGCAAGCGCGACGCCGTACGCAACGAACTCGTCGACCTGATCCAGCGGGCGGAGACCGGTTCCGAGATCAACGGCTCCATGTTCCTGTTCAACGACGAGCCCGTCGCCACCGCCCTGATCCGCGCCGCGGCCCGGGGCGTCAAGGTCAAGATGATCGTCGACGCCAAGGCGCTGGAGCAGAAGGACTCCCAGGTACCCCGGCTGCGAGAAGCCCTGGGCACGAGCACGGCCGCGAACTCCTACCTCTTCAGCTGCCCGGCCGGCCGGGGCTGCATCGGTACCCGCGCGGGCCTGAACAGCGCGCCGATCAACCACAACAAGTTCTTCCTGTTCAGCAAGGTCGCCGGAGCGGAGAACCTGGTCTACCAGTCCTCCGCGAACCTCACCGAGAGCCAGCGCAACAACCTGTACAACAACGCCGTCGTCATCCCGGACGCCGGCCTCCACTCCACCTACCGCAAGTACCACCAGGAGTTGGTGGGCCGCGGACAGGGTGCGGGCCTCACGCACTATTACAAGACCCGCCAGGACGGTCCCTACGAGACGTTCTTCTTCCCGCGCCAGGAGAAGCAGGGCACGTCCGTGACGGACCCGTCCACCGACACCGTGGTCTCGGTGCTCGACAATGTCCGGTGCCTGCCCGACCAGGGCACCAAGATCCGTGTCGCCATGTTCGCCTTCACCCGCGAGGAAGTGGCCAAGAAGCTGGCCTCGCTCCGCGACCTGGGCTGCCACGTCTACGTCTTCTACAACGGCTACACCAAGACCGACGAGGGCAACTCCGTCAGCGGCGACGTGCTCCGCGCCCTCGACGGCGGCAAGGTCCGCAAGCTCAGCGCCCAGGCCCCCTGTGTGGCCGACTCCCCGAACCAGCCCGGCCAGGGCGTGGGCCTGCACTCGAAGTACCTGCTCATCGAGGGTGCGTACGGTGACGTGGACGACACCGCCCTCGTCTTCACGGGCAGTGCCAACTACACCGTCCCGACCCTGCGCGGTCACGACGACACGCTCCTGAAGATCTCCGACCGCAGCGTGTACCAGCAGTTCGAGAACAACTTCGACGACGTGCTCAGCGGTACGGGAGCGAAGACCGGCATCTGCGCACTGCCCGAGGCGGTCCCCTTCCAGTAGGAGCCGCCCGCAGGGCGGTGGCCGGCGCCCGTTGTCCCGCCCCCGGTGCGGGACAATGGGCGCATGAGTCTGTTCCGCGACGACGGCATCGTGCTGCGCACCCAGAAGCTGGGTGAGGCGGACCGCATCATCACGCTGCTGACCCGGGGCCACGGCAGGGTGCGGGCCGTCGCCCGCGGGGTGCGGCGCACGAAGTCCAAGTTCGGCGCCGGGCTGGAACCTTTCTCCCACGCCGACGTGCAGTTCTTCGCCCGGGGCAGCGAACTGATCGGCCGCAGCCTCCCGCTCTGCACCCAGACCGAGATCATCGCCCCGTACGGCAACGGCATCGTCACCGACTACGCCCGCTACACCGCCGGCACCGCGATGCTGGAGACCGCCGAGCGGTTCACCGAGAACGAGGGCGAGCCCTCCGTGCAGCAGTACCTGCTGCTGGTGGGCGCCCTGCGCACGCTCTCGCGCGGCGAACACGAACCGAACCTGATCCTGGACGCCTTCCTGCTGCGCTCGCTCGCCGTCAACGGCTACGCGCCCAGCTTCGAGGACTGCGCGAAGTGCGGGATCCACGGACCCAACCGGCACTTCTCCGTCGCCGCGGGCGGGGTCATATGCGGGGACTGCCGGGTGCCCGGCAGCGTCGTACCCTCGTCGGAGGCCATCGCCCTGCTCAGCGCCCTGCTGACGGGCGACTGGGGGCATGCCGACGCGTGTGAGGCGCGTCACGTGCGGGAGGGCAGCGGGCTGGTCTCCGCCTATTTGCACTGGCATCTGGAGCGCGGGCTACGCTCCCTGCGATACGTCGAGAAATAGGAGCTGGGCACATGGCACGACGCGGGATTCTGGGACGCTCTCGCCGGGAGTACAAGGTTCCCGAGCCGCACCCCTCCGGTGCGGTCCCGCCGAAGATCCCCGGCGAGCTGGTCCCGAACCACGTCGCGGTCGTCATGGACGGCAACGGCCGCTGGGCCAAGGAGCGGGGCCTGCCGCGCACCGAGGGGCACAAGGTCGGCGAGGGCGTCGTGCTCGACGTGCTCAAGGGCTGCCTGGAGATGGGCGTCAAGAACCTCTCCCTGTACGCCTTCTCGACGGAGAACTGGAAGCGCTCGCCCGACGAGGTCCGCTTCCTGATGAACTTCAACCGCGACGTCATCCGGCGCCGCCGCGACGAGATGAACGAGCTGGGCATCCGCATCCGCTGGGTCGGCCGCATGCCGAAGATGTGGAAGTCGGTCGTCCAGGAGCTCCAGGTCGCGCAGGAGCAGACCGTCGACAACGACGCCATGACCCTGTACTTCTGCGTGAACTACGGCGGCCGCGCGGAGATCGCCGACGCGGCACAGGCCATCGCGCGGGACGTGGCCGCGGGCAAGCTGGACCCGTCGAAGGTCAACGAGAAGACCTTCGCCAAGTACATCTACTACCCGGACATGCCGGACGTGGACCTGTTCCTGCGGCCGAGCGGCGAGCAGCGCACGTCCAACTACCTGATCTGGCAGAGCGCGTACGCCGAGATGGTCTTCCAGGACGTGCTGTGGCCGGACTTCGACCGGCGCAACCTCTGGGCCGCGTGCCTGGAGTACGCCCAGCGCGACCGCCGCTTCGGCGGCGCCGTCCCGAACCAGCCCGAGGGCTCCGCGGGCTGAGCCCGGGGCTAGGCTCTGCCCTCATGAACACGACAGGTGGGGCAGAGCCGGCCGTCGGCGCGCAGGTGGAGGCGTACTTCGGCCCCCGGCCCGCGGATGCCCGCGAGGCCCTGAGGTGGCAGAGCCGCAAGACGGCGAGGGGCCGCGTGAGGATGCTCCTGTGGCTGGGGCTGCCCCTGGTGCCCGCCGTGCTGGGGGCGGTCCGCGGCATCGCGCCGGAGCACCTCCTGGTGCTGGCCGTGCTCGCTCCGCCGGTCGGCTGGTACGCGGCGCACATGAGCCTGGACCGGCGGGTGTACCGGCTGTACGAGTGGGCGGCCCGGCACCGCGAGTACCGCTGCACCGTCTCCGACACGGGGCTGGAGACCCGGCTGCCCGACGGGACCTCGTCCCTGCTCCTGTGGAGCGAGTGCGAGGCCTTCGCCGAGACCCGGAACCTGTTCCTGCTGCTGCCTAAGGGCAAGGGCGCACCGCTGTGGCTGCCCAAGCGGGCGGCGCTGACGGACGCCGAGCTGGCCCGGATCCGCGCGTTCCTGGAGCGGAACCTGCGCAGGTTCTAGCCGGCGGCCGCGCAGTCGGCGCAGGTGCCGAAGATCTCCACCGTGTGGGCGACGTTCACGTAGCCGTGTTCGGCGGCGATGGACTCCGCCCACTTCTCCACGGCCGGGCCCTCCACCTCGACGGCCTTGCCGCACTTGCGGCAGACCAGGTGGTGGTGGTGATCGCCGGTGGAGCAGCGGCGGTAGACCGACTCGCCGTCACTGGTGCGCAGGACGTCGACCTCGCCCGCGTCCGCCAGGGACTGCAGGGTGCGGTAGACGGTGGTCAGGCCCACGGAGTCGCCACGGTGCTTGAGCATGTCGTGGAGTTCCTGGGCGCTGCGGAACTCGTCCACCTCGTCCAGCGCCGCCGCCACTGCGGCCCGCTGGCGGGTGGATCGTCCTCGTACTGGCGCGGTATTCATCTCGCCAGGCGCAGTCGCCACCGGTTCCTCCTCGTATAGGCCTGCGGCCATTGTGCCAGCCCGCTAGACCTTCACATCGTCGCGCGTGCAGACCTCTTCGGCCGCCAGCGCGGCCCTGGCCCGCCGACGGGCCAGGGGAGCGGAGAGGGCGGTCAGCACCATGAAGACGCCGATGGCGAGCAGCACGATCGTCGCGCCCGAGGGCACGTTGATGTAGTAGGTGGCGGCCGTGCCGGTCAGGGAGACGGTCACGCTGATGGCCATGGCCAGGCCCAGCGTGGTGGCGAAGCTGCGGGTGAGCCGCTGGGCGGCGGCGACCGGGATCACCAGCATCGCGCTGACCAGCAGCAGGCCGACGATGCGCATGGCGACGGTGACGGTGACCGCGGCGGTGACCGCGATCAGCAGGTTCAGGGCGCGCACGGGCAGCCCGGTGACCCGGGCGAACTCCTCGTCCTGGCAGACGGCGAAGAGCTGCCTGCGCAGGCCGACGGCGACGGCGAGGACGAACGCGGCGAGGATCGCCATCGCGGTCACGTCCTCGGCGGCGACCGTGGTGATCGAGCCGAACATGGAGCCCAGGAGGCTGGCGGTCTGGCCGCCGCCCAGGTTGATGATCATGACGCCGCCGGCGAGGCCGCCGTAGAAGAGCATGGCGAGGGCGACGTCGCCGCTGGTCCTGCCGCGGGCGCGGATCAGCTCCATGCCGACGGCGCCGACGACGGCGACGAGGGTGGCCATCCAGACCGGGCTGGTCTGGAGCACGAAGCCGAGGGCGACACCGGTCATGGCGACGTGGCCGAGGCCGTCGCCCATGAGCGCCTGGCGGCGCTGGACGAGGTACGTGCCGATGGCGGGGGCCGTGATGCCGACCAGGGCGGCCGCGATCAGCGCTCGCTGCATGAAGGCGTAATCGAGGATGTCCATCAGCTCAGCAGTCCCGTCCGCAGGGGCTCGGCGTCGTGCGCCGCGTGGGGGTGTACGTGGTCGTGGCCGGGCAGGGCGTGCTGGCCGACGGCCTCCGGGGGCGGGCCGTCGTGGACGACGCAGCCGTCGCGCAGGACGACGGCGCGGTCGATCAGGGGCTCCAGCGGCCCCAGCTCGTGCAGGACGAGCAGGACGGTGGAGCCGGCCGCGACCTGCGCGCGCAGGGCGCTCGCCAGGACCTCCTGGTTGGCGAGGTCCACGCCCGCCATCGGCTCGTCCATGATCAGCAGTTCGGGTTCGACGGCGAGCGCCCGGGCTATGAGGACGCGCTGGTGCTGGCCGCCGGAGAGGGCGTCCACCGAGACGTCGGCGTGGGCGTCCATGCCGACCAGGGCCAGGGCGTGCTCGATGGCGGCCCGGTCGGCCTTGCGCAGAAGCCCGAAGCGGGTGCGGGCGAGCCGGCCGGAGGAGACGACCTCGCGGACGGTGGCCGGGACGCCGCCGGCGGCGGTGGTGCGCTGCGGGACGTACCCGATGCGCGACCAGTCGCGGAAGCGCTTGAAGTCCGTGCCGAAGAGGCTGAGGGAGCCGTCGGTCAGCGGTACCTGGCCGACCACGGCGCGGACGGCCGTGGACTTGCCGGAGCCGTTGGCGCCGAGCAGGGCGACGACCTCGCCGCGGTGGACGGTGAGGTCGATTCCGCGCAGCACGGGGCGCGAGCCGAGCGAGGCCTTGGCCCCGCGCAGGGATATGACGGGCCGGTCGTCGGCCGGTCGGGGCGGTGACTGCATGGCTCGCGCCTCCGTTGCTGCTGTCATCACTTGGCTCCGAGTGCCTTCTGGAGGTTCTTCAGGTTGGACCGCATGACCTCGAAGTAGTCGGTGCCCTGGGACGTGTCGGTGATGCCCTCGAGCGGGTCGAGGACGTCGGTCTTCAGGCCGGTGTCCGTCGCGAGGGTCTTGGCCGTCTTGTCGCTGGCCAGCGTCTCGAAGAACACGGTGGTGACATTGTCCTTCTTCGCGACCGCCTGAAGATCCTTCATGCGGGCCGGGCTCGGCTCGGACTCGGGGTCGACGCCGGCGATGCCCTCCTGGTCGAGGCCGTAGCGCTCGGCGAGGTAGCCGAAGGCGGAGTGGGTGGTGATGAAGGTCCGGGAGGCCGTGTTCTTCAGGCCGTCCTTGAACTCGGTGTCCAACGCGCCCAGCTTGCCGACCAGTTCGTCGGTGTTCTTCTTGTAGTCCGCCGCGTGGTCGGGGTCGGCCTTCTCCAGGGCCGCGCCGACGCCCTTGGCGATCTCCGCGTACTTGACCGGGTCGAGCCAGACGTGCGGGTCGGTGCCGCTGCCGCCGTGGTCGTGGCCCTCGTGCCCGCCGGCGTGCTCACCCGCGTGCTCGTCGCCCTCCTGGTGCGCGTGGCCCTCCTCGCCGTGGCCCGGCTCGGCGCCGTGGGCCTCCAGCGTGGTCAGGGTGGCGGCGTCGACGACGTTCTTCACGCCGGACTGGGCGACGGCCTTGTCGACGGCCGGCTGCAGGTTCTTGAGGTAGAGGACCACGTCGGCCTCGCCGAGCTGCGCGGTCTGCTTGGGAGTGATCTCCAGGTCGTGCGGTTCGACGCCGGGCTTGGTCAGGCCGTCGACCTTCACGTGCTCCTTGCCGATCTGCTCGGCGACGAACTGGAGCGGGTAGAACGACGCCGTCACGCCGAGCTTGCCGTCCTTGCTGCCGGCCGCGCCCGCTCCGGAGCAAGCGGTCAGGGCCGTGGCACCGAGGGCGACGGCGCCGGCGAGGACGGCGGTGGGTATGAGGCGTCGTACGTTCATGACATCCATTTTCATCAAAGATGGAAACGATTGTCAAAAACGCAGGTGGGAGGGACGGGGGGCCAGGCGTGGAAGGGGAACCGATTTGAAAGCGGGGGTGCGGGCGCCGGTAACCTAAGGGCTTCGCCGTTCGTCCTCGTAATGAAGAGAGCACCGTGGCCGCCGACAAGATCGACACCATCGTCAGCCTGAGCAAGCGCCGTGGCTTCGTTTTCCCGTGCAGTGAGATCTACGGCGGCTCCAAGGCCGCCTGGGATTACGGTCCGCTGGGTGTCGAGCTCAAGGAGAACATCAAGCGCCAGTGGTGGAAGGCGATGGTCACCGGGCGTGAGGACGTCGTCGGTCTCGACTCGTCCGTGATCCTGGCTCCCGAGGTCTGGGTGGCCTCCGGCCACGTCGCCACTTTCTCGGACCCGCTGACCGAGTGCACCTCGTGCCACAAGCGCCACCGCGCAGACCACCTCGAGGAGGCGTACGAGGCCAAGCACGGCCGCCTCCCCGCGAACGGCCTGGCCGACATCAACTGCCCCAACTGCGGTGTGAAGGGCCAGTTCACCGAGCCCAAGCAGTTCTCCGGCATGCTGGAGACCCACCTCGGCCCGACCCAGGACACCGGCTCCAAGGCGTACCTGCGCCCCGAGACCGCGCAGGGCATCTTCACGCAGTTCGCCCAGGTCCAGGTCACCTCGCGCAAGAAGCCGCCCTTCGGCATCGCGCAGATGGGCAAGTCCTTCCGCAACGAGATCACGCCGGGCAACTTCATCTTCCGCACCCGCGAGTTCGAGCAGATGGAGATGGAGTTCTTCGTCAAGCCGGGCGAGGACGAGCAGTGGCAGGAGTACTGGATGCAGGAGCGGTGGAACTGGTACCGCGGCCTCGGCATCCGTGAGGAGAACATCCGCTGGTACGAGCACCCGAAGGAGAAGCTGTCCCACTACTCGAAGCGCACCGCCGACATCGAGTACCGCTTCAACTTCGGTGGCAGCGAGTTCTCCGAGCTCGAAGGCGTCGCCAACCGCACCGACTTCGACCTCAAGGCGCACTCCGCGGCCTCCGGCCAGGACCTGCGCTACTTCGACCAGGAGTCGAAGGAGCACTACACCCCGTTCGTCATCGAGCCGGCGGCCGGTGTCAACCGCGCCATGCTCGCCTTCATGCTCGACGCGTACAACGAGGACGAGGCCCCCAACGCCAAGGGCGTCATGGAGAAGCGCACCGTGATGCGCCTCGACCCGCGCCTGGCCCCGATCAAGGTCGCCGTCCTGCCGCTGTCCCGCAACGCGCAGCTGTCGCCGAAGGCCAAGGGCCTCGCCGCCGACCTGCGCAAGTTCTGGAACATCGAGTTCGACGACGCGGGCGCCATCGGCCGCCGCTACCGCCGCCAGGACGAGATCGGCACGCCGTTCTGCGTCACCGTCGACTTCGACACCCTGGACGACAACGCGGTGACCGTGCGCGAGCGCGACACCATGAAGCAGGAGCGCGTCTCCCTGGACCAGATCCAGACCTACCTCGGCAGCCGCCTGCTCGGCTGCTGACGAGCGCCGTACCGACGACCGGTGGCCCGGTGCGCACACTGCGCACCGGGCCACCGGTCGTTCGCCGTGCTGGCCGCGGTCAGGCCGCCCCGGCCCCTGCCCCTGACCCTGCCCCCGCGTCGGCTGCTGCCGCCGCCTCGGCGGCCCGCCTCTCGCCCTCGGCCTGTGAGCGCTTGCCGTACATCGCGGTCCACACGCCCAGGCAGCCCAGAACCGTGTAGATCATGACCGGGCTGACCACGACCATCGTGTCGGTGTCCACGACGAAGGCCAGGGCGATCCGCACCCCCGCCTCGACGAGGTACACGACACCCCAGACGGCGGTCATCACGATCATCGTCCGGCGGAATCCCTCGTACTGCCACAGACCGTTCCACCAGGCGGTACTCGCGGGAGTGCCGTCAGTGGCGAACTTGCGCCCGAAGTAGAACATCAGCGGCCGGGGCGCGAGCAGGGTGGCCAGGCAGAGCAGGCCGAACAGCCCGGTCACGCCGGAGTCCTTGATCAGCAGCGCGCGTGCCGAGTGCGCGCCGATCAGCGAGACCACCGCGGTGATCACCAGGAACACCAGGGTGACGACGGCGAACTCGTCGATCTTGCGGCGCCAGGCCAGGCTGATCGCACTGTCGAGCACGGGCCACGCGCTGCTGATCAGGAGCGCGCCGAACTCGCTCCAGCCGTGGTCGCGCAGCTGGTGGTAGGTGATGATCGGCGCGACCACGTTGAGCCCGATGGTCAGGATCCAGCCGAGGGCGGCCGCGCCGCCCTTGCGTGCCGGAGGGCCGGGTCGTTCGTGTTCAACTGCTGGTGCGGACATGGTTCCCCCGTGAAGTACCTGATGAGTAGGTAGGGGAACCGTATGAATCTTGAATGGGCACGGACAAGCGTGGCGCAGCCAAAATGATCACAAAGCCGTGCCAGGCGGCCCGTTCGGCATGATCCCGGTGTGCGTCAGGGGCGCAGGCCCCGGATCACCAGAGCGGTGACCGCCTCGAACTCCGCGACGATGGTGGGGGAGAACCACTCCGCCGCGTACTGCGGGTCGTGGAAACGCCCGGTGGCGTCGAAGACCGCACGGGCCGCGGCCGCAACGTCGGGGGCCGCGAGCGAACCGTCGGCGACGCCCTGGCCGATGATCCGGCCCAACTGCTCGATCAGCTCGGCCAGATGCTGCTCCACCGTCCCGCTGTTCTCGGCGAGGAGCACCGTGTACGTCGCGAACAGCTCCGGATCGTCCCCGGCCTTGTGGCGCTTGGCCTCGAACAGTGCCTCCAGCCAGGCCTCCAGCTTGGAGGGCGCGCTCCCGGCGGGAGCCGAGGTGATCTGCTCCAGCATGACGACGCTCTTGGCGAGCCAGCGGTCGGTGACCGCCTCGCGCAGCGCGGCCTTCGAGGGGAAGTGCCGGTAGACGCTGCCGTGGCTGACGCCCAGGGCGCGCGCCACGTCCACCACGGTCGCCTTGGTGGGGCCGAAGCGGCGCAGCACTTCCTCGGTGGTCTCGAGGATGCGCTCGGGGGTGAGGGGCTCGGCGGCAGCGGGTGGCATGGGTACGACCGTACAGCCGGCTCAGTGCTCGCTGTCGAGGTGGGCCATCTGCGCCGCCGGATACCGCTCGCCCGCCGCCGCGCCGGCGGGCACGGCCTCCTCGATGGCGGCCAGGTCCGCCTGGCTGAGAGTGACGTCCATGGCACCCAGTGCCTCTGCGAGACGGTCCCGGCGGCGGGCGCCCACCAGCGGCACGATGTCCTCGCCGCGCGAGAGCACCCAGGCGATGGCCGTCTGCGCGACGCTCACGCCCTTGTCGTCGGCGACCTTGCGCAGGGCGTCGACGAGGTCCAGGTTCCGGCCGAGGTTCTCTCCCTGGAAGCGGGGGCTCATTCCGCGGAAGTCGCCCGGGGCCAGGGCGCGGTCGCGGGTGAAGTGGCCGCTGATCAGACCGCGGGACAGCACCCCGTACGCCGTGACGCCGATGCCGAGCTCGCGCGCGGTCGGCAGGATCTCCTCCTCGATCCCGCGGGAGATCAGCGAGTACTCGATCTGCAGGTCGGAGATCGGCGCCACGGCCGCGGCCCGGCGCAGGGTGTCGGCCCCGACC
This sequence comes from Streptomyces erythrochromogenes, assembly GCF_040684695.1. Taxonomy (GTDB): domain Bacteria; phylum Actinomycetota; class Actinomycetes; order Streptomycetales; family Streptomycetaceae; genus Streptomyces; species Streptomyces erythrochromogenes_C. Next base: position 102,869 of record NZ_JBFBGM010000017.1, read on the forward strand.
TCGGAGAGGCCGATGTGGCGTACGTGCCCGGCCTGCACCGCTTCGGCGATGGCCCCGACGGTCTCCTCGATCGGCACGTCCGGGTCCACGCGGGCGATCCGGTAGACGTCGATGTGGTCCCGGCCGAGCCGCTGGAGGGAGTAGGCGAGGAAGTTCCTGACGGCCTCGGGACGGCCGTCGTAGCCGGTGAAGCCGCCCTCGACCGTGCGCAGCGCACCGAACTTGACGCTGGTCAGCGCCCGGTCGCGGGCCGCCGCGGGTGCCGTGCGCAGGGCTTCGTTGATCAGGAGCTCGTTGTGGCCCATGCCGTAGAAGTCGCCGGTGTCGAGCAGCGCGTCCGCGCCCTCGGGGACGGCCTCCAGGTATGCGTGGATCGTCGCGACGGACTCGGCGCGGTCGGCCTCCCCGTAGAGGGCCGACATCCCCATGCAGCCCAGCCCCAGCGGGAAGACGGAGGGGCCGGTGCTGCCGAGGCGCCGGGAGGCGGCGGTGGTGGAGCCGGCGGTGCCGGCGGTGGTCAGGTCGGTGCTCTCGTTCTTCGTCATGGAACGAGAATGGCATGACGAGTGACAGATTTCAATATCTGTCACTCGTCAGTGTCAGGCGAGGACGCGCAGCACCAGTGCCGCCACCGCGACCAGGGTGAGGACCGCCGCCGGCGCGAGGTCGTGGTCCTTGACCCGCAGGTGACTGATGACCGCGCCGATGAAGTAGAGGGTCACGCCGACCGCGGCGGCCACCCCGAGCGGAGTGACCCACAGGCCGGCGACCAGCCCCAGTGCGCCGGCGGCCTTGAGGGTGGCCAGTCGCGGCAGCCAGGAGTCGGGGACCTCGACCTTCCGCATGCTCGCGACGACCTGGTCGTTGCGCTGCAGGGTGAAGGTGGCGGAGGCGGCCAGGGCGAGGGCGAGCAGGCCGCCGACGACGGCGTAGGCAATGAACATGGAGGGCTCCAACGATTGGTTGTGTCAGATCATTGAATAGCATCAACGATATGCCAGCCGCAATCATTTCTCAGGCGCTACGATGTGGACCATGACGGCAGACCAGGACGGATCGCACCCCCCGCAGCGCCTGGGCCTGCTGCTGGCCTGGCACGGCGCGGTCACCCAGACCCGCATGAAGCACGCCCTCGGCGCGGCCGGACTCACCCCGCGGCACGCGATGACGCTGATGCACCTGGAAGCCGGCCCCATCAGCCAGCGGGCGCTCGCCGACCGGCTGGAGGTCGACCCGAGCGTGCTCGTCGGAGTCCTGAACGACCTGGAGGGCGAAGGCCTGGCCGAACGCCGCCGCGACCCGGCCGACCGGCGCCGTCACAACGTGGGCATCACCCCCGCCGGGCAGAGCGCCCTGGCGAAGACGAACGCCGCCCTCGACGAGGTCGAGGACGGCATGTTCGCCGGCCTGTCGGCCCAGGAGCGCGACCACCTGCGCGCCCTCCTCGACCGGGTCAACACCTCGGCCGAGGACTTCGACTGCGGCGAGTAGCTCCGGCTCCGCCCGCACGCCCCGGGGTCCCGCTCCGAAAGGGACGGCCTAGGCGCGCGGGGACCCCACCGGCGCCGCGGGCCCGCTGCTCTCCTCCAGGGTGCGGGCCGTGCGTTCCGCCGTTCCGCGGGCCCAGCTGCCGCTGGTCGCCGCGCCCACGACCAGGACGAGCAGCCCGCACAGCGTGATGATCCACCAGGCCGGCTGGGCCGCCCCGGAGAAGTCGGCGCCGCCCGCCAGCCCCGCCGCCAGGACCGAGCCGATGACCGCGACGCCCAGCGTGCCGCCCGTCTGCCGGCTGGTGGAGGCGATGGCGGCCGCGACACCGGCCTGCGAGCGCGGCATCCCGGACACCGCCGTATTGGTGATCGGCGCGTTCACCATGCCGAAGCCGAGCCCGAACAGCATGTACCCGGTGAAGAGGAGCGGGTTGGACGTCTCCGCCTCGAACAGGGCGAACAGCAGCCCGCTCGCGGCCATCGACACGCCCGCGATCAGCAGGCAGATCCGCGGCCCCCGACTGCCCACCAGCCGCCCCGCCAGCGGCGCGAACAGCACGGTCAGGCCGGCCATCGGCAGCAGGTACAGCCCGGCGTGCAGGGCGCTGAGCCCCCGTACGTCCTGGAGGTAGAGGGTGTTCAGGAAGAGGAAGCCCGCCAGCCCGGCGAAGGCGCTGATCGCGATGATCGTCGAGCCGCTGAACGGTGCGCTCCGGAAGAACCGGAGGTCGATCAGCGGCTCCGGGCACCTGGGCTCGTGGACCAGCAGCCCCACGAAGGAGGCGACGGCCACCACCGCGCAGCCCATGATCAGCGGCGAGCGCCAGCCGGCGGCGGGCGCCTCGATGATCCCGTACGTCAGGCTGCCGAGCAGCGCGATGACCAGCACCTGGCCCAGCGGGTCCGGGCGGCGCGGACGGGCCGCCCGCGACTCGGGGATGTGGCGCAGGGTCAGTACGAGCGCCGCGAGGCCGATCGGCAGGTTGATCAGGAAGATCGAGCGCCAGCCCACGGTGTCCACCAGCACCCCGCCGATCAGGGGGCCCGCCGCCATGGAGACGCCCCCCACCGCGCCCCACACGCCGATGGCCCGCGCCCGCTCGGCCGGATCGGTGAAGGTGTTGGTGATGATCGACATCGCGACCGGGTTGAGCATCGCGCCGCCGACCGCCTGCACCATCCGGAAGACGATGAGCCAGTCGAGGCTCGGCGCGAGCGAGCACAGCAGCGAACCGAGGCCGAAGGCCAGCAGGCCGGCGACGAACACCTTGCGGCGGCCGATCCGGTCGGCCGTGGAGCCCGCCAGCATCAGCAGCGAGGCCAGGACGAGCGTGTACGCGTCGATGGTCCACTGGAGCCCCGCGACCGAGGCGTCCAGCTCGCGGCGCATCGAGGGGAGCGCGACGTTGAGCACGGTGTTGTCGAGGCTGACGATGAGCAGGCTCATGCAGCAGATCGACAGGACGATCATGCGCTGCCGGTGACTCGGCTCGATCATGCGCCGATGCTACGTCCGCACGCCCCCCTCGGCATGCGGGACAATGGGCGGATGACCACGCTCCCCCCGCCCCTCGCGATCGGCCCGCACACCGTGCAGCCCCCCGTGGTGCTCGCGCCCATGGCCGGCATCACCAATGCCCCGTTCCGTACCCTCTGCCGGGAGTTCTCGGGCGGCAAGGGGCTGTTCGTGAGCGAGATGATCACGACACGCGCCCTGGTCGAGCGCAACGAGAAGACCATGCAGCTGATCCACTTCGACGCGACCGAGAAGCCCCGCTCGATTCAGCTGTACGGGGTGGACCCGGTCACGGTGGGCAAGGCGGTCCGCATGATCGTCGAGGAGGACCGCGCCGACCACATCGACCTCAACTTCGGCTGCCCGGTCCCCAAGGTCACCCGCAAGGGTGGCGGCTCGGCGCTGCCGTACAAGCGCAACCTGCTGCGCGCGATCCTGCGCGAGGCCGTCGCCGGGGCCGGCGACCTGCCGGTGACCATGAAGATGCGCAAGGGCATCGACGACGACCACCTCACCTACCTCGACGCCGGCCGCATCGCCGTCGAGGAGGGGGTCACCGCCATCGCCCTGCACGGACGGACCACCGCACAGCACTACGGCGGCACCGCCGACTGGGACGCCATCGCGCGGCTCAAGGAACACGTGCCGGAGATACCGGTACTCGGCAACGGCGACATCTGGTGCGCCGAGGACGCGCTGCGCATGGTCCGCGAGACCGGCTGCGACGGCGTGGTCGTGGGCCGGGGCTGCCTGGGGCGGCCGTGGCTGTTCAACGACCTGGTGGCGGCCTTCGAGGGGCGCCCGGAGGACTTCCACAAGCCCACGCTGCGCGAGGTCGCGCGGACGATGCACCGGCACGCCCAGCTGCTGGGGGAGTGGATCGGCGACGAGACGCGCGGCGTGATCGACTTCCGTAAGCACGTCGCCTGGTACCTCAAGGGCTTCTCGGTCGGTTCCGAGATGCGGAAGAAGCTCGCGGTGACCTCGTCGCTGGCCGAGCTGGACGCTCATCTGAGCGAGCTCGATCTGGATCAGGCATGGCCGGAGAGCGCCGACGGCCCGCGCGGCCGGACGTCCGGAAACAACCGAGTTGTCCTGCCCGACGGCTGGCTGAAGGACCCGTACGACTGCGCGGGTGTGAGCGAGGACGCGGAACTGGACACCTCCGGAGGCTGACAAATCGCCCTCCGTGGTGCGTGATATACGCCACGCATGGGAGAGGTTTCGCTCAGATGAGCAGCTAAGCCGTGGGTAAGACTTTCAAAGGGTGGCACTGGGTGCCACCCTTTGTGCGTTCAAGACTTGAACGCAAATGGATCGATGATCGCTCATCCGAGCGCAGTCAAGCCTCAGGGGCCCCCTCACCCTTCGGGATCTGAACGCTCTTCGTGCTTTCTGGTTACCCTTGAGTTACTTTCGATCTGCTGGCGCACGGGTGGTTACAGCCGTATGACGGCCAAGTGGACGTACCCAGAAGCCTTCGATCTGGGTATGTTCCTGGCCGTCAGGGCAGCCACCGAGCCTCGAGGAGTCGAGACCCGTGTCGGAAAACAAAGATCAGAAGTTCGTCTACGACTTCACCGAGGGCAACCGCGACCTCAAGGACCTTCTCGGCGGCAAGGGAGCCAACCTCGCCGAGATGACCAACCTGGGTCTGCCGGTCCCTCCCGGCTTCACCATCACCACCGAGGCCTGCAAGGTCTACCTCGAGAGCGGCTCGGCCCCGGCCGCGCTGCGCGACGAGGTCAGTGCCCACCTTGCCGCCCTCGAGTCGAAGATGGGCAAGAAGCTCGGGCAGTCGGACGACCCGCTCCTGGTCTCCGTGCGTTCCGGCGCCAAGTTCTCGATGCCCGGCATGATGGACACCGTCCTGAACATCGGCCTCTCCGACGAGTCGGTCACCGGCCTCGCCTCCCAGGCCGGTGACGAGCGCTTCGCGTGGGACTCCTACCGCCGCCTGATCCAGATGTTCGGCAAGACGGTCCTCGGCGTCGAGGGCGAGCTCTTCGAGGACGCCCTCGACGAGGCCAAGGCCGCCAAGAAGGTCACCGTCGACACCGACCTCGACGCCGCCGACCTCAAGAAGCTCGTCAAGGTCTTCAAGAAGATCGTGGCGAAGGAGGCCGGCCGCGAGTTCCCGCAGGACGCCCGCGAGCAGATGGACCTCGCCGTCGAGGCCGTCTTCAACTCGTGGAACACCGACCGCGCCAAGCTCTACCGCCGCCAGGAGCGCATCCCGAGCGACCTCGGCACCGCGGTCAACGTCTGCTCCATGGTCTTCGGCAACCTGGGCCCGGACTCCGGCACCGGCGTCGCCTTCACCCGCGACCCCGCCAGCGGCCACGCGGGCGTCTACGGCGACTACCTGCAGAACGCCCAGGGCGAGGACGTCGTCGCGGGCATCCGCAACACGGTGCCGCTCGCGGACCTGGAGACCATCGACAAGGCCTCCTACGACCAGCTCATGACGATCATGACGACGCTGGAGACCCACTACAAGGATCTCTGCGACATCGAGTTCACCATCGAGCGCGGCCAGCTGTGGATGCTGCAGACCCGTGTCGGCAAGCGCACCGCCGGCGCCGCCTTCCGCATCGCCACCCAGCTCGTGGACCAGGGCCTGATCGACGAGGCCGAGGCCCTGCAGCGCGTCAGCGGCCACCAGCTGGCCCAGCTGATGTTCCCGCGCTTCGACGAGGGCGCCAAGACCACCCTGCTCGGCCGCGGCATCGCCGCCTCCCCGGGCGCGGCGGTCGGCAAGGCCGTCTTCGACTCCTACACGGCCGTCAAGTGGTCCCGCTCGGGCGAGAAGGTCATCCTGATCCGCCGCGAGACCAACCCCGACGACCTGGACGGCATGATCGCCTCCGAGGGCATCCTGACCTCGCGCGGCGGCAAGACCTCCCACGCGGCCGTCGTCGCCCGCGGCATGGGCAAGACCTGTGTCTGCGGCGCCGAGGAGCTCGACGTCGACACCAAGCGCCGCCGCATGACGGTCGGCGACACGGTCATCGAAGAGGGCGACGTCGTCTCCATCGACGGCTCCACCGGCAAGGTCTACCTCGGTGAGGTACCCGTCGTACCGTCCCCGGTCGTCGAGTACTTCGAGGGCCGCATGCACGCCGGCGCCGACGACGCCGACGAGCTCGTCGCCGCCGTGCACCGGATCATGGCCTACGCGGACCGCGTCCGCCGCCTGCGGGTGCGCGCCAACGCCGACAACGCCGAGGACGCCCTGCGCGCCCGCCGCTTCGGCGCCCAGGGCATCGGCCTGTGCCGCACCGAGCACATGTTCCTCGGTGAGCGCCGCGAGATGGTCGAGCGCCTGATCCTCGCCGACACCGACGGCGAGCGCGACGAGGCACTCAGTGCCCTGCTGCCGCTCCAGAAGAAGGACTTCATCGAGCTGTTCGAGGCGATGGACGGCCTGCCCGTCACCGTCCGCCTGCTCGACCCGCCGCTGCACGAGTTCCTGCCCGACATCACCGAGCTGTCGGTGCGCGTCGCCCTCGCCGAGTCCCGCAAGGACGCCAACGAGAACGACCTGCGCCTGCTCCAGGCCGTCCACAAGCTGCACGAGCAGAACCCGATGCTGGGTCTGCGCGGTGTCCGCCTGGGCCTGGTCATCCCCGGCCTGTTCGCCATGCAGGTCCGGGCGATCGCCGAGGCTGCGGCCGAGCGCAAGAACGCCAAGGGCGACCCGCGCGTCGAGATCATGATCCCGCTCGTGGGCACCGTCCAGGAGCTGGAGATCGTCCGCGAGGAGGCCGACGCGGTCATCGCCGAGGTCGAGGCCGCCACCGGCACCACCCTCAAGCTCTCCATCGGCACCATGATCGAGCTGCCGCGCGCCGCGCTGACCGCCGACCAGATCGCCGAGGCCGCGCAGTTCTTCTCCTTCGGCACGAACGACCTGACCCAGACGGTGTGGGGCTTCTCCCGCGACGACGTCGAGGCCAGCTTCTTCACCGCGTACCTGGAGAAGGGCATCTTCGGGGTCTCGCCCTTCGAGACCATCGACAAGGACGGCGTCGGCTCCCTCGTGCGCCACGCGGCCAAGCTGGGCCGGGCCACCCGTCCCGACCTCAAGCTCGGCGTCTGCGGCGAGCACGGCGGTGACCCCGAGTCCGTCCACTTCTTCCACGAGGTCGGCCTCGACTACGTCTCCTGCTCGCCCTTCCGGATTCCGGTGGCGCGCCTGGAGGCCGGTCGTGCGGCCGCCGAGGCGAAGGGCAGCGACAGCCGCTGACCCACCGGCCCCACACGGGCCCCACAGACCGCGCCTGTCCCCGGGTTCCCTGACTGCCCGGGGGCGGGCGCGCTTCATTTTTTTGTTCAACAAGTCTTTACGCCAGCAGGCGGTGGACGGATCCCCACCCGTCCACCGCCGCTGTCATTCTGCCGGGCACGTCGGCGCTTCCCAGTGCGACCGACCGCCAGGCCCCGCAAAGCCCCCCACGGCCTTCGCGGAGCGTTTCGGTCGCACCGGAGTGTGCCCGGCGGAGTACAGGATTTCGGTTGTCACGCCCCTGCCGAAAGGGGTTTCAACTGTGGCCGAAAGGGCGTGGTGACCACGTGTGACTGCGTGCATACTCATGGGGCGGGGGGATTGCGGTTGCACAGGTGGGGGTTCGGTGCTGCGTATCCATTTCACTGGAGTGGACCTGGCACGCGTACGGATGGCAGGGCGTCCCGATGCGTTGTGGGAAACGATTCTCAGCTTTCACCGCTTAAGAGACCGGCGCGATGCCCGGTTGTTCGGTGAATGGCGTACGGAAACCCGGAGCAGGTTGAATAGTGAAACACGCACGCTCGGTATGCTCATACCGAGTCGCGGTTATTTCCCCGATTTTTTGACCCCTGTGGAGGGGCAGTACGGGTGGGACGTGGGCCTCGACGCGCTGCGCGGCATCCGTCCCGAGCGCATGCGCCGGGAGCTCCAGCTGCTGGGCGCAGGGGCGCCCACGACGCCGCGGCTGCGGGACTTCATGGAGGGCGGCACCAAGCAGCTCCCGAGGCTGATGGGCGAGCTGCGCGCGTACCACCGGGCCGCCGTGGAGCCGTACTGGACCCACATACAGGCCCAGATAGAAGCCGAACGGGCGGCACGCGGCCGCGCGTTGCTCGACGGCGGCGCCGACGAGCTGCTGGCCTCGCTGCCGCCCATGCTGCGCTGGCGGGCGCCGGTGCTGGAGTGCGACTACCCCGTGGACCGCGACGTACGGCTGCGCGGGCGCGGGCTGCTGCTCCAGCCGTCCTTCTTCTGCCGGCGCACCGCGGTGACCCTGCACGACCCCGAGCTGCCGCCGGTGCTGGTCTACCCGGCCGCCGCCCAGCTGGCCTCCGCGCCGGGCAGCGGAGAGGCCACCCGGCCCGTGGAGGAGCAGCGCCAGCGCACCCTGGGCAAGCTCGTCGGGCACACCCGCTCGGTCGTGCTGCGGGCCATAGGGGACGGTGCGACCACCAGCGAGCTGGCCCGCCGCGCCGGGGTCTCGCTGGCCTCCGCGAGCCAGCACGCCTGCGTGATGCGCGAGGCGGGCCTGGTCACCACCCTGCGCCGCGGCAACGCCGTCCTGCACACCGTGACCCCGCTGGGAGCCGCGCTCCTCAAGGGCGGTGCCGTGGCCTCGTGAGACGCCGGCGGCCCCCGACCCTTCGGAAGGGCCGGGGGCCGCCGGGAACGCCCGTCAGGTGCGGAAGGGGCCCGTCACCTCGTAGGTGATGCCGCCGGAGGAGCTGCCGCTCGTACCGCGCTGGCTGGAGAAGTAGAGCCGGTTGCCGGCGGGGGAGAAGGCGGGGCCGGTGATCTCGGAGGAGGACTGTCCGGTGATCCGCAGGAAGGGCGCCACCACGTCGTCCGGGGTGATCACGCAGATCTCCATGTTGCCGCCGTCCTCCGCGACGTACAGGTCGCCGTACGAGGAGCCGGTGACGTTGTCGACACCCGTCAGGGGCGCCGCGCCGCCGGGCACGAGCGAGTCGTCGTAGGCCAGCTCGTAGGTGTTGTTCGCCAGGTTGAGCTGCCAGACCCGGTTGTCGCCCTTGGTGGTGAACCAGACGGTGTCGTTGGCGTAGTGGCAGCCCTCGCCGCCGTTGAACTTCTTGGAGCCGGAGACCTGGCTGCGGGTCGCCGTGGGGGAGCCGTCCGGGTCCGGGACGTTCTGCCAGGTGAAGGAGCCGGAGGTGGCTGTTCCGGCCTTGAGGACCTGGAGGGTGCCCGAGGAGAGGTTGCCCCAGGTGGTGGGGATGAAGCGGTAGAAGCAGCCGCTCGTCTCGTCCTCCGTCAGGTAGATCACCTGGCGGACCGGGTCGGCGGCGGCGGCCTCGTGCTTGAAGCGGCCCATCGCCGGGCGCTGGACGGCCGCGTTCACGCCGTAGGGGTCGGTCTCGTAGACGAAGCCGCGGTCGACCTCCTCGCAGGACAGCCACGTGTTCCACGGGGTCTTGCCGCCCGCGCAGTTCTGCCGGGTGTTCGACAGGATCCGGTAGGCGCCGGTGACGGTGCCGGAGGAGTTGAACTTCACCGCGCTCGCGCCGCCGGAGGGGTTGATCTCGGAGTTGGACACGTAGATCCAGCCCGTGCCGTCGGTGTAGCAGGCCCCGCCGTCGGGGGCGCTGTGCCAGGTGTACGAGGTGCCGCTCACGGTCTGGCCCGAGCGGGCGATCACCCGGCTGGTGAAACCGCTCGGGAGCATGATGCCGTTGGCGTCGGCGGCACCGAGCGCCCCGTAGGGACCGGCTCCGGGCTGGGCGGGCGCCGCGTAGGCCGCCCCGTGCATCAACGTGCCGCCGAAGGCGGCGGCCGACGAACCGATCACTGCGCCGCGCAGGAAGGTACGACGTTCCACGGTCACTCCTGTGGGAGGAAGGCCCCGCGGCCGGTCGGACGCGGGGTCGCACGCGTCGAGGAACCTAGGAGACGCCAGTTGACGTGGCGCCAAATCCTCATTACGCCCGAGCGACCGGCCGGCGTTCAATCCCCCGGCGGGGATTTCCGGGACGGGGCGCCCGCGCTTTCTTTCCCGAGAGCCTTCCGGAGCCCCGCCGCGCCGCCGCGGCCGGATTCCCGTGGGCCGGCTCTCCGGGCGGCGGACGGCGTTCGCACTGCGCCGCGTCCGCGAAGACTCCGGGCACCCCGCGCCCGCGCCGAGGGGCGCCCGGTGGATCACACCGGCCAGTTCCGGACTGTCTCGGCCGCCGGGGTTTAAGAGGTGCGCGCACGCGGTGGCGAGAATTGGCCCATGGCGGGACCTTGTGCCCTGGGAAGGGGCCGGGCGGAGGAGGACCGTGGAGGCATGAACCGCTCCGCCGCCGACATCTCGGGCCGTGCCGATCTCGACGTCGTCCTGCGGCGCTTCTACACGGCCGCCTTCGCCGACCCGCGGATCGGTCCGTTCTTCACCCGCGTCGCGGGCACGGACCTGGAGGTCCACCTGCCCCGGATCACCGACTTCTGGGAGCGGGCCCTCTTCCGCACCGCCCCGTACCGGCGCAACGCCTTCGCCCCGCACGCCGCGCTGCACTCGGTGCGCGCGCTGACGGCCGCCGACTTCGGCCGCTGGGTGCAGCTGTGGCACGCCACGATCGACGGGCTGCACAGCGGCCCCAACGCCGAGCGGGCCAAGGCCCAGGGCGAGCGGATCGCGCTGACCCTCCACCGGCGCCTCGCCGGGCCGGACGCCGACCTGCGCGGCGAAGGCACCACCGGCTTTGTCCCCCTCGCCGCGCTGGAGCTGCGCTCGGCGGCCTGACCTGCGGTTTCGCCGGTCCGGAAGAAAATCTCAGAAATCTTCGCGAGCGGCGATGAGTTTCCCGCGGCCCCTCGGTCTACCTCTCGACAGCACCGACCGAGCACCGAGCGCCGAACAGCGACCGCCGAGAAAGAGGGACCTCGATGTCCGCGACCATGATCTTCGTCAACCTGCCCGTCAAGGACCTGGAGGCCAGCAAGGCCTTCTGGGGCAAGCTGGGCTACTCCTTCAACGCCCAGTTCACCGACGAGAACTGCGCCTCGATGGTCATCAGCGACACGATCGTCGCGATGCTCCTGGCCGAGGCCCGCTACAAGGACTTCACCCACAAGGAGATCGCGGACGCCACGAAGACGTCCGAGGTCCTGCTGTGTCTGAGCGCCGAGAGCCGCACCGCCGTCGACGAGCTGGTGGACGGGGCCCTGGCGGCCGGAGCCACCGAGCCCCGCCCCGCCCAGGACCACGGCGTCATGTACGGCCGTGCCTTCGACGACCTCGACGGCCACACCTGGGAGATCATGTGGATGGACCCGGCCGTGATCCAGAAGCAGGACTGACCGGCCGCCCGGCCCGCCCCGCCGGTCAGGAGGTCGCGGCCGTCCGCACCGGGTAGGTGCGGACGGCCACCTCCTCGTCGTCCAGGCAGCGCCCCGTCTCCAGGTCGAAGCGCTGCTTGAGCAGCGGAGAGGCCACGAAGGGCCGGCCCGCCGCCGCCCCCACCAGGCCGCGGGAGAGCACCTGCGCCCCGGTGAAGGGGTCCTGGTTGCCGATGGCGTACGCCCGCCCCGCACGGTCGACGAACACCGCGGCCTGGCTCCCGTCGGGCAGCAGCGCCGCGACCCCGCGCCCGGGGACGAGCGCCGACAGCTCGCACACCGTCAGCCAGCCCTGCGCCACTTGCAGTTCCACGGTCATCGGACGGCACCTCCTATGGTCAGGACGGCCAGGTCGGGCTTGACCTGGTCGCGTTCGGGGACGAACTTCACCGTCGGGTCGGGGGCGCCGGGCGCGTTCACGAAGGACACGAACCTGCGCAGCCGCTCCGGGTCCCGGAGCGTCTCGGCCCACTCGTCCCGGTAGTGCGCCACGTGGTCGGCCATCAGGGACTCCAGCTCCGCGCACAGCCCCAGCGAGTCGTGCACGACCACGTCCCGCAGGTGCGCGAGGCCCCCCTCCAGCCGCTCCAGCCAGGTGGAGGTCCGCTCCAGCCGGTCGGCGGTGCGGATGTAGAACATCAGGAAGCGGTCGATCAGCCGGATCAGTTCCGCGTCCGACAGGTCCTGGGCGAGGAGGTCGGCGTGGCGCGGGGTGGCGCCGCCGTTGCCGCCCACGTAGAGGTTCCAGCCGCTCGCCGTCGCGATGACCCCGAAGTCCTTGCTCTGCGCCTCGGCGCACTCGCGGGCACAGCCCGACACCGCCGACTTGAGCTTGTGCGGGGCGCGCAGGCCCCGGTAGCGCAGCTCCAGGTCGATGGCCATCCGCACGCTGTCCTGGACGCCGTAGCGGCACCAGGTCTGCCCCACGCAGGACTTCACGGTCCGCAGGGCCTTGCCGTAGGCGTGTCCGGACTCGAAACCGGCGTCGACGAGCCGCGCCCAGATCCGCGGGAGCTGGTCCACGCTCGCGCCGAACAGGTCGATCCGCTGCCCGCCGGTGATCTTCGTGTAGAGGCCGAAGTCGCGGGCCACCTCACCGATCACGATCAGCTTGTCGGGGGTGATCTCACCGCCGGGGATCCGGGGCACGACCGAGTACGAGCCGTTGCGCTGCATGTTCGCGAGGAAGTGGTCGTTGGTGTCCTGGAGGGCGGCCTGCTCCCCGTCCAGGACGTAGCCGCTCGCGCCGAGGGTGGCCGCGAGCGAGGCGATGATCGAGCCGACGGCCGGCTTGCAGACCTCGCAGCCGTCGCCGCCGCGGACCCCGTCGCGGCCGTGGCCGTCGAGGATCTCCTGGTACGAGGTCAGCCGCCGGGTGCGGACGATCTCGTAGAGCTCGGCCCGGGTGTACGGGAAGCAGCCGCACAGGCCCTTGTCGGCGGCGGCCGGGAGCAGCTGTCCGATCACCTTGACGCAGGAGCCGCAGCCGGTGCCCGCCTTGGTGCACTTCTTGACCTCGGGCAGGGTGGAGCAGGCGGTGATGGCCTTCTTCGTGACGTTGTGGCAGGAGCAGATCACCGCGTGGTCGGGCAGGGCGGACGGGCCGAGCGCGACGGGCGCGCCGACGCCCGCGGGCAGGACCAGCTGTTCGGGGGCGACGGGCGGGACGCTGCCGGTGAGCGGGCGCAGCAGGCCGTAGGCGTCGGCGTCGCCGACCAGGACACCGCCGAGGAGGACCCCGTCGGGGGAGACCACCAGCTTCTTGTAGACGCCGGAGCGGGAGTCGGACCAGACGACGTCGAGGCTGTCGGGAGCGGTGCCGTGGGCGTCGCCGAAGGAGGCCACGTCCACGCCGAGCAGCTTCAGCTTGGTGGACAGGTCGGCTCCGGTGAACTCCTTCGCGCGGCCCAGCAGGTCGTCGGCGGCGGTCTCGGCCATCTCGTAGCCGGGGGCGACCAGCCCGTAGACGCGGCCGTCGACGGCGAGGGCGCACTCGCCTATGGCGTAGACGTGCGGGTCGGAGGTCAGGCAGCGCGCGTCGACCGCGATGCCGCCGCGCTCGCCGACGTCCAGCCCGGCGTCGCGGGCCAGTTGGTCGCGGGGGCGGACGCCGGCGGAGAAGACGACGAGTTCGGTGTCGACGGTCGAGCCGTCGGAGAGCCGCATTCCGCTGACACGGCCGTCCTCGCCGGTCACCACCTCCTGGGTGCCGACACCGGTGTGGACGGTGAGGCCCATGGACTCGATGGTGCGCAGCAGCGCGGCGCCGCCGCCCTCGTCGACCTGGACGGGCATCAGGCGCGGGGCGAACTCGACGATGCGGGCGGCGAGGCCCAGCCCCTGGAGGGCGCCGGCGGCCTCCAGTCCGAGCAGTCCGCCGCCGACGACCGCGCCGGTGCTCTTGTCCTTCGCGTACTCCTCGATGGCGAGGAGGTCCTCGATGGTGCGGTAGACGAAGCAGCCGGGCGCGTCCTTGCCGGGGACGGGCGGCACGAAGGGGTAGCTGCCCGTGGCCAGGACCAGCACGTCGTACGGGAACACCCGCCCCGAGCGGGAGGTGACGGTGCGGGCGGCGCGGTCGATGTGCTCGGCCGGGTCGTCGAGGTGGAGGGCGATGCCGTGCTGCTCCATGAACCCGGCGGGCGTCAGGGACAGGTCCTCGGGGGTGCTGCCGGAGAAGTACGAGGTCAGGTGCACGCGGTCGTAGGCGGGCCGGGGCTCCTCGCAGAGCACGGTGATCCGGTGCGTGGCGGTGATCCCGCGCTCGGCGAGCGCTTCGAGGTAGCGCTGGCCGACCATGCCGTGCCCGATGAGCACGATCGTGGGCGAGGGCTCGGTCATGTCAGTGGCCTCCGTCGTCGGTGAGCAGGTGGAACAGGTCGTGCGGTGGTTCCCCGCCCTCCCAGGTGCGGGCGAGGGCGCCCACCGTGGAGAGCTCGCCGAGCAGCACCCCGCCGACGAGGAGGTCGCCGCGCAGGACGACCTTGCGGTAGGTCCGCCGGGTGGCGTCGGCGAGGCGGACCACGTCGTCGCCGGGGCGGGGGGTGGTCTCGCCGAAGGCGGCTAGGTCCAGGTGGCCGGCACCGGCACCGGCACCGGGCGCGCCGAGGGTGAGGCGGGTCAGGGCGCGGGTGCCGGTGTACGGCGCGGGAGCCCCGGTGAGGACGGCGGCGAGGGCGTCGGCCTGCTCCAGGGCCGCGCCGGCCAGGCCGTACACCTGCCCGGCGTGCTCGGCGCAGTCGCCGATGGCGTGGATGCGGGGGTCGCCGGTGCGCAGGTGGTCGTCGACCACGATGCCGGTGCGGACCTCCAGGCCGGCGGCCCGGGCGAGGCCGGTGCGGGGGCGTACGCCGCACGCGAGGACGACGACGTCGGCCTCCAGCCGGTAGCCGTCGGCGAGCTCGACATGGGTGACCTTGCGCGGAGCGTCCGCGCGGCGCCGTGTCCCGGGCTCCGCCCGGACCCGGGCCGCGGGCGGGCCCGTCGTGACGAGCCCGCGGACCCGGCATTCGGTGTGGATCTCCACGCCGAGTCCGCTCAGGTGGGTCGCGAGCAGGGCGGAGGCGTCGGCGTCCAGCTGGCGTTCCATCAGGCGCTCGCCCTGCTGGGCCAGGACCACCACCGCTCCGCGCGCGGCGAGCGCCCGGGCGGCCGAGACGCCCAGCAGGCCCCCGCCGATGACCACCGCCCGTACCCCGGGGCGCACGGCCGCCGAGAGGGCCAGGCAGTCGTCCATCGTGCGGAAGGCGTGGACCCCGTCCGGGAGCTCCCGCCCCCCGGGCTCGAACAGCCCGCGCAGCGGCGGGAGCACCGCGTTCGAACCGGTGGCCAGGACCAGCGTGTCGTACGGGGCCACCGTGCCGTCGTCGCAGTGCACCGCCCGCTCGGCCCGGTCGACGCGCACCGCCCGTACCCCGCGCCGCAGCGCCGGGCCGGGGGCCGGGAGGGCGGTCACCTCCGGTGCGTACCTGCCCGCAAGGACCTCGGCGAGCAGGACCCTGTTGTACGGGACGTGGGACTCCTCGCCGAGGACGGTCACCGTCGCGGCCGGGCCCAGCCGGTCCGCGAGCCGCAGGCCCGCGAGGCCGCCGCCGATCACCACCACATGCTCTTGCGAGGTCATGCCTCGAGGGTGCGCGGCCGCTGTTTCCCCGCCGCATCGCTGCTGTTACCCGGACGGAACGCCGGCCTCAGCGCTCGGTTTAAGGGTCGGTGAGGCCTTCCTCAAGGCCGCCTTAAAGGCCATCACGGCTGCTCCGGGGGCCCTTAGCGTGATCCGCATGCGAGATGCGGCGGTGCGGGTCAGGAGCGGGATCCTGGGCGGGGCGGGGGTGGTGGTCCTGCTCTGGGCGGTGCAGGTCCGGCCCTCGGCGCGGCCCGACGCGCTCTTCGCCACCGCCGCGCACCTGACCGGTCTGCTCGCCGGCTACGGGGTGCTGGTGCTGCTCTTCCTGATGGCCCGGGTGCCCGCGGTGGAGCACGGGGTCGGCGCCGACCGGCTCGCCCGCTGGCACGCGTTCGGCGGCCGCCACGTCCTGCTCCTGTGCTTCGGGCACGGGCTCTTCGCCCTGCTGGGGTACGCCGTGCACACGGGGGCCGATCTGGTCCGCGCCGTCCGGGAGCTGCTCGGCTACCCGGCCATAGCCGCCGCCGCGGCCGGGACCGTCCTCCTGGCCGCGGTCGGTGCGACCTCCGCCCGGGCCGTACGCCGCCGGATGTCGTACGAAACCTGGCGCGGGGTGCACCTGCTCGTATACCTCGCCGCCGCCCTGGGCTTCGGGCACCAGCTCGCAGGCCCCGACCTCGCCGCCGCGGCCTGGTTCTGGGCGCTCGCCCACACCCTGGTGGCCGTGCTGCTGGTCTGGTACCGCGCCGTGGTGCCCGTACGGCAGGCCCTGCGGCACGCGCTGCGGGTCGCGGAGGTCCGCTTCGAGGGGCCCGGGGTCGTCTCCGTCGTCGTCCGGGGCGAGCACCTGGCGGAACTGCGCGCGGAGCCGGGCCAGTTCCTGCGCTGGCGGTTCCTGCAGCGGGGGCTGTGGCCGACGGCGCTGCCGTTCTCGCTGTCCGCGCCGGTCCGCGGGGACACGCTGCGGATCACCGTGAAGGGGCTCGGCGGCCACTCCCGCCGCATCCGCCGCCTGCGTCCCGGCACGCGGGTCCTCGCCACCGGGCCGTTCGGGGCGCTGACCGCGGCCCGGCGGACCCGGACCAAGGTGCTGCTGATCGCGGGCGGGGTCGGGATCACCCCGATGCGGGCCCTGTTCGAGACGCTGCCGGGCGGTCCCGGGGACATCACCCTGCTCTACCGGGCCGGCGCCGAGGAGCACCTGGTGCTGCGCGCCGAGCTGGAGGCCATCGCCGCCGAGCGGCGGGCCGGGCTGCACTACCTGCTCGGGCCGTCGGGCGCCGCCTACGACCCGCTGGCCCCGCAGGCGCTGGCCGCGCTTGTGCCCGGCCTGGCCGAGCACGACGTCTACCTGTGCGGGCCGCCGGGGATGGCCGAGGCGACGCGGGCCGCGCTGCTGCGGGCCGGGGTGCCGGCCGGGCGGATCCACTCGGAGTGCTTCAGCTTCTGAGCCGCGCCGGCCGCGCCCGGTGCGCGCACCGCCGTCCGCCGCTGTCCGCAGCCGTGCCCGACCCTCCCGCATCCATGCCCCCGCGTCCCCGCGCCCAGCGTCCCCCGAGGAGTCCCCGCCCATGCGTCACCCGCTGCACGTCGCCCTGTCCGTACCCGTCGGAGTTCCGGGCCCGGCCCCCGTCTCGGCCCCGGCAACTGCCCCGGCGGCGGCCGCCCGGCACCGCAAGCCGCGCAGACCCTCGCCGGTGCGGACCGCTCTGGCCGCGCTGGCCCTCGTACCCCCGGCGGGGCGGCTCGCGGCGGGGCTGGGGGCGGCCGGCGTGCTGGCCGCCACGGTGCTCACGGCGGTCGTGGACCCGGCCGCTCCAGTGGCTCCGGACCGGGTCCCGGCCCGGCAAAGCTCAACCTTTGCGCAAGTTTCAGGGAATTGAATGGTCAGTGCACCGACAGCTCCATAAGGTCGGTTCGTGCCTGACATATCAACGACCATGATCATCGTGCTGTGCGTGGCGGCCGCGGCGGCGGGCTGGATCGACGCGGTGGTGGGCGGCGGCGGCCTGCTGCTCCTGCCCGCGCTCCTGCTGGGCCTGCCCAACGCGCACCCCGCCACCGTCCTGGGCACCAACAAGGCGGTGGCCATCGTCGGTACCGCCGGCGCGGCCGTGACGTACGTCCGCAAGGCCCCGGTGGACGTGAAGCTGGCCGTCCGCATCGGCCTGGCGGCGCTCGCCGGATCGATGGGCGGCGCCGCGCTCGCCGGCGGCATCAGCAAGGACGCGCTCCGCCCGATGATCATGGTGGTGCTCGTGGTCGTCGCCGGATTCGTGCTCTTCCGGCCCGGCTTCGGCACTGCCCCCTCCACCTCGCCCGTCAGCCGCGCCCGGGTGCTGCTCGCCATCGGGCTCGCCGGCCTCGGCATCGGCTTCTACGACGGCCTCATCGGTCCGGGCACCGGCACCTTCCTGGTGCTCGCGCTCACGGCCCTGCTCCACCTCGACCTGGTCACCGCCTCCGCCACCGCCAAGATCGTCAACTGCTGCACCAACGCGGGGGCGCTCGCGATGTTCGCCTACCAGGGCATGGTGCTGTGGCAGCTGGCCGCGCTGATGGCGGTCTTCAACCTGGCCGGCGGCATGATCGGCGCCCGGATGGCGCTCAAGAAGGGCAGCGGGTTCGTCCGCGGGGTGCTGCTGACCGTGGTCGGCGCGCTCGTGATCAAGCTCGGCCTGGAGCAGTGGGGCTGACCGGCCGGAGGCCGCTCAGTACGTCCCGGTGAGGTGGGCGAAGACGACCACGTTGCCGCGGTAGCCCGTACGCGGCGAGAACCCGCCGCCGCAGGTGATCACCCGTAGCTCGGCGCGCGGTGAAGGGCCGTACACGCGGGTGTCGGGGAAGGCCTTGGCGTCGTGCACCTCGACCGCGTGGACCGTGAACACGGCCGTACGCCCGTCCGCGCGCGGGACCTCGATCGCGGCCCCGCGGCGCAGCGCGCCCAGGTGGTAGAAGACCCCCGGGCCGGCGGAGTCGTCCACGTGCCCGGCGATCACGGCGGTTCCGGTGGCGCCCGGGGTGGTGCCCTCGCGGTACCAGCCGGCGAGGTCCCGCCGGTCGGGCGGGGGCACTTCGAGGTGACCGGCCCGGTCCAGCCCGAGCCCGACCAGCGGGGCGTCGACCCGGATGGAGGGGATCCTGATCCGGCCGGGCGGCGAGCCGGGAAGCGGGGCGATACCGGGGCCGACGACCCCGGCGGCGGTCAGCGCCTCCGCGGGGGAGGGCAGCGGTGGCCCCACCGGCTCCCGGGAACCGCTGGTCACGAGCCAGATGCCGATGCAGGCGGCGAGCGCGACGAGTCCCCCGTGGCGGGCGGTGGGACGGAAGTCGCCGGCCATGAAGAAACCCTCCGCCTCTCTTCCGAGGTGACTGGCCGTCGCCCGGCCCCGCGAACGGGGGGACCTCGCGGGGCGGGCGACGGGGGACGGTACCGGTCGGACCGCGGCCGGAGCCGCGGTGGGCGTCCGTCAGCTCCGCGTGCCGCTCGCCCGGCGACGCAGGAGCCAGGTACCGCCGACGGCGGTCGCGGCCAGTACGGCCGCTCCCGCCGCGATCTTGGCGGGGTCGGTCGTGGTGGCCGTGCCACCGCCCACCCCGGAGTTGACGTGGCCCTGCGGGCCGCGTTCGCCGACCACCAGGTCGCCGGTCGCGAACTTGCCGTTCGCGCACGTCGCACCGATGGCGTAGGTGCCGGCCCGGGTGCCGCGGGCCACCTGGAACTGCCCCACGACCACCTCCTTGTGGGTGCCCGGGACCAGCTTGAACCGGCCGCCGCCGACCGTGGTGGCATCGCCGTCGGCGTGGCTTCCCGGGCCGCAGGCGGTGGTGTTCACGGTGACCGTCGCGCCGGGGGCGGCCGACTTCGGCCAGACCTCCAGCGCGGCGAAGTCCCCGGGGGCGAAGCCCACCATGCCGAGGCCCGGGGCGGCGACCGCGCCGGCGACCGGGCCGGTGAACGCGACGGCGGTCAGCGCGGTCGCGGTCAGCACGTGTGCGGTACGTCGGCGCATGGGACTCTCCCTGAGGACACGGGGTCGTGTGTCCGAGGAAACCCGGCCCGCCCGCGGTGCGCCTGCTGATGTTCCGTCAGGTATGCCCCCGCCGCGCCCTGCGGCGGTTCGTTCGCGCAGGTCACGGCGAGGACGGAGCCATCCGGGCGGCCCGCGCCGTCCGGGTGACCCCATGCCCCGGACGGCCGCCGCGTCAGGCGGGCGGGAGCGTCACCGTCGCCGCCGCGCCCCCGCCGCGCGGGTTGGCGAGCCCGACCCGCGCACCGATGACCTGCGCCTGCCCGAAGGCGATCGTCAGACCCAGGCCCGTGCCCTGGCCGCGCTCGGGCGCATCGGTGAGGAACCGCTGCGGCCCCTCCCGCAGCAGCCGCTCCGGGAAGCCCGGCCCCGCGTCCCGCACCGTCACGGCCGTACCGGCGACCGTCACCACGACCGGATCCACGCCGTGCCGCCGGGCGTTGGCCAGCAGGTTCGCCAGGATCCGCTCCAGCCGCCGCACGTCGGTGCGCACCCGGGCCGGCTCGCACGCCCCGAGGACCTCCGCGGCCACCCCTGACCGCCGCGTGACCGACTCCACCAGCGGCCCCAGCGGGAGCGCCTCCCACTGCGGCTCCTCCCGGTTCGCGTCGAGCCGCGCCACCTCCAGCAGGTCCTCGGTCAGCGTCCGCAGCGCCGCGACCCGGTCCCGGACCAGCTCCGTGGGCCGCCCCGGCGGCAGCAGTTCGGCCGCGGTGTGCAGACCGGTCAGGGGGGTGCGCAGCTCGTGCGCCACGTCCGCCGTGAACCGCTGCTCCGCCTCCAGCCGCTGCTGCAGACTGGCCGCCATCGTGTCGACCGCCCAGGACAGTTCGGCGACCTCGTCCCGCGCCCCCGGCCGCCCCGAAGGGCCGATGCGCGCGTCCAGGTCACCCGCGCTGATCCGGCGGGCCGTCTCCGCCGCCGCCCGCAGGTCCCTGCTCAGCCGGCTGGCCAGCAGCGCCCCGCCCAGCGCCGCGAGTCCCACGACCGAAGCCCCGTACGCCACCAGCCGGTCGTCCAGTTCGGCGAGCTCGGCACGCTCGTCGTCCAGCGGCAGACGTACGGACAGCACGTGCCCGCTCCCGACGGGACGGGCCGCCCAGACCACCGGGTCCGCTCCGGACAGGTCGAGGTAGGTGGTGCGCTGCCCGTCGAGGGCCGCCGTCCGCAGCGCGCGGGGCAGCTGCGGGCAGTCGATGCGGGCATCGGCCTCGCCGACGTACTCGCGGTCGAGCCGGCCCGTCAGCTCGTACACCTTCCGTACGGTGATCAGCTGGGCGGTGGCGTTCGCCCGCGCCGCCTCGCCGATCTGGCGGGCGCGCGCCCCGTGGATCAGGATCCCGATGGCGACCGCGACCAGGGAGCAGCCGACGGCCAGCAGCACGGCGATCTTCCAGCGCAGGCCGACGGCCTGCGGCAGCCTGCGCCAGGACGCCGGCACCGGGAGCCGCCTCACGGGCTCTTCCTCCCGCCCACGGCGGGCCGGGCGGCCGCAGCGGTCCCCTCGGCGCCGGAGTCGGGGCCCGCCGTGCGGAAGCTCCGTTCGTCGTTGACGACCGTCATCCGGTGACCGTCCCAGTGGTAGCGCACGGCCTGCTCCGAGCCGTCGTCGGCGGCGATGCGGACCAGCAGGTCGTTGCCGATCGTCTCGGCGGCCAGCTGCCGTCCGATGGTGAACAGGACGGAGACGATGCCGTCCCCGGCCACCGCGTAGACGCTCAGCGCCGAGCGGCCCGTCGCCGTGTCGGCCGCGACGATCAGCTCCGGCTTCCCGTCACCCGTCAGGTCCCGGTGGACGGGCGGGCGCATACCGGCCCGTCCCGGCTCCTGGAGGGAGCCCTTGCCGAGGTACGGGCGCATCCGCGGGTCGGCGCGCGCCACCTGCGCCGGGTCCACCCCGAGGAGTCCGTCGGGGCCGGGCGCGGGGGCGTTCTTGAGGGGGGTCGGCGCGGGTTCCTGACGGCCCACCGCGGCGCCCGGTGCCGAGGTCCAGGCCGGCCAGAGCGGTTCGGGATGCGGCTGGGGGGACACGGGCGGCGCGGGCGTTCCCGCCCCGAGCCCCCCGTCGGGTGCGCAGCAGCCTCCCGCGGCCAGTGCGCACAGGGACAGCAGGGCGGCGGCGAAGCGGCGGCACAAAGGGGTCATGGACGCAGAACCGTGAGGTCGGAGGGGGTGTGATCCGACGCTAGACGGCCCGGGTCACGGGCACCGGGACGTTGTGTAACAGCGGTGCGTACGGTGGTGCTGTGCAGCGAAGTCGGGACTTTCGGCCCGGCCGCGGAGCGCTGCGCCATACCCGAGGGAGGGCTCCGTGACATCGGTCGAACGGCCGCGAGAGACGACCACCGGCGAGCTCCCGTTCTTCGTGTACGGGACCCTGCGCCCCGGCGAGGTCAACCACGACCTGTTCCTGCGCGGCCGCACGGCCTCCGAGGAGCCCGCCACCCTGCCGGACGCGGTCCTCTACGACGGCCCGGGCTATCCGTACGCCGTCCACCGGCCGGGCACCGCCGTCGTCGGGGAGCTGATCACCGCGGAGCCCGGCACCTACCGGGAACTGTTGGCCGATCTGGACCGGCTGGAGGAGTACGAGGGCCCGGGCCGGCCGGGGAACGTCTACGACCGGTTCGCCCGCGAGGCCCTGCGCCCCGACGGCACACCGGTGCGCGCCTGGGTCTACCTGGCGTCCCCGCTGATCGCCCGCGACCTGCGGGAAAGGGGGACGGAGATCACCGGGGGCGACTGGCTGCGCCGCTCGGCCGAGCCGTCCGGACGGCCCCCCGGATAAGGCCGGCTAGAGCCCTTCGGCCCCGCGGTTGCGCAGGCGCTGCCCGTACTGCTGGAGCACCCACAGCTCTTCCTGGACGGCGGCGTGCTGCTCCGGCGGGGCCTGCGGACTCAGGCGGGTCATGGCGCCCTGGATCTCCAGGACCCGGCGGTCGACGGCCCGCAGTCGGACCTGGACGAGCTGGACCCCGGCGTAGACCTCGTCCACCGTCTTGGCGTGGATGGCCTCCACCGCCAGCTCCGTGACCATCGCGCGGACGGTGTCGTTCGGCGCGGCGTCGCGCACGCGGGCCAGGTAGCCGTCGTCGGCCTGCGAGGTGCCGCCCGCGTCCTGGACGGCCTGGCGGACCGCGGCGTAGGGCGGGGCAGTGAACTCGTCGATCCCGTAGGCGTCGAACGCCGGGGAGACCAGGGCGGGACGCTGGAGCGCCAGCTTGAGCAGTTCGCGCTCGGTGCGGTGGGCGGGGCTGCGCAGGTTGAGGGCGGGGCCGCCGCCGACGGCCGAAGGCGGCGTCGGCTCGGGGGCGGCGGGCTGCGGGGCGCGGCCCCGGCCCTGCTGCTGCGGCTGGTTGCCGCGCTCGCGCGCCCAGCGGGCGAGCTGGGACACCCGCTTGACGACGAACTGCTCGTCGAGGATGCCGAGCATGCCCGCCAGCTGGACCGCCGACTCGTGCTGGATCGAGAGGTCCTTGATGCTCGCGACGACGGGCGCGGCCTCGGCCAGCGCGGCCGCCCGCCCCGCCGGGTTCTCCAGGTTGTGCCGGGAGACGATGTGCCGCAGCGCGAACTCGAACAGCGGGGTGCGGGCCTCCACCAGGCCGGCGACGGCCGCGTCGCCCTGCGCGAGGCGCAGGTCGCAGGGGTCCATCCCGCCGGGGGCGATGGTGATCGAGGTTTCGGCCGCGAACTTCTGGTCGTCCTCGAAGGCCCGCAGGGCCGCCTTCTGTCCGGCCGCGTCGCCGTCGAAGGTGAAGATCACTTCGGCGGTGGCGTTGTCCATCAGCAGGCGGCGGAGGATCTTGATGTGGTCCCCGCCGAAGGAGGTGCCACAGGTCGCGATGGCGGTGGTGACGCCCGCCAGGTGGCAGGCCATCACGTCCGTGTAGCCCTCGACGACCACGGCCCGGGAGGTCTTGGCGATCTCCTTCTTGGCCAGGTCGATGCCGTACAGGACCTGGGACTTCTTGTAGATCGCCGTCTCGGGGGTGTTCAGGTACTTGGGCCCGTTGTCGTCGTCGCGCAGCTTGCGCGCGCCGAAGCCGACCACCTCGCCGCTGGTGTCGCGGATCGGCCACATCAGGCGGCCGCGGAAGCGGTCGATCGGCTTGCCGCTGCGGCTGTCCTGGGCGAGCCCGGAGGTGATCAGTTCCTTGTCGGTGAAGCCCTTTCCGCGCAGGAAGCGGGTCAGGTGGTCCCAGCCGGCCGGGCTGTAGCCGACGCCGAAGTGGGCGGCCGCGGCCTGGTCGAAGCCGCGCTCCGCCAGGAACTTGCGGCCGATCTCGGCCTCGGGGCCGTCCAGCTGGTCGACGTAGAACCGGGCGGCTTCCCGGTGCGCCTCGACCAGCCGGATGCGCTCGCCGCGGCCGCTGGTGCCGGCGGTGTAGCCGCCCTCCTCGTAGCGCAGGGTGATCCCGGCCAGGCCGGCCAGGCGCTCGACCGCCTCGGAGAAGGAGAGGTGGTCGATCTTCATGACGAAGTCGAGGGTGTCCCCGCCCGCCTGGCAGCCGAAGCAGTGGTAGAGGCCCTTGCTGGGGCTGACCTGGAAGGAAGGGGACTTCTCGTCGTGGAAGGGGCACAGGCCCTTGAGGTTGCCTCCGCCGGCGTTGCGCAGCTGGAGGTAGTCGGAGACCACGGCGTCGATCGGGACCGCGTCCCGTACCGCCTTCACGTCGTCGTCATTGATCCGTCCTGCCACCCGTGAAGTCTACGGCCGGGTGGGGGCAAACCCGTCAGGCCCCCTCCGCCGGGATCAGCGAGGCAAGCGGAACTGACGGGTCCGAAAGGGCCTCGCGGTCCACGGGCGCCTTTGACCTGATCAGAGCCTGGATGTGCTCGGTGACGTCCCACACGTTCACGTTCATTCCGGCGAGGACGCGCCCCTCGGAGAGCCAGAAGGCGATGAACTCCCGCTTGCCGGCGTCGCCGCGGATCAGCACCTGGTCGTAGCCGCCGGGCGGGGCGTACCCGGAGTACTCCAGGCCCACGTCGTACTGGTCCGAGAAGAAGTACGGCACCCGGTCGTAGGCGACGTCGTGCCCCAGCATCGCGCGGGCGGCGGCCGGGCCGCCGTTCAGCGCGTTGGCCCAGTGCTCGACCCGCAGCCGGGTGCCGAGCGCCGGGTGGTGGGCCGCCGCCACGTCACCGACCGCGTGGATGTCCGGGTCGGAGGTGCGCAGCGAGGCGTCCACGGCGATCCCGCCGCCGTGCTCCCGGTCGACCAGGGCCAGCCCGGAGGTCTCGGCGAGGGCCGTCCGCGGCGCGGCCCCGATCGCCGCGAGCACCGCGTGCGCGGGGTGCTCCTCGCCGTCGTCGGTCCGGGCGGCCAGCACCATGCCGTCCTGGCCGATGATCTCCGTCAGCCGGGCGCCGAAGTGGAAGCGCACCCCGTGGTCGGCGTGCAGGTCGCCGAAGAGCCGGCCGATCTCGGGGCCGAGCACCGCGTGCAGCGCGGTGGCCTCCGGTTCGACGACGGTCACCTCGGCGCCGTACCCGCGGGCCGCCGCGGCGACCTCCAGGCCGATCCACCCGGCGCCCGCGATCAGCAGGTGGCCGTTGTCCCGGCCGAGGCCCGCCAGCACGTGGCGCAGCCGCTCGGCGTGCGCGAGCCGGCGCAGGTGGTGCACGCCGGCCAGCCCGGTCCCGGGGATGTCCAGGCGGCGCGGCTCGGCGCCCGTGGCGAGCAGCAGCTTGTCGTAGTGGACGACCGTGCCGTCCCCGAGGACCACCCTCTTGGCCTCCCGGTCGAGGTGGACGGCCGGCTGCCCGAGGTGCAGCTCGATGTCGGAGGCCGCGTACCAGGACGGCTCGTGGACGAAGACGCTCTCGCGCTCCTCCTTGCCCGTCAGGTAGCCCTTGGACAGCGGGGGGCGCTCGTACGGATGGTCACGCTCGTCCCCGATCAGGATCACCCGCCCCGTGAACCCCTCGGACCTCAGCGTTTCGGCCGCCTTCGCCCCGGCGAGCCCTGCGCCGACGATGACGAATGTCCGGTGTGCGTCGACCACCTGATGCCTCCTCATAACCTCTACGCCACATGCGACCACATGCGAGCGTCCCGCACTGAGCCTGCCGCGTGAAGGGGGAGTGGCTCGATCGGCTCACCCTTCGGCGCGTCGGGTGCGCCGGGTGAGACGTGCGTGCAGGGAACGTGCGGAAGCGTCGGTGAGACACGCGATCTGGTCGACCACGGCCCTCTTCCTGGCCCTGTCGTCCCCGGCGGCGTCGAAGATGGCCCGGAACTGCGGGTCCAGACCCTCGGGTGCGCGGGCGCTGAGCGCCTCGGCCAGTTCGGCCAGGACGATGCGCTGGTCGGCTCGGATGCGCTCCTGTTCGTCGCGCTGCATGACGTACAGGTCGGCGACCGCCTTGAGGACCGCGCACTCGTTGCGCGCGTCCCGCGGGACCACCAGTTCGGCGCCGTAGCGGGTGAGGCGGCCCGAGCCGTACGCCTCCCGGGTGGCTCCTTCGGCGGCCAGGCAGAAGCGGCCGATCAGCTGGCTCGTGGCGTCCTTCAGGCGGGCCTGGGCGACGGCGGAACCGTCGTACCCGTGCGGCCACCACTCCTGCTCCATCAGCCGGTCGAGGGCGGCCCGCAGCTCGTCGGGGGAGGTGTCGGCGGGGACGTACCGGCCGATGGCGACCTGCCAGATCGCCGCCCGCTCGGGCTCGGCGAAGAGCAGGTTCGGGTCGAGGTGCCCGGCGTGCAGGCCGTCCTCGAAGTCGTGGACGGAGTAGGCGACGTCGTCCGCCCAGTCCATGACCTGGGCCTCGAAGCACTTGCGGTCGGCGGGCGCGCCGCGGCGCAGCCACTCGAAGACCGGGAGGTCGTCCTCGTACGCCCCGAACTTGACCGAGTCGGGGTCGGTCGGGTGGCCGCCGCGGGCCCACGGGTACTTGGTGGCGGCGTCCAGGCAGGCCCGGGTGAGGTTGAGGCCGACGCTGACGGGCTCCCCGCTCGCCGGGTCGGGCACGAACCGCTTGGGCTCCAGGCGCGTCAGCAGGCGCAGCGACTGCGCGTTGCCCTCGAAGCCGCCGCAGTCCTTCGCGAACTCGTTGAGCGCCTCCTCGCCGTTGTGGCCGAAAGGCGGGTGGCCCATGTCGTGCGAGAGGCAGGCGGCTTCGACGAGGTCGGGGTCGCAGCCGAGCGCGGCACCGAGCTCCCGTCCGACCTGGGCGCACTCCAGGGAGTGCGTGAGGCGGGTGCGGGGGCTGGCGTCCCAGTCGTAGGAGCGCGTGCCGGGCGTGACCACCTGGGTCTTGCCTGCGAGGCGGCGCAGCGCGGCGGAGTGCAGTACGCGGGCGCGGTCGCGCTGGAAGGCGGTGCGGCCGGGGCGTTTGTCGGGCTCGGCGGCCCAGCGCTCGGTGTCGGCCGGGTCGTAGGGCGAGTAGAGGTCGTCTGCGGGGGCGTGCGCGGTGCCTTCCATGACAAGACGGTAACCGCAACGACTGACAAACCGGGATCAGGCGGAGACGAGTTCCGGCCGGAGGAGGGCGGCGGGACGGCCCAGGGCCTCGTCGTAGCGGCGCAGCAGCAGGCGGGCCATGGCCGGGTGGTCGCCCAGCGGGGCGGCCGCGGGGCCGGGCGAGGCCGCGGCGGTCTGCGCGGCGAAGCGGCCGGGAGCGGTGAAGTACGAGGCCACGGCCGTGCGGTGGTGGCCGCGGGCGGCGAGGGCCCGGACGGCCTCGGGGACGGTGGGCGCGACGGCCGAGGCGTGGGCGGGTACCACGGGGACACCGCCGAGGCGGCCGGAGAGCAGCGCGGCGGTGCGGCGGGCGTCGGCCGCGGAGTCCGGGTCGCGGGAACCGGCGGAGGCGAGCACCACGGCGGTGCCGGGTGTCCAGCCGGCTTCCAGGAGCCGTTCGTACAGGGCCTCGACGAGCAGCGGGTGCGGGCCCAGCGGGGCGGCGACGCGGGTGCGCAGGTGGGTGGCCCGGGCGGCGGCCGCGGGGAGGTCGCGTTTGACGTGGTACCCCCGGCCGAGCAGCAGCGGGACGAGTACGGCCGCGCCGGACGTCGCGCGCAGGGTGTCGTCGAGCAGCGGCTCGTTCAGCTCGATGTGGCCGAGCCGGACGTCGAGCCGCGGGCGGAGCTCGCGGACCCGTTCGAGGAGGGCGAGGACGGTGTGCAGGGCGCGGGGGTCGCGGCTGCCGTGGGCCACGGCGACGAGGGCGGGCTGCTGCATGGGCGGTCTCCGGGGGTGCGGGTGCGGGGCGGTCGCAGTCCGCTGAGCTGCGTGCCGAGTTGGGCGGTGATCCGGGTCAGCAGCTCGGCCGCGCTGCCGAACGGGAGGGAGGGGAGAGAGGGGAGTGAGGGGAGGGAGAGGCTGTCGGAAGGGTGCACCGGCTCCGTCATGAACCGATCCTGCGGGCTGCAGATTGCCGGTGCGTTGCGCCGGGGTGACGGGTGTTTGCCGGGTGCTCACTCGGTCGTTCGTACGGGTGAAAGGGGGCGGTGGCGGAACTCCGGGCCCGGCGGTGATCGTCAATGTGTGCGAACGGTGTGTGCGGGTGGTGTGCGGGAGGGGCGGTCATGGAGATCAAGGGCTGGGCGAGGGCGGGCGCGCGGGCGGTGGCGGGGCCGAAGGTGCGGGCGAGGGCGGGTGCCCTGGTGCGCGCGGTGGCGGACGGGCGGCGGCCCGGTCGGCCGCAGCGGCTGCAGCGGCTGCGCCGGCTGCGGGGAGTCCGGGGCAGGCGGCTGGCGGTGCAGACCGTCATGGCGGCCTGCGTGCTGGCGCTGCTGCCGTCGGCGTGGACCCACGCGTCGGCCGCCGACCGGCTGCGGACGACGGCCGACGCGCCCGCGGCCGACGTGGCGGTGGTGTTCGGTGCGGGTCTGTGGCGGGGGCGGCCCACCCCTTATCTCGCCGACCGGCTCGACGCCGCCGCCGAGCTGTACCGCACGGGCAAGGTCAGAGTGGTGCTGGTCACCGGGGACAACAGCCGCAAGGAGTACGACGAGCCCGACGCCATGCGCAGGTACCTGACCGAACACGGGGTTCCGGACGCGCAGATCGTCAGCGATTACGCGGGCTTCGACACCTGGGACTCCTGCGTGCGGGCCAAGGAGATCTTCGGGGTCGAGCGGGCCGTGCTGGTCACCCAGGGCTTCCACATACGCAGGGCCGTCGCCCTGTGCCAGGCGGCGGGCCTGGAGTCGTACGGGGTCGGCGTGGCCGACGTGCACGACGCCACCTGGTACTACGGCCAGGCGCGCGAGTTCTTCGCATCGGGCAAGGCGGCGGTGGACGCCGCCCTCAAGCCCTCCCCGCGTTTCCTGGGGCCGAAGGAGGAAGGGGTGACGCGGGCCCTGGCGGCTCTGGCAGACTGACGCACCGCTGCATATGCCGATTAGTCATATGCCGGATCGGTCGGTACGAGCGTCAGGGGTGTGGAACCGTGGCTGGAGCAGTGGATCTGAGCGGCAAGGTCGTCGTCGTCACCGGCGGAGCCCGAGGTCTGGGCGCCGCGACGGCGCAGGCCGTGGTGGACGGCGGGGGCCGGGTGCTGATCACCGACGTGCTGGAGGAGGAGGGCGCCGAGACGGCCGCGAAGCTGGCCGGCGCGGCACGCTTCATCCGGCACGACGTGACGAGCGAGGACGACTGGGCGGCGGCGCTGGACCACGCGGTCGCCGAGTTCGGCCGGATCGACGGCCTCGTGAACAACGCGGGCATAGCCTCCGGCCAACTGCTGGAGCACGAGAGCGTCGAGAGCTTCCGCCGCGTCGTCGAGATCAACCTGGTCGGCGTGTTCATCGGGATCAAGGCCGCGATCCCGCTGCTCCGTGCGAACGGCGGCGGATCCATCGTCAACATCTCCTCCGCCGCCGGTCTCACCGGGCTCGCGCTCACCGCCGGCTACGGCGCCTCCAAGTGGGGTGTGCGCGGCCTGTCGAAGATCGGCGCGGTGGAGCTCGCCGAGGCGGGGATCCGCGTCAACTCCGTGCATCCCGGCATGACCCTGACCCCGATGACCGCCCCGGTCGGCATCCAGGCGGGCGAGGGCAACTACCCGGGCGCCCCCATGGGCCGCGTCGGCGTCCCCGAGGAGGTGGCCGCCGCGGTCGCGTTCCTCCTCTCCGACTCCGCCGCGTACATGACGGGCGCCGAGCTGGCGGTGGACGGCGGCTGGACCGCGGGCCTGACGGTAAAACACCTGACGTCCCGCTGACCCGGCCGGGCCGCGGGCGCCTCGCCGCGGGGCCGCGGGGTGTCGGGGGTCTATGGGTCCCTGAGGCGCCGCCCGGGGGCGCGCGTAAATCCGTGTGCCCCCGCCGGGGCCGCCGGGCTACGGTGCGTGCCGTGACCCAGGACCAGGACGCACCCCTCGTCCGCGACGTCTTCCCCGACCTGACGGCCGAACTCGTGCGGTTGCTGGAGGAGGAGGGCGAACGCGACCTCGCCATCTGCGCCCACGACCTCCGGCTGGTGGCCGAGTGCGGCTGCGGCGACGACTTCTGCCAGAGCCTGCACACCCACGACCACCCCCCGGGCCGGCCCTACGGGCCGGGACACCGCATGGTGTGCCTCCTCCCGGAGCGCGGCCTCCTCAACCTCGACGTCGTCGATCGGCGGATCGTGTACGTCGAGATCATCGACCGCCCCGCCATGCGGCGCGCGGCGGCGGGCGCCTCACCGGTGGGGGCGGGCGGTGCTGAGGGACCCGTACGGGAGGTGTAACCGGGGGCGGCGGCCCGTGTAACACCGCCGACGCACGCTGGACCGCATGCACACCCCGGGAGCAACCGCCGCCACCGCCACCCACTGCCCCTACTGCGCGCTGCAGTGCGGGATGAACCTGCGCCCCGAACCCGGCGGTGCGGGCGTGGCGGTGGAGGAGCGCGCCGACTTCCCGGTCAACCGGGGCGCGCTGTGCGGCAAGGGCCGCACCGCTCCCGCCGTGCTCTCCTCCCGGGTGCGCCTGACCGAGCCGCTCGTCCGCACCCACGCAGGGCGGCTCGAACCCGCCACCTGGGAGGAGGCCCTGGACGCCGTCGCCGCGGGCCTGGCCCGCACGGCCCGCGCGCACGGACCGGACGCCGTCGGCGTCTTCGGCGGCGGCGGGCTCACCAACGAGAAGGCCTACGCGCTCGGCAAGTTCGCCCGCGTCGCGCTGCGCACCTCGCAGATCGACTACAACGGCCGCTTCTGCATGTCCTCGGCCGCCGCCGCGCACCAGAAGGCCTTCGGGCTCGACCGCGGCCTGCCCTTCCCGCTGGCGGACGTCCCCCGCACCGGCTGCGTGATCCTCGTCGGCTCGAACCTGGCCGAGACCATGCCGCCCGCCCTGCGCTTCCTCACCGAGCTCAAGGCCAACGGCGGCACCCTCGTCGTCATCGACCCGCGCCGCACCCGCACCGCCGAACAGGCCGACCTGCACCTGGCCCCGCGCCCCGGCACCGACCTCGCCCTCGCCCTCGGCCTCCTGCACCTGGTCGTCGCCGAGGGCCGCACCGACGAGGAGTTCATCGCCTCCCGCACCACCGGCTGGGAGGAGGCCCGGGCCGCCGCCATGGCCCACTGGCCCGAGCTGGTGGAACGCATCACCGGCGTCCCCGTCCCCGCCCTGCGCGAGGCGGTCGGCCTCTTCTGCGCCCCCGAGTCCGCGATGGTGCTCACCGCCCGGGGCCCGGAGCAGCAGTCCAAGGGCACCGACACCGTCGGCGCCTGGATCAACCTGTGCCTGGCCACCGGCCGGGCCGGCCGCCCCCTCTCCGGCTACGGCTGCCTCACCGGCCAGGGCAACGGCCAGGGCGGCCGCGAGCACGGGCAGAAGGCCGACCAGCTCCCCGGCTACCGCAAGCTCACCGACC
Source organism: Streptomyces erythrochromogenes (assembly GCF_040684695.1). GTDB lineage: Bacteria > Actinomycetota > Actinomycetes > Streptomycetales > Streptomycetaceae > Streptomyces > Streptomyces erythrochromogenes_C. The sequence continues at coordinate 134,197 of NZ_JBFBGM010000017.1, forward strand.
CGGCCGCGCGGGCGCACGTCGCCGGGGTCTGGGGCGTCGACCCCGACAGCCTCCCCGGCCCCGGCCGCAGCGCCTACGAACTCCTCGACGCCCTCGGCACCGACGTGAAGTCCCTCCTCCTGATGGGCTCCAACCCGGTGGTCTCGGCACCGCGAGCCGCACACGTCGAGGACCGGATCCGCTCACTGGACTTCCTCGCCGTGGCCGACGTCGTCCTCTCCGAGACGGCCGCCCTCGCCGACGTCGTCCTCCCCGTCACCCAGTGGGCCGAGGAGACCGGCACCACCACCAACCTGGAGGGCCGCGTCCTGCTGCGCCGCCGCGCCCTCACCCCGCCCCCGGGCGTCCGCAGCGACCTGGAGGTCCTGCACGGGCTCGCCGCGCGCCTCGGCGTCGAGAAGGGCTTCCCCACCGACCCCGAGGAGGTCTTCGACGAACTGCGCCGCGCCTCGGCCGGCGGCCCTGCGGACTACTCGGGTATCACCTACGCCCGCATCCGGGCCGAACAGGGCGTCTTCTGGCCCTGCCCCGAAGGCACGTCCGGCACCGAGCGCCTCTTCCTGGACCGGTTCGCCACCGAGGACGGCCGGGCCCGCTTCGTACCCGTCGCCCACCGCGACGCCGCCGAGGTCCCCGACGCGGACTACCCGCTCCTGCTCACCACCGGCCGCGTCGTCGCCCAGTACCAGTCCGGCGCCCAGACCCGCCGGGTGGACGAACTCAACGACGCCGCCCCCGGACCCTTCGTCGAACTCCACCCCCGCCTCGCCGCCCGCCTCGGCGCCGTCGACGGCAGCCCGCTGGCGGTCACCTCCCGCCGCGGCCGCGCGGTGGCCCCGGCGCGCATCACGGACGCCATCCGCGCGGACACGGTCTTCATGCCCTTCCACTGGCCGGGCGAGGGCCGCGCCAACACCCTGACCAACCCGGCCCTCGACCCCACCTCCCGCATGCCGGAGTTCAAGGTCTGCGCGGTCCGCGTCGAACCGGCCTAGGCGTCCACGTCCTGCCCGAGTCTGCCGTCGTCCACCGACAGGTCGCGGTCGTACAGCACGAACTGCCGCTTCCCGGTGTCCACTTCGTACCCGGCCGAGTCGAGCTCCCGGACCAGCGCGTCGAAGGCCGCACCCGCACCGGCCGCCCCCGCCGCGCCGCTCCACCGCTGGCTCACGCACCGCACCTGCCAGTACCCGCCCCCCACCCGGCGCACGCTCCGCGACAGGTGCGCCCCGTGCGGGGCCGCCAGGGCCTCCAGCGCCGTGCGGTCGAAGTCCGCGGGCAGCAGCACCGGGAGGTGGTGCTCGAAGTGGCCGCCGCCCGGTCCCGGGAGGTCCCTGGTCCAGGGGACCGTCGTCACCTCGACCCGCACCGGATCGAAGCCGTCGGCCCGCAGCCGCGGCACCAGCCGCTCGTGGCCCGTGCGGTCCGGCAGGGTCAGCACCGGCCGCCACACCGCCCGCCCCCGCTCCGGCTCGACGTGCGTCACCTCCAACTCCCTTGCCGCTGCCCAGGTGTTGAGCCGCACCGGCTCCGCCGCGTCCGCGCAGCGCACCGTCACGTGGGTTTCGTACTCGCGCATGGAGCCGATCATCTCGGACATGCGTCCGATCCGCATCGGGGTTCCCGGCAGGGGGTAACCATCGGTCACGCGCCGGACTCAGAAAGTGCTCGCACGCCCCTCGTGGCAGCGATGTGTCTTACCCCACACTGAATGCGGTGCCCCCGTCCTCGGAGCCCTGGAGGTCGCCCCCGTGCAGACCCGGACCCTGACCGTGAACGCGAGCGAGTCCTCGGAGGCCAAAGCCGTGGACGAAGAGCCCGAGGTACTGGAGCTGATCGAGCCGGTGCCTGTGCAGCGCAGGCGGGACAGCGACGGGAGCGGGGGCGGAGCGGGACCCTCCGCCGACCTGTTCCGGCAGTACCTGCGCGAGATAGGCAGGATCCCGCTGCTCACCGCCGCCGAGGAGGTGGACCTGGCGCGGCGCGTCGAAGCCGGGCTGTTCGCCGAGGAGAAGCTCGGCAACACCCCCGACCTCGACTCTCAGCTCGCCGTCGACCTCGACCGGCTCGTCGTCATGGGCCGCATGGCCAAACGCCGCCTCATCGAGTCGAACCTGCGGCTGGTCGTCTCGGTCGCGAAGCGGTACGTCGGCCGCGGGCTCACCATGCTCGACCTGGTCCAGGAGGGGAACCTCGGGCTGATCCGGGCCGTTGAGAAGTTCGACTACGCCCGCGGGTACAAGTTCTCCACCTACGCCACGTGGTGGATCCGGCAGGCGATGTCCCGGGCCCTCGCCGACCAGGCCCGGACCATCCGGGTGCCCGTCCATGTCGTCGAGCTGATCAACCGCGTCGTCCGCGTACAGCGCCGCATGCTCCAGGAGCGCGGCTACGAGCCCACCGCCGAAGAGGTCGCCGTCCACTTGGAGCTGACCCCCGAGCGGGTCCTGGAAGTGCTGCGCCTCGCCCAGGAGCCGGTCTCCCTGCACGCCCCCGTCGGCGAGGAGGACGACGTCGCGCTCGGCGACCTCATCGAGGACGGGGACGCCGCCTCGCCCGTGGAGTCGGCCGCCTTCTTCCTGCTGCGCGAGCACCTGGAAGCGGTCCTGTCGACCCTCGGTGAACGCGAGCGCAAGGTGGTGCAGTTGCGGTACGGGCTCGCCGACGGGCGGCCGCGCACCCTGGAGGAGATCGGCCGGATCTTCGGCGTGACGCGCGAGCGGATCCGCCAGATCGAGTCCAAGACCCTCAACAAGCTGCGCGACCACGCCTTCGCCGACCAGCTGCGCGGCTACCTCGACTGACGGACCGGCGGAAGAAGCGCGGCCGAAGGGGGGGCGAACCGTCGGGAGCCCCACCCCGTCGCCCCACCGCGTCGCCCCGCACCGGCTACGGCTGCGGCTGCGCGGGTCCGTCCGGCTCGCCCAGGCTCCGGCTCATCCACACGTCGTCGACGTACACCCCGTCCAGCAGGAACTCCTCGGGCAGCACACCGACCACCGTGAAGCCGCAGCGCCGGTACAACCGCTGCGCCGGCTCGTTGTGCCCGAGCACGCGCAGGGTCATCCGGCGGGCACCGGCGGCCCGGGCGGCGGCGCAGACGGCCTCGACCAGGGCCCGGCCGACTCCGAGGCCGCGGGCGGATTCGAGGACCGCCAGTCCTTGGAGGTGCCGGACGTGCCGGTTCGTTTCGAGCGGGCTCGCCGGGGCCTGGGCGGCGTACCCGACGACGCGCCCGCCGCGTTCCGCGACGAGGAAGCCCTCCACGGGATGCCGCTCGTCGAAGAGGACCGTGTCCGCCGGGCGCCTGGGGCCGGGCTCGCTCACGCGCGACCACGCCGCGCGGACCAGCTCCACCATCTCGCGCTCGTCCTCCGCCCGAGCAGGGCGTATCACCACGTCCGATGCCATGGCGCCATGCTAACCACGGCGGTGGGGGCCCGGGCGCGGTCCGTGCCCGGGCCCCCACCGCCGGGCGCACCTAGTCGATCTCGGCGACCGCCTGGGCGAACTGCGCCGCGTACAGGCGGGCGTAGGCGCCGCCCGACGCCAGCAGCTCCTCGTGCGTGCCCTGTTCCACGATCGAGCCGCTCTCCATCACCAGGATCAGGTCGGCGTCGCGGATCGTGGAGAGCCGGTGCGCGATCACGAAGGACGTACGGCCGTGCGCGAGCCGCGCCATCGCCTTCTGGATCAGCACCTCGGTGCGGGTGTCCACCGAGCTCGTCGCCTCGTCGAGGACCAGGATCACCGGGTCCGACAGGAACGCCCGCGCGATGGTGATCAACTGCTTCTCACCCGCGCTGACGCCCGAGCCCTCGTCGTCGAGCACGGTGTCGTAGCCGTCCGGCAGCGTCCGGACGAACCGGTCCGCGTGCGCCGCCCGCGCCGCCTCCTCGATCTCGGCGCGCGTGACCTCGCGCGAGGCGCCGTACGCGATGTTCTCCGCGATGGTGCCGCCGAACAGCCAGGTGTCCTGGAGCACCATGCCGATGCCGCCGCGCAGTTCCTCGCGGGTCATCTTCGCGATGTCCACCCCGTCCAGGGCGATCTCCCCGCCCGTGACCTCGTAGAACCGCATCAGCAGGTTCACCAGGGTCGTCTTGCCGGCGCCCGTCGGGCCGACGATCGCGACCGTGTGGCCCGGGTCCACCGAGAGCGAGAGGTTCTCGATCAGCGGCCGGTCCGGCTCGTAGCGGAAGGCCACCTTGTCGAAGGTGACCTGGCCGCGCAGCTCCTGCGGACGCTCCGGCACGTCGGCGTCGCGCTCCTGCTCCGGGGCGTCCAGCAGCTCGTAGACCCGCTCCGCCGAGGCGACACCGGACTGCACGAGGTTCGCCATCGACGCGACCTGCGTCAGCGGCATCGAGAACTGCCGCGAGTACTGGATGAAGGCCTGCACGTCACCGATCGACAGGGTGCCGGAGGCGACCCGCAGCCCGCCGACCACCGCGATCAGCACGTAGTTGATGTTCGAGATGAAGAACATCACCGGCTGCATGATGCCGCTGACCAGCTGCGCCTTGAACGAGGCCCGGTAGAGCGCCTCGTTCTGCTCGGCGAAGAGCGCCGCGGACTCCTTCTGCCGGCCGAAGACCTTGACCAGGGTGTGCCCCGAGTACATCTCCTCGATGTGGGCGTTGAGCGTGCCGGTCGTCTTCCACTGCTCCACGAACTGCGGCTGCGACTTCTTGCCGATCTTCGCGGCGACGTAGACCGAGACCGGTACGGTCCCCACCGCGACCAGCGCCAGCAGCGGCGAGATCCAGAACATCATCGCGAGCACGCCCACGATGGTCAGCAGCGAGTTCAGCAGCTGCCCCATCGTCTGCTGCAGCGTCTGGCCGATGTTGTCTATGTCGTTGGTGGCACGGCTCAGCACCTCGCCGCGCTTCTGCTGGTCGAAGTACGACAGCGGCAGCCGCGACAGCTTCGCCTGGAGCTCCTCGCGCATCCGGTAGAGGGTGCCGTTCATGACGTGGTTGGACAGCCGGGTCGCGACCAGCATCAGCAGGCCCGCCAGGGTGAAGACCACCAGCGCCCAGATCGCCACGACCCCGACCGCGCCGAAGTCGATGCCCTGCCCCGGGGTGAAGTCGGTGCCGGACAGCATGTCCGCCATGCCCGACTCGCCCCGGGCGCGCATCCCGTCCAGCGCCTGCTGCTTGGTCAGCCCGGCCGGCATCTCCCGGCCGACGATGCCCGCGAAGACCAGGTCGGTGGCCTCGCCGAGGATCTTCGGTCCGACGACCGCGCAGGCGACACTGCCGACGACGGCCAGGACCATGCCCCACAGCTTGGCCCGGTCCTGTGCGATCTGGCCCAGCAGCCGCTTGCCCGACCCCTTGAAATCCAGGGACCGCTGGGCCGGCCCCATCATCATCCGTCCTCCGGGCCCGCTCATGCGGCCTCCGCCTCCGTCAGCTGGGAGAGCACGATCTCCCGGTAGGTCTCGTTGCCGGCCATCAGCTCGTGGTGGCGTCCCTCGCCCACGACCTGCCCCTCGTCCAGGACGATGATCCGGTCGGCGTCGCGGATCGTGGCGACCCGCTGGGCGACGATGACCACCGTCGCGTCCTCGGTCTCGCGGGCCAGCGCCGCGCGCAGCGCCGCGTCCGTCGCGTAGTCCAAGGCCGAGAAGGAGTCGTCGAAGAGATAGATCTCCGGGCGCTGCACGAGCGTGCGGGCGATGGCCAGACGCTGGCGCTGGCCGCCGGAGACGTTGGTTCCGCCCTGGGTGACGGGGGCCTCCAGGCCGCCCGCCAGCTCAGAGACGAACTCCTTGGCCTGGGCCACCTCCAGGGCCCGCCACAGCTCTTCGTCGCTGGCGTCCGGGCGCCCGTAGCGCAGGTTGGAGGCGATGGTGCCGGAGAACAGGTACGGCTTCTGCGGGACCATGCCCACCGTCTTCGCCAGCAGTTCGGGGTCGAGTCCGCGCACGTCCTCCCCGTCGACCAGCACCTCGCCACCGGTCGCGTCGAACAGCCGCGGGACCAGGCCGAGCAGGGTGGACTTGCCGCTTCCGGTGGAGCCGATCACCGCTGTGGTCTCGCCCGGGCGGGCCACCAGGTCCACGCCGCGCAGGACCGGTGCCTCGGCGCCCGGGTAGCGGAAGTCGGCGCCGCGCAGCTCCAGGAGCCCGCTGCGGGTGAGTTCGCGCACCGGGTCGGCGGGCGGGACGACGCTGGACTCGGTGTCCAGCACCTCCTGGATGCGTTCGGCACAGACCTCGGCGCGGGGCACCATCATGAACATGAAGGTGGCCATCATCACGGACATGACGATCTGCATCAGATAGGCGAGGAAGGCCGTCAGCTGGCCGATCTCCATGCCGCCGCTGTCGACGCGCATCGCACCGAACCAGATGACGGCGACGCTGGAGATGTTCACGACCACGATCACCGTGGGGAACATGAGGGCGAGCAGCTTGCCCGCGGCCAGCGAGACCCCGGTGAGGTCGGCGTTGGCCTCGCGGAAGCGGTCCTTCTCGTAGTCGTCGCGGACGAAGGCGCGGATCACCCGGTTGCCGGTGATCTGCTCGCGCAGCACCCGGTTCACGGTGTCCAGGCGCTCCTGCATCCGGCGGAACAGCGGCCGCGTCCTGAAGACGATGGCGCCGACCGATATGCCGAGCACGGGCACCACGGCCAGCAGGACGCCCGACAGCTTCACGTCCAGCGAGAGCGCCATGGCGATGCCGCCGACGCACATGATCGGCGCCGAGACCATCAGGGTGAAGGTCATCAGCACCAGCATCTGGACCTGCTGGACGTCGTTCGTCGTACGGGTGATCAGGGACGGGGCGCCGAACTGGCCGAGCTCTCGCGCGGAGAAGCTCTGCACCCGGTCGAAGACGGCGGCGCGGACGTCGCGGCCGACGGCCGCGGCCGTGCGGGCGCCGTAGTAGACGGCCCCGACGTTGCAGACGAGCTGGACGAGCGAGACGCCGAGCATCAGCGCGCCGAAGCGCAGGATGTAGCCGGTGTCGCCGTTGACGACACCGTTGTCGATGATGTCGGCGTTGAGTGTGGGCAGGTAGAGGCTGGCACTGGTCTGCAGCAGTTGCAGCAGGACCAGCGCCGCGATGGGTTTCCGGTACGGACCCAGGTGGGTCCGCAGAAGTCGTATGAGCACGCGCAGGCTCCGGTCGGCAATCGAGGGGGTTCAACCCATCTTCGGCCAATCGGCCCACCGATCCCCACCGGATTTCGCAAAGGCCGGTCAAAAGGACCAGCCGCGCCGCGGGGGTCCTACGACCCCCGCGGCCGCCCGGTCAGAACGCCCCGGGGTGGATCTGCTCCCGCGTCGCGATGTACTGCTGGCGCACGCCCTGCCAGGCCGGGAAGTCCTCGCCCGGCTCGAAGACCTGCGCCGCGGGGGACGGCCAGACCGGCGGGGTGTGCGGGGCCAGCGTGCCCTGCGCCACACCGAGGGCCCAGGCGGCCTGGCGGGCCGCGCCCAGCGCCGCGTAGTCCGCCGGCGCCGGCACGACGATCTGCGTCCCGAACAGCCCGGGGGCCGCGGCCTGCACGGCCGGCAGCTCCGCGGCCGCGCCCAGCAGGAACACCCGGCGGATCTCGACCCCGCGCGAGCGCAGCACGTCCAGGGCGTCCACCAGGCCGCACAGCATGCCCTCGAAGGCGGCCCGGGCCAGGTGCTCCGGCTTCATCGAGTCCCGGCGCAGCCCGGTGAGGGTGCCGGCGGAGTGCGGCAGGTTCGGCGTCCGCTCGCCCTCCAGGTACGGCAGGAGCACGAGGCCGTGCGCGCCCGGCGTCGACTTCAGCGCGAGGTCGGACAGCCCCTCCAGGTCGGTGCCGAGCAGCTCGGCGGTGCCGCGCAGGGCCCGTACGGCGTTCGAGGTGTTCACCACGGGCAGGTGCATGCCGGTGGCGTCGGCCAGGGAGGTGATCAGCCCACCCGGCTCCGACAGCGCCTCGTGGTGCACCGCCATCACGGAACCGGAGGCGCCCAGCGAGACCACCGCGTCGCCCGGGCCCAGCCCCAGGCCGAGGGCCGCGGCCATCGTCTCGCCGGTACCGGCGGAGATCAGCAGCCCCTCCGGCGTGGTCCCGGCCGCGTCGGCCGGGCCGAGAACCTCGGGCAGCAGCGCCCGGTGGCCGAGCGCCAGCTCGACCAGGTCGGGCCGCCAGGCACCGGCGGCCGCCGACCAGTAGCCGGTTCCGGAGGCGCCGCCGCGGTCGGTGGTACGGCGGGCCGGGCGGCCCAGCAGCTGCCAGACCAGCCAGTCGTGCGGGGACATCAGCACGGCGACCCGCCGGGCCGCCTCGGGCTCGGTGCGGGCCAGCCAGGCCAGCTTCGCGACGGGCTGGGCGGAGTGCGGGACCGAGCCCACCGCCTCGGCCCAGGCGTGCCGCCCGCCGAGGGCCTCCGTGAGGTCGGCGGCCGCGACCTGGCCGCGCTTGTCGTTGCCGACGAGGGCCGGGCGCACGAGGGCGCCCTGCGGGTCCAGCGGCAGCAGGCCGTGCTGCTGCGCGGACACCCCGATGGCCTGGACCCCCTCCAGGATCCCGCCGCCGGCGGCCTCGCCGAGCGAGAGCAGCCAGGCCTGCGGATCGGTCTCGTGGGGGCTGGCGCCGTCGGGTTCGCCCACGGGCTGCGGATGGGGCGCGTACCCCTGGCGCAGCACGGCGCCGGTTTCGGTGTCACAGACGACGATGCGTGTGAAGGCGGAAGAGCTGTCCAGCCCGGCGACTATCCCCATGCGGAGAATTCTGCCGCACGCGGGGCCGGTCCTGACCGTCCCGGAGCCCCTGAAACCTCATGGGTCCCAGGGGCTCCGGGCACGGCCGGTGGGGCGTCAGGTGTTGCTGGTGCCCCAGTCGTCGTCGGCGGCCGGGCCGCCGCTGCGGCCGCGCAGTCCGCGCACCCGTCCGGCGAGGGAGTCCGGTACGGCGTCGCCGACCTTCTCGCTCACCACGGAGAAGGCCTTTCCGGCGTACTCGCGCCCGGTGTGGCCCGCGGTCTCGGCGGCGTTGCGCACCGCCGGGTTCTGCGCGATCTGGCGGGCGGACTTCTTCAGCTGCTCGTAGCGCTCGCGCCCGGCCCGCGTCCCGAGCACGTACCCGAGGGCCAGTCCGACCACGAACGTGACCTTGTACCGCATGCCTGTCACCCTTCGTCGTGTGGTGCCCGGCCCGCTGGCGATACCGATTGGCGGAGCACCCCCCTGCTTGCGCTAATCTATGTCTCGCAACGGGCGCTCGCCCCCCGGCAAGGCCGGAGGTGGGCTGTTCGATGCACCGCAGCAATCCCCTGTAGCTCAATTGGCAGAGCAGCCGGCTGTTAACCGGCAGGTTACTGGTTCGAGTCCAGTCGGGGGAGCGCAGTCCCCTGTAGCTCAATTGGCAGAGCATTCGGCTGTTAACCGGAGGGTTGCTGGTTCGAGTCCAGCCGGGGGAGCAGGAAGAGAAGAGGGTCCTACGGGGCCCTCTTCTTTCTTTGTCCGCCTTTCCGGGAACCGGGCAGGCCTCAGCGCGGTCTCTCTGGACAGGCGAAGCCGATCATGCGAGGCATCCGAAGCAGGAGATCGTATGAGCGGCTATGCTGCGGCAGACGGCGCGCACAGATGTACGCGCCACGCCGTGAAGGGGCGGTAGCTCAGCCGGTTAGAGCAGCGGACTCATAATCCGTCGGCCGTGGGTTCGAGTCCCACCCGCCCCACTGCGAGCCGCAGGTGCAGAAACGATCGCACCTGCGGCTTCGGCGTTTCCGGGGGCTGTGGCGCCCTCAGGCGAGCCGAGCTCAAGCCTTTGGCCGGGAACCACCCGGAAACGCAGGCCGGCCGTCTCGGGCTGATCACGGCGACGGAGCGGCGCGAGTGAGGCGGCCGGTGGTCTCGCGCACGTGCAGCAGCGAGACGTACGCGCCCGACGCTCCGACGGGCCCCGGGGCGGTCGTGGTGCGGGTCAGAAGTCGACCGGGTCGCGGACGAGGGGGCAGGTCATGCAGTGGCCGCCGCCGCGTCCGCGGCCCAGCTCCGCGCCCACGATGGTGATGACCTCGATGCCGGCCTTGCGCAGCAGCGTGTTGGTCTGGGTGTTGCGGTCGTAGGTGAAGACCACGCCCGGCTCCAGGGCGACGGCGTTGTTGCCGCTGTCCCACTGCTGACGCTCGGAGGCGTAGACGTCGCCGCCGGTCTCGATGACGCGCAGCCCCGGCAGTCCGAGGGCTTTGGCGACGACGTCCGTGAAGGCGGTGCCGCCCTCGTCCGTGATCTCGATGCCTGCGGCCGTGTCGCCGGGGCGCAGGGAGAAGGTGTGCACCGCGTCCATGATCTTCGGGTAGAGCGTGACGACGTCGCGGTCGGCGAAGGTGAAGACGGTGTCGAGGTGCATGGCGGAGCGCAGCTTGGGCATGCCGGCGACGATGACGTGGTGGGCGGCGCCGTTCTCGAAGAGGGCGCGGGCGACCTGCGTGATGGCCTGCCGGGAGGTGCGTTCGCTCATGCCCATGAGGACGACGCCGTTGCCGACGGGCATGATGTCGCCGCCTTCGAACGTGGCCTGGCCCCAGTCCTGTTCGGGGTCGCCCCACCACACGGCGGCGTCCTTGAAGTCGGGGTGGTGGGTGTAGATCGCCTTCATGAGCAGGGTCTCGCCGTGCCGGGCGGGCCAGTAGAGCGGGTTGAGGGTGACGCCGCCGTAGAGCCAGCAGGTGGTGTCACGGGTGTAGAGGGTGTTGGGCAGCGGGGGCATCAGGTACTCGCGGGCGCCGGTCGCCTCCCGGGCGAGCGTCACGTACGGCGAGCGGAAGTCATCGGGGAGGTCGGCTGTGGACAGCCCTCCGATCAGGTACTCGGCGAGCGCGCGAGGTGCGATCGAGTCCAGGAAGGCGCGGGTGTCGTCGACCAGGCCCAGGCCGACCTCGTTGGGCACGATCTTGCGGTCGAGCAGCCAGCTCTTCGCCTCGGGGATGGCCATGGTCTCGGTGAGCAGGTTGTTCAGCTCGATGACCTCGACACCGCGCTGGACCAGTTTGTTGACGAAGTCGGCGTGGTCGCGCTGGGCGTTCTCCACCCACATGACGTCGTCGAAGAGGAGGTCGTCGGAGTTGGTCGGGGTCAGTCGGCGGTGGGCGAGGCCCGGCGAGCAGACGAGGACCTTGCGGAGCCGGCCGACCTCGGAGTGGACGCCGAGGGCGGGCTTCGCGGCGGGACTGTCGGAGTTCATCACTGGCCTTTCCGGAAGGGGGTCGAGGAGGGGGACGGCGGGGCCGTGGCCGGTCAGAGCTCGATCCAGCCGGCGGCGAGGGCGACGATGCCGACGACGGCACCGGCCACGGAGACGGCGCAGATGACCGTCTCCCGGGGCGAGAAGAGACGCCGGCCCTGCTCCCGGCGGGCTTTGACGAACAGGAAGGTGGCGGGGGCGTAGACGATGAAGGAGATGAGGACGAACTTGAGTCCGGCCGCGTACAGCAGGAACGCGGTGTAGAGGGTGGCGACGGCGGCGACGACGAGTTCGCGCCGGGTGCTCGTGCCGGCCACCCGGTTCTCCCCGGGGCGCAGCGCGATCTTGAGGGCGAAGCCCGCGGCGAGGAGGAAGGGGATGAGGCTGAGGGCGCTGGTGAGGTCGAGGGCGAAGTTGAAGGCGTCGTCGGAGAAGGCGGTGACGACGAGCACGATCTGGCTGAGGGCCGTGGTCATCAGGAGGGCGGGCGCGGGGACGTCGTCGCCGCTGGAGCGGCCGAGGAAGCGGGGCATGTCCTCGTCCTTCGCGGCGACGAACAGCACTTCGGCGGCCATCAGGGTCCAGGCCAGATAGGCGCCGAGCACGGAGATGACGAGGCCGACGCTGACGAAGACCTTGCCCCAGGTGCCGACGGCGGCTTCCAGGACTCCGGCCATGGAGGGCTGGCGCAGTTCGGCGATCTCGCTCATCGGCAGGATGCCGTACGAGACGATGGTGACCGAGGCGAAGATCGCGAAGACGCTCAGGAAACCGAGGACGGTGGCCCGTCCCACGTCCTGCCTGCGCTTGGCGTGGCGCGAGTACACGCTGGCGCCCTCGATGCCGAGGAAGACGAAGACGGTGGCCAGCATGGTGCCGCGGACCTGGTTGAAGAGGGAGCCGGCGTAGTCGGCGCCGCCCCAGTTGTCGGCGAAGACGGACGGCTCGAAGGCAAAGAGCGCCAGGATGATGAAGACGATGATGGGGACGAGCTTGGCGGCGGTCACGATCCGGTTGATCGCGGCCGCTTCCTTCACTCCGCGCCGGATGAGCAGGAAGAAGCACCACAGGCCGAGGGACGACAGGACGATGGCCAGGAAGGTGTCGCCGTCGCCGAGCGCGGGCGCGACAGCGCCGATCGTCGACATGATGAGCACCCAGTAGGTGACGTTGCCGACGCAGGCGCTGGCCCAGTAGCCGAAGGCGGAGAAGAAGCCCAGGTACTCGCCGAAGCCCGCCTTGGCGTACGCGTACACGCCGGCGTCCAGGTCGGGCCGGCGCACGGCGAGCGCCTGGAAGACGAACGCGAGCATGAGCATGCCGGTGCCGGCGACGGCCCACGCGATGAGCGCGCCCGCGACGCCGGTCTCTTGGGCGAAGCGCCCGGGCAGCGAGAAGACGCCCGCGCCGACCATGGAGCCGACGACCATCGCGGTGAGCGTGAGCAGACTGAGCTTGACCGCCGGTGAAGGGCCGCCGGGAGCGGCTTCGCTACTGCTGTCCTGGTGGGGCATGGGCATACCTCGTCTGCGCGTTCGGGCCGTTGCGGCGCTGGCTGTGGGGCGGCGGAGGATCCGGACGGGCGCCTTCCCGGTCGGGCCGGTCTCCTCGACCTTGAATCCGGTGATCCCGCACGGGAGGCTCAGCAGGGGGCCGGCGCGGTTGACCGCGAACGGTGCGCAGGCAAGCGCCGCAGCTTCGAGGGCGGCCCCGTGAACGCGCCGCCGGAGTTCCGTGGCGCCGGGGCCGAGGTGGCGGTTCCGCTGTCGGAGGCGAGCCGGAACACCGTCAGGGCCATGTCCCGCAAGGGCGGCTCACGCGCCTCCCGCCCGCCCCCGGACGGCTCATTCGACGGCTTCACCAGGCCCCACTTCCCAGCTGGCAGAGCCGACGCCTCGCCGGCCCACTGAAAGAGGAATCTAGTGCAAATGCCCATATTTCTTGCTATTCGGCAAGCGGTTCGATCTGCCGGCTCACCCCCCTGGCGTGCCGGAGAGGTCGTCCCACGGCCTGGCGAAACCGAGTGCGCGCAGCCGCCTGAGCCGTACGCCTCTGCCGGCGAGTACGCAGAACTCCCCGTACCGCCGGCCGAAGGGTGCCGGGGGACGGGGAGCCGGGTGGATCAGAAGTCCTCCGTTTCGTCCACGAGGTGGCGCAGTACGTCCGTCAGGTCCTGGCGGCGGGCGTAGGCCGCGCGCTGGCGGTGGGCGCCCGAGCCGTCGCGCAGGAGCCCGGCCATGGTCTTGGCGGCGTGGTCCAGGTCGCCGGCGGCGGCCAGTTCCGGGGCGACCAGGTCCAGCAGGGCCTCCGCGAGGTCGGCCGCCGGGAGTTCCGTGCCCGTGTACGGGTCGAGGCCGAAGCCCTCCAGGCCGTCGTGGGCCGCACGCCAGCGCGCGAGGCGCAGGACGTCGTCCCGTACGGCCGGCTCCGGGCGCCGCTCGGCGCTCTCGCGCAGCGCCGTGGCCACCAGTGCGCGGGCCAGCTCCGCCTGGAGGACCGCCGAGTCGACGTCCGGGGACATGTCCGGCGCGCGGAGCTCCAGCGTCGGCCAGTGCCCGGAGGGTCGGAGGTCCCAGTAGACCATCTTGGTGTCCAGGGCCGCCCCGGAGCCGAGCAGGGTCTGCACGGAGCGCCGGAAGTGGGCCGTGGACGTGAAGTGCGGGGGCGGGCCCGCCGAGGGCCAGCCGGACCAGGCCATCGCCCGCCAGCTGGAGTGACCGGTGTCGCGGCCGCCCCAGAACGGCGAGTTGGCGGCCAGCGCCATCAGGGTGGGCAGCCACGGTCTGATCCGGTTGGACACCGCCACCGCCGTGTCCACGTCGAGGGTGCCGACGTGGATGTGGCGGCCGCAGCTGACCAGGGTGTCGGTGAGCGCGCCGAAGCGGCGGTGCTGCTCGCGCTGGCGCGGCAGGTCGTCGGTCAGGTGCAGCGGCCCCTCCACGGCGACGACCGGTGAGGGCGCGGCCAGCAGCCGGCAGCCGTGGGCACGGGCGGCCCGGCCCAAGCTGCGCCGCAGCTCGGCGAGTTCGGCGCGCAGCGAGGCCGCCGAATCGGCGATCGGGGTGGATATCTCCACCTGGTAGCGGGTGCCCTCGGGGTGCATCTCGCCCGGCAGCCCGCCGGCCGTCGCCAGGACCTGCGGGGCGGCCGGGACCACCCGGAGGGTGCGGGCGTCGACGAGGAGGAACTCCTCCTCGACCCCGACGGTGAGCGGCATGGTGGGGGGCACGGTGGGGCGCACCGTGTTCTGCGTCGTACCGGTGCTCGTGGTGCTGTTGCCAGGTTCGATCACTACGCCTCCCTGGACATACGAGTCTTTTCATCATGAGCTGAACGAGAGGCGAGGAGCGCACGTCGATTCAGTCAAATGTGCGGTGATAGTGGCGAGTTAGCGGCAACGGCCCACCTGCGCCGGGAGCCCGGAGCAGGGTGGGGCGACTGTTGCCCCTGTGTGAAAGGGCCGGAAAACCCCGCGGACCGGCGACGGGCCGCTGGTTATCATCCGATGTGACTCGTACGACCGCTCCGACCGCTCCGAGACGGCGCATATTCGCCGACCTCACCCCCCTGCGCACCTCCGCCGACTACCAGCGGCTGTGGATCGGCGGGACCATCTCCTGGGTCGGCCAGGCCATGACCACCCTCGCGATCTCGCTCCAGGTCTACGACATCACCGGCTCCAGCTTCTCGGTCGGGCTGGTCGGCCTCTTCTCGCTCGTCCCGCTCGTCGTCTTCGGCCTGTACGGCGGTGCCATCGCCGACACCGTCGACCGGCGCAAGCTCGGCCTCTACAGCTCACTCGGCGCCGCGGTGCTGTCCGTCGCGCTCGCGGCGGCCGCGCTGCTCGGCTTCCACCGGGTGTGGTTCCTGTACGCCGTCGTCGCGCTCCAGGCGGTCTGCGGGGCGCTGACCGGGCCGGCGCGCTCCGCGATGATCCCCAGGCTGCTGCCGGCCGAACAGCTGCCCGCCGCCAACGCCCTGAACTCCGTCACCATGACCTTCGGCACGATGGTCGGTCCCGCGCTGGGCGGACTGGTCGTCGCCGTCGGCGGCTACGAGTGGGCGTACCTGATCGACGCCGTGACCTTCACCGCGGCCCTCTACGCGATGTGGCGGCTGCCCTCGATGAAGCCGGACCGGGCGGAGGGGGTGCGGGGGAGGGCCTCCGTCGTCGACGGGCTGCGCTTCCTCGGCACCCGGCCCAACATCCGGATGACCTTCTTCACCGACATGGCCGCGATGGTGCTGGCGCAGCCGAAGGCGCTGTTCCCCGCCATCGCCGTGCTCTGGTACGGCGACGACGCGAAGACGGTCGGCATGATGGTGGCCGCGATCGCCGCCGGAGCGCTGCTGGGCGGGCTGTTCTCCGGCTGGCAGGCGCGCGTCCGGCGGCACGGGCTGGCGATCCTGCTGGCGGTCGCGTCCTGGGGGCTGGCCATCGCGGTCTTCGGGCTCACCCGGAACCTCTGGCTCGGGCTGTTCTTCCTGGCCCTGGCCGGGTACGCGGACACGGTCTCCATGGTGTTCCGCACCACCATGCTGCAGGCGGCCACGCCGGACGACATGCGCGGGCGGCTGCAGGGCGTCTTCATCGTGGTCGTCGCGGGCGGGCCCCGGCTCGGGGACTTCCTCGCCGGGACCGCCGCCGACCTGACCTCGCCCGCCGTCGCCGTCACCGGCGGAGGCCTGGCCTGCGTGCTGCTGGTGGGCCTGCTCGCCCTGCGCTGGCGCAACTTCGCCCGCTACGACGCCCGCTCCCCCCAGGCCTGACCGCCGCGACCGCGGGGCCGGGCGGGCTACGCGTCCACCGGCTCCCGGGTGCGGGTACCGCCCGCGGTGCCCGTGTTGGTGGTGCCGGACGGTTCGAAGAGCAGGATGTGGGCCTCCTCGTCCGCGGCCGGGCAGTGTTCCGTCCCGCGCGGGACGACGTACATCTCGCCGGGGCCCAGGACCACGTCCCCGTCCCCGTCCCGCAGGCGGATCGTCAGGGTTCCGGCCACGACGAGGAAGAGCTCGTCGGTGTCCTCGTGGCTGTGCCACACGAACTCGCCCCGGACCTTGGCGACCTTGACCTCGTAGTCGTTGACGCGGGCGATGCGGCGCGGCGCCCAGTGCTCGGTGAAACCGGCCAGCCTGCCGGCGATGTCGATCTTCTGTGTCGTCATGCGGACAGCCTGGCGGCGCGTGCGCGGCGGGTCTTGTACGTTCCTGACATGGCCGCGATACGTCCGCTCAGCACCGTCAGTGCCTGGCGGCCGCCGGTGCCGGGCATCGCCGAGGTCTTCCACGCCCGCTTCACCGAGCACGCGTACCCGGCCCACGTGCACGACACCTGGGCGCTGATGATCGTGGACGGCGGACGGGTGGACTTCGCCCTCGACCGGGAGCGGCACGGCGCCGGGGTCTCGGACGCGGTGGTCCTGCTGCCGCCCGGCGTGGTCCACGACGGGCGGACCGTGACCGAGGCGGGCTTCCGCAAGCGCGTCCTGTACCTGGACACCTCGGTACTGCCGGAACGGCTGACCGGAGCGGCCGTGGACGCGCCGCTGCTGGCCGACCCCGCGCTGCGCGAGCGCGTGCACGCGCTGCACCTGGCGCTCGGGGACCGGGACCGGGATCCCCTGGAGGCCCCGTCGCGGCTGGCCTTCGTACGGGAGCGGCTGCACCGGTGGCTCACGGGGCGCGCGCCGGCGGGGTACGGGGCGCCGGCCCCGGCGGGGCTCGCCGTACGGCTGCGCGAGCTGCTGGACGCGCGCGTGGTGGAGGGGATCACGCTGGAGGAGGCGTCGGCGCGGCTCGGCCACGCCCATCCCACCCACCTGATCAGGAGCTTCCGGCAGGCCTACGGGCTGCCGCCGCACGCGTACCTGACGGGGCGCAGGGTGGCGCTCGCGCGGGGACTGCTGCTGGCGGGGGCGGGGCCCGCGGCGGCGGCCGCGGAGGCCGGCTTCCACGACCAGGCGCACCTCACACGGCACTTCGCCCGGCATGTCGGGACCAGTCCGGCCCGGTTCGCCCGATCGGGACGGGCGTGAAGGGAAGTTGGCGGGTTCATTGCCTTCGTGTTGCGAGGCCTTCCCCTTCATTTCGAATAGCCATATGACAGTTCGGCAGCCGCCCCCCGCCCCGCATCCGCCCGCCGAACCAGGAGCGCCGCCATGCGCCTTCTTCGTCCGCCCACCACGACCACGGCCGCAGCAGTCGCCGCGGCCGCCGCGCTCTGCGCGATGCTCGCGCCGCCCGCCGCGGCCGCCCCGCCGCAGGACCGGTCCTGCTCGCCGTACCTCTCCGTCGCGGGCTACTCCGACGCGCTCGACAAGACCACGCTCGACGGCGGCCTCGTCGGGGGCCTCTCGGGTCTCGCGCCCGACCGGGACGGCGCCGTCGTCGCGGTGTCGGACAAGTCGGCGCTCTACTCCCTGAAGGTGGGGCGCGGGGGCACCCCGACCGCCCGGGCCACGGCGCGGATCCCGCTCACCGACGGCGCCGGCGCGCCGGTCGACTCGGAGGGCGTCGTCGTCGACCGGGACGGCTCCTACCTGGTCACCGACGAGTACGCGCCCGCCGTCCGCCGCTACGGCCGGACCGGGCAGGTACTGGGCACGCTGCAGGTCCCGGACGCCCTCCGCCCCGCCCCGCAGGGCCGGGCCGCGGCGAACCAGACCTTCGAATCGCTGACCCTGCTCCCCGGCGGGCGCACGCTCGTGGCGGGCGTCGAGGGGCCGCTGGCCGGTGACGGCAAGGACGCCGAGGGGCGCACGCTCCAGCGGATCCAGACCTGGGAGCGGGGCCGCGACGGTGAGTTCCGGCTGGGACGGCAGTACGCCTACCCGGTGGACGCCGGGCACGGCCTCGTGGAACTCGCCCCCACCCGGGACGGCCGGCTGATCGTCCTGGAGCGCGGCTTCACCCGGGAGTTCGCCATCACCGTGCGGCTGTACGTCGCCGACCCGCTGGGCGCGACGGACACCTCGAAGGTCGAGGCGCTGGCCCAGGGCACCGGGCTGCGGGTCGCCCGCAAGACGGCGCTCGGGGACCTCGACGGCTGCCCGACGCTGGGCGCGCCGTCGAGGCTTCCGCAGAACCACCCGCTGGTCGACAACGTCGAGGGCATGGCCGTCACCGGGGAGGACGGCCGCGGCCGGGTGCGGCTGCTGCTGGTCAGCGACGACAACGAGCTGGCCCAGCAGGTGACGAGGCTCTACCGGATGGACGTCCGGCTGCCGGCCCGCCGGGTCTAGGCCGTCTCTTTCGGATCTTGCCGGGCCCGCGCTGCCCGGCACCGCACCTCGCTGCGTTGTCGGGGCTCCCGAGTACGGCCAGTACACGAGGAGCTCCTCCGCCTTGCGATGCTTCCCCTCGGCCCTGCGGGCCTGGGGAGACCCCATGGCACCGGACAACGCGGGCTCGGCCGACAAGATCCGAAAGAGACGACCTAGGGTGTGTCCGGCGGGCCGACGATGCCGCGGGCGACGCCCAGGGCCACCAGGTCCTGGGGGCGGATGCGGAGCTGGTCCGCCGTGGCCGGGGCGGCCGACGGGGGGCGCTTGAGGATGGCCGCGGCGAGCTCCGGGGCGATGACCGAGAAGTAGCTGTCCGGGGTGACCCAGGTGTTGCCCGGCGCGGCCAGCGCGAGGGCGCCGCCCGAACCGCCCTCGCCGATCAGGAGGGTGGTGAGGGGGACTGCGGCCTCCGCCAGCGCCGCGAAGGTGTCGGCGATGGCCGCGCCGGCGCCCGCGTGCTCGGCGGCGGCGTCGTTGGCCGCGCCCGGGGTGTCCACCAGGGTGAGCACGGGGATGCCCAGCCGGTCCGCGAGGCGGACCACGCGGGCGGCTGTGCGGTATCCCGCCGGGCGGGTGGCCGTGCCGCACTGGGCGGCGTAGGCCACGGCCCGGCCCTCCCGCAGCCCGAACCCGCACAGCATCCCCGGGTCCGTGCCGCCCGCCCGGTCGCCGGAGAGGTGCAGGCGGAGCTCGAAGTACGCGTCCAGGTACGCCTCGGCGCGCGGTCGGCCGGGGTCGCGGGCCTGCCGTACCGCGTCCCAGCCGGTCGCGGGCGGGCCGGCGTCGGCCAGCGCGGCCGGGGGTTCGACCGGCTCGCCGGAGCGGGGCGCGGCCAGGACGCGGAGCCAGTGCGCGAGGGTGCCCGCCAGATGGGCGGCGGGGACCACGGCGTCCACGTGGCCGGCGGCGTACTGCCCCTCGGCGCAGTACGCGGCCGGGTCCGCGTCGGCCGGGCGCACCCGGGATCCGGCGAAGCCGACCTGGGCGCCGGGCAGCGCGAGGACCACGTCGGCGCCCGCCCCGAGGGTGGCCCAGCCGCCGCCGGTGGTCGGATCGCGCAGGACGGCGAGCTGGGGGAGCCCGGCGGCCCGGGTCAGGACGCCCTGGCGGGCCACGCGCTGCAGCTGGGTCAGGGCGAGCATGCCCTCCTGCATCCGGGAGCCGCCCGTGGCGATGAGCGAGACGAGGGGGAGGCGCCTCTCGCGGGCGTGCGTGTACGCGGCTTCGAGCCGGTCGCCGGTGCGCTGCCCGAGGGAGCCGCCCAGGAAGCCGAACTCGAAGGAGATCAGGACGGCTTCGCGGCCGCCGAGGCGGGCGGTGCCGGTGACGACGGACTCCTGCTCGCCGGTGCGCTCGGCGGCGCGGGCTCGGGAGGCGTCGTAGCCGGCCCAGGCCAGCGGGCCGTCCGCCGGGGACTCCCGTCGCGGGGAGGGCAGTTCGGTGAAGCTGCCGGGATCGGTCACGGAGGCGATGGCCGCGCGGGCCGAGAGGCGGGTCGTCACCCTTTCACCCTAGGGGGCGCGGTCGAATTCCCGTCCGGGCGGCAGGACTTCGGCGGAGATTCCCGGCCGTCTCCGGCCACCTCCGGCCACCGCGTGCCGTGTCAGGCCAGGAACCGGACGGCGTACAGCGCGCCGATGCCCGTGGCCAGGCCGGCGAGCAGCAGCCGGAGCGCGGTCTCGGGCAGGCGGGGCTGGAGCCGGGCGCCGAGGTGTCCGCCGAGCAGGCCGCCGGCCCCGCAGGACAGCCCGAGGAACCAGTCCGGGGCGACGTCGCCCGCGGCGGCGAGGGAGAGCAGCGCGTACGTGGCCGCGCCGACGACCGAGGTGACGAAGGTAGCGGCCAGGGCGGCGGGCGCGACGACGGCGACCGGCGCCCCGCGGCCGACCAGGACGGGGCCGAGCAGCGAGCCTCCGCCGATCCCGTAGACGCCCCCGGCCACGCCGACGGCCAGGGCCAGCGCGGTCGTGGCGCGGGGCGAGGGCGGACGGGGAGCCCGGGCCGGCGCGGGGCGCAGGGTGCGCAGCAGCAGCCACAGCCCCAGCGGCAGCAGCAGGGCGGCGACGAGGAGGCGGAAGATCCGCGGCCCGGGGACGGCGAACACGCGGATCACCGCGCCGAGGACGACGCCGGGCACGGTCCCGGCGATGAGCAGGCGGGTGAGCGGCCCCCGCAGGCTCCCCGTCCTGTGGTGGCGCAGCAGGGCTCCGGGACCGGCCACGATGTTGTAGAGGAGGTTGGTCGGAGTCACCGCCGGGCTCGGCACGCCCAGGAGGCTGACCTGCACGGGCAGCAGGAAGACCGCTCCGGAGACCCCCACGGGCGCGGTGACCACGGATATCAGCAGCCCGGCGGCGAACCCGAGCAGACCGCTCGACCACGTCACACCCGCCGCCTTTCGGAAAGACCACCGTTCACCGGTCCGATCCTCGCTCTGCGGGCCGGTCAGGTCCATGACGTTCTCGTGAACACCGAAGTCACCGCGGACGGCGGCAGGGTTGTCGGCCCTACGGGCAGATCCAGCAGTACAAACGCCGGTCGTGTGCGACCGCCCGGCGCGCCAGCGCCGCGAGCGACTCCAGGAACTCTGCGAGACCCTCCGCTGACGGCGACACGGCGAAGACGTCCGAGCCGGACCAGGCGCGTGCAACGGAGCCCAGCTGCCGGGGGCCGCAGTCCGCGAGGGAGTCCCGGAGCGCCTCGGTGAGCGACACGCTGACCACCTCGCCGTCCCGGACCGTCGCGATCAGCCCGCCGTGTCGGGGATCGGCCTCGACGGCCTCCGCCGACCGGCCCGTGAGGAGCACCTCGGCGGGCAGCAGTTGGACCACCGGATCCGCGCCCTTCACCACGAACTGGTCGTATCCGGTGCCGGCCGGTCCGCCGTCGTCGCGTCGCACCGCCCGCCCGGCGTCATCGTCGTCGCGGGCGGCGTAGTAGCCGAAGAGGACACCCATGCCGGCGAGCATCACATGCGGCACCGACAACCCGTCAGGGGAGGGGGAGGGCGATCTTCACCGCGTAGGCGGCGACCAGGCCGTAGCCCAGGCGGAAGGTCCAGACGCGGGCGGTGGCGGAGATGCGGGCGCCCGCGAGGGAGCCGAGGGCGACGAGGGACTGCTGCCAGAGGAGGGAGGCCGCGCCGACGCCGACGAGGAAGGCCGCTCCGGCGGGGCCGGTTCCCAGGGTCGCGCCCTGGGCGGTGGTGAGGGCGGCGAAGTAGAGGGCGGTCGTGGGGTTGATCGCGGTGAGGGCGACGTAGCGGGCGAAGGCCGTGGCCGGCCGCAGGCCGGTGGTGGTCCGCGTGGTGCCCGACGCGGCGGCGGGGTCCGGGGCCGCTGCGGGCGGGGCCGCCCCGGCGCGGGATCCGGCGAGGCCGTGGGCCGCGATGGCCAGCAGGACCGCCGCCGAGGCCAGCCGGACCCACGCCTCGACGGGGGAGACGTGGGAGGCCACCCAGGGGCCGACGGCGGTGGCGAGGGCCGCGTAGCCGAGGTCGACCACCGCGATGCCCAGGGCCGCGGCCGCCGCCGTCCGCCGGTGCCGCATCGCCTCCTGGAGCAGCAGCACGCTCATCGCACCCATCGGCATCGCCACGCCCAGACCGGCGGCGGCGCCCGCCAGGGCCGGTGTCATCAGTTCGCTCATACGGGCGAGGGTCGGCCCTCACCCCCGAGGTACGAGCGCGAATACCGGGCCCGACTGCGACAATCGCGGCATGGACCGCCTCGACAGGGAAATCCTCGGCATCCTGCAGCAGGATGCGCGGATCTCGTACCGCGACCTCGGTGTCCGCGTCGGCCTGAGCGCCAATGCCACCGCCGACCGGGTGCGGCGGATGCGCCGGGACGGCGTGATCCGCGGGTTCACCGTCCTGGTGGACCCGGCCGCCGACACCGCCGGCGGTCTGGTCGTCTTCATCGACGTCACCCTGCGCCAGGACACCACCAACGAGGAGTTCGAGCGCCAGGTCGCCAAGCTCCCTGGGATCACCGAGGCCGTCCACGTGACGGGCGCGCACGACTACCTCGTGCGGGCCCGGGCCGCCGACCCCGCCGCCCTCGACGCGCTGCTGCGCCGTCTGAAGCGGGAGGCGGGCGTGGCCCAGTCCAACACCCGGATCGCCCTGCGCGCCGCCGAACGCCCCGGCCGGCCCTGAAGGCCCCGGGCCGCACCGAACCGCCGCACCACACCACACCGCCGCACCGCGCCGCCGCGCAGGGCGGACGTGCGCGTGCCGCGCCGTCAGAGGGCCGACTCCCAGGTCACCGTCGTGCCGCGCGCGCCCCGTTCCGTACGGCCGTCGTCCGTCACGGTCAGGCGGACCCGGGCCGGGGAGGCGTCCACCACCACCTCGATCGCGGTGACCCGGCTGCGCCGGTGGGCCGCGGCCAGGGCGCCGCGCAGGGCGGTGAGCAGATCGCCCGCGACGGCCTCCGGGAGCAGGGCGTCCACGGCGCCCGCGAAGTGCACCGACGGCTGGAAGCCGAGCAGGACCGCCGCGCCGCCCGTCTCGCGCAGGACCCGGCCCCGGAAGGTGGTCGGGGCGTCGGTGGGCGGCTGCTGGAGGGCGAAGATGGCGGTGCGGACCTCCTGGATGGTGGAGTCCAGCTCGTCGACGGCGCGGGTGAGTTCGTCGCCGACCGTGTCCCCCGAGGGGGCGTTCTCGGCCCGCCTCCGGGTGCTCTCCAGCATCATCTCGGTGGCGAAGAGCCGCTGGACCACCAGGTCGTGCAGGTCCCGGGCGATCCGGTCGCGGTCCTCGTACACCGCGAGCTGCTCCCGGTCGTGCTGGGCGTCCGCCAGGACGAGGGCCAGCGCGGCCTGGGAGGCGAACTGCGAGGCGAGCAGCCGGTCCACCGCGTCGTACGCCGGGCCGCCCCGGGCGCGCGGCAGGGCCAGGGTGCCGATCAGCCGGCCGCCGCTCTGGAGCGGCAGCATCATGCTCGGCCCGAACCGCTCCCGGACCCGGGTGGTCATCCGCGGATCGGTGGCCGAGTCGTCGATGAAGACGGGTTCGCCGCCGAGGAGCTGTTCCAGCACCGGCGATCCGGGGGCGATCGCCGTCCCGACCAGGTCCCCGGGATCCCCCTGGGTGGAGGCGGCCACGATTTCCATGCCGCCCTCGGGCGTCGGCTGGAGCACCACCCCGGCCGCGGCGTCGGCGAGCAGCCGGGCCCGTTCGGCCACGCACATCAGGGCGTCCGCCGCGGGGCGCCCGGCCAGGAGGGTCGTCGTCACGGCGGCGGCCCCGTCGATCCAGCGCTCCCGGCGGCGCGCGGTCTCGTACAGCCTGGCGTTGCCGATCGCTATGCCCGCCTGTGCGGCCAGGACGCGCACGAGGGCGAGGTCCTCCTCGGTGAAGGGGGAGCCGCCGTGCTTCTCGGTGAGGTAGAGGTTGCCGAAGACCTCGTTGTGGACCCGGATCGGCACGCCGAGGAAGCTGCGCATGGGCGGGTGGCCGGGCGGGAAGCCGGCGGTGCGCGGGTCCCGGGTGAGGTCGTCCAGGAGCAGCGGGCGCGGGTCCCGGGCGAGGACTGCGAGCAGGCCGGAGCGGCCGTCCGGCAGATGGGGGACGGCCGCCCGCTGCTCCTCGGTCAGCCCCGCCGTGAACAGGGCGGTCACGGCGGCGCGCTCGGGATCGAGGATCGCGAGCGCGCCGTACCGGGCCGAGCACAGCTCGGCGGCCGATTCCACGATGTGCTGGAGGGTGGCGCGCAGCTCCAGCTCGGAGCCGACGCTCAGTACGGCCTCCAGCAGCACGGGGAGGCTCGCCGCGTCCTCGTCGGACTGCCCGGCGGGCCTCCCGTGCCCTTCGTCCGTCATCCGGCCAGCGGGTTGAGGACCATCGGGGCGATCTTCCCTTCGAGCATCGCGCCGAGACCCATCACGGCGCACACGTCGGGCCGTTCGGCGATGGCGACGGGCATTCCGGTGGCGTCCCGCAGCATCTGGTCCAGGCCCGGCAGCAGGGCGCTGCCGCCCACCATCATGATCCCCCGGTCCGTCAGGTCGGCGACCAGGTCGGGCGGGCAGTCCCGCAGCACCTTGCCGATGCCGTCGAGGACCGCGGTCAGCGGCGTGTGGATGGCGTCCCGGACGGCCGCGGTGTCCACGTGCACGGACCGGGCCAGGCCGGTGGCCACGTCACGGCCGTGGATGAGGGTGGAGGCCGGCCCCTCGGAGGTGAGGCCGTTGCCGTGCAGGGCCAGTTGGAGCGGCCGGACGGCCTGGCTCGGCAGCATCAGCTCGTGCGCGTGGCGCAGGTGCTGGACGACCGCGTGGTCGATGGCCTCGCCGCCGACGGGGATCCGCTCGGCGGTGACGATCGAACCGAGCGAGAGGACGGCGACCTGGGTGGCCGCGGCCCCGCACACCATGATCATCGTCGCGGTCGGCTGCTCCACGGGCAGTCCGCAGCCGACGGCCGCCGCGATCAGGGTGTCGACCAGTTCGACGCGCCGCGCCCCGAGGCCGACCAGCGTCTCCACGGCCGCCCGCTGGGCGAGCGGGTCCGCGTCGTGCGGGGTGCAGGCGGCGGCCCGCAGCCGGGGCTTGCGCCGCAGGGCGCGCCGCAGCTTCTCGCCGAGGAGGTGGCGCAGCATGCGCTGGGCCATCTCGATGTCGACGACGGTGCCTCCGGAGACGGGGCGCACGACCCTGATGTAGTCGGGCGTGCGGCCGGTCATCCGCTCGGCGAAGGTTCCGACGGCGATGAGTGCGCCGGTGCGCGTGTTGACCGCGGCGACGCTGGGTTCGTCGACCACGAGGCCGGCGCCCTTGACGTACACGCGGGTCCTGGCCGCCCCCAGGTCGACGGCGACGTGGCAGCGGCGCAACTGCTCAAGACTGACGGTCACGGCAGAACCTCCCGAGAGCGCTGACGCAAAGGGACCGGCGGAAGTGCCGGTCGCTTTACATATCATCTCGGGCATTCGGGGCTATCCGCCCGTTGGAATGCTCCGGCCGTGGGTGTGTCGCGGCTGCATGGGGGTGGATTTCTGTACCGACAGGCAGCACCATGCCCGCACTGCACGCGCTACTCGCGCGTAACAAGGTAAGGGGGGACCGATGCTGACGGCCCGACAGGGACTGGTCGCGCTCCTGACGCTCTGCCTGGTGTCGCTCACGGCGCCCGCCGCGGCCGGCGCCTCCGACCCGGGCCCGGTCCGCGCTTCCGACCCGGGCCCGGTCCGCGCCTCCGCCCCGGGCCCGGCCCCCGCCGCTGACCGGGCATCACCGCGCAGCCCGGTGGTCTTCGTCCACGGGTACAACGCCGACCCGGGCGTCTGGGGATCCCTCCGTGCCGACCTGCGCGCCGACGGGTACACCGACGCGGAGCTCTTCTCCTTCGGCTACGACACCCACCAGTCCGTCAACGAGGTCCTCGCCGGGCGGCTCGGCACCTACGTCGAACAGGTCCGCCGGGAGACGGGCGCCGCCAAGGTCGATGTCGTGGCGCACTCCTTCGGCTCGCTGGTGAGCCGCTGGTACGTCAAGTTCGGCGGGGGAACGGCCACCGTCGACCACTGGGTCTCGCTGGCCGGCCCCAACCGCGGCACCTCCACCGCGTGGGCCTGTGCCCTGTGGGACCAGGCCTGCCGTGACATGACCCCCGGGTCGTACGTGGTGAGGAACCTGGGCGGCGGCGACCCGACCCCGGGAGCGGTGAAGTACGCGACCTTCTGGTCGAACTGCGACGAGGTGATCAACCCCGACGACAGCGTCCCGCTCGTGGGCGCGGTCAACACGCCGGTCGGCTGCCTGGGGCACAACGACCTGCTCGGCGACGACGGCACCTCGGCCGGAGTGCGCGCCTTCCTCGCGTCGTAGGCGGCGCGTCCGCGCGGTGCGGCGGCTACCGGTGCTGCGGCGGCGACGGGTGCTGACGCGGTGTTTAGGGGGGTGCGGGCGACAGTGGGTGGGCCGTCGCGTCCCGAGGGGGGAAGTACCGATGCCGTACCGGGTCCGTGCCCGCGCCACCGACGAACGGCCCGCGGCGCCGCGGCGCTCCGTCACCCGCCTGCGCCTCACGTGCCTCTTCGGCGGGGTGTTCCTGCTGGCCGGGACCGTGTTCCTCGTCGTGGCGCTCCTGCTGGCCGAACAGGCCGTGAGCAGGGGCAGCGAGCCGGTTCTGGGTCTGGGCCCGGAGAAGACGGTCGTCCTGGCGCCCGCCGACTGCCCCGGCCCGGGGGCCGGCGGGCCGTCCTCCTGCCCGTCCCCCGGCCGGGAGCACCCCCACGACCCGCTGCTCCTCTCGGCCCTGCCGCTCCTGGCCGCGCTCGGACCCCTGTCGGTCGGCGCGGGGTACCTGACGGCCGGGTACGCCCTCTCGCGGGTCCGCCGGATCACCCACACGGCCCGGGGCGCCTACCGCTACGTCTGAGGACCGACGCGCTGGAGCAGTCCGTAGGTGAACTCCGCCACGCAGGGCCGGCTCTGCGCGGTGAAGGCGAGGCGCCAGCGCGTCGGCGCGGTGCCCTCCATCGGCCGCACCGGCGCGAAGGCCCGCGCCACCTCGTCCACCGTCGCCGACCAGGGCAGCAGGTCGTCCGGCGACCGCAGTACGGGCCCCCGCGCGCCCGGGGCCCGTACGAGCCACTCGTTCCACACCGCCCCGTCCGGCGCGGCCAGCACCTCGAAGCGCAGGTCCGGCCAGAGCGGCAGTGGCCACAGCAGGGCCTCGCACTCCAGGTCGCCGATCGTGCGGTGCTCGGCGGACTCCGGCGGGCCGAGCACCGAGCGGTACCGGGCCAGCGCCCCGCGCGCGCGGGGCGAGCGGACCATGGCCTGCCAGCGCTTGTTCGCCTCCCGCTGGTCCGCGAGCGAAGCGCCCAGCCGGCGGCGGGCCTCGTCGGCGAGGTCCGGCTGGAAGTCGGCCATCCGCCGCAATAGCACCAACTGGAACCCCGCAGGCCCGAAAGATGTCATGGAGGGAACGATTCCACACAGGATCCTTACGTTCTCGGGATCCGGATGTTGCCGCACACGGCGTAGCCTGCGGGCGCCATGAACTATTGCCACGCCTGCCGGAGGCACCTCAACGGCGCACTGGCGTGCGCCGGATGCGGAACGCCCGCCGAGTACCTGATACCCGCCGCGCCCACTGCCGCCGGGCCGCCCGGGCCGCCCATGCCGCCCGTCGTCGAGGGGCCCGCCGCGGATGCGCCGGCCGATGCGTACGCGGACTCGGCGGACTCGCTCGTGGTGCTCTCCGCCCCGAACGAGCGCAGGGCCGGTGCCCGCCGCAGGGTCGCGCACCGGCGCCGCCGCCGCACCGTGCTGACCCTGTCCCTCGGTGTGCTGCTCGCGAGCGGGGGCTCCCTGATGGTGGTGAGCATGGCCGCCGACGGGGAGAGCACCGACCGGGCCTCCGACGTCGTCCTGGTGGACGACGCGCCCCGGGATCCCGCTCCGCTGTCGGACGCGCCGACGGCCGCGGCGCCCACGGGCTCCGGCAGGGCCACCGCGAAGGCCGGCGGTTCGACCACGAAGAAATCCGGGAGCGGGGCGCCCGCAGGGAGCACCGGTCAGCCCGGACCGACACAGTCCGCCCCCGCTCCCACGACGTCCGGGCAGGCGTCCGGCACCCCCGGCCCGGGGAAGTCCCTCCAGGGCGGGACGGGGCAGCCCTCGCAGAGCCCTTCCGGCAGCGCGACGACGTCGCCCCCGCCCCCGGTCCCGCCGAAGCCCGCGCCCACGCCGACCAAGGACTGCGGCTTCCTGGGCATGCTGTGCTGGGGTGACTAGCCCTCCAGCATCCGCTTGAGCAGGTCGCGCAGCACGGCCCGCTCCGCCGGGGACAGCCCGGCCAGGGGCTCGCGCGCGAAGTCGAGCGACTCGCGCAGCCGCTCCGCCGTCTGCAGCCCCTCCTCGGTGGGGGCGGCCAGCTTGACCCGCCGGTCGGCGGGGTCCGGGCGGCGTTCCACCAGGCCGCGGCTCTCCAGCCGGTCGATGATGCCCGTCACGTTCGAGGGCTCGCACCGCAGCTTCTGGGCTATGCGGCGCATGGGCGTCGGCTCCAGGGAGAGCAGGTTCAGCACCTTGGCCTGGGCGCCGGTCAGCTGATGGCTGGCCGCCGCGTGCTCGTACTCCATGTGGTACCGGCTCACGACGTCACCGATGAGTTCGACGACCTCGACGGTCACTGGGTCTACACGACGACTGGGCATGGATCCAGAGTACCCATTTACTTGACAACATGAAATATCCAGGCGCATGGTTGTTTCACCTAGTGAAGCAATTCGTTCTTACCAGGAGCGTCGCAATGTCTGAGATCCCCGCCGTGAGCCGCGAATGGCACCTCGTCCGCCGCCCGCAGGGCTGGCCCGTCGCCGAGGACTTCGCCCTGCGTGAGGTGCCCGTCAACGCCGAGCCCGCCGCCGGCCGGATCCTCGTGCGCAACCTGCACATGTCCGTGGACCCGTACATGCGCGGCCGGATGAACGACGTGAAGTCCTACGTCCCGCCCTTCCAGCTCGACCGCCCGATGGACGGCGGCGCGGTCGGCGAGGTCGTCGCCTCCAACGCCGAGGGCTTCGCCGTCGGCGACCACGTCCTGCACGGCCTGGGCTGGCGCGAGTACGCGGAGCTCGACGCGCAGCACGCCACCAAGGTCGACGCCTCCCTCGCCCCGCTCTCCACCTACCTCGGCGTCCTCGGCATGCCGGGCCTGACCGCCTACGCCGGGCTCTTCGAGGTCGCCTCCTTCAAGGAGGGCGACTCCGTCTTCGTCTCCGGCGCCGCGGGTGCGGTCGGCGGCCTCGTCGGCCAGTTCGCGAAGATCAAGGGCGCGTCCCGGGTGATCGGCTCCGCCGGCTCGGACGAGAAGGTGACGCTCCTCACCGAGAAGTACGGCTTCGACGCCGCCTTCAACTACAAGAACGGCCCCGTCGCCGAGCAGCTGCCCGCCGCCGCCCCCGAGGGCATCGACGTCTACTTCGACAACGTCGGCGGCGACCACCTGGAGGCCGCCATCTCCTCCATGAACGTGCACGGCCGCGCCACCCTCTGCGGCGCGATCGCCCACTACAACGACACCGAGGCCGCGCCCGGCCCGCGCAACCTGATGCAGGTCATCGGCAAGCGCCTGCGGCTCCAGGGCATCCTCGTCAGCGACCACGCCGGACTGCAGCAGCAGTTCGTCCAGGACGTGGCCGGCTGGCTGCGCTCCGGTGAGCTGACCTACGACGAGACGGTCGTCGAGGGCGTCGAGAACGCCGCCTCCGCCTTCCTCGGCATGCTGCGCGGAGAGAACACCGGAAAGATGATCGTTTCCTTCACCGGTTAGGCTCACCCCACAACCGTCGTGACCGTGGGCGCGAGTCGCGGCGATTACCAGGAGGAACATTCTTCATGTCCATCCAGCAGTCCGACGTCGCGTACACCGCCGTGGCCACCGCCGAGAACGGCCGTGACGGCCGCGTCGCCACCAACGACGGCCGGCTCGACGTCGTCGTGAACCCGCCCAAGGAGCTCGGTGGCTCCGGCGCCGGCACCAACCCGGAGCAGCTCTTCGCCGCCGGCTACAGCGCCTGCTTCCAGGGCGCCCTGGGCGTCGTCGCCAAGAACGTGAACGCCGACATCTCCGGCTCCACGGTCACCGCCGAGGTCGGCATCGGCAAGAACGACGACGGCTTCGGCCTGATCGTCAAGATCTCCGCCGTGATCCCGAACGTGGACGCCGCCACCGCCAAGGAGCTCATCGAGAAGGCCCACGAGGTCTGCCCGTACTCCAAGGCCACCCGGGGCAACATCACCGTCGAGCTCGCCGTCTGATCCGGCAGCCGCACAGCGAAGGCCGCACCCCGATCGGGGTGCGGCCTTCGCCGTAGACTGACGCCATGCACGATCTTGCGGGGGGCTTCCGGTACCTGCTGGCCGGACAGCGATGGGTGTTGCGACACGGCCGGTGGCTGGGCTTCGGGCTGCTGCCCGGGCTCGTCTCGTTCGCCCTCTACGTCGGCGCCCTCGTCGGGCTCGGCTACGGCGCCGACGACCTGACCGCCTGGGCGACCCCCTTCGCCGACGACTGGTCGGCCCCGTGGCTCGGCCTCTTCCGCGGCTTCCTCACCGCCCTGTTCTTCGGCCTCGGTCTCTTCCTCGCGG
Organism: Streptomyces erythrochromogenes; assembly: GCF_040684695.1. Classification (GTDB taxonomy): domain Bacteria; phylum Actinomycetota; class Actinomycetes; order Streptomycetales; family Streptomycetaceae; genus Streptomyces; species Streptomyces erythrochromogenes_C. The sequence continues at coordinate 164,777 of NZ_JBFBGM010000017.1, forward strand.
TGATCACCTTCACCGCGGTCACCCTGCTGATCGGCCAGCCCTTCTACGAGTCCCTCTCGGAGCAGGTCGACCGCACCGAGGGCGGCGACGTCCCGCAGTCCGGCCTGCCGCTCTGGCGGGAGCTGTGGATCTCGGCCCGGGACAGCGTCAAGGTGCTCGGGCGGGTGGCGCTGTACGGCATCGCGCTCTTCGCCCTTGGCTTCGTCCCGGTGATCGGCCAGACGGTCGTCCCGGTCCTCGGGTTCTGCGTGTCCGGCTACTTCCTGACCCAGGAGCTCACCTCCGTCGCCCTCCAGCGCCGCAAGATGGAGCTGCCCGAGCGGCTGGTGCTGCTGCGCTCACGGCGGCTGATGGTGCTGGGCTTCGGAGTGCCGCTGGTGCTGGCGTTCCTGGTGCCGCTCGTCGCGGTGCTCCTGATGCCCGGCGCGGTGGCGGGAGCCACGCTGATGGCGCGCGACCTGATGCGCACCGACGAGACCCCGGCCGCCGAGGCCACCCCCGCGGGCTTCGGACCGCCGCCGCCGGCGTTCCCGTAACCCCCGCTCACACGGCCCGGCGCTCCTTCCTCAGCAGCAGGAGGGCGCCCGCCGTGTCCTCCCCGCCGTGGGCGGCCGGGTCCGCCGTCAGCCGGCGGCGCATCAGGTCCAGGTACGGGGAGATCAGCTCGGCGCTGACCCCCTGCTCCTCGGCGGTCCGCAGCAGGGTGCCGCTCGCGGCGACCTGCATGGCCAGGCTGGACACCACCCCGGCGGTGAAGTCCCGCGAGGTGAGCCGCTCGGCGGTGTTGCCGACGAAGAAGCCCATCGCACCCAGCCACTCGGACAGCAGCGGAGCCAGGTCCTTCGGGGCGATGCCCTCGCCCTCGGTCAGCGCGTAGGCGTGCGAGACGCCCGCGAACAGCCCGTACATCGCGCTGAGCAGCGCCACGTCGTGCAGGGCGGCGTGCCCGGGGTCCTCCCCGACGAAGCGGGCCCCGGCCGGGACCTCCAGCGTCGCGCGGTGGGTGTCGAAGAGGGCGCGCGAGCCGCTGTAGAAGACGTATCCGCCGGCCTCCGGCACACCGATCATCGTGGGCGTGGCCATGATCCCGCCGTCCGTGTACCGGGCGCCGCGGGCCTCGGCCCAGGCGGCCCGGGCGCGGGCCTCCTGCGGGGTACCGGTCGTGAGGTCGACGAGGTCCTTGCCGGTCAAGTCGATGCCGTCGAGGGTGGAGCGCACGCTGGCGTCGTCCAGGAGGCAGGTCACGACCAGCCGGTTCGCCGCGACCGCCGCGGCGGCGGTCGCGGCGACGACGGCGCCCTCGGCGGCGAGCGGTCCGGCCTTGGCGGGGGTGCGGTTCCAGACGGTCGGGGCATGCCCTGCGGCGAGCCAGGTGCGGGCCAGGGCGGTGCCCATGTCGCCGAGTCCGAGCAGGGTGAGAGATTTCCGCGATGTGGTGTCGGTCATGGCGTTTAGCCTGGTTGCAGGCAGGACGGTGCTCAAGTACGCACTTCGGAGTGGGTGGTTACCCCGAGGTGAGCGAGCAGGTGGGGAGGATGTGCGATGGCGGTGACACGACGGCCCGGGGCGCACGAGTGCGGGATCGCCGCGGCGATGTCCGTGATCGACGGCAAATGGAAGGTGTCGCTCCTGTGGACGCTGGAGCAGCGACCGCGCCGCTTCGGCGAGCTGCGCCGGCTCCTGCCCGGAGTCTCCGAGAAGGTGCTCGCCGCCCAGCTGCGCGAGCTGGAGACCGACGGCATCGTGCACCGCGAGGTGTACGACGAGGTCCCGCCGCGCGTCGAGTACTCCCTGACGGCCCTGGGCCAGGACCTCAACGCGGCCCTGGAACCGCTGGGGAAGTGGGGTACGAAGCACCTGCTCCCCGATTCGGCCTGACCGGCCGGAGATCGGTTACCGGCCCCCGCCTACCCGGGGCGGGCCCGTAGTATGCATGGCAGCAAGTGCCAAGGCTGTCTCTCACTGCCCTTGAGTTCGCCCTGGCCCGGAGCTTCGGCGGGGGGCCGGAGTCGCGCAGCGGCTTGCCGAGCCACGACCGGCCACCGGGCCGAGGACCGACCAGCAGTAGGGACACAGCAGTGACAGTCAGTACCGAGGGCATGGCGACCGTGCTGCCCCCGGGCGGACCGGCCGCGCCCGCCCGCCCGATACCGGCCGCCCGGCGCCGCATCGGCTCACGCGGCACCCTCCTGTTCCTCGAAGCCGTCGTCGCGTTCGCCGCGGCGCTCGTGCTCCCGCTGCTGGCCCGTGGCTTCAAGCTCAACCCCCTGGACCGGATCGCGCAGGTCAGCGGCCTCGCCGCGATCCAGCTGCGGTTCGCGCTCATAGGTCTGCTCTTCATCGGCGCGGTGGCGCTGGCGGTGCGGCTGCGCGGGGGCCGGCACTTCGACCTCGCCACGCGGTTCGCCGCCGCCGCCCTCGCCGGCCTGGCCAGCGGCTTCGTCGCCGCCGGCGCGGTCGTCGCCCTCCACGGGACGCCCTGGCCGATGTTCGGCCTCAACGGCGACAGCGGCCGCATCGTCGAGTGGGCCCAGGCCGTGGCCAACGGCCGCCCCTCCGGCTCCCCGGTCTACCCTCCGGCCCCCCTCTACACCCTCGGCTACTACGCCGAGTGGTTCCGCGGCGGCAACACCGCGTACGCCTTCAAGGACCTCCAGATCCTCGGCGCCGCGGCCTTCGGTCCGCTCGTCTACCTCTGCTGGCGCATGCTGCTCGGGCCGGTCCGGGCCCTCGCCTTCGGCGTGGCCCCCGCCTTCGCGCTGATCGACGCCTACAAGCCGTACAGCCAGACCGTCCTGGTCGTGCTGGTCCCGGTCCTGGTGGCGATGGTGGTGTCGCTGAGCCGCAGCGGCACGCAGGGCTGGCGCCCGCTGCTGGCCAAGGGCGCGGGATTCGGCGCCCTGCTCGGCCTGATGTTCCTCACCTACTCGGGCTGGTTCCTGTGGAGCGCGGCGGGCGTGCTGTTCGCCGCACTGCTGTACTTCCCGTGGCGGGACGGCCGGCTCGGCCGGATCAAGGGCGCGGCCTTCCTCGGTGCCTCCCTGGCCGCGTTCCTCGTGGTCGCCGGGCGCTACCTCATGGTCATGCTGACCGAGGGGCAGACCACCAAGGACTACAACTTCCGGTTCGACAACTTCACCGACCCGGCGTACTACCTCATGTGGCGCACGGACATGCCCGGCAAGGTCGGCGAGTGGCCGCTGCCCGGCGAGTACGGCGGGGTCGGGCTGTTCGCCCTGGTCACCTTCGTCGGCGTGGGCGCCGCGATCTGGCTGGGCATGCGCAAGCCGATGGTGATCACCATCGCCGCCATGTTCATCAGCGCGTGGGTGATGCGCATGTACATCGCCTCGCACATGTACGAGACGCAGACCGTCCAGCTCTACACCCGCACCAACAACCAGCTGCTCTACTGCGGGCTGCTGCTGTGCGCGCTCGTCGTCCACCTGGTCTCGCTGCGGATCGCCGCGCGGCGCTCGCAGCCCGGCGCCGCGGCCGCGGCGGACGGCGCACTCACCGAGGGCAGGGCCGGTACCGGCCTCCCCGGCCGCGAGGGAGCGGTGATCGGAGCCCTCTGCGCCCTGCTGCTGCTCCTGGGCACCGTCTCCTCCTCGATGGCCGACCGCTACATGCCGGCCAAGGAGAACACGTACCGGATCCTGCCCTGGGTCTCGCACACCATCACGGAGCGGGACGGGAGCTGCCCGAAGTACGCGCCCGGCGGCACCTGCTCCAAGGACGGCGACCAGAGCTGGCTCGGCTTCATCCGATGACCTCCGGGGGACCGATGACTTCCGCACTGACACGGCTGGCCGACTGGTCGGCCGGAACGCCCAAACGGCTCTGGCTGATCTCGTTCGCCCTGTTCTTCACGCTCGCGGGTTCCTGGGCGGCCGCCAGCCCGCTCGGCAGCTCCCCCGACGAGCACGCGCACTTCATCCGCGCCGCCGCCGTCGCCCGGGGCCAGATCGGCGGGACCGAGGTGATGGTCCCGCACACGGTGGCGGGCATCGAGGGGCACTTCGCCGAGACCGGCGTGCAGCTGCCGGAGTGGTACCGCAACCTGCCCACGGTGCACGAGTGCTACTCGTGGCGCGAGGCGCAGCCCGCGTCCTGCGCCCCCTCGCTCGGCAGCTCCGAGAAGATCGCCCAGGCCACCACGGCGGCCGGCCGCTACCACCCGGGCTACTACCTGGTGACCGGCTGGCCGAGCCTGCTGGCCGACGGCCCCAAGGGGCTGTACCTCATGCGCTTCATGTCGGCGCTGCTCTGCTCGGCGCTGCTGGCCAGTGCGGTGGTCACGGCCGCCGAATGGCGCCGGCGCTCGCCGGTGATGCTCGGCGTGTTCGCCGCGGCCACCCCGATGACGCTCTACATGTCCGGCATGGTCAACCCCAGCGGCGGCGAGATCGCCGCCGGGATCCTGGTGTGGACCGCCCTGCTGTCGATCGTCCTGTCGCCCGACCCCGTGCTGCTGAACCGCAGACTGGCCCGGCTGGGCGTCGGCGGCCTGGTGCTGATCAACATCCGGCCGCTGGGCCTGATCTGGTTCGGCGGGGCGGTCTTCTTCTGCCTGCTGCTGACCCAGCGGCGCGGACTGCTGGGACAGGTGCTGCGCCGCAAGGCCCTCTGGCTCTGGACGGTCCTGCTGGGCCTGGCGACCGCCGGCGCGCTGCTCTGGGCGGCGAGGCACCCCGACAACTCGAAGATCGACATTCCCGAGTCGCTGACCACGGGCGTCGCCGCGAAGAGGACCCTCGGCAACACCGAGGTCTACATCAAGCAGATGCTCGGCTTCTTCGGCTGGCTGGACACCCCCGCCCCGGCCCTCATGTACCTGGTGTGGATGGCGGTGCTCGCCACCGTCGTCGCGCTGGCGCTCGTGTACGGCCGCGCGCGCGACCTGGTGGCGATGCTCGGCATGCTGGTGGCCGTCGTCATGGTGCCGGTGGTCGCGCAGGCCTCGCAGGCGGAGCGCATCGGCATGGTGTGGCAGGGCCGCTACCTGCTGCCCTTCGCCGTCGGACTGCCGCTGATGGCCGTGGCCGTCTGCGCCACGCGCGCCCCGGAGTACGGCCTGCCCTGGCGGCGGCTGGTGGGCCTGTCCGTCGTCGGCCTCGCGCTGGCGAACCTGTCGGCCTTCTACTGGACGCTGCGCCGGTTCGCCGTCGGTACCAAGGGTTCGTGGGTGGCGACCTCGGCGCACTGGGCCCCGCCCGGCGGCTGGGCCTTCTGGACCTGCCTGTACGCGGCGGCGGCCGTCGTCGTCGTCCTGCCCGCCCTGCTGCCCGACCGCAAGGACACCCCGCGGCTCCCGGACCTGGACCCCCCGCGTACCGCCCGCCGCCGACGGGTCCCCGAGCCCGTCTGACGCATCCGGCCCGGCGGCCCCGTCAGACGGCGGGGCCGATCGTGGCGGTCACCACCGACGGGGTGTGCCCGTCCGCCTCGGCGAGGAGCGTGCCGCCCGGGGCCCACACGGCCGAGCGGCCGCAGCCGGTCCACGGGCCCGCCGGGCCGACGTGGTTGGCGAGGACGACGTACAGGCCGTGCCGTTGCGCGATCCCCGGGTACACGGTGGCGCGCTCGCGGATCCCGTCGCCGGTCCCGTACAGGGAGCTCGCCAGGTGGACCCGGCAGCCGTCGGCCGCGCCCCGGCCCGGCAGCCCGTCGAAGTGGTTGTCGAAGCAGACGCCCAGCGAGAAGCGGACCCCGAGGAGTTCGAAGCGCCCATCGGCCGTGCCGGGCTCGAAGACGTCCTGTTCGTCGCGGTAGAGGTGCTGCTTGCGGTACGTCGTCACGTGCGCGCCGTCCGCTTCGTGGACCAGTGTCGCGATGGCGGGCCGCGGGCCGTCGCCGGGCAGGGCCACGTTGACCGCGGTCGCGATCCCGGCGGCGCGCAGCGGGTCCAGCCGAGGGTCGTCGGCGGCGGTCCACAGGCCGGGGTCGGCGGCGAGCGCCGCCAGTTCGTAGCCGGTGAGCGTGAACTCGGGGAAGACGACCAGGGCGGCGCCCTGCTCGCGGGCCGTCGCGGCGAGGGCGGCGGCCCGCGCGGCGTTCGCGGGGACATCGGCGGGGGCGCACGTCATCTGTGCTGCGGCGATCTTCACCCGCTCAGGATGCCAACCCGTCCGCGGTCTCCTTCAGCAGGGCCGGCAGGGCCGCGGCGGCCGGTGACGGGGAGGTCCCGCGCGGGTGGCCGCGCAGACCCCGCGGCGCGGGGTGTCGTGGGCGAGCTCGCCGGGCGGCTGCCGGAGGGGGTGACGCTGACCGACGCGCCGGTGATGGGGAGCGTCGACCGGGCGGCGACGGGGGAGTTGTGGGTGCCGGCGGGCGGCGACCCGCTGCCCGGTCCGGTCCGGCGGGTCCTCGACACCCTCGGCGAGGTCACCGTGTGCGGCCCGGCGGGTTCGGGTGCGGCGCTGAGGCTGGGCGGGGCCCTGGGCCTGCCGGAGGACCTGGTCCGCGCCGCCCGCCCGGACCTCGCCGCCCGGGACCTCTCCGCCCTGCGGCCCTGACCCGGCCGGGGCCGCGGGCGGGGGAGTCCGCCCGCAGGGTGGATCAACCTGCATAAAATGCCGGTGTGATCTTCATTGTGGTGAAATTCCCCGTCAAGCCCGAATACGTCGACGCGTGGCCCGACAAGGTCGCGCCGTTCACCCGCGCCACCCGCGCCGAACCCGGGAACCTGTGGTTCGAGTGGTCGCGCAGCCTGGAGGAGCCGAACACCTACGTGCTGGTCGAGGCCTTCCGGGACGACGCCGCCGAAGCGCACGTCACCTCCGAGCACTTCAGCGCCGCGCTGGAGACCATGCGGCCGCTGGTGACCCGTACGCCCGAGATCGTCAGCACCACCATCGAGGGCGCGACCGGCTGGAGCCGGATGGGCGAGCTCCAGGTCGACTAGGCCGTCTCTTTCGGATCTTGTCGGCCGAGCCCGCGTTGTCCGGTGCCGTGCATCGCAAGGCGGAGGAGCTCCTCGTGTACTGGCCGTACTC
>NZ_JBFBGM010000018.1:0-157444 GCF_040684695.1 Streptomyces erythrochromogenes
GAAACCGGCATGGGGCATGCCGACCTTCCGGGTGGGCGGGAAGATCTTCGCCGCGCTCGCCGACGACGACCCAAGAGGGCTGCGTCGCTGCGCGACGCCGGGCGGAGTGAGCCCGATGGGCAGTCACCTGCGGTGACTGCGGGGTGGTCCCGGTCGGTTCGGGGACTACCGGTCCGCGGTGGCCGGCTGGCAAGAGGGGTGGGGCCTGCCGCGGGGTTCTTCGGCTTAATTCTAGCAGGTCAGAGGCTTCTGACGGTATGTCATGCAATTGTGATGGTGCGTCAGAAGAGGGAATCGAAGTGTGGCCCCTGCGGGGCCGAGACCCAACCGGTCGCGCTGCGCGCTCCCTCTCAGTAGCAGTATGCCCGCCGGCCCCGACCTCTGTCCACCCCACCACACCCCACTACACAACGTAACAACCACCCCCAACCAGAACACCCAATGGTCTACACCACAAAGATCGCCAATAAAAGGAAACCCACCAATTCCCGACCCCCGAAAACAGCCATCCGCCAAATACCAAAACCGAAAACACCAATCCACCAGATACCGAAATAGCATTCCACCGTCTCACTGGGGCTCCCCGCATGCGCCCATCGCATTGACCTACCGGCCCAGGGGCGCTGAGGTGCGCGGTCGGCGCCGGCTGATGATCGGTGACCTCCCTCGAACCTGGTTTCAGAAAAGCTCAGGAGACGTAATGTTCATATGTGTGGTGGAGCCCAGAGTTGCCTCCTACGAAGTTCCCTCGTGTGGGTAATGTATTCAGTGGACTACCGATGTGTGAATTCCCTGTCGTCAGGTAGTTGCCTCCAGCGGGATGGAAAACCCCCACTACAATGTAAACAACACTCATAAAACGAATCTAGGAGCTGTTGCTAGTGCTTGAATTCTTCGAGTTGATCAACAACCTCGCCTCTATCTGCACTCTGCTGGTGGTATTGCAGAAGGGGGGAGTAAAGGCCTATCGATACTTACGTAACTGGCTGAAAGGAAGCTAAGGAGACCGTCCCCACAGCACCCATGTACTCACGGCCGGCGGGTGCATTGCGCTCGCTGGGGAGAACAGCCCTCCGCTGCCGCTCGGAGGCCAAGGGGATCGTGTACAGACGTGGGCATGAACGTGCCTGTCCTTGTTGTTGATGCTCACACGAAGCTGCGCCCCGGCCTTCTGGCCGGGGCGCAGCTCGGGCACGACAGGCACTCTGCCCAAGCCTGCACGAAGTCCGGCTTGACCTACGGAGAGGAGATCGAGCGGTCGGTTAGAGCGGAAGTTTTTGGAAACCCTATTCTGCGGATACGGCGCGGATTTTCCGGAGCCCGCATGTATGGGCGGGGACCGCCTCGGCAGCTTGTATCGGCGCGTCTCGGCCTGCTGGAAGGAAAATTGGTTTAGGTCTTGGAGGCCGCTTCGAAAGCGTCTCAGTGGGGCGCATGGCCCTTTACTCGGGCTGCCTCGGTCCTGTATGATGGAGGTACAGCGCAACGCCACCCCACTCGGGGTTGATAAATGAATAGAGAAAAGGAATCGACCATCCAATGGAAATTGTTTCAGTAATCGCAGAATGCGGCTACTATTGTCTTGCGTGCGCCTATTATGCGGTTAGTCTGTGGTCGCGTTTTCGGCATTAGAGTCACAGCGTTAAGAGGCCTCATCCGAATGGAGAGGCCATTTTTGTTGCCTGGATCCAGCTCGCGCCCGCTGGGTGCAGCCGAACGCCACTCACGCCCGTCGATGCCGGCGGAGCATGCTCGCCGCCCGACGCCGGGGAGGCTGCGGGCGACTGGACTTGGGAGCCCGGACCGGGCCAGCTCAAATGGGTGAACTGGGGACTTCGGATGGCTCCAAGTTATATAACTTCAAGTAGGGTCCTCAACAGGACGGCCGCGGGCCGTCGGTAGGCCCCTTGGGAGGTTCGAATGTCTGCTCTGACGTCCGGTACGGCGGCGGTCATGCCCAGCAGTGCGGCGCGGCTGATCCGTACGGCCGAGGAGAACGAGTGGCAGGCCTCCGCTGTGTTCGGCGCGGCCGGTGCGAAGGGCCGGACCGCGGACGCGTGGGTCGTGGAGCTGGAGGCGTACACCACCGCAGGGGAGGTGTCGTTGCTCCTGTACTGGGAGCGCGGCCCCAGGGGCTTCCGGTACGTGGCCAAGGAGTTCCGGGGCGTGCAGGACGGGGTGGCGCTGGCGGACATGCAGCTCAAGGCCGTGACGACCCTGGTGGAAGAGGCGGAGGTGACGGACGCGTTCGAGTACGGCGAGTGCGGGTGCGAGGACCCGGCCGATGTGGAGTGGGGCGTCGAGCCGCGGGTGTGCATCGAACACGCTTACTGCCCGGCGCGGTTCGATGCGCGGTTCGGGTGGGGCTCGGAGGTGACCCGGAATCGTGATCTTGCCGGGTGGGGCGAGGACGGGGGTACCGGTGGCCAGTACAGCCTCCGGGTGGAACCCGTTGACGGTCAGGTGGAGCTCACGCTGGCGGACGTGATCCCCGCAGCCGTGCGTACGGCGGTCATCCCGGGGATGCCCGAACCGACCGACGTCGGTGACTGCGGCATCCCGGTGGCGGACGGCTTCAACGGGTACTGCGAGGCGTACGGGGTCCGGCTGTACCTGGTGGGCACCCGTCGCGACGGCCGGCTGATGTGCGCCGAACACGCCGCGGAGCGGGCCGGGGTTCCGGTCGGTGCGCTGCCCGTGCTCGCCATGGATGCGGATGAGCGTCGGTACGCGGAGGACTGCATCGAGGACAACCGTCGGCACCGGGTGCTGCGGGGGGCCGAGGAGTGGGCGGAGGCGCGTGAGGAGGAGGGGCGTTCGATCTCGCACGCGTTCGAGGGGTGGGCGGAGAAGCACTGGACCGGCGATGACTTCGCCGCGGCGTACGTCGCGTGGCTGCACACCACCGGCCGCGCTGCGGACCCCGTCCACGCGTGGGCGATCACCGGGCCGGTGGACCGGGTGCAGCAGGCCGAGGTGCGGCTGGAGACCGCACGCGGGCAGCTGGCATACGCGGAAGCGGCACACAGCTCCGCGCAGCGCTACCAGGGGGAAGCGGGCCGGCGGCAGGCGCTGGAGCGGCTGCACACCGCGAACGTGGCGGTGGCGGCCGCGGCCGCGGACCACGCCGCCGAGGTGACGGTGCGCGCAGAGCAGGAGGAGGGACTGGACGCTCCGGCCGCCGCGCCGACGACCGTGGTCGCGGTGGCGGACCGGTACCGCTTCGGTCAGCCCACGGGTGAACTCGGCGGCCGGGTGGTGCTCGTCGACGGGTACGTGGCCGGACGCGTCCGGGAGTCGGGGCGCCACTGGTACGCGATCGAGTCGGGACGGGATGCTCTTCCCACCGAACACGCGGACCGGGACGCGGCGGCCGCCCACCTCGTACGGTGCGCGCGCGCCGACGAGACGCTTCACCGCGTCCGGGCGGAGCACACCGCGGCCGCGGTCCGTCACCGCGCCCCGGTACCCGCGGTGCCGAGCGCGGCCGTCACCGCGCCCGCGGTGCCGGACCGTCACCACGGCCGGACGGTCGCCGAGTGGAAGGACGTGGCGGACGGGCACGCGTTGCGGGCCATGCGCGCCGGACAGGCCGTTCAGGCGGTACGGGTCGCGCTGGCAGGGTCGGCCGTCCGGTGGACCGACACCCCCGAGACCACCGTCCCCGGGTGGGCCGCGCCGGCCCTCCCCCGGATCCGCGAACTCGCCCGGACCGCCCTGCGGCGCGCCGCGGTGGCACGGGAGTTGTGGATGCGGATCGGGTGGGAGGCGAGCGACGCCGCCGAGTCCGGGGCCGTCCTGCCGGCCCGCCGGGCGGCGGAACTCGCCCACCGCGCCGAGCTCCTGGCCAACGGGTGCGAACGCGCTGCCGCCGAGGCCTCCGTGCTGGCCACGCCCCCGCCCCGCCGGACGGACTCCGAACAGAGAAGTTATAGAAGTGCGTTCGCCCCGTGTTCGCCTACGCCGGACGGGCCACCGGGGGGGGCGGGAGTGCCGCCGGCCCGGGGTCGGCCCCGGCCGCCCTGGGGTGTCTTTCATTCCCGGGGGGACTCAAAACCGAGAAGTTATATAAGTTAACGGGTAGGGTGGGGGCGCGGGCCTGATACGGTCCGCGCCCGAGAGACGAGAGGCGACGCCACCCATGGCCACCGCACCCCGCCAGGTCCCCAAGGTCTACCCCGCCGGCACCGGCCGGCCCACCGAACGGAAACTCACCGACGAGAAGGTCGTCCGCACGGTGAACGTGTCCGGGACCGTGTGGGACGCGGGCAAGAAACGCGCCGGTCAGGACGAAGTCTCGATCTCCCACGCCGTCGGCCTGTTCATCGAGGCCTACGCCGCCGGCCTCCTCGACCTCGACACCATCACCGCCCAGCTCGACGCGCTCGCCGCCAACAAGGACGCTGCAGCCGCACCCGGCGCCGGCGCATGGGCGCAGGAAGCCCCGCCCGCCTTCGCCGTGCACCCCAGTTGGAGCAGCCCCGAAGGCCTGCCCTCCGGGCTGGACCTCCCGCCGGGCTGGAGCAGCACGGACGACGTCCCGAACGCCTTCGACATCCTCGACGCCGAGGACCGGCCCTGACCTGCACACGCGTACGCCCCGCACGGGCTTCCGGGCGGGGCGTCGGTCGTTCACGAGCAGGCCCGTTGCGGGGCCGGCGGTCAGCGTCGGCGGAAGGCGATCACGACGGCGAACGCCGCGGCCAGCGCAGCGGCCACCCCCGCAACCGCACCGATCGGCGCGATCAGCGCCGGGTGGACGACACAGACGTAGCCGACCCCTCCCAGGACCAGGAAGATGACGAGGACCAGGCACAGCGCCATGAGCGGGTCCACGGCCGACTGCGGCGGCTGCTGCGGCGGCTGCGGGGTCTGCTGCGGCGGAGTCTGGGGCTGCAGGTCGGTGGCAGTGGACATGAGATTCCCTCCCGATAGGTCTCCACGGATCGTCCGCGGACATGACGTCACACACCTCTCCGGGACTTGCAGTCTGCGCACCCCGGCGAGCGGCAGACAGCACAGTGCGGAACGCAAGGGTTAGCCGCGCAACCCCACATCACCGGGGCACGGATCCAACTTCCGAGGGACCAAAGGCCGCTGACGCGGCCACTGACTCTCTGCGGGGGCCACCATGCCGCAAATCAAACACGAAACGGGCTAATCACCCCACGATCCGAACAAAAGGCCGTATTCGTGAGCGAGGCGACCCTGCCAATTCCCCTTGCGGCCGGCGGAGCAGACTGTGCTGGTGAACACTCGCCGCGTCCTGGGAACAGGCCCCCGCACCGCCGCCGACTCCCCCGAGCCCCGCCACACCCGCCTCGCCGCCGAGGGCACCGAGCCGGCTCCTCCAACGGAACCTGTACTCGCGCCCAATAAGCCGTTCCGCGGCCGCCGCACACTCGGCGAAGGCCCCACACAGCCCTGACCGGTTCAGGCATTCGGGCAAAAGGGCGGCCCGTGGTACTGCCCCCGGATCACCGGGCACCGGGCACCGGGCCTCACCCACGCACGCCATATCGACACGGCTGGGGGAAGACGGCGCTGGCGAGGAGTGGCCGTCGCCGCCGCGGTCGGCCAAGGCGCCGACGATGAGGTCGGAAGCGTCGACGGGCATCCCTGGCCGATCGGGCGGCCCACGCAGAATCCAGGGTTGTGCCTTCCGCAGGCCTACGCCTCGTAGACGTGGCGCAGGACGACGGTGCGGCGTACGCCAGCCTCCAGCATGGCCTGGGAGCGGTGTTGCCCGTTGATGTAGCCGACCTCGCTGTCGGGCTGGATGGCGTCCCATGTGCTGAACAGGGTGGACAGTGCCTCAGTCTCCCAGTCTGTGGCGCTGATCGATGCTGCGTATGCCACGGCGAATTCCTGCACGTCGTGAGCTCCCACGGACTGCTCGCGGGCATCGCTGAGCACCTGCAGCGCCATTGCGTTGACCCGGTGCCAGTCGCCGCCGTGGTACCAACAGCACGTACGGGTGGCACGGCGCGGCAGTACCTGTCGGGTCCAGCGCCGCCACCAGTGCACCCCGGCCGGCATGCACTGAGGCTCGCGGAACGGGCGGGGGCGAGCGAGGCCAGTTACCGCGAACTCCTCGAATACCATCTTCGGCTCGGGCTCGACGGGGCGCGGCACGTATCCGGAGCCGCGGCTGGTCTCGACGGCGCCCCCGGCCAGGGCGTCGAGTTGCTTCTGAGTGATCACAGACCATCGTGGGCGGCTCAAGCGGTAGCGACTGGCCTCGGCAAACACAACCCGCCGGAAGCGGGTCTCCTGGATCGATCCCTCCGGCCACAGCTGGCGCTCCACCCACACGGGCGGAAGGTCCTCCTCGGGGCAGTAGAGCTCCCACACTGCGGCCGCGAAACTCTCCGCGCCGTTGAGAAGGGTCATTCCCTCACCGGCCTGCTGGGTGGCTACGGCTACGGAGCGCGCTCCATGTGCAGTGAACAACTGCAGGCGGAATGTCCCTGGCAGCCCGGGCGCCGTGAACATGTGCTCGTCCACGGTCCGACGCCGCGCGACCGCCAACGTACTGAGATCGTCCTGGCCTTGGTCGCGTGGCGCTGGCTCGGAGGCCGGACTGGCAGAGTTGTCATCGGTCTTGCCCCGATCATTGCCGACCCGGCGCCTAGGCTCAGCTGGTTGTCCGGACGAGACCCACCGTGTCTGACTCAACCACAGCCATGCTCAGCAGCACTCTCCCGGATCCGGCAAACCGGGAGGCTGCTGCGCTTGCCAGGACCGGGCTGTCCGGGTGAAGCCTTCGGCACACTTCACAGAGAGTGAGATCTTTTCAACTTCACGCTGAGCTGGTCATATCTAGGGCGAGGACGGCATGGACGGGTGCGGTGATGCGGACCAGACGGCAGCGTGCACGAGCGTCGGGTCGGTCACGGGTGGACGCCCGCTTGCGCAGCCAGATACTCGACGCCGCGGTGGCCGGACTGCTTGGACACGTGGACGTGGATCGCATGCCGGCCGGACGGCAGTGCAGGGTCGGCGTGGTCGCCGCGGAAGGCGACCTGTACCGCGTCGTGGCGGGAGCCGTGCAGGCCGCGCTCGGGTTTGTCCGGCCAGCGACCTGACCATACGAGGAAGACCGCGTTGCCGTTGTCGCCCAGTGCCGCGATGACCCGGTCCTCGGCCGTCCCCCGTGCGAACCGTGCCGACATTTCGAGCGGCAGGTGTGCCTCCAGTTCACGGTCGTCCATGACCGGCACGTCCGGTTCGCAGCCGTTGGCGCCGCAAGAGGGTCGGGCGCCAGGGTAAGGGTGGTGCACAAAGCGGGAGTTCGGCAGCGCCGCCGCCATTCGGCGGACCTCGTCGACGCTCTCCAGGTGCGTCAGCAGTTCCGCCTCGTCGCCGCGGTGTTCCATCAGCGCGCACAGCCGCATGGCCTGGCGGTACGCGTCGGCGGCATCAGTGGTGACGTGAACACAGTGTGTGTAGCTGGCCAGACAGTCTTCGCACATGGCCGAATGGTGCCACCCGCTGGTCCGGACTGTCGCCCGGAATGATCGACGGACTCCGATGGCGAGGGGCGACCGTCTGCTGGTCGCGGTGCTCCTGCTGCCGCCCGGCTTCTGGCTGGGGCTGCGAACCCTCCGTCCGGCGCGGGCCCGTGATCCCCGCCCGCCCTCACCCCGCACCACCAGGACGCTGGCCCTCCTCGTCGGCATCGCCGGAGGCATCTACGGGATCGGGGGCGGCTCGCTGCTCGGGCCCGTCCTCGTTGGCCGCGGAGTTCCGGTCGCCACCGTCGCGCCCGCGGGACTGGCCTCCACCTTCGTGACCTCCCTCGCCGGCGCGGGCACCTACGCGCTGCTCTCCCTGACCGCTACGGACCAGGTCGCCCGGACTGGCTCCTGAGCCTGTCCTGCGGGGCCGGAGGACTCCTCGGCGCACACCTCCAGCCCCGCCTGCCCGAGGTCGGTCTGCGCCTCCTCCTCGCCGCCCTGGCGACAGGCGTGGGCGTGCTCTACACGGTGCAGGTCCTGAGCCGACCAGGACGGCCAGGACCGGAGCCCACACACACACGTGGGAAGCCCCGCTCACTGCCCAAAGGGGGGCGGGTTAGGCTCCGATTCCGATGGAGGAGACGTATGCGTAGGCGGCGTAGTCGGAGTCGAGGTCGGTGATGACGTCGTCCCAGATCTCGTCCACCATCGCCTCGTCGCGAGCCGCCCACGCCTGGACGAGGTCGGGCCAGATGTACCGAACGGTGATCGAACGGTCGCTCAGGGGCCGAGAGTACTTGGAGTCCACGTGGCTCTGATCCACGGGGTAGATCTCCATTCGGCGGCCGCGGCCGTTGTTGTCGAGGTGGCGGACCAGCCAGCCGGAGCGGATCAGGTTCTCCCGCCGCCGCCACCAGTACGCCGCGTCGATCCGCTCCCGGGACGCCGCGGACGGGGTGGCCTTCCCGCGCATCCAGGCGCGCACGGTGCGGGTGGTGACGCCCTGTTCGGCGAGGGCCTGGCGGCCGGCGGGGCTGTCGAGGTAGCGCAGGCGGGCCGTGAGGCCGCGGCGGGAGGTGACGGGCGAGACGATGCCGGAGGCGTGCACGATCCGGTTCAGCTCCAGGATCAGCGCCTCACCGCCCTTCATGCCCCGGGCGTCGTGGCGTTGCCATTCGCCCCAGCGGGCCCACAGGTCCTCGGAACCGGCCATCAGCGCTTACCCCCGAGTGTGTACGTCTGCTTTTCCTTCACCTGGTTCAGGTCCCGGCCCTCGGCGAACACCTGCCGCCAGTCACCGATCACATGCAATTCGTCGGTGCCGGAAATCTCCACGACCTGCAATCCGGCCTTGTGGATTTTGTTGGCTTTCATCCACAGGTTCGCGAAGGCTTTCGCGCGCATGATGTGCATCCAGTCCGGGCGACGCATATCACGATTCGCGGTCGATTCACCCAGGGTGGAGACCAGTTTAGAGTACATGGATTTCACGTAGTTCACGGTCAGTTCGTCGCCCTCGGCGAGGGCAGTCTTTCGGACCTCGGCCAGGGCGCGGCGGAGTTTTTCCAAGAGGACTTCGGTGCCGCCGGAGACGAGTGATCGGTGAATTGTGGGTGCGTCGGCGAGGTTGTCGCGGGCGCAGTCGAGGAGCAGTCGGAGGGTGGATTCGGACACCCACAACTCCCCCGGCTCCATCCGGTTGCCCAGCGGGTTGGGCAGGTCGGTGTGCTCCCAGGAGGCGGGGGTGATGAGGTGGACGCCGGCCTTTTTGCGGTCGTGGACGCCGCTGGTGTCCTCGCGGAGCTGGCCGATCGGCAACCATGCCTTGAACGCGGAGAGGTAGGCCGCGTTCATGTCCAGGGCGGTCACCTCGAACTCGGCGCCCGCCTTGGCGGCCTTGAAGATGTGGGGGTTGCGCCACTTCGGGCGGCCCTCCCAGATCTCGTCCGCGCCTTTCTGGGACCGCTTCTTGAGGACGTCGGCGGTCGGCGGGAACTCACTGTGTTCGTACCGGCCGCCGACCCGCGACGCTTTGAAGAACGCCATGACGTCCGGGATCGCGGACTTCAACAGCGCGGCATGAGCGGCCTCCAGGTCACCGTCGCACTCCTGCAGCGCTTCGTGCACCCGACCGGTGATCTGGTCCACCAGCGACCCGGACGCGTACGCCCGCGGTGCTCGCGGCCCCGCGGACGGGACCGCCGGCTCGACGGGGGCCGCCGAGGGCTCGGCCTGGGGCTCCGGGGCAGGGCCTGCCGGCGCAGCGGGAAACGGCTTGGGCTGGACCTGCTGTACGACGGGCTCCGCCGGGAGCGGCGTAGTCGGCGCCGGATCCGCGGGAGCAGGGGTGAGCTCGGCCTCCGGCCCGGCTTCCGCCGCTGCTTCCGGCGCGGGCGCGGGAGTTGAGGGTTCGGCGGGGAGCTGCTGCGGCACAGGAGCCGGCGCGGGTGGTGTCGGGGTCGCGGCGGCGACGGCGGCCGCGCACTCCTCGGCGGACAGGTGCTGCGGGAACCCTTCGAGTTCGTCGCTGGTCGGCTGCCCGCACAGCACACACGGCACCGCGGGCACGACCGCCTGCGGGGCGGGCGGCTGCGGGGGCTGGGCGGGGAGCTGAACGGCGGGAAGCGGCAGCTCTGCGGCCAGGGGCGGGACGGCGACGTCGAAAGGGCGCAGGGCAGGGATCGAGCCGTGCAGGACACCGACCGCGTGAGTGGGGCCGGCGAGGAGGTCCAGGACGTGCAGACGGTAGTGGGCGGCCAAGCCGTCAACGTCCTCCAGCGACCAGTGCTGACGGCCGGCCTGTTTACGCGAGACCTGGGCCTGGGAGAGGCCAAGGGCCTCGGCGACGACGTTCTGGCGTTCACCGGTGCGTGTCATCAGCGCGGCGACCGTGAGCCTCAAGAGTTCTTCCGTACCCATCACCATGATGCAACCGTAGACCACTTGATGCGGAAAGCGCATTGAGGATGCGTATTGGTTCGCTGGCTCGGGTGGTGATGATCATGGTCGCTCCGCCCCGGCACCGAGGGGAACGCTGCTTCCGCACTGCGGGCGCGGGCCGCGGAGCGCCCGGTTGTGCGGTGCGCCCACTCAAGGGAGGCGACGGCCGGCACGCTGCGACGGCGCCTCGATCACGGTCACGCCCAGATGCGGCTCAAGGACTTCGTCCCCGTGGGGTGTTCAATGTCTCTCGGGGTGCTGGGACGGGTGGGTGAGTCCCTCCATGACTGCCTCGGCCTGAATGCGGGATGCTTCTTCGGCGGGCAAGTGGAAGGACTGCGCCCGGTCTGCGCACATGACGGTGCAGGTGTATCCACCGCCGTCCTCTGCAGTGATCCGCACGCACATGTGCAGGGGGCAGTCCCGGCCTTCTGTTGCCTGTTCGCGGTGGAGATGTCGGCGCAACACTGCGAGGCGGTGGTTCGTGGGTAGGGTCCGGCGGGTACGGCATTGTGCGCACCGCAGCAGATGTGCCGTGGCGCCCTTCAGAGTCAAGAACTCCTTGCCGTGGCCCTCCATGGTGTTGCAACCGCCGCACAG
The DNA here is from genome assembly GCF_040684695.1 of Streptomyces erythrochromogenes. Classification (GTDB taxonomy): domain Bacteria; phylum Actinomycetota; class Actinomycetes; order Streptomycetales; family Streptomycetaceae; genus Streptomyces; species Streptomyces erythrochromogenes_C. The sequence goes on from NZ_JBFBGM010000018.1 coordinate 11,001, forward strand.
CGGACCACGGACCAGGCCGTGGTCGTGGCAGTGGTCCCAGACAGCAGCCGGGCGCGGCGGGTCACACAGCAGGCACAGGTACTCCTCGGCTCGGGGTCCGTTCTCACGGATCTTGGAGTAGGCGCGCCCCTGGAACTGCCCGGCGTAGCTGAGCAGCGCAGTCTGCGCGCAGGTGGTGCACAACCTCTGCCCGCCGCTGGCGGTTGTCCCGCGTAGGCCGGGTTCGGCAAAGGTGGCCCCGCACACCTTGCAGGGGGTGGGAGTGCGGCCAAGGGCTTCGTCGGTCTCTTCCCACTGGTCGAGGATGAAGACGAGTGCCCGGGGAATCAGCCAGGTGTCGCGGGTCCATACCAGGGCAGGTACGGGTAGTACGCAGGCCATCGCGTACTCGCTGTACTGGCCGCGCAGGGTGTCCGCGGTCAGTCCACACCGCAGGCCCCAACTCTTCTCAGGGCCGTGTCCCCACCGGGTGTCGCACGAGCAGCCGCTCCGATCGTGTGCGGTACGAGCGGCACTGTCGACCAACCCATGAACCTGCGCGCGCCACCCCGTGGGCTCGAGGAGACTGCCGCCCTGCCTGCTCGAGCCGCCTGGACGCGGGTCGACCAGGTCGTCCGGGTCCCATGGCAGCGCGGCAATGGCACGCCCGGCCGCCCGGACCTCTGGCTCATGGAACATCCACCGATTGGACTGCTTGTACGCGCGCACAGGGTGGTGTCCGAAGAAGACGAAGTCGTGCCTGGCGTCCCGGTTGTATTTGTAGCGGAAACGACCCGGCGCCACAGGAATGGGGCAGCGCTCCATCTCATCGGCCAGGTACGTCGCAGCCAGCTGTGGGGTGATCACCGGGCCAGCCTTCCACCCACCACTGACAACAGGCCCCACAACCTCGATACCGGCCGCCCCTGAAGAAAACCTTGGCATGATCGCGGCGCCGCCAGGGGCCCCATCGGCATGACGGCCGGCATCGGAAACCAACTCGCTCACCACCGTAAGCACATCGTCCTCCCCGGCCCGCTCCGGCTTCAGAACCGCCAGGACCTCGCGAGCGCTCACCCTCGCCTCCGCGCCACCGAGACCGCCTCCGCCGAGAGCCAGAAGAACACGGGAAGACAGCGTCCGTTCCCAGAGCATCCCGCGAGTGCGGGGTCGACATGGGCGTGCCGTCCTTCCAGCCGGCGAACTTGGACCATCCCCCGCGGGTGCGGGGTCGACACTTTCTGAGCTGGGACTTTATCGCCTCAGGCAGCCATATTCATTCAGTTGCTGTTGAGGTACAGGATGCACAGTCGGTCAGCGCGCCATCGGCCCATGCGGTGCCGAGACGCATCTTGGGGGCCGGTCGGAGCGGTCAAGGTGTGGGGCGGGAAGGGTGGTCGCCTCGCGGCGGAGGGCTCTGCAGGGCTTCAGCCGAACGATCTTCCCCACAGACATAGGTCGGGCCCGGGGACACAGTCCCTTCCCGCATCCCACAGGTACATGAACGGTCAACCAAACCGGAATGTTCCCGCCATAGGAGATACGCCTCAGCCCTGGTCAGACGGCGACGGGAACACGCGGGCCGAGAGCACCACTGCGCGCCGGCACCCCGCGCGGACGGCAGCAAGCTCCACCCGTACATCCGTGCCCGCCTTCCGGCCAGCGGCAGCGAGGGCCCTGGCGGCCGCCGTGTGCAGCTCGGCCCGCGCGGTCACACCGTCGCCGGGGAGCACCAGCGGGACGATTGGTATCGCAGGCGGCTCGACACCTTCGCCGGCGGCGAGCGCGAGGCCGACAGGGGCAAAGCGGCGCCTGCTACATCGTGGCCGTCTGAGGTGGTACCGACGTGTAGCCCTCTCGGCACCACAGGACGAGCCGAGGGCCGCCGGCCACCCTGTGGCGCGATCCGCGTCGACGTCGGCCCGGCAAGCTTGCCCGGCTGGTCAACGACTTCGGACGGCTACCCAGGTCAGCTGCGGCGCTTGGGCTCACCCGGCGGGGTGTAGAACCTGCGCGCAGGCGACATCTTGTCGAAGCGGGCTTGTTGACGGGCATGTTCCTCTATCTGCAGCCCGTCGAGGTTCTTGGTCCGTGTGGCCCTGTCGCTCCAGAGGAGGAACGCAACCAGTATGGCGACCGGCAGTCCGAGACACACATAGAAGACGATCAACCGTCCACACCCCCGTGAAGATCAGCAAACAAATCGAGTCTGTTGCAGGCGTCGGGTACGAGTCAAGGTCGAGCGGCCGGCAAGCCGGTTGCCGATTCGGCGGGCTGGCTGATCAAGCGGAGGGACCGCGAAGAAGTACCCACCATGACGTTCAACCAGATGCTGGACCGCATGCGCTACAAAGGCGCCCACGCCGCCCGCGAACGCGCCGAGGAAGCCGTCCCCGCGCCGTCCTGGCCGCCCTCGGCCGCCAGCTCACCGGCAAGGAACGCATCGGCCTCGCCCAGTGCCTGCCCGTCGAGGCCCCCCTCGCCCTCCCCCGCCCAGACTCCAGCAGCCGAACAGCTCACCGGCTGGGGCTTCGTCAAGGACGTCGCCGACCGTGTCGGCACCACTGCGGCCGTCGCCCGCTGGGACACCGGCGCCGTACTCGCCGTCACCGCCCGCCTCGCCAGACCCGACCTCTTCTTGGCGTAGACCTATGTGATGCGCGGGTGGTCAGTAGCCTGTGCAGAGCGCGCTCCCTGGAGAAGCCGTCGGCCCGCCGGCGGGAGGGGAACAGCATGTCGAAGGTGCCGGACGGGTTCCATCGCGTACGCGGGCACATCCACCGCAACCCGAAGCCGCGCAGCGCGAAGCGGATGAGCGGCTGGATGGTCGCAGACCTGCTGGCGGGTGCGTGGCTGTGGGGGCAGGTGTTCGGGTTCGGCGAGTCCACCGTCCCCACACCGGCGGCCGATCCGAAGCCGGCCGCTTCCGCGCAGAGCGCACACTGATGGCGCTGCCGCGCTTGCGGCGTCCTCGCGGCACGACCGAGGTGGTCTCAGCCGCCGTTGTCGTGGCGGCCGTGCTCGTACTGGCCCTGCGGATGCTGGTGGCAGCGGCAGGCGCGTCGGCGCAGGCCTGGCCCGTTCTGCTGGCACTCGCCCCGCTCGTGTAGCGGTGGGCGCATGGCGTCGGCGGCAGGCGAGCACACGGCGGCGCCGGGAGGCAGAGCGGGGCGCAGCGCTGCAGATCACCCTCGTCGAGTTCGACGCGATGGACGACCGGCACTTCGACTACGTCCTGCGGGGCCTGCTGGTCCGCGACGGTTGCACGGCCCGCAGGGTCGAAGGTGCCGGGGACCAGGCCGCCGATGTCATCGGTGACCATCCGCGGCTCGGTCGGATCGTGGTGCAGGCCTAACACACCCGCGTCGGCGGGAAGGTGGGCTCCTCGGTGATGTACGCGGTGAAGGGCTCCGTCGGGCCGGTACACAAAGCGGTGCATGCTGTCGTCATCGCCAACGGGACCTTCACCCGTGACGCCATGGCGAGGGGTGAGCGGCACGGCGTGCGCTGGGTCGACCGCGACAGGCTTCAGCGCTGGGCCCGGGACGGCGCAGCGTTGCATGAGCTTCTCGGGCTGTCCGCAGGGCCTCGCGCGGGCCGGTTCAGGCGGGCTGCCTAATCCTCAGGATCCGGATCCCTCATTCATCAGGTCGGGAGGTGTGGTGTTCGACGAAGATGGGTCGCTCGACCCGCTGCTGAAATTCCTGCTCTACTCCGTTCTTACGCCGGCCATCGGCAAGATGCTCTGGGAGTGGATCACCGAGGACGTCAGCCGGTGGATCACCGTGGATCTGTGGGGTGTGATCACGGGTGACCCGTGGTGGACCGGGGTCATCGTGGCCGGCGGGCTGCTCATGTTCGTCATGCCGGGCCTTCTGGTGGCGTTCGTGTCCGACGGCCTCGCCTGCTCACTGCGCCGGCCCGCAGGACACGCTCAGAGCTCCCGATGAATTGGCCGGACCGGACATGCTCACCTTCAGGATGAAGGAATTGCCCTCGATGAGCGCGACGGGCTTCGAGCAGGCGTGTTCCGATCTGCTGGCACGGGACGGGTTCCTCAGCCCACGCCGGGTCGGCGGCGCCGGTGACCTCGGCGTGGACGTCACCGCCCGCGACAGCGACACCCGTCTCCTGATCCTCCGGTGCAAGCAGTACCAGAGCCCGGTCGGATCGGGACACGTGCAGAAATTCAACGGGCCAGCTCGCCCCCACCACCGGGCCGGCCTGCCCATCATGATCGCGCTCAGCGGCTTCACTCAGCCCGCGACCGACTTCGCCCAGCACCACGAGCTCATCCTCGTCGGACGCCCGGAACTCAAGCAATGGGCCAACGGCCAGCACCTCTACGACGTCCTCGGCAGCCGGAGCACGGCGCAGTGAGACCGCATGCCCGCGGAAGGGCTGACCGCACAGATCCATTTCGCGTCCGACGCCCGCCGTCGGCCCTCATGGCCCAACTTCGCGTACCTCACCCACGCAGGAGGCCCCGGCACAGGCCGGACACCGTCCTGGCCGGCACAGCGAGGGCGTGCCGAGGCGGCGCAGGAGGTTATTGATCGCACCGGGGGGTGCATCGGGTTCATGAGCCGCTCCAGACGTCTGGCTGGTGCTGCTCACCGACACGGACGCAAAGTCGCCACAGGAACGGGTCGCATCGCGGTTTGCGTTCTGGGCCCAGGGGCGGGGACCGCGCCAACAGTCCCCGCCTGCCTCCTGGAAGCCGGACCGCCGGTCTCCAGAGCGGGGCGGAAATCTTCAAGGATTCCGCCTCTTGGAGAGCATGCACCCGCTGGTCATTGTTCAAAGGGAGTTCTTCTTCAGGATCTGGTCTGCCCTAGCTCAGATGCGTTGACCTGGAGACATGCGTCGTCGGAAGCATTGTTCGAGTAGACATCACGACGGCACCGATTAGTTCACAGCAACTCACATTCTGGTCATTCGTCACATAAGGCAAGAATGGATCCCTGTTCGAGGGGTGCCTGGCGTGGGCAGAGTCCGAAGGCATCCTTACGGACGAATGAGCCGACATCGGACTGGCAGCGCCAACTGCCACCCGGCGTGGATGCGCCGTCTCGGACCGGACCGCCGCTCCTGGAGGAAGCCTTATGCCGTCTTCTGCTCAAGCCTGTGTATGGCCCATCGGGCTGCCGTCGTCAGTCTTCGTCAAGGTCGTCGTGATCATCGTGGTCGCCTTGGTGACCGTGGTTCTGACCACGCTCGGCTCCACCCCCTCGACCGCTCTGGCGGTGATCGTCATGGTGACCACGACCGCCATGGACATAGCCCGCCGGATCACCGACCCCGACGAAAAGCGGCGGCGGTAGGACATGTCTCAAGGACGCCGCGGACGCCCAGAGCGTCCGGTCACCACCAGCGTCCCGGCACTGGCGGAGCTCGCGCACCACCTGCGCGAGCTCCGTCGACGGGCCGGCCTGACGCTGGAAGCTCTCGCCAAGGCCACCTACCGCAGCAAGGCCTCCCTCAGCGCAGCCACCACCGGGCGTGTCCTCCCGAGTTGGGGGCTGGTGGAGGACTGGGTGAAGGCGTGCACGCCCGAGGAAAACCTGACGCAGACCAACTTCGACTTGTGGGAAGACCGGTACAACAGGGCGCGGGAGCAGCACGCGGCAGCGCGTGCCCGGCTGCGGCAGCCGTCGGGGAGCTCTCGCACCGATCAGGTCTCCCCGCCTGCCTCGCCTCCCAGGCGCCAGGAGCGGCAACTGCAGGCCTCTGCGGAGCCGGACCGGGCCCCGGTGAAACCGGATGCCCCTGTGATGCCGAGTGCCTTGGAACGCGACGCGTGGCGCTCTCTGGCGCCCGATGCGCGGGCGTGGTCGGCGGCCGCGCATCCTTCCGCACTGAAGATCCGCTACGAGACGGTCGGCAGCGATCTCGTCGACAGCGTGGGCGGGGCCAGCCTGACCGGCCATTACGGGATCATCGGGGAGATCTTCCGCCTCGCGCATGCTCGTTGCATGCTCATTCTCGGCCCGGCGGGGAGCGGCAAGACGCAGCTGGCCCGTCATCTGGGTACCGAGCTGCTGAGTGCCAGGGACGGCAAGGCCGTTCCCGTTCTGCTCTCGCTACGGGGCTGGCGAGGCTCGTTCGGGTTGGACGACCTTCTCGGTTTCCTTGCCGGATCCTTGACCGATGCGTCTCCTTCCGAGGTGCGGGCGTTGCTGGGCCGTGGAGAGCTCCTGCCGATGTTCGACGACTTCGACACCCTGGCGCCGGGCGACCGGCTTCCTGCCCTGCAGGCACTGAACCTCCTGGCTCAGCAGACATCGTTCGTGCTGATCAGCAACGATGACGTGTACACCAGCACTGTGGTGGACTCCGACATGGTGATCACGGGCAGTGCCGGCATCAAGCTCTGCCCTCTCACCGGGATGGATCTCGACGGGTGGATCCAGCGCGGGATGCGCTCGGAGTCGAAGTCCCTGGCGTGGCAGTCGGTCCTCGACCACGTGTCGGCGCATCCGCACGCACCGGCGGCCGCCGTGCTGGCCGACCCCATGCTCGCCGGTGCTGCCCGGCTCCTGTACACCGACGGTCGGGCCGACCCGAGCGAGCTGATCGCCCCCGACGCCACCCAAGCGGCCTTGGAGCACCGACTCGTGGCCTACCTCGTCAACACCCACATCCCCCGTCGGCAAAGCCCCGAAGGACACCCCCCCGGTGCGGCCCGCCGCCAGCAGCTGGCCCTGAGCATGCTCGCCTCCCGGCAGGACGACCTGTCCACCCCTGTCAGCACCCGGTCCTCCCTCTACCCCCGGCCCCCGATCCGCCGCTGGTGGGCGCTGCTCACCGCGTTCCTGCTCTTTCTGGGATGCCTGCAGGTCATCTCCGTCTTGAGTAGCGACCCCTTCTCAGGGGCCGACTCCTCGATCTCACTGGATGGTCTCTTCATCGCCGCGATCGCCGGTTGCGGCTGTTACACCTGGTTGCGACGCACAGACAACCGTTCAAGACCGTGGCTGCCACGAAGCGGTGTGTGGGGCGCACTGTGTTCCCGGGCTACGCTTCTCACTCTCGTGCTGTGCCCGATGGCGCTCGGCATCGTGGTCATCGGAACGCCGAGCCAGTCCGCCGGGTACGGCTTGGTCATGTTCACCACCGGGTGCGCAGGATTCATCTGGGTGCATGCGCGCTGGGGCGCACGGAGCACCACCGGCCGCATGCTGACTGAACTGCTTCTCGTTTGCCTGGTCCTCTACGCCGCTGTACTCGGCGAGATCTCACTGATGCCTCTGTCATTGGTGGGCACCCTGCTGCTGGGAACGACGACCGTCCACTGGAGATGGCTCCGGGCCTCAATCCGATCGGGCCTCGCCTGGCTGCCCCTCACCCCCCGCCGGTTGGCAGCATCAGTGGACACGGCCTCCCAGCAGGGCATGATCCGCTGCGACCACGACCACTACACCTTCACCCACCACGCACTGCTGCACTTCTACCGGACCGTCTCCACACCTGCCGGGACTCAGCGAACCGGCGACCAGAACACCATCACGGCCCTCTGGCGCAGCGCGCAAGGACGACACCACACGGAGCAGACGAAGCGGACCGACTCACGGCCCCCGGAAGGACAGCAGTAGCCGCTGCGCAAGTGCCCCGGAATACGGTGGAACCTGGCAGCGCTGTATTTCTCGGCAGCAGAACTGCACTGCCGGCCGGCCGGCGCAGGCACCCGCGGGCTTCGCCCGGGGGGGAACTGTCCAGCGATGAGAGGCAGTGATCGATGGGATGGAGCGCGCCTCGCTGAGGACGAGGCGACCAGACCCGAACGAACCTCGCCGTGATCCAGCACCGGGCCGCCTTACCCTCTGCTCAGCCTCCTGGATCCTCAGCACACGACCAGGATCAACCTGTCCGGGCGTCAGAGCTCGGGCACGAGGAGGGTCAGGCGCAGGACCGCGGCGAAGGCCAGCAGTGCCGGCAGGGTGAACCACCATCTGCGCAGCCACTCGGCCTTCACGAACACCCAGGTGAGGAGTGCGGTCACGGCGGCGAAGGCCAGGGCCAGGCCTGCCGCGAAATGGGAGTGGGCGACACTTTCGCTGTCCCAGGGGCCGGCGGGTTCCGCGGCATAGGCGAGCAGGAGAAGGTATCCGGTCGCCAGGTTGCCCAGGGTCAGGAAGAGGGTGCACACGGCAGCGCCCATCTGATGCGAGGCGCTTCTGGGGTGCTGCTGGGTCATGGTCCTCGTCTCGTTCACTGCAGTGCTCTCCCGGCGTCGTCCAGGTTGCCGTCGAACAGGCGACCGTAGGCCTGTGCGCCGCTGCTTTCGTAGTAGGGGCCGCCGTTGTAGCGGGCCGCGAGCTCCCGCATCTGTTCGCGGGTCATCTCCTCCGGCAGCACGTCGGCGAAGCCGCTCTCGGCCTTGAGCTGGGCAAGGTACTCGGAGGCGATGAAGATGTTCTTCGCAGGGTCTCTCACAGCGGCCACCACCACCTCGCGCTGCGTCTCCGTGAGGTGCTGCGGGTCGTAGCCCAGGACTTCGGCGGCACGGCGGACCTGTATGGACAAGGGGCCCATCGAGGTTCGGTCGGGGTCTTCGCTGCCGGGGATGATGCTTCGTCCCGCGCGGGCCAGGTTGTCCAGGACTCCCGGATCTCCTTCGACTTCCTGCCAGGCGATGCCCGCGACCATTTCGGGCGGAAGCCCGGACTCGGTCGCTGCGGCCTTGATGAGTTCGCTGTTGTGGGTGATGTATTCGCGTCGGCCCTCGTCGGACTTGGAGGGAAGCCAGTAGTTGTTTCCGTGGGCGTTTGGTAGCCCGTCGACGAGGTTCGAGATGCGCATGAGGGTTTCGGAGACGACTACGTCGCTCCCCGTGCTGGGGATCGCATCGACTTTGACCCCAGCCCCGGGCAGCCGGACATGGGGGTTGTCGCTCGCCTGTCGTGCCTCGGTCCGCAACGGCCTGAGGGCTTTCAGGAACGCTCCAGGGTCCGGGAGGGTTCCTTGGAACTCGGGTATGGATTTTTGCGCGACCTTGATGTCCGCGATGCACTTCTCCCGCGCTGCGGACTCCACTCGGAGGGCATCGCCGTAGTGGTTCCTGGTCTGGTTGTAGAAGCTGTCGGCCTCCTCGCGAATCGCGTCGACGTCGACCGCCAGCTCGGCGAGGAAGTCGAGCGCGCCGGTGGTGGCCCGCATGTCCTCCCACTGCCGCAGGGGCTCCGCAGCGCGCCACGTCGAGGTGGTCGCGTCGCTCTCCCGTGCCATGACCTCGGAGAGCTTCTTCTCCGTGTATTTCCCGCTTCTGTAGTGCAACTTGGCGGTGGTGACGGCCTCGGCGTACAGGGTGAGGGCGGCTCCGGCGGTGCGGAATGCTCCTGCCAGGGCGTCTGCGATGGTCTTGGTTTCGCCGAGCCGTGCTGTGTAGCGGTCGCGGGCATCGCTCTCCCACTCGACCTTGGCTGCCTTGCGGAACGCGTCGTCGGCGGATTCGATGAGCGTGTGAAGACGCCGGAACTCGGCCGCGTTACGGCCGATGAGTGCCGGATTGACCTCTTCGAGGAACGCGGCCTCTTTGCGGTATGCCACGACCGGTCACCGGCTCTCGGGCGAGAGATAGCGTCCGCAGTCGAGCATCCCGTTCATCTGCGCCTGCACCCCTTGGTCGACGACGGTGTAGGCGTTGCCGGCGGAGCTGAGCTTTGTGGACAGTGCGGCAAGGAGCAGGACCATGACGTTGTACTGGTCCTGGGCGAAGCGGGCGAAGACCTCGACGGTTGATGCAACGTCTGCGTGTGCGCGCGGCGCGCGGCAGGTCGTCGCGTTCTCGCCGTCCATTCGGCCTTCGTAGAGAAGGCCTGCAACCTCCATGAGCAGGTGCGAGCTCCCGTCGATGGATGAAGCATTCACCGCAAATCCATCGCCTTGACCGGGTGGCACGCCAAGGTGGTCGCCACCTGCTTCGGCGGTGTTCAACCGCATCTGCGGCAACTCCTGCCGACGGGCGACGACGATGGCTTTCTGTTCGGCCCATTCCTCTGCGAACGACACAGCTTCCGCCCCCCTGCGGTCGCGGCGATGAGTGCGACATGCGCTTCGCGATCTCCATCCTGCCGGATGCCGCAACCGCCGATCCACCCTGATCGAACTGACGGCCGAAAGCAGGCCGTCAGGCGCCGAACCCGGCTACCTCGTCGACTGCTGGACCTTCAGCGTTGATCTTCCGCAGGCGGGTGGCGACCGCTCCCGGGTCCCGGCCGAACTCCTGGGCCAGGTCTTCGAGGGAGGCGCCCTGGGCGCACCGTTCACCGAGCTTCTGCTCGTCGTCGGGGGTCCACGGCTTATAGGCGTTGGGATGGGTTTGCCGCTTCTCTTCCACGGTGTAGGCCTTGGGCGCTTTGGGTTGGGGGGAGGTTCGCCGGCCGGGCGCGAGGTCAGTGGGAAAGGGGGCCAGGCCGAGGCCGTGGAGCTTCCAGCGAATGGATTTCTCGCTGCGTCCCAGGTCTTGGGCCAGCTCTTGGGGGGTCTTGCCTGCCTGGTATTGGTCTTTCAGGTAGTCGTGTGTTTCAGCCGTCCAGGCGTCTCCGTGGCGGGTGGCTTTGACGGTCGAGGCACGGATGTCGGCGGCGCCGCTTCGGCCTGGCGCGGTAGCGGGTACGGAGGCGATGAGGCGACCGATTTCGCCGAGGTCGCAGGTGTCCAGTTCTCCGGTGAGTTCGCCCTGGACTATGCCGTCGAGCGTGCAGACGATGACGGTGAGTTCCATCCGGCCCTCCGCGAGGAAGTCGGCGGAGAGGCTGTACCTGCGGTCTTCGCTTCGGAGTTCCAGTTTCACGCTGGACGTCCTCTGGGGCGCAGGTGAGGCACGAGTGGGTTCGGTGTGCGGAGGCAAGTAGGCCGGGGAGAGGAGTTCGTGGACGTGCCAGGTGGCCGGAAAGGCGCCGCCGTCATCAAGTCGGTAGCTGTCTTGGCTGGCTTCCAAGTCGCAGGCTGCGTACAGAACGTCGAGGCGTTGGCCATCGAAGAGGCCGGGGGTCCCGCCCGGTGGGGTGGGAGGGAGGGTGAGGGCGCCTCGTCCGGGCCGGGTTTGGCAGATCTCGGCGTGCGGGTCTCCGTGCCAGGTTCCGTGGGCGTCGCGAAAGGCATAGATCAGCATGATTGAGGATGTTTCCTCAAGGTGGCGCTGTCAGTAGCGGAATTCGACGAATTCGAGGTCGGTGATGGCCGCGGCGGCGGAAGCAGTGGGCAGCGCCGATTGCGTCGCCGGGGATGCGGCGACGTTCGGCTTCCTCAGCGTCGCGGTGGCGGGCGGCGAAGAGGTCTGCAGCGTGCTGCGGGAGCAGCTGGGGGGCGAGGACGCGCAGCCGGCATCGGGCAGTGGCTGACGAACGTGCGCCGGCCCGGCGGGCTCGGGAAGGACCCGGTGCGTGCGGAGCGGCGGGCGGCGGAGCCGGCTGGGTCGATCCGGACCGGAACCCGGCCGCGCTGGGGTGGACGGTGGACTGGCGGCGACACTACGCCTGCCCCCGCCCAGTTCCTCGCCGAAGGCGCCCGCCTGACCGCGGTCGGGCCCGGGGTGACGCGGCACGGCGATGACGTCGGGCGTTGGCTCGCAGCGCAGCGCAGGAACTGGGACCGGCTGAACACCGAGCAGCAGCGCCGGCTCGGCGAACTCGGAGTCGACTGGGCAGCGGGGTGATCGTGGGGCGGCCTGGGAGGGGCCGCCCCACGGGGTCAGACCGTGTTCAGCGGCCCAGGGTCGTATCTGATGTCGCCCAAGGCAGGTGGTTCGGCCACGTCGCCGGGTGTCTCACAGGGAGCGGCGAAGCACTGCCACTGGGGCTTGTTCGGGGTTGGTCGTTGGGTGAGGCCTATGTCGTCGTCCCAGCCGAGGCCCGCATGGTGCTCGCGGTCGGCGGGTTCGAAACTGTCGGAGTCGGTCCGAATGGCATCGGGGTCACCCCGTTTCGTTGTGTGCAGCAGGGTGGAGTGGTTCCCTGGATCGTCGCCGTCGCCCTTGGGAACCATGGCGGTGACGTGGTCTGTCGGCGCGGTGGACGCGAAGGCCGATGCCGGTGCCAGCAGGCCTGCGGCAGCCATCGCGGTCGACGCGGCGAGCACCACGAGACGTGGAGTACGGAACAGAGGGGTCATGGCGGTTCTCCTCTCACGGAAAGCGCGTAAAAGCGGTCTTCCAGTACGCCTCGTCGCACCCCGCCCATCACGTCCCGGGGTCTCGTGTCTTGACAGCCGCAGCCCGGCCCTTCTGCCGTTGTGGGGGCGCCGTGCAGGTCAGGCCTCACGGGTCGCCGGACAGGTGCGGTCGTGCCGACTTCGAGCCGGTGCGACCGTCATTGCCGCGACCGGCGAGGAGCACCGCTCGATGGTGACGGCCGGCTCCTCGCCTGTTCCGGGGTGCCGGCGGCTCCGGGGCTCGGCGAGGACGGGTTCGTGCAGGTGTCAAGCCCCGATCTTCCGCGTCGTGCACCCAGCAACCGCGGCGGGCGTAATGGAGGCAACGAAGAGCGCTGCTCGGAGTCGCGGGCAGCACCCCTCCCCTCTGATCACCGAAGGACCGTCGCCATGCCTCTGCACCTGACCCGACGCCTCATCCCGCTCACCCTGGCCACCACCGCGGCCCTCGGAGGGCTCTCCCTGGCCTCCGCCCACGCCGCGAGCCGGCCCGAGGCCGCCCCCACCGCCGTCGCCCAGGCACCGGCCGACGTCTACCCGCAGCCCGACCGCGACAAAGGACACACCACACGCCGCGCCTACACCTACGGGCACGTCTACACCGGGCACTGCTACGACGGAAAGTGCGGACCGATCCCCATCCCCTGGCACCTCAAGACGCACGAGAAGCCCCCGCAGTCCGAACAGTCCGCCGCCGCAGAAGCAGTGGGGCGAGCCGAGGAGCGGGTCACAGCGGACGCCGGAGCATCCCAGTAACGCGCCCCGGCTCCGGGCCCGGCACCCGCCCTCGCGGGGGTGTGAGGGGCGGTCGGTCCTTCGCAGCGCGAGGCGCAGCAGGGCGCGCATGAGGGGGAGCCCTCCGAGGACTGCAGCCAGAGTTTCCTCCCTGCTTGCTGCGCGGCCGTCACTCCCGGCAGCCGTACGCTGCGGCCACCTCCGCCAGTCCCTCCAGGCCGCCGTCCGCACCACTTCCCTCGCCTACGCGGGCGAGCAGGAGTACCCGGGCCGGCACGCCTGCGGCCGCGTATGCGGCGAGCCGGTGATGACCGTCGAGGATCGCGCCGACCAGCCACCGTTCCTCGTGCAGGGCCTCCACGTACCGGTCGTCGATCCAGCCGAGGACCACCGCGGCGGGCCGCTCCCCCGCCGCTACGGCGGCCGCGTGCCGGGCGACGGCCGCCGGGTCGAACGCTTCCGGCGGCTGCGAGGGCAGAAGGGCACCGTAGGTGAACGGCATCCGGCCTCCCGGAACGGGCGCGGTGAGCTGGAAGTGCGCGACGCCGGGCCAGTAGTCCCCGGGGCGGTCGCCCTCGGTGCGATCGCCGTCGTCGCCGTCCGCCTCCGCCCGGGCTGCCGCCCGGCGGTACCACCACGACCGGGCCGGCTCGGTCACTCGCTCCAGGGGGAGATCGAGGAGGAGGGCGCGGTAATGGCCGGTCTCCAACTCGCCCAGTACGGGGCTCCACTCGGCGAGCAGCGCGGTGTCGAGCCGGTCCAGGTCGGTCAGCCGCCCGCGCATGCGGGCTGCGATCCGGGCGGCCTCGTCGTCCGGCCAGTCCAGCAAGGTCAGGCCCAGCTCGCACGTGTCGCACAACGAGCCGACCCGGTACAGCGGTTTCCGGTCGAACGTCAGGCACCGGTCCCAGCGCGGCCAGGAGGAGCCGGGCGACGGCGGGTCGAAGGCAAAACGGATCCGGCCCGCGCCCTCGTCGACAGAGAACCGGGCCCGCGCGCCGGACTCGACAACGAGGTCCCGTACCGCTGCGGGCGCGCGCTCGGTGCGGCCGTCGATCCAGGCGGCGCGCACGGCCGTCGCGTACGCCGCGCCGCTTGCCCGCTCGGGCAGAAGCGGGTCGCGGCCGGTGAGTCGTACGAGTGCGTGGTGGACGTCGTACACGCGTTCCTCGCCGCTCTCGGCCAGCCATCGAAGCAGGTGCGGTACTGCGGCGGGATCTCCCATCAGCTCCAGGGCGACGGTGAACGCGGTGTGGTCGAGTCCGGTCACCTCGGAGAGCCTCCCGGCGATCGGCGCCGTCCACGCGCGGGCGCCGAGGCGGCCCAGCGCGAGCGCGGCGCGGCCGCGCGGGGCCGTGGGGTCTTCCAGGAGGGCGCCGAGGAGCGGCGCGAAGGACGCATCGCCGGAGAGGCCCATGGCATCGATGAGCTCGGGGGCGGGCGAGCCGCCGGTGGCGGCATTGCCCCCACTGGATGCAGGGGCGTCCTGCGCGTAGGTGCGCAGGAGCTCGGCGGGCAGTCGCAGCCCACGCACCACAGCGGTCCTCAGGAGGTCTCGGCGGTCGTCGCCGCAGAGCCCGGGCGTGGCCAGCAACCGCAGCAGCACCACGTCGCCCGGCTCGCCGAGGCTCCGCAGGAACCAGGTGAGATAGGGGCGGAAGGCCGTGTGGTCCGTCTCCGATCGGTACAGCTCCTCGACCGCCTCGGCGAGAGGGCCGGGCCGGTCGGTGTTCAGCAAGTGCAGCGCGGTCCACGGGTCGTTGGCGCACAGAGCGGCGCGCAGACGTACCCGGACGGTGTCGTGATCCCCCATGCGAGGAGTATCGGCCACGGGCGGAGACCCGGGGCCGGGCGGGGGGCCGGTGCGCCGGGTGGGGTGGTCAGGGAGGTGAGGGTGGCGTCGACGAGGCGGCCGACCAGGGCGCTGTCGGCGACTCCGTGCCACAAGGTCTCGCTGATGAAGTGGTTCAGGTGTCGGGCAATGGCCGGTGCCGTCCTGCCCACCGAGTTACTGCATACGGGCCGCGAGCGGCGGCCACCGGCGCGAGCCGAGCGGGAGGCCCGGTGCCCGCGGGGGCGGGCCCGGCCGGGCTGGGGGCGAGGGCGGGGGCGGGGATCGGTCGCGTGGGCGATGCCCGCGGGTCGTCGGCTGGTACTCGGGCGACGACCGCGGGTGCGGGAGCGGGGGCCGCCGGGGCCGCGGGCGCCGCGCAGGGAGTTCCTCGGCGCCGGGGCGAGCGGATCACCTCCGGTGGACTGCTCCGGGCGCTTGTCCGGTACCGTCGCCGCGACCGGACCGGACACCCTCCCGGGTATGAGTCCGTATGAGACTTGTGGCGCAGTCCCGGTTCGTCTTGAGGGGGACGCGCCGTGCAGGCCCGGCCGCCGAGACTGGAGAACATGAACCGCCGCCCGATCGTCGTTGCCGCAGCCGCCGTGGGAGTGCTTGCCACCGCCGCATTCGCGCTGCCCCAGCTGCCCGATCTGCCGCCCGGCCTCGTGGCCGACAAGATTGACAGCAAGGTGTACAAGGAGGCGGGCGAGCGCTTCGCGAGCGCCGCCGACGCCCCCGCACGCGAGCAGGCGCCGTTCTCCCTGCCGTCCTGGATACCCAAGGACGCCAGCGACGTCCGTGTACGGATAGGCACGAGCGGCGAGGCCAAGATGATCCGGTTCACCCTCGGCGCGACCCCGCTGGATGCCCCCCAGTGCGACACGGGCACGCCGAAGCCGATGGACGCCCCGGCTCTGCACGCAACGTGGTGGCCGGACAGCCTGCAGGAGGGTGCGCGGGCCGAGTGCCGGGGCACCCACCAGTACCAGGTCGCGGTGCGCGGCAAGCAGGTCTACGCCTGGACGGACGGCACCCCGTCCCCAAGCTTCGCGGAACCCCGGGACGACGCCGCCCCCGCGCCCCGGACCCAGGGCTGACCACCCCGCCCCGCCTGCCCCCGGGTGTTGCGCAGACCGGGCAAGCCCGCCCGCCTCTGGCCAAGCCGTGGGCGCACCGGTCCGGGCGAGCCTGTGGGGACCCTGGGCAAGCCGGGTACGGGGGCTGAACAAACCGGTGCGCTCGGAGCCCGGGGCCCGGGGCCCGCCGGCAGGGATGGGGGCCGGTGGGAGTGCTGGCAGGTTTTGACACGGTCGGCGTCGGTGAGGATCCGAGCGACATCGATCCCAGCGGCATCGAGCCGGCCCGTCGCAGCGTCAATGCGGACGGTGCTGCAAGGACTCCCGTGCGGTCTCCAACAGACCCCGGCGGCCGGCCTTCGCCTTGCCCCCCTCGACAGGGGGCCGCGCCGTGGCCGTGATGGGTCTGTGTGAACGGGCTACGCGGCTCCTGGCAGCCTGGGGGTGTCAGACGGGTTCGCTACCTTCACCCCATGTCGATCACCGCACAACTGACCGATTCGGTGAAGCTGCCGAACGGGGCCGAACTGGTCAACGGCTTCGCCTTCGAAGGCCGGGGGGACGCCGCGCGCCGCGCCCTCTTCCACAACGGGCACGAGCTGGAGGTCTACGACCTGTACGAGGTCTTCTCCGGGGAGCGGGCGCCGGCCGTCGTGTTCCCGGTCCCGTGGACGGGCTGGGACCGCGGCGTCGACTCGGTGAGCCCGGACGCCACGTTCGCGGTCTTCTCGGGCCAGCGCGCGGTCCGGGCCGTCGGCTCGGACGGCAAGCAGCTGTGGGAGTACCGGCACGGCTGCTGGGGACCTGAACTCGGCCACCCTCACACAGGGGACGAGCAGGAAGTGTGCCGAGGGCTGGAACACGGCTCCTGCCGGGTCTCCGACGACGGCCGGCTGGTCTGGGCCCACGTCGTGCACGGGGCGGACGAGTACGACTGGCAGGAGTACTGGGTCGTCCTCGATGCTCGGGACGGACATGAACTGGCCCGGCTACCCCTGGGCAGCGCGGCCTCCGGATCCCATCACGTCTCCCACCCAGATGGCCTCCACATGGGGCTGTGTATCGGCATGGGCCAGGACGGCATCCTGCTCCACTGGGCGCGCTGGGACGGCAAAAGCCTGACGAGCTGGGACGTCAATGAGGGCCTGGACCGCATCCTGATGGACGTCCACAACGGGCTGGAGGGGTTCCTGACGGTCGAGCACGATGGAGCCGACCTGAGGTTGCACGCTCTGGACGGAGCCGTGCTCGCCGAAGGGGAGCCCGAGTCGGGCGACGACGAGAACCCGGCCGGCTGGGACCACTGCGGCGGTTTCGTCGACACCGAAACCATCATCGCCTCCACCGTCGATTCCGAGGAGGAACCGGACAGGGCCCGCCACTGGATACTCGACGCCCGGACGCTCCGCGTACGAGGAGGCATCTCCTATCCGACCGGTCCCATCGCCAGCTATGCACGCCCTCTCGGAGACGGCACCTGGCTCACCTACGACACCAGGAACGGAACACTCGATCGCTGGACCACAGCAACCCCATGAACCGCGTGACAAGCGCACGGTACGTACTGAACGCCACCGTCACCGACACCACCGGCAGCGGCTTCCTCTCCGTGGCACCCGACCCCAACAGCCGCGAGCAGTACCAGAACGGCACCGCCACCCCGCCGGCACGTCCGGTCTCGTCCAACCTGAACTAGACCACGAGCAAGACCGTCGCGAACCTCGTCCAGGCTCCCCCGGCCCAGGGCGGCACGGTCGCCTTCTGGAACCAGGGCTGGGAAGACATCGACCTGATCGTCGACTTCCTCGGCCACTACGGCACCGACTGATCCACCACACCTACCGCCAGGCCAGCACCGCAGTCGGCTACGGCTGCGCAGCAGACCTGGTCGCTGAGGGCCACCTCGCCGCCCTCAGCGACCAGGTCCACGGTCGCCCTTGCGGTAGTACTCCACCGACCGCCGGCTCACCCCGAGCTCGGCGGCGACCGCGGGGGGCGTCTTGAGCTGCTTCAGCAGAAAGCCGATCTGGCCCTTCAGGCTCTTGGGCGGGGCCTTGGTAAAGGCCTTCCTGGTCGGCACGGAGAATGGCGTCCTCGATCTCTCCCACAGCGATTTCTCCCCCGCCAGCATCAGCAAGGCCACCGGCCGGCCCGTGGGGACTCGGTTTTGCTTCTGGTCCCCGGCTACAGGGGGGCAGGCCCTGACGCTTCACCGGCCTGGTCCCGTGACCGGCAGGCGTCGCCGACGACCCCGCGGTCAGGCCGTCGCAACCGCGGCTTGATGGGTGCGGGCCCGCATGCGTGCCGCGTCTGCGCGCGGAGGCGCGCCGAACTGCCGTTTGTACTCACGGCTGAACTGCGAGGGGCTGTCGTATCCCACGCTGGAGGCGACTGCGGTCACATCGTTCGGGCGGCGGGCCAGCAGCAGCCGGGCCGCCTGCAGGCGGATCTGCTTCTGGAACTGGATCGGGCTCATGGCCGTGACCGCCTGGAAGTTCCGGTGGAACGCGGAGGCGCTCATCCCGAAGGACCGGGCCAGGTCTTCGACGCGGAAGGCCTCGGCGTAGTGGTCGCGGATCCAGCCCACGGCTCGGGTGATGTGGGTCAAGCCACTGTCCGCCAGGCCGAGCTGCCGGACGGCTTCGCCCTGCTCCCCCGTCATCAGCAGCCACAGGATCTCGCGCTTGGCCAAGGGGACGAGCACCCGGCGGTCGCGCGGCCGATCCAGCAGGCGCAGCAGCCGCACGATCGCGTCGATCAGCTCTCCCGGTGCGTCGCTGATCGTGATCCCGGGCCGGACCGACCGGGTCGAAGGGGGCAGGTCGCCCGGCCCGGCCTGCAACATCAGCTCCGCGATGACGGCCGGCTCCAGCGTCATGCCGAAGCCGAGTTCGGGTCCTTGGGCGATGCGTCCGACCACCGGCAGGTCGGCCGAGGTGACCAGGTACTGGCCGACGCCGTACTCGTACACCCGCTCTCCGAGCGCGAGCCGCTTGGCCCCCTGGGCGATGACCGCGAGCATGACGCCGGACATCGCGTACTCGGGCTCGGCGCCCGGTTCGGCTCGGCAGATCCGGACGCCGTCGATGGCCGTGCTCAGATCGGGCCGCGCATGGCGGCTCAGCAGGTCGCGTAGCTCGTCGAGGGACATGCCCCCATCTCACCACGCGGCCGACATGATCCCCCTGGCTGGAGCAGGATCGTGCAAGGACGCGCACGGATCGGGCGAGTTCCCGCCGTCGGGTCGGGTGGGAGGGGGCGGGGCCGCCGGGCGGCTACGCCCCGGTCCCCTGCTCCTCGTAGTGGGCTATCAGCCGGCCGCGGGCGATGGCGTGAAACCGCAGGTGGAATCCCACCAGGGCCGGAGTCGCGTCCGCATCCAGGCCCAGGTTCTCGCGGTCGACGGCGTACACCGTGAACACGTACCGGTGCGGGCCGTCCCCTTCCGGCGGCGCTGCCCCGCCGAAGTCCCTGCTGCCGTAGTCGTTGCGCACCTGCACGGCGCCGGCGGGCAATCCTTCGAAGCCTCCGGTTCCGGCCCCCGCCGGCAGCTCGGCGACATCCGCCGGTATGTCGAAGACCGTCCAGTGCCAGAACCCGCTGCCGGTCGGTGCATCCGGGTCATAGCACGTGACCGCGTAGCTGCCGGTACCGTCCGGGCCGGCCGACCAGCCGATCTGCGGCGAGGAGTTGCCCTTCGCGTACACCTGGGCATCCGGGAGGGGCCCGCCGGCGGTCAGGTCCGTGCTGCTCACCGACAGCTCCGGAACCGGCGGGTGGAAGTCGTGCGGCAGCGGACGCCGTAGCACCTGATCACTCAACTTCTTCGTCCTTCTTCGTGTCTGTGCAGGGGTGTTGTCCCGGGGACCCGGGGGCACGTCCCCATCGGAGCACGGATCCGGCGGGAGGTGGATGCCAGCGGGAGGATCATGCAAGAACGCGCGATCTTTACCCGACACGATGCGCGGGTGCCGCGTCAGGGCACGGCGCCGAGAGCCGGCAGCAGCGGGCCACGGGTGTTGGCGGCAGGACACGAGGCGCTCGCTTCGCAGGCTTCGACGACGACCCGGCCGACCTTGACCGCCGGCCTCTCCGTCACCCCTGGTTGATCTTTTCGCGGCGGGGTAGCCAAGCCCCATGGCCCTCGACAACACCTCCACCCCCACCACGACCGGATACGTACAGCCCGGCATCGACGTCCGGGCACTGTCCGCCGTGCTCGACGGCGAGTACGCCGAGATCCGCGCTCTCGTACGGAACAACCTGTCCAGGCACGCCTCCCTTCTCGAAGAAGCCGAGGAACTCGGCCTCGACGCGTTCCGCGAGCGGGTGCGGGAGGTCGTGGTCGAGATGGCCGCGACGGGGCAGACCGGCATGGGGTTCCCGGCCTCCTACGGCGGTGGCGGCGACGTCGGTGCCTCGATCGCCGCGTTCGAGACGCTGGCCTTCGGCGATCTGTCGGTCCTGGTGAAGGTCGGCGTGCAGTTCGGTCTCTTCGGCGGCGCGATCCTGCACCTGGGCACCCAGCGCCATCACGACGCCCACCTGCCCAGGCTGATCACGGGCGAGCTGATGGGCTGCTTCGCGATGACCGAGACGGGGCACGGCTCCAACGTCCAGGCGCTCGGCACGGTCGCCCGGTACGACGCCGCACGCCAGGAGTTCGTCATCACCACGCCCGGCGACGAGGCGCGCAAGGACTACATCGGCAATGCCGCCCGCCACGCCGAGCTGGCGGTCGTCTTCGCGCAGTTGGAGGTGGCCGGAGAGTCCCACGGCGTGCACGCCTTCGTCGTGCCCGTCCGGGTCGGCGGCGAGCCCGCGCCCGGCGTCCGCATCGAGGACGACGGCCGCAAGATGGGGCTCAACGGCGTGGACAACGGCCGGATCCGGTTCGACGACGTGCGGGTGCCGCGCGAGGCGCTCCTCAACCGGTTCGCCGACGTCAGCCCGGAGGGCGTCTACGAGAGCTCGATCGACAACCCCCACCGGCGGTTCTTCACCATGCTCGGCACGCTGGTGCAGGGCCGGGTCAGCGTCGGCGGCGCCGGCATCAGCGTCGCCAAGGTCGCCCTGGCGGTCGCCACCAAGTACGGCGTGCGGCGGCGGCAGTTCTCGGCGGCCCCGGACGCCGAGGAGCAGGTGCTGCTCGACTACGGCCTGCACCAGCGCCGGTTGCTGCCGCTGATCGCCCGGACGTACGCGCTGCACTTCGCCCAGGACGGGGTCCGTACACAGCTGCACGAGGTCTTCTCCGGCATCACGGACGACGCCGAGGAGCGGCGGCGCCTCGAGTCCCGCGCCGCCGGGCTGAAGGCGCTCGCGACCTGGCACGCCACGCGGGTCGTCCAGGAGTGCCGCGAGGCCTGCGGCGGCGCCGGATACCTCGCGGTCAACCGGTTCGCCGCGCTCAAGGCCGACAGCGACGTCTTCACCACCTTCGAAGGCGACAACCACGTCCTTCTGCAGCTCGTCGCCAAGGGGCTGCTCACCGATCAGGCGAGCGCGTTCGAGGACCTCGACCAGGCGGGCATGGTCCGCTTCGTCACCGGCCTCGCCGTCGAGACGCTCCTGGAGCGTACCTCCGTCCACAAACTGCTCGAGCGCGTACGCGATCTGCTGCCCGGCGGCGAGGAATGGGACCGGGAGGCCGGACTGCTCGACTCCGACTACCAGCTCGCCATGGTCCGCT
The DNA here is from genome assembly GCF_040684695.1 of Streptomyces erythrochromogenes. Lineage (GTDB taxonomy): Bacteria > Actinomycetota > Actinomycetes > Streptomycetales > Streptomycetaceae > Streptomyces > Streptomyces erythrochromogenes_C. Next base: position 32,470 of record NZ_JBFBGM010000018.1, read on the forward strand.
TCCGGGAGGAGCACATGCTGGCCGGCCTCGCCCGCCGGATCAAGAACGGGACCGACCAGAAGCGCGACCCGGGTGCGGTCTTCTCACAGGTGCAGGACCATGTCGTCGCGCTCGCCCGCGCCCATGTCGAGCGGCTGGTGACCGAGGCGTTCGTCGAGAAGGTCCGCGCCATGCCCGAGGGCGACGAGAAGGCCGCGCTGGCCTTGCTGTGCGAACTGTTCGCCCTGTCGACGATCGAGGCGGACCGGGCCTGGTTCATGGAACACGGTCGGCTGACCGTGCAGCGCTCGAAGGCGATCAGCCGCGAGGTGAACGACCTGTGCCGCAAGGTCCGACCGCTCGCGCTCGACCTGGTCGACGCCTGGGGCATCCCGCCCGAAATGCTGCGCGCGCCCGATCTCCTGGGTTGAGCCGAGCGGGCCCGCGGCGCTGCGGCGGGGCCACACGAGCTCGGTGCGGTTTCGGCGGGCGATGATCGCGGCCGCGCGACGAGGGGCGCCCCTTGGCGCCCATGAGCACCTCGAAGTTCTTGTGGATCACCCGGAGCCTGGCGCCTCGACGGGCCGACCACCTGGTCGTACAGCTCAGCTGAGCCGAGACCTGGTACGACAGCTCGTCGAGCCAGAGAAGAGGCGACGTGGCTGCTGCTCTGACCTCTCCGATGTTCTCGACCATGGAACGAGAACATCGGAGAGGTGTTCGGTGCAGTACTCAGCGATGTCCAGGCCGGTCCAGCCCCGGCAGCGGGCAGGACTCCCCACCTTCTTCCTCGTCATGAGCACATCAAGGGCTCCAGGTCCCAGACCACGGCGAGCACCCGTTGAGGCGGCCGCCGGCCATGGCGCGGATCCCGCATGTCGCTGACAAGGGCCCGGCCCTGTTCTCGGTCCGGACCCCTCAGCGCGTGCTACTCCTCGCTAGTCCACGGGGCCGGCGGGGTGGAAGTTGATGCGTTCACGGATGACGGGGAAGCCGGCCTTGGCGAAATTCGCGGCCATGGGGAAGTTGCCCTGGTCCGTCGCTCCGCTGACGAACTCCGCGCCCTGCTCGACGAGGAGGTGGGTGCACTCCGCGAGGAGGTCGTAGGCGTAGCCGCGACCGCGTTGTTCCGGGACGACTCCGATGAAGCCGATGGTCGGGCCGGAGGGGTTGTGGGCCGGGATGTGGATGCCGGCCAGGTCGCCCTCCGGCGTGTGCGCGATCTGCCACCACTCCCGTGGGGAGGGGCACCAGTGGAAGAAGTCGAGTTCCTGCTGAGCGGCATGGTCGAGGCCGCCCTCCTCGATGGCCCTGAGGGCGTGGGCGTCCAGGGTGATGGAGTGGATGCGGCGCAACGCGTCGAAGAACACGGTGTCGTCGGGTTCGGCGCTGAAGCGCAGGCGTCCGGGCCGCTCGGGCAGACCTCGCTGCGGGGTCCAGCGGTACAGGAAGCGTTCCACCAGGAGTTCGTACCCTGCGGCTCGCGCGGCGGCGAAGCGCGCCTCGGCTGCGGCGCGCAGGTCAGTCGCTTCGCGCCAACCGGCGGGCAGGTTGATCTCGAGTTCGACCCGCCAGGGGGCGGAGCGAAGGAGTTCGGCCCCGGCCTCCTCCTCGCCCTCGGCCACGTCGAACCAGTTGATGTTGACAGGCTCCGGGTCGTCGGGGCCGCCCCACCACGCACCGCGTGCGACGACCTGGCCGTCGCGCAGAGCGACGCGCTTCCAGTCGGGGCGGAACCGGGTACGCCGATGGCTTTCGCCGGCGCCGAGAGGGTCGGGGTGCGCGTCGAAAAGATGTGCGTCGCTCGCGGAGAGCGCGCGGATGACCGTGTCGGTCATGGATTCCTCCGGGATACAGGCTGCTTGAAAGCGCTCCCGGTCAGGACTGACGAACGACGCCGGGACAGCGGAAGAGGGAGCGCTGGAAAGGTGTGAACTGCACGGCACTCGCCTCCTTCCGGTCGTCTCAGGGCGTGAAGCCGCACAGTACGTGTTCTTCCTCGGATCCGTCCACGGATTTCCGCGCCACTGACTTGGGTCCGTTACGGAGACAGCTGCGGCAGCCGTCGGGAGGTCGTTCTTCCGGGCGTCCGCGAGTGTGGTGAGGGGGTGCGACGGCGGCGTAGGACTCGGAGCTGAAACCGCGGACCACGATGACCGTGGAGGGTGTCCTTCTCCCCGGCGACGTACACAGCGTGCGGGCCTCAACTGGACACCGGGGCGGGAAGGCCACAGGGTCCACCTGGCCGTGCCGGGCGCCGCAACCGGTGCACCTGTCCCACCCCGGCACTAGGCTGCACGGCATGTCCGCGAACCTCTCCTTCACCTTCCGCGTCACCTGCATCGAGGACGAGGCCCAGGCGCAGGCAGTGGTTGAGGAGCTCCGGGAGCTGATGCGCGACGAGAGCATCGGCGGCCAGGTGAGCATCGGCGTCGTTGGGGAGCGCGGCGGGCACGTCGTCAGCGGCCGGACCGACTTCCCGGTCTCCGTAAGCCGCGCCCACCTGTGGTGCCCGGAGTTCGAGAAGTCCCTCGCCTGGTACGCAAGGGAAGCCGCGCCCTCCGCGACGTGCGCGGTCGAGTGGAGCCACCCGGACGAGGAACTCGGACGCGGGGCCGGCCACTGAGCCGGGCCGGGAGTGCCGGGTCGCTCCAGGCTTCGGCACCCGGGCCGTCCTGCGCCGAGGAACCAGCCGGGGTGGTCGCCCGCGTCGGCGATGCGGCGGCCGGTGGCATGCCTGACCACAGCCCGACAGGGCGGTAGGTACACGCATTCGGCGTTTCACCCGGAAGGTCCCCCGGCGGGAGGGCGGCCGAGGTGACTGTCCGTACATGCGTTTGGCATCGGCCGGACGGGGCTAGGCGTAGAGCTGCGGGTGGTGGTCTTCGCGGAGCGGACGGTCACGGGGCTGCCACCGGGGACGCTCCTGAACCGCATCGGCGTCCTGCTTCGAGAGAGGAAGGCTCCATGACCAACGTGCCACCGGCCACCACCACCGATTCGGGCGCGCCCGTCGAGAGTGACGAGCACTCGCTCACAGCGGGTCCCGGCGGGCCGATCCTGCTCCAGGACGCCTACCTGATCGAGCAGATGGCCCAGTTCAACCGGGAGCGGATCCCCGAGCGGCAGCCGCACGCCAAGGGCAGCGGCGCCTTCGGCCACTTCGAGGTGACCCATGACGTCAGCGCCTACACCAAGGCCGCCGTCTTCCAGCCGGGCGTACGCACCGAACTGCTGGCCCGGTTCTCGACCGTCGCGGGCGAGCGCGGGAGCCCGGACACCTGGCGCGACCCGCGCGGTTTCGCGCTGAAGTTCTACACCAGCGACGGCAACTACGACATGGTCGGCAACAACACGCCGGTCTTCTTCGTCAAGGACCCGATGAAGTTCCAGCACTTCATCCGCTCCCAGAAGCGCCGCGCCGACAACAACCTCCGCGACCACGACATGCAGTGGGACTTCTGGACCCTCTCCCCCGAGTCGGCCCACCAGGTGACCTGGCTGATGGGCGACCGCGGGATCCCGCGTACCTGGCGGCACATGAACGGGTACACCTCGCACACGTACATGTGGATCAATGCCGCCGGTGAGCGGTTCTGGGTGAAGTACCACTTCAAGACCGACCAGGGCGTGGAGTTCTTCACGCAGGACGAGGCCGATCAGATGGCCTCGGCCGACACCGACTACCACACGCGCGACCTGTTCGAGCACATCCGGGACGGGGAGTTCCCCAGCTGGACCCTGTACGTGCAGGTGATGCCGTACGGGGAGGCCGAGGGGTACCGGTTCAACCCGTTCGACCTGACGAAGGTGTGGCCGCACGGCGACTACCCGCTGATCCGGGTCGGCCGGATGACGCTGGACCGCAACCCCACGGACCACCACGCGGAGATCGAGCAGGCAGCGTTCCAGCCGAACAACTTCGTCCCCGGCATCGGCCCGAGTCCGGACCGGATGCTGCTGGGCCGACTCTTCTCGTACGCCGACGCGCACCGCCACCGCATCGGCGGGAACTACCAGCAGCTCCCGGTCAACGCCCCGGTCGTGGACGTGCACACGTACTCCAAGGACGGCGCGATGGCCTTCCGGAAGACGGCCGACCCGGTGTACGCACCGAACTCCAAGGGCGGTCCGGCGGCCGACACCGAGCGGTACGGCCGGCCGCCGAGCTGGGAGACCGACGGGGCGATCACCCGCAGCGCCTACGTGTCGCACGCCGAGGACGACGACTGGGGCCAGGCGGGCACGATGGTCCGCGAGGTCCTGGACGACGCGGCCCGCGACCGGCTGGTGGAGAACGTCGTGGGGCACCTCCTGAACGGGGTGACCGAGCCGGTCCTGGAGCGCGCCTTCCAGTACTGGTCCAGCATCGACAAGTCGGTCGGCGAGCGCATCGCGCAGGGTGTACGCGCCAAGGCGGCCGAGAAGGACCCGAAGGCGGCCCAGCAGGGCAACCCGGCGCGGAGCAGCATGCAGGGCAGGGCCTGAGCGTTCGCGTACGGATCTGCTCCGCGGGCGCGCGGACCTGAGCGCGGCGCCGCAGCCCGGTGCGGGCGGGCCCCACCGTGCCTTTCGGCTGTCCGGCTCTGGCGAGCTCGTGCTGGTCGACCTGAGCTGCCGGCCCAGGAAGTTGGTCCGCCCCTTCAGGTGCCGGGCGGCTCGCGGGAGGTCCGCGACAGCACCGAGCAGGCCGGATGAGCCGCCGAGGACGCGCGGACGGAATCTCTCGCCGCACGTGGGGAAGCCGAGGGATATGAGACCCGATTCGGCAGGCCGGGTCCGACGGCCGGGATGAGCTGCGCGCGGGCGAGGGAAAGCGCCCGCCGTGTCCTGGCCGAGCAGGGCGCGCCCGCGGCCCTCACCGACGACGTGCTGACGGTGGTGAGCGAACTCGTCTCCAACGCCGTGCGGCACGCAGGAGGTGTCACCGGCTTCCACATCACCGTCCGGCGCAGCCAGGTCGTCATCGAGGTGTCCGACGGCTCCGCGCTTCTGCCGCACCTTCGGCTGCCCTCCCCGCACACGCCCGGCGGCTTCGGATGGCGCGTGGTCAAGACCCTCGCCCCATCCGCCTTCGTCCGCTTCAACCACGGCGGCAAGACATCACCGCGACCATCACCGCCTCTTGACCCGACGGCGTTGTCAGTAGCCGATGCCGGCACCGGGCAGGCGCCTTGGGCCTTGCACGCCGCACACACGCGGCCGGTGGTGCCCCCGGGACGCGGGTGCGCACCACCGGCCGGTTTTTCAGGCTCGGGTGTAGCCGCCGTCGGCGAAGAGTTCGGCGCCGGTGACGAAGGAGGAGGCGTCCGAAGCCAGGAAGAGGGCGGCTTCGGCGATTTCCTCGGCGTCGGCCAGCCGCCCCAGGGGCACGACGGCCTCGGCGAACCGGTCGGCGTCCGGTCCCGCGGCGCGCAGGAGGGCAGGGGTACGCGTGGGTCCCGGGCTGAGGACGTTGACCCGGAAGCGGCGCTCCCGTGACTGCCGGGCCCAGTTGTGCACGAGGTTGCTCAGCGCCGCCTTGGAGGCGCTGTAGACCTCGAGTTGTTCGTTGGGCCGCAGGCTGTTGCTGGAGCCGATGACCAGGATGGAGGCGTTCTCCGCGAGCAGCGGGAGCGCCTTTTGAACGGTGAAGAGCGGGCCCTTGACGTTGACGGCGAGCGTCAGGTCGACGTTCGCCTCGGTGTGGGCGCCGAGCGCGGCGTCCGCGACGATTCCCGCGTTGGCCACCAGTACGTCGATGCGACCGGCCTTCTCGCCCACTCGGGCGTAGAGCGCGTCCAGGTCGGCCAGGACAGAGACGTCGGATCGCACGCCGGTGGCCGCCGGGCCGATTTCCTTGACCGCCGCTTCGAGGCGGTCGGTGTCCCGGCCGGTCACGAAGACCCGTGCGCCCTCCCGGACGAAGCGGTGGGCGATGGCCAGCCCGATCCCGCTGGTCCCTCCGGTGATAACGGCGACCTTCTCCTGCAACACGCCTGGCATGGCGAACCCCTTCAGTTATGGAATAGATCGTCCACAACCTAGGCGGTAATGGACGATCGAGTCAAGAATGGGTAGGCTGAGGCCATGGCGAGACCACGCGCATTCGACGAACGCCAGGTCCTGGACCGGGCCCGGGAACAGTTCTGGACGACCGGCTACGCAGGAACCCGGATGGACGACATCGCCCAGGCGACCGGCCTGGGCAAGGGCAGCCTGTACGGCGCGTTCGGCGACAAGGGCAAGCTGTTCCACCGCGTGTTCGGGGACTGGTGCACCGCCGTCGTCGAGGTGGCCGAAGGGCAGCTGGCAGGCGGCCCGGATGCAGAGGCCCTGGCCCGGCTGTCGGGGTACGTGCACCTCATGGCGGAGAACACCGCCTCCGACACCGAACGCCGCGGCTGCCTGTTGGCCAAGGGCGCGGCAGAACTGGCACAGCACGACCCGATGGTCGCCGCACGGTCGGCCGAGACCATGACGAAACTGCTGACCCTGCTCCAAACGGAGATCAGCGCCGCCCAGCGCCACGGCGACATCGACAGCACTGCGGATCCGGAGCGGCTGGCGGCACTGCTGCTGACCATGGTCCGAGGCATCGAGGCCGTGGGCAAGGGCGGCCTGGACCCGGAAACACTGCGAAACATCGCAGACACCGCACTGGCGGTCCTGCCCAGGCCCAAGGGGTAGAAAAGCCTCGCAACCGGGCACAGCCCGGCCCGGGAGAACCGACTCGGCTCCATCACGGCCACACGATCGGCAGGTTCAGACAGCGAAAAGGCCAGATCTGGGCCCACCGGCCGTGGCCGGCCCCGGCCGGTGAAGCGACTTCAGCGCAAAGCGATGGGGAACGCCGGTCGGATCGGACCGCCGGGACGGGCGGCCACCGAAGCCTTCTTCACACGGCCGTGCCGGGACTGCGTGAGCCCCTCGAAGGGGTCAGTCCAGGAGCGCGGTGGCCTCGACCTCGACGAGGACGTCCGGCTCGAAGAGGTAGTCGACCCCGATGAGAGAGGCCGGGGGCAGGGGAAGCCGGAGGCCGATCTCCTCGGCGACGGCCTCCACGCCGGCCATGAAGTCGCCGATTTTCTCGGGGCTCCACCGGGTCACGAAGAAGGTCAGACGCAGCACGTCCGCGAACGACGCGCCCGCGCCCTCCAGCCCGATCGCCGTGTTGCGCAGCGCCTGGGCGACTTGCCCGGCCAGATCATCGGGTGCGACCGGAGTTCCATCGGCCTGGCGTGCGATCTGGCCGCTGACGTGCACGTGCCTGGCCCCGGTGCCCACGGCGACGTGGTGGTACGGGACCGGCTGCAGCATGCCCTCCGGGGTGAAGTGCCGAACAGTCATGGGTTGCTCTCCTCCGCAGTAGGTATCCGTAAGCTACTTAGTGGAAGAAGGACACTTCAACGAGACCAGGTTTCGCCATGGATACCGCCGACGAACTCCGCATCGACGCCCCGCACCGCGAACTGCTCGACCAGATCCTCGACAAGTGGTCGCTCAGCGTCCTCAACGAGCTCTGCGAACGCCCGTGCCGCTTCAACGAACTGCGCCGGGCCATCCCTCAGGTCACGCAGAAATCGCTGACCGCGACGCTTCGGCGCCTCGAACGCAACGGCGTGATCGAGCGTGAGGTCGTCTCCACCCGTCCCGTGGCGGTCCGGTACCGGATCTCCCCCCTCGGCAAAACCCTCCGGCCACCCGTCGAAGTACTGCTGGCATGGGCCTCACAGAACATGCCCGCCATCGAACGCGCACGCGAAAGATTCGAGAACCGGGAAGAAGAGGGCAGCTTCTGACTTCTCCCGGGGACCGGTCCGGCGCGGTCGGCGGGGAGCGACGGCGCCCGGGCGGTGCGCACGGCCCGCCGGTCCACACGACGGATCACCTGCAGGAGCGCGGTCTCCTGGGGTCGCACAGGGGACCGTGGTCATCCCGTCGTGGTGCGTGTAGTCGACGTCCACCGTGGTGACCGGAGCTAGCCGCCAGGGCCGCACCACCTCGTCGGAGTCGCTGCGCCGCGCGCCCGGGCGCACCGCGGCCCGGCCGCCCCGCGGCCCGGCGGGCGCCGGTTCGGCGAGGGCGGGGCCGCTCCGGCCGAGCGGGCGTACTCGGTAGGGGTCTGGCCGTATTGCTTCTTGAAGGCCCGGGTGAAGTGACTGCCGTCCGCGAACTGCCAGTGTGCGGCGAGTTCCGAAATGCTCAGGCGCCCTGACGGTGAGACGAGGGCGAGCCGGGTCAAATCGGCGAGCGCGGCGCCGTGCACCGGTTGGATGCAGGCGTCGACCACCCCCTGGCGAGCTCCGGTGGAGCAGGGATCACCCCGTCAGGGGTCTCCGCGTCGGCGTCGGTACCGGTGCCGGCGCCGGTGCCTCAGCGCCATGCGCGTGGCAGGGCGGTCGGCGAGGACGCACGACGAAGGACCCAGTCCCGGTCGGAATGGAGACCTCCCGCGGCGGGTTGATCAGCCCTGCGCCGCGGTCGCCGCGGTCACGTTCTCGATCACGAGGCCGAGTTTGGTCTCGGCCCGGGTCAGGTCCTGGATGCGGGCGGCAATGCGGTCGCGTTCGACGATGAGCTGTTCGAGCATGGCGGGGGTCGCGACGCCGGTGCTCACACACGGCAGGAGTTCGACGACCGTGCGGCTGGAGAGGCCGGCCGCGAACAGGTCCTGGATGAGCTGGACCCGCTCGAGGGCTTCCTCGGAATAGTCACGCTGCCCACCGGGCGTCCGCGCCGATTCCAGGAGCCGCTGTTCCTCGTAGTAGCGCAGGGCCCGCACGCTGACCCCTGACCGCCTGGCAAGTTGTCCGATGCGCATGATTCAGGCCACTCCCTTTCCACCCATACCTCACGCTGACGTCAGGTTCAGGCTAACAACACCGGATCCGGGGACAACGCTTGCGGCCGATCCCACCCGAGGGCACACGGTGTCATCCCCCGGCCGGAAATGGGGACTTGCACCTCACGTCAACGTCAGGTTCTACAGTGACAAGCACCCGAAGAACACGTCATTTCGGCCCGTCAAAGTAAGGCAGACCACTATGCGCGCAGCCCGGTTCCACGCATACGGCGGAGCGGAGAGCCTGGTGATCGAGCAGGCCCCCGACCCCCACCCCGGACCCGGTGAGATTCGTGTCCGCGTCGCGGCGGCCGGCGTGAATCCCATCGACTGGAAGCTGCGCTCGGGCGCCCTGCACCCGATCTTCCCCCTGGACCTGCCCGCCATTCCCGGGCGCGACGCCGCCGGTGTGGTCGACGAGATCGGCTACGGGGTGCGGGGGGTGAGCATCGGCGACCGGGTCTTCGGGCTGGGCGGCATCACCGGCGCGAGCGCGGAACTCCTCGTCCTTTCGGCCTGGGCGCACACCCCCGCCACGTGGAACGACGAGCAGGCCGCGGGCGCCGGTCTCGCCTCCGTGACCGCGATGAGTGGGCTCGACGCGCTCGGCCCCCTCGCCGGCCGTACCCTCCTCATCGAGGGCGCCGCCGGAGGCGTGGGCAGCGCGGCGGTCGAAATCGCCGTGGCACGAGGTGCCGGCACCGTGATCGGGACGGCCGGCGCACACAACCACGAGTTCCTCACCTCTCTCGGCGCCGTTCCCACCACCTACGGCCCCGGCCTCGCACAGCGCCTCACCACCCTCGCTCCGCACGGCGTCGACCTCGTGCTCGACACGGCGGCCTCCGGCTCCCTCGACGACCTCGTCGCGATCGCGGGCGACCCGAAGCGCGTCGCGACGGTAGCCGACCATGCGGGCGGGCAGCGCCTGGGCACGCATGTGGCCAACGCGGTGAACGACTCCGCCCTCCTGTCCGCGGCAGCAGAACTGGGCGGTCAAGGCCGCTACACGCCCCGCATCGAACAGGCCTACCCCCTGGAGCGGATCGCGGACGCCCACGCGCACGCCGAGCGCGGACGCACCCGCGGAAAGATCGTGATCCGCATCTGAACAGGCCCACAAGGCGCACAAGTTGCCGGGTGCGGTGCTGGTCATCTGGTCCTCCCCTGCTCATGAGCCGAGGTGGGTTCCCTTTCTCAGGCATCCGTAAGAGCGCGGTCCCCAGCGACTCTCTAATCCTCGCCTCAGGTTGATCGGGGACGATGAGCGGCAAAAACATCGACTGGAAGGGGGACCGGCGTGCGGATAATGATCGCGGATGATGACGTGGCCATCCGTGAGTCGCTGGAGCGGGTGCTCCAGGTCGAGGGTTACGACACCAGCACCGTCACCAACGGTCTCGCCGTACTCGACGGGTTCGGTGGGGCCGGCGGTGACACGCTGGATCTGCTGCTCCTCGACGTGATGATGCCCCGCCTCGGCGGGTTGGAGACCTGCCGGCGGTTGCGGGCCGCGGGTCGGGATCTGCCGGTGCTGATGCTGACCGCCCGTGACCAGGTCTCCGACCGGGTCGCGGGGCTGGACGCGGGCGCCGACGACTACTTGCCCAAGCCGTTCGCCACCGAGGAGTTGCTGGCCCGGGTGCGGGCCCTGCTGCGCCGGCGCATGCCGACCGACGAGGAGTCGCAGATCCTGTCGTTCGCCGACGTCCGGCTCGATCCCGACAGGTTCGAGGCGTGGCGGGGCGGGCGGCCGCTGCGCCTTACCCGGACCGAGTTCTCCCTCCTGCAGGTCCTCGTGAGCAACGCGACCCGGATCTTGACCCGCGACGCGCTTTTCGAGGCGATCTGGGGCTTCGGCATGAGTTCCACCGCCAACAACCTGCAGGTATACGTGAGCTACCTGCGCCGCAAGATGGAGGCCGAGGGTGAGCCGCGATTGATCTACACGCTGCGCGGCCTGGGATACACGTTGCGGGAGACTCCTCCGTGAGCGGGCCCGCCGGCCGGGAACCTCGCCGGCTGACTCGATGGTGGCGCCGGCGGTCCCTGCGGACCAGGCTGACGGTGATCTCGGCGACGGCCATCGCGGTCAGTGTGTTCGCGGCCTTCCAGGTGGCCAGCGAGCTACTGGACTGGGAGTTGCGGGACACCGCCGAGAATCAGCTACGCGCCGACTCCCGCGTCCTGGCGACGAGCGCGGAGCGCGCCGGTCTGGCGCAGGTCCAGCTACCGCCGCATCCCGGTCCCGGATCCGGTCGGCTGGTGCGCGTCATCCTGCCCGACGGCTCGGTCCGGACGCCGGCCGGCCAACCCGCGCTGCCCCCGGTCAGCGAGCACGCCGGGCGCGTGGCGCAGGGCGTGTCGGCCGACCTCATGGAGTCGAACGACAGCGACGACGACGGCTACCGCATCTACACGCTGCGGGCGGGCGGCGGCGCGGTCCAGGTGGCCCGCACTGTCGACGACAGCCCGATCAACCGGTTCGGGTTGGGCATGCTGCTGATCGGGCTGTTCTGCGTGGTCGGCGGCGCCCTTGTCGGGCGGACCGTGGCGCGGACAGGGCTGGCACCGATCGACCGGCTGACCGCCGCTGCGGTACGTGTCGCGCACACCCAGGATTTCGACGCCGACATGCCGGACGAGGGCGGTGGGGAGATCCGGCAGCTGATCCAGTCGATCAACGACATGCTCGCCGCGCTCCGGAACTCCCGGCGGGCCCAGCGGCTGCTCGCCGAGGACGCCGCCCACGAGCTCAAGACCCCGCTCACCAGCCTGCGCCTCAACGTCGAGCTGCTGATCCGGCTCGATCGGCGCGGCACCCTGGACAGCGCACTGCCGGCGGAGAGCCGGACCCGGCTGCTCAACGATCTCGGCGCCCAGGTGGCCGAGTTGAGCACCCTTGCCACCGAGCTGACCGACCTGGCGCGCGGTGACGCCAGCGACGAGAGCACCGAGGTGCTCGACCTCGCCGACGTGGTGGTGGCCGCCGCGACCCGGGCGCGTTCCCGCATGCCCGACATCGAGGTCACGCTCGATGTGACCTCCGTGTGGGTGAGCGGACGTCCCGCCGCGCTCGAGCGGGCGGTGCTCAACCTCATCGACAACGCCGGCAAGTGGTCCCCCGCGGACCAGCCGGTCCAGGCCAGGCTCCGTGCCGAGGGTGCGTCGGCGGTGCTCGAGGTCGACGACGCCGGGCCGGGCATCGACGCCGCAGACGTACCGCGGGTGTTCGACCGGTTCTACCGTGCCGACAGTGCCCGGGCGTTGCCGGGATCCGGTCTGGGGCTGTCGATCGTGCAGCGGGTCGTCGACGCCCACGGCGGCCGGGCCACCGTCGCCCGCTCCGCACGCGGTGGCGCGCTGCTTCGGGTCGACCTTCCGGCCGCGGCCCCGCCCGACCCGTTCGCGCGGCTCACCGCCGGGGAGGACACCGCGATGAGCTGACCCGCCCCGGCGGTGCAGCGCAGAACAAGGGACGGCGGTCCTCCGGCATGGCCCCGCACGGCTCACCGTCGGGGCAGGACACCGCGATGCGCCGACCCCAGCCCCGGCCCCGGCGCGTGGCGCAGGACCGAAGGGCGGCGGTCGCGGGCCCGTGAAAATCCGGGACGGGCCTGGGCCCGTCCCGGAACTCGTCCGTGCCGCCGCGCTCACCGTTGCAGCGCGGGCTCCTCGTCGTCGGCGAGCGGCTGTTGAGCGTCCGGCAGCCCCGCCGCTGGACGGGACAGCCGGCTCGGCCACCACATCCGCCGGCCGATCAGCAAGGTGAGGGCGGGCACCAGGACCGACCGCACGAGCAGGGCGTCGAGCAGCACGCCGAAGGCCACCAGGAACCCGACCTCGATCAGCATCACCAGCGGAAGGGTGACGAGGACCGCGAACGTGGCCGCCAGGACCAGGCCTGCCGAGGTGATGACGCCACCGGTGGCTGAGAGGGCCTTGAGCATGCCCTCTGTGGTGCCGAGACGCACGGTCTCCTCCCGGGCCCGGCTGGCCAGGAAGATGTTGTAGTCGACGCCGAGCGCCACCAGGAACAGGAATGCCAGCAGCGGCACCGAATGGTCGACACCCTTGAACCCGAGGATCGTGTCGAAGACGAACACGCTGCCGCCGAAGGCTGCGGCGAATGAGACGATCACGGTGGCCATCAAGACCAGCGGGGCCACGATCGCGCGCAGCAGCAGCCCGAGGACGATCAGGACGACGGCGAGCACCAGCGGGATCACCAGCTTCTCGTCGCGCTGGGTGGTCACCTCGGTGTCGAGGTTCTCCGCACTCGGCCCGCCGACGATCGCCTCGGCCCCGCTCACCGCGTGCACGGCGGTGCGCACCCGCTTGATCGTGTCGTACTCTGCGACGGTGTCCGGCGCGTCCTTCGGGAACACGGAGATGTTGGCCCAGCCACCGCTGGTCTGCTCCGGGATGGCCAGGGCCACACCGCGAGTGTCCCTGACGATGTTGAGCACCTGCTGTTGGTGCGCCGGCCGCGTGAAGATCGTCATCGGCTGGCCGCCGAGCTCCGGAAAGTGCTGGCGCAGAACGGTGAAGCCGGTGACCGACTCCGGCGCGGAGAGGAACTGGTCCTGTTCCCGTAGGGAGCCGGTGTTGCCCGCCAGCCCGAGGGCGAGCACGCCGAGGACTCCGAGCGAGCCGAGCGTCGCCACCCACCGGCGGCGGCTGATGGCGGTGCCGAGCCGTCCCCACAGCCCCGGCTTCTCCTCCACGGCCGTGCTGAACCGCGGGATGGCCGGCCAGAAGATCCTCCTGCCGAGTACCACAAGCACCGCCGGGAAGAGCGTCAGCATGGCCAGCAGAGCGCACAGGATGCCGGCCGCACCGATCGGGCCCAACCCGCTGGTGCTGTTCAGGTCCGCGACGAGCAGGCAGAGCAGGCCGGCGACCACGGTGGCCGCGGACGCGACGATGGCCGGCGCCGCGCCGCGTAGCGCGTGGACCATCGCGACCCGGACGTTCTCATGGTGGTGCAGCGTCTCCCGATATCGAGCGATGAGCAACAGCGCGTAGTCCGTGCCGACGCCGAACACCAGGATCGTCAGCAGCGCCGAGTTCTGGTCGTTGACCACGATGCCGAAGCCCTTGACGAGCAGGTAGACGGTCCCCATCGCGGTCAGTGCGGCCGCGCCGACGGCCATCAGCGGGATGATCCACAACACCGGGCTGCGGTAGGTGAGGATGAGCAGGAGCGTGACGACGACGATGGTGGTGAGGAGGACCTGCACGTCGATGCCGTCGAAGACGGCATCCATGTCGCCGTCGATCGCAGCGGGGCCGGTGACGTCGAGTTCCAGGCCGGAGGGGCGGTCCTTCGCGGCGTCACGCAACGGGCCGACGATGTCCTCCGGTGCGCCGTAGGTCGTGCTCACCTCGAGGGTGAACATCATTGCCTTGAGGTCGGTGGAGGGGGTCGTCGGTGAGCCCTCGTCGTCCTCGCCGGCGGCCGCCGTCGTCTTCGGCGGGTACCGCTTGGCAAGGGTGTCGTAGTGGCGCTCGACCGTCGCGCGGTCGGCGTCGGTCATGCCGCCGGCGCGGTGGTACACGAAGACGAACGTGTTGTTGTCACCGCCGGGGAGAGTGTCGTCCAGCACCGCCACCTTGGTGGACTCGGCACTGGCCGGCAGGGTGTCCACGGCGCTGTCGGTGGTGACCGAGCTCAACTTTCCGCTGAGCGGCACCATGCCCGCCGCCAGCACCAGCCATAAGCCGATCACCAACCATGGCACCCACCGGCCTGCCAACCGACCGGCCGGCGCTTCCCCGGACGGCGCTGCGTTGACTGCCATCATGGCCTCCTACATACGGGTTGCATCGCGTCTCTGGACGCCTACTTCCTACCGAGCGAACCTGAGACGACTGTTAGAGGGCTTTATGCGAGTTTTCGCCCGCTTCCCAGCTCTTCACCGAGGGGACGGCTCGTGGTCTGCAGGACCTGGGCGGGACGGGCCTGGGTGATACCGGTCGCCTCGCGCAGCCGGGCGCGCTCGGCCGGCGGCAGCATCCCGGGCTCACCGGTCAGCAGGGCATCCACGGCCGCGAACAGCGCGTCCTCGGTTGGCACCCTGCCACGCCTCAACCTCGGATGGATGTGTTCGGGACGCACGAGGGGGTGTGGTGGAGGGCGTCAGCCAGTGTCCGGTGCCACCAAAGGCTGAGCGTTGTCCCGAAGGTTGATGGCCACTAGGTTCGTGCCACCGAAGTTGAGTGACGGGAATTCGGAGCGGTGCGTGTCCTCGTTGGATGAGTTGCGGGCCCTGCTGGGCGAGCCGGCCCACTGGCAGTCCAGCCCGGACGACTGGACCGAGGTCGAACAACACACAGGAGCCGCTCTGCCCAGTGATTTCAAGGCGTTTCTCGACGCCTACGGCACCGGGGTCATCTCCGGCGAGCTGGTTGTCTTCCACCCCCGTGGCACAAGCCCGCTCCTGGAGCGCATGCGCGAGACCCATGGAGTCTTCGCCGAGCGCCGGGACAGGGCCCTCGGCCGCGGCGACACCGAGCACATCCCGTATCCCTTCCACCCTGAGCCCGGTGGGCTGATCTCGTGGGGATACGACTACAGCGGCGACGAGCACTTCTTCCTGCCCTGCGACCCGCATCCGGACCGGTGGAAGATCGTCACCATGGCCCACGGAGAGGGCTGCGAGACCTTCGACGGCCCGTTTTCAGGCTTCGCCCTTGCATTCGTGCGGCGGCTGCTTGATGTCGACCGCTACCACGGCATCGAACCGGAAGCCCTGGAGTTCCTGGAGCCGGAGGACCTGGAGGAATTGGTTACCGCCGGAGAGATCGGCCCCGTCCAGCCGAGCTTCGAGCCGTGCTGAGGCACTCGGCCCCACCGATCCTGCGTTAGCCGACCTCGACCTTGACTACGCGAGCTGCGCGTGGGCGCTTCCGTACGGCAACCGCTCGCACCCGGATCAGCGGGGCAGGATGCGCAGTACTGCCTCGCGTTCGCCGCTGAGCCGCAGGCCCTGCTGTACTGCGGCGTTCAGGTCGAGGTCGCCGAGCAGGGTCGCGGCCAGCAGGTGCGGTGGTCCGGTCAGGGACGCGGTGGGGTGGTCGACCCGGCCGGCGTGGGTGTGCACCGAGCCGTCCTTGACTTCGATGACCAGGTCTTCGTTGCCGTCGGCGTGCAGTTGCAGGGCGATGGCCGGCTGGTCGGGGCGGTGGTCGGTCAGTGCCCGGGCGGGCATGTCCAGCCAGTGGGTGCGGAAGGTTTCGCTGCCGCCCGGCTCACGCAGCAGCGGCAGCCCCCACCGGCTCAGCTCCCGCAGCACCGGCTCCAGCTCTCGGCCGCGCTCGGTGAGGGAGAACAGGGTGGTGGCCACCGGCGGCGGGGCGGCCTGGCGGTGGATCAGGCCGGCTTCCTCGAGGTCGCGGAGCCGGTCGACCAGCAGGTTGCTGGCGATCCCGGGCAGCCCGTTGCGCAGGTCGGTGTGCCGGCACGGACCCAGGGCGAACAGTTCACGGACGATCAGCAGGGTCCATCGGTCGCCGATGGTGTCCAGTGCTTTCGCGATGCCGCAGTACTGCCCGTAGGTGCGCATGCCACCACCCTACATCGTGGCGTTGAGATTCAAAATGCTCTTGTTGACTTTCTCAACAAGGTCGGTCTAGCGTCGCTGCCCATGACCTCCACCCTTTCCGTGCGTCGGCTGGCCTGGGCCGGCGTCGAGATCCGTCTGGGCGACACCCGCCTGCTGATCGACCCGCTCGAGAACGTCGCTCCGCTGGCGCCGGTGATGGGGCCGCCGCACCGGCCGGTCGACCCGGTCGACACCCCGCCCGGCACCCACGCCCTCATCACCCACCTGCACCCCGACCACTACGACCACGACCTGATCGCCCGGATCGCTGCCACCGGCACGATCGGCTGCCACACCCCGAGCGCGGCGGCGCTGCACGAGGCGGGCATCACCCCCGTCGCCCAGGACCTGGGCCGGTCACGCCGCATCGGAGAGCTGACCGTCACCCCGGTGACGTCGCTGGACTGGCGCGGCAACGACTGTGACCAGGTCGCCTGGGTCGTCGAGGGCGCCGGCCGGCGGGTCATCCACTGCGGCGACACCCAGTGGCACGGCAGCTGGTGGCAGATCGCCCGCGACCACGGCCCGTTCGACGTCGCGTTCGTCCCGGTCAACGGCGTCATCGCCCACTTCGAGGGCTACGCGGCCAACGTCCCGGCGACCATGACCCCCGAGCAGGGCGTCGAGGCCGCCGTCGCACTCGGCGCCGGCACCGTCTGCGCCATGCACTACGGCCTGTTCCACAACCCGCCGTTCTACACCGAACAGCCCGACATCGAACGGCGCTTCCGGCAGGCCGCCGCCGAGCGCGGCATCACCGCGGCCGTCGTCGCCGACGGCCGGCCCGTCCTGTGACCAGCAGAAACAAGGAGCAACACATGAAGATCGTCCTGTTCGGTGCAAGCGGCAACATCGGCCGGCCCGCCACCGAGGAACTACTGCGTCGCGGCCACACCGTCACCGCCGTCACCCGGGCCGGCCACGTCGACGGACTGAAGCACCAGGCCCTGACCGTGACCACCGGTGACGTCACCGACGCCGCCGCGGTCGCCGGCCTCGCCGCCTCCCACGACGCCGTACTGTCGGCCGTCGGCCCCCGGATCGGCCAGGAGAACGACCGCGCCACGATCGTCGGTGCGGCCCGTGCGCTGATCGACGGACTCCGCCGAGCCGGCGTCACCCGCCTGGTCACCATCGGCGGCGCCGGCAGCCTGCGCACGCCGAGCGGCGCGCGGGTCATGGACGACCCGGGCTTCCCCGCGCTGTGGAAGGCCAACGCCGAGGCCCAGTCCGAAGCACTCGACCTCTACCGCGGCGTGCACGACCTCGACTGGACCTACGTGTCGCCCGCCGCGGTCATCGCGGCGGGCGAGCGGACCGGGGCCTACCGCAGCGGCGGGGACACCCTGCTCACCGACGACGACGGCAACAGCCGCATCTCCTACGCCGACTACGCGATCGCCCTGGCCGACACGATCGAGAGCACCACCGCGATCCGCCGCCGCATCACCGTGGCGTACTGAGCCATGAGCAACGACGCCGCCGGCCGGCAGACCCGGTTCATCGTCCTGCTCGCAGCGCTCGTGGCCCTGGGACCCCTGTCCATCGACGGCTACCTGCCCGGACTGCCGGACCTCGCCGGCGACCTGCGCGCCGGCGCCGCGGCCACCCAGCTCACCATCACCGCCTGCCTGGCCGGGCTGGCCGTAGGGCAGCTGATCGCCGGGCCGCTGAGCGACACCTACGGCCGGCGGCGTCCGTTGCTGGCGGGCCTCGCCCTCTACACGATCGCCAGCGCGCTCTGCGCGGTGGCACCCGACGTCCGGACCCTCGTCGGCCTGCGCCTGCTCCAGGGCATCGGCGGGGCGTTCGGCATCGTCATCGCCAACGCCATGGTCCGCGACCGCACCTCCGGAACCCGCACCGCACGTCTCTTCTCCGTACTGACGTTGATCACCGGCCTGGCGCCGGTGTGCGCGCCGGTCCTCGGCGGCCAGCTGCTGCGCGTCACGGCCTGGCCGGGGATCTTCGTGGCCCTGGCCGTACTCGGCGCCGTGCTGCTGGCGGCCTCCGCCGCGGGACTGCCGGAGACCCGGTCCGCCTCCGCGTCACGCCGGCCGCTGCCGGCTGTCTTCGGGCAGCTGCTCGGCGACCGGGTCTTCACCGGGTACGTCCTGGCCAACGGGCTGGTCTTCGCGGCGATGTTCGCCTACATCTCCGGCTCGCCGTTCGTCCTGCAGGAAATCCACGGCCTGTCACCGCAGCAGTACAGCGCCGTGTTCGCCGTCAACGCCGCCGGACTCATCGCGGCCGCCCGGATCAGCGGCCGGCTGGTGGCCCGGGCCGGCGCCCGCGTGCTGCTGCTCGCCGGTCTGCTGGGCGCGACAGCCGGCGGCACCACGGTCCTGGGCGCGGTGCTGACACGGGCACCCCTGCCCGTGCTCCTGATCGGCCTGTTCGTCCTGGTCTCCGGCGTGGGCCTGGTCATGCCGAACGCCGCGGCCCAGGCCCTGGCCGACCACGGCGGACACGCCGGGTCGGCAGCCGCTCTGCTCGGCTTCAGCCAGTTCGTGTTCGGCGCGGCACTTGCTCCGCTGGCCGGCGCGGGCGGCGCCACCGACGCCCTGCCGATGGGAATCATCGTCGCCGTGCTGCCGGCGCTCGCTCTGCTCGCACTCGGCGTCCTCACCCGGTCGATGCCCGGTGAGCGCACTCGCGGACCGGTACGCCAAGGACCTGCCGGGCACCGGCGACCGCGCCGGAACATCGATCGCGGACGAGCCGGCATCCGCTGAACCGGGCCGACGGCCGGCGTCCGGCGGCCGGCGTCCGGCGAACAGGGTGATTCCGCGATCAGCGTGACGGACGTACGGCGACGGTCGGGTGCAGCGAGGTGTGGAACGCGTTCCCGCCCGTCCGGGGCACCTGCTCGCATCCCTGCGGCTGCCCGCCTTCGTCGGAGGGCCGCTCTTTCGCCCGGCGCGGCCCGTGGGCCGAACGAGGCTCTCCCGGGCAGGCGAACCGCGGAACATTCGTCCAAGACAGGGCCTGCCGTGTAGGCGAGCCTGGAGGCATGCCCGAAGACGACACGGGGGACGAACCCCTGGAGCGCACGGCCGACAGCCGCTGGGAGGTCGCCCGCCCCGACGGCACCTCTCTCAGCGGCGTACGGATGGCCGGGTTCCGGGACCGCACGGCCGGCGGTCTCGACATGCGGGTCCTGCCGCAGCCCGCCGTGATCGTCGTCATCGGGCTGGGAACCGCCCCGGTCACGGTGGAGGGCGCCTGCGGGCACCGGCCGCTGAGCGGTCTGGTCGCCGCCATGTCGCCAGGTCCGGCCCGCATCCGCGGCGAGGGCGTCGAATGCGTCGAGGTGGCGCTCTCACCTCGGGCCGCCTATGCCCTGCTGGGGGTCTCCCCGCTCGAACTGGACGGCTCCATCACCGCTTTCGAGGACCTGTGGGGGCGGCACGCACGGCTGCTGCGCGAGCAGCTGGCCGACACCGCATCCTGGCAGGAACGGCTCGCGCTCACGGACGGATTCCTCAGGCGGCGGGCCGCAGGGGCCCCGCCCATGGCGGCCGAGGTCGCCGCCGCCTGGGAGGCCATCGTGGCCGGGCGGGGCCGGGTTCGGGTCGGCGACCTCGCCGCCTCCTGCGGATGGAGCCGCAAGCGTCTGTGGGCCAGGTTCAGCTCCCAGGTCGGCCTGACCCCCAAGCGCGCCGCCATGCTTGTCCGCTTCGACCACGCCGCCCGCGCACTCCTGGCCGGCGCGCCCGCCGGCGATGTCGCCGCCGCGTGCGGGTACGCCGACCAGCCCCATCTCCACCGCGACGTCCAGGCCCTCGCCGGGTGCACCCCTGGCGCTCTCGCCGGCCTGACCGCGTCCACCGGGCCCTGACGGCCCGCCGTACGGACCGATCGGCGATCGGCGATCGGCGATCAGCGATCGGTCGACCACCGACTCGACGGAAGGAACCGAGAACGATGACGAACACCGAGGTCCGGGCAGCACGGACGGCGGCCGGCCGGGAGCTCGTCGGCCGGCTCGCATTCGGCAGCATGGCCGCACACACCCTGCGCGCGGCCGTCCGCCTGGGGGTCGTGGAACTGATCGGCGACGGACCGCGCACAGCCGCCGAGGTGGCCGACGCGGCCAGGACCGCGCACCAGCCCACGACACGGCTGCTGCGCGCCCTGACCGCCCTCGGCCTGCTCACTGAACACGCCCCCGACACCTTCTCGGTGACGCCGGCGGGAGCGCTCCTCTCCCCCGGGCACCCCGACTCCCTCGCGTCGTTCGTCCGCATGTTCACCGATCCGGCGATCGTGCGCGCCTGGGAGCACCTGGACAGCAGCGTCCGTACGGGGGAGGTCGCCTTCGACACCGTCTTCGGCACGGACTTCTTCAGCCACCTCGCCGAGCACCCCGAGCTGTCCGCGGACTTCAACGCGGCCATGAGCCAGGTCGTCTCCGACACCGCCGCAGTACTGCCGCGTGCCTTCGACTTCGGCCGGTTCGCCTCGGTGACGGACGTCGGCGGGGGCAGCGGCACCCTCCTGGCCGCCCTGCTCGAGAGGTACCCGGGTCTTGCCGGCGTGGTCTTCGACACGCCCCACGGCCTGGCGGAGGCGGCGAAGACGCTGGCGCGGCACGGGCTGGAGGAGCGCTGCTCCCTCGCGGCCGGGGACTTCTTCCGCTCCGTCCCGCACGGCTCGGACGTGTACCTCGTGAAGAGCGTTCTGCACGACTGGACGGACGCCCAGGCGGTCACGATCCTGCGCCACTGCCGGCAGGTACTGCCGCCCGGCGGCGTCGTCCTGATCGTGGAACCGGTGCTTCCCCCGGTCGTCGGCACCGAGGACGGGGGCGTCTACCTGAGCGACCTCAACATGATGGTGAACGTCGGCGGCAGGGAGCGCACCCGTGAGGACTTCGAGGGCCTGTGCCGCCGGGCCGCCCTGCACGTCACGTCGGTCACCCCGCTCGCGGACGCCGCCCCGTACTCCCTGATCGAGGCCGTCGCCGAATGACCGGATGAGGTACGCCGAGCACCGGCTCGAAGCGGTGTGCGGGCCGACGCACTGGACCGGTCCCAGGCAGCGCTGAAGCTTTCGGCGGGACCCCTGCTCGCGGCTCGCGGCTGGCCTGCCGGGGCGAAGATGCGGTGTGCGGCCTTGCCCGAGTACGACAGCAGCCGGAACGCGAACAGACAGCAGGGCACCAGCTCGCCGGCACCGAGGCGTTGGACGATCCCGCCCTACGAGCCCGCCCCACGAACCCGCCCTGCGAACCCGGTCACGACGGCGCGGAGTGATCAGCAGGACCACCAACCGCTCAGCGTGGTCGAGCCCCGAACCGCCAGAGACTGTGCGACGCCTCATCATGCGGGCCCACCAGTGGCCGTCATGTGGCGCCGGCGGAGGTCGAGTTCTGCAGGAGGAACTGGGACTGCCCTCACGGCCGGTCGAGTCTGCCCTCGGACACCTGGCGTCCGCGGGGTCGCCCGGCGTATCCAGGACAAGGACGTACGCGCGAGACGTACGCAGGACACAGGCATCACGTACGGCTCCGATTCTCCGACGGAGGAAGCGTCAGTGCAGAACCACGCGAAGGCCAGGTCGAACGCCACCGAGGACGCCCGGTCGACGGCCCGCAGGCCGGTCACCGCACCACCCGCACAGGCCTCCGGGCTCCTCGGGATGCAGGCGACGGTGGGCAACGCGGTGGTCCTCCAGCGTCTGAAGCAGCAGCCGCACCGGCACGGTGCGGGGTGCGGCCACGAGGCGGAGGAGGCGTCGGTCCAGCGCTCGGCCGTCCACGACGTGGTGCGGGGCGGCGGCAGGCCGCTGGACGGCAGCACGCGCGCGGACATGGAGAGCCGGCTGGGCGCCGACTTCTCCGACGTCCGCATCCACGACGACAGCGCGGCGAGGGCGTCGGCGGCCGAGGTGGGCGCTCGGGCGTACACCAGTGGGAACCACGTGGTGATCGGGGAGGGCGGCGCCGACAAGCTCACGCTCGCCCACGAGCTCACCCACGTGATCCAGCAGCGCCGGGGCCCCGTGGCGGGTACGGACAACGGAGCGGGCCTGCGGGTCTCCGACCCCTCCGACCGCTTCGAGCGGGAGGCGGAGAGCAACGCGCGCCGCGCCATGAGCGGGGCGGCGCCGAGGACCGAGCAGCACGCACAGGAGACGGGCCGGGCCGACCGGGGGGCGGCCCACGCGCCGGTCCAGCGCTGGGCGGCACAGGCCGGCCCGAACCAGCAGCCCATGACGGTCTCGGCGAACGGCGTCTTCGCCGTCCCGAACGGCAACGCCACGTCGATCTGGATCCGCGTCGACGCGCCCGCGGGGTCCTACTCCCCGGCCCTGCGCCCGACCGGCACGACGCAGCAGGCCCTCCTCGGCGGCACGCAGCTGTACCAGGAGCACGAGCTGGCGCGGAACATCCTGGACGACTGCCTCCACACGGCGGAGGAGATCATGCACAACGCCGTCGGAGAGCTGGCCGACGGCGCGAACAGCAATGTCCGTACGAGCAAAGGGCTCAAGGCCTTCGGCATGTCGGACGAGCAGAACCGCGAGCGCGCAGGCGACTTCCCGGAGGCGACGGACCGCAACGCCCGCCCGGAGGTGGGACAGTCCTACCTGATGCTCGCCATGGACCCCGGGGAGCAGATCATGTCGCAGTACCACGCCGCAGCGGTGGTGGGCATGGACGGCCAGGACACGGTGACGATGGAGGCCTTCGCCGGGAGCGGCCAGACGTCCGCGAACCCGATGACGTACACGATCGGCACGGTGGCCTCCTTCCACGACTACTGGACGGGCGCGTACTACACCCCGAACTACCCGGGGGTCACCATGAAGACGGTGGTCCTCGTCAAGCGCGGCAAGGGCCGCCGGGTGACGGCGGGCTCGGAGCAGCCGGCCAACCCGAACGTGGCCTAGGTCAGGAGACCGCCCGAACGAACCCGCCCGTGAAGCCCGCGCACCCCTGCCCGCCGAGCCTCGGGCAACCCGCGCCAGGCCGTGGAGAAAGACGGGTGGTGCGTTCGGAGGCGTCGGGTGGGCGTGCCGGGGGACCTACGGCCCGAGGATCTTGATCGAGCGGATCGGGGCACCACCGAGGGACATGCCGTAGCCCATCGGCGACGTCGCCGTCGGCGCCCCCGAGCAGGCGTCGCCCTCGTAGACGTTGATCGGCCTCGTGGAGTGGTTGCCGACGAAGCTGAACGTGCTGCCCGCGGGAGCATCGGGGAACAGCTCATTGACGGTGTAACAGTGGTTGTCCACCGGGTCCTTGATGGTGACCCTCGGGGCGGTCAGGAGGGGTTCGCCCAGCGAGACGGACACAGTGCCGTAAGCGGCCGACGCGGGGGCGGCCACTGCGAGGGCGAGGACGAGGGCGCTTGTGGTGGCGACGAGCGCGAGTCCGGCCCGGCGGCCGGAGGGCAGACGGGGCATGGAAACCTCCAAGGCGCCGCGAAGGCAGCCGCGAAGACATGATGCGCCATACCCGCACCAGTATCCTCCGGGCCGTCGGCCACCGCATCGCGTGACCGAGCGTCCACCCGCAGTCCCCCGACCAGTTGATACGCCCGCGGTCGGGGAATCCTCGCGGCGTACGGGCGGACGTTCCCGTTGTCCCGCAGGCCACCGCGACATCGAATGTCACCCATCGTGTTTAACGATGCCCATTCCGGTAACAATAGGTAGCTACAGACAGTCCGAACCCGACGGAAGGCAGGAACATGAACCTCGTCACCGCCCTCATCCTCGTCGCGGTCGCCGCTCTGATCGGCCTGCTGGCTCTGGCCCCGACCGCCCCCGCACGGCGCAACCCCGTGCCCGGCCGGCGCAACCGGGCCGGCCGCCGCCGCGCCTCCTCGCGGCTGGGCGGCCTCCCCCGCCAGCGGGGAATCCACCACCACGCCCGCTGACGGATCGCGCCGTACGGGCGACCGGCGCCCGCAGGCCGGGTGGCCGCCGATCGTCGGAGGCGAGCAGGCCCCCTGCCGCGTCACGACGGCCGGACAGGAGAACGGCGCGGGGGCGCCCACCGTGTGGTGGGCGCCCCCGCGCCGCTGCTCGTGGAGCCGGCCCGGTCGGCCTCGGTGCCGCCGCTCCGCCGTCAGCCGGCTGAACCGTGCAGTTCGGTCGGTGGGGTGGGCAGTGGGATCGGGTCCCGGGGGCGGGTCAGTGCGCGCGGCTCTCGGGCACGGCCGAGTGGCCGGGTGCGCGGGCCCGGAGCCGGTTCGCGGCCAGGACGAGCCCTTCGGCCTCGCCGTTCCTGCCCAGGACGAACCGACCGAGGAGACCCTGCGGCCCGGTGATGACCACGACGTGGCCGTCCAGGGTCAGGTCCAGGTCCCGCCACGGGTGGCTCCACTGCGGCACGTAGCCGAATTCCCACAGCTGAAGCCGGCGCGTGGTCGTCGTCAGGGAGTACGACGTGTAGTCGTCCGCCTTGAAGGGCGCGGGCGGCTCGGCTCCTTCGGGGACGATCTTGACCCTGTACCGGCCCATTTCCCTCTCACCTGCTGCGAGAGAGTCCCTGCGGACTTCGGTTTTACGCCCTTCCCGGTGTCCGGTCACCGCCCCGGCGAAGGCGCCCGCACCGCCGAGGACGAGGCAGAACGCCAGGTTGAGCCACCAGGGCCAGAATTCCGTTGCCTTGATGGCGACCGGTACGACCCCGGCGGCGCCCGCCACCCCTCCCCAGACGACGCTGCGCCGCACCCGCTTGCGGCGTGCCGCGTCGGCGTCGCCACCGCCGTCGGCGCTCTCCCCGATCACTTCGTTCACGCTCTTCCCCCAACTGCTGCTGAGTCAGCACCAATTACTCGGGGAACACTACGCGTCCCCTGTACGACGGCTCACGGTGCTTCTTTCGTGCGGAACGCGCGCGAGCGCGCCCAGGTCTTGTCCTCGGTGAGGTACCTGTCGACTTTCAGGCCCACCTCTGCGAGGGCTTCCTCGAACTGCTCGTCGGTCAGCGGCCGGGACACGAACGTCTGGGTCCATACGGCGTCGGGAAATTCGTACTCCGCGTGCACCGAGTTCGCCCCGTCGCCGGTCGGCTCCGCCGACACGATCCGTACCGTGAAACCTCCGGGGTCGACGCGCTCGCGCGGCAGGTTCGTGTGCCAGTCCTCACCCTCCCGTTGGATCAGCACGCAGCCGTCCGCCGCGAGGTGCCGGACGCAGGTGCGCAGCAGGGCGCGCCGTACTTCGACGTCTGCGGCGTGTACGAGGAACGAGGCGAGCATCACCACGTCGAACGACTCGCCCAGGTCGAGGTCCTCGATCGCGCTGCGTATCGCGCGTGCCCCGCGCATGCGGTCGAGCATCTCCTGGGACTCGTCCACAGCCGTCACCGTGAAGCCCCGTTCCAGGAGGGGGTGGGTCACGCGCCCCGCGCCACAGCCCAGTTCCAGGATGTGCGCGCCCGGCGATACGGCGCCGGCGACGATGTCCGGTTCGGCCCCGACCGGCAGCCGCGCGTACAGCTCGACCGCGCAGCCGTCCGGGGTGACCGCCCCGGGACCGGTCCCCTGGTGTCCCGCTCGCCTGTTCAGCTCCATGCCCGTCCAACGGTCCGGGCCGCCCCGCGGTTTCCGCGCCCGGTGCCGCTGCGGGGGTCCCCGTGGCACGTGCGAGGATCGTGACTCCCACCTGAAGGTGGGGGCTTCTCGCTGTGCCGGTGCGGCTTCGCGACGGACCAGCCCGGCCCGTAGAACATTGAGTTCCCCGACGACGTCGGCGTGCGCCTGGTGGCCGCAGCCAACGCAGTGGAACTTCTCCTGTGTGGCCGACGGGCTGACGGCAGCGGGCATCGATGGGGGGCGGGCGGTCCCTCGCGCAGGGGGTGGGCCGGGAAATCGGGAGGCGCCGCTGGCGGTGCGTCTCGTACTGTCGGCCCGCACCGATCCGTCGAGTATCAGCAAGGACTTTGTGAACCCCTCCGATCTCCTCGCCCAGGCCCCCTCGCTCGCGGCCGGCATGGCCGCCGCCGAGCACAGCCCGGACAGTCAGCTGTCCCAGACCCGCCACCGCGCCGCGCTCGTGGCGGGCTGGAACATCGCACCCGGCTCGACCGTCCTGGAGGTGGGCTGCGGTCAGGGCGACATGACCGCCGTCCTTGCGGAGGCGGTCGGGCCGGGCGGGCGCGTGGTGGCCGTCGACCTGGCCGATCCCTCCTACGGGGCGCCGGTCACGCTGGGGGAATCGGCGGCCCGGCTCGCGGCGGGCCCGCTGGGGCCGCGCATCGACTTCCGCTTCGGCACCGACGTCCTCGACCCGTCGGTCGACTTTCCCGAAGGCACCTTCGACCATGTGGTGCTCGCGCATTGCTCCTGGTACTTCGCATCGCTGGGACAGCTGCGGGACACGCTGGCCCGGGTACGGCCGTGGGCGCGGCGGCTGTGGTTCACCGAGTGGGACCTGACGCCTGCCTCCGAGGGGCAGTTGGCGCACCTGCTCGCCGTGCTGATCCAGGGGCAGGTCGAGGCCGCGGGGTTGCACGGCGAGGGCAATGTCCGTACGCCTTTCTCCCGTGAGGGCCTGCTGCGGCTCCTGCCCGAGGCCGGCTGGACGGCCGACGGCGGCGAGGCGGTCGATACCGCAGGGCTGCAGGACGGCGACTGGGAAATCGCAGCCTGCCTGGACCTGGTGGGAAGCGACGGGCTTCTGGCGGTGCTGGCCGAGCCGGTGCGACAGCTCGTCCTGAGTCAGGCCGACGTGCTCCGGGCCATTGCCAAGCCCGGCGGCAACCGGGCGCTGGCCGCGTATGCGGTCACCGCGCGCTGATCCGAGGTGTTCTCGAGTGCGTCCGTCCGCTCCGGGGGCGGGCCGATTCCCGTCGGTGCTGTGCTCATACGGGAGGTGACCTGTTCCCGTCAGGGGGTCGGAAGCGCGCGCGGCACCCGCCGCCCGCGGCAGACCTCGGGTAAGGAAACGCACGATGACGCACTCGATACCGACCACGCGCCGGCGCGGACGCTTCGGCACCGCCGGCCTGCGGTCACTCGCGGGGCTGCTCCTGGCCCTCGCGTCGATCCTGATGGCGGGTGCTCAGCCGGCGGCCGCGCACCCGCCGAGCGGATCCGTGCACGTGTGGGCCTCCGACGTGCGGGTGCGCACCTGCCAGCGCGCCACCTGCTCGCTGGCGACCACGGAGCGGCTGACCAACGTCCGGGTGCAGGCGTACTGCCAGATGGACGGGGGCGCGGCGGGGCGGGTGACGGACGGCCCGTACACCAACACGTACTGGGTCCAGGTCATCACTCCGGGCCGGACGCTGGGCTGGATCTCGGCGGTGTACGCCAGTGGTGGTTCGAACAACTCCCCGGTGCCCGGTGCGCCGGTCGACGGGCCGGGGGACGCGACCGTGGACTGCGAGTTCCTCTAGATCTGCCCCTGACCGGGCAGGAGCAGTCGGCGTCTTCTCAAGGTTGTCCGTGGTGGTGTGCCCGGTACCGGCGGTGGGTCTGGGGCCGGGGCGCCGGCGGACGTGCCGGGGGCCGGATCCGGTGGGTCCGGCCCCTGGCGCCGTGTGCGGGGGCGTCAGTTCTTGACGGGTTCCATGCAGAGGACGAACTTGTCCGTCTCGAGCTGCTGCGCGAGGGCGACCTCGGCCACGCCTTCGCACTTGTCGATGTCGAAGGTGTTGTCGAAGACCTTGACGACCTTGTAGAGGTCGGGCACCTTCTCGGTGCAGGCCTTGCTGTCGACCTTGGGGTCGTTGTCCGGGCCGGTGACGACGACGCAGTCG
Organism: Streptomyces erythrochromogenes; assembly: GCF_040684695.1. Classification (GTDB taxonomy): domain Bacteria; phylum Actinomycetota; class Actinomycetes; order Streptomycetales; family Streptomycetaceae; genus Streptomyces; species Streptomyces erythrochromogenes_C. The sequence continues at coordinate 60,602 of NZ_JBFBGM010000018.1, forward strand.
CCGGCCTCCGCGTGCACCGGGGCCTCGCCCGTCAGGTGGGGAAGGCCCAGGCGCCAGAACAGTGCGACCGCGATCGCCACGGCGACGCCGAGGATCTTCTTGCCCAGGCCGCTCTTCTTCTTCGCAGGCTCGGACGGTGCGACGGGGGCGGCGGGCTGCTCGGGGGTCTGCGGTGCGGGAGGCGTGGCCATGGAGGGTTCCTTGGGGACGTGTACATGATCGAACGCGCGTACGCTACCGACTGCCGAACGCCCAAAAGGGACTCTTACGTTCCGTTTTCCAATCGGATACGGAGTCGTGATCCTGCCGGCCCGTCAGGCCGCACCGCCCGCCGCCGCGCTCGCGCAGGGCGGGTCGGTTACGGCCAGCCCTGCTTCACCTTGGCGGGTGCGGTGTTCCAGCTCTTCGGTATGAAGGTGATGACGTAGCTTCCGCGGTCGAAGTCGGTGTATCCCGAGGACCAGTTGCGGAACTTGCTCTCGTACACCTGCATGGGCCCCATGCCGCCTTCCGGCGAGTGGTAGTGGTTGGCGTGGGTCCAGATGGTGTTGTCGGGGTTTGTTTCCTTCTGGTCCCCGAACCAGCCGTAGTCGAAGTTCACGAAGCTCTCGCCGGGCTTGGCGGGGCTGCGTGAGGTGTTCCTGTCCTTCGACATGTCGACGAGGCCCGTGCCCGGGTGGGGGCGGAAGGCTTCGGGGTCGCCGTACTTCCGCTTGTCGGCGGAGCTCCGGGGGTCCTGCCCGCTCCAGAAGTGCTTCGAGTGGATGACCGCCTTCATCTTGGACGGGTCGTTGTTGCCGCCGTTGCGGTCCTTGAAGGACGGGGTGTTCCTCAGGGCCGAGTAGAAGTTGGAACGGCTGTCCTCGGCGGCGAGTGCGTCGTTGTTCTTGGTGAGCTCCGCCTTGAGGTTGACCAGGTAGGTGCTCTCGTCGTGGGCGCTTTCCAGGGCCTTGTTCATGACGGACGCCACGTCCCGGGCCCGGTTGAAGCCCTTGGTCTCGTCAAAGCTCTGCTTGGCGATGCGCCCCTCGAACTCGGCGCGCGTCTCGCCCGGCCGGGGGCTGGTGTTGGCAAGGGCGTTCCTGTGCTTCTCCTCGTCGAAGGAGGCGAAGGCCAGCTTGTTCGTCGGGTAGGGGCCCGAATTGACCCAGGTGACGCCGACGCATCCGTAGGACAGCTGCTCCCGCTGCTGTTCGGTCATCTGCTGCGCTCGTCCGTCGCGGTGGCTGTAGACCTGCTGCCACTTGCGTATGTAGTTGCTGATGCCGGTGGTGGCCCGGTCCCCGTACGCCCGGTACGCGTCGGGCATGCGGTCCAGGGGCTCGGCGGGCGGGGTCACCCTGTCGTCGGCCGCGGAGGGGGCCCTGAGGGACTCGGTGGCGCTCGGCAGGTCCCCGCCCGGGGTCCTGCCCGTCCGGCCCAGGTCAAGGGCCTCTTCGTTGAGCGCGTTGATGAGCGTGATGTCGTCCGCCGTCAGACCGTTGCTGTCGGCGTAGGAACCCTTCCCGTCGCCGGTACCGCCGGTACCGGCGGCTGCCTGGCTGACGGACGGCGTGAGCGCGGCCGTGCACAGCACGATGCCCACGGTGGTGAGGGCGAGGAACTCTGAACGTTTGTACATGAAAGCCTGGAATTCCTTTCATTGGAAAGCGGCGCGAGGGAGCACGAAGGCGCGCCCGGCTCCCGCATTCGCCTTTGTGCGTCCGGGAGCGGAAAGAAATGCGAGAAGTGATCATGTCCCGGTGCCGATTGCGCGACAACACTGCGGCTCCACATTCGGCCAGCTGTCCAATGGGGTGGTATTCGGTCATGCGGGCCGGGCCTGCCGTACGCCGGTGCGTGCGGCGGCGGCGTTCTCCCGGACCCTGCCGTACGGTCCGCGGCGGCGGCCGGAGGCGGCCGCCGCGAAAGCCCCGCGCCATGGTCGGCGGCGGTGCTGCCAGCGGGGCCGGGGAATGTCGGGCGCCGCCGGCGCCACGGGTACGGGTGCCGCGGGCGAGGCGTGCGGAACCGGCAGGAAAATGCGTCGCCGCCCGCCGGGAGGACCGCAAGATCTTCGCCACTCCCGCCTTGCGAACCCCCGTCGGCTCACTGCCGTCCCGGCTCTGTCACAAGCCGTCGGCTTCCGCAGAACGGCCGGTAAACCCTCTCCGTGCGCAGGCTGCCGCGGGACGGCCGTCTCGTGCGGGGACGGTCGTTCCTCCGGCGCGCTCGCCCTCTTCTCCCCCGCCGGCGCTCTGCAGGTCTTTTCATGAGGGGCGAGACTGGAGGGTGAATATCGCCCTTCGTGGGAGGACCGATGGCCGCGACCTTCTTGTACGATGCGAATCTGCGACTCGAAGTCGATTCCCCGGAATGGTCCGCGTTTCTCGGGAGCCACGGCATTCACGCCTCCGGATATCACGGCGACATGGCTCCGCTCACCGAGCAGCTTCAAAGCCACCGGGCGACGTTCTCATACCTCCCCGTGCTCAATTATTTCTACCTGCGCGCCGACCCGGTGTACGAGCCGATCGCCAGCGCCGTCTACGCGGCGGACGGCACGACCGGCATCCCGAGTGTTCTCGTCGTCCGCGCGGACAGTGAGGTCACCGATGCCGGTGGTCTGCGCGGCAAGCGGCTGGCCATAGCGCACCGCTTCTGCACGACGAGCTTCCTCGCGCCCGTGCTGATGGTTCACGGCCTGGGGAGCCGTATCGATGATTTCTTCGGTGAACTCGTCATCACCCCGCCCTACGAGGGGCAGGTGGAGGCGGTCGTGACCGGTGCGGCGGACGCGACCTTCATCCAGGAAGACGTGTGGCTGAAGGATCCGGCCAACGCCGGGAAGACCCGTGTGGTCACCAGGATGGATCATCTGCCGACGCCCCTGTTCATCGTCGGCGAAGACGCTCCGCCCCGGCTCCGCTCGGCCGTCCGGGATTTTCTGCTGGCCTACAGACCGGCGGCGAAGGAATCCGTACTGTTCTCCGGATTCGCCCGGTACGACGCCGCGGCGGTCGAGGAGACCCTCCGGATCGCCGAGGAAGCGCTCGCCCGAACGGACGGGAGGGGCGGGCACCGCCCTCCCGTCAGCGGTGGCCCAGTACGTTGACCACCCGGCCGTTGGGGTCGCGGACGAAGAACCGGCGCACCCCCCATTCCTCGTTCTGCAAGGGGTGGACGATCTCCGCGCCGCTCGCCCGCACGGCCGCGTACACCGCGTCCACGTCATCCACTTCGACGCTCATGTCGGGGGTGACGGGGGCTGTTTCGTCGTCGGTCATGAAGCTGATCTGCGCGGTCGGGGCGGACGGGGAGGCGAGCGTCATGATCCAGCCGTGGTTCATGACCTCCTCGAATCCGAGCAGGCCGTAGAACTCCCGGCTCTCCTCGGCGGCTTCCGACCGGACGTTGGGGACGACTCGGCGGACGGACATCGGCGACTCCCGGGTGAGGTCAGGCCAGGCCGGAGGCGATGGCGCGGCGTACGGCGTCCGCGCGGTCGCGGATGCCGGCCTTGGCGAACAGGTTGTTGATGTGCGTCTTGACCGTGGCCTCGCTGATGAAGAGCCGCTCGGCGATGCCCCGGTTGGACAGGCCCTGGCCGATCAGCGCGAGCACCTCGCGTTCGCGGGGGGTGAGGTCGTCGGGGAGGGGCCGGTCGGGCGGGGGCGCGTTGGTCCTGAGGGTGGCGAGGAGCCGGTCCTGGACCTCGCGGTCGAGTACGGACTGGCCGGCGGCCGCGGCCCGGATCGCGCGGGTGATGTCCTGGCGTCCGGCGTTCTTGGTCAGGTAGCCGCGGGCCCCCGCGCCGAGTGCGCCGAGGATCGAGTCGTCGTCGGCGAAGGTGGTCAGGACGACCACCGCGACCTCCGGGTGCTCGCCGGCCAGCAGGCGGGTCGTCTCGATGCCGTCCATGACGGGCATCCTCAGGTCCATCAGCACCACGTCCACCGGGCCGGCGGCGACGGCCTCCAGCACCTCGGTGCCGTTCGCCGCCGCCGCGACGACCTCGATGCCCTCGGCCAGGGCGAGTACCGCGGCGAGGGGCTCGCGGACGGCGGCCTGGTCGTCGGCGACGACCACCCGCAACGGCTGCCCCTGCGCCACGGGTCCGGTCGTCCCTCCGGTCGCGCCTCCGGTCGTTTCTCCGGTCATTGCGGGATCACTGCCTCCACTTGCCAGTCGCCCTGGTGCGGGCCTTCGGTGACCGGGCCCGCGGTGAGCGTTCCCCCCAGCAGGGCGACGCGTTCGCGCATGCCGATCAGTCCCATCCCGCTGCCCGTACCGGTGCCCGGGGCCGGCCGGCGGGTGGCGGGGCGGTTGCGGATCCTCAGCACGGTCGATGCGGGGGCGAACTCCAGCTCCACCCCGACGGCTCCCCCGGGAGCGTGCCGGGCCGCGTTGGTGAGGGCCTCCTGGGCGATCCTCAGCAGGTTCTGGACCGTCCGGGCGGGCACCTCGCGCACCGTTCCGGTGACGGTGAGGGCGTCGTGGTGGCCCGAGGACGCGAGCATCGAGGCCAGGGTCTCCCGCAGCGGCAGCACGTCCTCCCGCAGGGCGTGCACGGTCCACTGCGCCTGCTGCAGGCTCTCCTTCACCAGTGCGTGGGCCTTGGCGTTGGCCTCCCGGACCTTCTCCAGGTCCCCCGTGTCGATCAGCGCGTCCGCCAGCTCCAGCTGCATGTTGATCCCGGCGAGGGAATGGGCCAGGACGTCGTGCACGTCCCGGGCGATCCGGCCCCGTTCCGTCAGCACGGCGGTGCGCGCCTCGGCCCGCGCGGCGCGTTCGGCCGACTCGGCCGCGTCGATCGCCGCCCGGACGGCCTGCCGCTGGGTGCGGTTGAGGATGCCGATCAGGACCGGGGCGCCGGTGGCGAGGCCGAGCACCCACGGCAGCAGCTCGTACCCCGGCCCGAGGCGCAGGTAGAGGACGGCGCCGCAGAGCAGGCTGCAGAACCCGGCCAGGACGAGGGCGGGCCTGGTCTCCAGCCGGTATCCGATGTGGCCGGCGAGGAAGAAGGCGAAGAGGTAGCCCGTTCCGCTGCTGCTGAGGCCGATCAGGGCGGCCGCGGCGACGACCCCGAGCGTGAGCCAGGCGAGGGCGAGGCGCGGCGGGACCTTGTGCTCGGGCAGCCGGCGGGCCAGCAGCGCGGCGGAGTTGACCGCGAACAGGACGGCCACCGCAAGGCCCCGGCCGCTCAGGCCCATGGGCCGGATCGTCAGGAGGCCCACGAGGACGACCGCGAGGGACACCACCCACTGCACGCGCGGGTCGTGCCCGGGGACGGGGCGCGGATGCGGGTGCGGGTGCGGGTCGCGGCCGGTGTCGTCGCCGGGGTGCGGGGCGCTCGGGTCTGCGGGCACAGGCCGAAGATACGGCACGGTCAGAGCGTGGTGCCGAGCACGGGCCGGGCGGCGGGGGCCGCTGCCGCGGTGCGCACCGTCCGGCTGCGCAGGTAGATCGTGGCGACCCGGGTGACGACCTCGGTGAGCGCCATCAGGACGAAGGCCGTGACCCACGCCTGCTGGCTGGTGATGTGGTGCGCGAGGCTGAAGCGGGCGACGTCGTCGGCGCCGCCGCCGTGCTCCACCCATGTCTGGAAGCCCATCCGGGCTCCCATGCCCGCGATCCAGAGGGCCGCGGAGACGGCACCGGCCTTGATGAGGAGGTCTCCGTCGAGGGCGCGGATGCGGGTGTAGATCCCCCCGGCGATGCCCAGGGCGGCGCCCACGGCCGTGAGGGCGGCGATCAGGACGAGGTCGTTGCCGTCGGTGGGGACGGAGTCCAGGTACGAGTAGGCCACGAAGGCCACGATCGCCAGCGGGAGCAGGAAGGTCTTGCGGTCGAGGCGGCCTTCCCGCAGTTGCCGGAAGACGATCAGGACGAGGGCGATGTCGGTGATCCACTCGGTTGCTGTCATGCCCCCAGACTGCTGCGGCGCCGGTCTGCGCGCCTGGACCCGGGGGTGGAGAAGGGGGTGGAGATCCCGCTGGGCGAGGCGGCGTCGTCCGGGCGGGGCAGTCGCATGCTGTCCCGCCCCGGACGGCTGTCGCGGGCGGCCTTCTTCCCGTACGGGGCCGGGGCCCGGTCAGGCGGCGGCGAAGGTGTCGTCGAGCCAGTCGTAGATGCGGGCGATGGACAGCCGCATCGCGCCGGGGTGGCAGTGCGCGCCGGCGCCTTCCTCCGTGGTGAACGCCATGAAGGTCTTGGGGCAGGTGAGGTGGTCGTAGAGCTGCTCGGGCTGGCCCTTGAAGAACATGTCCTCTTCGGCGTCGCAGACGAGGGTGGGGCACTGGATCCGTTCGGCGATGCCGTCGGCGAGGGTGTAGTCGAGGTAGGAGGCGTTGAAGGCGCGGGGGGTGTCCACGCCCATGACGTACATGCCGTGGTTGATCGCCCAGCGCGCGATCGGGTCGCTGGTCATGGCCTGCTCGAAGGCGGCGTCGAGTTCGGGTGCGGACGCGGCGCGCAGGAGCCGTTCGGCCTCCTCGCGGGTGCCGGGGACGTTGCGCACGGCGATCTGGCCGAGGTCGTAGAGGCCGTCCACGGCGATGAGCGCGGCCAGGCGGTGTTCGAACGCGGCGGCCCGGGGGGCGAGGATGCCGCCCATGCTGATGCCGATGAGCGCGATGCGGCCGGCGTCGACCTCGGGGAGGGTCTCGGCGAAGTCCACGACGGGGGTGATGACGTTCTCCCAGTCCGGGCGGAAGACCAGGCCCTGGTGGTGGCGCGGGCCGGGCATGCCGGGGCCGTCGAAGACCAGTACGTTGTAGCCGCGCTCGATGGCGGCCATCGCGCCGAAGAAGTGCATCTCCTCCGCGGTGCCGTCGAACCCGTTGTGCATGATCAGCGTCGGGCGGGGGGTGCCGGAGTCGTCGACCCGGTAGAAGTAGCCGGGGAGGGTGGTGTCCTCGTAGGGGATGCGGACCGGCTCGATGACCGGGGTGAACAGCGCGGCCGCCGCCTTGAAGCAGGCCACGGAGCGGTCGTAGGCGTCGTCGTGGCGCGGGTCGCAGGGGTGGCCGTGGAGGAAGAACTCCGCCGACCGGTAGTAGTTCGACGCGCGCAGGAACCCGTCGCGGGCGCTGATCCGGTGGCCGGCGGCCAGTGCCTTCTGCGCCTCGCCCGAGACACGGTCCGCGGTGGCCATCCACTCGGTGTACCAGCTGTCGTAGTCGCCTTCGGTGATCCGCTCGCCGGTGGAGACCACCTCGCCGAAGTCGGCGCCGCCGTAGGCGATGTGGCTCATCGACCGCAGGGTCTCGTACCAGAACTGGATGTTGTCGGGGAACAGCAGCTGCTTCATGGGGTGGTTCTCCTGTCGTGCGGAGCGAGGATGTGCGCCGGAGCGTTCGCAGCCGCTTTCGCGGTGCGGTGCGGTGTGCTCTCCGGCGTGATCCAAGATTCCGGCAGGACGATGTCCACCTTCCAGGCCGTACGGGGACGGTGGCTGTCCACCGTTGTCCGCTCGTGTCCGCCCCTTGCGGAGCGCGCGGGCACGGCCGTCGGCGTCGGGAAGCGGGCCGGGTGGCCTGCGGCGTTGCGCGGGCCACCTTGCGGATGTTCCCCCGCCTGCCGTCACCGGGAGGGGACGGCGTCCTTCGGGGAGGTGTGCCAGTTGGTGACGATCGGCTTGTCGACGGTGATGGTGCCGACCGGGAGGGAGACCGGGTCGGGGTCGTTGTTGCCGATGGCGACGATGATGCTGTCCAGTTCCTTGCCGCCGTTCGCACTGGTGGTCTTCGGGTTGACCCCGGCGTAGGCGGTGGTGTTGCCCGACAGCGTGATCTGCTTGCCGGTGGACTGCTCGGCGGGGCCGGCCTCGGTGCCGTCGGAGCCGAACGCGATGGTCGGGTGAACGGCGGGCAGGGTGCAGGTGATGCCCGGCTTGGCCTTGGCCACGACGAGGATGTATCCGCCGGCCTGGGTCTCGGACTTGGTGCTCCAGGCGATGTCGTTGGCCCCGCACACCTGTCCGACCGGCTTCTGCCCGCCGTCGGTGGCGCCGCCGTTGTTGTTGTCCTTGCCCGTGCCCCCGGAGGCTCCGGCGGTGGCCGCGGGTGCGCCGGAGGGGGTGGGCGCGCCGGCCGCGGGGGTGGCGGAGGCGGAGGTCTGGGGGGCGCCGGCGTCCGTGCCCGCGTCCGTGTCCTGGCATGCCGTCAGCAGCAGGGTTCCGCCCATCAGGACGGTGGTGACGAGGGTGGCCTTGCGGCGGTTGCCAGACATGAGATGAGTCCCCTTGTGCGGTCGTCGGTCACGGGGCCGGGGTGGTCGTGCCCGGCGCTGCGTGATCACTATGCGGGGGTTGCGGGCCGGCCCGGGGCGATGTCCTCGTTCCCTGACAACGCTGTCGCAGACCGGTGACATGATCGCGACGAACGCTGCCGGGGGCGGAAAATGGGTCGCGTGGACGGGGTGGGGTGCGAGAGCTTGCCCGGATGCAACAGGCGAGCGGTCGTACGGTCGGCATCCATCTCACCCACGGGGGCGAGTACTTCGGCCTGCTGGGCCCGTACGAGGTGGACGGGGGGTGGTGGTCGTCCGCCGCGCCGGTCGTGGAGCGGGTGTCGCGGGAGGTGGGGGTGCCCGCGGTGGTGCTCCGGCTCGCCCACGCGCCGAGCGACGGCAGCAGCGGGCACGGCGGGCACGTGGTCTACCACGTCGAGGCGCTGGAGCGGCCGGCAGGCCCGGCCTCCCCGGCACCGCGTCAGGTGACGGCGGAGGTCGCCGCGTTGCTCGGTCCGGCCGAGCGCCGGGCCGGCTGGGCGACGGCCGCGGGACTGCGGGAGGCACTCGCCTGGGCCGAGGAGAGGCTGGAGGCGGCGGGCCGGCCCGCCGTCGGCCGGCCCGAGCAGGTCCGGACGTGGAACCTGTCCGGTCTCTTCCGCTTCCGCACCACCGGCGGCGGGGGCAGGGACGGCGGCGCAGCGTGGCTGAAGACGGTCAATCCCGCGTTCAACGCCCCTGAGGGCCTGGTGATCGCGCTGCTCGGCTCCGTCGACCCCACGCTGGTGCCGCCGGTCCTCGGCTCCGACCCGGAGCGCGGCCGGCTGCTGCTCGAACACGTGCCGGGTGAGGACCTCTGGCGCCCGTCGGCCGAGGACGTCGTCGCCGTGGTGCCCCGGTTGGTCGCCGCCCAGGCGGCCCTCGCCGCCGACGGCCGGGCCGCCGCGGCCGGGCTTCGGGACCGTACCCTGCCCACGCTGGTCGCCCATGTGAACGCGCTGCTCGACCGGCTCGGGGCCGAGCGGGCCGCGGCGCCGGAGGCGGGCTCCGAGGGGCCCGGGGAGCAGCCCGAGGACCGGCTGACGGCCGAGGAGCTGACGGCCGCCCGGGCGCTCGCCGCGCGGCTGCCCGCGCTGGTCGAGGAGCTGGCGGCCTGCGGGCTGCCGGACACCCTCCTCCACGGCGACTTCCACCCCGGCAACTGGCGTTCCGACGGCACCCTGGCGGTGATCGTGGACTTCGCCGACTCCGCGTTCGGGCACCCGGCCCTGGACGGGCTGCGCCCGCGTCAGTACGTGGACGGGGAACGATGGGCGCAGATCGCCGAGGTGTGGGCACGGGCGTGGCGGGAGCACGTGCCCGGCTCGGCACCGGAGCGCGCGCTGGAACTGGTCGAGCCGCTGTTCCACCTCGCGTACGCGGTGCGGTACCAGGAGTTCCTGGACCACATCGAGACCAGCGAGCGGCCGTACCACGAGACCGACCCGGTCAGTGAGATCCGCAGGGCGCTCGGCCGCGCGGGCGGGATCCTGGCCGACGGCTGACGGCCGGCGGCTTGTGGCCGGCGGGGGTTGCGCTGGAGCGTGCTCCAACTCGTAGGGTCCGCCGGTATGACGATGCGATACAGGGTCCTGGGCGGGACCGGGCTCGAAGTGAGTGTGCAGTGCCTGGGCACGATGATGTTCGGGGCGGTCGGCAACCCCGACCACGAGGACTGCGTACGGATCGTCCACGCGGCCCTGGACGCCGGCATCAACTTCGTGGACACCGCGGACATGTACTCGGCCGGCGAGTCGGAGACCATCGTGGGCAAGGCGCTGCGCGGGAGGCGGCGCGAGGACGTGGTGCTCGCCACGAAGGGGCACTTCCCGATGGGTGAGGGGCGCAACCGCGGCGGCAACTCCCGGCGCTGGCTGGCCCGGGCGGTCGAGGACAGCCTGACCCGGCTGGGCACCGATGTGATCGACCTCTACCAGGTGCACCGGCCGGACCCGCGGACGGACATCGAGGAGACCCTCGGGGTGCTCGGCGACCTGGTGCGGGCGGGCAAGATCCGGGCCTTCGGCTGCTCCACCTTCCCGGCCGAGGAGATCACCGAGGCGCACCACGTGTCCGAGCGGCGCGGCCTGGCCCGGTTCCGGACGGAGCAGCCGCCGTACTCGATCCTGGCGCGCGGGGTGGAGAAGGGCGTGCTGCCGGTGGCCCGGCGGTACGGGATGGGGGTGCTGACGTGGAGTCCGTTGGCTTCGGGATTCCTGAGCGGGAGGTACCGGGCCGGGCGGGAGGTGGATCTGAGCCGCGGCCGGGCGGCGCTGACGCCGGCGCGGTTCGATCCGGCGGTGCCGGGGAACGCGGCGAAGCTCGAGGCGGCCGGTGAACTGATGGAGGTGGCGGCGCAGTTCGGCTGCACGCTGCCGGAGCTTGCGGTGGCGTTCCCGCTGGTGCACCCGGCGGTCACCTCCGTGATCATCGGGCCGCGGACCATGGAGCAGCTGGAGTCGCTGCTCAAGGGGGTGTCCGTGGTGCCGGACGATGCGACGCTGGACCGGATCGACGAGATCGTGCCGCCGGGCACCGACCTGTACCAGCCGGACGGGGCCTGGCGGCCGGTCACGCTGACCGATCCGGCCCTGCGGCGGCGGGCCGTCGGGGACCGCTGACGGTGTGGCGGGGGCGGTGCGCGGGGCCGCCGTACCCGGCTCACGGCGCCCCCCGCTCCGCGGGTCAGCCCGGTGCCGGCGTCCCGTGCCCGTGGCGGGCGGCGCGTCCGGGCCAGATCCGGCCCCGGTCCGCCGACGTCAGGCGGCCGACGAGACGGTGCCCCCTGCGGATCTCCACCACGGCGGACGCGCTCGGGGAGAGCAACTGCTCGTCGGCGACGGCCAGGGCGTCCCGCAGGTGGGCCGCGTGGCCGAGGTGGATCACGGCGCGGCGCCGGTCCAGTGTCCGTACCTGATAGGTGTCCGGTCCGCGCGGCTCGTCGAGCAGGCGGACGTCGGACCGTGAGATCGCGAGGACCGGGCGTTGGCGGTGGAGGACCTCGACACGGTCGGCGAGGCCCCTGCGGATCCAGGAACTCGCCGCGCCGGCGGCCTGGGCCAGACCGTTCGCACCCGACGCGTCCGGAGGGGCCGCGGGCCCTTCCTGCGGTGGGATGTCGTGCCGGAAGCGGTACATCGGCTCGTCGGAATCTATGCGTCCTCCTCGGGCGGCCTGCTCGCGCGGCCTGCGCGTGCGTCCTGCTCGCGCGGCCTGCGGGTGCAGGCTCCAGTCTGCCCGGTGGTGGCAGAGGCGGGAGCCGGGGCGGGCTGCTCAAGTCCCTCTGACGGGCCGGGTACGGGTGCCCCGGCCGCGCCCCCCGCCGCCGTCAAGCGGCTGCGGGGGCGCGGCGCGGCGCGGTCGTTCAGCTGCCTCCGGTGCAGGTGCCGTGGGGGTTGTGGAGCGGTACGTCGTACCAGCCGCTGGTGCCGCCGGGCCGCTGGATGGAGAACCAGACGACGCAGCGGGTGCCGAGAGCCGCGACGAAGGCCTGCTGCGCGTGCCAGGCGAACTCCGTGGAGACGAACTGGTTGCTCGCGTTGCGGTACTCCAGCCGGACCCCGATGCGGCAGTAGCCGGGCCCCTTCGTCTTGGTGATGTTGGCGTACATCTGGTTCGGGTGCGGGTTGGCGGTGGTGTAGCCGAAGTGCGCGTCCGCCACGCACTCTCCGGCGCGGAACTGGACGTCGTTGGTTCCGTTCGTCCAGATGATCTGGTCCCCGGGGTTGGCGTGTGCCGTGCCGGCGGGCAGTGCCGCCGCGAGGCCCACGGCTGCGGCCAGCGCCCCCAGGGACCTGCCCCACCTGCTCGACCTGCTCGACCTGCTCGTCTTCGTCGTGCGCATGAGATCCGCCTTTCGCCCGTGTACCGGTCGGTCCGGTGCGCGGATGTGACCGGCAGGTCACGGCTCCACGGTGGTGGCGCGGGGAATTGGCCGGGGGGTCCGCCCGGAAAGTGCGCAGCTCGGGGCCCGTAAGGCGGGCGGACAACGGGGGTTGTCCGCGGACAACCGGCACCGGGCTGCGCGGGGCGCCTTCGTGTCGGGCGGGGGCCATGGGGGTGAGCAGTTCCTCCGCCGCCCCGTCCGAGTTGCCGACGTCCCCGCCCCTTGCCATCGTTTTCGGTGAAGTGCCAGACCATGGGCTCGGGGGGTACGGGAGCCGGTCCGATGAGCAGCAGCCGCGAGGACGAAGCCGGGCACGACAGGCCGTGGAGCAGGCCGGGACGGGGCCGGTACGCCCTCACGCGGCTCTCGGGGATGCTGCGGCCGAACATCACGGTGTACCGGCCGGAGCCGGGCAGGGTGCTCGTCGAGAACGACTGCCCGGTGGTGACCCGGGACGGCACGGTGCTGCGCGTCAACGTGCACCGGCCGCCGGACGGCGTCCCGGTGCCGGTGATCCTCTTCGCCCATCCGTACGGGAAGGACGACCTTCCGCGGTTCTCCGCCTCGGGGCGGCCCAGGCTGTCGTTCCGCTTCCGGGTCATGCGCCAGACCGGGCCGCTGGTCTTCTCGTCGCTCACGACCTGGGAGGGGCCCGATCCGGTGTGGTGGGTCGGCCGGGGCTATGCGGTGGTGAACTGCGATCTGCGGGGCGCGGGCACGTCCGACGGCGTCGGGGCGCTGCTGTCGGCGCAGGAGGGTGAGGACGTCCACGACCTGATCGAGTGGGCCGGGGCGCAGCCGTGGAGCAGCGGGGCGGTGGGGATGCTCGGGGTGTCGTACCTGGCGCTGACGCAGTGGCGGGCGGCGTCCACCGGGCCGCCGTCGCTGAGGGCGATCGTGCCGTGGGAGGGGTTCACGAACGCCTACCGGGGGCTGGCCCGCCCCGGTGGTGTGGCGGAGGACGGTTTCCTCAGGCTCTGGGACCTCGGGCTGAGGAAGGTCCGGCAGGCGTACTCGTTCCGGCGGGAGAGCGCTCGCCGGCCGGTGATCGACGCCTGGTACCGGTCCCTCGACCCGGACCTGTCCGCGATCGGGGTGCCCGCGCTGGTCTGTGGCAGCTTCTCCGACAACAACCTCCACAGTCGCGGGTCGTTCGCCGGTTTCGAGGGGATCTCCTCCGCGGAGCGGCACCTGTACACCCATCGCGGCGGCAAGTGGGCCGTCTTCTACGACCGGGAGGCTCGTGCAGCCCAACTGCGTTTCTTCGAGCGTCATTTGAAGGGGCTGGACGTGCCGCCGCCGCCCCGGGTCCGGCTGGAGGTCCGGGACCGCGCCGACCATGTGGTGGAGGTGCGGGAGGAGGAGTCCTGGCCGCTGGAGCGCACCCGGTGGACTCCCGTTTACCTCACGGCGCGGGGGCTCGCCGCCGATCCGCCGACCGTGGCGGGGTCGCTCTCGTTCGGTGTGCGCCGGGGAGGGGTCCGGTTCGGCTGGACGGTCGAGGAGGACACGGAGCTCACCGGGCCCATGGCGCTGCGGCTGTACGTGGAGCTGCACGACACCGACGACGTGGATCTCGTCGTGGGGGTCGAGAAGTGGAGCGGGGGCCGGTTCGTCCCGTTCGAGGGGTCCTACGGGTACGGGCGCGACCGTGTCGCCACCGGGTGGCAGAACCTCGCGCTGCGGGCGCTCGACGCCGGCCTGTCGCGTCCCTTCGAGCCCGTGCCGGCCTGTCTGGTGCGCGAGCCGGTCCCGGCGGGGGTGGTCGTCCCCGTCGACATCGCGCTCGGTGCGTCCTCGACCCTGTTCCGTGCGGGAGAGCAGCTCCGGCTGGTGGTCGCGGGGCGCTGGCTGTCCCCGCGCAACCCGCTGACCGGGCAGTTCCCGGCCTCCTACCGGACCCGGACCCGGGGGCGGTGCACGGTGCACTGGGGGCCGGACCGGCCCGCCCGGCTCCTGCTGCCGGTCGTCCCGGGGAAGGCGTAGCGGGCGGGCCTGTGCCGCCGGGGTTCCGTCCGGGGTTCCGTCCGGGCCGAGTGGGGGCTGCCGTGCGGCAATTGGGTAGAGCGTTCGTTCTAGGACTGTGCTACGTTTCCCCCATGCGCTGGATAGAGCGCTCGTTCTAGAACGTGGGGGAATCATCATGCACAGCAACGGCAACCAGGACAGCCGCTCGGTCACCGTGATCGGCCTGGGGCCCATGGGCCGGGCCATGGCGGACGCCCTCCTGGACCGCGGGTACGACGTCACCCTCTGGAACCGCACCGCCTCCCGCGCCGACGCGCTCGTGGCCCGCGGCGCCCGGCTCGCGCCGAGCGTCCGGGAGGCCCTCGCCGCCAACGAGTTGGTGCTCCTGAGCCTCACGGACTACGCCGCGATGTACGACCTGCTCGGCCCCGCCGAGGCCGCCCTCGCGGGCAGGGTTCTGGTCAACCTCAGCTCCGACACCCCCGAGGAGGCCCGCAAGGCGGCCCGTTGGGCGTCCGACCGGGGCGCCGTGCAGCTGACCGGTGGCGTCACCGTCCCGCCCTCCGGTATCGGCAGGCCCGAGTCGTCCACCTTCTACAGCGGCCCCCGGGACGTCTTCGAACGCCACCGCCAGGTGCTCGAAGCGGTCACCGGCACGACCGACTACCGCGGCGAGGACCCGGGACTGGCCGCGCTCTTCTACCAGATCGGCATGACGATGTTCTGGACGTCCATGCTGAGTTACTGGCAGGCGACCGCCCTGGCCCGGGCCAACGGGCTGACCGCCTCCGACATCCTCGGACACGCCGTCGACACCGCGAACTCCCTGCCCGGCTTCTTCACCTTCTACGCCGACCGCATCGACGCCGGCCGGCACGACGGCGACGTCGACCGGCTCGCCATGGGCACGGCCAGCGTCGAGCACGTCCTGCACACCCACGCCGACGCGGGCGTCGACACCGTCCTGCCCGCCGCCGTCGCCGCCCTCTTCCGGCGCGGCATGGACGCCGGCGGCGCCGCGGAGAGCTTCTCCTCGCTCGTGGAACTCATGGCGAAGTCCGGCTGACGGGGCACCCCGCGGCCGGTGCAGTGCGGGGCGGACCCGCGGAGGGGAGCGGATCGGGCGGGCGCCGGTGACGCCCGCCCGCCCGATCAGGGTTCCGGTGGCCCCGTCAGGCGAGGGCGGCCGCCAGCAGGGCGAAGGCGGCGACGATGACGGCGACGCGCACGTAGTGGTAGCGCTCCCAGCGGTTCATCTGCTCCTTCCAGTCGGCGGGCCGGTTCTCGGGGGTCCAGGTCTTGCCCCGGTTGTTGATCGGGACGAGCAGCAGGACCGACATGATCACGCTGAGGACCAGCAGCGCGCCCGCGGTGACGACGAGGCCGGCGCCGGGGTCGCGGCGTCCGGCGACGGCCCAGAGCGCGACGAGGACGAGCGAGGCGATGTACCAGACCGGCATCACGGCGCCGAGCATCCGGCCCCCGTGGGCGCGGCCGAGTTGGCCGCTGTCCTCGGGAAGGGCGTCCAGGATCCGGTTGATGACGAAGGCGACGGAGAACTCCACCCCCACCATCACCCCGACGACCACGACGGTGAAGACCTGAAGCGCGTTGAGCATGACGACCCCTCCGCATCTAGCGTTGCTAGCTTATGAGGCAACGCTAGTACTGCCACCGCTCGAATGTCTAGCGGTGCTAGGATTCGCATCATGTCGGTACAGGAACGCAAGCAGCGCGAGCGGGCGGACCGCGAGCGCCTCATCGTGGCGACGGCCCGCGAACTCGCCGAGCAGCAGGGCTGGGACGCGGTCACCACCCGCCGGCTCGCCGAGCGCATCGAATACAGCCAGCCCGTCCTCTACAGCCACTTCCGCGGCAAACGCGAGATCATCGGCGCCGTCGCCCTCGAAGGTGCCGCCGAGATGGCCTCGGCGGTGCGGGCCGCGGCCTGCGCCGCGGACGGCCCCCGCGCCCGGGTCACCGCCCTCGCCCTCGCCTACCTCGATTTCGCCGAACGCAACCCGGCTGTCTACGACGCCATGTTCCGGCTCGACGGCGGCCTGGCGTTCGCGCACGAGGACACCCCCGAGCCGCTGAAGGACGCGTTCGCCGCCCTGCTGGAGAGCCTCGGCGAGGTCGCCGGGGACGGCGTCCACCCGGGCCTGTTCACCGAGGTGTTCTGGGCGTCCCTGCACGGGCTGGCCACCCTGACCCGGGCGGGGCGGCTGCCGCCGCAGGACACCGGGCGGCGGGTGGAACTGCTGGCGGACCGGCTCGCCGTGCTCTGACCCGCTGTCGGCCGCACCCCGCCGTCGGCCGCACCCCGGCGGCGGTCCGCCGCCGGCTACCGGCCGCGGGGTGCGGGCGGCTCCTCCCCCGCGTACATCCCGCCGAGTTCGGCGGCGATCCGGGCCAGCCACTGCCGTACCTCCGGCGGCTCCAGCACCTCGACCCCCGCTCCCAGCCCGGCCAGGTGTCCCGCCAGGGCCTTGGCGGCCGGGCCGTCGACCCACACCTCGGTCCAGCCGTCGGGCAGCGGACCGCCGACGCGCACGCAGCCGCCGAGGAACCGTTGCAGCAGGGCCAGCGTGTCGGGGTGGACGCGGGCCCGGGCGGTCACCGCGTGCATGCCGTCCTGGAAGGCCCCGGACAGCGTCCGCCACGCCGCGGCGAGGTCGAAGCCGGGCGGCCGGACCACCGGTTCGCCGGTCGGCTCGACCGAGGTGACCCGGCTGAGCCGGAAGGTGCGCAGGCCCTTGTCCGTACCGGCGACCAGGTAGTCCACGCCCGCCTTGGCCACGAGCCCGAGCGGGTCGACGGTGCGTTCGCCGGCCGGTCTGCCGACGCCCGCGTACCCGAGGCGGACGCGGACCCCGTCCACGACGGCGCCCTGGAGCGCGGAGCGGTGGGCGGCATCGGCGGTGACCGCGTTGCGGGACCAGTCCGTGGCGTCGACGACGCCGGCGCGGGTCGCGGCGTGGGCCTGCTCCCGCATCGTCGACGGCAGGGCCCGGACCAGCTTGCGCAGCGTGGTGCGCAGTTCGGGGGTGGCCGACAGGGGGCCGGCGACGAGGAAGAGCGCCCGGATCTCCTCGGCGGTCAGTCCGGTGAGGTCGGTACGGGCGCCGCCGACGAGGGACCAGCCCCCGCCGCGGCCGCGCTGCGAGTAGACGGGGATGCCGGCCGCGGCCAGGGCCTCCAGGTCCCGGCGGGCGGTGCGTTCGGACACCTCCAGTTCGGCGGCCACCTCGGGGACGGTGACGCGGCCGCGTTCCTGGAGGAAGAGCAGGGTCGCCACCAGCCGGTCGGCTCTCATCCGTCCCTCTTCCTCTTCCGTGCTGCGCGGGTGCCGCGTCGCCCCTCACGCAATTCTCTTCGGGAAACAGGACAGAAGATGGCCACTTCGGCTGAGCAGGATGAACCCGTGAACAAGACCGAGCAGCTCATCGAGACCCCGTCCGACTCCACCGGTGCCCCCACCGCCCCCTCCCCCGTCGATCCGCGGACCGACCTCGCCGCGGCCGTCGAACTGGCGGGCCGTGCGCTGGCCGCCGTCCGGCCCGAGCAGTACGACGCCCCGACCCCCTGCGAGGAGTTCGACGTGCGGCGGCTGTCGAGCCACCTCGTCGCCGTCGTCCGCCGGATCTCGGTGATCGGGCGCGGCGAGGACCCGTTCAGCGTGCCGTCCTTCGCCGACGAGATCGCCGACGGCGGATGGGCTGCGGCCTGGGGGCCGGGCGCCCGCGAGGTCGCGCAGGTGTGGGCGGATCCCGGCATCCTGGACCGGCAGCTGCGCCTGCCGATGGGCGTCCTGCCGGGCGCGGCCGCCGCGGCCGTCTACACCCACGAACTCACGGTGCACACCTGGGACCTGGCCCGGGCGACCGGGCAGGCCCCGGAGTGGGACCCGGCGCTCATCGAGCGGGTGATCGGCGTCGTACGCCGCGCGCTGCCGGCCGAAACCCGCGGCGGCCGGATCCCCTTCAAGGACGTGGTGGCCCTGGACCCAGGCGCCCCGGCCATCGACCGGCTGGTCGCCTGGGCCGGACGCCGGCCCTGAGGACCCCGCCACGGGCGGGAGCGGGGCGTGGACGGGGGCGGGGGGCGGGGGCGGCATCTGGTCAGTGACCCGGTGTCAGATCTACCGTGAGGCGGTGACGGCACACAGCCCGGGGGTGCCCGGCAGCGTGGAGCGGGGCGGGTCGGGGACGACGGACGTGGTGCTGCGGGCGGGCGGCGGCTCCTGGCGCACCGTGCCGCGCTCGCTGGGGAGCGCCGCGTCGACGGCGCTCGGTACGGGTCTCCTCGGGCTCGCCCTGGTCCTGCCGGTGGCGGTGGTCGTGCTCTTCTCCGGTGCCGGGTGGGCCGCGGTGGGGGTGGTGGCCCTCTGGACGGTGTCCGCGGCCGTCGTCGCGGGCTTCGCGGGCGCCCTGGCGGTGGCCTGCTCGCGGGTGTACCGGATCAGGTTCTCCGCGGCCGGTGATCCCCCCGGGGTGTGTCTGGTGCGCGGTCTGGGGAGCGGTCCGTGGTGGCTGTCGCAGGAGCCGGACCGGCTGCGCCTGGAGCAGGAGATCGAGGAGCCGTACGCCGGGGACCCGCTCCCCGCCACCCGCGTCCTGACGCTGCGGCTGATCCGGGACGGCTCCGACGTCTGCCGGGCCGTCCTCGGTCCGGACACCGACGCCCGGCGGCTCCTCGCGGCGCTGGAGCAGGCCCTGGGGCCGGCCGTCCTGCTCGAACTCCACGTCAGGCGCACCACCCGGCCCGCGCCCCGGCGGCGCCCCGGCCCCCGCGGACCGGGCCGGGGCGGGTCCTCCGGTATCGGCATCAGCGGCGCCGGGGGCTACAGCTGCGGCGGCGGCAGCGGATGCGGCGGAGGCGGGGGCGGGGGCGGGGGCGGTTAGCCGGTGTGGCGTTCGCCGGGGCGTCCCGCCTCGGCGCCCGGCGGACGTCCTGGTCCTCCCGCGGCAGGTCGCCGGGTTCGCCGCGCGGTCCGGCTCGGCGGTCAGTCGAACTCCGGGGTGCCCGTCACGTCCCCGCGGGTGCGGATGCGGTAGCGGACCCGGGTGCCTTCGGGTCCCTGGGCGCGGATCGCTCCCCACGGCAGGGTCTGGCCGGTCTTGAGGGTGGTGAAGTTCGGGTCTTCCACCACCTGGATGGACACCGCGTTCACCTTCCGGGTGAGGGTGAGCACGTCGCGGGGTTCGCGGATCTCCACCGAGGACTTGTGGCCGACCGCGACGTGCAGCACGAGCAGGCCGCTGTTGCCGATGACCTCGCTCCGGTCCCGAACCGCCACCACACCACCCCGTCCGCCAGGAGCGCACTTCGCCCGCGGCACGGCGTGCGCCCTGCCGCGCCGGTGACCCTACGTCCACGGGCAGGGGCGCCGGCGCAGGCGCACCCCGCAGGACGCCGCCGTCCCCCTGGAGGACCAGCCCGGCGCGCGCTCTCCGGGGCCGCTGCGGTGACGAACGCCGCCCGCGGGCCCTACGTCGGGCGCCGGCCGGACTCCCCTGCCACGGGGTCCGGCAGCGGGCGTGGTGACGCCCCGTCGGGTGTCGTGCGGGGTCCGCGGGCCAGGGCGCCGGGCCACCAGCTGCGCGGGCCGATGTCGATCACCAGGGCCGGAACCAGCAGGGACCGCACGACGAGGGTGTCGAGAAGGACTCCGAAGGCGACGATGAAGGCGATCTGGACGAGGAAGGCGAGCGGGATGACCATGAGCGCGGCGAAGGTCGCGGCGAGCACCACGCCGGCCGAGGTGATGACGCCGCCCGTCGTCGTCAGGCCGCGCAGGACGCCTTCGCGTACGCCGTGGACGAGGGACTCCTCCCGGACGCGGGACATGAGGAAGATGTTGTAGTCGACGCCGAGGGCGACGAGGAAGACGAAGCCGTACAGGGGGACGGAGGCGTCCGTGCCGCTGAAGCCGAGCAGGTGCTCGAAGACGAGTGCGGACACGCCCAGGGTGGCCAGGAAGTTCAGGGCCACGGTCGCGACGAGCAGGACCGGGACCAGGAGGGAGCGCAGGAGCAGGACGAGGATGAGCAGGATGATGCCGAGGACGACCGGGACGATGACGGTGCGGTCGCGGGCCGCGGTCCGTTCGGTGTCGTACTGCTGGGCGGTGTAGCCGCCGACGACGGCGTCGGCCCCGGGCACGGCGTGCAGGCGGGTGCGCAGGGCGGCGACGGTCCGCTTGGCGGTGTCGCTGTCGGCGGCTGCCGTGAGGGTGGCGTCGATGCGGATGCGGCCGTCGACGGTGAGGGGTTCGCCTTCGCCGGGGCGTCCGGTGGCCGTCACGGGGGTGGCCGAGGCGACTCCGTCGGTGGCGGCGGCGAGGGCCTGCACGTCGGCGGCCCGGGCGGCGTCGGCGATGATCACGGCCGGCTGGCCCGATCCGCCGGGGAAGTGCCGGCCGAGCGTCTTCTGCGCGGCGACGGAGGGGGCGTCCTTGACGAAGATCTCGTCCAGGGGGACGCCGCCGGAGGAGAGGGCCGGGGAGAACGCGGCCAGGACGAGCAGGAGCAGGGTCGTCGATGCCCAGACCCGGCGGGGTGCCCGGTCGATGACGGCCGCGATGCGGTGCCACACCCGGTGTCCCTCCGCGGTGGCGTCCCCGGGCTTGGGCGTGGCGGGCCAGAACGCGGCCCGGCCGAGGAGGACCAGGACGGCGGGCAGGAAGGTGAGGGTGGCCAGGACGGAGCAGACGATGCCGATGGCGCCGACCGGTCCCAGGGCCCGGTTGTTGGTCAGGTCGCTGGCCAGCAGGGCGAGCAGGCCCAGGGCCACGGTGGCGGCGCTGGCGGTGATCGCGCCCGCCGAGCGGCGGACGGCGGCCAGCGCCGCGGCCGTGCGGTCGCCGCGGGCGGCGAGTTCCTCCCGGTAGCGTGCGGCCAGCAGCAGCGCGTAGTCGGTCGCCGCGCCGATGACCAGGATGGACAGGATCCCCTGGACCTGTCCGTCGACCCGCACGATGCCGCGGTCGGCCAGTGCGTAGACGACCGCGCAGGCCAGGCCGAGGGCGAACACCGCGCTGATGATGATCACCAGGGGGAGCAGCAGGCTGCGGTAGACGAGCAGCAGGATCAGGAGCACGGCGCCGAGCGCCACGCCGAGCAGGAGGCCGTCGATGCCGGCGAAGGCGTCCGCGAGGTCGGCCTGGGTGGCTGCGGGACCGGCGATCTGCGCGCTCAGGCCGGGTACGGAGTCCGCTGCCGCGCGTACGTCGTCCAGGACGGCGGGCAACTCCTCGCCGAGGTCCGGGGCGAGGGGTACGACCGCCTGCAGGGCCTGGCCGTCCTGTGAGCGCAGGGCGGGCGAGGGCGGCCCGCCGATGCCCGTCCTCCCGGTCAGGGCGGCGACGGCACGGGTGGCGTCCTGCTGCTGGGCATCGGTGACGGCGCTGCCGCCGGGCGCCTGCCAGACGATGATCGCGGGCACCGACTCGGCGCGTTCGAAGGCCTTGCGCTCCTGGAGCACTCTGGTGGATTCCGCGCTCCGGGGCAGGAAGGCGGCCTGGTCGTTGGTGGCGACCTCGCCGAGTTTTCCGGCGTAGGGGCCGAGGGTTGCGCCGATTCCCAGCCAGGTCACCAGCAGGACCGCCGGGACCAGCCATCGCAACCACCGCGACCACCGCGAGGAGCTCCTCATGGACACGCCTTCCATTCACTCGACCATAAAGTATCTCAACGATCGAGAGATCATATGCTGAGGAGATGCGCAGCGCCGACACGCCCCCTTCCGAACTCCCGTCCGACGACCCGATCGGACTGCAGTCCTTCGCCGTGCTGCTGCGCGCGATGAACGCCGAGTTCAACCGGATCGCGCAGGAGTTCGCGCACGCGCAGGGCCTGCACCTGACGGACGTGCAGGCCCTGATCGCCGTACTGGACGCCGAACGCGACGCGGAGGCCGGCCCCATGACCCCCGGGCGGCTGAGCAGCCACATGAACCTGACCTCGGGCGCGACGACGGCCTGCCTGGACCGGCTGGAGAAGGCCGGCCACATCCGCAGGGTCCGGGCCGCCGACGACCGGCGCGTGGTGCACATCCACTACGCCCAGGCCGGGCGCGAGGCGGCGCGCGAGTACTTCCGGCCGCTGGCCAGGTCCACCGATGCGGCGCGCGCCCGCTTCAGCCCGGACGAACTGCGCACGATCGTCCGGTTCCTGGGAGAGATGAACGACCAGCTCTCACGCGTGCGCCGCTGAGCCCGCGTCGCCGCCGCCGCGTCGCCGCCGGGGCGCTGCGGGTCGCTGCGGGGCGCCGCGGGTCGCTCAGGCGCCGTGCCGGGCGAGGAATTCGGTGATGAGCTTCTGCCACTCCCCGGGGCGTTCCACCATGGGCAGGTGGCCGGTGCGGATCTCCGCGAGCCGGGCGCCGGGGATGGTGTCGGCGAGCCGGTGGTGCAGGCGGGTGGAGGTGAACCGGTCCTGGGTGGTGGAGATGACCAGGGTGGGTGCCGTGATGTGCGGCAGGTCGTCGCGGACGTCGGCCCGCAGGGCCAGTTCGGCGTGTTCGGGGGTGCCGTCGGCGACGCTGTCGGCGGTGAAGCCGATCGCCTGCCGGAGCTGCTCGGCGGGCATGGCCTCCAGGGCGTCGGCGCCCAGGGCCATCATCGTCAGGTACTCGGCCAGTACGCGGCGGTCGCCCGGCCCGGCCAGCTCGCGCCAGATCCGCAGGGCGAGGGCGAGGTGGTTGTCCCGGTGGGGGAAGGTCGCGGTCAGCACGAGGGCGGTGACGCGTTCGGGGTGGCGGGTCGCCGCGCGGACGGCGACGGGCCCTCCGAGGGAGTACCCGGACACCGCGAAGGTGTCCAGGCCTTCGGCGACGGCGGCGGCGACGAGCTGGTCGGCCAGGTCGTCGAGCGACAGCGGCGTGGTGGAGCGGGGGGTGTCGCCGCTGCCGGGGTAGTCGACGCCGACGACGGTGTGGCGGGCGGCCAGGCCCTCCAGGACCGGTCCGTAGGTGCCGGCCACGCTGCTGCCGGCGCCGTGGGCGAGCGCGAGGCCGGGGCCGGAGCCCAGAGCGGTGCGGGCGAAGGACGCCTCGGGCAGGGTGCGTGCGGACATGGGTGTTCCCCTTTGCGGGTGTGGGGGTCGAACGGTCGGGCCGTGAGGGCCGTACGGGCCGCGGGCGGAACGCAGTTGCGTGCCGGGCGGCCGGGCCCGGCCGGGTTCCGGGACGGGCCCTGGGGCGGGTCCTGGGACGGTTCCGGGGCGGGGGCCGCTCCGGCCCTGTCGGCATCGGGCGGTCTGCGCAGCCGGGCCGGCGGGCGCGTGGGGCCGCCGCCGCGGTGGACCGCGGGCCGGGGCTGGGCCACGCAACCGGGCCGGCGGGCGCGTGGGGCCGCCGCCGCGGTGGACCGCGGGCCGGGGCTGGGGGTCGAGAGCACCGGCCGTGGCGCATGGGGCCGCCTCGCGCTCGGCACGAGGCGGCGGCACCGAGGGTCAGGGCAGCAGGACTGCCTTGCCGCGGTTGCGGCGGGCTTCGAGGTCGGCGTGCGCGGTGGCGGCCTCTGCGAGCGGATAGGTCCGCCAGACGGGCAGGGTGAGCCGGCCGTCGGCGGCCAGCGCGGCCAGCTGCGGCAGGGCGTCCTCGGCCCGGTCGGCGCCGTCGGCGCTGCCGGCGCTGAAGCGGACGCCGTACTGCGCGGCGGACATGTCGGCGATGGTGAGGACGCGCGCGCTGTCGCCGGTCAGGGCGACGGAGTCGGCGAGGACGCCGGCGCCGGAGGCGTCGAGGACGAAGTCGACGCCCTGGGGTGCCGCGGCCTCCACCCGCCCGACCCAGCCGTCGCCGTAGCGGACGGCGGTGGCGCCGAGCGCGGTGATCCGCTCGATGTCGCGCTCGCCGACCGTCGCGACGACGGTGATGCCGCGGGTGACGGCCAGCTGTGCCGCGATGATGCCGACGCTGCCGCCGGCCCCGTGGACGAGCAGGGTCTGCCCCTGGCGCACGCCCGACTCGGCGAGGACGCGCGAGGCGGTCCGGCCGACGGTCACCAGCGAGGCCGCGACCTCCCAGGGCAGTGCGGCGGGCTTGGCGACCGGCCGCTCCAGCAGCGCGTACTCGCTGTACGCGCCGCCCACGGTGGCGCCGAGGACCTCATCGCCCACGGCCGCGCCGGCTCCCTCGCCGACCGCGTCGACGACACCGGCCGCGTCCAGGCCGGGGACCACGGGGAAGCGCGCCGGGACGGCGCCGGCCATCAGGCCGGAGCGGACCTTCATGTCGAACGGGTTCACGGAGGCGGCACGCACCCGGATCCGGACCTGGCCCGGGCCGGGTTGCGCAGCGGCGACCTCCGACAGGCGCAGCACCTCGGGCGGGCCGTACTCGGAGAAGGTGATCGCTTTGGACATCAGGAACTCCCTGGTAGGGGCCCCGCGGGCGGGGCCGCCGCTCAAGCGGTGAGGGTGGGGTAGTCGGTGTAGCCGCGGTGGTCGCCGCCGTAGAAGGTGGCCGGGTCCGCGGTGTTGAAGGGGCCGCCGGCGGCGAGCCTGCGGGGCAGGTCGGGGTTGGCGAGGAACAGCGCCCCGTAGGCCACCATGTCCGCGCTGCCGTCCTCGATCAGCCCGAGCGCGTCGGGGCCGGTGGAGTCGGGGTGGGTGAACGGGTTGAGGACGAACGTGCCGGGCCATTCCTTGCGCAGCCGGGGGGTCAGTGCGGAGTCGGGGCCCTCCATCAGGTGCAGGTAGGCGAGATCCAGGTCGGCGAGCCGGGCCAGCAGGGGCTCGTAGATCTCGCCCGGGTTGTCCTCGACGATGTCGTTGTAGCGGTTTCCGGGCGAGATCCGCAGGCCGACCCGCCGAGCTCCGATCGCCTCGGCCACGGCCGTGACGACCTCGACGGCGAAGCGGATCCGGCCCTCGGTGGAGCCGCCCCAGGCGTCGGTGCGGTGGTTGGTGTTGTCCGCGAGGAACTGGTGGATCAGATAGCCGTTGGCGCCGTGGATCTCCACGCCGTCGAATCCGGCCTCGACGGCGTGGAGCGCGGCGGTCGCGAAGTCGGCGACGGTCTGCCGGATCTCCTCCTCGGTCAGCTCCTTCGGCGTGACGAAGTCCTGCGGCCCCTGGTGGGTGTAGACCCGGCCCCGGGCGGCGACCGCGGAGGGTCCCACCGGTGTCAGGCCGTCGGGCAGCAGGCTGGGGTGGCCGATCCGGCCGGTGTGCATCAGCTGCGCGAAGATCACTCCTCCTTCGCGGTGCACGGCGTCGGTCACCGTCCGCCACGCCCGCACCTGGCCGGGGGTGTGCAGGCCGGGGGTGTCGGGGTAGCCCTGGCCGACGGGCGAGGGCTGGACGCCCTCGGTGACGATCAGCCCGGCGCCGGCCCGCTGCGCGTAGTAGGCCGCCATCATCTCGGTCGGCTCCGCTGCGGGGCCGTGGGCGCGGCTGCGTGTCATCGGCGCCATCACGATCCGGTTCGCGAGGCGTGTGCCTCCCAGGACGATCGGGTCGAAAGCAGTGGTCATGGTCGCTCCTCTGGGTCGGTGGGGCTCGGTGGGCCGGGTGGCACGTCGTGGCCCCACCCGCCATTTACTGTCCGAACAAGTAAATTACCTGTCTGAACAGTAAACCGGGTTCCCGAGGCTCGCAAGTGCGGCAGGAGACGTCAGGAGCCGCCGCCCGTCTGCGCGTATGCGCGCTCGACCGGCGCCATCACCGCCGAGGGACGTGAATGCGGGTAGAGTTCTCCTGCTCAAACAGGAGAGTGGGGAAAGAGATGGCCGAGTCCACGTCCGAGGCCGGGCAGGTTTCCGTAGCGGCGGAAGGGGCGGCAGGGGCGGAGGGGAAAGCCACCGTGCCGGTCCCCGGCGCGGCCGCCGGCGGACCGATCAGTCATGCGATCTTCCGGCTGGCCCGGCTGCACCGCATGTTCGCGGGACAGCTGCTGCGCCGCATCGGCCTGCACCCGGGCCAGGAGCTGGTCATGATGCACCTCTGGGAACTGGGTCCCCAGCGCCAGATCGACCTGGTGCGCCTGATGGACTCCGACGCCGCCACGATGACCCGCACCGTCCGCCGCCTCGAACAGGCCGGCTTCGTCCGCCGCCGCCCCTCCCCCACCGACAAGCGCGCCTCGCTCATCGAACCGACAGCGGCCAGCCACGCGCTGCGCCAGGAGGTGGAGCGGGTCTGGAGCCAGCTCGAGGAGCTCTCGGCCGCGGGCTTCTCGGACGCCGAACGCGCCGACGCCCTGGCGACGTTGGAGCGCCTGGAGCACAACCTCGTACGCGCCGGGGCCCAGTCGGCGGAGCCCGGCACGTAGGACTAGGCCGTCTCTTTCGGATCTTGCCGGGCCCGCGCTGCCCGGCACCACACCTCATCCCCCAGACTCCGTCCGGGGGGACCCCCAGGTTGTCGGGGCTCCCGAGTACGCCCAGTACACGAGGAGCTCCTCCGCCTTGCGATCCACGGCACCGGACAACGCGGGCTCGGCCGACAAGATCCGAAAGAGACGACCTAGGGCCGCGGGGGCGGGAGTTCGGGGTACGGGGTACGGGCGTGCGGTGGCCCGTCCCGGCTGTCAGGGGTGCGTGGCAGGGTGTGCCCCATGGAGTCTTCGAGAGTGGTGCAGGCGCTGTGGGAGCGCATCCAGGCGCGGGATTGGGACGGTGTTGCCGCGCTGGTCGCGGAGGATGCCGTCGTCGAGTGGCCGGTCAGCGGTGAGCGCATCGTGGGCGGGAAGAACTACGTCGCGGTGAACCGCGAGTATCCGGAGGGCTGGGCGATCCGGGTGCTGCGGATCGTCGCCGCCGGCGACGAGGTCGTCTCCGAGGTCGAGGTTCCGCACGAAGGCGTCGGGGTGTTCCGTGCGGCGTCGTTCTGGACCGTCCGCGACGGACGGATCGTCCGCGGGACGGAGTACTGGACGGCCAACGGCGCCGACCCGCGCCCGCAGTGGCGGGTTCCCTTCGTGGAGCCGATGTAGGCCCGGCGGGTGCCCGGCGGGGATGTCGCGGTCGAGGGCCTGAACCCGTACGGGTTCAGGCCCTCTTCACGTGGACCGCGAGCCGGCCGTGCAGGGGTGCTACTTGGACACGATGCGTCCCACCGGGTCGGGGCCGGTCGCCAGTGCCTCGCAGGCGGTCTGCCAGGCGGTGTCGCCGGGGTGGAGGCGGGTGCGGAGGTAGGCCGCGGTGAGCCGGGCGAGGGCGGCGACCCGCTCGGGGTTCTCGTCGGTGGTCTCGGCGGCGTCGTATCCGGCGATCCCGCCGAGCCCGTGCTCCGCGTCGAACAGGGTGAGCAGGCTCTTGGGGCCGGGGGCGAGGGTGTAGGGGTCGGCGTGCCAGTCCGGGCCCATGTCCGTGAAGTGCCGGGGGTCGTCCTTGTCGCCGGTGACGACCAGTGCGGGAGCGTCCATGGTGGAGAAGTCGACGGCCCCGATGACCGGCCACTGCCGCGCCATGGGCCCGTTGAAGACGTCGCCGCCCCTGCCGGGCGGGGCGAGCAGGACGCCGGCCTTGATCCGCGGCTCGCGCAGGTGCACCGGGTTCCCGGTGTCGGGGTCGGTGAGTCCGGCGCCGAGCAGGAGGGCGGCGGTGAAGCCGCCGAGCGAGTGTCCGGCGAGGGCGACCTTGGTGGGGTCGATCCGCCCGGCGAGCTGCGGCACGGCGTCCTCGATCGTCTCGAGCCGGTCGAGGACGTGGGTCATGTCCTCGGCGCGGGAGCGCCAGAAGTCGGGTGCGCCGGGGGCGTCGGCGACCTGGGAGGCCAGCGTCCTGGAGGTGAGGTGGGTGGGCTGGACGACGACGAATCCGTGCGCCGCCCAGGAGTTGGCGAGCGGTGCGTAGCCGTTGAGCGAGGAGAGGTGGTGCGAGGGGCCGTGGCCGTGGGAGAGGAGGAGGACGGGCAGGCCGGTGCCGGTCACGGGTGCGGAGACGCGTACATGGAGGTCCACGGGGCGTCCGGGCACGGGCAGGACCACAGGGCTGAGGGACAGGACCGGGACGGGCGTGCCCGGCACGTCGGCGGTGGTGGATGTGCTCACGGTGGGGGTTCCCTTTCGGTGGCGCCTGCCGCCCGCCGGCCCCGGCATCCGCAGCCGGCGGGCGGGCATGAGGGCATGGGGGCAGGGCGGTCAGAGGGGTCCGTTTCGGCTAAGCTGAAACGGAACGCTGCTCCATTTAGTATTCGGAGCGCTGCTCCGTTTTGTCAACCGGTGTCGAAGGAGAACGTGATGGCCGCCGAGGGTCCTGCAGGGGATGCGCCGTCCCGGAGCAAGCGGGCCGACGCCCAGCGCAACCGGGAGACGGTGCTCACCGCCGCGGCCGAGGTGTTCGTCACCGACGGCGTCGACGCGCCGATCCGCCGGATCGCGGCTCGGGCGGGCGTCGGGATGGCCACGATCTACCGCCACTTCCCGACCCGGGCGGACCTGGTCACCGCCGTGTACCAGCACCAGATCGAGGCGTGCGCCGAAGCCGGCCCGGACCTGCTGGCCGACGCCGGTTCCCCGCTCGACGCACTGCGCCGGTGGACCGACCTCTTCGTCGACTTCCTGGTGACCAAGCACGGCCTCGCCGACGCCCTCCAGTCCGACAGCGACCGCTTCGCCGCGCTGCACGCCTACTTCCTCGACCGGCTGCTGCCCGTCTGCGCCCAACTGCTCGACGCCGCGGCCGAGGCCGGCGAGATCAGGTCCGGCACACAGCCCTACGAGCTGATGCGCGGCATCGGCAACCTCTGCATCGGGCGCGACGACGACCCCCGCTACGACCCCCGGCGCCTGGTCGCCCTCCTCCTGCAGGGACTCCAGCGGCCCCCGGCGGCCTGAGGCCGGTCCGCAGACCCGTCCCCGGCGCCGGGGACGGGGACGGGCGGTCCCCGTCATCCTGCGGCTACGTGTTCCGGCCGGCCGGAGGCCGCCCGGCCGCCCCCGGAGAACGCCCCCCGGAGAACGCCTCCCGGAGCTCGACGCGTGGCCCGCGGACACCGGCCCCCGCCGCGGGTGCGGGTGGTTCATACACTCGTCCGGTGGATTCGATGAGATGTACGTACTGCGGTGGCGTCGGCCTGGAGCCGGGTTTCGTCGAGGACGCGGGCGAGGGGGCTCGGGGGTACGCCCGTTGGATAGCCGGGCCGTTGGAACGCGGCCTGTTCGGGGGTGCCAAACGGCTGGGCCGACCCCGGCGCCGTATCGAGGCGTTCCGCTGCCCGCGCTGCTCCCACCTGGAGCTCTTCGCGACCGAGGCCGTCTGAGGGCCGGGCCGCGAGGGGCCGCGCACGGCCGGCGCGGTGCGGGCGGGTCGCGCGCGGCGTGCCCGTACGTGCGCCTGCGCGCCTCCGCACGCCCCTGCGGGAGGGATGACCGCGCGCCCGCGGACCAGGACCATGACCGTCACCACCACAGTCCGGCAGGGACTCGACGGTCACGGGGGAACGCATGGGACGACGCTGGCTGGTCACGGGATGCTCCTCGGGCCTCGGGCAGGCGCTGGCCGCGGCCGCGGCGCGGGCCGGGCACGAGGTGGCGGTCACGGCGCGCAAGACCGCCGACCTGGAGGACCTCGCCGCCGCCGGGCCGGGCCGCATCGTGCCGATCCCGCTCGAACTGCGGGACGCCGCCTCCTGCGAGGAGGCCGTGCGCCGTGCCGCCGACCGGCTGGGCGGCATCGACGTCCTCGTCAACAATGCGGGCGTCGGGCTGTTCGGCGCGGTCGAGGAGGTGTCGGACGCCGAGCTGCGCGACCAGTTGGAGACCCTGGTGGTGGGCCCGTGGCGGCTCGCCCGCCTGGTCCTGCCGCTGATGCGGGCCCAGGGCCACGGTCACATCGTCAACGTCTCCTCCATCGTCGGCCGCATGGCGTTCCCCGGTCTGGCCGCCTACGTCGCCGGCAAGCACGCGCTGGAGGGCATGAGCCAGGCCCTGGCCGTCGAGGGCGCCCCGCACGGCATCCGCGTCACGGTGATCGAGCCGGGCATGTTCGCCACCCGGTACGGCACGTCCATGACGCAGGCCCACCGGCGGATCCCGGCCTACGACGTGACCAACCGCGAGATGCTCGAAGGCGCGCGGGGCCTCGCGGACCACCCGGAGACCGGGCGCCCCGAGGACTTCGCCGCGCGGGTCCTGGGGATCGTCGGTTCCGGGGGGCCCACTCCGCTGCGGATCCCGGTCGGCGAGGACGCGTACGGGTACCTGGAGGCGGCCGAGGATGCCTGGCGCGAGGAATTCGCCGCGGCCCGGATCCTCACCCAGGGCCCTGTCCCTGTCCCGCCGCCGGTCTGACCTGCGGCCGGGGTGACCTGCGGCCGGGGTGTGCCTGGGTGTGCCGGGGTGGCCGACGCGTACCGGCCGCGCCGGACCCCCGGACCGGATCCGGTCCGGGGGTGCGGGGATCAGGCCCTGCGGCGGCGGTTGCGGGCGACGATCGCGCGGGTGAC
The DNA here is from genome assembly GCF_040684695.1 of Streptomyces erythrochromogenes. Taxonomy (GTDB): domain Bacteria; phylum Actinomycetota; class Actinomycetes; order Streptomycetales; family Streptomycetaceae; genus Streptomyces; species Streptomyces erythrochromogenes_C. The sequence continues at coordinate 91,103 of NZ_JBFBGM010000018.1, forward strand.
CACCGGCGGGAGCAGGTCCTTGGCCAGCTTGCGCCAGCGGGCACCGGGCCTGCGCGCGGCAGCGGGGGCCGGGGCCGGGGCGGGTTCCGCCGGCGGCGCGGGGCGGAGCGGCTGCGGGGGCTCCGGCGCGACCACGCCGTGGTCCCCGATGCGTACCAGGGGGCGGCCGTCGATCACGTCCACGCCGTGCCAGAGGTCGGTGCGCTCCTCCAGCCACGCGAGCAGGGCCGCCTGGTGGGGTTCCGGGTCGCCCCAGGTCGCGTAGAGCTTCGAGGCGGAGACGCAGACGGGGTGCAGGTCGCCGGTGACCACGGCGGTCCAGACGGCGGCCGCGACGCCGGGGCAGTGTTCGGAGCGGTAGTCGTCGAAGACCACCACGGCGTCGGGGGTCGCGACGAGGCGCGAGGACGCGATGTCGGTGACGACGTGCTCGTAGAGGTGCGAGGCGTCGACGTGCACGAACCGGCAGCTCGCCGGCTTGACCTCGTCGGCGACGACGGAGGTGGGGGCCTGGATCAGCGTCGGCAGCGCCTCGTGGAAGGCCAGGTAGTTCGTCTCGAAGCCGCGCCGCGTGAGCGTGGGGTAGGAGCTTCGGTTCTCCGCGACGTTGAAGTCGTCCGTGGCGGGCGAGTCGAAGAGGTCGCAGACGGTGAACTCCTCACCGGGCCGGAGGTACCGTCCGAGGAAGATCGCGCTCTTCCCCATGAAGGCGCCGAGCTCCAGCAGGTCGCCCGGCTGCTTCCCCTCACCGCTGTTCTGACGTGTCAGGAACCAGTCGAAGAGCACCTGGTCGTATGCCGAGAACCACCCTTTGACCTCGCCGTACGTGGTGGGGACGAGCGGGGCCGGCTCACCGTCGGGGGTGGTGACGGAAGCTTGTGAAACGTGCGACACGGAGAGTCATCCTCCAGCGGAGTGGCATCTGTTTTCGCGCTGATACCCGGCCGGGTAACGGCACCCTAAGCCCTGGGCGGACGTGTGACGAGACGTGCGCGGAATCGGCATGTGATTCACAAAGGGACTGCGTGGCTCCGCAATCCTGGGGCCCCGCGACGGGGGCCGTACCCGGTCCCGGACCTGGTCGCGGACATGGCGGTGGACGTGGTGGTGGAGGGGGAACGGGCAACGGCTGGGGGATACTTGCCCCTCACCCCGCCCCGGTAGGGGACGCGGGTGCGGCCGACGACGAGGAGCCTTCCATGAACACGGCGAAGGACTTGTTCACCATCGCCCTGGAGCCCCGGCCGGAGGGCTCGGTGGGGCAGGGCGACCTGTCCCTGTCCCTCGCGGGCGCCGAACTGGTCGATCTCCTCCGGGCCGGGGCCATCGGCCTGGACGGCGACCTCATCGTGCCGGGCACCGGGCCGGACCCGGACGACCGGCTGCTCGGTGCGGCCGCCTCGGCCCTCGTGCGGCAGGTGCCGTACGAGAGCGTCGAGGACTGGCTGTGGCGCAGGGGCCGTGACCTCGCGGCGGCCTACCAGGCCGCGTTCGAGGAGGACGGCCTGCTGGCGCGTGCGCGGCGCGGTCTGCTGAATCTCGGGGCCGAGCGTATGGAGCTGGTGGACACACCCGCCCGGCGCCTCGCGCAGAGCCGCTGGCAGGAGGACGAACCCGTCCTCGCGGCCCTCGCCGCGGCCATCGGCGTCCGCCGCGGTGAGGGCCCCCGGGACGGTGCCGGCCCGGACGACGAAGCGGTGGCGACCGTGGTGGCCGCCGTCAACGACGCGGTGATGGAACTGGAGGCCGTACGCCAGCGGCGTTCCATCGAGAACGCGGCCTTCGCCAACGTGTGGCGGGTCCCCTAGCCACACCTCCGGCCGGGCCGGCCTGGTCGGCCTGGTCGGCCTGGTCGGCCGGCCCGCTCCGTGAAAGGACATCCCATGGGTTTACCGCAGGTCATCGACGTTCCTGAGGCCCTGGTCGCGTCGTACACGAGGAACGGCGGTGACAAGGAGCGGGCCTGGGTCGCGCGGCTGCCCCGCCTGGTGGCGGAGCTGCTCGACCGGTGGGGGCTGGAGCGCGACGGCGGCCTCGCTTGCGGCGAGGCCTCGCTGGTGGTGCCGGTGCGCCGCACGGACGCGACGCGGGCCGCGCTCAGGCTCCAGATGCCCCGCGAGGAGACGACCGCCGCGCTGATCGGGCTGCGGGCGTGGGACGGCGAGGGCATCGTGCGGCTGCTCGACCACGACCCGGAGAGCAGCGCCATGCTGCTGGAGCGCCTGGATGCCTCCCGTACGCTGGCCCGCGTCGAGGACGACGACCTGGCCATGGGCACCCTGGCCGCGATCATGGGCCGGCTGCACCGGGTCCCGGCGCCCGAGGGCCTGCGCGGCCTCGGTGACGTCGCGCGCGAGATGCTGGCGTCCGTGCCGGCGGCCGCCACCGCCCTGACGGATCCCGCCGACCGGCGGCGGCTGGGTGCGTGGGCCTCGGCCGTCACCGAACTGGCCGGCGATCCGGGTGACCGGATGCTGCACTGGGACCTGCACTACGGCAACGTCCTGGCCGCCGAGCGCGAGCCGTGGCTGGCCATCGACCCCGAACCCCTCGTCGGCGACCCCGGTTTCGACCTGTGGCCGGCGCTGGACAGCGGTTGGGAGGAGCTCGGTGCCGCGGGGGACGCGCCCCGGGTGGTACGGCGCCGCTTCGACCTGTTGACCGAGGCGCTCGGGCTGGACCGTCCGCGGGCGGCCGGCTGGACGCTGGCACGGCTGCTGCAGAACACGCTGTGGGACATCGAGGACGGGCGGACCGCCATCGGTGTCTCCCAGACCGTCGTGGCCGAGGCACTCCCCCGCCGCTGAAGTGGAGCGTTTCTCCCGGTGGAGCCGTGGGGCCGTGGGGCCGCCGTCAGCGGGCGAGGGAGACGGCGAAGGGCTCGAAGCCGTGCCGGCGCAGGACGTGGGGCACGACCAGGATCATGGCCTCGGTGGCGCGGGCCGTGCTGATGCCGCCGAGGTCCTCGACCTGTTCGGGCCGCCAGCCGAGGTCGCCGAGCAGGCCGGTGACGGTCCTCTTCGCGTTCTCGTCGTCGCCCGAGAGGTAGGCGGTCGGCGGGGTGGCCAGGGTCTGGGGGGCGGTCATGACCGTGGACAGCATGGTGTTGAGGGTCTTGACCACACGGGTTTCGGGGAGCGCGGCCTGGAGTTTCTCGGCGAGGCTGCTGCCGGGGTAGCACAGGTCCGCGGGCAGGCCGTCGGCGGCGTCGCGGGTGGCGTTGGAGACGTCGATGAGGATCTTGCCGGCGAGTTCGGTGCGCAGGGCGGTGAGGCGGGCCAGGGAGCTGTCGCCGGGCGTCGCGTTGATCACGATGTCCGTGGTGCGGGCGGTGGTGCGGTGGTCGGCGAAGGTGATCCGCGGCGCCGGTGCGGGCCCGGTGGTGCGGGTGGCGGCTTCTTCCGGGCGGCGGTGGCCGAGGGTGATGCGGTGTCCGGCTGCGGAGAGCCGGGCGGCGAGGCCGGTTCCTACGCGGCCGGTGCCCAGGATGCCGATGTCGGTCATGCGGTGGTGCTCCTTGAGGTGTCGGGGCGGGGTGAGGTGAGGTGGGGTGGGGCGAGTTGGGGCGGGGTGGGGGCGGGGCGTCCGGTCAGGCGATGGGCGAGAGGACCTTGAGGGCGGCGGTGTGGATGCCGGGGGCGGCGGCCAGGAAGTCGCGGCCGGCGGTGTTCCAGGGCTCGCCGGCCAGGTCGGTGACGGTGCCTCCGGCCTCGGAGACCAGCAGGGCGCCGGCGACCAGGCCGGAGCGGACGTCGGAGAACTGCCAGAAGGCGTCGGTGCGTCCGGCGGCGACGTGGATGAGCTGCATCGTGGCGGGTACGGAGACCCGTACGACCAGGCCGTTGACGAGCATGGCGGTGACGGACTCGCCGATCCGCCGGAAGGTGCGCTCGTCCTCGCCGGGCCTGGCCTGGCCGGTGCCGGTGAGGGCGGCGCCCAGGTCGGTCTTGGCGGACACCTTCAGGGGGCGGCCGTTGAGGTGGGCGCCGCCGCCGGCGACCGCGGTGTAGGTGTCGCCGGTCAGCGGGAGGTGGACGACGGTGAGCACCGGCCGGTTGTCGCGGACCAGGGTGGCGGTGACGGCCCAGTCCTCCATGCCGTGGACGTGGTTGATGTTGCCCTCGGCGGGGTCGACGATCCACCACTCCCCGGGCGGGAGCGCGCCGCCGGCCAGCTCGTCCTCGGCCCACCGCGAGCCGGGGCGGGAGCGCAGCAGGGGTTCCCGCAGCACCTCCAGCACGGCGTCGTCGTTGGCGTGGATCTCGCCGACGATCTCGTCCAGGCTCACGCCCCGGGCGTGCGGGGTGTGGCGGTCGCGCAGTGTGGCCCCGGCGGTCTCGACCGCGGCGGTGACTTCGGTCAGGAGGGTGGTGCCGGCGGCGAAGGGCATGGCTGTGCTCATGGTGGGCTCCTTGGGGGAATCGGTGGTGCGGGGCGGTCGTTCGTTCGTTCCGCTGCCGCACTTCGAAGGTAGGCCGCACGATCGTTAACAACAAGTGCATGCTTGTCACTTGTAGAGTTACCGCCATGCAACTGGATCTGAATCTGCTGACGGCGCTGGACGCCCTGCTGGAGGAGGGCAGTGTGGCCGGTGCGGCAGCCCGGCTCCACGTCACCGCACCGGCGATGAGCCGGTCCCTGGGCCGCATCCGCAAGGCCACCGGTGACGAGATCCTGGTCCGCACCGGCCGCACCATGGTCCCCACCACCCGTGCGCTGGCCATGCGCGCCCAGGTCCACGCCCTCGTGGAGCAGGCCCACCACCTGCTGTCGGCGCAGCAGGAACTCGACCTGGCGTCCCTGGAGCGGGTCTTCACCGTACGCTGGCACGACGCGCTGACCGCGGCCTGCGGCGCCGCCCTGGTCACCGCCGTCCGCAGCCGGGCCCCCGGTGTCCGGCTGCGGCTGCCCGCCGAACCCGGTTCGGACGACGCCGAGTTGCGCCGGGGCGAGGTCGACCTCGCATCGAGTGCCGGCGCTCCGGCGCTCCCCGACATCCGCCACCGCCTCGTCGGCCGGGACCGGCTGGTCGTCGCCGTCCGCCCGGGACACCCGCTCACCGAGGGCCCGTTGAGCCCGGAGCGGTATGCGGCCGCCGAACACCTCACCGTCTCGCGGCGCGGAAGCCTGCGCGACCCGATCGACGACGCCCTGGCCGCGCGCGGCCTCGAACGGCGCGTCGCCGCCGCCGGTCCCACGACCGCCTTCGCCCTGCAACTGGCCCTCGACAGCGACCTGGTGGTCACCCTTCCCGACGCGGTCACCCGCACGGCCCGGAAGCGCCTCGGCCTGGTCGCGCTGCAGCCGCCGCTCCCGCTGCCCGACGTCCCCCTGCACCTGCTGTGGCACCGGCGCTACGACGACGACCGGGCCCACACCTGGCTGCGCGAAACGGCCGCCGAGACCGTCCGGGCGCTCTTCGCTCCCCCGGCCGCCTCCCCGCGGCCCCTCGCCCCCGGGACGGGGAAGTAGCGGGGGCCCGCGGCCCTTTCGGCGGATCTCCGTACGCGGGCGCCCGGGGCGCGGCAGCCTGGTCGTCGCGGACCGGCCGGTGGGCCGGCCCGATCACGCGCTCGCGGGAAGGGGCTGGCCATGGCGGACCGGGTACTCAAGGCGTTGGGGGCCGCGCACGAGGGGTCGGTGGGGGTGCTGCTGGCCGACGGCAGCGAACCGGGCCCGGTCCACTTCGACGTGGGCAGCGGTCCGGGAGTGCCGTCGACGACCGAGTGGTACGCCTACGACGGCCGGCGGGGCCGGTCGCGGGCCGCGGTGCTGCGCGGGAGCTGCTCGTGCGGGTGGCGGGGCGCGGCCGAGTACCCGCTCGACCGGGCCGCCCTTGACGACGACAGGCCGCTGTACGAGGCGGACGTGGACCTGTCCGGGCCGATCGCGGACCACGAGGCCCATGTGTCGGTTATCCGGGACCTGGCCGTCCCGCTCCCCGCGGAGCTCACCGGGCTGCTGACCGAACTCGTCCGGGCCCTCGACGGTCTGGCCGTCAGGGAGCCGCTGGTCACGTTGAAGGCCCTTGCCGACCTGCGGTACGTCATCGCCCGGACCGGCCAGGACGCCGCGTACGAACTCGCCGCCCGCGAGGTGGCGCTGGAGGTGGTGGCGACCGCCCTCGGTACGAGCGAAGCCGCGGCGCGCGGCTACCTCGCCGACTACCTCCAGCCCTGACCCCCGTCCGGCCGCCGGCCGGGCCTTCTCGAACGCGTTGTCCGCCGAAATCGGCCAGCGCGTTGCATTGCCGCCATTCCCCGGCAAACCGGCGACAGCACCGCTGACCTCCCGTTACACAGGAGGTCGGGGCTGTCGTCCGCTGCCCCTTGTTCGTGCGGGGGGCTGGGTACTTGCTGACGATCAACGTGGCCGTACTGCCGGTCGTCATCGTGGTGCTGCGGCTGCGTCGGCGCACCGAGTCCCGGAGCCGGTTCGGCCGGCTCGTCGGCGGCGTCTCCCGGGCCGGCCGGTGAGCGCTCGTCGCCGTCCGGTGCGCCGCACTTCTCGGCCCCGGCCCCGGCGCAGGCGCAGGAAAGACCGGCACCTGGAGCAGGTGCTCCTCGCCGCGCTCGCGACCGCGGTCGTGCTCGGCCTGGTCGTCGGCGCGCTGCGGTGGCTGGCCGATCGCCCCTGGGTCGTCGTGCTCGCCCTCCTGGCGGGGGCCGGGGCGGGCGGAGCGTGGATGTGGCGGCGCCGGGAGGCGGCGCGATGGGAACGGGTCCGCGCGCAGGGGCTGCGCTACGCGGTGGAGCAGCTGGACCGCCTGCACCACACGCAGTTCGAGTTCGCCGTGCGTGACCTCATGCACCGGGACGGGTGCGCGGACGCGCAACGGGTCGGCGGCCGCGGCGACAACGGCGCGGACGTGAAGGCGACCGACCCCTTCGGGCGGCGCTGGGTGATCCAGTGCAAGCACCGCAGGGCCGGGTGGTCGGGGAAGCCGGTCGGCACCCCCGAGCTCCATGTGCTCAACGGCACCGGCCGGCAGGTCCACCACGGTGACGTGCTGGTCATGCTGACCAACGGCCGGATCACGGGCAATGCCGCGGACTTCGCCCAGGACCAGCGCCTGCACCTCGTGGACCGCCACGTGCTCGCCGAGTGGGCCGCCGGTTCGCGTCCCCTGTGGGAGCTGCTGCGTTCGGTGCCTGCGCCCCGGCGCCGCCCACCCCTCCCCTAGCGGGGCCGGGCTTGGGCCCGGCCTCGTCCCCCGGTGTACGTGGCTCCGGTGCTGTCAGAGGCCGTCGCCGTGCACCTCCCCGACTCGTCAAGGGATGGACCACCCATGGCTCATGTCAAAGGGCACTACCGCAAGGACGGCACCTACGTCCGGCCGCACACGCGCCGGACCCGGACCAAGTCGGCTCGTGCAGTCCCGTCGCAGCGCGGAGCGTCCCGTCCTCCGCTCCCGCCGGGCGTGGTGCCGACCACGGGCGTGCGGGGGCACCACCGCGCGGACGGTACCTACGTACGGCCTCACCGTCGGCGGATCGGGGCACCTGCGGCCGCTGCCGTCGGCGGGGGCGGACTGCTGGTGATCATCCTGATCCTTGCGACGCTCGGCGGCGGGAGCGGTGGGAGCGGCGGTGGTGCGCCGCGGACGACCGGTCCGTCGGCGCCGGTCACCGGCGTGGCCACGACGGGAGGGGTGCCCCGGTAGATCGACTGCTACGTGGCTCGTGGTGCGGATTCGCGTAGGGGCGCCGGGTGGTCCGCGGGGCGTTCCTGGGCTTCTTCGGTGCGTGGCCAGTAGCGGCCTTCGAGGGCTTCGGCGCTGCGGTTGAGGCGGACCAGGACGTCCTCCAGCTCCCGTACCTCCTCGGGGGACCAGCCGGCGATCACCCGGGCCAGGCAGGACCGGTTGGCCTCGCGGTCTCCGGCGAGCCTGTGTGCGCCTTCGGCGGTGATGCGCAGTTTGCGGGCCATGCCGCCGTCCGGGTCCGCGACGCGTTCGGCCAGTCCGCAGCGCAGCAGTGCGGCTGTCTGGCGGTTGACGGTCGAGGTGTCGAGCCCGAAGGCTTCCGCCAACTGTCCGATGGACATGGGGCCTTGTGTGTCGATGCGGCTGAGCAGCAGGTATGCCGACCGCTCCAGGCGTTCGGGGTCGCGTTCGCGCCGACCGAGCACCTGGTGCCTCGAGAGCAGCATCAGCTCCCGCTCCAGTTTCTCCAGCACTGCGACTCCTACTCCTTCCGGCGCTTCATTATCGCCGAATCGCCGGCGCCTCTGCGGTGGGCGGCGGACCGGGGCCGGCGACCTGCGGCAATATGCATGATACATATCGTGTGTAGTATGCATTTCTCGTTGCGGCTCCACCCCGACGAGCCACAGCCTCAACCCGGAGGACCCGCATGACCGCCACCACGTCCGCTCCCTCCCGCGCGGCCGAGATCCTGTCCCGGCCCGTCACGCTGAACGGCCTGACCGTCCCCAACCGCATCGCGATGGCTCCGATGACGCGGATGTTCTCCCCCGGCGGCGTGCCCGGCGAGGACGTGCGGGCGTACTACGCGAGCCGGGCCGCCGCGGGTGTGGGCCTGATCGTCACCGAGGGCACCTACGTCGGCCACGACTCCGCCGGGCAGAGCGACCGGGTGCCGCGGTTCCACGGCGAGGACCAGCTGGCGGGGTGGGCGAAGGTCGCCGCGGCCGTGCACGAGGCGGGCGGCACGATCGTGCCGCAGCTGTGGCACATCGGCATGGTGCGCAAGCAGGGCGAGGCGCCGTACGCCGACGCGCCCGCGGTCGGCCCCTCCGGCATCCGCGTCGACGGCACCGAGGGGACCGGCCGGGCGATGACCCCCGCCGACCTCGACGAGGTCATCGGCGCGTTCGCCGACGCCGCCGCGGACGCCGCGCGGATCGGCTTCGACGGCGTGGAACTGCACGGCGCCCACGGCTACCTCCTGGACCAGTTCCTGTGGGAGCGGACCAACCGTCGCACCGACGCCTACGGCGGCGACGCGGTGGCCCGTACGAAGTTCGCGGCGGAGATCGTGGCAGCGGTCCGCGAGCGGGTCCCGGCCGACTTCCCGGTGATCTTCCGCTACTCGCAGTGGAAGCAGGAGGCCTACGACGCGCGGCTCGCGCAGACCCCGCAGGAGCTGGAGGCGATCCTCGCCCCGCTGGCGGCCGCCGGCGTCGACGCGTTCCACGCCTCCACCCGCCGCTACTGGATCCCGGAGTTCGAGGGCTCGGACCTGAACCTCGCCGGCTGGACCAGGAAGCTCACCGGCCGGCCGGCCATCACCGTCGGCTCGGTCGGCCTCGACGGCGACTTCATCCGCGCCTTCGCCGGCGAGGGTGCGGCGGTCGGCGACATCGACAACCTCCTGGACCGCATGGAACGCGACGAGTTCGACATGGTCGCCGTCGGCCGGGCGCTGCTCCAGGACCCGCAGTGGGCGGCGAAGGTGCTCGGCGGCCGCTTCGACGAGCTGAAGCCGTACGACGCGGCGGCGCTCAGGTCGCTCAGCCGGTAGCGGCGGCGGGCCGGAGGGCCGGCCGCAGGAGCCCCGTGACGTCGGCCCGCCGACCTCACGGGGCTCCTCGCCGTCCCCGCCCAACTCGACTGTTCTGTAACAGTGGTGACGGAGCCTCGGATTCCGGGCGGTTCTTGATCATCCGCCGTGCTCCACTGTGCGGGCGGGACCCGGGGGCCCCGCTCAGGACGAAGGGGGAAGCGGGGCATGGAGAACGCGGGACGGGTCGTCCTGTGGTGGGCGACCGCGCTCTTGGGACTGCTGGCGGGGGTGGCGTCGGCCACGGAGGTCGGCGAGGCGCTGGAGCGGGAGCGGGAGTACCGGGCCTCCCCGGTCTGCTCTTCCGTGCCGGTGACGGCGTCGGCCTGCGTGTGGGAGCAGCCGTTCAGCGTCCGGGAGGCGAAGGCCGACGGGGTCGGCCGCGGCGAGAGACTGGCAGCGACGCTGCTGCCGCCGAGCGGCGAGCCGTGGGAGGTGGTGTTCCGCAACACCGGCCCGGTGCTGTCGCGGATGCAGCCGGGTGACGCGGTCGTCGGGGTGGTCTGGCGCGGGGGCGTCGTGGAGGTGCGGGACGCCGGCGGACGGCGGCAGCAGACGGAGTACGGGCCTTCGGAGTGGCCGGCGGACCAGCTCGGGGGTGCGCTCGCCTTCATCCCCTTCGGCCTGATCGCCCTCGCCGGCTCGGTGTGGCCGATCGTCAAGAGGGGGGACCGGCGCCACGAACGCGCGGCGACCGCGGTGCGCTGGCACGGGGTGGCCCTGGGCGCCACCGGCCTGCTGACGCTGTGGGTGCAGGCGGACAACGGCTGGCCCCTGTGGGCGATCTGGGCGATCTGGGGACCGGTCGCGCTGGTCCTGCTCGCCACGATGGCGGCCTGCGTCGTCGTGGCGCTGCGCGGCACCGCGGAGGGCGGCGGCCCGGCGGCGGGGCCGCCGGCGCGCCGGGAGCCGGCCGCCCCGCCGCGGCCGGCTGGGGAGGAGCGGGTGGCCCCGGCCGGGGAGGAGCAGGTGCCCCCGGCTCGCGAGCGTCTGCCGCGCGAGTACCGGATGAGCAGGAGCAGGCGGATCGAGCTGACCGCCCTGCTGGTCGCCAAGACGGCCGTGCTGGTGCTCGCCGTGTGGAGCGAGGATTTGCCGCCCCTGTGGTTCCAGGTCGGCCTGAGCGTGCTCATGCCGCTGCTCGCGCTCGTGGGCATCGTCCGCATGCCGCGGTGCGGCACCCTCGTCGACAGCACCGGCATACACATCCGCGGGATGTTCCGCACGCGGCGGGTGGCCTGGGAGGACGTCCAGGAGATCAGGGCCGAGCCACTGCGGGGGTCCGACGGCGGCCTGGCGCCCCGGACGCTCGTCCACGTCCACCTGACGGACGGCAGCCGCAGGCTCCTCCAGCATCTGGACGACAAGGGCTACGACGTCGACCGCGAGGTCGCCGTCCTGGACGTCGCGCGGGCGGCGCGGCGCCGCAGGGGCGACGCCGCGGCGGACGTGCCGGTCGCCTGAGCCCCGGGCGCGGAGCGCTCAGCGCGGAAGCATCACCCACAAAAAGGTAAATAAGTATAATTACGGCAAAATCGCGCGTGAGGGCGTCGCGTCGCCCTACTGCCCGTCCTGCGGGAGTCCGCCGTGCACGACGTGCCCTACTGGCTGTGGATCGTCTTCGCCGTCACCGTCCTCCTGGCGCTGGCGGTCGACCTCCTCGCGCACCGGCGGGCGCACGTCATCGGCTTCCGCGAGGCGGCCGCGTGGAGCGGGGTGTGGGTCGGCCTCGCCCTGGCCTTCGGCGGCCTCGTGTTCGCCGTCGTGGGCACGCAGGCCGGTGTGGAGTACACGACGGCGTGGCTGCTGGAGAAGAGCCTGTCGGTCGACAACCTGTTCGTCTTCGCTCTGATCTTCGGCTATTTCAAGGTCCCGCGGGCCTACCAGCACCGCGTGCTGTTCTTCGGGGTGCTGGGCGCGCTGGTGTTCCGGGGGGTGTTCCTCGCCGCCGGAGTGGCCGTCGTCAGCCGGTTCACGGCCGTCCTGTACGTCTTCGCCGCGATCCTCTTCTACAGCACGTACAAGATCCTGAAGGAGGAGGACGACAGCTTCGACCCGGGGCGCAGCCTCGTCGTGCGGCTGCTGCGGAAGGTCGTCCCGGTCAGTGACGACTACGTCGGGACGAAGTTCTTCGTGAAGGAGGCGGGCCGGCGCGTCGCCACGCCGCTGCTGGCCGTGGTGGCCGCGATCGAGGCGGCCGACCTGGTCTTCGCGGTCGACAGCGTGCCCGCCGTGCTCGCCGTCAGCAGTGACGCCTTCATCGTCTACAGCAGCAACGCCTTCGCCATCCTGGGGCTGCGGGCGCTCTACTTCATGCTGGCCGGCATGCTCGACCGTTTCCACTACCTGAGTACGGGGCTGGCCCTGATCCTCGCGTTCATCGGGGTGAAGCTGGTCCTGCAGGCCTCGCACGAACTGATCAGCACCTCGGTTCCCGAGATCCCCTCGCCGGTGAGCCTGGCCGTGATCGTCGTCGTCCTCGCGGCGTCGGTCACCCTGAGCCTGCTCCGGCCACCACCGTCGCCGCCACCGTCGTCGCCTCCGCCGGACGGGGGCGGTTCCGCCCGCGGGGCGTGATCGGCCGATCAAAAGAAAGCTTCAAATCCGGGCAAAGTGGGCGTAAAGTCGATTTATGGACGGCGAAAAGCATCCCGCGGCATCCCTCCCGGGACACCTTTGCCCCGGCTGCCATGAGCAATTGCCCGCGACGGTCCAGCGGCACAAGACGATGGGCATGTACGTCCCCCTCTACGCCGACGCCCCCTGCACCAACCCCGCCTGCCCCGAGGCCCCGCCCGGCGGCCGTGAGGAGCGGCGGACGCAGCCGCCCGCCGAGGACCGGACCGCCCCCTGAGACCCCCGAGCCCCCCTGAGACCCCGGGAGCGAACGCGGCCCGGCGGCGGCTCCCGCGCGGCCCCGGCGCCCCTCTCCCGTCACAGCTGCGTCACGGGCCGCTCCCCCGCCCCGCGCGGGGCCCACCATGGCCTGATGCGCACACATCAAACCGCCGCTCTGCTCGCCGCCGTCACGCTCCTCGCCCTCGCCGGGTGCACCAGTGAGCCCGAGGCCGACACCGACGCCGGCCCCACCCCGGCCGCCACCGCGCCGGCGGCGCCCGCGAGCCCGGACTCCACCCAAGCCGCCGGGATCCCGCCCGCGCCCACCGGCGACAAGCGCACCATCTACCTCGCCACCCTGACCGGCATCGACCCCGAGATCGTGAACGGCGACGACGAACAGGCCATCAGCCGCGGCCGCGACCAGTGCACCGCCATGAAGGACGAGAAGGACCCCACCCGGCGCATCGCCCAGGTCGAGCAGCGCTTCACCGGCCCCCGCCACCCGGGCGGCTTCGGCCCGACCAAGAGCGCGCTCATCCTCGCCACGGTGCAGGCCAACATCTGCCCCACCTACTGACGGTCCCGCGGGCCGCCCCGGCGGGCCGGGCCGGACGGGGCCTACGCCGGGGCCCAGGCGTCGAAGCCGTCGGGGACCTGCCCGCAGGGCGCGTAGATGCTGACGGCGAGCGTCCCGGTCGCCGCGTACCACCCCACGTCGACCCTGTCGCCGGTGACCGGATGCTCGAAGCGGAACCCCATGTCGGAAGGGTGCTCGCCGGCGGGCTTCCAGCCCTGTTGCGACAGCCGGTCGCGGATGCGCTCCTGCCCGGCACGGGCCGTGGCCTGCGCGACGCCCGTCGCCCTCCAGTCGATGTCGAAGCTGCTCACGTCGCGGCGGGCCTCGTCGATGTGGGCGAAGGACCGCAGTCCGCGGTAGTAGCAGGCGCCCGTGTCCACGGGGCGGGCCTCGAAGCGGGAACGCCCGTCCAGGTCTTCCTCCACGCGCTCGGCCTGCTCCCTGAGCCGCATGGCGACCACGTTCGGGTCGACCTCCGGGTACGGTGCGCCGTTCCACAACCGGTACCCGCCCCAGGACATGGACAACAGGAGTGCGACGCCGGCAAGGACCGACGCCGCACGAAGGAGGCGCGCGCCCGAGGGGGCCGCGGTCGCGCCGGTGGCGGGCTGGACGGAGTTCATGATCGAAAAGGTAGGGGCGGGGGTGTGCGCCCCGCATCGGGTCGTCTACTCATACGGGGGTGAGTAGACGACCCGATGCGGGTCCGAAGCCCGGCCGGTCCTGCGGAGAACGGGCGCCGGGCGTTCAACGGGCGGCAGCGCACAAGGGGAACGGGGGTAGAGCCGCGGCTGCGGGTGTCAGGGGGCGGGGCAGGGCGGGGTGAAGTCGAGGGCCGGGAAGTGGCGGGTCCATTGGGCTTCGGTGATCCGGGGGTGGGCGTGGTCGCAGATGCGGGCGGTGACCGCGGACAGGCGGGTGTCCCGCAGGCGGATCGTGAAGTCGTTGCCGCCGGTGGCGAGGGTGGTGCCGTCCGGGGTGAAGGCCACGGCCGGTACGGGGTTGGTGTGGCCGGTCAGGACGGTGGGGGCGGCAGGACCGTCCAGGTCCCACAGGAGGGCCTTGCTGTCGGCGGCGCCGGCTGCCAGTCGCCGGCCCTCGGCGTCGAAGGCCAGCGCGTAGATCCAGGCGCCGGAGGCCGGCAGGCGGGTCGTCCTCGCCGGGTGGTGGATGTCGTGGACATCGATCAGCCAGATGGTCTTGTCCGTCCGGTGGAAGGCGGCCAGCCGGCGGTTGTCGGGGCTGAAGACGCCGCCGGTGAGGGGCTCGGACCGGAGCGGGGAGGGGATTTCCCGGGGGGTGCTCGGCCGGGTGATGTCCCACAGGCGCAGGGAGCCGGACTCGCCGGTGCTGGTGGCCAGGGTGTGGCCGTCCGGGCGGAACGAGGCCGTCGTGACGTGCCGGCCGTCCTCGCCGATCCGGCTCAGCGGGCGGGGGTCGGCGGGGTCGGTCAGGTCCCACAGGCCGGCCCTGGCCTGTGTCCAGACGGCCAGGAGGCGGCCGCCCGGGGCGAATGCGGTGCCGCCGACCTCGCCGCCGTCGGGGGCGATGACCGACACCGGGCGGGGCTTGCGGGGATCGGTGACGTCCCAGACGCGGGCGGTGCCGTCCTCGCTCGCGGTGACCAGGGTGCGGCCGTCCGGGCTGAAGGTCACGCAGCGGACGAACCTGGTGTGCCCGTGCAGGGCGGCCAGCGGCCACAGGGCGCGGCCGCCGGTGACCTGCCACAGGCGTGCGGTGCCGTCCCAGCTGGCGCTGGCGAGCAGGCGGCCGCCGGGGGCGAACGCCAGGGAGGTGACGACGTCGTCGTGGGTCGCCAGGGAGAGGTCCCGCAGGTCCAGGAGCCGGTCGGAGTGGGCGAGCACCCGGCCGTCCGGGGTGAACGCGGCCTGGTAGAAGCCGCCCTGGACCGTACTGGACCTGCGGGGCCGGGCCGGGGCGGTGACGTCCCAGAAGTGGGTGGATCCGCCGACCGTGGCGAGGGCGGTGCCGTCCGGGCTGAAGGCGACCGACCAGACGATCGCGGGATGGCCGGTCAGGACGGCCGGGGGTGGCGCCGGCCGGCCGCCGGCGAGGTTCCAGACGCGTGCGGTGCGGTCCCAGCCGCCGGTCGCCAGGGTCCTGCCGTCGGGGCTGAAGGCGGCGGAGGTGACGGTGTCGGTGTGTCCGCGCAGGACGTCGAGGAGGAGCGGATTCGCGGGGTCGTCCACGTCCCAGAGCCTGGTGGTGGTGTCGCCGGTGGTCGCCATCGTGTGACGGTCAGGGCTGAACGCCACCGAGGTGACCGCGGCGGTGTGTCCGGGCAGGGTGGCCAGCAGGCGCGGCCGGCGGGGGTCGCCCGCGTTCCACAGGCGTGTCGTGCCGTCGGTGTGGCCGGTGGCCAGGACACCGCTGCCGCCGGGCCCGTACGCCACCCAGCTCGGGGCGGCGGACGGCTGGGCGGGCAGGGCGGCGAGCTCGGCGGGTGCCCGCCGGTTCGTGACGTCCCACAGCCGTACGGAGCGTTCGTCGGCCGTGGCCAGGACGCGGCCGGTCCCGTCGAAGGCGACCGACACCAGGCGTTCGGGCCGGTGCACGGCGGCCAGTTGTACGGGGTGGTGGGCGTCGGTGATGTCCCACAGCCGGGCCGTGCGGTCCCAGCTCGCGGTGGCCAGGAGGGTGCTGTCCGGGCCGACGGAGAGGGAGACCACGTCGGAGGTGTGGCCGGTGAGCCGGCTGGTGTAGGGGGTCGCGAAGGTGCTCATGAGCTGGTCGCGGACGTCGCGGGAGCCGGCGGCCAGGCGGTGGGCGGCCAGGTTCAGTTGTGCGGCGAGGGCGGGGTCGTGCTGGCGTACCTCGGCGGCGTCCGCGGCGGCTTTGCGGGCGATGGCCACGTTGCGCTGGCGGATGGCCGAGTCGCGGGAGTCGACGGCCAGGCCGCCCGCGGTCGCCGCGACGGCCACGAGCACGGTGAGCAGGGCGACGAGCCGGCGCAGGCGGACCGTGCGCCGCCTGGCCGCGGCGGTCTCGTCGGCCTGTGCCGCGCGGGCGGCGTCGAGGAAGCGCCGTTCCCTGGAGGTCAGGCGGCTGTCGTGGACGGCGGCCAGGTCGAGGGCGGCGGCGAGGCGGGCGCCCCGGTAGAGGGCGTGCGGGTCGTGGCCCTGTGCCTCCCAGTCGGCGGTGGCGTCGGTGAGCCGGCGGTGCAGGAGGAGGCGTTCGCGGTCCTCGGTGAGCCAGCCGCGCAGTCTGGGCCAGCAGCGGATGATGGCCTCGTGGGTGATCTCGACGCAGCCGTCGTCGAGGGTGACGAGCCGCCTGCGGGCGAGGGATTCGAGGACGTGGGCGGTGTCGGGGCCCGGGTCGAGTTCGTTCGTGGTGATGCGGCGCCGGGTGTCCTCGGTGCCGTCGCCGAGTGCCGTGAGCCGGAGGAACAGTGACCTGGCGTGGTCCTGCTGCGCCGGCGAAAGGGCCGCGTAGGCGGCTTCCGCGGTGTGGGCGAGGGCGTGCTGGATTCCGCCGGCCGCGAGGTATCCGTCGAGGGTGAGGCGGCTGCCGCAGCGGCGGCGCCAGGTTTCGACCATGGCGTGGGAGACCAGGGGCAGGGCGCCCGGCTGGCCGGTCGCGTCCGCGACCACGGCCGCGAGGAGCGGCCCGGTGACCGTGCAGTCGGCGAGGGCTGCCGGGCGGGTGACGGCCTCGCGGAGTTCCTGGCTGGTCATCGGTCCGACGGCGATCTGCGCGTCGCGCATCGCTTCGACGAGGCGGGGGTCTTGGACGCAGTGGCCGTAGAAGTCGGCGCGGACGCCGAGCACCACCCGGGCGCGGCTGGTCGGGGTGGTGGCGGCCGCGGTCAGCAGGGCGATGAACGCGTCGCGTTCGTCCGGGTCCCGGCAGAGGGTGAAGACCTCCTCGAACTGGTCGACCACGACGAGGACGTCGGTGCCCGGGGCGGTGCCGCTGCCCGGGACGGGGACGGGGGCGGTGGCGGGCGCGTCGGCGGGGGTGTGGCCGAGGGCGGTCTGCCGGATGCGCAGGTGCAGGGCGGCGGGGTCCTCGCGCAGTTCGGCGAGCAGCGGGCCGGGGGCCTCCCCCGTGGTGGCGGCGAGGTGGAGCGCGCACTCCTCGACGGGGTGCGGGCCGGGGGTGAACAGGATCACCGGCTGTCCGGCCGTCCGGGTGCGGGCGACGAGTCCGGCGCGCAGCAGTGAGGACTTTCCCGATCCGGAGGGCCCGAAGACGGTGAGGAAGCGCCGGTCGCGGACCTTTGCCAGGAGTTCGGCGGTCAGGTGCTCGCGGCCGAAGAAGCGGTCGGCGTCCTCGGGTTGGAAGGCGGCCAGTCCGGCGTAGGGCGCGCCGTGGTGGTCGGTTGCGGCGGGCTCCTCCTGCCGTGCGCCCGCGGCGATCTCGGCGGCGGCCGTGTGCCACCGGGCTTCCCATGCACGGCGGTCGCCCCGGCACGCCTCTACGTAGGCGAGGGTGACGGCGAGGCTCGGGAGCGTGTGGCCGCCTGCGGCGTCCGAGAGGGTGGTGGAGGAGTAGTGCGCCCTTTTCGCCAGGGCCCGGTAGGGCGGCCGGCCGGCCGCCTCGCGCAGCGTGCGCAGGTCGGCCGCGAACCGGGTGAGTGGACCGGAGTCCGGGTCGAGGGGGCGTTCGGGGCGTGGCATTGCCTTCCTCCCTGCGGTCTCCCGCAGCTTTCCGCGGCCGTGTCGGGTGGTGTTTGTCCAGCTTTTGATGTCCGGAATCCCCGTTCCGGCGCCGGACATCAAGTGGGGGCTAGACAAGTGCCGGCGCAACCGCGCCACGGCGATCGGAAGGGGAAAAGATCATGAGGTCCGTGCGACGAATGATGCTGCTGGCGGCGGTCACCGGGCTGCTGGCCGGCGGTACCGTGACGGGCTCGCCCGTGCATGCCTCGGCTGCCGCGGCGCCGCTGCTGAAGTCCGACCTGAACGGAAGGTGCGCCGACATCTTCATGTTCCACCAGGAGAACGGCGCCTCGACGGTGACGTGGGACTGCCACGGCGGCACCAACCAGCAGTGGTACCGGGACGGTGAGCAGATCCGCTCCAGCATGAACGGGAAGTGCCTGGAGATCTACGGCCCGCACCTGGGCGACCAGGGCTCGGTGGCCATGTGGGACTGCAACGGCGGTCTGCACCAGCGGTGGTACCGCAACGGCAGCGAGATCCGCAACCGGGTGAACGGCAAGTGCCTGGACATCCTGGCCGGGCGGCCCGAGATCGGCCAGCTGCTGGTGAGCTGGAGCTGCAACGGCGCGCGGAGCCAGAGCTGGGACTTCTGACCGCCCGGCCCGCCTCCGGCCTGCTCACTCCCCGTCCGGCCCGGTGCATCACGGGCCGGGCGGGGCGAGGTGGGTCGAGGTCGGCTGGGGGGCCGGGCCGCCCCCCTTGCTCGACCTATCGATTTTCGATAGATTTCCATCGTAGATCGATGGGAGGACAGGTCGTGGGGAAGCTGACAGTGCGCGCGTTGCGCGCCGTGCTCGCGGTGGTGTTCGCCGGCACCGTGTTCGTGCAGGCAGGGATGGTGTGGGCGCTGGTCACGGGCGAGCAGGAGGACGGGTCGATGCCGCTGACCCCGATGCGCGTGATCGTGGCCCTGGGCATGGTGGCGGCGCAGGTGGCCCTGGTCTGCGTATGGCGGCTGACGGCGATGGTGCGGCGCGGAACCGTGTTCTCGCACGCGGCCTTCCGGTACGTGGACGGCGTGATCGGCGCGATCACGGCGGCGGCGGTGCTGTGGTTCGCGGTCACCGCGGTCAACGCCCCGGGCCAGCGCGAGGATCCGGGCGTTACTGTGATCATGGGCGGGATCGGCCTGGCCGTCCTGGGGGTCGCGCTCATCGTGCTGGTACTGCGGATGCTGCTCGTGCAGGCCGTCGCGCGCGACGGCGAAGCGGCGCAGATGCGGGCCGAGTTGGACGAGGTGATCTGATGCCCATCAGCGTCGACATCGACGTGATGCTGGCCAGGCGGAAGATGTCCGTGGGGGAACTCGCGGACCGGGTGGGGATCACACCGGCCAACCTGGCGGTGCTGAAGAACGGCCGCGCCAAGGCGGTGCGCTTCGCGACGCTCGCCGCGCTCTGCGAGGCGCTCGAATGCCAGCCGGGCGACCTGCTGCGCTGGGAGGCCGGGGACGCCGCCGGCGGATGACGCGGCGGGGGCGCGGCAGCCGGCGGTCAGCCTGTGGTCGTAGCCCTGCTGGTCCTCAAGTCCCTTGTCGCGGGCGGAACACGGCCAGCACGATGATCCACATGACTGGATTCCTGGGATCGGGCACCAAGCACACCTTCGTTCTGACCATCCGTGACGCGGACACGATCGCGGCGGCCCTGCGCGGGGCGCTGGAGGCGGCTTCGCCCGAGGAGCGTCCGGGGCTGGAGCGCGCGGTCGCCGTCGCCGAGGCCGCCGCCGTCGCCGGGGCGGCGCAGGTGCGGGCCCGCTGGGTCCGCTCCCGGCTGGCCGGCGCCGGTTTCGCGGGGGACGTCGGCTCGGTCGACGCGGTGAAGGCGCTGCGCCGGGCGGAGCCGAAGCTGAGCCTGCTGGCAGCGGTGGAGCTGCAGAGGGACGCGGTGGCGCATCCCGAGTGACCGCACGGCCCCGGCGCCGGCGTCCGCGCCGGGCCGGGCCGTGCCGTGCCGCGTCGCGCCACCTTCGGCCGCAAGCTGAGTGACCGTCGGTTTCGGAATGTTTGATTCCGGGGACGGTGTCCCAGCATCGCCGGATTCGTCCCCCGCGTCGTCGTGACGGCGCCCGACGTGACAGCCGAGGGAGACCATGGGTTGGAATGGCGTACGCCGGACGGCCGCGCCGGCCGCGCTTGCCGCAGTGGTCGCGCTCGTCCTGGCAGCTCCCCCTTCCGCCGGCGCCGCGCCCCGGGCCGGGACCGTGAGCGCGGCCGCGGCCGGGGCCGGGCTGCAGGACGCCTCCCCGACGCCGCCTCCGCCCCGTCTGCCCCGCGACTTCCGCGGCAGGGGCAAGTGGATCGTCCGGGACCTGGACATCACGGTGCCGTTCAGCTGGGAGGGCAGGAACGGCGACAGCCAGATGACCGCGGGAGGCCCGCAGTACCCGATCTGGTTCACCAACCTGATCTACCGCGGCACCCTCTACACCCTCACCTACAAGTGGCCCGGCCTGAACGAACATCCCTGCTCGCGCATCCCGGGCTTCAGCCTGGAGGACCTCAACCGGGGCTTCGAGGGCGCCCGGTTCGTCGGGCGGGAGACCCTGCGGCGCACCCCGCAGCGGCACGTGAACCACTGGAGGGTGGGCGTGGTCCTCCCCCAGCTGCCTCCCGGGAACTATCCGCGTCTGCCGCTCGCACTCGGTGACATCTACGTCGACGAGAACAACCGGGGCACCTTCTGGCAGGTGCTGCAGTTCGGTGTCCAGAACCTCTACGACCCCGAGCTGGACGAGTGGCTGGTCATGGACACCTTCGAGCACCGGCCCGGAACCGTGACGCTGCCCGCCCGCTGCGAGCCGCCCCACTGAAACCCCGGCCGGTCGGCGGGGTCAGGCCACGAGCAGGCGCAGGCCGAGGTCGGCCGCCTCCAAGTCGGCGAGGTGGCCGTTGCGCTCGGCCCACCGGCCCGAGTCGAGGTCGTCGGCGAGGCTGCGCACCGCCCGCTGCTCGGCCCGCGGCCCGACCCGGGTCCACACCGACATCGCACGGCGCACGTGGTCCTCCAGGTACGCCCCCGGCCGGCGCCAGTACGCCTCGAACAGGCCGTCGGCGCAGTCCCACGGGACGGGCACCGGCTCGGCGCGGGCGCCGATCGCTTCGGCCATCGAGGCGAGCGGCGGGAAATCCGCGAGGACGCCGGCGAACTCGGGCAGGTAGTCGCGGGTGAGCCAGAACCGGTCCTGCCACCCCGGCTCGTCGGTGTCGAACGTGAGCACCACCACGCGGCGGGCCACCCGCCGCATCTCGCGCAGCCCGGCCATCGGATCCGCCCAGTGGTGCACGGTGGAGACGGCCATCGCGACGTCGAACGACCCGTCCTCGAACGGCAGGTCCTCCGCGGCGGCGGCCACGCACCGTGCCGATCCGGCCCGCCTGCGGCCGCGCATGACCGCCGAGGGCTCCACCGCGGTCACCTCGCGGTCGGCGGGCTCGTAGGAGCCGGTTCCGGCCCCCACGTTCAGCACCGTGCGCGCCTCGCCGAGCGCGTCACGGATCTGCGCGGCGATCTTCGGATCGGTGCGCCGCGTCGCCGTGTAGGCCTCGCCGATCGCGTCGTACAGCCGTGCGCCCAGCATCCCCAGCTGCTCCTCCGGTGTCACCCTCACTCCCTTCGCCCGTGCCGCCAGTTCCCTGTCGACGGCCGCCACCATGGCGTCGGCACGCTCCCGCCGCTCCAGCAGTACGCCGCGCAGCCGGCGCAGGTGCGCGGCCGCGTCGGTGGAGGGGTCGCCGAGCAGTTCCGCGATCTCCCGCAGCCCGAAGCCCAGCCTCCGGTAGGCCAGCGCCTCGCGCAGCCGCTCCACGTCGCCGGCCGTATAGGCCCGGTACCCGGCCGGGGTCCGCGCCGAGGGCCGGACGAGCCCGATGTGGTCGTAGTGGTGCAGCGTGCGGACGCTGACGCCGGCCAGCTGCGCCACCCGTCCCACGGTCCAGTGATCCTCCACGGCACCGACTATGGGGCCTGACGCCGCGTGAGGGTCAAACTCCTCCCGCCGGGGCCCGCCCGGCATGCCTTCTCCTCAGAAGGCCAGGCGGAAGAGGGCGCCGCCGCCCGGGGCAGGTTCCGCCGTCAGGTCGGCGGCGTGGGCCCGGGCGATCTGGCGGGCCATGGCCAGGCCCAGGCCGGAGCCCGGCAGGGCGCGGGCCGCGCCGGCGCGGTAGAAGCGGTCGAAGACGTAGGGGAGGTCCTGCGGGGAGATGCCGGGACCGTGGTCGCGGACGGTCAGCTGCGGGCCCCGGCCCGGGGCGCCCGCCGTCAGCTCGACCTCGACGGGCAGGCCGGCGGGGCTGAACTTGGCGGCGTTGTCGAGGAGGTTGCCCAGCAGCCGGCTCAGACGTGCGGGAACGCCGGGCACCACGACGGGCTCGGCCGGCACCCGTACGTGGAAGGGCACCGCCGGCCAGTGCGTACGGGCGGCCTGCGCGCAGTGTTCCACCAGAGCGCCCAGGCGGACCTGTTCCACCAGCGGCCGGGGTTCTTCGTCGCGGGCCAGCTCGATCAGGTCGCCCACCAGGCCCGTCACCTCGCGCAGTTGCCGGCCCAGCGCGGTGGAGGCGCGGTCGCGCTGTTCGGGGGTGAGGCGGTCGGCGCGGGCGAGGAGTTCGGCGTTGGTGCGCAGGGCCGTGAGCGGGGTGCGCAGTTCGTGGGAGGCGTCGGCGACCAGCCGGCGTTGTGCGGTGACGGACTGTTCGAGTTCGTCGAGCATGGTGTTGAAGCTGGTGGCCAGGCGGGTGATCTCGTCCTCGCGTCCCGGTGGGGGCAGTTCGATGCGGTGGCGGGCGTCGCGGGTGGCGGCGATCCGCTCGGCGGTCGCGGTGAGCCGGGCGACCGGGGCCAGGCCGGTGCGGGAGACCCCGTACCCGAGGAGGGCGGCCAGCAGGACTCCGGCGGCCGCGGTCAGGGCCAGCCAGCGGGCGGCTTCCCCGATGCCGTCCCGGACGGTGTCGGCGCGCAGGGCGACCTGGAGCGCGCGGCCCTTGGCGTAGTCGGTGGTGAGCATCCGGGCGGGGTGTCCGGCGACCGTGATGTTGGTGTAGTAGGGGGCCTTCGTGCCCTGGGCGACCTTGCGGGCGGCGGGTGCGACGGGGAGCTGTCCGGGCGGGCGGGGGTCGTCGGCGGGGTCGGCGGGGACGACCTCCGCACAGGCGGGTGCGGCCAGGAAGCGGCACTCCCCCGCCAGGACGCCGGGTGCGGATCCTGGGTTGCGCTGGGCGGCCAGGCGCGCGGACTGGGTGAGGCTGAGGTCGAGCTGTTCGTAGAGGGCGGAGCGGACCACCAGGTACGCCGCCGCGCACACCCCGACGGCGACGAGGGCGACGGCGGCGGTGACGGACAGGGCGAGGCGGGTGCGCAGGGGGCCGCGGCGGCGCCAGACCCGGCCGAGGCGGCGGCCGGCGCTCACGCGGCGTCCAGCCGGTAGCCGACCCCGTGGACGGTGTGCACCAGGCGGGGTTCGCCCGCGGCTTCCAGTTTGCGGCGCAGGTAGCCGACGTAGACGGCGAGGGAGTTGGAGTCCGGGCCGAAGTCGCGTCCCCACAC
This sequence comes from Streptomyces erythrochromogenes, assembly GCF_040684695.1. Taxonomy (GTDB): domain Bacteria; phylum Actinomycetota; class Actinomycetes; order Streptomycetales; family Streptomycetaceae; genus Streptomyces; species Streptomyces erythrochromogenes_C. The sequence continues at coordinate 114,276 of NZ_JBFBGM010000018.1, forward strand.
GAGTTCGAGGATGAGTTCGCGCGGGAGGACCTGGCCGGGGTGGCGCAGGAGGAGTTCGAGGAGGGCCGCTTCGGTGCGGCTGAACTCCAGTGGGCGGCCGCCCCGGCGGCCGGTGCGGGTCGCGGGGTCCAGGACGAGGTCGGCGAAGCCGAGCGGGGCGGCGCCGGCGGGTGCGGGCGCGGCGCGCCGCAGCAGGGCGCGGACCCGGGCGGTCAGCTCGTCGAGGGCGAAGGGTTTGACGAGGTAGTCGTCGGCGCCCGCCTCCAGTCCGTCGACGCGTTCGCTGACGGAGTCCAGGGCGGTCAGGACCAGGACGGGGGTGCGGTCGCCCATCGCCCGCAGCTGCCGGCAGACGCCGAGGCCGTCGAGGACGGGCATCATGACGTCGAGGACGACCGCGTCGGGTTCCCAGGCGGCGATCTGGGAGAGGGCGGCGAGGCCGTCCGCGGCGCCGCGGACCTCGTAGCCCTCGACGGTGAGTCCGTCCTCGACGGCCGCGCGCACCTCGGGCTCGTCGTCGACGACGAGGATGCGCCGCCCGGCGCCCGCGCCGTCGGTGCCCGCGCCGCCCGTGCCGTCCGTGCTGTGCGCGCCGTCCGTGCTGTTCGTGGAGCTCATGGGGACAAAGCCTGCCAAAGGCTTCTGAGAGAACCTCTTAGAACGTTCTTAGGGCGCACCGGAAGTGTGCGGCCCATGACCACCACCACATCACACCCGTCTGCGGCCGGGGCGCTGTCCGTCGTGATCGGTGCGGGCGGCACCGGCGGGCACATCTATCCCGGTCTCGCGCTCGCGGAGGCCCTGCGGGCCGCCGTGCCCGGCACCGTGGTCTCGTTCATCGGGACCGAGCGGGGCCTGGAGGGCGAGCTGATCCCCGGCGCCGGCCACCGCCTGCACACCGTCGACATGATCCCCTTCGATCCCGCGCTGGGCGCGAAGCGGTACCTGCTGCCCGCGGCGCTGCTGCGCTCCGCGCACCAGGCGCGCGCGGTGATCCGGGCGCAGGGCGCGCACGTCGTCGTGGGCATGGGCGGGTATCCGAGCGCGCCCGCCGTGCTCGGTGCCCGGCTGGCCGGGCTGCCGGCCGTGATCCACGAGTCCAACGCGGTGCCGGGCCGCGCCAACCGGTTCGCGGCCCGCCTCACCCCGCACGTCGCGGTGGCCTTCGACCGCAGCCGGGCCCACCTGGCGGGCGGGGAGCGGGCGCTGACCACCGGGATGCCGATCTCCGCGGCCCTGTCCGGGCTCGCCGAGCTGCCCGGGGCGCGGCGGGCGGCGCTGCGCGTGGAGGCCCGGCGGGCGCTGGGGGTGGCGGCGGGGCGGCGGCTGGTCGTCTTCAACGGCGGCAGCCTGGGCGCGGTGCGCCTGACCCGGGCGGCGGCCGGGCTGGCGGGCCTGTGGCAGCACCGCGACGACGTGCAGCTGCTGGTGAAGACCGGTCCGGCCGTGCTGGCGGAGACGGTGGCCGGGCTGGCGGCGTCGGGCGGGTCGCGGATCGCGCGGGCGGTGCCGTACCTGGACCGGATGGACCTGGTCTACGCGGCCGCCGACCTGGTGGTGTGCCGTGCGGGCTCGGCGACCGTCGCCGAGCTGGCGGCGACCGGGGTCCCGGCGGTCCTGGTGCCCTACCCGTACGCTCCCGGCGACCACCAGACGCACAACGCGCGGGTGCTGTCCGACGCGGGCGCCGGGCTGCTGCTGCCCGATGCCGAGGCCACCGCCGGGAGCCTGGCCGCCCTGGTCGGGCCGCTGCTGGCCGATCCGGCGCGGCTGTCGGCGATGGCCGGCGCCGCCGACCCCGGCCCGCACGCGCGGGCCGCCGAGCTGCTGGCCGCCGAGGTCCTGCGCGTCGCCGGCCTCGCCCCCACCGTCCCCACCCCTGTCCTCTCTGATCTGGAGCACATATGAACAGCTGGACCGACCGCACCGTCCTCGTCACCGGCGCGGAGGGCTTCATCGGCTCGACGCTGGTGGACCTGCTGGTGGCGCGGGGGGCGCGGGTGCGCGCCTTCGTCCACTACAAGCCGTACGCGGAGAAGGGGCACCTGGCCCGCTACCTGGCCGACCCGGACGGGCCGGTGGAGATGTGGGCGGGTGACGTCCGGGACGCGGGCCGGGTCAGCGACGCGGTGGCCGGCTGCGACACCGTCTTCCATCTGGCGGCGCTGATCGGGATTCCGTACAGCTACGCATCGCCGGGCGCGTACGTGCAGACGAACGTGACGGGCACGCAGAACGTGGCGGAGGCCTGCCGGCGGCACGGGGTGCGGCGGCTGGTGCACACCTCGACGAGCGAGGTCTACGGGACGGCGCTGACCGCCCCCATCGGCGAGGACCACCCGCTGCAGCCGCAGTCCCCGTACTCGGCGTCGAAGATCGGCGCGGACATGATGGCGCTCTCCTTCCACCACGCGTTCGAGCTGCCGGTGGCGGTGGTGCGTCCGTTCAACACCTACGGGCCGCGGCAGTCGGCGCGCGCGGTGATCCCGACGATCCTGGCCCAGCTGCACGCCGGGTCGCGGGAGATCCGCCTGGGGTCGCTGACGCCGACCCGGGACTTCACGTACGTGACGGACACGGCGGAGGGGTTCTTGGCGGTGGCCGAGTGCGAGCGGGCTCTGGGTGAGGTGGTCAACCTCGGTACCGGTGAGGAGATCTCCGTCGGGGCGCTGGCCGAGGCCCTGGTGAAGGCGTCGGGGCGGGATGCCGAGGTGGTGGTGGACCCGGCGCGGCTGCGGCCGTCGGGCAGTGAGGTGCAGCGGCTGCTGTCGGACAATACGCGGGCCCGGGAGTGGGCGGGCTGGCGGCCGCGGGTCGGCCTGGAGGAGGGGCTGCGGCGGACCTCGGAGTGGATCGCGGCGCATCCTTCGCTGTTCGCGCCGGAGCGTTACGCGGTCTGAGCGTTACGCGGTCTGAGCGTCCGGTCGGGCGCCGGCCGGGTCGGGCGGGGCGGGGCGGGGCGGGCGGCGGGGAAAACCGCGGGCCTCGGCGGTGGGCGGGCCGTTACGATCGGCCCCTTCACCCGATCGTGGCGGTCCGACGGAGGCACCGATGACACTGGCCCCTGTGCGGACGGCACCGGCCGCCCATCCCGACCGGCTGGAGCGGGGGCACCCGTTCCGGCAGTGGAAGACCTGGCGGATTCCCGGTACCGAGTTCACCCTGACCGGCTATTCGCGCGCCAACGACAAGACGTTCTTCCACATCCCGGAGCTGCGGTGCGCGCTCGACGCCGGGCTGGCGGAGGGGCGCCGGCCCGAGACCGTCTTCCTCACCCACACCCACCACGACCACTCCAAGGACCTCGACCACCTCGCCGCCCGGGCCGACGGGGTCGACATCCACCTGCCGGCCGCGGCGGTGCCGTACGTGGAGTCCTTCCTGCGGGCGTCCGCCGAGCTGAACCACGGCGCCTCCTACGACCCCGCGCTCGCCGCGGGCTGCCGGCTCCACGGGGTGCGCGGCGGTGACGAGTTCTCCTTCGGGCGGCGCGGCCACCGGGTGCGGGTGGTGGAGTGCGTCCACAAGGTGCCGTGCGTGGGGTACGCGTTCTCCGAGCCGCGCAAGGCGCTGCTGCCCGAGTACGAGGAACTGCGGCGCAGCCTCGCGGAGCAGGGCCGGGGTGCGGAGTTCGGCCGGATCCTCGCGCAGCGCCGCAAGGAGGGCGTGGAGGTCGAACGGGAGGTGCTCAGGCCGCTGTTCGCGTTCCTCGGGGACACCCATGTGAGGGTCTTCGAGGACAGTCCGTGGCTGCTGGAGTATCCGGTGGTCATCACCGAGTGCACGTTCCTCGACGATGCCGAGCTGGCGCGGGCCGACCGGGTCGGGCACACCGTGTGGAGCCGGCTGAAGCCGGTCGTCGAGGCCAACCCGCAGACCCTGTTCGTCCTCACCCATTTCAGCCTGCGCCATTCGGACCAGGACGTGCTGGACTTCTTCCGCGAGGAGCGGCCCGCGAACGTGCTGCTGTGGGCGCATCCGGAGAGCCGGCTGCCCGAGCAGCACCAGCACGGCTGACGGACGGCGCGGCCCCCACCGGATCTCGCCGGTGGGGGCCGCGCCGCCGTTCGTTCAGGGCCTCGTCAGCACTCGCGCAGGCCCGGCGCGGGGTCGACGGAGGTGTGGACGTCGACGGCGGCGACGTTGCCCCACTGGCCGTTGTCCAACTGGGTCCAGTACCAGACGTTGTTGCCGCCGGCGTGCTGGTCGCCGCGGCCCCAGCACTGGAACCAGCTGGGGCTGGTGTTCAGCGGCCCGCGCACCGCGGAGTTGTAGCGGCGGTGCTCGTAGCCCTTGGCGCCGACCCGGTTGCCGCACCACAGCTTGCCGTCGGCGCGCACCCCGCATTCGGCGGCGGCGCTCGTGCCGGCGGCGGGCGCGGCCGCGGCGGGCCCGGTCACGGTGGCCATGCCGCCCGCCAGTGCGGCGGCGGCGAGACCCAGGACGATCTTGTTGCGTGCGGACATGATCTCTCCTCGAAACATGGTGTGCGGTGTGGGTTCGGGGTGGTGTGTATGGGAGGTCAGGGGCAGGTGCGTACGCCGTCCAGCCAGGCGGGGCCCTTGATGTAGATGTTGGTGATCCACGCCCCGTACTCGGGCAGGTAGGACCAGGCGTCGTTGGTGTAGCCCTCGGCGGTCACGGGTTCGGCGTGCTTCTGGCAGTCGATGCGCACCGTGGTGGGGCCGGGGAACTTGTGGACCCGCGGGCTGGTGGTGGAGGGCTCGGTGTGGGTCCACACGTCCGTGCCCCAGGTGCTGAACGTGCCGGGTGCCTGCGCGGGCGGTGCGATGCGGACCGCGCCGGCGTAGTCGCCGCCGAGGCGTACGTCGCTGACGGTGATCCGGGTGCCCGATTCCCGGGCCTCGACCATCTTGCCCGCGCCCAGGTAGATCGCGATGTGGTGGACGGGGCCCGAGCCCCAGGCCAGGAGGTCCCCCGGGAGCAGCGGTGCGGTCCCCTGGGCGGCGGTGAACCGCTCTTGCACGTGTGGTGAGTGGAACTGGTGGTGGGCGTTGCCGGTCAGCGGGTCGCCGCCGGCCGCGCGGTGGTAGGCGTGGCGTACCAGTCCCGAGCAGTCGAAGCCGAGGCGCTCGGGGTCGTGTGCGCTGTCGGGGTCGCTGGGGTCGACCTGGCCGTAGGTGGGGCCCGGCTGTGGCCCGTGGCCGCCGCCCCAGGTGTACCAGACGCCGATCTGTTCGCAGGCGGCCGCCACGGCCTTCTCGGCCACGGCGGAGGCGCCGGGGGCCAGTACGCGGCACTCCCCCGCCGCCGCGGTCGCGGTCTTCTCCGGTGTCGTGGCGGTGGTGGCCGCGGTGGCGCTGTGGGCTCCTGCCCACGCGGCCAGGAGGGTGAGTGCGGCGGCGGCCGCCGCTGTCGTGGTGCGCATCGCCATGTCCGGTCCCCCGTTTCCGCCGCGCGGTGTGCCGCGGGGCGTCGTGCTCGTCGTGGTGTCCTGTCGGGCACTTCGAGACTGTTCCCCGGCGGCCGTGCGTGTCGAGGAGGCGCGGGTCGACCACTGCAACGGGAAACGGGAAACTCCGGGGAAACCCCCTCCCGCCTGGGCTTTTGAGGAGCCGTCAGCCGCGGGGGCGTCGTACGCCGGCACGTCGCCGGTACGTCGCCGGCACTTGCTGCGCCTTCGCCGGAACCCGGGCGCGGGAAACCGCATCACCTTGAGGGGGTGGGCGGGGAGCGGCCGCGGCGCGATGCCGGCCGGACGGTCCACCGCTTTCGACTCGACCGAACCGGAGAATGCCGCGGATGAACGCAACGCCACCGTCGGGGCCGCTCGGCAGGGCGCTCCGCGCCGTGCGGGGGTATCCGCGCCGTGCGCCGCTGACCCTCGCCTATGTCTGCCTGTTGCTGGCCGGCCACGTGTGGATCGGCCTGGTGTCCTCCGATCGGGCGGACGCCGTGCTGGGGTACCTCAGCACCAACCTGGACAACCTGCGGGACCATCCGCTGCCGGCGCTGGTGGGCAGCGCGCTGTTCTTCGACGGGACGCTCACGGACGTCTCCTCGACGGATTTCGTGGGCACCCTGATCACCTTGGGTCTGGGGGTGTGCTGCTTCCTGGCGTGGGCGGAGGCGCGGTGGGGGAAGCGGCGCGCGGTGGCGGTGTTCCTCGGCGGGCACGTCGCGGCCACGCTGCTGACCGCCGTCGTCATCACCGTCGGGCTGCGGTACGGCTGGTATCCGGCGGCGGTGCGCCAGTCCTTGGACTACGGGGTCAGTTACGGCGCGCAGACGGTGCTGGCCGCCGGCACGCTCGCCCTGCCGCGCCGGGGCCGCCCGCTGTGGGCGGCGTTCGTGCTCGCGTGGCCCCTGGGCGGGCTGGAGTGGAACGGGCCGCTGCCGGACTTCACCACGGTCGGCCATCTCCTGGCGGCGCTCCTCGGCTTCGCCCTGCTGGCCGTCCCGGCCTTCAGGCGCCGGCGGGTCCCTGCCGGCGGGCCGGCGCCCGCCGAGGACGGGGCCGGGCGCGGGCGCCGGGGCAGCGGTGTCGCACCGCTCGCCTGAGCGGCCGGTGGGGGCGCGGGGTGTGAGGGTGCGCCGGAGGGCCGCCACCAGTGCGGGTGACGGCCCTTCAGCCGGTGGCCGGCGGCGTCAGAGGACCGGGGTGTCGGGCAGGGGTGCGAATCCCGCACCGCATGCGGCCGGCAGGTTCGCCGGGGTGAAGGGGGTTGCGGAGGCGGTGGTGCAGACGGCCTGACGGATGACTCCGTTGCTGGCCAGGAGGGTGATGTAGAGGTGACCGGGGTCTTCCTCGGTGACCGACACGGCGGTGCCGGACACGCACTTCGGCGCACCGGCCAGGAGGCCGAGGTTGATCCACACGCCGGGGTTGCGGCTGTCGTTGAGGAAGGCATGTCCCTTCCGGTCGGTGGCGGCGCGGAAGACGGTTTCGAACAGGCCGCCGGCTCCGGAGTAGTCGACGACGGTGGAGCTCACGTCCCGCGCCACCGAACACTTCTTGGCCTTCTCGGCCTGGGCCTGGGAGTTCTTGGGGGCGGGGTCGTCGTGCGCGAGCGAGGCGGGGGCGGTGAGCGCCCCGAGGAGCAGGGCTCCCGCGACCGCGGCGGTACCCCGTGATGCGGCCCGAGCGAGCTTCCTCATGCGTTTCCTTCCGTGGGGCGGGCCGGCCGCGCCGTGGGCGGCCGGCCCCGGGGCGGCTTCGTTTTCGGGTTCGAACATTCCGCGCCCGCCCCGGGCGCACACGTACGGCTACCGTCCGTCACTCCAAGGAATGGCCGGTGTTCCGTGTCAACGGGTCTGCGGTCCGGGCCGTTTCACGGCGGGGCCGCAGCGCACGGGGCTGCGGTACCGGGCGGGATACTTGTCCGATGGACGGATCGAGGGCCTCCTGGGCCAACACCACGCACGACTGGGCCGCTGCCGTCGATGCGGAGCATCTGGCGCGCATCCGGTGCAGTCCCGCGCAGTTCGCCCCGGACGGACCCTGGCACCTCGCCCTCGAGGTGCTCGCCTATGCCGCCGACGAGGCGTCGGGCCGGGGTGGGGGGCGCTGCGCCGTCGTCCTCCACCCCGACGGCTCCCTGTCCGTCCGCGACGACGGGCGGGGCACCGACACCCGTGTGGACGAGCACGGCCGGACGGTGAAGAAGCCGGTCATGGCCACGAAGGACCTGCGGTTCTTCGACTTCCCGCAGGCTGAGGCACTGCCCGGCGGCCGTCCGCGGCGCGGCATGTCCGTGGTCGCGGCGCTCAGCGAGTGGCTCGTCCACACCAACCGCCGCCGGGGCGGGGCCTGGACCCAGCGCTATGAACACGGCGTCCCCGTCACCGGGCTCGAGCCGGTCGAGGACGACGGCACGACCGGCACGCTGGTCCGTTTCAGGCCGGACGGGGCGCTGGGCCCGGTGACCGCGCCGGCGGCCGCCGACCTTTCGCGCCTCGCCGCGGCCTGGCCGCATCTGGAGCTCAGGGTCGACGACCGGCGCACGGGCTGACGGCCTTCACCGCCGGCCGGACGGCCGACCCACCGGCCTGCCGGCCTGCGCAGCCGGCCGGTCGCGGCTGCTGGGCCGTCTCTTTCGGATCTTGTCGGCCGAGCCCGCGTTGTCCGGTGCCGTGCATCGCAAGGCGGAGGAGCTCCTCGCGTACTGGGCGTACTCGGGAGCCCCGACAACGCAGGGAGGTGCGGTGCCGGGCAGCGCGGGCCCGGCAAGATCCGAAAGAGGCGGCCTAGGCCCGCTTGGGGAGTTTCCAGTGGGGGCGGGGGAAGTGGCAGGTGTAGCCGTCGGGGTAGCGGGCGAGGTAGTCCTGGTGCTCCGGCTCGGCTTCCCAGAACTCGTCGGCGGGGACCACCTCGGTCACGACGGTTCCGGGCCACAGGCCGGACGCCTCGACGTCGGCGATGGTCTCCTGGGCGATGCGCCGCTGCTCCTCGTCCAGGTAGAAGATGGCGGAGCGGTAGCTGGTGCCGATGTCGTTGCCCTGGCGGTTCTTCGTGGTCGGGTCGTGGATCTGGAAGAAGTACTCCAGGACGGTGCGGTAGTCGGTGGCGGCGGGGTCGAAGACGATCTCGATCGACTCCGCGTGGGTGCCGTGGTCGCGGTAGGTGGGGTGGGGGGTGCCGCCGCCGCTGTATCCGACCCGCGTGGCCAGTACGCCGGGGAGTCTGCGGATGAGGTCCTGCATGCCCCAGAAGCAGCCGCCGGCCAGCCATGCCTTCTGCTCGGTCTCGCTCATGACGGGGTGTCCTTTCGTTGTCGTCCGGGCGCGCCCGGCGGGCGTCGCCCGCCGGAAGGGTGATCCGATGGTCGCGGCTGCGGGTGCCGCCTGTCATTGGCCTTCCCCCCGCCCCGGCGGGGCGGGGTTTCCCGTTCAGGGGGCCGTGCCCGCGCGCGCGGCGGTCGCCCTGTCCAGGACGGCCCCGACCGCGGCCATGAGCCGGTCGCCCGCGCGGTCGACGCTGGCGTTCTGGGCGCTGATCTGGGCGCCCTCCAGGAGGAAGGTGATCTCCGCGGAGGCGTCGTCGGGTGCGTGCGCGCCGGCCCGTTCGCACATGGCGGTCAGGCGGCGGCGCTGGTCGGCCTTGTGGGTCTCGATCAGCCGGCGGGCCGGGTGGTCGGGGCCGGGCAGTCCGGCGAAGGAGTTCACGAAGGGGCAGCCCCGCCGGGCGATGTCGGGCAGCCCTTCGGCGACGAAGCGTGCCACGCCCAGCACCTGGGCCCGGCCGTCGTCGGGGTGCTCGGCCTCGACCCGGTCGAAGGCGCTCCGGTAGCCCGCCGCCACGATCCGGAGCCATTCCTCGATCAGGGCGTCCTTGGTGGCGAAGTGGCGGTAGAGGGCCGCTTTGGTGGTGTCGGCCCGCTCGGCGATGGCCTGCACTCCGACGGCGCGGACGCCCTCACTGAGGAAGAGCTCCTCGGCCGCGTCGAGGATGCGTTCGCGCGGGGGGAGGCGGGCGACCCGTGAGTCCCGGCCCGGCCTCGGGGGGCTGCTCGTCATCGTGTGCCTCGCTTCGCTTCGCATCGCGTGGGCCGGCATCTCTTCCGGTTCGGCTTCCGGTTCGGCTTCCGGTTCGGCTTCCGGTTCGGCTTCCGGATCATGCTACGTTACCGACCACCCCCAAACGATACCGCTCGGTATCACACGGGACCGATCGGGAACGCAGGTGGAACGCCGTGGAGCTGCACGAATACACCCAGTACGACGCCGTGGGACTGGCCGGGCTGGTGGCCCGGGGAGAGGTGACCGCCGCCGAGCTCACGGCCGCGGCCCGGGCCGCGACGGCCGCCGTGAACCCGCTGATCAACGCCGTGGTGGAGAGCTGGCCCGCCGAGGACGACCCGGTGCCGGGCAGTACGCCGCTCGCGGGCGTGCCGTTCCTCATCAAGGACCTGGCGGTCTCCATGCGGGGCAAGCGCGTCGAGCTGGGCAGCCGGCTGGCCGCCGGCAACGTGGCCGGGCAGGACTCCTTCCTGATGCGGCGCCTGCGCCGGGCCGGCCTGGTGACGCTGGGCCGCACGGCCACGCCCGAATTCGCCTACAGCACCACCACCGAGCCGGTCCTGTACGGGCCCACCCGCAACCCCTGGGACCTCACCCGGACCGCCGGCGGCTCCAGCGGCGGGTCGGCCGCGGCCGTCGCCGCCGGCATCACCCCCCTCGCCCACGCCACCGACGCGGCCGGGTCGATCCGGGTGCCGGCCGCCAGTACCGGGCTGTTCGGCCTCAAGCCCACCCGCGGCCGCGTCTCCCTGGGCCCGGACGCCGACGAGGTCTTCAACGGCCTCGCCGTGCACGGCGGGCTCAGCCGGACCGTGCGCGACAGCGCGGCCCTGCTGGACCTGATCCAGGGCCCGGAGACCGGCGACCCCTACTTCGCCGAGCGCCCGCACCGCCCGTACCTCGAAGAGACCGCCCGGGACCCGGGGCGCCTGCACGTCGGCCTGGTCACCACCCCCGGGAACGGGCGGGAGGTGGAGCCCGCCGTCCGCGCGGCCACCCTGGCCGCCGCCCGGCTGCTGGAGTCGCTGGGCCACCGGGTCGAGGCCACCGCCGTGGACCTCGGCGTGGACTGGGAGGAGTTCGTCCTGGCCAACGCCCGCCTGTGGTCCGCGAACCTGGTGCGGTGGGTGGACGGCCTCGCCGCGGCGTCCGGCCGCCCCGTGGACGGGTCCACCGTCGAGCCCGAGATGCTCGCGAGCTACGCGTGGGGCCGCACGGTGAGCGGCCCGGAGTTCGTGCACGCCCTGGAGGTGCGCAACCGGGTCGCCCGCGCGGTCGGCACCCGGTTCGCGACCCTGGACCTGCTGCTGACGCCGACCCTGCCGGAGATACCGGTGCCGCTGGGCACCTACGGCCGGGGCGCACGGAACACCGACGGGCCGGGCTGGCTGGAGCACCTCTTCCACCGCTCGCCGTTCACCGCCGCCTTCAACGTCGCCGGGACGCCCGCGATGTCGGTGCCGCTCGGCTCCGACCCGGCCACCGGCCTGCCGGTCGGCGTCCAGTTCGCCGCGGGCTACGGACGCGAGGACCAGCTGTTCCGGCTCGCCGCGCAACTGGAGCAGGCCGCCCCCTGGGCGCAGCGCAGGCCCCCGGTGTGGGCGGGCGCGGCCTGACCGCCGCCGGCCGGGCCGCCGGCCCGGCCCTGGGCTAGGCGGCCGGGTCGGGCAGGAGGTCCTCGGCCGTGATCCGCAGGACGAACCGGCGGACGAGGTCCCCGACGGGTTCGTCGCCGGTCACGGGCAGTTCGCGGACCAGGACCTCCTCCTGCACCGACGGAGCTCCGCGCCGGCCCAGGCGCACGGTCACCCGTGCGGGCTCCGTGCGCTCGGGGGCGACGGTGAACACTGCCGGGTCGCCGTCCTCCCGGGCGGTGCGGGCGGCGAGTTCCCCGGCCACCAGCCGGGCGGCGGTGTCCACGGGCCCCTCCCAGCCGGTGTCCGCGCCCGCCCTGGCCAGTTCGGCGTCGTACTGGGCGGCGTCGAAGTACAGGTCGTCGGGGAGCGGGACCCGGATGTCGTGCGTGTTCTCCCAGGACGTCCAGAGCACCCGGTCGCCCTGGCGCCGGATGGTGACGAAGAGGCCTCCGCAGCAGTCGGTGACGCAGTCGTTGTTGGACAGCTCGATCCGGCGCGGCTCGTCCGAGGCGGCGAAGGGCCATCGCGTGGCGGGGCGGAGCAGGTGCCGGGCCGAACAGCTCGACGTGCCGTCCGGGTGGATCTGCTCCAGCAGGTCCCGGCCGTCGACGAACGGACGGACCTCGGCCCACTGCTCGATGGCGTAGGAGTGCTTCGGTATGACGAACCGCAGGCCGAAGGTGCTGACGCTGGTGGGGTTGCTCATGAAGGAGATGATCCCCTGTCCGGCTGCCCGGCCCGGTCCGGCCCGGTCCGCCCCGGGAGCATGCCGTCGTCCGGGGCCACGGGGGTGACCTCGGCGGTCCACGACCAGGGCTCCCGGGGCGGCTCCCAGGCCACCTCGACGTCGGTGGCGTGGAAGTCCCGGGCGAGTTCCCTGACCATGGCCGCCGCCGCGGTCCGCGCGTCGTGGGGGTCGGTGTCGGCCGGCACGGCCAGGCGCCCGCAGAGCATGCCGCCCTCCGCGGTGACGACGCCGGTGCGCCAGCCCTCCGGTGTCGCCAGCAGCACGATCCCCTTCGGAACTCCCCAGGCCGGCCGCTTCGCCTTCGCCTTCGCCTTCGCCCTGTCCCTCTCGCGTCTGCCCATGCCGCCATCCAACCCCGTCGGGTACGCGGCGACGCGTCCGGGTGGCGGCGGCCGGCCGCGGCCGCGGCGCGGCGCGGCGCGGCGAGCGGGGGTGCGTCGCGCGGCGAAGGGCTGGTCGGCACGGGTGAATCGTCATCTAAGATTCAAGCTGGCCGCGGGGCCGGGGCTCGTCGCTGTGTGCGGCAGCCGCGGAAGGGCCAGGCCGGCCGGTCGACGAGAACGGCCCGTGTCAGGGGTTCCGGTTCCGGTCCGGACGGGGACCATCTGATGCTGATCATGAAGCTCCCGGGGAATCGCGTGCCGTCGGCGTGCGTCTCAGTGGTGTGAGATGCCCAGCCCGCACACCCACGCACAGTGAAGACCGCCGGGGAGAAGTGAGGTATGGCAGTGATCTGCGTCGGAGGCATGATCGGGATCGGCAAGACGAGCGTGGCCGAACTGCTCGCCAAGGAACTGGGCAGCGACGTCTTCTACGAGAGCGTCGACGACAACCCGATCCTCCCGCTCTTCTACACGGCGAGCCCCGAGGAGATCCAGGCGAGGCGCTACCCCTTCCTGCTCCAGCTCTACTTCCTGCAGACCCGGTTCGCCTCGATCAAGGAGGCGTACAAGCAGGGCGACAACGTCCTGGACCGGTCCATCTACGAGGACTGGTACTTCGCCAAGGTCAACCACGACCTGGGCCGGATCAGCTCCCTCGAGATGCAGGTGTACGAGGGCCTGCTGGGCGAGATGATGCGCGAGATCGACGGCCTGCCGTACCGCAAGGCCCCCGACCTGATGGTCTACCTCAAGGCGGACTTCGAGACGGTGCTGCACCGGATCGGGCTGCGGGGCCGCGACTTCGAACAGGACGAGAGCCTCATCGAGTACTACCGCACCCTGTGGTCGGGCTACGACGACTGGGTGAACCTGCACTACTCGGCCAGTGAGGTCCTCGTCGTCGACATGAACAGCACGGACGTCGTTCACAACCCGGACGACGCGGCCCGCGTGGTCCAGGAGGTCAGGGACGCCCTGGCCGCGGTCAGGGCGAACGCCGCGACCGGCCTGTGACCGGCAGGTCGTGGCCGTCTCCCCCGCGCGGGGGAGACGGCCACGACCTTCGGACGATGCCCGGGCACCCGGCGGGCGGTGACGATCGGGGCACTGCCGTCACCCACCGGAATCGGAGCCCCGCCGTGCTGAAGTGGACCCTGCGCGCCACCGCCGTCCTCGCCGTCGCCGCCGCGATCGCCGCCCCCGTCGCCGTGCCCGCGCCCGAAGCGGCGCCCGCCGCCCTTTCCGCGTCCGCCACCGCCGTCGCCGTAGCCGTCGCCGCGCCCGGGGGCGGGCCCGGCTCCCCCGTGAGCGGGACGAACGGCCCGGGCCGCCCCGTCGCCTTCCACGCGCCGTAAACCGCTCGGTTGCCCGGCACCCGCCGTGCAAGGATCACGTCCGTGCCGCTGACACCCACCCTGACCGAACGACGCTCCCCCTGGGTCGTGTTCACTTCCCCGGCCGACCCGTGGCTGGCGTCGGAAACGGCCGCGCTCGTGCGGCGCGACGGGCTGGTCCTGCGGCTGGACGGCCGGGAGTTGCGGGATCCGGCGTCCGTGTTCCGCACGTTCGCCCGGGAGTTGTCCTTCCCCGGCTACTTCGGCCACAACTGGCACGCGCTCGTGGACTGCCTCCACGACTGGCACGGCCCCGGGCACGGCAACAGGGACCTCGCGATTCTGATCGACCACGCGGACGGCCTGCTGACGTCGGACTTCCTCGGACTGCTCGTGTCGGTCCTCGCCCAGGCGGCCTGGAACTCCAACCTCCGACTGGACGCCGACGGCGAGCCCGACACGGACTGGACGCGCACGACCCAGCACTTCGTCCTCCTGCCGGACCACACCGCCCCCGCCGCCTTCGCGGAAGCGGCGGCCCGCGGCCAGGACGTGGCGGTGGCCCTCGCGGACGGCCGGCTGCTCGCCACCCTGACCGACACCGACTGGCCCGGTGGAGATCCCGCGTCCGCCCCCTGGACGGCCGGCCCGCTCTCCTTCGCCGACGAGGAGATCCTCAGCGGCACGGACGCCCGGGGCATCGCGCTGCTGCGCGAACACCTCGGCTGCTCGGTCCACGAAGCCCAGGGCATCCTCCGGTCCCGCACCGACCACCTGCGCCGCACCCACCCGGGCACACCGCCCGAAACCGGCTGACGGGCCGCGCGGGGACGCCCAGGGGCGGGCGTGGATGCTCAGGGGCGGGCGTGGAGGGCGCCGAACAGGGGGTCGAACGCCTCGCCCTCGGACCCGACGACGCGGCAGGCCGCCGCGACCGGCCCCCGGGAGAGCTCCGCGAGCCGGGCCAGGGCCGCCGCCCCGGACGGGAGCCCGGCCGGACCGAGGCCGAGCGCCCGGGCCGCGCGGTCGCGCCGCCGGTCGAGGTCGGGCACGTCCTGGCGGTACTCCCCGGCGACGGCTTCCAGTTCCCCGGCCGTCCGCCCGGGAGCGTCCCGCCACCACGGCACCGCGAGACACAGCCGCAGCAGCTCCGGGAGCCCCAGCGCGAGCGGTCCGGCCTCGCCGTCGAGGCTCACGTACACCACGGGGCGTTCCTCTCCGCCCTCGCCGACGAAGCAGAACGCGTCTCCCGAGGCCGCCCGCGCGAACTGCTCCAGTCGGGCGCCGGAGGCGAGCCGGATCCCGTCCTCCAGCAGGTGGGAGGACGGGGCGGTCGCGTCGAGGTCCGCGACCCCGGCGAAGTACGCGACGGCGTCCTCGTCTGTGCCCAGCAGCGGCAGCAGCGCGTCGGGACGGGCGGCTGCGGGCGGGGCGGCCGGTGCGCCCGTTGAGTGTGGTGCGTTCACCGGGCAACCGTAGACGGAGCCCCTGACACCGGCCGCCGCAGACCGTGCGGGCCCCGGCGGAGGATCCCCCGGCGCGCGGGGTCGGCGGGCCGCTGCGGTACGGGGCCCGGCGGGCGCCGAGCGGGCGGCGTGGCCGCGTTGTTGGGCCGTACGCGGCCGGTTGGTGTGCCTGGGCTCACCCCGTCGGGGGAACAGTCGGTGCTTCGCGTGGCGTGAGGTGGTCTACTGCGGCTCGACCAGCGGAAACCTTCGCAACAGGAGGCAGCATGAGCGACGTGGACCTCGACTTCGAACCGCCTGCGCAGGCCGGCGGGAGCGACACGTTCCCGATGCGGGCGGGGACCCTGCGCAGGAACGGCCATGTGCTCATGGACGGGTTCGCCTGCAGGCTCACCGACGTCTCGATCTCGAAGTCGGGCCAGCGCGGCCAGACCGAGGTGAACCTCACGGGGATCGACGTCTTCACCGGCGAGCGGCGCGAGGACATGCACCCCTGCGCCCACGACGTGGAGGTACCGGTGGTCGTCCACACCGAGTACGTGCTGGCCGGCATCGACGACGGGCGCCTCTCGCTCGTGGTGGAGTCCGCGGGAGGGGCCGGGGAGGGTGTCGCGCTGCCGGAGGGCGTACTCGGCCGGGCCATCGAGAGCGACTTCGCCGCCGGCCGGTGCGTCCGGGTCACCGTGACCCGCGCCATGGGCCGGGAGGCCGTCACCGGCCACCGCGCGGAGTAGCCGGCCCGCGGCGGGGGGGCCAACGGCAGCGCCTCGAAAGCCGGTTGACGTGCGGCGGGAACCACGGCCGGGCCCGGCACGCCGGCCGGGCCGGGGCCGCCTCCCGCGGACCGCCTCGCCGGCCGGACGGGGACGGCGGCGGGACGGGCGGGGCGGGAACGCTCCCCCGACCAGGCCGACCGGGCCGACCGGGCCGACCGGGCCGACCGGGCCGACCGGCGGGCGCGCTCGGGCGGGTGCTCCCCCGAACGGGCGGCCCGACGGGCACGCGCCTCCCGCCGGCCGGAGGATCGGGGAGGGGACACACGAGGGGGCGGAGCACGGGAGCGGGTCGAGGATGGCGAACACCGCCGGTCGTTCCAGCAGGAAGCGCGCCGTGGTGCTGTCGGGCGTGCTGGCCCTCGCCGGGGCCGTCATGACCGGGTGCGGCGGCGGGGCGCGCGAGCGCGGGGAGGTGCCGGGCGCGGGTCCGCACCCGCAGGCGGCGCGTTCGGGCCGGGTCAGCGTCGTCTACGAGACCGCCACGGTCGCGCCGCAGGACCGGCAGGTCGTGGCGCTGATCCGGAGATCCGGGGTGCTGGAGAAGTCGGCCGACTGGGTGAACAGGTCGCTCACCCTCCCGCACGACCTGGTCGTGAAGGTCACCGCCGACGTGCCGCGCGGCGTCACCGACGCCGTCACCCAGCCCGACGGCAGGACGATCTTCGTCCCGCCGCCGTTCCTGGCCGAGATCGAGAAGGCCTTCGCGGACGTCGTGAAGACCGTGGAGCGGCCCGCGGCGTTGACAGCGGCGCAGTACAACACCGACGACCTGACCGTGCTGTCGACGGAGTTCATCTTCGGCCACGAGATGGGCCATGCGCTGCAGCGCCAGTTCCCGCTGGCCAACCTCGGTCTCGAAGAGGACGCCGCCGACGGCTTCGCGTCCTTCTACACCGTCAACGAGGTCGGTCCGGGGCCGTCGCTGGCCGCCGCGGTCCTCTTCGACGCGATCGCCCGCAAGGAGGGCCGGCCGACCCTGGAGGGCATGTCGAGCGACCACCCGGTCACCCAGCAGCGGGCCTACAACTTCCTGTGCTACCTGTACGGGAGCGACCCGAAGACGTACCAGCGGGCCCTGGTCGACAGCGGCTACCTCCCCAAGACCCGCGCCCCGTTGTGCCCGCAGGCGTGGGCGATGCTGGACTACGGCTGGTGGACCCAGCTCCAGCCGCACTTCAGCCCGGCGTTCACGGCCCGGGGTGACGGGGAGCAGAAGAAGGCGCAGGCGCAGCTGGTCGCGCAGACGCAGGCCCTGGCGGAGCGGATCGACGAGATCCGCAGCAGCCAGTGAGCCGCCCGCCCGGCGCCGGCCGGTAGGCCGGTCCTGCGGGCGGGCGAGGCACTGCGGGCGGGGCATTGCGGGCGGGCCGGGCGTTGGGGGGCGGCCCGCCTCGGCCTCAGGTCGTCGCCGCCCCTTCCGCCGTGCCCGCGTCGCCGAGGAGCCGGTCCACGAGGAGTTGGGGATAGCCGGTGGCGGGCGGGTCGATGCCGAAGATGGCCCGCAGGTAGAGCGGAGCGACGAGCTGGTCGAGGATCCGGTCCAGGGGCGGGGGGTCCTCGCCGCGGGCGGCGGCGCGCTCGCGGATGCGCTCGATGGCTTCGAGGCGGCGTCCGAGCTGCCGGTCGCGTCCTTCCTGCTCGGTGGCGCCGGCCGGCATCGACAGGGCGACGGCGCGGATGAGGAGCCGGCCTTCGGGGGTGCGGATGGAGGCGACGCCCCCTTCGGCCCAGGCCGTCAGGTCGCCGCGCAGGGTGCCGGTGTCCGCCAGGGGCGAGTCCCGTTCGAGCCGGGTGACGACCACGTCGGCCAGGAGTGCCTCCCGGCTGCCCCAACGCCGGTAGACGCTGGTGTGGTTCACCCCGGCGCGCTGTGCGATCGCGGGGATGGTGAGGTCGCCGGCCCCGGGGTCGGACAGCAGGTCGACGACGGCCTGGTGGACGGCTTCGCGGACCTGTTCGGAGCTCTTGCGGATGCGGGGGGCGGGTGGTTTCGAGGTCACCCCCACATCGTAAGCACAACTATTTGCTTATTGGCGGCCGAGGGGTCTACAGTTCTGCCGTAAGCACAGATTTGTGCTTACGGGGAGCGCCCTCCGGCCTTCCCGGACCGTCCCGTGCCTCATGAGAGAAGGAATCCCCGATGAACCGCACCCGCACCGGAATCGAAGCCGCCCTCAACGACCTGCTGTTCAACCGCGACATCACCCTGGAGGAGGCCGCCGAGCGCCACTTCACCCCCGGATACCGCCAGCGCACGGACGGCGAGTGGGCGGACCGCGCCGAGTTCCTCGACCACATCGGCCACCTGCGCGGCATCGTCGCCGGCGGCACGGTCGAGGTCCACGACGAGCTGTACGACGGCGCCAAGTACGCCGACCGGCACACCTGCCACATCACCAAGAACGACGGCACCACCGTCACCATGGAGGTCTACGTCTTCGCCGAACTCGCCGCCGACGGCCGCTTCCACCGCATCGAGGAGACCACCTTGATGCTCAGCGGCTCCGACGCGGACCGCAACATCGGCAGCGCCCGCTGAACCGGCCCCCTGTTACGCAGCCATGACACTCCAAAGCTTTTGAACACGCTCAACAGTCGCTAGATTCTTGAACATGATCAAAAGTGGGTACGAGGCATGGGTGCGCGAGTTCGAGGCCGAGCGGGAGCGCCGGGCGGCCGTGGGCGATCCCGACTGGTCCAAGGGTGCGCAGCTGCCGGCCGAACTCGTCCGCAGCATCGGCACGTTCCAGGTCGGTGAGGACGGCGACGGCTCCGCGCTGTGCGGCAAGGCCGACCTGGCGGGCGATCCGGTCTACTCCGCGGCGGTCCGGCTCTTCATCGCCGAGGAGCAGAACCACGCGCGGATGCTGAGGCTGCTGCTGGAGGCCGGCGGGGCGGGCACCCTGGACGGGCACTGGAGCGACGCGGCCTTCGTCCGGGTGCGGCGGCTGCTCGGGCTGCGGGTGGAGCTGCTGGTGCTGATGATCGCCGAGGTGGTGGCCCTGGGGTACTACCGGGCCCTGTCCGAGGGGGCCGGCGACCCGCTGGTCCGCGAGGTCGCCGGGCGGATCCTCGCGGACGAGGAGCGGCACGTACCCTTCCACTGCCTGCGCCTGCGGGAGGGCCTCGCCGCGCTGCCCCGGCCCGCCCGGCGGGCGGTGGCGGCCGGATGGCGCGCACTGCTGGCCGGCGCCGCGACGCTGGTCGCGGTGGACCACGGGCCGGCCCTGAGGACCCTCGGGGTGGGCCGCGGCTCCTTCGTCGCGCAGGCCCTGCGTTCCTCCGCGTGGATGGCGCGCGAGATGTCGGCGGGCCCGGTCCCCGCGCCGGCGCGGGCGGGCGCGCGGGTGTGACCGGGCCGTCCGCACCGGCGTGCGGAACACCTCAGGCGGGAGCGGAGCCGGTGGGGGCGTCGTCGGGCGGGAGGTTGGGGACGTCGGCGCGGAAGAGGCTGACCAGCAGCCCGTACGGCTCGCCGCGGGCGGGGTCCGTCGGGTGCGGCTCGTCCACCGTCGCGCGCAGCCGCGCCCGAAGGGCACGCGCCTCGGCACCGGTGAGCCAGAGGTGGCGCAGGACGGTGTGGGAGGCCTGGCCGGGCGGGCTCGGCAGCATCTCGCCGAGGGCTGCGTTGATCAGGAACTCCGGGCCGACCGCCGCGTCCTGGTGGAGCGTGAAGCCCTTGCTGACCAGGGCGAAGTACTGCTCGGTGCCGCCGCGCACCTGGCGGGTCTCGGCCAGGCGGACCAGACCGGCCTCGCGCAGCACGCGTACGTGGTAGCCGATGGTGCCCTTGCTCATCTCCAGCGCCCGGGCGAGCTGGCGCAGGGTGGCGGGGCGCTGGCGCAGGACGTTGACCATGCGGTGGCGCACCGGGTGGCCGAGGGCCTTGAACTGCTGCGGCGAGCGCAGCACGAGGTGGCCGTGCTCGTCGCGGAGCTGCTCGTCCTGCTCGCCCTGGTCGGCGTCGGTCCCCGGCGCGTCTGCGGGCGCGGGCAAGTCTGCGGGTGCGGGTGGCCGGTGTTCTGCCATGCGCCGAAGTGTCCATGGGCGTAAACACTTTTGACAACTCCCCTCCGGCGGCTCCAGAATCCGGCATCACGGAAGTGGCGAGGATTCTCGCCACTTGACCGGCCCCGGAGAGACCGACGAGACCCTGGAGTCCGATGCCCCTCGCCACCGCCCGCGTCACCACCGACCGCCCCGCCCGCTACATCAAGCAGCTCGTCTCGCACATGGGCCACAAGGCCTCCACCGCCCTCTCCCCCGACGGGCGCGGCACGATCACCGTCGCCTCCGGGACCTGCGGGCTCCTGGCCACCCCGGACGGGCTGGAGCTGACCGCCACCGCGGTCGACGCCGAGTCGCTGACCGGGGTCCAGGACGTCGTCACCCGCCACCTGGTGCGCTTCGCCGCCCAGGAGGAGCTCCGCGTGGAGTGGACGGCCCCGATCGACGGGGCCGCACTGGAGCCCACCGAGCCCGTCGTCGGCACGTACCTGCTCGGCCACCACACGCCGGCCGACGAGATCCTCGGGGAACTGGCCGCCGCCACCCGCGAGGCCACCGCCGGTGCCGCGCACATGCAGGTCTCCTCCGACGAGGGCGCGCTGCTGACCATGCTGACCGGGCTGACCGGTGCCCGCTTCGCGGTCGAGGTCGGCGTGTTCACCGGCTACTCGACCCTGTGCATCGCGCGCGGTCTGGCCGCCGGCGGCCGGCTGCTGGCGTGCGACGTCAGCGAGGAGTGGACGGCGATCGGCCGGCCGTACTGGGAGCGTGCGGGCGTCGCCGACCGGATCGACCTGCGCATCGCCCCGGCGCTGGAGACGCTGCGCGCGCTGGGCCCGGAGCCGGTCGTCGACATCGCCTTCATCGATGCCGACAAGGCCGGCTACCCGGCGTACTACGAGGAGATCGTGCGCCGGCTGCGGCCGGGCGGGCTGGTGGTGCTGGACAACGTCTTCCTCGGCGGCCGCGTCCTCGATCCCGCCTACCGGGAGGAGCACCACCTGGCGATGCGCGGCCTGAACGACCTGATCGCCGCCGACGAGCGGGTGGACTCGGTGATGCTCCCGGTGCGCGACGGGGTCACCATCGCCCGCCGCCGCTGACCCGACCCCGAACGCCCCGGGGGGGGCCGGTGCGGTGCGGGGCGGTGCGGGGCGGCGGTGCGGGGGGCCAACATGCCGCTGTCGGCGTAATCGGCGGTTCGGCCTGGGTTCCTGATCACGCTGTGACGGTCGGTCACGCTCGTGTCAGGAGGCGCGTGTGCACAGGTCCCCCCGGTGGGCGGCGCCCCACCCCCCGGCGCCCCGGGGCGTGCGGTGAGCCCGGGGCGTGCGGACGTGGCGCTCGCGGCCGTCGCGGACCACGACGGCTTCGCACCCGCCGTGCCGCCCGACTGGATGAGGTGGCTGCCGTTCGCCTACGTCGCCCTCGTCCTCGCGCTGGAGGCCGGCCTGCACAACGAGTGGGCGGTGAGCTTCTTCCTGATCGCCCTGCCGCCCATCGCCGCGTACGCCCTCGGCCCGGTGGCGGTGGCCGCGTTCACCGTGCTCGCCATCCTCCTGGAAGGCTTCCTCGCGGGGGTCTCCTACCACCTGTGGGAGACCCATCACGTCACCGCCGACATCGCCACCGCCGTCGTCGGCGTCCTCTCGACCGCGCTCGCCGCGCACCGCACCCGCCAGGAGCGCAGTCTCGTCCACGCCAACTCGGTCGCCGAGGCCCTGATGCGGGCCCTGCTGCGGCCGGTGCCGCACCGGGTCGGGCACGTGCTGGCGGCCAGCCTGTACCGGCCGAGCGAGGCCGGGACCATGGTGGGCGGAGACCTCTTCGACATCCGCGCCACCCGGGGCGGGGAGCGCGCCATCATCGGCGACGTGCGCGGCAAGGGGCTCCAGGCGGTCCACACGGTCGCGGCCCTCCTGGGCAGTTTCCGCGAAGCCGCGTACGAGGCGCACGACCTGCCGACGGTGGCCGCCCGGCTGGAGCGGCGCCTGGCCGCGGAGGCGCAGGAGACCCAGGACGAGGAGCTGTTCGCGACCGCGGTGCTCGTCGAGTACGACAGCCTGTCCGACCGGGTGACGGTGACCAACCACGGGCACGTCGAGCCGGTCCTCATCTCCCGCGGCGAGGTACGGGTCCTGAGCGGCCCGCCGGCGCTGCCGCTGGGCCTGGGCGGCCTGGCCGAGACCGGCGCGCCGGCGGTGTGGCACCACCGCTTCGCCCGGGGCGACATCCTGCTGCTGGTCACGGACGGGCTGGTGGAGGCCCGCGACACCGACGGCGACTTCTACCCGCTCGTGAACCGCCTGCGCC
This sequence comes from Streptomyces erythrochromogenes, assembly GCF_040684695.1. Classification (GTDB taxonomy): domain Bacteria; phylum Actinomycetota; class Actinomycetes; order Streptomycetales; family Streptomycetaceae; genus Streptomyces; species Streptomyces erythrochromogenes_C. Next base: position 136,421 of record NZ_JBFBGM010000018.1, read on the forward strand.
ACCGCTTCGCGGACCGCCCCGCCCCCGGGCCCGCCGACGTCATCAACTTCCTCAACACCGACCTCCCCCGCCACACCCGCAGCCTCCACGACGATGTCGCGATGCTCGCCATCGCCCCGCACGGCGCCGTCTGACCCCGTCCGCGCCGGGCCGTGCGGCGGGCCGTGCCGGGTGGGGCGGGGTGGGGCGGGGTGGGCATGCGAAAGACGCCCGGCCGGGAGATCCCGGCCGGGCGTCTTTCGTGTGCGGCGGCTGCCCACTGGCGGCTTAGTACCAGTGGTTGGCCTGCCAGAAGTTCCAGGCGCCGACGGGGCTGCCGTAGCGCTCGTTCATGTAGTCCAGGCCCCACTTGATCTGGGTGGCCGGGTTGGTCTTCCAGTCGGCACCCGCGGAGGCCATCTTCGAGGCCGGCAGGGCCTGGACCAGGCCGTACGCGCCGGAGGAGGCGTTCGTGGCGGTGTGGTTCCAGCCGCTCTCGCGGGAAACGATGTTGTTGAAGGCCGCGAACTGCGCCGGGTCCTTGATCATCTGCTGGGCGATCGCCTTGGCGCTCGTCGGGGCCGCCTGGGCGGGAACCGTGGCGAGCATGGAGCCGGCGACGCCGAGGGCGACGACGGTGCCCGCGAGGGCCTTCTTGGAGGCGGCGATGCGGCGGATGACGGAGTTGGACACGGAGATACCTTCCACAGGGGACAAGGGCGGTCGCGGCATGCCTGGGGCATGCGTGAGCCACTCACGCGGTGGAGAGGGGTTCGTCGGCGGCGGGGAGGACCCCGTGCCGCCCGGCGACTCATCCAGTTCTACAGACGCCCCGACCCCCTGGCAACGACCGCCATTACTAGGGGGCTTCGCAGTGGGGGCCCGTCGGCCCTGCCCGGGCCGGGGCGGTGTTCGCGCAGGTGGGAGCCGGATGGGAGGGGCCGTGGCGGGGCCTTCGGTGTCTACTACCGCGCCTCGTGTGTGACGTGAGTCCTATGGGGCGGGTCACCCCGGGGGCGCCCGGATCTCACCGGGCGTCACCGGTCGTACCCCTTTGAGGAGCCGGGACGGATGTCCGTATTGCGGTGGATTCAAAGGAAATGAGCAGTCTGGGGCTGTCTTCCTTGCCCGTGGCCGCGCCGGCCCGTGGCGGGGCTGCTCCTGGGCGCGGCCGGCGGTGTGGGCACCGGGCCGTTGCCGTAGCCGTTGCCGTTGCGCCCGGGGCCGGCGCGTACGGGGCACGGTTCGGTGGGGGCGGGTCAGTGGATGCGGGGCAGGCGGAGGCTGAGCAGGACGGTCAGGGCGATCAGGGCGAGCTGGACCAGCAGGGTCGCCGCGGCCGCCTCCCGCAGGCCGGCCGCCGGGGCCAGGGCGAGGAAGAGGCTGCCGAGGGCGGCGACACCGAGGGCGAGGGCGGACTGCTGGGCGGTGATCATGACGCCGCTGCCGACGCCGGCGCGGTCGGCGGGCACGTCGGAGAGCATCAGCCGCATCAGTACGGGCAGCTGCAGGCCCTGGCCCAGGCCCGCCAGGAACACGCCGGGGGCCAGGGCGGCCGGGCCGAGGTCGGGCCCGCCGTGGTGGAGGGTGGCCAGCAGCAGGGCGATCCCGGCGCCCTGGACGAGACCGCCGGCGGTGACGACGCGGCTGCCGAAGCGGGTGACCAGGCGCGGCCCGGCCAGGGAGGCGCCGAAGAAGGCCAGGGCCATCGGCACCAGGGCCAGGCCCGCCGTCACCGGACCCATGCCCAGGCCCTGCTGGAGGGTGACGGCGACGACGAACATGAAGCCGCTGAAGCCGACCGAGAACGGCAGCAGCAGGAACAGGCCCCGGCGCAGCGAGTCCAGGCGCAGCAGGCTCGGCGGGACCAGCGGGGTGCGGCCGGCCCGGTCGGCGCGGCGTTCGGTGAGGTAGAAGGCGGTGGCGGCGACGGGGAAGAGGGCGAGGGAGAGCCAGGTCCACAGCGGCCAGCCGGCGGCGCGGCCCTCGGTGAGCGGCAGCAGGAGCGAGAGCAGGGCGAGGGCCAGCAGGACGGTGCCGGGGACGTCCACGCCTGCGGGGCGGCCGGCGCGGGTGTCGGGGACGGTGCGCACGGCGAGCAGGAGGGCGAGGAGTACGACGGGGACGTTGACGAGGAAGACGGCGCGCCAGCCGGTTCCGGCGAGGTCGGCGGCGACCAGGAGGCCGCCGAGGATCTGGCCGGTGACCATGGACAGGCCGGCGGTGGCGCCGTAGAGGCTCATGGCGCGGGCCCGGCGGGGGCCGGTGGTGGTGGCCTGGATGGTGGCGAGGACCTGCGGGAGCATCAGGGCGGAGGCCGCGCCCTGGGCGATGCGGGCGGCGACGAGGGTCCAGGCGGTCGGGGCGAGGCCGCAGGCCAGCGAGGTGACGCCGAAGGCGGCCATGCCGGCGAGGAAGAGGCGGCGGCGGCCGAGGCTGTCGCCGACGCGGCCGCCGAGGACGAGGAGTGCGGCGTAGGCGACGCCGTATCCGCCGACGATCAGCTCCAGCAGGGCGGGGCCGGCGGCGAGGTCGTGCTCGATGGAGGGCAGTGCGACGTTGACGATGAAGAAGTCGATCAGCGGCAGGGCGGCGCCGAGCAGGACGGTGAACAGGCCGGGGCCGCTGAGGTGGGCGGCGGCGGGCCCGGCCGCGGTGGCGGTCGGGGCGGCGGGAGTGCGCAGGCGGGTGTCGGTCACCCTTCGACGATCACCCCGGTGGCATGCGGGTACCAGAGTGTCCTTATCCGGGTACCAGGAGTACCTGGCAACGGGATCGGCGGTGCGGCAGGCTGGGGCGCATGACCACCGTGGCACCTTCGGGCGGAAGCGACGTGCGCCGGCACGAGCTGGCGGAGTTCCTGCGCAGCCGGCGGGAGCGGATCACCCCCGAGCGGGTGGGGCTGGTGCGCGGGCCGCGCCGGCGCACTCCGGGGCTGCGCCGTGAGGAGGTCGCGCACCTGTCGTCGGTGGGGGTGACCTGGTACACGTGGCTGGAGCAGGCGCGTGACATCCAGGTGTCGGTGCAGGTGCTGGACGCGGTGGCGCGGGCGCTGCTGCTGGACGTGAGCGAGCGGGCGCACCTGTTCGCGCTGGCCGGGAGCCAGGATCCGGCGGCGCCGGCGGTGTGTCCGAGCGTGACGCCGGCGGTGCGGGCGGTGCTGGATCAGCTGGGTCCGATTCCGGCGTGCGTGCAGAACAGCCGGTACGACATCCTCGCCTACAACCCGACGTACGGGCGGCTGCTGGGGGACATGGACGCCCTGGAGCCGCAGGACCGCAACTGCATGTGGCTGGCGTTCACCGATGCGCAGTGGCGGGCGGCGGTGGTGGATCTGCCTGCGACGCTGCGGCTGATGGCGGCGAAGTTCCGGGCGGCGATGGCCGAGCACCTGACGGAGCCGGCGTGGCAGGCGCTGCTGGCGCGCATGGAGGGGGCGTCGTCGGAGTTCCGGGAGGTGTGGGCGCGGCGCGAGGTGGTGGGGCAGAGCTCGAAGGCGAAGTACCTGCGCAACGCGCACGTGGGCCTGTTGCACGTGGAGCACACCACGCTGTGGCTCGGGCCGGGGACGGGGGCGCGGCTGGTGTCGTACGTGCCGCTGGACGGGCGGACGCGGGAGCGGCTGGAGCGCCTGGAGGAGCTGGCCGGGGCACGGGACGGGGTGCGGGACGGCGCGCGGGGCGGGGTGCGAGCGGGGGCCCGGGGCGGCGCCTGAGGCGGTGTGCCCGGAGGGCGGGGAATCGGATCTCCCCGGGGGCGCTCGTGACCGCCAGGGATGGCCCGGTATCGCCCGGTATCGCTTGGTGCCGCTTCGGGCCGCTTGGGATTTCTTGAGGCGCTTGGGGGCGCTTGGGGGCGTTTGTCGTTTTCGGTCAATCAGGGTGGGTTTTCCGGTCGTCCGCGGGCGGACGGCCCGGGTTCCGGGGCGGGGGCGCCGCAGGCTGGGGGGAGGTGACCGGGACGCACGGGGGGAAGCGGGAGATGACAGTACGTACGAGGGTGCGCGGGGGCTGTGTCGTGGCGGGGGCCGCGGTGCTGGCCGTCGCGGTGGCGTCGGGCCCGGCCGCGGGCGCCGACCAGTGGCGGCCGCGGCCGGGGAGCCTGTACCTCTCCGACCTGCCCACGACCGAGTCGTGGCGGGCCGCGCCGATCGCGCGGGGGTGGGGCGAGTCCTACGGCCCGTGTCTGCAGGGGTGGCCGGAGGGGCGGCCCGAGGTGAACGTGTGGCACCGGGACTTCACCACCGCCGAGACCGCCTTCGCCCAGCAGAAGGTGGTGGTCTTCGCCACCGAGTCCGAGGCGGCCGCGTTCGCGGAGGCGACCCGGCGCGACTACGCCGGCTGCGCGGACCGGCCGCAGCCGCCCGGGGTGAGTGCGACCGGCCACGACCACGGGGTGGTGGACGTGGAGGAGGGCGCCACCCTCCAGGGCATGTACACCTTCGACGCCGGCGCCCGGGAGCGCCCCCACTTCAACTATTTGTGGGGCGTGGGCCGCGACGGGGACACCGTCACGCTGGTCCTGTGGTCGAGCTACTGGGGCGAGCCGCCCGTGACCGCCTGGAAGAAGACGCTGCGGACCGCGGTGAACAAGCTGTACTAGAGGCCTCGCGGGCCGGGCGCGTGCGCGCGGCGGGGGCGGGGTGGCGGCGGTAGGGTGCGGGCCGTGTCCGAGCAGCAGCGTGATCTCGCCGGGTACGGTGCCGGGCCGCCGCGTGCGGCGTGGCCCGGGGGTGCCCGTGTCGCCGTCAGCCTCGTGCTGAACTACGAGGAGGGCGGGGAGCAGAACGTCCTGGAGGGCGACCGCGCCTCGGAGGGGTACCTCCACGAGATCGTGGGCGCACCGCCCGTGACGGGCGGACGCGACCTGAACGTGGAGTCGATGTTCGCCTACGGCTCGCGGGCGGGTTTCTGGCGCGTCCACCGCACGCTGGCGGCGCACGGTGCGCCGCTGACCGTCCACGCCGTGGGGCAGGCCCTGGAGCGCAACCCCGGCGCGGCGCGCGCGATGGGTGCCGCGGGCTGGGAGGTGGCGGGCCACGGCTGGCGCTGGATCGACTACCGAAACGTGCCCGAGGACGTCGAGCGCGCCGACATCGCGCGCACGGCCTCGGTGATCGAGCGGCTCGTCGGGCGCCGGCCGGTGGGCTGGTACACGGGCCGGACCAGCGCGAACACCAGGCGGCTGGTGGCCGGGGAGGGCGGTTTCCTCTACGACAGCGACGACTACTCCGACGACCTGCCGTTCTATGTCGAGGCGGGGGGCCGCCCGCACCTGGTGGTGCCGTACAGCCTCGACGCGAACGACTTCAAGTTCCTGATCGTCCACGGTTTCACGACCGCCGACGACATGCTCGCCTACCTCGTCGACACCTTCGAGACGCTCCGTGCCGAGGGTGCGGACCGGCCGCGGATGATGAGTGTCGGCCTGCACTGCCGGATCATCGGGCGGCCCGGGCGGATCCGGGCGCTCGACGGGTTCCTGGAGCACGTCGCGCGGCGGGGCGGGGCATGGGTCGCCACGCGGGAGGAGATCGCCCGGCACTGGCTGGCCACGCACCCGCCCGCGGACTGAACACCTGCACGGATGCGGTGCGGGTGCGGGTGCGGGTGCGCCTAGGATGCCGGGCGGGCGGGGCCGTAGCGCAGAGGTCGTCGCGCACGGTCTCCAAAATCGTGAGGACGCCGGTTCGAATCCGGCCGGCTCCGTCCGCTCCGTACCGTGACAGCCGGACGGCCCCTGCCGGACCCGGGCGGGTCCGGCAGGGGCCGGTCGGATGCGGCAGGGGCCGGTCAGCTCTGCTGGGGGGCGCCCTGCGGGGCAGGCTTCGGGTCGGCCGGCTTCGGGTCGGCCGGCTTCGGGTCGGCCGGCTTCGGGGCCGGGTTGGGGGCCGGGACGGGCTTGTCGGGCTTGTGCTCGCAGTAGACCTTGCCCTGGTAGAACTTGCAGCCCGGCATGTTCTCCACGTCGCGGACCTTGTCCTTCTTGCCCTTGTGCTTCTGGTTCTTCTTGCCCTTGTTGTGCTTGTCGTTCTTCTTCTCCCACTTCTCGTTCTTGTCCTTGTTCCCGTGACCGCTCTGCGCCTGGGCAGCGGCCGAGGTCGTCGAGGCCGTGGCCGGGGCGGCGAAAGCGCTGGTGGGAACCAGCACGCCCCCTCCGACGATCGCGGCCGAGACGGCGTACAGGGCGAAACGCTGCTTACGGGAGGTGGTGCGGAACATGGGAATGACTCCAGAGGAGAGGCGGGAGGGATGATCGGACCCAGAGAACCTTGGGCGAAATGTCCGTTTCGTTCTCTGGTTAAAAGACTGGCTCCCGGACTTCATGAAGCTGTCCGCCGACTGTCACAGGCGCGTGACAGGCGGCGTGGCGACCGCGGTGGCCCCGTGCGGTGTGGTGGTCAGTCGGCCAGGGGGACGGCGATGTCGCAGGCCGGGTCGGCCGGGCCGATCCCGGACCAGTCGGCGAAGTAGACCTCGCGGGGTGCCGCCCCCGTGGTGCGGCCCTCGCGCTGCGCCCACGCGTGGACCGCGTCGTAGGCGGAGAGGATCTGCGGGTAGGCCGTCTGTGCCTTGGTGAGGCGGGTGTAGGCCTGGGTGTGGGCCGGTTCGGTGCGGGAGGCCGCCGGCAGGCGCCCGGCGCGGGCCGGGTCCACCGGGACGCAGAGCTCCACCGGGCCGTCGCTGTCCTCGTTGACCTCCCCGTGGTAGACGACGAACGGGTCGCCGAAGAACCCTCCGTGCTCCCGTGCCACAGCGGCCAGCCGGCCCAGGGCGGCCGGGATCCAGTCGGGCAGCTCCTCCGGGGTGATGTGCCGCTGTTCCGTGAGGACCAGCTGCTGCGGCACCTCGCGCTCCTGGATCTCGTACATGTCGGTGTTCCCTTCGTCTCCGAGCAGGTGGATACGGAGGTGCGCCGCCAGCTCGCGCTGCGCCGCGTGGCGGCGCTCGACGCCGTCCCAGTACTCGGCCACCAGCCGGGCCGCCTCCGGGGCGGGGGCGGCCAGGACCGCGCCGACGTCGGCCAGCGGCATGTCCAGCCCGCGCAGCCGCACGATGAGCCGGGCGGCGGCGAGCCGGCCCTCCCGGTAGTACCGGTAGCCGGTGACGGCGTCGACGTGGTCGGGCGGCAGCAGGCCGTGGCGGTCGTAGAGCCGCAGGGCCTTGTGCGACAGCCGTGCCCGGCGGGCGAACGCGCCGATGCTGAGCAGTGCTTCTTCCTCCATGGCCACTACGCTCCCCTCTCCCCCAGGGTCAGGGTCAACCGGGCGGGTTCAGCGGTCACCGGGGTTCGGGGGGACGGGGCGCGGCAGGGGCAGGGGCAGGTCGTCGGGGAGGGTGCGCAGGAAGCCGCGGGCGAGGGTGCGGACCTCGTCCCAGGCGGGGTCGGCGGCCAGGGAGTCGGCCCAGGAGGCGGTACGGGCGGTGGCGTCGAGGGCGCCGGTGCGGCGGGCGACGGCCCGGAGGGTGTGCAGGTGCCCGGGGGTGAGGACTCCGCGGTCGGTGAGGCCTTCGGCGATGCTGCGGGCGAACTCGGCCTCTTCGACGGCGCTCTGTACGGTGAGCCGGCGCTCGCCGAGCCAGGCCTGCTGGTCGGGGAGGTCGGCTGCGAGGAGGGCCAGGAACCTGTGGGTCCAGGTCCGCCAGTGTTCGTCGTTGAGGTCCACCGGTGCAGGATCGCATCGCGTCGCGCCCGGCCCGCGCCCGGGACCAGGGTCGGGCCGGGGGGCGGGCCGGGGCGGGTGGTCATCCGGCGGCGACGGGCGTCAGGGCGGTGTGCAGGCGGCGGGCCTGGGTGGCCAGTTGGGAGGTGCCCTTGCGGGTGGCGGCCGGGGCCAGGCCCTCGGGGAGCGGGCCGGTAAACCCGCAGTGCTCCACGCAGTCGGCGGCCACGGCGAGGAGTTCGCCCGCGCCGCGGGCCGGGGTGCCGGCGAGGACGGCGGGCAGGGCTCCGGCCAGGAACGCCCAGGTCGTCGCGTACGCCCCGGTGGCCGCGGCCGTGCGGGCCGCGTCGGCCAGCCGGTTGGGCTTGACGGTGCCCAGGCGCAGCAGTTCGGCGAGTTCGCGGCCGAGGAGGGCGGTGTCGAGTTCGCCGCGTGCGGCCAGGACGAGGAGTGCGTCGACCGCGGCGAGGCGGTCCTCGGTGTGGCGGGCTCCGAGGCCGGTGGCCACGGCGAGGTGCAGTGCGGGGCCGGCGGGGCCGCCCAGTTCGGCGAGCCGGGAGAGGACCTCGCCGGCGCCGCGGTCCTCGTCGATGGCGCATTCGGTCAGGTGGGGCAGCAGCCACACGGCCTGCGTCTCGCGGTCCTGCGGCAGGACCGCGAGGTGGGCGAGTTCCTGGCCGCGCCAGTGCCAGCAGTGCCGTGTGCCGGTGCGGGGGCGGCCGAGGGGGTGGAAGACGGCGGGGAACTCCTTCTGGATGACCGGGTGTTCGGCGAGGTCCAGCACGATGCGGTGGGTGGTCGGCCGTGCGCCGCCCCACCAGTTGCGCGGGCTGCGGTCCTGGTCGGTGACGTGGCGGGTGGGGGGTGCCGGTTCGCCGTCGGTGGTGAGCCAGGCGGCCAGGCGCCGGCCCTCGGGGGTGGCGAGGGCGTCGGCCGCGGCGGCGGCCTGCGGGTCGCGGCGTACGCGCAGCAGGGCCTGGGCGAAGTCGGCGGGGGCGGGGGTGGCGCCCTGGCGGGCGTAGGCGGTCAGGCGGGTGATGAGGTCGTGCGGTTCGAGGGTGCCGCAGTCCCGGGTGGGGGTGGCCAGCAGGAACGGGAGGGGGTCGGTGAGCACGTGCAGGGCGGCTTCCCGGGCCCGGGCGGCGGTGACGCGGTGGAGGCAGTCGTGGATGCAGTCCTGTCCCAGGCCGTGGCCGTTGATGGGGTGCCGGGGCGAGAGGTCGGCGGGGTCGAGGCGGCCCAGGACGGCGGCGGCGAGGATTTCGGTGGCGCGCAGGTGGCCGGGGTCGGCGCGGCCGGCGTCCTCGCGTGCCCAGTAGCGGTCGGCGAGGGCCGGGAGCAGTGCGGTGGCCAGGGCGGTGCGGTCCTGGTGGGCGTGGCGGACCAGGAGGTCGAGGGCGGTCTCGGTCTCCTCGGCGGTCGGTGCGTTGGTCTTGGCGAGGGCGGCGACGAGTTCGACGGTCTCGGCGATGCTCCGGCCGCCGGTGGTGAGGGGGCGGCGGGCGGGTACGGCCGGGAGGGTCTCCTCGTAGGTGTCGGGGTCCGGGCCGCCGGCGGGGTCGGCGAGGGCGCCGAGCAGGTCGGCGGCCGTGCGCCGCAGGGCGGGGCCGAGTTGTTCGGCGCCCTGGGCGAGGTCGGCGCGCAGGGCGTCGTCGTCGGGGCGCAGGTGGGTGGCGAGGAGTTTGAGGGCCTTCTCCTGCAGGGCGGTGTCGGGGTGGCCGAAGGCTGCGGCGGTGGCGGGCAGCAGGGTGTGGCGGTCGGCGGGGGCGCGGCGCAGGGCCTTGCCGAGCAGGACGAGCTGGGCGCGGAGGAGTTTCTTCTCGGGGCGGAAGAGGACGGCGGTGGACATCTCGGCGAGGCGGTCGGCGGGGAGCCGGCCGGCTTCGAAGAGTGCGGTGAGGGTCTGCTGGGCGCGGCCGGCGGTGGGTGAGGGGGCGTCGGCGGCCAGGGCGATCCAGTCCGCGGTGTGCTCGGCGCGTTCGTCGGTGGTGGGGTCGAGGACGTCGAGGAGGTCGGTGTAGAAGGCGAGGTGGGCGGTGCGGCCGCCGCGCAGCAGGCGGTTTACGGCGCCGGTGAGGAGGGCGCGGCGCTCCACGGTGCCTTCGGTGGCCAGGTGGGCGAGTTCGGCGGGCCAGCGGCCGGGGGTGTGGGGGTCGTCGTACCAGGTGAGGGAGGGGGCGGGTTCGGCGGTCTGGAAGAGGTGGGGGACGAGTTGGGCGGTGTAGGGGTCTTCGCGCAGGGCGACCCGCAGGGGGCGGGGACGGGGGCGGGGGCGGCGTCCGGTGGTGCTGGTGGTGGTGTCGGTGCTGGTGGTGGTCGCCCGGGCCCAGGCGTGGACGAAGCCGTCGGTGGTGGGGGCGGGGGCCCCGGTGTCGTGGAGGAGGGCGCGGATGAGGGGGTAGTCGTCCTCGACGGTGGCGGTGCGGGCGGCGAGGCGGTGGGCGACGTCGGCGCGCCAGGCGGGGTCGCGTCCGGCGAGGAGCGCGGCCAGCGGGGCGGTGTCGCGGGGGCGGCCGTCGCGCAGGTCGCGGGCGGCGATCCAGGAGGCGGCGGCGGCCGGGCCGGTGTGGCAGGCGGCGCCGGCGAGGTGGAGGGCGCGCAGGGTGGGCTCGGCGTCCCAGCGGCGGCTCCAGTCCCAGGTGCGTATCTCGCGCCGCAGGGTGGTCAGTTCGGGCAGGAGGGCGCGGCGTTCGCTGTCGGTGAGGGGGGCGACCAGGGTGGTGACCAGGTCGCAGCGGCCGGTGCGGACGGCGTCGAGGAGGGTGTTCATCGGGTGTCTCCGGCAGCAGCGGTGGTCGAGTCGGCGGTGGTGGCGGTGTGGGCGGGCGCGGTGGCGGTGGCGGTTCGGTCGCGGCGGGCCATGCGGACGGCGAGGGCGTGTTTGCAGGGGCCGCGGCGGCCGCGGTAGTCGGCCCACCACTGGCAGGTGCAGCTCAGGACGCCGCCGGCGGCTTCGCGGACCTGGTAGTGGCGCTCGCCGGAGCGGACGGTCGCGGTGCCCGCCCCGGTGGGGGCGGCGGGGGTGTGGAGGTGGACCGCGCCGTCGGCGAGGAGGGTGCGGGCGGCGGTGAGGCGGGGATTGCGGGCTTCGGCGCGGTGGGCGTCGTAGGGCAGTTCGCGGTGGAAGTAGGAGGCGTCCGCGGCGTCGTAGCCGACGCGGCCGGCGGTGCCGAGCCGGGTGAGTGCGGCGCGCACGCGCTGCGGGGTCAGTCCGCTCTGGGCGGCGAGGTCGGCGATGTCGATGCGCGGCTCCCAGGAGAGCAGTACGGAGACCAGGTCGGCGTCGGCGGCGGTCTCGTCGCCGGCCAAGGCCTCCAGGACGGCGCCTTCGCCGGAGAAGCCGCGGCTGGGCTCCGGGGAGAGGGTGAGGGTCAGGCGCATGCCGGGCATGGCGACCTCCCAGGCGGCGGCGGTGGGGGCACCGGCCGGACCGGCGGGCCCGTACACGCGCAGGGCGGTGGCGTGGCGCAGCACCCGCTGCAGGGCGGCCAGGCGTTCGGGGCCGGGCAGGCAGACGGCGCCGGGGACGGGGCGGGTGGTGGGGCGCAGGGTGCGGCCGGCGGGGACCACCCACAGGGGTGCCCGGCCGCCCGGTCCGGCGGCGGAGCCGGTGGCGTTGGCGCGCGGGAGGGAGCGCAGGAAGCGTACGGCCTCGGCGGCGGACAGTTCGGCGCGCAGGTCGAAGGCGGCGGTGATCGCCTGGGATTCGGCGAAGCCGCGCAGCCAGCGGTCGGGCAGCGGGACCTTCTTCTCCACCAGGGGTCCGTCCAGGGTGGTGACGGCCAGTTCGTCGGGGCCGACCCGCAGGTGGAGGGGTTCGTCGCCGCTGAGCCGGGACAGGGCTTCGCGCAGCGGGTGGTTGACGTCGACGTTGGTGGTGCCGTGGCCGGTGTCGGCGCCGTCGAGTCCTTCGGGGAGTACGTCGAGCCGGGCGTAGACCCCGCAGCAGCCGGAGAAGGACTCGAAGCGCAGCCGGTCGCCGCCGGCGGTGACGACCGGGTCGAGGGAGGCGCGCAGGGTGCGCTGGTAGTAGCGGGCGGCGGCGACGTCCGCGACGGCGAGCAGGCCGCGGGCGGCGGCCTGGGGCGAGCTCAGGAACCCGGCGAAGAACTGCGGGTGGGCCTCGCGGCCCACCGGGGTCAGCCCGCCGGAGGTCTCCAGTCCGAGGAGGCCGGCGCCGCCTTCGGTGGTGAGGGCGGACGGGCGTGCGTAGGCGAGTGCCTGGAGGGATCGGCTCATGGGCGCAAACGTAGGGGCGACCACCGACAATGCTGATGGATCATCAGTTCGCAGGTGGGACAATGGCCGTCATGACGTCCACTCCCCCGGCGCCGGCGGTTCCGTTCTCGCGCATCAAGATCCGCACGGCGGCCCTGGTGTTCTGCGGGGACGAGGTCGCGCTCATCCGCCGCGACCGTGCCGGCTCCGTCCACTACAGCCCGCCGGGCGGGAACGTCGAGGACGGCGAGGACCTCGCCTGCGCCCTGCGCCGGGAGCTCGCCGAGGAACTCGGCCTGGACGTCGGCCTCGCGGAGGGCGGGGACCTGCTGTGGGTCGTCGACCAGCGCGTCACCCGCCCCGGGCCGACCCCGCCCCCGCGCAAGCTGCACCTGATCCACCGCCTGCACATCACCGCAGAGGTGCGCGCCACCCTGGCCGAGCAGGAGTGGGACGAACAGCCCGACGGGAGCCACGCGGTCGGCGTGATCGAGTGGATCGACTACCGCGAGACCGCCGGGCTCCCGCTCTTCCCGCCGATCGGTGCCGCGCTCGCCGCGCTGCCCGACCCCCGCGCGGCGACCGCCGACGCCGCCCTGGCCGCCGTCACCGACGACAACTACACGTGGGTGTGACGGCCGGCGCGGGACGGTGTCGTCAGGAACGGCGTGGTCAGGAGGTGCGGCGCGGGCGCGCGGGACGGTGCGGGCGGCGGCGGGCGGCGGGTGCCTCCGGAGCGGCCTGCGGTGAGGAGAACCCGCCCGCGACGGGCAGGGGCACCGCGGACGGTGCACCGGCGGGCGCGGGGACCGCGGCCGCGGGCGTGCGGGGCGGCGTGCCCTGACGGACCGGGGGCTGGGACCGGCCGAGGATGGCGGTGTGCGCGATGAGCGGCGCGCAGGACTGGCAGATCTCGGCGAGCGTCCAGACCTGTCCCACGGCCGGGTTGTGGACCAGGACCAGGAGGGTGGAGCCGGTGCACTGGGTGCGGGCCTCGTGGAGGGCGCACTGCGCGGCCCGGCAGGCGCACGCGGTGTCGGGCCGTACGGTGGCCAGCCGGGCGTGGGCCCGGACGTGTTCGGCGGCGAACCGCTTCAGGGCCGCGGTGTCTTTCGAACGGGGCGGCATGCGGCAGGCTTCGGTGCTGCAGGTGACGGAGGCGCTGTGATCGGCGTGGCCGGTGAGCCGGACCGTCCAGGTCCGGCCGGGCACGCGGGATCCGGGCATGAGGGTCAAGTCGGGGTCCGATCGTCGTGTTTCAGGTGGGTCGGTCGCGGTCGGTCGCACCGAGCCGGTGCCGATCGCGGCGGGTGAACCCCTGCGGGCTGTCGTCCCGGGCGGCGTCTGCGGGTTGCGGCGCCGGGCAGCGGAGAAACGGACATCGCGCGGCCTCGGACCTGGGGTCTTCGGTCTTTTTCGCACGTGGCCGCGGGCTCTGTCAATGGCGCGTACCCGTCCGGCCGCCCGCCGGACAGGGACACGGGGCGGGAACGGGGGGCGGGCGCGGGGCGCATCCGGGGCGGGCGCGGGGCGCATCCGGGGCGGGTGCTGGGCGGGTGTGGCCGGGGGGGTGCTTGCGGGGTGCGGTCAGTTCGGCCGGCGGGGCGGGCGGGTGAACCGTACGGGGACTCCCGGGGAGTACAGCACGCTCACGGGCGGGCCGGCGGGCGCGGGCAGGCCGGCGGCGGCCACCAGGTTCTCCTCGCAGCCCAGGAGTTCGGCGCGGTGCAGCGGCCAGCGCGGGTGGCTGTTGGGCAGGTACAGCAGCCGGCCGCCGAAGTCGCTGTGCATGCCCCAGCGGGCGGTCAGGAAGTGCTCGAGGGCGGTCGGCTCCTCGATGCGTTCGCCGGCCCGCACGGTGATCGTGCTGTGCGCGCCGCGCGGTCCGGGCCAGCGCCGGCTGCTGGTGTAGGTGAGGGTGGGGCCGTCGCGGCGGACCGACATGCGTGACCACACGTACGGGAGGCGGAACACGGTACGGGCGGCGAGGACCGGGAGGAGGCGGGAGGCGTCGAGGGAGCGGAAGACGACGCCGCGGCGGCCGTGGGTGTCGCGGGAGTAGAGGCGGACGTTGGTCTCGGGGAAGGAACCGAGGTAGGGGATGCCGGGGAGGCGGAACCAGCCGACGCGGTGCATGCGGAACGCGACGAGGCCGACGTAGGTGAGGCCGTCCAGGGTGTCCGGCGTGGTGCCGGCCGGGAGCAGGGGTGCGACGTCGGCGGGGTCGGCGGGCCAGTGCAGGAAGGCCAGGTCGAGCCAGGACTGGGTGAGCAGGGGCCTGCGCACTTCGGCGTGGCGGGGCGGATCGGCCGATATCGGCTCGACGGCCCCGGCAGGCCCGAGGGGTCCGGGGGGTCCGGGGGGCTGTTCTGCGGACTCGGGGGGCTCGGCGGGCGGCGTGGGCGGCATCGCGTCAGTATCCCGCAGGGTGTTGGGCAGCGGTGGCGGGCGGGCCGGCGGCGGTGACGGTGGCCGGGCCCGGCCGTGCCTGTGCCGCGGCCCCACGGCACGGCGGTGCCGCAGTTCGTACGCATCCGGGCCTCGGCGGGGCGCAGGCCCTGTCGGGGCGTTCGGGGTGTTCGGGGTGTTCGGGGACGTCACCGCCGGCCCGGCCGCTGCGGGCCGTTCTCTCGGTGACGCCGTCGATCCGGTCGGGGTCGTGTGCGAACGGTTCGCGGTGAGCGCCTCGGCCGGGTCGGGGATGCGGATGCCCGCCTCGGGCCGGCGTACGGCGCTCGGCGGTGTCGTCGGGGCGGGGTTCGCCTTCCGTTCCCATCCGGAGCAGGACGGTGGAGGCGAAGGTCCCGGGGCCGGTGGCCTGTGGCCTGGCGCCCGAGGCCACGGGCGGCCCGGGCGGGGCTGCTGAGGGCGGTGGCCGCCGTCGCGGCCGGCGTCGGGCCCACCGGGGCTACCCGTGCGGCCGTAGCGGTCGTGCGCAACCTCATGCCGTGCTCCTCGGCGGTCCGGGTGCTCGCCGCAGCGGGTGCGGCATTCCCCGGGAACCGGCGGGCTCCGCCCGCCGGACAGGTCCTCGGACAGCCCGGTCGGGGGCTGGGCGCGGGCCCGGACCTCACCTCCTGGATGTAAGGCTGAATCAACTCCTGCCGGGACGACGGGCGCGGGGCGGACGGCTACGTTGGCGGCCGTTCGCGACGCCCATCACCCTCACGGAGGTGCGCCAAGCATGCAGACCCGTTCCGCCGTCGCCCCGCGCGGGCGCGTGGTGGGGGCGACTGCCCTCGTCCTGACCGCGGTCACCGCACTGACGGGCACCGCGTCCGGGAGCTCCGTCACCGCGCTGCCCGCGGCCGCAATATCCGCGACCGGGATGTCCACCGGGGTGTCCGGGGCCGGAGCTGCCGGTCCGCCCGTGCCCGTCCTGTCCTGGGGTCCCTGCACCGGCCCGCAGGACGGCTTCGAGTGCGCGACCGCCCGCGTACCGCTGGACCACCGCCGGCCGGACGGGCCCACGATCGCCCTCGCCGTCACCCGGCGGCCCGCGGCCGACCCGGCCCGCCGCACCGGTGTGCTGCTGCTGCACCCGGGCGGGCCGGGCAACTCCGGTGTGGACTTCGCCCGCAACAGCCACGCCGCCCTGCCCGCCGCCCTGCGCGACTCCTTCGACGTCGTCGGGTACGACATGCGGGGTGTGGCGCGCAGCGCCCGGGTGGAGTGCTGGGACGACGAGGAGTACGCGGCCGCCGTCGACGCCGCCCGCGGGGTGCCCGGCCCGGGGGCCGTGCACGGCGCCGTCCGGCAGGGCGCCGACTTCGAAGCCGCCTGCCGTCGGCGTTCCGGCGGCCTGGTGCCGTTCGTCGGTACCGGCTTCAACGCCCGGGACATCGACCTGCTGCGCCGGGCGCTGGGCGAGGAGACGCTGTCCTTCTACGGCCGTTCCTTCGGCAGTTACGTCGGCACCGTCTACGCGGCGCAGTTCCCGCGGCGGGTGCGGGCGATGGTCCTGGACGGGGCCTACGACCCGCGGCTGTACGCGGAGGTGCCCTACGCCTACGACGGCGCGCAGTTCACCGCCCTGGACGCGGCGGTCGGCCGGTTCCTGGACTGGTGTGCGGGCAACGCGGCCGTCTGCGGGTTCGGCGAGGGCCGGCCGCGGCAGGCCTTCGCCGACCTCAAGCGGGCACTGGACGCGAACCCGGTCGTCAGTGCGAGCGGGCGTCCGGCCACCGGCTACACCCTGGCCTACCGTCTGATGTTCAACATCAACGCGGGCCGGGAGATCTGGCCCTACCTGGGCGAGGCGCTGCGGGCGGCACAGGAGCGGCGGGCCTCGTTCCTGCTGTCCCCGCCGTCGCCGGCGTCCTTCGGTTTCCTGACGGTGAACACGGCCGTCGAGTGCGCCGACCGCGTCTACCCGACCGGCCGCCCGCTCCTGGGCGCGCTGGTCGGCGCGCACGCCGCGTCGGCTCCGCTGCTGGGACCCCCGGTCGGTCTCGGGCCTCCCGCCTACGACCACAACCACGCGCCGGCGTGCGTGCAGTGGCAGGCGGACCGGCCGAGCCGTTACGTGGGCTCCTACCGGGCGGCGGGCTCGGCTCCGATCCTGGTCCTGGGGACGACCGGGGACCCCGACACCCCCTACCGGGACGCCGTGGCCCTCGCCGGGACGCTGGAGAACGGGCGGCTGCTGACCTTCGCCGCCGAGGGGCACACCGCCTACAACCGCAGCGCGTGCGTCAGCGCCCTGGCCACCGGCTACCTCACCACTCTGGCGCTGCCCGCACGGGGCACCGTCTGCGCGGACGAAGCACCCCCGGAACCGGTCGGGCGGCGCATCGCGGGCCCGGCGGTCGACGAGACACGCGATGTGATCCCGGTACTGCGCTGAGCAGCGGGGATGGGGGGCTGGGCGGGGTACGGTCCCCGTCGCAGCCATGAGGGCCAGGACCGCACCCCGCACCGGTCACCTACCCGGCCCCGCCCGGCCGACACCCGGCGGCACGAGCCCGCGCCGGACATACGGCGGCACCTCGCAGAGGTTGCCTCTGCGAGGTGCCGCACTCGACCGCCGGCTGCTGGCTGGCTGCTGATTGCCGATCAGCCCTGGGTTCCGCCCTGGGTGCTGCCGGTGCCACCACCCTGCGTACCGCCCTGGGTGTTACCGGTACCGCCACCCTGGGTCCCGCCCTGGGTGTTACCGGTACCGCCACCCTGCGTACCGCCCTGGGTGTTACCGGTGCCACCACCCTGCGTACCGCCCTGGGTGTTACCGGTGCCACCACCCTGCGTACCGCCCTGGGTGTTACCGGTACCACCACCCTGGGTCCCACCCTGGGTGTTACCGGTACCACCACCCTGCGTACCGCCCTGGGTGTTACCCGTGCCACCACCCTGCGTACCGCCCTGGGTGTTACCCGTGCCACCACCCTGCGTACCGCCCTGGGTGTTACCCGTACCGCCACCCTGCGTACCGCCCTGGGTGTTACCCGTACCGCCACCCTGCGTACCACCCTGGGTGTTACCCGTACCGCCACCCTGCGTACCACCCTGGGTGTTGCCGTTGCCGGCGCCCTGGGTGCCGCCCTGGGTGTTGCCGTTGCCGACCTGGGTGCCGCCGATGGTGTTGTTCGAGCCGCCGATGATCGTGTTGTTGACGATGTTCGTCACGTTGTTCGTCACCTGGTTGACCACGGAGGGTGCCAGTCCGAGCTTCTTCGCTTCCGAAGCCGCTGCCTTTCGACCGATGGCGGCTGCCTGCGACTTGGAAGCTCCGCTGCGGGCCGCCTGCTGGGCCGCTGCCGCGCCTCGTGCCGTTGCGGTGGCCGCGTCGGCCTTCGTGGAGACCGATGCGGGGCCGGTCGGCGTGCACCGGACGGTGCCCACGGAGACCGGACCGCCTCCGGTGATGCCGACCCGGATGTCGCCCTTGGGGCTGGCAGCGACGCGGGCGATGGTCTTCCCGTTGCGCTTGACGTCGTAGGTCTGCTTGAGGACGAAGCCGTTGCCGCGGATCTCCCCGTTCTTCAGGCTGCACACCGCCGCAGGAGCTGCGGTCGGAAGTGCGGAAGCCTGGGAAGCGAATGCCACTCCCGCCGTTCCGGCGAGTATCGCGGTGACACAGGACAGACCGGCAATGTTGGCGACGCGCTTCTTCCTCGACATTTAAATCTCCCTTGAATGGTCGACCCGGATTTCTGAGTTTCTCCGCGAGCCGGGGATTCGGCTTGTCTGGTGTCTCAGTTCCGTCTGATGGCCGAGCGGTTTATCTGTCTCCAGATTGCCGTTTCCAGGCGCGGGGAGAAAGCGACGGAGATTCGGGACTTGACAGATTCGGATTCGGATGGGCTGCCGCATAGTGCCTGGTGGCGGCGGGTTTTCACTGCCCGGGGTGGGGTCCGGACGGCACGGCACGGCCTTCGGCCGTTGCCGCCCCGACGTGGTCGGGGCGGCAACGGCCGAAGGGGACGGCATCGCCTCGCAGGGGGAGCCCCTGCGAGGCGATGCGGTTTTCAGATGGCCTGGTCAGCCCTGGGTTCCGCCCTGGGTGTTCCCGGAGCCGCCGCCCTGGGTTCCACCCTGGGTGTTGCCGTTGCCGCCACCCTGCGTACCGCCCTGGGTGTTCCCGTTACCGCCACCCTGGGTTCCACCCTGGGTGTTGCCATTGCCGCCACCCTGCGTACCGCCCTGGGTGTTCCCGTTACCGCCACCCTGGGTTCCACCCTGGGTGTTGCCATTGCCGCCACCCTGGGTTCCACCCTGGGTGTTGCCATTGCCGCCACCCTGCGTACCGCCCTGGGTGTTGCCGTTACCGCCACCCTGCGTACCGCCCTGGGTGTTGCCGTTACCGCCACCCTGCGTACCGCCCTGGGTGTTGCCATTGCCACCACCCTGGGTTCCACCCTGGGTGTTGCCGTTACCGCCACCCTGCGTACCGCCCTGGGTGTTGCCGTTACCGCCACCCTGCGTACCGCCCTGGGTGTTCCCGTTGCCACCACCCTGCGTACCGCCCTGGGTGTTCCCGTTGCCGCCACCCTGCGTACCGCCCTGGGTGTTGCCGTTACCGCCACCCTGCGTACCGCCCTGGGTGTTGCCATTGCCGCCACCCTGCGTACCGCCCTGGGTGTTCCCGTTACCGCCACCCTGCGTACCGCCCTGGGTGTTGCCATTGCCGCCACCCTGCGTACCGCCCTGGGTGTTGCCGTTGTTGCGCTTCTTCTTCTTGCCGTGGTGGTTGCCGTCGTGCTTCTTGTGGTCGTGCTTGTTGTGGCTGACGACGCTCTCCACCGATGCGGTGGGGGCGGCCATCGCGGAGGACGAGGGGATGAGGATCCCGCCGGCGATCGCGGCGGCCGCGACGGCGGTCGCGAGGCGGAAGCGGCGCTTGGGGCGGGTGGACTCAGACGTCTCGAACTTACGGTTCATGGTTTTTCTCCTGATCGGAAATCGGCCCCTGAGCGGGTTCCGAAGAATCGTGTCCTCCGCGAGGTGGGAATTGTTCCCGTCGCGTTTGCGGCCTCGTTTCCTTTTCGGTGGGGCCGCAGATCCAGTAGGCCCTTTCTGCGCGATACCGGTCACGTTCCGGGAATTCGGGGCTTGACGTTTTCGCGGGTGCGGGTTA
This sequence comes from Streptomyces erythrochromogenes, assembly GCF_040684695.1. Taxonomy (GTDB): domain Bacteria; phylum Actinomycetota; class Actinomycetes; order Streptomycetales; family Streptomycetaceae; genus Streptomyces; species Streptomyces erythrochromogenes_C. Next base: position 155,857 of record NZ_JBFBGM010000018.1, read on the forward strand.
TCCGGCGGCGAGGGCGTGGGCCGGTCCGTCCGCGGTGGCGTGAAAACGATCATCGGGGCGGGTGGCGGGGCGCGTGATCCCTATGCTGACGGGATGCTCGACATACCTCTTTCAGCGCTGGAAGTCGCGATGGTGCAGACGGGCACCCGCGCCGTGGACACCCTGCGGGACACCGCGGCATTCGCCCGGGGAGTGGAGCGGCTGGGCTACCGCCGTCTCTGGTACGCGGAGCATCACCACTCCCCCGCGATCGGCGCGTTCCCGCCGGTCGTGCTGACGGCGCACGCGGCTGCCTCGACGTCGGTGATCCGTCTCGGTTCGGGCGGGGTGCTGGCCCCCAACCATGCGCCGATCACGCTGGCGGAGCAGTTCGGGACGTTGGCCGCTCTGCACGAGGACCGTATCGACCTGGGTATCGGCCGTGGTCCGGGCACGTTCGACGAGGGCATCGCCCGGGCGTTGCGCCGCGGGGCGGGGCCGGCGTCGGACGCGGAGTACCGGCAGGACGTGGCCGCGATCCTGTCGTTCCTGGTGGAGGAGGTCGCGCTCGGGCCGCTGCCGGAGCCGTGGCTGTTGGCCTCCAGTGCCGCGGGGGCTGCTCTCGCGGCGGCCCTCGGTCTGCCGGTCGCGATCGCGCACCACATCCGTCCGGACAACACCCTTGCGGCAGTGGCGGGTTACCGGGCGGCGTTCACCCCGTCCCGCTGGTGCGAGCGGCCCCGGGTGCTGCTGTGCGTGGAGACGGTGTGCGCGCCGACGCAGGAGGAGGCCGTGTGGCGGGCGGGTCCGATGAACGTCGTCAAGGCCGGGCTGCTGCAGGGGCTGAGCCAGACGCCGTTCCCGACGCCCGCGCAGGCGGCCGCCCACCCCTTCACGGAGCAGGAGCGGCAGGCGCTGGACGGTTTCCGTGCGCAGCAGGCGGTCGGGGCGCCCGAGACGGTGGTGGGGCGGCTCGCGCAACTGGCCGGCGAGGCGGGGGCGGATGAGCTGATGCTGGCCACGCCCGTCTACGACCTGGGTGACCGGATCGCTTCGTACGAACTGGTCAGGAAGTACTGGGGGGCGTAGGCGCGGGCCGCGCGGGGGTCCCGTACGCCGGGGTCGTTGTGCGCGGGTGTGTGCGACAGGGGTGTCGGGGGTGGCTGTTACAGGGGCTTGAACCCGTTCGGCGCAGTGGTGCGGGTGGTGGGCCGGGGCGGGGTGCGGTGGTGGGGAGGGCGGCTGCGCAGGCGTGCCACGGGGTGGTGGTGAACTGCGGTGTCCGGGGCGTCAATCCGGGTTTGACGGTTGTCCGCTACAAGGGAGGGTTACGGACATATCCGGATTGGGAAACAGGGGGTGGGTGGGGCGGTGTCCGGGGGTCGGCGGGGGTCAGAGTGTGGCTCCTCGGCCAGACGCCGGGATCCGTTTCGAGCCAGACCGGCACGCATCCGTACCCGTACGCATGGGGGTGACGGGTGGGCATGTCACCGGTCGGGGCCGCCTGTTGACGACGAAGGGGTTCATCCTCCATGTCCGTTTCCCTCGCCACCCGCCGCGCTCTCGCCACCCTCCTGGCCGCCGGCACCCTCATCGGTGCCGCCACCCT
>NZ_JBFBGM010000019.1:0-155225 GCF_040684695.1 Streptomyces erythrochromogenes
AGGGTGGCGGCACCGATGAGGGTGCCGGCGGCCAGGAGGGTGGCGAGAGCGCGGCGGGTGGCGAGGGAAACGGACATGGAGGATGAACCCCTTCGACGTCAACAGGCGGCCCCGACCGGTGACATGCCCACCCGTCACCCCCATGCGTACGGGTACGGATGCGTGCCGGTCTGGCCCGAAACGGATCCCGGCGTCTGGCCGAGGAGCCACACTCTGGCCCCGGATCGCGACGATTTCGCGCACATAATTCTCGTGTTGCTCAATCCCGACATTTCCATAACTCTCCCGTGTGACAAGCGATTCGGAGAGTAGTCCCACGCTTACGGAACGCGATTAGGGCGCTACTCTCCCGGCCGGTCGCGCCGCTCCCGCGCGGAGACGGTCACGTGGTCGACCCGCATCGGATGCCCCGGCTGCGTGTCGGGCCCCACGTCCGCACCGTCGGCCTGCGGCAGCTTGCCGCCGACCGCCACGTTGAGGATCAGGAACAGCCCGTGGTCCACGGCCCGCTTCCACGTCGCGGAGTCCATGCGGTCGGCCGTCACCCGGTGGTACACGCGGCCGTCCAGATACCAGCGCACCTCCTCCGCGCCCGGGGCGAGGTCCACCTCCACGGCATACGAGTGGAACGCCGTACGACAGTCCGGGCACGGCTGCGGGCCCGAGGTCAGCCCCACCGGCTCCCTGCACGGGCCGCCCTCCGGGACGCCGCAGTGCATCGAGCCGAAGACGGTGTCCCGCCCGTTCACGGACTCCATGACGTCGAGCTCCCCGACCCCCGGCCACCCCGTGTACCCGTCGCGCAGCGGTGCGCCCAGGGTCCAGAACGCCGGCCAGTACCCGGCCGCCCCGGGCCCGGTCACGTCCGGCAGGGCGATCGACGCCTCGATCCGCAGCGCCCCGCCGGGCGGGGGAGCGAAGTCGGAGCGGCGCGTCTCGATGCGCCCCGAACTCCACGCGCCGTCCTCGCGGGTGGGGACGATCTCCAGCGCGCCCTTCCCGTCCAGGCGGACGTTCTCGGTCGAGTCCGTCATGGTCTCGACCTCTCCGGTGCCCCACTGCGGCGCCGGGCAGCCCGGATAACAAGTACCCACGTCATGGATCCAGTTGGCGGCCGACGGCGGGCTGCCCGCCGGACCGTCGAAGTCGTCCCGCAGCAGCCGCGTCCACCCGCCCGCGCCGTCGGCGCCGTCGGCCGTGCCCGTCGCACCCGCCGTGCCCGCCGGCGCCGCCGGGGGCAGTGCCCCGGCCTCCGTCAGCAGCCGCTCCAACCGGTTGGTCAGGACGACGGCCGCCGCGTTGGTGAGGTGTGCGTCGTCCCGGTAGAGCAGGATCCGGTCGAGCACCGCCGGGCAGGTCGGCCCCTCGCCGGGGCACAGCACCTCGTTCACGCCGACGCTCCGTACGCCGGGCAGCGCGCCGGACGCGATCCGCCGCGCCAGCGGATCAGGCCGCAACGCGTCCGCGCGGCCGAACGCGCAGTCGGCGGGGGAGTCCGGGCTGCCGGAGACGCACGCGGGGACGTCCGTACCCGGTACGGGGGTGTCCTCGATGTAGACCACCGGCACGCCCAGGGCCCGCAGCGGCTCCAGGGTCCTCTCCCAGCCCTCGGCCAGGAGATCCTCGTCCGCGGTGTACCGGTTGAGCGAGGAGATCACGACGAGGCGGGGCCTCGGCTGCTTCCCCAGCCGCTCCAGGGTGTCCGTCCGCCAGGTGTCGCACTCACGGTAGGCACGGCCCAACTGGGGGCTGTCCACCGCCAGCTGCGGCAGCGGGCAGCCCTGCTTGACGAACTCCTGCAGCGCCCATCCCCGCGAGGCGGCCAGCGCCAGCACCGGCGAGAACCACTGCCCGGCGTGCGAGTCCCCGAGCAGGACGATCCGGTCCGGGCTGTCCACCGCACCGAACAGGCACTCCGGGCTGCGCGTCTCGGCCGGGGCGATCTCACAGGGCGCGTCCGGCGGGAAGTCGGCCCGCGCCTGGACCGGACTGGGCACCACCGGGCCGTCCGCCAGTGGCCTCCCCGCCGTCCGGGCCAGCAGCGTGGGCCCCGATGCGGCGCCCGGAGGCAGTCCCTTCGGGTCGACCGGGGCGGCCGGACCCAGCAGGTTCAGGGTCGTGGTGCCCATCACCAGCGCGAGGACGACCGGCAGCACGATCGCCGAGACGCCCACCGACAGCCCGCGGCGGGGGAGTTCGCAGACGGTACGGCTGCGCCGCAGCGGCTGTTCGACCCACCGCATCGCGGCCAGGGCGGGCAGCGCCGCCGCCAGGGTCAGCGCGGTCTTCGCGGGCCAGCCGAGCGGACCGGTCCGGGCCTCGGCGAGCACGAGCACCGGCCAGTGCCACAGGTACAGGTTGTAGGAGAGCCGGCCGACGGCCCGCGGAGCCCGCCCGGCGAGGAGCCGTCCGACCTCGCCGGCACCCGGCGTGTGGCGCTCGCCGCGACCGGGTATCGCGGCCAGGATCACGGCGGCGGTCGCCAGGGTCGGCACGAGCGCCGCCAGGCCCGGGTAGGGGGTGGCGGCGTCGTACGCCACGACGCACCAGCCGATCGCCGCCGCCCCGGCCCAGCCGCCCAGCAACCGCAGTACGCGCGGCCCCCGCATCAGGTGCCAGGGCAGCAGCGCGAGCAGCGCCCCGGCACCGAACTGCCAGACGCGCGAGGGTGTGCCGAGGTACGCGAGGGAGACGGAGTGCTCCGTCCAGTACAGGGACAGGGCGAACGACGCGAACGTCAGCGGCGCGGCGACGAGGAGCACCGCGCCGCGCACGGCCCGGCCCCGCCGGACCGCCCGGGCCGCGCCGAGCACGAGTACGGCCAGCAGCGGGGCCCAGAACAGGTAGAACTGCTCCTCGACGGCGAGGGACCAGAAGTGCAGCAGGGGACTCTGGTCGTGCCCGGCGGCGAGGTAGTCGGTGCGCTGCGACACGAACCGCCAGTTGGCCAGGGAGAGCGCCGCGGCGACGACGTCGTGCTCCACGTCGGTACGGCGCAGCGGTACGGTCAGCAGGGCCCCGGCCACCGCCACCGCGGCCAGCACCACGGCTGCCGAGGGCAGGAGCCGTCGGGCGCGCCGGGAGAAGAAGTCCCCGAGCCGGATCCGGCCCGTGGTGACCGCTTCCCGCACCAGCAGGCCGGTGATCAGGTAGCCGGATATGACGAAGAAGATGTCCACGCCGACGAATCCGCCGGTCGCCCACGGGATCCCGGCATGGAAGGCGAGCACCGCGACGACGGCGACCGCGCGCAGGCCCTCGATGTCGGGCCGGAAGGCGGACCGGTGCGGGCTGGGGCCCGACTCGCCGCCCGAACGGGGGCCGGCCGGCGGGGAGTCGATCGGCAGGGAGCCGGCCGGCGCGGCGGCGCGCCCCCGGGTCCGGCGTCGGCCGGGTGTCAGGAGGAAGGGCATGGTGACGGCGCCTTTCAGCTCAGCCAGGGAAGCATCGGGTCGACCCATCCCGATGCCAGCAGGCCGGTGAGCAGGAGGACCGCGGAGGCGGCGACGGTCTCGGGCCAGCGGCGGGGCAGCACGCCGGAGGGGGAGCCCGGGCGGACCAGGGCGCGGACCCCGGCCCCGGCTCGTGCACCGACCCGTGCGCCGGCCCGGGCATCGACCGGGGCGCGCGGGGAAGACCTCTCGCCCCGGCCGGAGTTCAGCTCGCCCACCAGGTCCCGGACCAGCGGGACGTTGATATGGAGCTGCACCGCCACGTAGAGGAGCAGCCCCCAGTTGGGCTCCCAGCCGTTGCGGGTCACGGCCAGGGCGAGCCCCGCGACGGCCGCCGCGTTGGAGAGCGCCAGCCACACCAGCGAGGCGGCCACCACCCGGCGGGCCATCCCGCCCCGGGACGCCGCCCCCGGTGTGCCGGTCGGCACCCAGGCGGCGCTGCGGCCCCGCAGCGTGTGCAGGAACGCGGTCGCGGCGGCCACGCTCGTCAGGACGTTCGCCCGGATCACCTCCACCCGCCAGCGGGTGCGGCTGACGCGGGGGAGCAGCACGTGCCACAGCCACAGCGGGGCGAGCAGCGGCAGTACGTGCCAGGGCCGGATGTGGTCCGGGTACCGGAACAGCATCACCAGCGGCGGCAGCGGAGCCGCGAAGGTGTTCACGGCCGTGGTCAGGTAGCCGATGATCCCCTCGTAGAAGCACAGTCGCATGCGCCAGGGCGCGCGCATCCTGCGCAGGACGGGGGTGCCGAGGAGGTGGAGGTTGCCCATGGCCCAGCGGTACTGCTGGTTGACGAAGGAGGTGACGCGGTCGGGCGAGGTGCCCTTGGCGACCAGTACCGGCACGTAGAGGGTGCGGAACCCCTTCTCGTGCAGGGCGAGTCCGGTGTAGAGGTCCTCGCTGTGGTCGAGCCGGGCGAAGCCGCCGGCCAGGTCGATCGCGGAGCGCCGGTAGACGGCGTTGCTCCCGCAGCAGATGGCGGCGTCGCTGGCGTCCCGGGACGGCTGGATCCAGCGGAAGAACCACTCCTGGGCGGAGCCGGCCGCGCGCTGGATCCAGCTCATGGACCCGTCGGTGTCGAAGCACTGCGGGCTCTGGACGATGCCGACGGCGGGGTCGGACAGGTAGGGGAGCAGGTGGCGCAGGAAGTCCGGCCTGGGCGCGAAGTCCGCGTCGAGGATGGCGATGAACTCGGCGCTGCTCAGGGTGAGCGCGTGGTTGAGGTTGCCGGCCTTCTTCAGGTGCCCGCGGTCGGGGCGCACGGCGTACGCGAAGCCGTGACCGGCGGCCAGCGCCGCGACTTCGGGCCGGTCGGCGTCGTCCAGGACCCAGACGGTGAGCTTGTCGGCGGGCCAGTCGAGGGCGGCCACCGCGCGGTAGGCGTTGTCCAGGACGGACAGCGGCTCCCCGCAGGTCGGCAGGTACAGGTCGACTCCGGGCGGGGTGGCCGGCCGCCAGGCGCGGACCAGCACCTCGTGGGACTGCCGGGTGAGCCGGCGTTGGCGCAGGCTGTTGGCGCAGGAGAGCGCCAGGGCCACGACATTGAGCCCGAGGACGGCGAGGAAGCCCCACAGGGCGGGTGTCCGCAGGGCGAAGGTGAACATGGTCGCCGCGGTGAACACGAAGGCGAGCGAGGTGGCGATGAGGACCCAGCGGCGTTGCGGTCCGAAGTACCAGTAGAGCTCCTCGTCGGACGGTGGTTGCGGAAGATGATGAACAGTCACGAAGCCCCCCACGGCTGCGCATGTACCCGTTTGACGCGACCCAGCCTAGAGTGAAAGGTATAGACCACTTGCCCGGATCCGGGGCAACGGGCCTAATGAGCCACGGGATTGGCGCGACTCGAATGGTCCAGACCTCTTGGTCTCATCATTCGACCGGCCGCTCCGGGCCGATCCGGGAAGTCCCAGGTCACGCGGGGGTGAACAGTCCTGGAACTCCGGGCCGTCCGCCGGCGCACTGCCTCACGGAGCGCAGTCGCCCCGGTCCCGCTCCTGCCGGAGCAGCTCCGGCAGGTCCGCCAGCCGGTCGAGGCCCCGGACCGGGCCGGCGGTGCGGGCACCCCGGCCCAGCAGGGCGCGGTGGCGGTGCAGGAAGGACCAGTACCCGGCGGTGTAGGGGCAGGCGTCCTCGCCGCTGCGCGAGCCGGGCCGGTAGCGGCAGGGCCCGCACAGGTCGCTCATCCGGTCGATGTAGGCGCCGCCGGACGTGTAGGGCTTCGTCGTCATGCGGCCCCCGTCCGCGTACTGCGACATGCCGACCACGTTCGGCAGCATCACCCAGTCGTAGCCGTCGACGAACGAGCGGTGGAACCAGTCGGTGAGCGCGGCCGGGTCCCAGCCCCGCTGGAGCGCGTAGCCGCCCAGCACCATCAGCCGCGGAATGTGATGGGTCCACCCCGTGTCCCTGACCTGGCGCAGCACCGTCGACAGGCAGCGGGCCGTCACCGCGTCCGCGTCGAGCGAGACCCACCACTGCGGCAGCGGGGCGGTGTGCCCCAGCACGTTGGACGTCCGGTACTCCTCGCCGAAGTGCCAGTACAGGTGCCACACGTACTCCCGCCATCCGGCGATCTGCCGGACGAAGCCCTCGACGGAGTTGAGGGGCGCGGCGCCCGCCCGCCATGCCGCCTCGGCGCGCTCCACGCACTCCGCCGGATCCAGCAGGCCCAGGTTGAGGGAGGAGGACAGCAGACTGTGGCTCAGCACGGGGTCGGCGGCCAGCATGGCGTCCTCGTGGGCGCCGAACCCGGCGAGCCGGTGGTCCACGAAGCGCCGCAGCGCGGCGAGCGCCTCGCGCCGGTCGGCCGGGAAGAGCCGCGGTCCGTCCCGGCCGACGAACGAGACCTCGCCGGACCGCTCCCAGCGGTCGAGGTCCTCCCGGACGCCGGCGTCGATGTCGTCCTCGCGGGGCCGGTAGGGGGCGGGTGCGCCGAGGGCCCGCGCACCCCGCGGCGGCGGCTCCCGGTTGTCGTGGTCGAGGTTCCAGCGCCCTCCGGCCGGCTCGCCCCCGACCATGAGCAGATCGTGCTCCGTGCGCACGTGGCGGTAGAAGTTCTCCAGCCGCAGGCCTCCGCCGGCGTGGCCGGCCGCCCACGCCGCGAATTCCTCGCGGCCGACCAGGAAGCCCCGTGCCGGCAGGACGGTCACGTTGGCGAGCGAGTCCACCAGGCGCGCGGCCGCCCGGGAGGTCGGGTGGAACACGGTGACGGGCGAGCGGCCGACGGCCCGGCGCAGGCCCTCGCGGTAGGTGTCCGCCTTGACGTAGACCACGCGGTCGCCCAGCTCGGCGGCACGATGGCGCATCGCCGAGAGCACCAGGTGCGCCTTGGCCCGGTGGAAGCGCCGCCGCCGGAACACGGCCCGCGATTCGATCATGACCAGGCGGGCGTCGCGCGGGATCCCGCCGTTCCCCGGGGAGGTGAAGGCAGGGCCCAGCTGATCGCCGAAGAGCCAGTGCGCCGCGGTCATGTGGCCGCCCTTCCTCATGCGGTGGATCACGTCGGATTACGTCCTCGTTGTCCCTTCCCGGCTGCCGGGTCTTTCGGACGCACCCCGCATCCTTCGGGACGGCGTCGCATCCGTTCGCGGCGCTCCGGCCGAAGAGGGGACGCAAGAGTGTCCCGAACGGCGGACGCCCCCGGACGAACGCGGAGCGGAGGCTCGATGGGCCGACCCGGACGGTGGCAGGTCGCGCCCGACGCGGGGCGCCCGGACGGGCGCGCCTGCGCGCACCTCGACCTCCTGGCGGACGGGAGCACGGCCCCGGCCGCGCCGTCCGCCGGATGCTCGGGGTGCCTGCCGCGCGGGCTGCCCTGGACCCGACTGCGGCAGTGCGTGACCTGCGGGTACATCGGTTGCTGCGACAGCTCCAGGGGCCGCCACTCCTACGCGCACCACGTGGAGAGCGGGCACCCTGTGGTCGTGTCGCTCGCACCGGACGAGGACTGGGCCTGGTGCTTCCCCGACGAGGTCTTCCTGGTCCGGGCCGGGCGGCACGCCGCGGACCCGCCGGCCGGCGGGACACGGTAGGGACGGGAGGTCCTCATGCGAACGAACGGCACGGACAGGGCGGCGACGGAATCGGTCTGGGACTATCCGCGCCCGCCCCGGATCGAGCCCGACACACGGCACGTGGTGGTGCGGTACGCCGGAGTGGCGCTGGCCGACTCCCGGCGCTGCCTGCGCGTCCTGGAGACCAGCCATCCGCCCGTGTTCTACATCCCGCGGGCCGACGTACGCGCCGAACTCCTGCGGGCCTCGGAGCACCGGAGCGTGTGCGAGTGGAAGGGCACGGCCACCTACTGGCGGCTCGGCCCGGAACTCGGCACCGCGCCCGCGCCCGACATCGCCTGGAGCTACGAGGCTCCACGGCCCGACTACGCGCCGATCACCGGCCATCTCGCGTTCCACGCCGACCGGGTCGAGGCGTGCACCGTGGACGGGGAGCGGGTCCGGGCCCAGCCGGGCGGCTTCTACGGCGGGTGGATCACGGACGAGATCACGGGCCCGTTCAAGGGCGTGCCCGGGAGCCTGGGCTGGTGACCGATCCGGAGGTGGCCCCATGCCCCAGAAGTCGCCCCCCGCTCCGCCGAATTCCCGTGCTTCCCGCACTCCCCGCCTGACGACGGGGGCCGTGGCCAGGCGCCTGGGGATCTCGCCCACCACCCTCAGGTCCTGGGACCGGCGCTACGGCATGGGCCCGGCCGTACGCGACGGCGGCCGGCACCGGCGCTGGACCGTCGAGGACGTCGCCGTCCTGGAGGACATGTGCCGGCTCACCACCTCGGGGGTGTCCCCGTCCGAGGCCGCCGGCGTGGCGCTGGCCCGGGCGAACCGTTCCCCCGCGGCGGACCCCGAACCGGCGCCGGCCGCCGAGACGCGCCGTACCGGCGGCCCCGGACCGGGCGGCGGACTGCCCCTCGGGGACATCCGGCAGGAGTTCCGGGGCCTGGCCCGCGCGGCGGTCCGGCTCGACGGCCCGGCCATGGACGAGCTGCTGGCCGCTCTGGTGCGGGGCCACGGGCTCGTGGCGGCCTGGGAGGAGGTCATCGCGCCGACCCTGCACGCGGTGGGCCGCAAGTGGGAGTCCTCCGGCGACCGCTACGTCGAGGTGGAGCACCTGCTGTCGTGGCACGTCTCCACCGTCCTGCGGCAGGTCGTCGGCCACGCCCGGCCGGGCCCCCGGGACGCGGCGCCGGTACTGATGGCCTGCATGCCCGGCGAGCAGCACTCCCTGCCGCTCGAAGCGCTCGCCGCCGGACTCGCCGAGCGCGGGCTGCCGATGCGGATGCTGGGCGCCGCGGTACCGGCCGAGGCCCTCGCCGCTTCGGTGCGCAGGACCGGGCCGTCCGCGGTGGTCCTCTGGTCCCAGTCCCGGCGCACCGCCGACCGCACCCTGGCCCGCCAGGTCGCCGGGACGGCCTTCGGCGTCCGGGGCGCCCGCACCCGCCCGCTGGTGGTGCTCGCCGGGCCGGGCTGGGGCGGTCGGGCTCCGGGTCCCGGCATGCTCCGCCCGGCCGGCCTGCGCGAGGCACTGGACGTCCTCGCCCGCCACTGCGCGGCCGTGGCCGGCCCGTTGACCACCTGACGGATCCCGCGGCGTGCGCGGCCTACTTCGGCATCAGCACGGTGTCGACGACGTGGACGGTGGCGTTGGACGTCGCGACGTCGCCGCAGACGATCGCGGCCGTGCCGTTGACCTTGTACGAGTCGCCGCTTCCACCGGTGGTCAGCGTGCCGCCCTCCAGCGTCTTGAACGATCCGTCGGCCAGGTCGGCCTTGTCGACCGTCGAGCCCACCACGTGATAGGTGAGGATCTTCGTCAGTGCGGCCTTGTCGGCCAGTACCTTGTCCAGTTGTGCCTTGGGGATCTTGGCGAAGGCCGCGTTGGTCGGCGCGAAGACGGTGATGTCCTTGGCCTTGTCGAGCGTGTCCACGAGGCCGGCCTGCTTCACGGCCGCGACCAGGGTGGACAGTTCGGGGTTGCCCGCGGCCGCCGTGGCGACCGGCTGCCCGGCCATCACGGACGGGCTTCCCGGGCCCTCCTTCGGCAGGGCGGCGCAGCCGGGGCCGAAGGCCTCGGCGGTGTTCGCGGCCCACGCCTGCGGGGCCACGGCCGCGAGGGACAGCGGAAGCGCCACGGCCGCGACGACCGCGCCGACACGGCGGCGTGCGTACGAGATGTTCATGACGTGCTCCTTGGGGCGCCGCGGGCTCACCAGCCCGCGGCACGGGCGACGAAGAAGAAGGCGACCAGGACGGCCCCGATGACGATGAGGACCAGGAACGCCCCCGGGTGTTCCCAGATCCCGCCGTCGCGGCGTTCCTGGTGGGCGGAGGAGATGGATCCCTCGGCCGGGGGTGTCTCTCCCGGCGGTACGAGTGGCGAGGACATGGGTCCTCCTCTCGGCCGGTCATCGGCCCGGCCCCGACCGGGCCGATGACGCGTGGGTGATCACGGTGCACGGATCCCCGAGGACCCCACGGTCACGCGCCCGGGCGCCCCGCTGCAACTCGCAGTGTTTCTGCATCGAAACGGCGGCCCGCCGCCGGGCCGGGAGCGGCGGCGGGCCGCGGTACGGGGCCTACCTGCGGGCGTCGACCACGGCCAGCAGCTTGCCGCTGGTCGGGCTCCGGTCCAGCGAGGCACCGTCGACGGCCTCGACGACCAGGTCCAGCAGCCGCTCCGCGACGGCCGACCGGAGCTCCGGGTAGCCGGCCAGGAACACCTCCCGCAGCCGCTCCGGATCCGTCGCCCCGGTGCGCTCCACCCGTACGGTCAGCCGCTCGCGCGCGTCCGCGGCGTCGAGCCGGACCTGCAGTTCGCCGCGGTGGCCGCCGTTCTCCCCGGCCAGGTCGAGGAAGCGGCGGTGGTTCAGGAAGTACGTCGCCACCCGCATCACGTCACCCGTGCGGCCCCGCAGCTCGAAGCGGGGCGCGTGCCGCCCGCACGGACAGCGGCCCGGGATCTCCCGGCCGAGGTCGCCGATCACGTAGCGGCCCAGCTGCTGGCCGCGCCGGGCGTGCGTGGTGAAGACCAGTCGGCCCGTCTCGCCCGGCGCCACCGGCCGGTCCTCGGCCAGGTCCAGGATCTCCATGGTGTGCAGGTCGGCGTGCAGGTGGTGGACGCCGCCGGTGCTCTCGGTGCACTGGTAGCCCAGGGGCCCGAGGTCGGTGCTGCCGTAGGTGATCGAGCGGATCACCTCGACGCCGAAGGTGTCCTTCAGCGTGCGCTGCTGCTCCGGCGTGAAGTGCTCGCCGCCGTAGAAGACCTTGCGCAGGCCGCCGTAGGCACGCAGCGCGTCCTTCTCGGCGTGCAGCAGCTGCCACAGGTAGGAGGGCATCCCGAAGAGGGTGTCGGCCCCGTGGTCGATGAGCGCCTGCGCCGTCGCCCGGTGGTCGGGGCCCGCCGACAGCGGCAGCTGCACCCCGCCGAGGCGTTCCAGCACGGAGAAGAAGCTGATGAAGCTGCCGTACATGGCGCCGCAGTAGAAGAGGTTGGCGGTGCGGTCCCCGACCGGGTCGTATCCGGCCGCGAGCAGGCCGCGGGCCGCCGCGTGCATCTGGGTGTCGTAGTCGTCGTAGCTGAAGACCGACAGCGCGGGCGCCCCGGTGCTGCCGCCGCTGCGGAAGAACAGCTCGGCATCGGCGCGCGCCACCCGCCGGGCCGGCTCCTGCACGTCCTCCTTGCCGAGCAGCGGGCCCGAGGGCGGCGGCAGGACGACGGGCCGGGCCAGGTCGTCGAGGCAGGCGGTGGTGGCGAAGAGGGCCGGGTCGGTCTGGACCGCGACACGGCGGCTGTAGCGCTGGAGGGCGTACACGCCGTCGTGCGGCTCGCCCGCGTAGCTCTCCAGCATGGCGCCGACCGGTGTCACCCGGGTGACACCCGCGGCCAGGGCGGTGCGCGAGAGCTCGGCGATGTCGGTCCGGCTGCCCGCGAGGCCCGCGGTCTGCAGGTAGCGGCGCATCGGGCGCAGGGTGGCGATCATCCGCTTGCGCGGCAGCGGCTTGACCCAGACGCTGCGGTGCAGGGGCGAGGCGGTGAGCGGGGACCGGGTGTCGGCCATGACCCGCCACGAGCCGTCCGGCGCGGCGAACACCCGCGTCAGACCGAGGTGTTCCTCCAGCCGGGCCATCAGCTCGGTGGTGGTCAGCTCGGCCGCCTCGGCCGGGTCCGGCCCGTCCGTCGCCGCGGCACCCACGGCCGGCGGCCGGGCCGCGAGCACGGCCGCGAACCGCTCGGCGAAGGCGAACACGTCGCCCTCGTCCTCGGTGTCCAGGTAGACCACCTGGGGGCTGGAGCAGGCCTGCTGCTCGTGCAGGCACACGTCGTCCGCGAGGGCGCCGAGCGTGACGGCGTCCGACCAGGCGTCACCCGTCAGGTAGGCGAAGGAGATCCGGTGCCCCCACTCCACGAGCCGGCAACCGGCCGGCACATGGGCCGCCACACCTTCCACGGCGCCCTCTCCGCCCCACACCGCCACCGCGTCGGCGGGCGCGCACATCAGACGCAGCCAGTCCTGTCGGGACGACGGGAACCGCAGTACGACGATCCGCGCGGCCAGCGCGCCACTGGGGTCCAGGGCCGCCAGCTCGGCCATCAGGTGCTGGGTGAGCAGGGTGTCGGCGCTGCTGGTCTTGAGGATGTTGACGTTGCCGGCGAGGAGGCCCTCGACGATGCTCAGCGGTGCCACCGTGGCGGCGTTGCCCGGGGCGATGTGGGCGACCAGGCCGACGGGCGCCCACGCCTCGTAGACCGTCTCGCGCGGATCGGCCCGGTTCAGCCGGCCCGGAGCCGTGTCGCCCAGTTCCCGGCGCAGCTTGCGGGTCAGCTCACGCCGGCCGAGGAGAGCGCCGAGCTCGGCCAGGACCGCCGGGTCCTCGCCCTCCGGCAGGTGTGCGGCGAGCCGGCCGTGCACGGCGTGGTCCGCGTCGCACAGGGCGGCGGAGAGGGCGTCGCAGGCCGCCAGGACGGTCTCGGTGTCCAGTTCCGTCGCCAGCGCGGCCTCGACGGCGGCCGGCAGGTCGGCCAGCCGGCGCCCCGCCTCCTCGTCGCCGACGAAGGAGCCCTGCCAGTAGTGGTGGTGCACGCTCATGCTCACGCCATTCCCTTCATCAGTTCCGCCGCGGCCACGGCGCAGCTCCGGTTGCGGCTCACCCCGGCACGGCCGTGCACGGTGAACCAGGGGGTCTCCAGGTCGCACCCGCACGCCTCGCCCGGCTGCAGGGAGGCGAGGTCGCCCATGACCACGCTCTGCGCCGGCACCGAGGTGATGTACGGCGACACCAGGTGCAGGTAGCCGGGCTCCCCGTACGACAGGGGCTCCAGGTTCCGGGTGGAGCGGATCGTCACCCGTGACCAGACGGGGGCGTGCAGCCGGTGGTGGTCGCACTCGATGTACGGGATGCAGTGCTCCACCGACCCGAAGGTGTCCCGGATCCGCTCACCCGGGATGCCGAGCTGCTCGGTGACGCGCGCGTACAGCTCCTCCTTCTCGATGCGCCGGTCGGCGTGGCCCTTCCAGCCGCCGCCGAGGACGACGAGCGAGCCCTCGGGCAGGCGCAGCGGCGCCATCCCCATGGCCCGCATCCGCTCCAGGGTGAAGAAGAGGAAGGCGGGGAAGCCGAGGATGCGGACGGGGGCGTCCTCCCGCTCGAAGCGGCGCAGCGCGGCGATGCAGCCGAAGGGGTCGAACTCGTGGTCGCCACCGGTGTTGCGCAGCGCGTACTCGACGCTGCGCGCCGGGGCGAAGTCGCAGAGGTAGTTGTCGGTGAAGGCGGTGCCCAGGTTCAGCGACGGGGCCGGCTCGTAGCTGTACAGGAGGTAGTTGACCTCCTGGTCGGGGGTGATCCAGCCGTTGCGCTCGAAGATCCGGGCGACCATGCGCTGAGCGGAGCGGATCGTCCAGTGGTCGAAGAACATCTGCGACTTCTGGCCGGTGGTGCCGGAGGAGGTCAGGTGCAGTTCGACGTCCTCGCGCGGGATGGAGAGCACCTCGTGGCGCTTGAAGAAGTTCGCGTGGACGAGCGGCGTGCGGTACGGCTCCGCCGGGGCGGTCGCCTCGTACAGGGAGCGGAAGAACGGGGAGCGCTCGGTGTGCCAGGCGTTGGTCTCCGCCATGGCGGCGGCGAACAGCTCGTCCACCGCGGGCCCGTGGGCGTAGGGGTCGGCCAGGTCGCACAGCTGTTGTACGTGGGGCAGGAGGGCCGGGTCGGGTACCGAGACCGGCGCGAGATGGGGGTTCATGCGGTTCATGGGGCAACCTCGGATGGTGTGGGCAGGTGCGCCGACGCCCAGGCCGACGCGTAGCAGTCCAGATAGGGCTGGAGGGGCGGTTCGACAGCGACGCCGCGGAAGTCGATCCGCTCGCTGGAGCGGGACAGGACGGCGTAGTCGTGGAATCCGTCGCCGTCCGCCCGCATCGCCGGATAGAGGGCTCCGGCGACGAACCCCTGGGCCAGGAAGGCGGAGAGGGCCTCCTGGTGGGCGAGCGGTACCAGCGCCTCCACGTACCCGGCGCCCGCCCGCGCCAGGGCGCGGGTGACGGGTTCGAGGTGGGCGGCCGCGGCCGCCGGGTCGGGGTGGGCGGTCAGCAGGGAGCAGTACCCGCCGGCGCGGTTGAGGTAGGCGTACACCTCGAACCGGCCGTCCTCGGGCGTGAGCAGCACGTTCGGGGTGTGCAGCGGGTAGAACCAGCCCTCCGCGCCCGGGAAGCGCTCGCGGAAGCGTCGGCGCACGAACGCCGGCGCCTCGATCATCTCCAGCCGCTCGACGGCCCCGCGCGCCGCGGGCGCCGGCAGCGGGCCGGAGGCCGCGCGCACCTGCGGGTAGCCGATGCCGAGGGCCTCCCCGGCCGTGCGCAGCAACGGCAGCAGCACGGCGGGCACTTCGGTGACGGGCACCCGGCGGTCGAGCACACCGGGGGAGTGACGCGCGTAGAGCGCGAGGCTCTCGCGGCTGCGGAGATCCACGGCGTTGGGCAGGATGCCCAGCGGACGGAAGCCGTTGCGGGCGACGACCCGCTGCGGACCGGAGCCGACGGTGCGGACGGTCGCGTACACCGAGTCCAGCCGGCCCGTGTCCAGCATCTGCGCGCAGAGCGCCTCGGTCAGGGTGGCGGCCAGACCGGCCGAGCGGTGCTCGGGGTGCACGGCGATGCCCTCCAGCCGGGCGATGCGGCTGCCGGCCTCGCCGTGGATGGCGGCGGACGCGGCCAGCGCCCCGGTGGCGGCGCAGCGGGCGACGAGCCACAGCGAGTGCGGGTCCGCCATGAGCAGGGCCATCTCGGCCGGGTCGGTGCCGAGCGCCACCGGGTAGTGCGGTCCGTAGACCGCGTAGTAGAGCTGGCGCAGTTCGGCGATGTCGGCGGCGGTGGCCGGGGTGATGACGGGGTTCACCGGGCGCCTCCGACGGCTTCCGGCGCCACCGAGGGCTCGGGCGCGGGCGCACCGGACCCCAGCAGGGCGAGCGCGCAGGCTGCGGGCAGCAGGCCGATGCCCTGCACCAGGCACAGCGTCTGCGGGGAGAGCAGGTCGCCCGCGGAGCCGAACACCAGGGACGCCACCGGCAGGGAGGCTCCCAGGACGGCCTGCATCACGGCGAAGAAGCCCGGCTTGTCGGCGGTGGGCACCAGCCGCTGGAAGAGGGCCACGAAGCGGACGCTGACGGCCCCGGCGCACCACCCGGCCACGGCCAGGGCGCCCGCGACGACCATGCGGTGGGCGAACAGGCCGGGCAGCGCCAGGGCGAGGGCCATCAGCCCCAGGCACCAGGCGCCGGCGACCGTGGGCCGCCCGGGCACACGGGTGCCGGTGAAGGCGCCGACGAGGGCGCCCGCACCCAGCGCGGCCTCCAGCAGGGCGACCGTTCCGCCACCGCCGTGCAGGACCGAGCGGGTGTAGAGCGGGATGACGACGAACACGGCGGCGGTGAACAGGTTCGCCGCGGTGAAGCAGACCAGGATCCGCCGTACGTAGGGCAGTTCGCCGAGGATGCGGCGCAGCGGGCGCTGCGCCGGCGGCGCGTCCGGGCCGGCCGCGGCCGCCACCGCATTGCGGAAGCGGGCGCTCGTGACGAGGAGGGCGGCGCCCGCGTAGGCGGCCGCGCAGCCCGCGGCGAGACCGGCCACACCGGCCCGGTCGACCGTCAGGGCGCCGAGCAGCGCGCCGCCGAGACCGGCGAGGGACTGCGTGGAGAGCTCGAAGCCGGTCGCCGTCTCGATGTCGGCGTCGTCGACGAGTTCGGGCACCGAGGTGGTCAGACAGGGGTCGAAGAACGCCTGGCAGGTGGCCAGGGCGAGCGCGGCGGCGTACACCCCCGCGAGCGGCGGTCCGCCGCCCTGCGCCCACACGGCGAGGCCGCCCGCGGTGAGCGCGGCCAGGCCGGCGGCGGTCCGCAGCACCGAACGGTGGGCGAACCCGGCCACCGTACGGGCCACCACGGGCGCCAGCACCACGGCGGGCAGGGTGCACAGGGCCATGAACAGCCCGGAGGCCGCACCGCGGGCGCCCTGCACGGCGTAGGCGACGATCCACCAGGAGACGCCGACCTGGAACATGCGCACGGCGGCCTGGGTGAGCACCTGGCCCAGCCACACGGCGGCGAAGGCGCGGTTGCGCAGGATCAGCGGGGTGCGGCGGCCGGGGGGCACGGCCGCGGGGACGGCGGGGGAGGCAGGGGAATCGGGGGAAGCGGGGGAAGCAGGCGAGGCGGTCATGCGGTCGGCCTCTCGTCGAGGACCCGGACGAGCTTGCCCGAGCGCGGGTTGACGGCCAGGTCGCGGTGGCGCGCCCACTCCACGGACAGCGGGTGCACGAACCCGGCCCGCACACTGTCCGGATACAGCGGCCGTACGAACTCCAGCTCCGTGACGACGGCCCGCGCGAGGGACTCGCGGCGCTCCGGGTCCCGTTCGTCGCCGGGGGCGGTCGCCAGCCGCAGGACGAGCCCGTCGCGGCCCTCCCAGCGGCGGACGACGAGCTGCAGGCCGACGACCTGCCCGGCGGTGTCGGCCGCGGCCACGGCGTCCTGGGCGTCCTGCGTGTAGAGGGACACGGGCCCGACGCGCACGCCCTCCTCGGCGCGGCCGAGGATCCGGAAGTGCCCGGGACCGGTGCCCGTCCACTCGGCCCGGTCGCCCGCGGGGTAGCGGATGATCGGCATCAGGCGGCGGAACAGGCTCGTGACGACGACCCGGCCGGGGCGGCCCGGCTCGGTGACGGGCTCGTCCGTGGAGTCGTCGAGGATCTCGACGACCGAGTACGGGGTGAAGGCCCGGTGCACCCGCGCGTCGGCGCCGGGCACGGGCCGTCCGAGCAGGCCGGCGTCCACGCTGGCGTAGCCGACGGAGCGGGCCTCCGCCCCGGGGAACGCGGCGGCCAGCAGGCGCCGTTGGTCGTCGAAGAGCGCCTCGCCGCCGAAGAGCAGCAGCTCGACGGAGTCGAGGCGGACGCCGGAGGCGACGACCTGTTCGGCGAGCCGGCACAGGGTGGTGGGCGTACCGGCGAGCACCTGCGCGGCGAGATCGCGCAGCGTGGGGATCGTCGACTCCAGCGGGGCGCCGCCGCCGATGGGCAGGCGGACGTTGTCCACGGGGGCGTGGGCGAGCGAGTCGAGGACGAACAGGAAGCTGGCGTACAGCTCCCCGGCGTAGAAGAGGTCGGCGACGCGGTGTCCCGGACGCAGTCCCGCGTCCACGAGGCCCTGTCCGAAGGAGGTGACGAAGGTGCGCCACTCGTCCCGGGTGTAGACGGAGAACTTGGGGGATCCGGTGGTGCCGCCGGTCTTGTAGACCGTGGCCTCGCTGAGCGGGCCGGTCAGTACGCGGTTGTCGTGCAGGGTGTTGGCCGCCCAGAACGCCGCCTGGTCGATCACCGGAAGGTCGGTGAGACGGTCGGCGTGCAGCGGAAGGGAACCGTAGAGGTCCCGGTAGAAGGGCGAGTTGTGACGGGCGAAACGTATGAGGTCCGAGAGTTGCTGGACGGACATGGGCCTTTGCCTAGGTGACGGAAGTGGGACGGGAGCCACGGTGGGGCACGGCGAGTGCGAGGACTCGCCTGCCGCATCGACCGGTACGAACGGGGGACCCCCCGGCGCCCCCGCCTCCTCGACGCACGTCGAAAGCTGACGTGCAGTCATGATGATGAAACATCAGTGCGCAAGTCACCAAATTGAGCGAAGATTCCTAGCCATTGTGGCAACATTCAACAATTTTTGCGGCGTGGGCCTTCTTTCGGCCCGTGCGGTCAGTCGTCCAGCAGGCGCCAGGCGGTGAGGGCCAGCCCGGCCCGCATCAGCCCGGCGGGACCGGTCAGTTCGATGCCGAGGGCCTTCGTGATCTGTTCGATCCTGCGGGCGACGCTGCTGTGGTGCAGGTGGAGGCGGTCGGCCGCCCGGCGCAGGGAGCCGGTGGCGCAGAAGGCGTCCAGGGTCTCCAGGTCCTCCGGGTTGCGGGCCAGGCGGGCGATCGCGGCCACGTCGCCGTTGGCGCGCGCGGCCTCCCGGGGGATTTCGGCCAGAAGGGCCAGCGCCCCCAGCTCGTCGTGGCGGACGACCGGTTGGCGTGCGCCCGTGAAGCGGAGGGCGGTCCGGGCCTCCTGCCAGCACCGGGCCGGGTCGTCGGCGGCGCCGATGCCGACGCGGACGTCCGCGGGGAGGGGCTCGGGAAGCCGGTCCGTTTGCGATGCCGTGACGGTGGCCAGGACGACGCCGACGCCGGCGAGCGGCGCCGCCTTCACCGGGCGCCCCGGGCAGAGCAGGCCGGCGACCCGGTCCAGCGGGAGTTCCGACCGTACGGCGGCTACACGGACGGGCAGGTCCGCCGCGAAACCGAGCAGGCGCAGCGCCCGGGCCCGGGCGGCCTCGTCGCAGTCGGAGCTGACGACCAACTCCACCAGGGCGGGGTCTGCCATGGTGGTGCGGGCCGGGCCGTACCGTTCGACCACCGCGGCGACGGCGATGGCGAGCCGGTCCAGCAGTACCTCGTCGAGCGGGTTGGGCGGGCCTGGGCGCTCCAGCCAGACCGTGCCGATCTCCTCCTCGTCGAGGGTGACGGGCGCGGCGGTGGACGCGGAGCCCGGCGGGGCGGACGCGTCGGCGCCGTCGGGCGAGCTCCGGACCACCCGCCCCGAGCCGTGCAGCCGGACCCCGGCCACGCACTCGGCCAGCCCCGCCGAGGACCGGGCCAGTGCGGGCAGGTCCACCCGCCGCCGCATCAGCGTGTCGTAGAACGCGACGACGCGGATCGCGCCTTCCGCGTGCGCGTCCAGTTGCGACAGCCGTGCGGCGAGTGCCTCCATGTCTGGAGGATAGGTCGGCCGGGCCGCGCGGGCGGAGCGCCGATCGGCGCGCGGTCGCGGCGGATCGGGCGACGGACGGCGGGTGGTGGTCCGCGCCCGTCGCCGGTTTCCGTCAGTCGAGCAGGTAGTCGAACCAGATGCGGTGCGTGCCGTCGGCGTCGACGGCCATCCCTCCGGATCCGGAGATCCCCGTCAGGCCGCCCGTGCCGCTGGAGGGCACGATGTGGAAGAACTCCGCGGTGCGGTCGCTGCCGGACGTCGTCGCAGAGTGCACGAAGTTGAACGCCCCCTCCCGCCCGTCCAGCGAGCCCTCGAACGATTCCATGGCCACGTAGGTGCCGACGCCGGTCCCGTGGTCGAACGCGGACGTGAACAGCGTCGCCGAGCGGCCCGCCGCCGCTCCCTCGAAGTGCTTCTCCATCGTCGCCACGCCCACCGGCAGCCCGGTGGGTACGGCCGGCTCGGGCGTCAGCCCGGTCGGGGCGAACGCGGTGACGGTGAACGTTGCCGTAGCTCTCATGTGCCGACCGTACCGAGGGGGTCTGACAACCGCGGTGCGGATCCGGCGGGCGCGTCCACTTTCGACAACATGTTGTCTGTCTGGCATCATGGTGTCATGAATGAAATCGATGCGATCCGTCATCTGCAGGCCGCCCTCGAGCGCGGAGCGGCCGTGCGGCCCAAGGTCGGGGGCTTTCCCCACCTCGCCGAGAGCCTGCGCGAGGCCGGCGTGACCCGCTGCCGCATGGCCGTCCCCTCCAACGCCTTCCTCTACCTGACCGGGCACGGCAACGTCGTCGTCCAGGGCGAACCGCTGGTCACCGGCTTCGCCGTCGTGCCGCCCTTCGACCGGGCGGGCCTGATCGCGGCCCTGCGCGCCGACCAGGCCGGGGAGACCACGTTCCCCGAGTTCGTCCGGGGCTGCTGGAACGCGGGCGTCGTCTGGTACGACGTCGACACCGCCGCCCGCACCTGCACCTACTACGGCGCGGACGGCGAGTCGTACACCGAGGACTACCCGGCCGTCGCGCTCGCCTGAGCGGGACCCGGGACCCGGGATACAGGGAACGGATGGGTGGGGCTCGGGACAGTCCCGGAAGAGGTTCGGCGACGCCCGGGCTGTCGCCGCCGTACGCGGCAGCGACCGTGGCAGACTCGGTGACCTCCGGACCGGCCGCCGCGCAGCGGGCGGGACGTCCCCACCCCCGATGAGCAGCCCACACCCCCGTGGATCGGCCGCGCCCGCCCGCGGCCGCACGCGATCCCGGGCCCGGTCCCGCGGGAGGCCCCGTGCTCCACCGCCTCGCCCACCGCCACCGCCACCGGCATGCGAGGACCGTCGCCCTCGCCGTGGCCGGCCTGGTCCTCGTCCTCACCGCGGGTACCACCGGCGCCGCGGCTCCCACCGCCCCTCACGCGGGGCCTGCGCCCCGTACGGTGGCCGCGACGACCGTCGTGCCCGCAGTACCCGGCAGCGCCACCCCGCTCTCCGGCTACGCCGTCCAGTCCACCGCGAAGGTCGCCGACCCGGCGGAAACCGTGTCCAGCCCCGGCTACCCGGCCACCGGCTGGTATCCCGCGGGCCCCCGTTCCACCGTGCTGGCCGCGCTGCTCGCGGCCGGCGTGTACCCGGACCCCTTCCGCTCCACCCAGCAGGAACTGATCCCCGCCGCGGACTTCACCGTTCCCTGGTGGTACCGCTCCGACTTCACCGTCGCCGACACCACCGCCCGTACCCACCTGGACTTCAGCGGCGTGATCTCCGCCGCCGACGTCTTCGTCAACGGCCGCCGGATCGCCACGGCGAGCACGGTCGCCGGTGCCTACACCCGGCACGAGTTCGACATCACCGCCCTCGTCCGGCGGGGCACCAACACGGTCGCCTTCCGGATCCGGCCCAACAATCCGCGCAAGCACCTCACGATGGGCTGGCTCGACTGGCTGCAGCCGCCGCCGGACGAGAACATGGGCATCGTCCGCGACGTCACCGTCCGCCGCGCCGGCCCCGTCACCGTGCGCGACGCGCACGTGGTGACCGCACTGGCCATGCCGTCCATGGCCTCGGCCGAACTGACCGTCAAGGCACGGGTGCGCAACGACTCCGACGCCACCGTCACCACGACCGTGTCCGCCACCGTGGCCGGGGCGGCCGTCGCCACCCGCGTCACCCTCCCACCCCACGAGACCAGGGCGGTGGTCCTCACCCCCGCCGAACACCCGGCGCTGCGCCTGAAATCGCCCCGCGTGTGGTGGCCGGCCCGCATGGGCCGCCAGCCGATGTACGCGCTCGACCTCACCGCCACCGTGCACGGCGCCCGTTCCGACACCGCCCACCAGGCCTTCGGCATCCGCGACGTACGAGCGCCCCTCAACGCGGACGGCGCCCGCCAGTACGTGATCAACGGCCGCCCGCTCCTCCTCAAGGGCGCCGGCTGGTCACCCGACGCGTTCCTGCGCTGGGACCCGACCTACGTCGAGGACCGCCTCCAGTACGCCCTCGACCTGGGCCTGAACATCCTGCGGCTGGAAGGGCACATCGAGCCCGACGAGTTCTTCGACCTCGCCGACCGCCACGGCATCCTCACCCTCCCCGGCTGGGAGTGCTGCACCAAATGGGAGGGCGAGTTCAACCGCGACGGGGCGGGGGAGCGGTGGACCGCCGCCGACCACACCGTCGCCAGGGCCTCGATGGCCGCCGAAGCCGCCCGCCTGCGCCACCACCCCAGCGTGGTCTCCTTCCTCATCGGCAGCGACGCCGCCCCGAACGAGGAGATCGAGCGCGGATACCTCGACGCGCTGAAAGCCGCCGACTGGACCGCCCCGGTGATCCCCGCCGCCGCGGACGCCGCGTCCCCGATCACCGGCCGCTCCGGCATGAAGATGACCGGACCGTACGACTGGGTCCCGCCCGGCTACTGGTACGACAAGCGCGAAGGCGGAGCGAGCGGTTTCAACTCCGAGACCAGCGCCGGCCCGGACATCCCCACCCTCGACACGCTCCGCCGCATGATGACCCCGGCCGAGCTCGAAACCCTCTGGAAGGACCCGGCCGCAGTCCAGTACCACCGCTCCCCGTCCGCCACCTTCGACACGCTGGAGCTCTACGACGCCGCCCTCACCGCCCGCTACGGAGCCCCGGCGAGCCTGGAGGACTACGTACGCAAGGCGCAGCTCGCCCAGTACGAGAACGTGCGCGCCCAGTTCGAGGCGTACTCCCGCAACGCCAAGGACCCCCAGGACCCCTCCACCGGCGTCATCTACTGGATGTTCAACAGCGGCTGGACCTCGCTGCACTGGCAGCTCGTGGACCGCTACCTCGACCAGGGCGGTGCCTACTTCGGCGCGAAGAAGGCCAACGAGCCCCTGCACGTCCAGTACGGCTACGACAACCACGCGGTGTCCGTCGTCAACAACCGGACCGCGCCGGCGATCGGACTGACGGCCCGGGCGACGCTCTTCGCATCCGACGGAACGCGGGTGTACGACCGCACGGTGACCGGCCTGAGCGTCGCCGGCGGCGGTGCGAGCAGCACGGCGCTGACGCTCCCCGAGACGGTGCCCGGCCTGCCCACCACCTACCTGGCCAGGCTGCTCCTGCGCGACGCGGCCGGACGGGAAGTCAGCCGCAACGTCTACTGGCTCTCCACCGCGGCGGACGTCCTCGACCACGAGCGCGGCGACTGGTACCACACGCCCACCACCTCCTACGCCGATCTCCGCGGGCTGAACTCCATGGCGCGCACGACGGTCGCCGCCACGGCCTCGACGAGGGCGAACGCCTCGGGGACGTCCACGACGACCGTGACCCTGCGCCGTACGGGCCCCGGCGCCACCCCGGCCCTGCTCACGGACGTCCACCTGGTGGGGGCGCGGGGAGAGCCGGTGCTGCCGGTGCGGTGGACCGACAACCAGGTCAGCCTCTGGCCGGGGGAGTCGGCCACGCTCACGGCCACCTACCGGACGGCGGACCTGCGCGGGGCCGCGCCCAGGCTGCGGATCTCCGGCTGGAACACGCCGACGGCCACGGTCCCGGCGGCCTGACGGAGGTCGGGCCACCAGCGCGGCGGCCTCCCGCCCGGCCTGCCGGAGCCGGGCCGGGCGTCAGTTGGCGGGCGGCGTCCAGTCGGCGGGCAGGCCGGACTGGCGCAGGACGGTGGCCAGGCTGTAGTGGTCCTTGTCGGAGGCGATCCGGCAGCGGTTCCCGTCGAGGTCGAGGACGGTGGTCATCGGTACGGCGAACGGCTTGGGCGCGCCCTTGAGGTGGCCGGAGTAGACGGCCTGGACGGTGACGCGGCCCCCGGCGGAGCGGGTGGAGCGGACGGTGACGTGGACGTTGTCGATGAGGGAGTCGGCGCGGGCCTTCCACCCGGAGATCTCCTTGCGGCCGCGGAAGGTGACGGCCACGGCCTCGTCGGTGTAGGTGCCGTCGGCGGTGAACAGGGCGCCGAGGGCCCGCGGATCGGTGCCGTTCCAGGCATCGGCCCAGGCCATGACGATCCCCGGCGTACGCCGGTTGTCGTCCTGCGCCGCATGGGCGGTGGAGGCGGTGCCGCAGAGGGCAGCGGCGGCGGCCAGCACGGTGACGGTACGCAGCGGGCGGGATGTCATGATGGACTCCTTCGTGAGCGGGCGTGCGGGTGCGGGTGCCGGTCGAGCGCGTTGGCGCGCCGCCTCACCCGTCACACACCGTCGCGTCGAACGCTGTCCACTCTCCAGCCCCGCCGGCGCCCTCGACTGCCCACCGCTGTCCACACGTGTCCACGCCGCCCCCGGTCGCGCGGTGCAATGCCCTCTCCGACTGCTTGCGTGATCTGCACTGGCTGCCCGCGGATCACCGCGTCCTGATCGCCGAGGCCGCCGAGGCCGTCGATGCCGCACTCCCGGACGACCCCGACGACCGGCTCGTGCTCTTCAGGACCCTGCTGAGCGCCGGAAGGCGTTGGTCGTACACGCGGAAGCCCGACAGCACCGCACTCGGCAGGCTCGTCCTGGTCCTGTGCTGCGAACCCGCCCGTGTCGCGTGCCTCCAGGAACAGCTGCGGTCGTGCTGGGAAGAACTGACCGCCACCCCTGCTTAGACGCTCGCGTATGCGGATGAGCCTTTCGGCTATGTTCCGTCTCGATCTGTTCGACTTGACTGAGGTCATGACGAACACGACGAAGAACGACACGCAGACCACCGACCAGGCCGTCACTCTCGTCATCGGGGGCACCGGCAAGACCGGCCGCAAGGTCGCCGAGAAGCTCGCGGACCAGGGCCGGACCGTCCGGGTCGGGTCCCGCCGCGGGGAGCCGGCCTTCGACTGGAACGAGCCCGGCACCTGGCTCCCGGCGCTGCAAGGCGTCGACCGGGTGTACGTGACCTACTACCCCGACCTCGCCTTCCCCGGCGCCGTCGAGCAGGTGGGGGCCTTCGCCGAGGTGGCGGTCGCCGCCGGCGCGCGCCGTCTCGTGCTGCTGTCCGGGCGGGGCGAGGAGGCCGCACAGCTCGGTGAGGAGAAGCTGAAGGCCTCCGGTGCCGACTGGACGATCGTGCGGGCGAGCTGGTTCAACCAGAACTTCGACGAGAGCTTCTTCCTGGAGCCGGTGCTGGCGGGCGTGATCGCCCTGCCGACCGCGGACGGGGTCGAGGCGTTCGTCGACACCGAGGACATCGCCGACGTCGTGGTGGCCGCACTGACCGACGACCGGCACATCGGCAGGACGTACGAGCTGTCGGGTCCGCGGCTCATGAGCTTCGCGGACGTCGCCGCCGAGCTGTCGGCGGTCACCGGCCGTGAGATCGCCTACGTACCGGTCTCGGACGAGGCCTACCGCGCGGAACTCCGTGAGCACGGCCTCCCGGAGGACTTCGCCGAGCTGTTCACCCTGATCCTGGACGGGCGCAACGCCCACCTGGTCCACGGGGTCCAGGAGGTCCTGGGCCGGGCGCCCAGGGACTTCGCGGACTTCGCCCGCGAGGCGGCGGCCACCGGCGTCTGGAACGTGCCGTCCGCCTGACCGCACGTCACCCCGCAACGTCGGAGGCGGCAGTGGAGAAGATGTACGCATGGACATGTTGACCGGTCTGCTCGAAGGCCCCCAGGCCCGGGGTGCCTTCCTCCTCAAGTCCGTTCTGAACCCGCCGTGGGCCATGCGGATCGAGGACCGTGCCCCGCTGTCGGTCGCCACGATGGTGCGCGGCCGCGCGTGGATGCTGCCCGACGGGGGCGAGCCGGTGCTGATCGCACCGGGCGACGTGGCGGTGGTGCGCGGGCCGGATCCGTACACCGTGGCCGACGCCCCGGACACGCCGGTGACCGTGACGGTGGGACCGGACCAGCGGTGCAGCACACCGGAGGGCGAGGACGTCACGGAGTCCATGGCACTGGGCGTGCGCACATGGGGAGCGGCCCACCAGCACGCAGGTTCGGCGGTGATGCTCAGCGGCACCTATCAGGCACCGAACGAGATCGGCCGCCGGCTGCTGGGCGCACTGCCGCAGATCCTGGTCAGGCCGGCGGGAGCGGCGGACGCGACGCTGATCGACCTGCTCGCCTCCGAGATCTCGAGCGAGGAGCCGGGCCAGGAGGTCGTGCTCGACCGGTTGCTGGACCTCCTGCTGATCGGGGTGTTGAGGGCGTGGCCGTCGGCGGCGGACTCCGGGGCACCCGCCTGGTTCCGGGCCCAGAGCGATCCGGTGGTGGGTCCCGCGTTGCGGCTGCTGCACGAGAACCCGGCCCACGGGTGGACCGTGGAGGAACTGGCCGTACGGGTGGGGGTGTCACGGGCGTCGTTGGCACGCCGGTTCAGGGAGGTGATGGGGGAGCCGCCGGTCGGCTATCTGACGGGCTGGCGGCTCGCGTTGGCGGCGGACATGCTGCGGGAGCCGGACGCCACGGTCGAGAGGGTGGCCCGCCGGGTCGGGTACGGCAGCGCGTTCGCACTGTCCGCGGCCTTCAAACGGGTCCGGGGGATGAGTCCGCAGGCGTTCCGTGCGGGCACGGCCGGGCCCGGCGCCGGGCCGGCGCCCGGGCCCGGGCCCGGGGGCACGGTGGTGCTCAGTGCACCTGCGGCGCGGCCCCGGCCGTCGGGGCGGGGGTGAGTGCGCCGACCCGTTCCTCACCTATGAGTTCGCCGGTGGGGGCGAAGCCGAGGCCGAGGTAGAAGGGTTCGGGGCTGCCGGGGCCGGCGTGCCAGCTGACGTGCACCGTCCGGTGTGTGCCGCGCCGCAGGATCTCCTCGACGACGGCGCCAACGGCGAAGCGGCCGTAGCCCTTGCCCTGGCGGTCGGCGTCGATGTTCAGGCGCCAGATGCCGCTGCGCCGGTCGTTCGGATCGGCGGCCGGGTCCCACACGATGTCGTGGAAGGCCATCACGAAGCCGACGACGTCGTCGCCGTCGACGACGGCCCTCGGCCAGGCGCTGGTGGGGTGGATGTACGCCTCGGCGAGGGACTTGACCACGGGGGAGACCAGGTGGGCCTGGTCGGGGCGTACTTGTACAGCGCACACCGCGTCGAAGTTGTCGGCGGTGACGGGTTCCAGTCGCAGGGTCCGCTGCGGCGGGACGATCATGGCGGGCATGGCCTCACCCTAACGCCGACCCGGCCTCCCCCGCCCGGGGGAGACGGCACCCCCGGGCGGGGGAGGCCGCGGACCGGGACCAACTGAGACCTTGAAGGCAGCGGGTGAGTAGTCGACTCCCCACTCCTGATGGAGGTCTGACCATGCAAAAGTTCCCTGCCGTCGTCGCGCCCGGCCCGATGCGCTCCGGTCCCGGCCGACATCTCGACCCCAGACTCCTCCCGCTGTCAAGACACGAACTTCCGAGGCATGACCCGTGGTCCCGCGGTGGTGTGTGGTGGACGTCAGTACCGCCCCACTGCGACACGGGAGAGGTGAGTGGCGATGGCTCCTCAGGACGAGCGGTGTGCGTCGACCCTTCGGGCGGTCCGGCGCTGGGTGGCCGCCGACCGGGTTCCGGTGGAATCCGACGGCCTCGCCCTGGCCCGGTCCCTCAACGAACACGTGCGGCGGACGGGAAAGCACTTCCTGCCCAAACGCATGCTGATTCACCTGAGCGAAATCCGCCACCGCAATGCGGCGGGGCTCCCCTTTCTCCACGCCTTTCTCGACTCTCTGCTGGACAAACACGAAGACCGCTTCCGGAATCGCACCTATCTTTCGCTGCCGGTCCTGGAGCTCCTCCTGGACGAAGGGATTTCCGAGGTGGGTGCGGACCGGATGGCCACCCTGCTCATGGCCGATGTCATACGGTTCGAGACGGGAGCGGCGGGCGGGTCGCGGGAGGGGCCCGGCCGGGGTCGGCCAGACGCGGAGACCGTGAGTACGAGGCTGCGGCACGCCTTGAGGTTCGTTGCCCAGGGCATCGGCGCATCAGGGGAGGGCGACCTGCCGTCCCGTCTGGACGGCAGCCGTGGGACGCGCCTGGAAGACGTCGTGGAGCACTTGCCCCGGCCGCCGGCGACGGCCCCCTGGTCGTGGTTCGACGTGACGGTCCAGCCGGTCTACGTGCTGCACGACGAATACTTCTTCATCCGCATTCTCCAGGCCCACGAGATGCTTTTCACCGCAATATCGGACCAGGTAGCATCGGCTGTTTCGGTATTGCGGGAAGGATATCCGGAAGAGTGCGCGGAGCGAATAGAAGGTGCGGTCGCGATGTTCGGGCGAGCCGCCGGGCTGTTCCGCACGGTCGCCACGATGCGGGCGGAGCACTTCTCCGCCTTCCGCCACTACACCCAGGGGGCCAGCGCCATCCAGTCCGAGCAGTACAAACGCTTCGAGAGCCTCTGCGGTGTGCCGCCCGCTGCGCGCCTGCACTCGACCGCCTTCACGAGCGTGCCCGCCGTCCGAACCGCGACGCTGGACCCCGCCCACGACACCATCACCCGCGCCTACCTCGACCTCCGCCGCGAAGGAGGGCAGGGCGGGGCGGCCTGGAGCCGCCTCGACGCCGCGCTCGGCCGGCTGGAGAGCAGTCACCAGCGCTGGAAGTCGGCCCACCGCGGCCTCGCCGCACGCATGCTCGGCGACGCGCACGGTTCCGGGTACACCGACGGCGTGCCGTATCTGACCGATGCCCTGGAGAACCGGCTGTTCCGGCACCTGCCCTTCACCCGCTGAAGCGGCACGGTCTCAGGGGAAGCGGAGAGTGCCGAGAAGCCGTTCGTGCATGACCTTCAGGGCCCAGGGCGGTCGACCACCGGGTGAGGTCAGTAGCCGTCCCACCGGGCGTAGCAGTCGCGGGGCCGGTCCCCTTTGCCCCCGCGCTTCTTCCAGCCGCTGGGGTCGTCGTTTCGGTAGGGGTACCACCAGCCTTCCCGCTTCGCCTGGCCGAACTCCTCGATGTCGTTCTTCGAGAGGGTCAGGCAGAACTTCTTGACGATGGGCTTCCCGTCGCTCCGCCGGTGAAAGGTCAGGGTCCCCTGGTAGTCGGCGGCCTTGAAGTTCCAGTCCTCTGCGACGAAGCTGAAGATGGGCTGCTGCGGCTTGTCCGGAGGGATCAGGATGGGGTTGGGGTCGGTGGCGTGCTTGTAGCTCGCCTCGATGGGGTCCCCGAACTTGATCAGCTCGTCCCACCAGAAATGTGCGCGGGATCGGTCGGACGGATCGGTGGGCACCATCGTGAGTTCCACCTTCGTGATGATCTCCAGGTCCTCGGTCTGGGCCGGTGCGGTGATGGTCGGCTGCACGAAAGAGTAGGCGTTGCCGGTGCTCTTCTGCCCCATGCGCAGGACGTGCGGCACGAACACCTCGACCTTGGGCGGCTTGATGACCACAAGGTTGTAGATGGAGAGGCCCAGGGCCGCGAGACTGGTGATGATGGGCGTCCAGGTCTGCAGCCCGCCGAACCACGGGTGCGCCGGCGCGGGTCGCTCCGGCAGCGGCTTGTCCATACCTCCAGGCTGAGAGCGCCGAGGCGGACCGGCAAATGCCAGGGACCGCCTGAGTGAAAGCAAGAGCTACTTGTAACAGGCCAGAGGTCCCGCTCCCTGCCCGCGGTGCACCAGGGTCCGGTGCCCGACGCGGCCGCGCCGCCCGGGGCCTCGCCTCCGTACGGGCGCGCCGCGGGGGCGACCGCGGCCTCAGCGGATGCCGGTACACGCGCCGCGGCCGCTGCGTCTCCGCCCGGGCGGGCCTGCGCCAGGGTGACGTCACCCGGGCGTCGTGCGTTGGTACGGGCATGGATGACGTGGTGGACCTGCTGGACGCACTGTTGGACGGGGTCACCGAGCCCCGCCTGAAGCTGATCGGCGCGGACGAGGCGCGGGCTCTGGTCGTGCTCCTGGGGCTGCTCGAGGACGGCGGGCAGCCCGAGGAGATCCGCCGGGCCGCGGGGGACATGCGGTACCGCATCAGCACCCGCCTGGCCTGAGGCCACGGCGTGTCTGCCGTGCCCCGGTGCGGGAGCGCGGTACAGGTGGCGGAGGCGCCCGCTGGGACGGAGGGGGCGTCGCGGCGGGACGGGCGGGAGCGGGAGCGTGGCGTGTGGTGATGGTCGGACTGTTCTGGGTGACCGCGGACGCCGTGTACGTGGGTTCACCGCCGACCGCCATCGGTGACTGCGTCCGGCTGACCTCCGACGGGCTGGAGGCCGTGGACCGTGACGATTCCCGGGCCTGGACCTGGGCGGAGCTGCGCTCCGCCGTCGTCGAGGACGTGCCCACCGCGGGCACGGCCGGCCGCGTGTCGAGGCTCCTGGGGTCCATGGCGTCGGCCGCGGCCGGGGCCTTCATCGGGGAAGGCCAGCCCGAGATGCGACTGCGGCTGGAGACGGAGGCAGGCCCGCAGGAGGCGACCGTGTACGCGGCGGCGGCCGGCGGATCCGAGGCTCAGGAGGCCGCGCTCTCCCAGGACCTGCTCGCCCGCCTCGTCGCCGGGACCGCAGACCCGGGCGCCACCGGGGCGTGGGGACGCGAGCCCGCCCGAGAGGGCACACCCGAGCCCGCCGTCCGGAAAGCCCTGCTGCAGACCTGGGCCCGGCCACGGGCCTGATGACAGGGCGCGCCCGACCCCGGCGAGGAGGATGACGGAACTGCGGGGCCTGCTGGCCCCCGCGGAGCAGAACCTGGCGGACTCAGTGCACCTGGCCGGCCCGTGGGCGGCCCCTCACCTCGCGGCTGTTGTGACAGTGGTCGACATGAGGGCTCATGCTGCTGCTTCGTATTTCGAAAGGCCTTCGGCAGATTCGGCACTTGGCTGGTGTGCTCATCGACGGAAAGTACACCGGTGCCCGGGTCAGCGGATTGGCGCCGGAGGCTCGTAGTACGCGGAGTCAAGCCGGACGCCGCGCACCCACTCGGTGAGCATGCCGCGGTCGATCGCGAGCGGGCGCTGCCTGCCCCGGTTGCCGAGGCGACAACGGGCGGTCAGGCGTCAGGGTCGACTTCGGGGTGCGTGAACCGCACAGGCTTGCCCAGCGACCGGGCGTAGGCGACTTCGGCTCGGGTGCTGTCTCCGATGTAGTCGCCGACGACGAGCACCTCATCAGCGAGACGGACCTTCGCCCGGTGCAGATCGTCGAGGCGAACCTTCAGCGCCGCGGCCTCGACGGGATCGGACCGGAGTTCGTGCGGCGACTTCATGTCACAGCCCGGTTTGACGACGATCCTTCCGGCTTTGGTCTCCCGCAGATCGGCCTCGTTCATCTCGGTCATGAAGCGGGTGGAGCCGCAGATCACGACGATACGCGGGAGGCTCAACAGCGTCTTCGCTTCGGCGAGCTTTTCCTCGGGGGTGAGTACTTGAGGGTATGACACTGGTTCCTCCTGGTGGTGTGGCCCAAGGGGCGCCTGCGGAGAAGAGAACGAGGCCCCGGGGCACACCGTCCTGCGCTCACCGATCGCCTACGATCACTGACCCCTTGGACCAGATCATTCAGCGGCGATCCAGCCCCCGGTGCAACCGGTTCGTGCGCGGTTCACTGGTTCGAGCAAAAGCGGGGCCGCAGGGCGGCCGTGCCGGCGACGTTGCACTCCCGCTGACGTGCTACGTCGTCCGGCTCCGCGGCCGTCGCCCGCGCGCCGGCCGTGCCTGCGCCCGTACAATGACAACAAGTTCCCGAACTGTCATCGTGCTGTCGATTGCAGGGATTGCTGGAGGGATGTGACGTGCCGGAACAGCTGGCGCTGCTGGTGGCGGACGTGTTTGAGGCAGCCGGCCTGCTCCGCAGGATGGGGGAGGGCGTCGCAGCGGCCGAGGGGCAGACCCAGGCCCGCTGGCAACTGCTCAGCGTGGTCTCCGAGGAGCCGCTGACCGTCGCCCGGGCCGCCCGCCGCCTGGGGATCGCCCGCCAGGGAGTGCAGCGGGTCGCCAACGACCTGGTCCGCGAGGGTCTCGCGGGCTTCCACCCGAACCCGGACCACCGCGGATCACCGCTCCTGGCCCTCACCCCGCTCGGCCGCACCACACTGGAGCGGATCACCGACCGTGCGAGCGCCATCCACCGGGTACTGACCGCCGACATCGACGCGGCGGACATCGCCGCCACCCGCGGCCTCCTGCACCGTCTGATCGACGAGGTGCACCGCTACGAGGAACAGGCCACCGCCGACTAGGAGCGGTCCGGGACGGCCCCGACCGCCCGCGCGACGAGGTCGTGGATCAGGAACTCACCGGGTCTGCGGTTCTCCTTGAGGCGGACCAGGTCGTCCCTGCCGAACCACCCGTAGGCGGAGTGCTTGGTCCACTCCAGCGCGGGAGCGTCCAGGTCGCCGTCGACCTCGACGAGATAGTCGGCCTCGTGGCGCAGCCCGCCGCCGTCGTCCCCCGTCCAGGTGCTGGTGCCGAGGAAGCGCCGCACGCGGCGCAGGCGCCAGCCGGTCTCCTCCTCGACCTCGCGCGCGAGGGCCTCCAGCAGCGTTTCGCCGGCCTCCACATGGCCGCCCACGATGTCCCATGTGTCGGGAAACAGCCGCCGTTCGGCGCTGCGTTTCTGCGCGAAGGCCGCGCCGTGCCGGTCGAGGATGACGGCGCCGACGGTCCACACCTCGCCCGCCGCGGGAACGGGCACCTCGACACCGGGGTCGACGATGTACGACGGCTCGTGAACGGACATGCCCGACAGCCTATGCAGCCCCCGCGCCGCCCCCTTCACCGGCCTGCGGAGGCCCGCCGGGCGATGTGGACGCGCAGCAGGTCCGACGCCAGGTGGTGACCGTAGAGGCCGGCCTGTTCCATGGGCGTACGCCCGTTGGGAGCCACCCGCTCGGGATCGGCGCCGAAGGCCAGCAGGACCGCCGTGGTGTGCACGGTCAGCGGTTCACCGCTCTGGAGCGCGCCGTCGCCCTCGGTGTCGATCGCATGCGTCAGCAAGGTCATGTTGCCGAACACCTCATCCGGATCGGCGCCTTCGGCCAGCAATCGGGCCAAGGTCTCGGCATCCTCCAGCTCCACCGCCTGGTGTGCGGGCGACCAGTAGTCACTCATCAGGGCATTCAACAACCGGCACGCCACCTGCACCAGGGATATTCGAGGCGACGCACCGGGGCGAACCCGGCTCGCAGCCGCCGCGTAGGGTCGGTGCATGCGTGATCTGAGAGACCAGAGGCACGGAAGTGACGGCGGGCCGGCAGGGGCCGGAGCCGTGGTGTTCGTGTGCGCCGCGTGCGGGGCTGCGCTGACCGGTCCGCTCACCCCGCTGCCCGCGGTGCCGGAAGCCCCGTACCACGCCTGGTCGCCGGACGACGAGCCCGGTCCGCTGCCGGCGACCGTGCCGTCCGGCCGCTACGCGATCGAAACGGAACCGTTCGGTGCCCCCTTGGTCGTCGCCGAGGTACCGGGACCGGTGATGCCGCGTTTCGGCGGGTACTGGAACGCGGACGGCAAGCCGCTGGTGTCGCGTGGCCCGCGGGGCAACATCGTCGTCAACCCGGACGACGCACGCGGCCTCGCACTGCAGCACGCCGCCCACGCCTGCTGCGGAGCCGGCCCGGACGGCGGATTGAACCAGCTCTGCGCCTGCGGAACCCTCGTCGCGACCCTCTCCTCCGACTGCGCCATGCCGTACGAACTCCACCTCTCCGCCGCCCACGTCCGGGCGGTCCAGCCGTGACGCGGAGTCAGCCTGCCCCCGAGGACGACGACGCGCTCATCGCCCGGCTCCGGGCCCGCGCAGGGGACCCGGGCCTCCGCTTCGACCGGGCCGGCCTGCCCGAGGCATGGATCCGCGAACGCTACGGCGCCGACCACGTGGAACGGATCCGCTCCGACATCGTCTCGTACGGCAGCGACGGCACGGTCGAACTCGCTTCCGGGCGGGAGGAAGTGGCCGCCTACTTCGCAGACGCTCCACGGGGCCCCTTGTTCGCCCCGCTCTGCCCTGCCGACGTCGACGAGGCGGAGCGCGCGATCGGCCGCCGCCTGCCCCGGCTGCTGCGCCGCGTCTACACGGAGGTGGCCGACGGGGGTTTCGGCCCCGACGGCGGACTCGCCTCCCTCGCCCGGGGCAATCGTGCACCGGATCATCTGTGGGACTGGACGTCCGCGGTGGACGTGTACGAACGCAATCGCGCAGCCGGCACCGTGCCCGCGTCGTGGTTCTTCCTCACCGGCGGCGGCTGCTCGATGGAGTGGTACGTCTCGCTGGCCGCCGTCGACCATCCTGTACTGCTCTACGACGCCGACGGCTGGGCGGCCGACCGGGGCGAGGACCCGCACGACGGGCTCCGGTACGCCACCGCCTCGCTCAGGCGCTGGCTGTGGACCTGGGCAGACGGCGACCACGTGTGGGAGGAGGTTCTCGCCCACGGGCGGGCCGAAGAGTGACCACTGCGGGCCGTCCGCTGGGACAATCACGGGATGCACCTCCGCATCGAAGCCACCGACCTGCCCGGCCCCGCCTTCACCCCCTCCGGGGCGCCGCCGTTCCGCAACGTCCACGTGGCGGTCCAGCGCCGCGACCGCCCGGCCGAACTCCTCGACCCGCAGCCCGGTGACGCCCCGTCGGCGACATGGACCCTGGAGTGCACCGCGCTCGCCGCACCGGCGGGGACAGACGTCAAGGGCCCCTACGTCCAGGGCCGTCCGGGCAGCCGGTTCGTCTACCTGTCGTGGAACGCGGTCGACGAGGCGGGCACCTTCACCATGTTCCGGCGGGCCAAGCTGATGCTGGACGCCGTCCCCGCGCCCGTACTGGACGCGGCGGTGCGCGGCGGGCTGCTCGTCGGACGACTCGGCCTGACCGACGCCTACGGGGGCCCCTTGTGCGCCCGGGTCGTGCCGCCCCGCATCACCTGGAGCGCCCAACAGGCCGCGTGAAGACAGGGCGGGCGGCAGACCTGTGCTCAGGAACAGTCGAAGCGGTCCTTGACCGGACGCCCGGGGCAGCGCCGGCACTCGAAGAGGTAGAGCCCGCCCGCGTCACCCAGCATCAGACCGGCGTCCTCGTACCGGACGCCCCGGTCCTCCACGGGAGCCCACGTCAGCCGGGACGCGGCGTCGGCCTCCCAGCTCTCCACGGTCAGCAGGTGGTCCATCCGCTGCCCGCACCCCGAACAGTCGGGCCACTGCGGGTCCTGGCACCAGCCCGGATACCCGCCCAGCTTGGTCCCCGGCGCGGTGGACAGGTGGGACTGGTAGTCCCATCCCGTCTCCGCCTCCAGCTGCTCGAACCGCGGCTCCAGCAGATCCCACAGCTCGTCGGGCAGGTCCCAGCTCGGATACTCCTCGACCACTTCCGGGTGGACGACGCACGGCTTCGGGATCCTCCCGTACGGGATCCCGCCACCGACCGCCGGTGCCTCGCGGACGGCACCGACGGCCGCCGCGTCCCGCCAGCGCACCTCGGGAACCACCCAGCATCCGTCGTGGGGCCGCGGGCACCACAGCACTTGCAACAGGTCGCACCCGGCCGGGAACGGTACGAGGCCCAGGGCGTCGGCGGCGCGCACCTGCACGACCGGCACCATCGGAGAGCGGTGGTGGTCCGGACACACGGGCCAGGGCTCATCCCGCGGCCACAGCAGTGGACCGCCGACCGAACTCTCCCGGTACGTGGGAGCGCCGGCCCGCGGATGCAGCCGGACCGTGCGCTTCCGGAGCGGGGCGACCTCGGGGAACAACTGCTCCACGTCCAGCGGTCGGGGAGGCGTACGGCGGGTCACGAGGCGCAGGCTACGTGCACGGCTGCCGACGGCCGTCATCCACCGACGCAGGCGGTTGTGCGCCCCCGAGGGGAGTCCTGCCGTACGCCCTGCCTCCACTGCCCGCACCACCGCATCGGATGGACTCGGTGCGCTCCACTCGGTCGGCGTGCTGCGCAGGGCATGACGGTTTAAGGCAGGTGGCCGAGTAGCTCGCTCAGGTGGTGAGCAGTTCGGCTATCTCATGGGCGAGCTCCGGCCCGAGCGAGCCCCAGCCGCCCTTGTAGCCGTACACACTCCCCAGGGTGCGGGCGTCGTAGTCGCCGTTCAGGATGTCTATGTCGGTGGGGGTGATGAGCGACGGGTGGGGGACACCGACGGCGCCCGAGACCCTCAGCAACTCCTTGCGCAGGGTGCGCAGGTACATCGCGACCCGGATGCCCTTGGAGGGCGCGTCGATGCCGCGCGCCAGCCACGGGTTCTGGGTGGCGATGCCGGTGGGGCACTTGTCGGTGTGGCACTTCTGGGCCTGGATGCAGCCGATGGACAACATCGCCTCACGGCCCACGTTGATCATGTCGACGCCGAGGGCGAACGCGACGACGGCGTTCTCGGGAAGGCCGAGCTTGCCGGAGCCGATGAAGGTGATGTCGTCGGTCAGGCCCCGCTCGGCGAACTCGCCGTAGACGCGGGAGAAGCCCACGCGGAACGGCAGGGACACCGAGTCGGCGAAGATGAGGGGAGCCGCCCCGGTGCCGCCCTCGCCACCGTCGACGGTCACGAAGTCGACGCCCCGCTCACCCTGCTCCATCAGCGTGGCGAGTTCCTCCCAGAAGTCCATCTCCCCGATGGCGCTCTTGATCCCGACCGGCAATCCGGTCTCCGTGGCCAACAGTTCCACGAAGTCGAGCATCGAGTCCACGTCGTGGAACGCTGTGTGCCGCGACGGCGAAGCGCAGTCCTTGCCCGCAGGAATACCGCGGATCGCGGCAATCTCGTCGGTCACCTTCGCGCCCGGCAGCATGCCGCCGAGCCCCGGCTTCGCGCCCTGCGAGAGCTTGATCTCGATCGCCTTGACGGGCGCTCCCGCGACCACGGACTTGAGCTTGTCGAGGTTGAACGTCCCGTCCTCGTTGCGGCAGCCGAAGTACGACGTACCGATCTGGAGGACAAGGTCCCCGCCGTTGAGGTGGTAGGGCGACAGGCCGCCCTCGCCGGTGTTCTGCATCGTCCCGGCTTGCGCCGCGCCCTTGTTGAGCGCCGTGACGGCCGCGCCGGACAGCGAGCCGAAGCTCATCGCCGAGATGTTGACGACGCTCGCCGGGCGGAACGCCTTGGCGCGGCCGCGCGGTCCGCCGAGCACCTTGGCCGAGGGCAACGCCGCTTGTGGGTCGCTCAGATCGGGCAGCGCACCGGCGAACGTACGCTGCTTCACGTATGCATGCCCCTGCTCGTGCTCGATGTCGTTGTCGGTGCCGAACCCGAAGTAGTTGTTCTCCCCCTTCGCCGACGCGTAGATCCAGCTGCGCTGGTCACGGCTGAAGGGACGCTCCTCGTCGTTGGACGTCACGATGTACTGCCGTAGCTCGGGGCCGATCGTCTCCAGCACATACCTGGCGTGTCCCACCAGGGGGAAGTTCCTCAGCAGCGCGTGCTTCTTCTGCACGAGGTCGCGGACGGCCACCAGCGCCAACCCCGTAGCGGCTGCCGCACCTATGCTCCGAGCACGCATCACAATCGTTCCTCTCCTCGACCGGCCGAACCTCACGCCGGCCGTCTACCCCGCGCCGCGGAAATGCCACGCGATGCCGGGGACCAGCCGGCACCGCCCTTGCGGGAGGGCCGCCGCGCGGCCCGTGCGGGGGTCGGGCCGCGCCGCGGGCGGGTCAGAGCGCCGAATCGAGGTGCCCGAGGTGCTTGATGAGGTTCATGTTCTCGGCGTAGTCCACCGGGCAGTTGATGATCGACACACCCGGGTCCGCCAGTGCCTCACGGAGCGTCGGCAGCAGGTCCCCGGCGGACTCGATGTGGTAGCCCGTCGCGCCGAAGCTGCGGGCGTACTGGACGATGTCCGGGTTGCCGAAGTCGGTGTTGGAGTTTTCCCCGACCTCCAGGTCCATCTTCCACTTGATGAGCCCGTAGCCCTTGTCCTCCCAGATCAGCACGGTCAGCGGAATGTTCTCGCGGACCGCCGTCTCGATCTCCTGGGAGTGCATGAGGAACGAGCCGTCGCCGACCGCCGCCAGCACCTTCGTCTGCGGCCTGGCGAGCTGAACCGCGAGCGCGCCGGGCAGAGAGAAGCCCATGGTGGACAAGCCGTTGGAGATGAGGCAGGTGTTCGGCGCGTACGTCGGGTAGAGCCGGGCCATCCACATCTTCAGCGCGCCGGTGTCGACCAGCACGATGTCGTCGCGACCGAGCGCGGCGCGGGTGTCGGCGATGACGCGCTGCGGGGCGAGCGGGTAGCGCTCGTCCGCGGCGCCCTGCTCGAGTTCATTGGCCAGCAGCGCGCGGGTGGCCGTGGTGTCTTCGTCGTCGATGGTCCAGCGCAGGCCGTCGAGTTCGGTGGTGAGGGCGTCGAGGGAGGCAGAGATGTCGC
The DNA here is from genome assembly GCF_040684695.1 of Streptomyces erythrochromogenes. Classification (GTDB taxonomy): domain Bacteria; phylum Actinomycetota; class Actinomycetes; order Streptomycetales; family Streptomycetaceae; genus Streptomyces; species Streptomyces erythrochromogenes_C. The sequence goes on from NZ_JBFBGM010000019.1 coordinate 37,438, forward strand.
CGATGATGCCGACGTCGACCGAGTAGCTGTCGTCCACCTCCGCCGGGACGCGGTGGATGTGGACGATCTTCTTGTCACCGTCCGGGTTTATCCGGGACGGGTCGAACTCCTGCAGCTCGTAGCCGACGGCGATGATGACGTCGGCCTCCTCGAACCCGAAGTTGGTGTAGTCGCGCCGCATGAAGCCGAACGTGCCGGTCGCGCACGGGTGGTCGTCGGGCAGGACGCCCTTGCCGTGGAAGGTGGTCGCCGTCGACGCGTCGAGTGCGGTGGCGAACGCCGTCAGCGACTCCGCGGCGCCGCCGCGCGCCGCGCCGTGTCCGGCGAGGATCACCGGCCGGCGGGCCTCCCGCAGCAGCTCCGCCGCTCGCTTGATCTGCCTCGGGGACGGTGCCTCGGGCTGCACGACGTTCCTGCGCAGCGGACGCAGGTCCGAGCCGTCCGCCGCCGCGTCGACGTCCTCGGGCACGGCGAGATAGACGGCGCCGGGCCGCTCGGACTCCGCGGTCTTGAACGCGCGCCGCACCATCTCGGGGATGGCCCGGGTGGCCGGGACCTCCGCCGACCACTTCGTGACCGGGGCGAACATGCTCACCAGGTCCACGAACTGGTGGGACTCCTTGTAGTTGCGCGCCTTGCCGACCTGCGCGGTGATCGCGACGACGGGCGTGCTGTTCGTCATGGCGTCGGCGACGCCCAGCATCAGGTTGATCGCGCCGGGCCCCAGCGTCGCGGACATCACACCCGCCGAGCCGGTGAGCCGTCCGTGCATCTCCGCCATGAAAGACGCGGCCTGCTCGTGCCGGGCGAGGATGTAGCGGATCTTCTCCGAGCGGGCGAGGGCGTTGGTGAAACGGATGTTCTCCTCGCCGGGTACGCCGAACACCACCTCGACGCCCTCGTTCTCCAGGCAGCGAACCAGGAGTTCGGCCGCTCCGTCGGGGGTCTGCTTCCGGTGCTCGGCGTCGCTCACGCTGATCGTGTCCTCTCCTGAGTTGTGGCCGCGCCGATGGGCGGGCCGGTCAGCCGTCTACCCCGGCCGGCCGCACTCACAAGCTCACGCCGGACCAGAAGGAAGCCAACCGCGTCCTCGCGATCGGACGGACACCGGGCAAGCACGGCTTCGCCCATCAGTACCGGCGTGGTAAGCGGTCGTTGTCAGGCGTGGGACGGACACCGCGCCCCGGGCAACTCGATGTCCGGCGTTGGGCAGGGCACGGGGGATGGTGGAGTGCTCCCGTTCGGGATGCGGATCCCGGTCGCTGTGACGTACGTCCGGCGCGCCTGTGCGGGGTGCCGGGTGTCATCGTCCTCGACGGCAGCCGGCTGGACCTGCCCGTCCGGGGCGCCGCGGAGCACGTCCGCGAGCGCAGCCGGGCGTGAACATCCCCAAGGCGCTTCGGCTCGTGTCCGATCTCGCCTTCCCGCGGGCCGGTTGCCGCGACGTCGCCGCATGGGTTGCGCAGTTCAACGCCCGGAACGCGCTGCATGCCCGCGGCTCGAGGTAGCGCCGCGGCATCGCACGCCCGTGGTCTGGCGCCCGGCCGGACCCGGTGGGCGTGCAGCCGGGTGCGGTGTGCCGCCTCTGGCGGACTGGGGTTCCGTCGGTGGTGGTTCCGGTGTGGGTCAGGCACACTCCGGTGCTGGCGTTGCGTACGGACACCTGGAGTCCCGGGCCCAGGGGCAGGACGTCCCAGTTCTGGGATCCGGTCCCGTTGCAGGTGGTGTGGGTGTCGCGGCAGCAGTTCCTGACGTAGGCCAGGACCGCAGTGTTGTGGCGTGCGTACAGGTCGGCCATCGCGGCTCCGGCCGTGCCGGTTCGGAGCATGGGCGCCAGCTCTTCGTCCGGCAGGTCGCCCAGGTGCGGGTGGGCAGGGTGGTTCATGGCGGCTGTACTCCTGCGGGGCCGGACCGCCCGCCGCCCCCCGGGACCGCCCGCCGGGGCGGACCTGCCGGGAGGCATGTGCGGAGGCCGACTGCCCGCGGAACTCTGAGGGCGTCGGCGGGTACCCCCGACGGCGACACGGACGGCCCGTACGGGCCCGGACTTTTCGGGCGGGTCGCGGTGGAGGGCGGGCCGGGCGTCCGGCTGCCCTGCGCGGGCCGATCCCCGGCGACCGGCTCACGGCGTGGCTCCGGTCTGGAAGAGGTAGGCCGTGGCGGGCCGGGTGTAGGCGATGCCGCGGCCCGTCGCGTGGAGCTGTTCGCGGGTGGGGTGGGGCGGTGTGCGGGGCTGCAGGTAGCGGTCGAGGCCGTCGGTGGTGAGTCGGTGGCGGCCCGCGCGGTGGTGGACGACCCCGGCGAGACGGTACGCGGGGTCGACGGCGGCGAGGCCGGCGTCGGCGTGGCTGTTGTTGACCAGGAGCCAGCCGCCCGGTTTCAGGCACCGCGCGACGTGTTCGGAGACCGGGCCGGCGTAGAGCGAGATGGCCAGGTCCCACTCGGCGTCGGGGAGTTCGCGCAGCGTACGGGTGTAGTCGCCGGCCACGAACTCGATCCGCGGGCTCTGCGCGTAGTGCCGGTGCCGGCGGGCCAGGCCGAGGGCGGCGCCCGGCTCGGCGAAGGCCCTGCGGGCCCGTGGGTCGGAGTCGAGGTAGGTGACGTCGGGCAGGGCGTAGGAGGGGGAGAGGTCGAGGTAGCTGCCCGGGTAGAGGGCACGGCGGGCGCCGGTGTGGGCGGCGACGGCGAGGAAGAGGCCGGTGCGGTCGCCGATGTGGCGCATGTAGTCGGTGAACTCGGTGGAAGCGTTGCTGGTCATGGCGGCTGCTGGCTCCGGTGGGGTGTCGGGCGGGGGCGGCGGGGGAGAGGGCGCGTGGTGCGGCCGGGTCAGCGGCTGTGGGCGAAGTGGATGGCGTCCGCGGCCGCGGCTCCCGCTCCGGCGGCGCTCATGGCGCCCTGATCCCACCGGGTGGTGAGGTCGCCGGCGGCGTACAGGCCCGGGAGGCCGGTCCGGCCGCCCGGGCCGACGGCGACGGATCCGTTCTCGTCGAGTGCCAGACCGAGGGTCGAGGTGAGCCGGGTGACGAGCGGGACCTGCTGCTGGGGAAGTGACCACAGCAGGGTCCGGCGCCCGATGAGGGTGCCGTCGGCCAGCTCCACGGCGTGCAGGTCCCCGTCGCGGTGGTGCAGGCGGGTGATCTCGCCCTCGACGAGGTCGCTGCCGGCCGCCCGCAGTGCCCCGCGGGTCTCGGCGGCGCGGGCCATCCCCGGGGGTGTGATGGCGATGACGTCGGCGGACCAGGCGTCGAAGGCCCGGGCGGCGGTCGCGGCGTGGTCGGGGTCGTCCGCGACCAGCCCCCAGGTGCGGTCCGCGTTCTCCCAGCCGACGCAGAACGGGCAGTGGATCACGGTGCGGCCCCAGCACTCGGCGAAGCCCTCGACGCCCACGGGGTGGACGTCGATCACCCCGGTGGCCAGGAGCACGGTGCGCGCCCAGGCGCTCGTACCGTCGTCCAGAGCGACGTGGAAGCCGCCCGCCCCCCGGCCGGGGCGATGTCGCGAGCCGCCACCTCGCGCCGCTGGGCCAGGCCGTAGCCGTCCAGCTCCGCCCAGGCCCGTGCCCGGACCTCGGCCGGAGTCGCCCCTTCCAGGCCGATCATGCTGTGTACGCCGCGGGAGGCGGCGTTACGGGGCGGGGCCGGGGACTCCAGCACCAGCGTGCGACAGCGGTAGCGGGTCAGGGCAAGGGCCGCGGTGAGGCCGGCGGGGCCGCCTCCCACGATCACGGTGTCGTATGTGTCGTGGGTGGTGAACGTGTCGTACGTGTCGCTCTGCGCGAGCGGGTCCATGAGCTCCTCCAGGGGACGCCGAAACGAATGACCGACGGTCATACTACTGACCAACGGTCATTCGCTCGTATCCGTTCCCGCTCGCGGAGCCGAAAACGTGACACCCTGGAGGCCTTGAGAACCGCGACTGACCGGACACCGGTCAGTCGCGTCGCCGCCCAGTGAGGAGCCCCCGTGCCCGCCCAGCCCACCGGCCGCTTCCAGCCCCCGGACGTCCGCCGCCGGCAGATCCTCGACGCCGTGGCCGCGCACCTGCTGGAGGACGGCTACGAGGCGCTGACCATCAGCAAGGTCGCCGCCCGGGCGGGCGTCGCCAAGGGCACCGTCTACCTCTACTTCGCCTCGAAGCAGGAGCTCCTCGCCGCCCTCCAGGCCGAGATGTGGGACCTCATGCTGGAAGCCCCCGCCGCGCTCCTCGAACGCCCCGGGCTCTCCTGGGCCGAGCGGCTCGACGGGCTCGTCGCGGCCTGGGTCTCCGCCGAACGGGAGCACCAGGAGCTCTACCACCGGCTCTTCCACGAGCTCGGCGCCGCCGGTGAGGAACCCATGGACCGGGCCCGCGACCTGCTCGTCACGATCCTGACCGAAGGGAACGAGGCCGGCGAGTTCGACGTCGCCGACCCCGGGCTCACCGCCGACTTCCTCACCCACGCCTACGCCGGGCCCTGCCACCACGCCCCGGACGCCGGCGCCGACGTCACGGCGGCCGTCCAGACGCTCTTCCGCAGGGTGGTCGCCGCCCGGGCCTGAAAAAGGCGCTGCGCGGCCACGCGCGGCCCGCCGCGTCTTCCTCTCAGCCCCGCAGGATGCGGTCCTTCTGGACCGCGAATTCCGTCTCCGTCAGAACTCCCTGTTCACGGAGCGCGCCCAGGCGCTCCAAGGCGCTCAGGGCCTCGTCGGTCAGGCCCCCGGACGGTCCCCCGGACGTCCCGCCGGACGGGCCTGCGGAAGGCCCCTGCGTCGCAGGCGGTGCGGCGGCGGCCGGGGCCTGCGGCTGCTCCACTGTCTGTTGCGCGGCGGCCCGTTCGGCCTGGTGCCGGGAGACCCGGCCCGACACGGCGGTCGCGGTGCCGGCGACGACTGCGGTGCGTGCGGCGACGCCGATGACACCCGGCCGTCCGGCACGTCTCAGGGGGCGGCCCAGCATGGTCCTCACCTTGCCCTTCTTGATCAGGCGATCAGGCGATCAGGCGGCGTCCTCGTACGCCCGCTCCACCACGGCCGCCGGGATGCGCTCGTGCGCCACGAGCTCACCGCCCGCCCTGCGGATGGCACCGGTGATACCGGCGGCCCAGGTGTCCTCCCAGACCAGCATCGCCGCGGACGAGTTCGGCACCAGGTCCTCGGCGATCAGCGCGAGGTCCTCCTCGCTGAACAGACCGCCCACCTCGCCCTCGATGTCGTCGAACACCGACGCCTCCGAGGGGTCGAGGGCGTCCAGTTCGACGAACGACACCGATCCGTCCTCGTCCTTCTTGATGAAGGTCAGGTCGAGGATCCGTACCGTGCCGCTGGCCACGAGGGCCTTCAGCTCCGGGGCTATCTCGCCGCGGAACCGGTTGCCGGGGAAGGCGATGACCACGTACTCGACGGGTCCGATGTCCATGTCCGCTGTCCTTCCTCGCGGCGTTCTCGTGCGCCGGCGCGCATCGGGCGTGCTTCCAGGATGCGCCCCGGACCGCGGCGCCGCCTCACCGCGCCACGCCATGCGGCGGGCGCACCGGCACGCCCGGGCCCGACACACGCCGTTGCGCGTGCGTGCCCGCCGTGACTGACTTGATCGACACACCGGACCACCACGACGGGGAGGCGAGCGCCATGGGTCTGAAGAAGGCGGTCTACGAGCAGGAGCTGCTGCGGCTGCAGACGGAGCTGGTCAAGCTTCAGGAGTGGGTGCGTACGGAGGGCGCCCGGCTGGTCGTGGTCTTCGAGGGACGCGACGCGGCGGGCAAGGGGGGAACGATCAAGCGGGTCTCCGAGCACCTCAATCCGCGCGTGGCCCGCATCGCGGCCCTCCCGAAGCCGACGGAACGCGAACGCGGCCAGTGGTACTTCCAGCGCTACGTCGAGCACCTGCCGGCCGCCGGCGAGATCGTGCTCTTCGACCGCAGCTGGTACAACCGCGCCGGCGTGGAGCACGTGATGGGCTTCTGCACCCCGGCCGAGCACCAGCGCTTCCTGCGCCAGTGCCCGGTCTTCGAACGCATGCTGGTTGAGGACGGGATCCTGCTCCGCAAGTACTGGTTCTCCGTCAGCGACGCCGTCCAGGAGGAACGCTTCCGCCGCCGGACGGAGGACCCGCTGCGGCGCTGGAAGCTCTCCCCGATGGACCTCGAATCCCTCACCCGCTGGGAGGCGTACTCCCGCGCCAAGGACGAGATGGTCGTCCACACGGACACCGAGGACTGCCCCTGGTACGTGGTCGAGAGCGACGACAAGCGCAGCGCCAGACTCAACATGATCGCCCACCTGCTGTCCTCGGTCCCCTACGAGGACGTGGCCCTGCCGTCGCTCACCCTCCCGGCGCGGCCCTCCTCGACGGGCTACGTGCGCCCGCCCAAGGACCTCCAGAACGCCGTCCCCGACCACGCGGCCACCCTCACCCGCTGAGGGTTCCGGAGTCCCACCACCACTGGAGGGCCGGGATGCCCAGGGGGCGCGCCGCCTCCGGTGACGGGCGGTCGGAGAAGGCCCGCGCCAGCAGGTGCGGGCCGAGCCGGTACCCGTACCGGGGCGAGGTGAGTTCCCATTCGCCGGCGCCGCGTACGAACCGGTGCAGGGCGGCCACGTACCGGCGGCTCCCCGGCGCCGTCGCGGCGACCCGCTCGCCGAGTTCGAGGAAGCGACACATCACGCCGTCGTACTGCCCGACGGCCGCCGTCACAGCATCGGTGAGGCCCGCTCCGCCGCGGCGCAGGAGGGTGACGACGTCCAGGCGGCGGCCCGGGCGGGTGCTCTCCTTGCGGTACGACAGCAGGTCGTTGGCCCAGCCGATGAGGAAGGCGGCCATCTCCTTCAGGGCGGCCAGGCGCGGGTCGTGCCGCTCGGCCGGGGCGAGGGCGATGCCGTGGGCGTGTTCGAGGAACGGGAGGAAGGTGTCCACGGCTCCCGAGTGCAGGCGCATCAGCGCGTACTGCTCCATGCCCGGGTACTCGGGCGCCGTGCGCTGCCCTGCCTCCCACAGCAGGGACAGGAAGTACGCCCGCAGACTTTCGAGCCAGGTGGCGCCGGCGTGCGGGCCGAACAGCGCCTCGGTCCTGCGGCGCAGGTCGCGTACGGCACCGGCGACCGGGTCCCGCGCAAGCAGCGTCGCGGCGGGGTGCTCCGCGGCGTACAGCAGCCGGCTCAGGCGGTCGGCGAGCGCGGCCGGCCGCACGCCCAGCGGCCCGTCCTCGCAGTCGTCGTCCACGTGGAAGAGCCACAGCACCAGGTCGCCGAGGAGCTGGACCGCCTCCCGGCCCGCCCCGGGCAGCACGCGGGCGGCCAGCTCGCCCGTCCGGTGGCCCAGCAGCGCCTCGTGCCCCGGCAGGCCGTCGAGCCCCGCCGCGCGGGCCCACCGGCGGGTCCCCTCCTCGACCTGGCGGTGGTCCGGGTGGATCGCCCCGGGCAGCGGGCAGAAGAGCCGCGGCCGCGGCGGGGACACCGACACCGACGACGGTCCGGACACGACCCACCCCCTCGCACGCGCCGGGACCGACCCCCGGGCCCGGCCGGAGCATTCCCGCACCCCGGCCCCGCCAGGCCGGATTCACCCCCGTGCGCCACCCGCACCACCCCATGCGCGTGCCCGCCAATTCCTCCCGCCGGTACCGCAGATGGCGCCTCGGCCTCACGGGAGGAGCCGCGGTCGGCGTCCGAAACCCGCGGCTTGACGTGGGGGCGGTGGGGCGACAGCCTTGCCCGGAGTTACCGGTAGGTAGGGGCGAAGGGGTGGGCATGGACAGGGACGACGCGGCGCTGATGTTCCAGGGTGTCGAGCGGCAGGCCGAGCTGGTGCGCACCGGCAAGGTCACCTCCCGGGCCCTCGTCGAGGCCGCGCTGCGCCGCATCGGCCGGTTCGACCCCGCCCTCGGAGCCTTCCGCGTCGTCCTCGCCGACCAGGCCCGCGCCGAGGCGGACGCCCGGGACGCGGCGCAGGAGCAGGATCGGGGACCGCTCCACGGGGTGCCGATCGCCGTCAAGGACGAGTTCGACGTCGCCGGACAGGTCACCACCTTCGGCGGCGCCGCCAACCGCACCCCCGCCGCCGCGGACGGGGAGGCCGTACGCCGGCTGCGCGCGGCCGGTGCCGTCGTCATCGGCAAGACGACGATGCCCGAATTCGGCCAGTGGCCCTTCACCGAGTCCGACACCCACGGCACCGCCCACAACCCCTGGGACACCACCCGCACCCCCGGCGGCTCCAGCGGCGGCAGCGCCGCGGCCGTCGCGGCCGGCCTGGTCGGGGCGGCGCTCGGCGGCGACGGCGGCGGATCCATCCGCATCCCGGCCGCATGCTGCGGGCTGTTCGGCCTCAAGCCCCAGCGCGGCCGGGTCTCCACCGCCCCGAACGCCCATCTCTGGTACGCCCTGGGCACCGTGGGACCGCTGACCCGCAGCGTTCGCGACGCCGCCCTCCTCTACGACGTCCTCGCCGGCAGCACCCCGGCCGACCGCTGGAGCGCCCGGCCCGTCACCACCGGCTGGCTGCGGGCCCTGGAGACCCCGCCCGGCCGCCTGCGCATCGGCTACTCCGCCAAGCCCGCCGTACCCGGGGTGCGCCCGCATCCCGAGCACGTCACAGCCCTGCTGGAGACCGTACGGGCGCTGCGCGAACTGGGCCACGACGTACGGGAGGTCAACCCCCGCTACCCGGACGCGACGGCGCCGTTCGCGGCGCAGTTCTGCGGCGGGGTGCGCGCGGAGGCCGCCGCGGTCGAACGCCCCGACCTGCTGGAGGCGCGCACCCGGAGCACCCTCGCGCTCGCCCGGCTCGTCCCCGAATCCGCGGTGGAACGCGGGATCCGGGCGGGGGAGCGGCTGGCGGAGCGCGCCGACCGGATGTTCACCTCCATGGACCTGCTGCTGACCCCGGTCGTCGCCGCCCGGCCGCGCCCGGTGGGCGCGCTGGACGGCGCTGGGCTGCTGACCGCGCTGGCGCGCTCGCGCCCGATGGTCGCCTACACCGCGCTGTGGAACGTCACCGGACACCCGGCGGCCTCCGTACCCGCGGGCCTGGGCACGGACGGCCTGCCGCTCGCCGTGCAGCTGGTGGGCCGCCGCGACGACGAGGTGTCCGTCCTGCGGGTGGCGGCGCAGTTGGAGGAGGCCCGGCCGTGGGCCGCCCGGCGCCCGCCGCTGACCGACTCCTGACGGGCGGGTTCAGGCGAGGGCGTAGACCGCCGTCAGGCAGGCGAGGCCGACGGCCGCGATGGCCGCCAGGGCGGCTGCCACGGCCACGACGACGGTGCCGGCACGTTCCACGCCGCGCCGGTGACCGGCGGGCTTCCACTCGGGCTGGTTCATGGCTCCAGCCTGCGGGCACGCGGACGCCTCCGCATGAGTACGCGTACCCATGCGGAGGCGGTGTTCGGACCCGGACCGGCCGGCGCTACTTCACCGAGCCGGCCATCACGCCCTGGACGAAGTGCCGTTGGAAGGCGAAGAAGACGACCAGCGGGACCACCAGCGACAGGAAGGCCCCCGGCGCCAGGACACCGATGTTGCTGCCGAACTGCCGCATCTGGGACTGCAGTGCGACCGTGAGCGGCTGCGACCCGGTGTCCGCGAAGAGCAGCGCCACGAGCATGTCGTTCCAGACCCAGAGGAACTGGAAGATGGCCAGGCTCGCGATGGCCGGCCGGCCGAGCGGCAGCACCAGCCGGGAGAAGATCCGCCACTCGCTGCCGCCGTCCATCCGGGCGGCCTCCAGCATCTCGCGCGGGATCTCGGCGAAGTAGTTGCGCAGCAGGAAGATCGCGAACGGGAGTCCGTAGGCGACGTGGAAGAGGACGACGCCCGCGATCGTCCCGAACAGGCCCACCGCGCCGAAGAGTTTCGCCACGGGCAGCAGCCCGATCTGCACCGGGACCACGAGGAGCCCGACGACCACCAGGAAGACGCCGTCCCGGCCGGGGAACTCCAGCCAGGCGAAGGCGTATCCGGCGAGTGCCGCGATGACCACCACCAGGACGGTCGTCGGCACCGAGATCAGGACGGTGTTCCAGAAGGCCGCCCCGATGCCGGAATCCGCCAGTAGGGCGGTGTAGTTGTCCAGGGACAGCCGGGAAGGATCGGCGAGGGCCGTCCACCAGCCGTCGGCCGCGTTGTCCTGCTCGGAGCGCAGCGAGGACAGGAGCAGGCCCGCCAGCGGTGTGATCCATACGAGGGCGACCAGGATCAGGACGCCCTGGACGGCGGAGCTGCCCAGGAGGCGCGAGATCCGGGCCCCGCGACGCCGCCCGGGCGCGGACCCGCGGGACGAGGCGGACCCGCGGGACGAAGGGGACGCGGGCGGGGGCGAGGACGGGGCGGCGGGCCGGACCGCCGCCGTCCGCGGGGACGGGCCGTGCCGCTCGGCGGTGCCGTGACCGCTCATGCTCCACTCCTTCGGAAGCGCCGGACGTTGAAGATCATCGCCGGGACGACGAGCAGCAGGAGCACCATGCTGAGCGCGCTGCCGAGCCCCTGGTCGTCGCCACCGCCGAAGGAGACCATCCACATGCGGGTGGCCAGCACGTTCGCCTCCTCCTGGACCGGTCCGGGCGCGATGATCCAGACGAGGTCGAAGACCTTCATCACATTGATCACGAGGGTCACGAAGACCACGGTGAGCACCGGTGCGAGCAGCGGCACGGTGATCTTGCGGAAGATCTGGCCCTCGGTGGCGCCGTCCATCCGAGCGGCCTCCAGCGCGTCGCGGGGGATCGTGGCGAGGCCGGCACCGATCAGGACCATCGAGAAGCCGGTCCAGACCCACAGGTAGGCGCCGATGATGGCGGGCGTCACCAGCGCCGGACCGAGCCAGTTCACGCCTTGGTAGGGGGCTTCGAAGTTGGCCGCGGGCAGCCGGACGCCGTAGTCGCCGTCGGCCAGCCCGGTGAACCGGAAGGAGCCGTCCTCGGCCGTGGTGGCGGTGGCGGCCACCCGGCCGTCCCGCACCGCCTCGACCGTCATGCCGGGCAGCCCCTTCTCGCCCGGGTCGACCCGGCCCGGGGTGCCGGCCCCGCCGGGGGCGAAGTCGAGGTAGACCACGCCCCCGATCGCGTCGGCGGCGGGCGCGGCCCCCGCCGGAGCGGCGGGGTCGGACGCGGCCTTCGCGCCGGCCGGCAGCGCGTCGGGTGCGACCCCGATGAACCCGAGGCCGACCGAACTCCCCGGCCGCACGGTCGCGGTGGTGTTGTACGGGCCGCCCGCCCCGCCCGTCAGGCCGTGGCCCTCCCGGGCCCGGGCGGTCGGGTACGCGGCGGCGTCGTCGAAGCCGTCGTGGACGGCGACGGCGGCGGCGTTGAGGACGCCCCGGTCGGGGTCCTGTTCGTAGGCGAGCCGGAAGATGATGCCCGCGGCGAGGAACGAGACGGCCATGGGCAGGAAGAGCACCAGCTTGAACGCGGTCGCCCAGCGCACCTTCTCGGTGAGGACCGCGAGCAGCAGCCCGAGCCCGGTGAGCAGGGTGGGGGCGACGACGACCCAGACCGCGCTGTTGCGGATGGCTTTCAGGGTGGCCGGGTCCTGCACGATCGCCGCATAGTTGGCGGCGCCGACGAACCGGTCGCCGTCGGCGTCGAAGAGGCTGCGGCCGAAGGAGAAGAGGACGGGGTAGACGACCAGCGCGCCGAGCAGCAGCAGGGCCGGCAGGACGAAGACGACCGCGAGGCGGCGCTTCCTGCGCCGGGCCAGGCGCCGCCCGTCCGCCGCGGGGCGGACGGTGGCGGGGCGGACGGTCATGGTGTCAGCCATGGCGCCGGCCTCAGTTCCCGTAGGCCTTGGCGGCCTCGGCCTCGAGCCTGGCGGCGGTGCCCTGGGGGTCCGACGGGTCGCGCAGGAAGTCCTGGAGGAGCTTCCACTCGCCCGCGCCCTTGGTGCCGCCGAACGCGGCCGGGGCCTGGTCCGACATGTCGAAGCGGATCGAATTGCCGGCTGCGATGAGGGAGTTGGCTGTGCTGCGCGTGGTGTCGTCGCCGTACGAGGCGAAGTCGACCTCGTTGTTCGGGGACAGGAAGCCGCCGGCGCCGGCCCAGACCTCGGCGGCCTCGGCGCTCGCCAGGAACTCGACCAGCTGCATGCCGGCCGTGGCGTTCTTGCCGTCCTTCAGGACGACCGCCGCGTCACCGCCGCTGACGACCGGCGCCCGGCCGCCGTCGACCGAGGGGAAGGGGAAGAACTTGGCGTCCTGCCCGAGCTTCTTGCCGAACTGCCCCTTGGCGACGCCGCCGACGAAGTCGCCCTCGTAGACCATGCCCGCCTTCGGCTCCGGGCCGAAGACCTGCGCGACCGACGTGGGGAAGTCGGTGCCCAGTGCCGCCTGGGCACCGCCGGCGACCAGCTGCTTGTCCTTGAACAGCTCCCCGAGGGTGGTCAGGGCCCGCACGACGCTCTCGTCGGTCCACTTCAACCGGTGCTGGGCCAGCTGGTCGTACTTCTCCGGTCCGGCCTGGGAGAGGTAGATGTTCTCGAACCAGTCGGTGAGGGTCCAGCCGTCCTCGCCGGCTATGGCGAAGGCCGGGCGGCCGGAGTCCGCGAGGGTGCGGCCGGTCTTGAGCATGTCGCCGTAGCTCTTGGGCTCGCCGACGCCGGCCTGGGTGAAGGCCTCGGGCGAGTACCAGACGGTCGACTTGTGGGCGGCCTTGAAGTAGAGGCCGTAGTAGGTGCCGTCGACGGTGCCGTAGTTCTTCCAGACCGGCGCGAGGGTGGACCCGGCCGTCTGGGAGGTCTGCTCGGACAGCGGCTGCAGCCAGCCCTTCTTCGCGAACTGCTGGAGCACGCCCACCTGGGGGACCATGACCACGTCGGGCGCGGCCCCGCCTTCGATCTTGCTTCCGACGAAGGTGGAGACGTTGTCGCCGGAGGGCACGAAGACCGTCTTGGCTCCGGTCTTCTGGGTGAAGGCGTCGAGAACCTTCTTGAAGTTCTCCTGCTCGGCGCCGGTCCACACGCCCGCCACGGTGACGGTCTGGCCGCTGAGGCCGCCGCCGCTCGCGGGTCCGGTGGCGCCGCCGCAGGCGGTGGCGCCGAGGGCGAGGGTGAAGGCGAGTGCGGTGGTGGTGGCGGCAGTGCGGCGGGTCGTCTTGCCGGGTCGTCGCATGACGAGTCCTTTCGGGAAGGCCAGGGGCTGGGGGGCGTGAGGACTGCGGGGTGAAAGGAGTTACGGGGCCATGGCCGCCGGGCCGGGAGCCGGGTGCTCGCCCGCCCACCAGGCCGCGGTCGCCGCGGGCAGCACCCCGTCGGGGCAGGGCCCGCTGGCGAGCAGCGGCGTACCGGGGACCGGCGCGGGCACCGGCTCCGTGCCGAAGTTGACCGCGCAGATCAGGCCGTCGCCGCGGGCCATGGCCAGTACCTGTGCGGGCGCGTCCAGCCAGCGCAGGGTGCCGTCGCCGAGCTGCGGCAGGGTCCGCCGCAGCTGGAGGCCGTCGCGGTAGAGGTGCCAGAAGGAACGGGTGTCGGCGAGGGCGCGGTCGGTGGCGTGCTCGGCGAACCACTCGGGCTGCGGCAGCCACGGCTTGACGCCGGCCGCCTCCTGGCTGAAGCCGAAGGGGGAGGCGTGCCCGGACCAGGGCAGGGGCACGCGGCAGCCGTCGCGCACGTGCTTGCGGCTGCCCGTACGGCGGAAGATCGGGTCGGTGAGGACCTCGTCGGGCAGGTCGAGGACCTCGGGGAGGCCGAGTTCCTCGCCCTGGTACACGTACGCGGCGCCGGGCAGGGCGAGCATCAGGAGGGCCGCGGCGCGGGCGCGGGCCGCTCCCAGTCCGCTGCCCTCGACCCCGGGCTCGCCCGCATAGCGGGTGACCGTGCGGACCTGGTCGTGGTTGTTGAGGACCCAGGTCACGGTGGAGCCGGTGCCGGCGATGTCGCGTATCGCCTCGCTGATCGTCGTACGGAAGGCGTCGGCGTCCCAGGGGGCGCTGAGCAGGTCGAAGAAGAACGCCTGGTGCAGCTCGTCGGGGCGGACGTACTCGGCGTGCTCGCGGGCGGTGGGCACGGACACCTCGCCGACCAGCAGCCGCTCGTGGCCGTCCCGGGCGGTGTACTCCTCGCAGACCGAGCGCCAGCGACGCCACACGCCGTGCACCTCGGGCTGGTTCCAGGCCAGCTGGTTGACGGCGTCGCGGGCCCGCTCGTCCGCGGCGGGGTCGTCGGAGTCGGGCAGCCCGGGGTGCTTGAACAGCCCGGCGGCGACGTCGATCCGGAAACCGTCGACGCCCCGGTCCAGCCAGAAGCGGAGCACGCGCTCGAAGTCGTCGCCCACGACGGGGTCGCGCCAGTTCAGGTCCGGCTGCTCGGGCGTGAACAGGTGCAGGTACCACTCCCCGGGGGTGCCGTCGGCCGCGGTGGTCCGGCTCCAGGCCGGGCCGCCGAACATGGCGTGCCAGTTGTTGGGCGGCTCCTCACCCTCCGGGCCGCGGCCCGGGGCGAAGTGGAAGCGGGAGCGGGCCGGGCTGCCCGGCGCCGCGGCGAGCGCTTCGCGGAACCACGGGTGCTCGCTGGAGCAGTGGTTCGGGACGATGTCGAGCAGCAGCCGGAGCCCGAGCCGGTGGGCGTCGGACACGAGGCGGTCGAATTCGGCGAGGTCGCCGTAGACCGGGTCGACGCCGCAGTAGTCGGCGACGTCGTAGCCGTGGTCGTGCTGCGGCGACGGGTAGAAGGGGCTGAGCCAGATGCCGTCGACACCGAGCTTCCTGAGGTAGGGGAGCCCGGCGCGCACGCCGGCGAGGTCGCCGACGCCGTCCCCGGTGCTGTCGAGGAAGCTGCGGACGTAGACCTGGTAGATCACCGCGTCGCGCCACCAGGGTGCGGAAGGGGCGGCGTTGCGGGAGGGGTGACCGGTACCGGCCGGAAGGGTGCTGAGCATCTCGCGTCGACCTGTCTCTGAATGCGAGAGCGCCCTGGATCAGGTGCGCTGTTATGCATGCATGTTAAGTAGCAGCGACGGGAAGGTGTCAACGATGTGTCCAGAAACAGGGGAAAGCTGGGGTGTTTTGTCACGGAATGCAAGGGTGCACGAAAGAAGGCTCCTACTTAACATGTAAGTAGGAGCCCTCGGAGAGGTGCAGAAGTGCGATCAGCCCGTGCGGGAAATCGTCCCGAGTTCGCGCGCCAGCCGCGCCACCGCCTCGTCGGGCGTCTGGCGCAGCGCCATCACGTCCTGCCCCACCGCCTGCACGGCCAGGCTCACCTGGTCGTAGCGCGGGCTCTTGGGGCGCGGCACCGCCGACAGCACGCTCTCGCGCAGCGTCGGCAGGTACGGATACGCGCGCACCAGCTCGGGATCCTCGTACAGCGCAGCGCGCACCGGCGGCAGCGAGCCCTCGGTGAGGACCCGCCGCTGGACCCGTTCGCTGGTGAGGTACGAGATCAGGTCGGCCGCCGATGCCGGATGGCGCGCGTGACGGCTGACGGCGAGGTTGGAGCCGCCGAGCACGCTGGTCCCGGGCCCGTCGGCGCCCGGCAGCGGCACGGCGCCGAACCGGCCCGCGACCTTCGAGCCGGCCGCGCTCGCGTCCGCGTACACGTAGGGCCAGTTCCGCAGGAAGAGCAGCCGGCCGTCCTGGAACGCCCTGCGGGACTCCTCCTCCTTGTAGCCGAGCGCCTCACGGGAGATCCAGCCCTCGCGCACCCCGTCGGCAAGGAAGCGCAGCCCGGCCCGTGCCCCGTCGGAGTCCACGGTGACGCGCGAGCCGTCGTCGCGCAGGACCGAACCGCCCGCCGAGTGCACGGCCTCGGTGACGTTGACGGTGAGCCCCTCGTACGGGAGGAACTGGCCGGCGTAGCCGTCCAGCCCGTGCCGCGGAGCGATGGTGCGCGCCTGGCGGGCCAGTTCGGACCAGGTCCGCGGCGGCTGCTCGCCCGCCAGGTCCAGGAGGTCCTTGCGGTAGTAGAGCAGGCCCGCGTTCGTGACGTACGGGACCGCGTACAGCCGTCCGTCGAACGTGGCCGTGTCCACGACCGGCCGCAGGAACGCGTCCAGCGGGAACCGGTCCCGTGCGAGCGGGGAGATCCAACCGGCCGCCGCGAACTCCGACGTCCAGGCGACGTCGATGTTCAGCACGTCGAACCGGTCGCGGCCCGATCGCAGTTCGCTGATCATCTGGGCCCGGGTCTCGTCGGCCGATTCGGGCAGCTCGACGAGCGTCACGCGCTCGTCGGGACGGCTCGCGTTCCAGTCGTCGAGGAGGGGGCCGAGGTAGTCGGTCAGGTCGCCCGCCGTCACCAGGGTCAGGGGGCCGCGGGCGTCGGAGGCGGCGGCACCCGCGTCGGGACGCACGCCGAGACCGGAGTACCCCGCCAGTACGACCGCCACCACCAGGAGAGCTCTACCCGCGGCACGCATCCACCGCATAGATTCCTCCCAGTGCACGATTCGGCTGCGCTGCCGGCCATCGTGGCCTATATATACCCGTTAGGCATGGGCGATACTAGACGTCCAGGCAGACAGGACGGCCGTCGGCGACATCCGGCCGGGCGCCAGTGAACGGTTGACTACGGAGCGGGAAGGAGGGGGAGCGAGTGCGGCTGGCGCTCCTTGCGCTCCTCACCCGTAGCCCTGCGCACGGTTACGAGCTCAAGCAGGACCTTGAGAAGCTCCTGGGCGCCGCGTACCCTCAGCCGAACGTCGGCCAGATCTACGTCACCCTCGGCCGGCTCGAGAAGAGCGGCCTGATCGAGGGCGAGGACGTCGAACAGTCGGGCCGCCCCAACAAGCGCACGTACAAGCTGACGGACGCCGGGCGCGAAGCCGTACTGGCGTGGTTCGAGGAAACCGCCGAGGAACCCCGGGTACGGGACGAGTTCTTCATGAAACTGGCGCTCGCACCGCAATCGGGTCTGGCCGATCCGATCGCCCTGATCAACAAGCAGCGGCGCCAGTACCTCAACACCATGCGGGACCTGTCGAAGCTGGCCGCCGCCGAGGACCGCGACAACAAGATCTCCCAACTGCTGATCGAGGGCGCCATGCTGCACCTGCAGGCCGACCTCGACTGGCTGGAACGCTGTCAGGAGGAGCTGGAATGAGCGACGACGCCACCGCCGCTCCAGCCGTGCGGCCCGCCGGCCGCCCCGCCGTGCCCATCGTCCGCGCCGAGGGCCTGACCAAGACGCACCACGGCGAAGGCGCCCCGGTGCCCGCCGTCCGCGGCGTGGACCTGTCCGTCCTGCCGGGCGAGTTCGTCGCCGTCACCGGACCCTCCGGAGCCGGGAAGTCCACGCTGCTGCACCTGATCGGCGGCCTCCAACGGCCCGACGGCGGCAAGCTGTGGCTCGACGGCGAACGGGTCGACGCCTACCGCGAGGCCCGCTGGGCCGTGCTGCGCCGCCGCAGCATCGGTGTCGTCTTCCAGTTCTTCAACCTCGTCTCGAACCTCACCGTCGCCGACAACGTCGAACTGCCCGCCCTGCTCGCCGGCGTCTCGCCGAAGGCCGCCCGCGACTCCCGCGCCGAACTGCTCGCCGAACTCGGCCTCGAAGGCCGCGAGCGCTCCATGCCCGGAGAGCTGTCCGGCGGCGAACAGCAGCGCGTCGCGCTCGCCCGCGCCCTGGTCAACCACCCCCGGCTGCTGCTCGCCGACGAACCGGCCGGCAGCCTCGACAGCAAGGGCACCCGTGAGGTACTGCGCCTGCTCACGCGGTTCCACCAGCGCGGCCAGACGATCATGATGGTCACCCACGACGCCCGGATGGCCAGCGCCGCCGACCGCGTCATCAGCTTCTTCGACGGCCGCATAGCCGACGACGCCACGCTCGGCGGCGGGCGTCCCGGGCCGGCCGGCGGCGTCTCCGGCGTGCTCGAACTGAAGGAGTGACCGTGCGGGCCACCCTGCGCTGGGCCCAGGCCGACTTCCGCGCACACCGCGGCGAAGCCCTGTTCGTCGTCCTGGCCAGCGCCGGGGTCATCGCCTCGCTCCTGCTGGCCGGCGCGCTGTTCGGCTACGCAGCGAACCCCTGGCAGCGGGTCTTCAACCAGTCCCACGGCGCCCACATCTGGCTGCACACCCGCGCCGGCGCGGACACCGGAGCCCTGTCCGGCGTGGACGGGGTCGCGGCGCTCTCGGGCCCCTACCGGACGACGGCGACCACGGTGGAGTCCCGCGGCGCCCGCGCCGGGGTGACCCTGCGCGCGGCCCCGGTGGAGCCACCGCAGACCGGGCGGCCGCTCGTCGGTACGGGCACCTGGCTCACCGCGCCGGACGAAGGCTCGGGCCCGGCCCCTGGCACCACCCCCGGCTCGGGACCGACCTCCGGCTCGGGACCGGCCTCGGGCGTCGGCTCCGTCGTGCTGGAGACCTCGGTCGCGCGGGCCCTCTGGGCGGAGCCCGGCGACACCGTACGCGTCACCGGGCCGGACGGCGCCCCGCACCTGCTGCGGGTGAGCGGGACGGCCGACGCGGCCGAGCCCCGCTACCAGCCGGGCGGCGCGGCGGGCATCGGCTGGGTGCTCCCCGCCACCCTCGAGGAGATCGCCCGGGGAGACACCGGACAGAGCGTGGGGCTGCGCCTGGAGGACCCGGACGACACGGACTTCATCGTCCAGCGGGCGGTCACCGTACTCGGCGCCGACCGGGTCGCCGAGGTCACCAAGTGGCAGCAGGCCCGCGCCGACGCGGGCGGCGACGACCGGCTCCTGGGCGCGATGTTCGCCGTCTTCGGCCTCGGCGCCCTGCTCGCGGCGGCACTGGCCGCGTCCGGGGCGATCGGAGCCCGCGTCCGGGGCCAGCTGCGGGACATCGCCGTCCTCAAAGCGATCGGCTTCACCCCCGGTCAGGTCGCCCGCGGCTTCCTCGTCCAGCACCTGGCCTTCGCCCTCCTCGGCGTGGCCCTCGGCACCACGGCGATCGCCCTGCTCGGCGCCCGGATACCCGGGCGGATCGGGGAGGCCGCCGCCGTCTGGGAGGACCTGCCCGGCCACACCGCCCTGATGATCGGCATCCCCGTCGGCGCGGTGCTGCTGATCGCTGCCTCCACCGGACTCTCGGCCTGGCGGGCCGGACGGGTGCCCCCGGTGCCCGTGGCCCGGGCGGCGCTGCCGACCGCCGCGCCGATGACCGCGCTCGGGAAGCGGGCGCTCGGCGTGCGGGTGCCGCCCGCCCTCGTCCTGGGATGGCGCGCGGCGTTCCCCCGGCGCGGCCGCACACTGGTGCCGGTGGCCCGGCTCGCGCTGCCGCTGGTCCTCATCACGGTCGCCCTCGTCTCCTGGTCGACCCTGGACCAGTTCCGCAGCCGTCCCGCGCAGATGGGGCTGGCCGCGGCCCTGACCGTACGCGCCGAGCAGCCCACCGGGCGGTCGGACGAGGAGCTGGAGAAGACCCTCGCGGCGGTCCCGGACGTCGAGGCCGTCCATCCGGGCGCCGAGATGGCGGCCCTCGTCCCCGGACAGACCGGCACCATCACGCTGCGCGGACTGGGCACCGCCGGCCGGCCCTACCCCTCCGCCGTGGTGGAAGGGCGCGCGGTCGCCGGCCCCGACGAGGCGGTGGCTGGCCAGGGGCTGCTGGACCTGCTCGGCGTACGGGTCGGAGACTGGGTGCGGATGACGGTCGGCGGACGGCCGCAGATCCTGCACCTCGTCGGCCGCACCATCGAGCCCGAGTCCGGCGGCCGGGTGATCACCACGACCCTCGACGCACTGCGCGAACGGGACCCGCAGGTGCGACCCGCCTACCACGCCCTGGTGTTGCGCGAGGGAGCCGATCCCCGGGCCGTGAGCGGCGCCCTCGCCGCGGCCACCGGCGGAAGCCTCGAAATCCGAGAGACACCCAACCCGGCCGACCGGCTGGAGCCCGCGCGCGGGGTGATCGGCGCCCTGATCGCGGTACTGGGCCTCATCGGGCTGATCGAACTGCTGACCCTGATCGGCACCGGCGTACGCGACCGGGGCCGCGACCTGCTCGCCCTGAAGGCGATCGGGCTCACGCCCCGGCAGATCGGCGCGATGATCGTGACGGCCGCCGGCCTGACCGCGCTCGCAGCAGCGCTGGTGGGCACCGCGGTGGGCCTCTTGTCCGGCACCTGGCTGGTGGACACCCAGGGCGCGTCCAGCGGCATCGGCGCGGGCATCGCCCAACCGCCTCCGCTGCCGGTCCTGTTGACGATGATCGTTGCGGCGGTGCTGGGTGCGGTCGCGGCAGCGGCCCTGCCGGCGACGCGGACGGCCCGCCGCCGCCTCGCGGACTCGCTCAGCGAAACCCTCTGAGGTCCCCGGGAGGGACCGTCCGTCCGGCGCGGCCGCAGCCGCGCCGGACGGACCGGGACCCCGGGGGACTACAGCCGCCCTCCGGTCGTCCACAGGCGGGACATCGCATCCGCCAGGGCGGGGTACCGGGCAGCCTCGCAGAGCATTTCCGAGAGCACGAGCATGCCGTAGGCGGTGCTCCGAGGATCGTCGTTGCGGTGCAGTCGGATGACGGCGAGGCTCAAGTGCCGTCGCCCCAGCATGATTCCGGCGCGCCGGACGGCGGCGGCCGTTTCGAGGGAGGCGCGGTCCCCGCCGAACGGCAGGGTCTCCGTCCGGTCGATGCCCTGCGGCGCGACCGCGTCCCGCACGTGGTGCACGGAGGCCTCCGGCCGGGCCAGGCCGTCCTCGACGAGGTTCCGGAATCCGGCGATGCGCAGGCTCGTGTTGCGGGGACGGAGTTCTATGAACAGCTCGACGAACAGCCCCCGGAGTTTGATGTGCAGGGGAAGATGGGGCATCTCCCCCTCCTTGCGCCCCGCTCCGCCGAAGAATCCCTGCGCGTCCTCCGCCTTCGCGCGGATGGTCGACGTCAGGGACCGGTACTCGTGCGCCGTGGCCTGCGCCGGGGAGAACAGGATGGGCATCAGCATGGCCGGACCGCCGGGGGAGAGGGCCAGGACCCGGACTCGTCGTCAGTGGTCCGACCGCAAGGGACTGGGCTGGACTCACACATACGCTCACCACCTTCGCCATCGTTGCGACCACCGAGGGACTCCACACCCTCATCGGGGGTCGGGTTCGGTCCGATGCGGACCTTTGTAGTCGTCGGGATCCGGGTGGCGAGAATTGTTGGCTGCCACTGCTAAGAATTCGGCGCGCGGAACTCGCCCGCCGGATGCTGTCGGTCTTTCATGAATGCCGGTGACAAGCCTTGTTGGCAATGCGCCGGCCGTCGTCGACGAGGACCGGCAGGAAGACGTCGGTGAACGTGTCCGCGCCGTGGACGAGCGTCTTCGGCTCTGCGCGACGCGCATGCCTCCTGCTCGCCGCGCACGTCTCCTTCCGGGGCGGCGGGCCGGCGGATCAGCCTCGTCCGCTCTTCAGCCGCCGGAGCACCTCGTCGCCCAAGCGGCGCTGCAGATCTGCCAGTTGGTCGTCCGTCAGGCCCTGGAGGTCGCCCGGTGCGCCCGCGCCGCCTCCCGCGCCCTTCGCGGCCTCCTCCTGTTGCTTCTGCTGCTCCCTGCGTTTGAGCTCCTGTTCCTCGGGGGAGCCGGGCGCCGCGTAGGCACATCGGATGAGGGCGCCGTCGGCGGCCTTGAGGCAGGTGGCCTCGCGCCCGTCGACCGGGCCCCTGCCCTCCACCCGGTAGCGGATGTTCTGCTCGCTGCCGACGGTGGCCGTCCACGTGCTGCCCCCGGTGGGGACGACCTCGAACACCTGGTCGTCGTTGTAGCAGCAGACGTCCCGGTACTCGGCCTTGATGAGCGCCACGAGCGCCTTCGGCGACGACCAGGCCGGATCGAGGCGGTGCACCGTCATCGGCGCGAGGGAGCCGCCCCGGTGACGGGTGGGCACCGTGGAGACGGCCACCACCGAGCTGGCCTCGCCCTGGGGGGTGAGGGGGGTGACGTACGCACTGCCGGCGGCGTCGCCCGCGCCCGCGGCGCCGTACCGCAGGGTGAACTCGGACTCGTTGCCCTCGTTGGCGCCGTCCTCGGACGCGTCCCAGCCGCTGCGCTCGAACCACCAGTCGCTGAAGCTGCCCACCGCCGCCGTGCCCTCCCGCTGGCGGGCGGAGAGACTCAACGGGTAGGAGGGGCCCGGGACCGCGGACGTGTCCGTGGTGACCGTGAGTTTCCCGGTCCTGCCGTCGTAGAGGGCCACGCCGGCGGGGCGTTCGGTCACGACGAGGACGCCGGTCTGGCGCTTGAGGGGGACCACCACGACCGGCGTGCCGTTCGAGCACGTCACGTAGGCGTCGTCGGCATCGAAGCGGACCCACCGCTTCACGGCGGAGATCTTCCGGCCGAGGTTGTGGCCGAACCAGCCGCTGATACGGGCGTCGGCCTTCGCCGTGTCGAAGGGACAGCGCACCTGGCTGCGACCGCTGCCGCCCAGCGGAACCTCCTGCACGAGGCCCACCTCGTACCCGGCGAGCCAGCCGCGCCGCTCGACGAGCGTGCCGAAGCGGTCGGAGTCGGGCAGATAGGTGATGTCGGAGATCTCACCGGTGACGTCGCCGAGGTGCGGGGCGGCCTGCGCCTTGCCGACCAGGTACGGGGAACGGGCGGAGAGCGCGGGGACCGGGTCGGTCACGATCTGCGCGGTGGCCATGTACGCGCGGTCCTGGAGGTAGGCCCCGTACACCAGCCAGCCGACGGCGAGCGCGAGTCCGAGGACACCACCGAGCCACGCCAGGACGGCGGTCGTGCCCGCCCCGCCGAGGGAACGCCCCGTACGCCGCCGGATCTGCCGCACCACCAGGGCGGTCGCGACGCAGCACGCCACCGCCAGCAGGGGCAGGGCGAACCACGAGAGGAGCTTGCGCAGCTCCCAGACCGCGATCGTCGTGTAGTAGGAGGCGTACCACAGCACGAACCCCGCCACCAGCAGGGTCAGTCCCCATCGCCATACCCGGCCCATCGGCCCACCCCCGCCCCCGGACCGGGCCCCCGCCCGGTGTCGCAGGCTCGATTCTGCACCCGGGGCCGGGGTTCTGTCACCGGCCGGGCGCCACCGGCGGGTTCAGCAGTGCTGCGGCCGCGGCGATGAAGGCGACGGAGGCTTCCTTGGCCGCGTGCCGCCGTACGTCCAGCTCGGTCCGGTCGGCCGCCCTGCGCAGCGCGTACGTGGCGTCCGCGGCCCGCTGGGCGGCGACGGCCAGTTCGGGGACGAGGACCTGGAGGCGGATGTGGGGCGCGGTGACCGCCGCCCGGGTGTCGTGGGACCTCGTCTCGGCCTCCAGTTGGTGCTCGGCCCCGGTGGTCCCGGCCAGCGCCAGGCGCTCCCGGTGGAACATCGCCGAGCGGTGCGCGTCCAGGGCGGCCGCGAACTCGGTGACGGCGCCGAGCATGTCCTGACGGTGGCCGACGGCGCGCTCCTCGGCCCGTGCGCTGCGCGCCGAACGGTGCTGGAGGAGTCCGGCGGTCAGCGCGCCGGCGAGGGTTCCGAGTACGGCGACGATCGAGGGCCATATGGACATCACGGGGCGGGTCCTCTCGGGCGGGGGCACACTCCATGATCACTTGCCCAGGGCGGCCGCCCGGCACACGTGAGCCGGACCCGGGCGGGGGCCTCCCGGTCATGACGGAAGGCCCCGGGTCGCGGGGCCTTCCGTGTGCCCGTGGCGCCTTCGCGCCGCAGCGTGTTGCGGCCGGGGTCAGCGCGCCAGGGTGTAGGAGGCCGGGGCGGACTTGTAGGGCGCGAAGCCGGCGTTGTCCTTGCAGCCGAGTTGTTCCCAGGTCTTCTCGTTGGTGACCGGGTCGGTGCCGGTCAGCCGGTACTTGCACGCGCCCTTGATGAAGTTGCCCCCGACGCCGCCGGGGAAGTCGATCTCCTTGTTCCACAGGTAGGGCGACTGGTAGTTGTTCACCCGCGCCGTCGCGTTC
Organism: Streptomyces erythrochromogenes; assembly: GCF_040684695.1. Taxonomy (GTDB): domain Bacteria; phylum Actinomycetota; class Actinomycetes; order Streptomycetales; family Streptomycetaceae; genus Streptomyces; species Streptomyces erythrochromogenes_C. Next base: position 61,200 of record NZ_JBFBGM010000019.1, read on the forward strand.
ACGTCGATGCCGCCGGGCGCGTAGATCTCGTACACCCAGCCGGTCTGCGCCGCACCGTACGTGGCGAACCTCTTCGCCACCGACACGTCGCAGCTGGTGCTGAGGTGGGCGCTGAGCTGGCCCCCGCCCTTGACGATGTACTCCGCCAGCGGGGTGAGCTGGTCACCGCGGGGGGTGAATCCGGTCCGGAAGATCTCCTCGACGGTCTCCCGGGTGTCGCCGCGCCACAGGGTGTTGACGTCGTTGCGCCACTGCCAGCGCTCGCCGGCGGCCTGGGCCGCGACCGAGCGGGCGATCTGCGGGATCGTGGTGGTGCGCCACCAGTCGATGGCACGGTATTCGACGACCGGTCCACAGGGGGCGGTGGTCTCGTCCTCCGCCGCGGGCGCTGCCGCGGCGGACGGGGTGATGGCGGCGGAGAGCAGGAACGAGGCGGCGAGGACTCGGAGAGCGACCTTCAGCATGGCATGACGACCCATCAGTCAAACGGTGGGGGTGAGCGACATCCCCTGTATATAGAGGGGGTACGGGCCGCCGGGCACGGTCGGGCGGATGATCCACTCGCATGGGGGGATCAGTCATATCGGGTGCCCCGTCCACCCTCTCGGCCGACACCGACGTGGGGCAGGGGCCCGAAGCCGGGTAGGCGCCATCCATGAACAAGACAACCCTCGACCCCACGAAGGTCGCCCCCGCCCTGAACGCCGCCTCCGGGTGGTGGCTGAGGACGCTGGGCCGCATCGAACGCACCACGGTGGCCGATCCGGCCGTCCGCGTCCTCCAGCGGGGGATCCGCTCGCTCCCGCTGGGCGACGTGAGGGACCTGCTGAAGGGGAGGCCGCTGGGCCATCCCCTCCATCCCGTCCTCGTCCAGGTGCCCGTCGGCTGCTGGCTCTCCGCCGCGGTGCTGGACCTCGTACCCGGCGAGCGCCGCGGGGCCACGACCCTGACGGCCGTCGGCCTGGCGGGTGTGGCCCCCGCCGCGATCGCAGGCTGGGCGGACTGGGCCGACCAGCCGCCCGAGCAGGCCCGGGTCGGCCTCGCCCATGCCGCCTCCAACGCGGCGGCCGTCGGCTGCTACGCGGTCTCCCTCGCGGCGCGCCTCGGCGGACACCCGGTGAAGGGGCGGATGTGGGGATGGGCCGGGCTGGCGGCGGTGGCCGTGACCGGGGCTCTCGGCGGCCACATCGCCCACCGGCAGGACACGTTCCGGAAGGCGGTCAGCGCCCCCAGCGCAGGGCCGGCGTCTGCACCGGAGCGTCCCACAGCCGCAGGAGTTCCTCGTCCGCCCGGCACAGGGTCACCGAGCACCCCGCCATGTCCAGCGACGTGACGTAGTTCCCGACGAGGGTGCGCGCCACCGGCACGCCGCGGTCCGCGAGCACCCGCGCCACCTCCGCGTGGAACCCGTACAGCTCCAGCAGGGGCGTGGCACCCATGCCGTTCACCAGGGCCAGGACCGGCCCGTCGGCCGGGGCCGCGTCCGCAAGGTCGTCCAGTACGGCGCCCACCGCGAACTCCGCGATCTCGCGCGCCGACATCATCGGCCGGCGCTCGCGGCCGGGCTCGCCGTGGATGCCGATGCCGAGTTCGAGCTCGCCGTCGGGCAGGTCGAAGGTGGGGCTGCCCTTGGCGGGCGTCGTGCAGGCGCTCAGGGCCACCCCGAAGCTGCGGGAGGCGGCGTTGACCCGCCGGGCCACCGCCGCGACCTGCTCCAGCGGAGCACCCGCCTCGGCGGCGGCCCCGGCGATCTTCTCGACGAAGAGGGTGGCTCCGGTGCCGCGCCGGCCGGCGGTGTAGAGGCTGTCGGTGACGGCCACGTCGTCGTCGACGAGGACGCGCTCGACCCGGATGCCGTCCTCCTCGGCGAGTTCGGCGGCCATGTCGAAGTTCAGTACGTCCCCGGTGTAGTTCTTGACGATGAACAGGACCCCCCGGCCGGAGTCCACGGCCTTGGCGGCCCGGAGTACCTGGTCGGGCACGGGAGAAGTGAACACCTCGCCCGGACAGGCGGCGGACAGCATGCCGGGGCCGACGAAGCCGGCGTGCAGGGGCTCGTGACCGGAGCCGCCGCCCGAGACCAGGCCGACCCGACCGCCCTCGCGCGCCCCCTTGCGCACGACGACCCGGGCCTCCGGATCCACGTCCAGCTCCGGGTGGGCGGCGGCCAGCCCGCGCAGGGCATCGGCGACCACGGTCTGGGGACTGTTGATCAGCATTTTCACGCGTCTCTCCCGGTGGAGTTGCAGCTTCGGACTCCGACGGTAGGGGAGTGCGCCCGCGGATACAGGCAGACGGGGGTCCCGGCGTGGCACACGTCGCGCGCGGCGCTCCCCGCCCCGGGCGAAGAGCGAGGACAGGCCGATGGCCGGCACCTCGGGAGGCGCCGGCCATCGTCGGGTCGGGTCGGGTCGGTCAGGCGTCGCCGTCCTGGGCCGCGCCGACGAGTTCTTCGAGCAGGTCCTCCATGGTGACGAAGCCGAGGACGGTGCCCTTGGTGCCGGTGACGGCGGCGAGATGGGTTCCGGCCGCGCGCATGGCGGTCATGGTGTCGTCGAGCGGAGTGTCGAGGGCGACCTCGGTGACGGTGTGCAGGGCGCCGCGCGGGAAGGGAGCGGTGCGGTCCGCGGCGCCGAGGGCGTCCTTGATGTGGAGGTAGCCCAGGATCTCGTCGCCGGGGCCGGTGACCGGCAGACGGGAGAAGCCGTGGGCCGCCGCCGCCCGTTCCAGGCCCTGGGGGGTGATGTCGTGGGCGACGGTGACCACCCGGTCGAGCGGGGTCATGACATCGCCGACGGGCCGGGTGCCGAGCTCCAGGGCGTCCTGAAGGCGTTCGCCGTCCTCCGGAGCGAGGAGCCCGGCGGCGCTGGAGTCCTTGATCAGACGGGCGAGTTCGTCGTCCGTGAACACGGATCCGACTTCGTCCTTCGGTTCGACCTTCATCAGCCGCAGCAGGGCGTTGGCGAAGGCGTTGATGCCGAAGACGAACGGGCGCAGCGTGCGGGTGAGGGCCACCAGCGGCGGGCCGAGGAGCAGGGCGGTCGGCGCCGGGGCGGCGAGCGCGATGTTCTTCGGCACCATCTCACCGACCAGCATGTGCAGGTACGTCGCCAGGGTGAGCGCGATGACGAACGCGATCGGGTGGATCAGTGCCTCGGGGACACCGATGGCCTCGAACGGGGGTTCCAGCAGGTGCGCGATGGCCGGTTCGGCGACCGCGCCGAGGACGAGGGAGGACACCGTGATGCCGAGCTGGGCGGTCGCCATCAGGGCGGACAGGTGCTCGATGCCCCACAGGGTGGTCCTCGCCCGCCGGTCGCCCTTCAGCGCGGCCGGCTCGATCTGGCTGCGCCGTACGGAGATCAGGGCGAACTCGGCACCGACGAAGAAGGCATTGGTGATCAGGGTGAAGGCGCCGATCAGCAACTGGATCGCGGTCATCGGCCCTGCTCCTCGGTGATGGCGGAAACGGCGGGCGCGGTGATCGACACCCGGTCGGCGCGGTGGTGCTCTATGTCGAGTACGGACAGCTCCCAGCCGTCGACCCGCACGGTGTCGCCCTCGGCGGGGATGCGCTCCAGACGGGTGGCGATCAGGCCGGCCAGGGTCTCGTACGGGCCCTCGGGCGCCGTCAGACCGATCTCCGCCAGCTCGTCGAGGCGGATGCTCCCTTCCGCCTCCCACACCTTCCGGCCCTCGTGCTCGGGGCCCTCGATGAGGTCGGGGACCTCCAACGGGTCGTGTTCGTCGCGGACCTCGCCGACGACCTCTTCGATGATGTCCTCGACGGTCGCGACGCCCGCGGTGCCGCCGTACTCGTCGATGACCACGGCCATGGTGCGGGCCCTGCGCAGCCGTCCGAGCAGGCGGTCCACGGTCAGGGAGTGGGGCACGAGCAGGGGCTCGGTGATCAGGTCGGTGACGGGCGTGCCGGCGCGCTTCTCCTCCTCCAGGGCGAGCACGTCGCGGATGTGGAGGGTGCCGATCACGTTGTCCAGGACGTCCCGGTAGACCGGGAAGCGGGAGATGCCGGTGGCCAGCGTCAGGTTCGCGGCGTCGGCCGCGGTGGCGTGGGCCTCCAGGGCCTGTACGTCCACGCGCGGGGTCATCACGTTCTCCGCGGTCAGCTCCGCCAGGTGAACGGTCCTGACGAACAGCTCGGCCGAGTCCGCCTCGATGGCACCCTGGCGGGCCGAGTGCTGGACGAGTGCGACCAGCTCGTCCGGCGTACGGGCGGAGGCCAGCTCCTCGGCGGGCTCCAGCCCGAAGCGGCGCACCAGCCGGTTCGCCGTGTTGTTCAGGTGGCGGATCAGCGGCGCGAAAGCGGCGGTGAAGCCGCGCTGCGGGCCCGCGACGACCTTCGCCACGGCCAGCGGGTGCGAGATGGCCCAGTTCTTCGGCACCAGCTCCCCGACCACCATCAGGACGACCGTGGACAGGGCCACGCCCAGCAGGGTCGCGGTGGCGGAGACGGCTCCGGCGGGCAGCCCGGCGGCCTCCAGGGGGCCCCGTAGGAGGGCGGAGACGGACGGCTCGGACAGCATGCCGATCACGAGCGAGGTCAGCGTGATGCCGAGCTGGGCGCCGGACAACTGGAACGTGAGCTTCTTGGCGGCCTTCAGCGCGCCTTCGGCGCCGCGCTCACCGGCCGCGGCGGCGCGTTCGAGCTCGCTGCGCTCGACCGTGGTCAGAGAGAACTCGGCGGCGACGAACACCGCGCACGCCAGCGTCAGGCCGAGCGCGAGCAGCAGCAGGAGCACTTCGGTCACCGTGCCACCCCCGCTTCCCGGCTCGGAGTCTGCGGGCAGGGCGTGGCACGGCTCGTACTGGGAGGTTCACCCATTGCGGGTCTGCTGCTCCTTCTTCGATCGGCGGACCCGGCAGGGTCCGGTCTGCTGCATGCGGGTGGGACAGTATCCGCCGCACCATGGTAAAGGACGAGTAAAGCTCCTGGCCAGTCCGGGTGTCCCGGCGGGCATGCAGGGGTGTTTTCGGACTTTTCCGGCCGGTCCCGCGTATCGGTCCCGGGGTCCGCCCCGCTGCTCCTATGCTTCTACATGCGTGTAGATAATGCCAGAGCGGGCCGGGTCGGTCCGCTCCGCACCATGAAGGAGTGGACGCCACGATGGTGTTCAAGCGACTGCTCGGTTCGATCGGCGTCGGCGGACCGACGGTGGACACGGCCCTGGCCCCCGGCGCGGTCCTGCCCGGCGGCCGGCTCGCCGGAGAAGTGCGCCTCAAGGGCGGCAGGGCCGCCTTCGACATCGAGCACATCACCCTGGAGCTCACCGCCCGTGTGGAGGCCGAGACCGATGACGGGGAACACGAGGGCGCCGTCGTCTTCGACCGCTTCAAGGTCGGCGGCGGCTTCCGCCTCGACGAGGACGAAGAACGCACCCTGCCGTTCACGGTCACGCTGCCCTGGGAGACCCCCGTCACCGAGCTCCACGGGCAGCCCCTCGGCATCGTCCTGGGCGTGCGGACGGAGCTCGGCGTGGCCGGGGCGAAGGACAAGGGAGACCTCGACCCGCTCAGGGTCGCCCCCCTGCCCGTGCAGGAAGCCGTCCTGGAAGCCCTCGGACAGCTCGGCTTCGGCTTCATGTCGGCCGACCTGGAATACGGGCGCATCGGCGGCACCGGGCAGCAACTGCCCTTCTACCAGGAGATCGAGCTCACCCCGGCCCCGCGGTACGCGCACGCCATGCGGGAGGTCGAGGTGACCTTCCTGGCGAACGCGGGCGGGGTGGAGGTCGTACTGGAGGCGGACAAGCCCCGGGGCCTGTTCTCGGCCGGGCACGACGCCCTGACCCGCTTCACCGTCGGCCACGCCGGCGTCGAAGGGCGCGACTGGACGGCCGAGGTCGACGGCTGGATGCGCCAGCTGGCCGCCGGGCACGGCACCCGCTCCGTTCCCGCGCCGCACGGACCGGCGGACGCGTACGGCACCCACGCCGACAAGGGCGAGCACGGCCACGACCACCACTCCGCGGGTCCGGGCGCGGGAACCGTCATCGCCGCCGGCGCCGCCGGTCTGGCGGTCGGAGTCGTCGGCGGTATGGTCGCGGCGGAAGTCGTCGACGAGGTGGGCGACTTCTTCGAAGGGGACGACGACGAGGACGGGGCGGACGAAGAGGGCTGAGGGGGCTGGGGCCGGGGGGACTACGGAAGACCGACGAGGACCGGGCCGGCGGCGCGGCGTGCGCCGCGGCCGACGCCGAACGAAAGTGACCGCCATGAACCGCCTCCCCCCGGACCCGACGGTGCTTCACCCCTTCCCGGACCAGCCGCGCGTGGTGTTGCTGAAGCCGCTGGTGACGTCCGCTCTGATCGACGTGGGGGAGTACTCCTACTACGACGATCCGGAAGACCCCACCGCGTTCGAGACCCGGAACGTGCTCTACCACTACGGGCCGGAGAGGCTCGTCATCGGGAAGTTCTGCGCGCTGGGCACCGGGGTGAGGTTCATCATGAACGGCGCCAACCACCGTATGGACGGCCCCTCCACGTTCCCCTTCCCCATCATGGGCGGCTCCTGGGCCGAGCACTTCGACCTGCTCACCGGCCTGCCGAGCCGGGGGGACACGGTGGTCGGCAACGACGTCTGGTTCGGCTACGACACGATGGTCATGCCGGGGGTGCGCATCGGGCACGGTGCGGTCGTCGCCTCCGGCGCCGTCGTCGTGGACGACGTTCCCGACTACGGCATCGTCGGCGGGAACCCGGCCAGGCTCATCCGTACCCGCTACGGCGACGACGAGGTCGCCCGCCTGCTCGCGCTCGCGTGGTGGGACTGGCCCGCGGAACACCTCGCGGAACACGTCCGGACCCTCATGTCCGGCACGGTCGCCGACCTCGAGGCGATCGCCCCCGGCGGCTGAGCCGCCCGCCCGCCCGTCCCCGACGCGGTCCTACAGGGGAGTGGCGGCTTCGAGGATGAAGAACAGCGTGAGCGCCGCGTTCGCCGAGGACAGCGCCGACGCGGTGGTACCGGCCGCCGCCCCCCAGGCGGCCACGCCCACCGCGGTGAAGGCGGGCGGCCACAGCGACGCGGCGGGCGGGGGCGCGAGCAGCGCGGCGACCCGCCGCGGCACCGGGCCCGGGGCGGCGAAGCCGGCCAGGGTCGCGACCGGCATGCCGCGGGAGACCAGGGCGGCCTTGCCGACCGCCCGGGCCACGGTGCGGCGGCTGCCGACGCGGACGGCCGCCTCCTCGTCCGCCCAGCGCTCGGCGGTGTACATCACCGCCGAGCGCAGCGGGCGCAGGAACGGGTTCGCCCGTGCCGCGAGTTGGACGGTCAGCAGGAAGCGGTGGTGGCGGGCCGTGAGATGGGCGCGCTCGTGGGCGAACAGGGCCCGGCGTTCGGATGGGCCGAGAGCGGCCAGCATGCCCGTCGTGACCACGATCCGGTCCCGCCTGCCGGGCAGGGCGTAGGCGTACGGGGCCTCGTCGGGAAGCACCGCCACCGGCGTGGCGGGCAGCCCGGCCAGTGCCTGTCCGGCGCGGCGGAGGACCCGGTGGTGGCGCCAGGCGGCCCGTGCGCAGGAGGCGAGGACGGCGATCAGCGCGGGGATGGCGGCCTTGCCGGCGATCTCGTCGTAGGGCACGGCTTCCCGGACCTCCGGGTCCGACCAGCCGTCCGGCAGCGGGTTCCCGGGCAGTTGGGCCGTACCGACCACCATCAGCAGCGCCAGGCACAGCGTGCTGCAGACGGCCAGGACGGCGGCGACGCCGGTCAGTAGCCAGGTGGCGGCACGCGGGTGGAGATGGTGCTCGGCCAGGCGCGCGACGGGCCAGGCCGTCAGCGGCAGGACCAGCGGCAGGAAGACGAAGACGCCCATGCCGGTCAGTCTTCCCCTTCTTCGGGGATCTGGGCCAGCAGGTCCCGCAGTACGCGCTCGTCGCCGGGAGGCAGGGCGGTGACGAAGCTGGCCAGCACCGCCTCCCGGTCCGCCTCGGCGTCCAGTACCTTCCGCATCCGCAGCGCGGCCAGTCCCGACTCGTCCGCGACCGGCGTCCACTCGAAGGAACGGCCCGCGCGCCGTCGGGCGACGGCGCCCTTGGCGTGCAGTCGGGTCAGGATGGTCATCACGGTGGTGTAGGCGAGGCCGCCGCCGAGGTGCTCCTGCACCCAGGCCGCGTTGGCGGGCCTGGGCGCGGCGTGCAGGGCGGCCAGCACCTGTGCCTCCAGCTCGCCCTGGCCCCGGCGGCGGGAATGCCGGGCGCCGCCGCTTTCGATCCGGTCCGTCATGCCGTCACCCTCCCCGCCGTTCGGCCCCGCCGACCGTCGCGGGGCGGTTCATCGTACTGACCGGTACCCCTCGCCGTCCGCCGGTGCCGGTGCGCCGTCGGCGCCCGCGGCCGCAGCGTGGGTCTCCCACAATATTTCTACACTAATGTAGATTTCAGGCTCCGGCACCTGGCGCCCCGGAACCACCGCGTTCCGGGGCCCGGACACGAGAGGGATGCGACATGGGTGTGAGCCTGTCCAAGGGCGGCAACGTCTCGCTGAGCAAGGAGGCCCCGGGACTGACCGCCGTACTGGTCGGCCTGGGCTGGGACGTCCGCACGACCACCGGCACCGACTACGACCTGGACGCGAGCGCACTGCTCGTGGGGGAGTCGGGCAAGGTCGCCACCAGCGGCAACTTCGTCTTCTACAACAACCTCAAGAGCCCTGACGGATCGGTCGAGCACACCGGTGACAACCTCACCGGCGAGGGCGAGGGCGACGACGAGGTCATCAAGGTCGACCTCGCAGCCGTCCCCGCGGACGTCACGAAGATCGTCTTCCCCGTCTCCATCCACGAGGCCGAAAGCCGCGGTCACAGCTTCGGCCAGGTCCGCAACGCCTTCATCCGCGTCGTCAACCAGGCGGGCGGCACCGAACTCGCCCGCTACGACCTCTCCGAGGACGCCGCGACCGAGACCGCGATGATCTTCGGTGAGCTCTACCGCAACGGCGCGGAGTGGAAGTTCCGCGCGGTCGGCCAGGGCTACGCCTCCGGCCTGGCCGGCATCACGGCCGACTTCGGCGTGTAGCGGGCCGGTCGGGGCGGGGCGGTTCCGCGCGCACCCGCCCCGACCGACCGGCACCCGGAGGCGGCCGGGCGGGTGCACGCCCCGGAGGAGGGTCGAAGGACCCGTGCAGACCCGTGGAGACCCGCGGGGCCTGCGCCCGGCGCTCCATAACAGGAATGCGCCCCGACCCGAGCCCTCAGGTCCGCGCTTTAGCCGAAGTTGCTCAAGGAACTCCTCGCCGAGGTCGGCAGCACTATCGTCCACATCCCGTCATGACCTCGAGACGATCGAATTCCGGGCGGCGGTGCCGCCGCTGACGACCGCCACTTCGGAGACTGACTGTCCATGCACTTTGGAACGCCCCCCGCGAGAATGTCACTGACGGTCCTCGCGCTGGTTGCCTCCCTGCTCGCCCTGGTCCTCGGCGGCGCCGGCCCGGCCTCCGCCCACGCCGCCCTCAGGGGTTCCGACCCCGCGGAGGGCTCCGTCCTCGGTACGGCGCCGAAGCAGGTCACGCTCACCTTCACGGAGTCGGTCGGCTTCTCCGACGACTCGCTGAGAGTGCTGTCCCCGGACAACGAGCGGGTGAACCCGCGCCCGGCGCAGCACGTGGACGGCAAGGACGACACCGCCCGGGTGGAGCTGTCGGACGGACTCGCGCAGGGGACCTACACGGTGGCCTGGCGCGTCGTCTCCGCCGACGGCCACCCGATCTCGGGCGCGTTCATCTTCTCCATCGGCAAGCCGTCCGGCACCGCCGCCGTGGTCGCGACGGACTCCATCGAGGACACGGCGGCCGCCCGCCTGTACGGGATCCTCCGCCATGTCGCCTACAGCGGACTGGCCCTGCTGGTCGGAGCCGTCTCCTTCGTCCTGCTGTGCTGGCCCACCGCGGCCGCGCTCCGCCCGGTCCGCAGGGTGCTGACGGTCGGCTGGGTGGCGCTGGTGGTGTCCACCGCGGCCCTGCTCCTGCTCCGCGGCCCCTACGAGACGGCCGGATCGCTGGCGTCGGCGTTCGACCCGTCCCAGCTGGGCCGGACCGTGACCGGAAGACCCGGGATCGCACTGCTCGTACGGCTCGCGCTCCTCGCGGGCGCCGCGGTGCTGCTCAGGCGGGCAGCGGCACGCCTCGGCCGTCACCACGACGACGGAACGACGGCGGGTGACCTCGGTACCCGCGCCCGGGTCGTCGCGGCAGTGCTCGCGTCGGCCCTGGCGTTCACCTGGGCCGGGGCGGAGCACGCCTCCGCGGGCATCCAGGTGCCGCTGGCCATTCCCGTCGCCGTGCTGCACCTGCTGGCGATGGGAGTCTGGCTCGGCGGCCTGATCACGCTGGCGACCGTCCTGCGGCGGAGGGCCCCCGGCGGCGGTGAGGTCCCCGCGTCCGCCGTCGGGCGCTTCTCCACCGTGGCCTTCGCGGCCGTCGCGGTCCTCGTCGGCACGGGCATGTACCAGTCCTGGCGGCAGGTCGGCTCCTGGGAGGCGATGTACACCACGTCGTACGGCAGGATCCTCGCGGTGAAGCTCGCCGCCGTGGTCCTCGTACTGGGGGTGGCGTTCCTCTCCCGCCGCTGGACGGCCCGTCTCGACCACGGGGCACTGCCGGCCGCCGAACGGCCGGCGGAATCCGAACCGGTGCGGTTGAGGGTCGTGGAGACGGTCGGTGCGCCGTCCTCCCCGGCGGCACCGGTGGCCGGCCGTATGCCGGACACACCGGCCCCGGGTGAGCCGGAGGACGACACCGGGCCGCCCGCCTCCGCCTCCGCCACCGTCGCCGCCCCCGAGACCGAGGGGCACCGGCGCAGGCTGCGCCGCACGGTGGCCGTCGAAGCCGCGCTCGGCGCCGTGGTCCTGGCGATCACGACCCTGCTCACCGGAACCCAGCCCAGCCGCGCCGCCGACACGACACCGGCCGCCCTCTCCCCGGAGCCGCAGGTGAAGGTGGTCACCGTCCCGTTCGACATGGGGACGGCCGGCCAGAAGGGTTCCGTACAGATCACGCTGGAGCCGGGACGCGTCGGCGTGAACACGGTCGAAGCCGTCGTCTACACCGCGGACGGCGGCTTCGCCACCGTCCCCGAACTGCGCCTCACCCTGACCCAGGACGACCTCGGCATCGGCCCGCTGGACGCCAAACTCAAGAACCAGAAGGGGTACTGGGCCACTTACGACCTGCAGCTGCCCATGTCCGGTCCCTGGACCCTGAGCATCACCGTCCGCACCACCGAGATCGACCAGATCACCGTGCGCGAGACCATCCGCGTCACCTGAAGGTTGTCCCGTGGGCAGGGCCTGGCGTCTCGCGGGATACTGGCGCTAGTTGATGACCTTGTTCCGCTGTGGGGGGCGTTCGTGCTTGAGTTGAGGTGTGAGGCGGTCCGCTGGGCGGACGATGAGCCGTGGCCCGGGGTGGTCGAGGTTCAGTTCACGGACGCGGAAGGACGGCGCTGGTCGCTGTTCGACAAGGCCCCGATCTTCGCGGCGACGGGCGAGCTCGGCCCGGACACGTCGTATCCGGTTGAGGTCACCGTCGCCTGCGCGGTCGCCGAGGATGACGGTCTGACGGGAGACGACCAGGTCGTCACCGTCTCGACCTCGCCGCACGGTGTCACCACGCCCGACGGGCGCGAGGAGTTCACGGTGCGGTGGGACCAGCTCATCCGCTGAGCGCGAGGTTGTGGAGCCGCGCGACGCCCATCATTGGTGTGGTGCACGTCGGCTCCGCACAGGCGGCAGTCCCGCGGGACCTTCCAGTTCCTCATCCGTGAGAAAGCGCGGCAGCCGTTGCGGTTGCCGGGCAGGCGGAAGCGCGGCGGAGCTTACGGGTCAACCTTCAGCCCGGACCCCGCAGCACCGGTTCGTGGCCGGGGCCGGCGCACCGCACCTGCCGGGCGGGCGCCGGCTCCGGCCTGTGCGGTCAGGCCCCGCTACGGCTGCGGCGCATCCACCAGAAGGCACCGGCGGCGACGAGCACCAGCGCGGCGGCGACCACACCGACGGTGGTGCCGGTACCGCTGCCGGCCTCCTCCGCGCTCGTCGCCCGCGCGCCCGCGGACGCGGCGGGAGCCGAGGGGGCAGCCGACTGCTCGGGGGGCGGGGCGCTGCCCGGGGTCGCGGACGGCGAGGGGCTCGGGGCGAGGGGCTTGGCTCCGGGGGCCGCCGCCTTCAGCTGCAGGACGGGGGCGGGGTTGTCGACCTTCTCGCCGTCGGCGGGCACCTCGATCCAGCGGGAGATCTTCCCGTCGCCGTAGGTCTCCAACGTCTTGAACACCAGGGACTTCTCGTCGGGCAGCTGGCGCACGGTGATGCTGTACTCGGCGTCGGTGCCGGTGGCCAGGGCCGGGCCGCCGATGGCGTAGCCGTCGGGCGTGGCCGTCAGCTTCCACTCCTTGGGAGCGTCCCCCAGCGTCACCGCGTCAGGAGCGATGCCCTTGGGGAGTACGACGCGCAACTCCGCGATGCCGGCGGTGTCCGACTCCGCCTCGGAGGTGAAGGACAGCGTGACGTTCTCGGCGAGCGCGCGCGGGTCGGAGGCGGTGACCCCGGCGTGCGCGGCGGCCGGCCCGGCCGCCACGCCCACGACCACCGCGGCGCACACGGCCGTGAAAGCCGGCCTGAGGAGACGGAGCCGGGTGTGTGACCTGTTCATGATGGAGGAACCCTCTCGGTACGCGGGCCGGACCTCACCTTCCGGTGAAGGGGCCGCAGGAATCAGGGGAACGTCTCCTGCGCGTGCGGCAGGAGGCCCCCGGCGCACCACCGCGTGGCAGAGCATCGTCGCCACCGTCGGTCCTGCCGGAGCCCCGCCCGGCGCGGCGGTCACGCTCCGCGGGGCAGGCGGGATCCGAGGCCGGCGTCGGACGCCGAACGCCACGACGGCAGCCGCGACCGCCGCCTGCGCCCAGCGCCCCACCGCTTCCGGTAGACGGCTCAACGCCCGATCCGCCCGGTGCATGAGCAGGGCCATCACGCACCCGGCCACGCAGTGGGCGACGGTCATGGCCCACGTTCCGCGGTGCGCCGTGTGCCCGCTCTCCGCCACGCCGTCGTGGACGTGTGCGGGCAGGGACAGGGCCCGGTGCAGGAGGAGCTGAGCCAACCCGGTGGCCGCCAGAACGTGCCGAGCGGGCAGGGGCGTACGGGCCGCCGGCCAGGAGAGGGCGAAGACGGCCAGCGCCCCGGCCGTCGCCCGCCGCCAGGAAACCGGGTCCTGCGAGGCCAGGTGATGGCCCACGACGGCCAACGCCGAACTGAGCTGTGCGAACAGGGCAGCCCGCAGCCACCGTCCGCTGCGCCACGCGGGCCGCGGACGCGAGCGCGTCCCTGCACGGGTTCCGGTTCCGGCCATGTCGGGGTCATCATCCATCGCACGCCGGTTCGGCCGGTCCCCAACTGTCAATTGCGGAGCAGTTTTCCGAGCCCGGCAGGGTCCCGAAGGGTCCGGCGTCCCGGCATGCGTGTGAACGCGGTGCGTGTCGCGCTCGTCGGCCCGGTCGGCCTTCCCGCCCCGGTCTACCGTTGATCCACGGTCCCGCCCCGCGTCACCCGGAGCGAGAGATCCGGGAGCCGTCGTCGCAGGCAGGCGCCCCGTACGCCTCCACCGACGAGGAGCGAGCAGCAGATGGAACCCACCGCACGGGCGACCGGCCGCCTCCGCCACGCCCGCCGCCGTACGACCGTGCCGGGCAGGCCGATCCGAACCGCCACCGAGCCCCGGAAGCGGTAGGCCGTGACCGGACCGAACCCCCTCGACACCGACCGACCGCGCGATCCGCGGGAGCCGGAGCCGGAGCGGCCGCCCGAGCCCGCCGTCCGCGCCGAGAGCCGCTGGCCGATGGCCGCAGCGGTCATCGCCTCCGCCGTGCTCACCCTGCTCCTTCCCGACGACCTGCGGCTCGGACCGCGGTGGGCGCTCCCGCTCGCCGAAGCACTGCTGCTGGTGGCACTGATCGCGGGCGACCCCGGTCGGATCAGCCGCCGCTCCACCGTCCTGCGCGCGGTGTCGATCGCCCTGGTCGTCGTTCTGGCGGGCAGCGCCATCTGGTCGACCCTCCAGCTGATCGACGACCTCATCCACGGCGGGACCGAGACGAACTCCGCCGGCGCCCTCCTCCTGGCCGGCGGCAGCGTGTGGGCCTCCACCGTCCTCGCCTTCTCCCTCCTGTACTTCGAACTCGACAGCGGCGGGCCGGCCGCCCGGGCCCACCACATGCCCCGCTCCCCGGCGCTCGCCTTCCCCCAACACCTCAACCCCGACGTGAGCCCCCCGAACTGGCGCCCCCACTACGTCGACTACCTCTACCTCGGGTTCACCAACTCCACCGCGCTGAGCCCCACCGACGTGATGCCGCTCGCGCCCTGGGCCAAATGCGTCATGACCCTCCAGTCCCTCGTCTCGCTCATCATCCTGGGACTCGTCGTCGCCCGGGCCGTGAACGTCCTGGCCTGAGGCTCCGGGAACACGCCCGCGTCCGCCCCCCCCGGCCGCCGGGATCACCCGTCCGGTCGCCTTCGGCCGCGTCCTGACCGGCCCCGGCCGGCCGCCGAGCCTACGCTCGGAGGCATCCGTACCGGTCCGCGCGCGAGGCGGTATCCCACCGCCGCATCCCCCGACCGCGTGCGGTGAGCGAAGGGCAGGGCATGTTCGAACGCCCCAACATCCTGTTGGTCGTCACCGACGAGGAACGCTTCTCCCTTCCGCACCCGCCGGGATTCTCCCTGCCCGCACGGGAACGGATCGCGGCGCGCGGGACCACCTTCGAGCGCTACTACACCGCCTCCGCGCAGTGCAGTTCGGCCCGGTCCGTCCTCTACACGGGGCAGCACGTGCCCCTCACCGAGATCTACGACAACGACAACATGCCGTACATCCGCCCGCTCGACCCCGCGCTGGGGACGCTCGGCACGATGCTGCGGTCGGCCGGCTACTACACGACCTACCAGGGCAAGTGGCACCTGTCGAACTGCTACGTCACCGCGGAGCGGCCCGGGCCCACGACCGACGCGCTGGAGCCGTACGGGTTCAGCGAGTTCAACGACTGGGGCGACATCGACGGCGGCGCGTGGGCGGGCCTGAAACTCGACCCCGTGATCGCCGGCCAGGCCGTGCGCTGGCTGCGCAACCGGGCACCGGTCGTCTCGCGGGACCAGCCCTGGTTCATGGCCGTCAACTTCGTCAACCCGCACGACATCATGAGCTTCGACTACGGCAGCCGGTCCCAGGTCCGGCTGCCGCCCGGCCTCGCCCACGCCGTCGTCGCCCGCGCCGCGGCGGACGTCCCCGTCTACCGGCGGCGCTGGGACTTCGACCTGCCCGCCAGCCTGTACGACGACCTGGCGGGCGCGGCTCCGGCCGTGCGGGAGTACGCCAGGATGCTCGACACCGTCTTCGGACCGGTCGCCGGCGACCAGCACTGGTACGACGGCCTGAACTTCTACCTCAACGCCATCCGCGACGTGGACCGCAGCGTCGAGTTCGTCCTCGACGCGCTGGAGGCGTCCGGCCAGGCGGACCGCACCGTCGTGGTCTTCACCTCCGACCACGGCGAGATGGCGGGATCCCACGGCCTGCGGCAGAAGGGCAACCTCATCTACGACGAGAACTTCCACGTCCCCTTCATCATCGCCCACCCCGACCTGACCGGCGGAGCCCGCACCGGAGCGCTGGCCTCCTCCGTCGACATCGCGCCCACCCTCCTGGAGATCGCCGGACTGGACGCCGCCGAGACGGCGACCCGCCACCCGGCCCTGAGGGGCCGCTCACTGATGCCGGCACTCCACGGACGCCCCGTGCGCAAGGGGATCCTCAACGCGGTGGAGTCGATCATGATGCTGGACGCCTCGTTCTGGGCCGAGTTCGCCGACCCCGAAGCGCCGCGGCGCGTCGCCGCCGGAGACCTTCGCCCCGACTGGAACAAGCGCGGCTTCCTGCGCGCCTACTCCGACGAGCGCTACACCTTCGGCCGCTACTTCTCCCCGCTGAACCCCAACCGCCCCGCCGGCATCGAAGCCCTGCTGGCGGCGAACGACGTCGTGCTCTACGACCGCGAGCAGGACCCGGCCGAGATGCACAACCTCGCCGCGGACCCCGCCCACCGCGGGCTCGTCGAGCGCTACCGGGGCCTCCTGGAGGACCTCATCGACGCCGAGATCGGCACCGACACCCACGCCTGGGTCCCCGAACGGCCCCGGCTGCTCGGCTGGCCCCTCTGGCACGGCGACGACGCGCGCCCCGAGACCCTGGCACGGCAAGGACGCTGAAACCCCGCCACTCCAGCCCCACCGGCATCCGCTCCGGCCGCCCGCCGCCCACTCTGTGGAGGCCCGCGGCGGGAGCGACTAGGGTGAAACGAGAAGGCCGCGGGAGAGCCAGGAGCCGTGATGCGCGGACGCCGTCCCGATCCGCCCGACAGCGTGCAGGACCTTCTGGTCGCCCTCGGGCAGCTCGTCGACCAGGCCCTGGACCGGGTCGAGTACCAGCGGGCCAGGGTCGAGCTGGCCGCGGCCCTGCAGCGCCACATGCTTCCGCCCGGGCTGCCGGACCTGCCCGGGCTGCACCTGGCCGCCAGGTACGCGCCGTCGCGCGGCGGCCTGGAGGTCGGCGGCGACTGGTACGACGCCTTCGTCATGCACGACGGGTCACTGGGTCTCACGGTCGGCGACGTGCAGGGCCACGACGTGGAGGCCATCGCCTTCATGGGACAGGTGCGGACGAGCCTGCGCGCCCTCGCACAGGCGACGAGCGACCCCCGAGAGGTCCTGGGCCGGGCCAACGACCTGCTGATCGCCATGGGCTGCGGCCGGTTCGCGACGTGCTGCTTCCTCCGGTTCGATCCCGCCAGCCGCGACCTCACGGCCTCCAGGGCCGGCCACGTCCCGATGGTGTGGGCCACGGCGGGGGGCCGGCACGGCGTGGCGCTCGACCGTGGCGGGCCGCCGCTCGGCGTGGTGTCGGGGGAGCGGTATCCGGTGACCCACCGGCGTCTGACCGAGGCGGGAGTGCTTGTCCTGCTCACCGACGGAGTGGTGGAGGGCCCGCACTACCCGATGGAGTCCGGACTGGCCGAGGTGGCGGCCCTGGTGCGCGCCGGATTCGACGCGGATCCCGACGTGCTGGCCTCCGCGGTGGTGCGGGTGGCCGACCTGACCGGGCACCGCGACGATGCCGCGGTCCTCGTCGTCCGCTACGACGGCCCTTAGGGGGCCGCCCGCAGGGCCGGCACCGCCGGGGGCGGGACTGGGGTCGCCGGTGGCCGGAACTGGGCGCACACTGCTGTCGTGCGCAGCGCAGCGATGGGTCCTCTCGGGTCCACCGCGCTGCGCGTCCTCGCCGTCGCCGCCGTCTACTACGCGGCCGCGCAGATCGGCCTCCTCCACCAGCTGGTACGTGACCAGGTCACCCCCCTGTGGCCGCCGACCGGCGTGGCGCTCGCCGCGCTGCTCATGATGGGGCTGCGCGTCTGGCCGGGCATCGCGCTCGGCGCGTTCCTCGTCAACGTGGTGCTCGGGCCGTCGCTTCTCTCCGTACTGGCCATCACCGCGGGCAACACCCTCGCGCCGGTCTGTGCCTGTCTGATGCTCCGCCGAGCCGGGTTCCGGAACGAACTCGACCGGCTGAGGGACGTACTGGCCCTGGTCTTCCTCGGCGCGCTCGCCGGGATGCTGATCAGTTCGACCGTCGGCAGCGGCGTGCTGGTCCTCTCCGGAGCGCTGGAGGCCGGCGACTTCTGGCCGACGTGGTCGGTGTGGTGGACGGGGGACGCGATGGGGATCCTGGTCGTCACACCGTTCCTGCTCGTGCTGCGCCGGGCCCGGTGGCCGTCGCGGGCGGGGCCCGGCCGGTGGCTCGAAGCGGTGGCGCTGGCGCTGGGCACGGTCCTCGTCACGCTCGTGGCGACGCGGACGCCCGAGTCGAACCTGCTCTTCCTCGTCTCGCCGTTCCTGATCTGGGCGGCGTTCCGCTTCCGGCTGGCCGGCGCCGCGCCGTGCGCCCTCGTCGTGTCGACGCTGGCGATCATGGCCGCCGCGGCCGAAAGAGGCCCGTTCGCCAGTGACGACGTCTTCGCGAACATGGTCACGCTGCAGGCCTTCAACGGCACGACGGCCCTGACGGCACTCCTCCTCGCGGCCGTCATCACCGAACGCGACACGACGCACGAGGAGATCAAACGGGTCTGCGCGCGGCTCGCGGAGATGGTGTCCCGGATGGAGCCCGGACCCGAGTCGTACGAGTACCCGCCCGAGAAGGACCCGCCGCCATGAGAGCCCGGCGGGGCGTCATCCCGCGCCGGTGAGTGCGCCCGCGAGGCCCGCGGCCGCCCAGGCGGCCGCCGGGGTCAGCGCCCGCCCCGAAGGCGCCTGAGCATGCCGCGGGCCTGTTCCCGCTTGCGCGGGTCGGAAGCCGTGCGCCGCAGTGAGGAGATCGTCCGCTGCCCCTGCGGGCTGCGGCTGAACTGCTTGATCTTTGCGAAGAGTCCGGACATGAGCCCTCCCTGGGTGGTCGATCGGCTGCCTGGCCGCGTGCCCCGGGATCCTCCCCCCAAACGGTGGCCGCGGGCCGAATGTGCCCACGGCCCGCTGCCGACCGGGCCGAGTCCTGCTCACGTCCGATCCGGGGGTGCATAAGGTGACGCCATGTCTGCCAATCTGAGTTCCGCAAAGGCTGCTGCCGCGCTCCGTACGTCGGCGCGCGTGTCCGCCGAATTGCTGGTGGTCCTGGTCATGGCGGCGGTGGCCCTGTGGCTCCTGAGCCGGATGTGGTCGGTCGTCTGGCCCCTCATAGTCGCTCTGTTCCTCACCACCCTGACCTGGCCCCTGGCCGATTTCCTTCGTCGACGGGGGTGGCCGGCCGCGCTGGCGGCCTCGGTGGTGACCGTGCTGTCCCTCCTGGTGGCGGCCGGCATCGCGGCCCTGATCGCCGTACCCGTGGCCTCCCAGTCGGGTGAACTGGCCGACGGCGTCACCGCGGGCATCCAGCGGCTGCGGGAGTGGGCGGCCGGGCCGCCGCTGAACATCGGCGACGACCAGATCAGCGGTGCCTCCAAGGCCGCGATGGACCGCCTCCAGAACAGCGTCGGCACCGCGGTCTCCACCGTGGTCACGGGGGTCAGCACCATCTTCAACGGTCTGATCACCGCCGTCCTGGCGCTCTTCCTGATGTTCTTCTTCCTCAAGGACGGCGCCCGCTTCCTGCCGTGGCTCACCCGCCAACTCCCGGGCCGCCTCGCCACCGACGTCCCGGTCGTGGCCGCGCGCAGCTGGCAGACCCTCGGTTCGTTCGTCCGCTCCCAGGCCTTCGTCGGACTCCTCGACGCCGTCTTCATCGGCCTGGGCCTGTGGATCGTGGGCGTGCCCCTGGTGCTGCCGCTGGCGGTTCTGACCTTCGTCTCCGCGTTCGTGCCGATCGTGGGCGCCCTGTTCGCCGGCCTGGTGGCGGTCCTCATCGCGCTGGTGTCGAACGGCCTGACCGACGCGCTGATCGTCCTCGCCATCATCGTCGCGGTGCAGCAGCTCGAAGGAAACGTCTTCCAGCCCATGATCCAGAGCCGCAGCCTCGGTCTCCACGCGGCGGTGGTCCTGCTGGCGGTCACGCTGGGCAGCAGCCTCGCCGGTGTCGTGGGCGCCCTGCTCGCCGTACCGATCGCCGCGCTCATCGCGGTCGTCTGGAACTACCTGCGCGACCAGCTCAGCGAACCACCGCACGAGCCGGAAGCGGGCGACCGGCTCTCCCCGGCTCCCGCCGCGTCATAGGACCGGGACGCGGCAGGGCACGGCTCCGTGGGGACTCTGCTTCCCCCGATCGGGGGAAGCAGAGCTCGCGGAGGTGACGCCCCGCTCCTCGGGTGCACCCCCTGCCGCCGCGAAGTGGCTGGTCAGGGGCGCTCGTACGGCTGTGCGGCTCGGCGGGGCGGCTCGTTCCGGTAGCCTGCCGCAGTAACCCGGCAGGTGCGGGCCGAGAGCCCGGTGGGATGGAGATCGGCCATGGCCATGCGATTCGACTGCTCGACGGCTTCGACCCGGGCCGACGGCCTGAGTTCGGCCGCCCTGGCGGTACGGCGGGGCGAGCTCGTGGTACTCCCGACCGACACCGTCTACGGCATCGGTGCCGACGCCTTCAACGCCGACGCGGTGGACCGGCTGCTGGGCGCCAAGGGCCGCGACCGCGCGATGCCCTCACCGGTCCTGGTCGCCTCCCCGGACGCCCTGCACGACCTGGTGGCCGATCTCCCCAAGCAGGGGTGGGCCCTGGTGGAGGCGTTCTGGCCGGGCGGACTGACCCTGGTCGCCCGCCACCTGCCCTCGCTGACCTGGGACCTGGGGGAGACCAACGGCACGGTCGCCGTCAGGATGCCCTCCCACCCCGTCGCCCTCGCGCTGCTCTCCGAGACCGGGCCGATGGCCGTCTCCAGCGCCAACCTGACCGGCCGGCCCTCCCCGCAGGACTGCGACGCCGCGCAGGGCATGCTGGGCGACTCCGTCTCCGTCTACCTCGACGGCGGGCCCACCGAGGCCGCCGTCGCCTCCTCGATCGTCGACCTCACGGGCCCGGCACCGGTCCTCAAGCGGGCCGGCGCCATCAGCGCCCGGGCCCTGCGCGCCGTCGTCCCCGATCTGCTGGAGATGTGACCCTCGGCGGGTGGCGGTCCGGGCGGCGTCGTAGCCTGCGGTCATGAGTACCTCCCTGTCACCCACCCCGTCCGAGGCCTTCGAGCTGCTGCTGGCCGGCAACCGGCGCTTCACCGCGGGCGCGCCCGAACACCCGAACCAGGACGCCGCTCGCCGCACGGAGACCGCTCCGGCCCAGCGTCCCTTCGCCGTCCTCTTCGGCTGCTCCGACTCCAGGCTCGCCGCCGAGATCATCTTCGACCGCGGAATCGGTGACCTCTTCGTCGTCCGCACCGCGGGCCACGTCGCGGGCGCCGAGGTCCTGGGCAGCATCGAGTACGGGGTGAGCGTGCTGGACTGCCCGCTGGTCGTCGTGCTCGGCCACGACACCTGCGGTGCGGTCGCCGCGACCCGCGCGGCCCTGACGGACGGCGTCGGCGCCACCGGCTACGTGCGCGACGTCATCGAGCGCGTCACCCCCAGTGTGCTGGCCGCCCGCGCCGCCGGACTCACCGAGGAGGACGACATCATCGCCGAGCACATACGCCACACCGTCGACCTGCTCCTGGACCGCTCCCGCGTCCTCGCCGACCAGGTCGCGCAGGGGCGCGCCGCCGTGGTGGGCCTGTCCTACCGCCTGGCCGACGGCAGCGCCCAGGTCGTCACCACCCGCGGACTCGCCCACGAGGTGCCGGCCTGACCCCTGCGGTTCCCCGGACGCCCGAACGCCACCGGCGGGCAGCGGCGTCCGCCGGGCGTCGGCCGGTCACCATGTCGCGGCCGGCGCCCCGGCCCCGTGGCGCGCCCAGGTCTCACCGAGGCGCGCGATCCGGTGCGCGGCGGCCATGCCGCGCAGGGAGGCGACCTTCCCGTCGGTGACCTCGAACGCGACGGCGCCCACGACCCGGTCGCCGACCACGGCGAGGACGGCCGGGGAGCCGTTGACCCACGCGATGTGGAAGGCGGGGGAGCCGCCCGCCATCCGCCGCTTCGCGTCAGTGGGCCGGAAACCGGCCCGTACGGACGAGGCGATGCGCTCGGGCGTCCGGTGCCGCAGCAGCCGCTTCGCCAGTCCGGCGCCGTCCGAGACCGCGGTCGCGTCGGCGGTGAGCAGCGCGACCAGCTGTTCGGTGCGCCCGGACACGGCGGCGGTCAGGAACTCCTCGACGATCCGCCGCGCGGCGGCCCGGTCCACCTCGCCGCCGCCACGACGCTCGGCGGCGATCCGGCGTCTCGCCCGGTGGACGTGCTGCTGGCTCGCGGACTCGGTGATGTCGAGGATCCCGGCGATCTCCGCGTGGGGGTACGAGAAGGCCTCGCGCAGGACGTAGGCGGCCCGCTCGACCGGCGAGAGGCGTTCCATGAGGGTCAGCACCGCCAGGGACACCGATTCGCGCTGCTCGAAGGTGTCGGCGGGGCCGAGCATCGGGTCGCCGTCGAGGAGCGGCTCGGGCAGCCACTCCCCGACGGCGCGTTCGTGGCGCGCCCGGGCCGAGCGGAGCCGGTCGAGGCAGAGGTTGGTGACGACCTTGGTCAGCCAGGCCTCCGGCACGTCGATGTGCTGCCGGTCGGCGGCCTGCCAGCGCAGGAACGCGTCCTGCACCGCGTCCTCGGCGTCGGCGGCCGAGCCGAGCAGGCGGTAGGCGAGCGAGGCCAGCCGGCCCCGGCCGGCCTCGAACCGATCGATCGCTGCCATGTCCATGCCGATGAGCCTATGCGGCGGCCCGGGCACCGGTCCGGTCGGGCGCGCCGGCCGCGGCGGCGAGGCGGTGCCGGCGCTGCGGCACGCCGAAGGTCGGGTGGGCGATGCCGAAACCGGCCCCCATGAGCACACCCGCCTTGAACCGGGCGGCGGTCCGGCCGCCGAGGTACCAGGCCTTCGGCCGGACGTCCCCGTCCACCATCTGGAAGATCCCGTCCCGCCGCCCCAGGCTGATGTGGTTGCCGTGGTACTTCAGCCCGGTGGTCGGGACCTCGGCGCCCGTGAGCCGCGCGATGATCGCGGCGGTCGCCTGCGTGGCGGTGAACCCGGCCGAGGCACAGGACATCGGCAGTGGCCGGCCGTTGTCCCCGATCGCGTGGGCGCAGTCACCGACGGCGTACACCTCCGGGTGCGAGACCGAGCGCATGGTGCGGTCGACGACGATCCGGCCGGTCCCGGTGACCTCCAGGCCGCCCGCGGCCGCGACGGGGTGCACCGCGAACCCGGCGGACCACACGGTCACGTCGGCGGGGAGGGCCATACCGCCGACGGTGAACGCCCGGGTCGGCTCGACGGCTTCGACGCGGGTGTGTTCGTGGACGGTGATCCCGAGCCGGTCGAAGGCCCGGCGCAGGTGCCGGCGGGCCCCCGGGGAGAGCCAGGCGCCCGGCTCGCCGCGGGCGGCGAGCGCGACCGAGAGGTCGGGCCGGGATTCGGCGAGCTCGGTGGCGGTCTCGATGCCGGTCAGCCCCTCGCCGACGACCAGCACGGTGCCGCCCGCGCCGAGGCGGGACAGCCGCTCGCGCAGCCGCAGCGCCGACGGCCGTCCGGCCACGTCGAAGGCGTACTCGGCCACGCCCGGCACGTCGTGGCGGGCGGCGGCACTGCCGAGCGCATGGACGAGCGTGTCGTACGCGAGCTCGCGGTCGCCGTTCTCGCCGGTCACGGCGACCGTTCCGCGTACGGGGTCGACGCCGGTGACCCGCGCCAGGTGCAGCCGGACCCCGGTGCCGGCGAACACATCGGCGAGCCCGCGCACCGCGAGGTCCTGGCCGGCCGCGAGCTGGTGCAGCCGCATCCGCTCGACGAAGTCGGGCACGGGGTTGACGACGGTGATCTCGACGTCGGCGGAGGAGAGCCTGCGGGCCAGGATCCCGGCGGCGTAGGCCCCGGCGTATCCGGCGCCGAGTACGACGATGCGGTGCTTCATGGCGTTGCTCCTGTCTCGTTCGCGTGCCCCTTGAACGGGACGCCGCCCCGATTGCTGACAGGAAGCGGATGTGACGTGGCTCACAGACTCAGTCGTCCTTCTCGCCGGTGCCGGCACCGGTGGCGGTGAGCGAGGCGACGAGGAGGCCTGCGAGTGCCGCCCAGAGCGCGGCGGTGGGGCCGGCCGTGGCCCATCCGAAGGCGCCGAGCACCACGGCCGTGCCGACTCCGATCGCCCAGGCGCGCCGGTCGGTCAGGAAGGCCCGCTGTCCGCGCGTGCTCCCGGGGGCGCGCAGCTCCGCGACCGCGGTCCTGATGACCAGGGCGGCCACGATGATCGCCACGGTGAGCAGGGTGACCGCCATGCCGCCTCCGGAAGGGTGACCGCCATGAGTCCGCCGGCACTCCAGTGTCCCACGGAGGCGGTCGGCGGCGCGGAGACGAGCGGGTGAACGTCACCCGCACGACGCAGGTCCGTCAGGTCCGGCCCGCCGGGGCTCCCGAAAACGCAACGGCCCGTGTCCGCCGGCGACGCCCCAACGCCCTGGCGGCACTGGCGTACTGCTGCCGCGACAGCCGCACCGCGGCCGTCGCCCGAGTCCAACTGCCCAGCACGGCCCGGTCCGTTGCAGCAGAATCCCGACGAGTAACATCACCTGGTCCTGCCCCCGCACCACCGTTCTGGAGTCCCCCCATGAACCACCCCTCCGGCTTCCCGCTCTCCCGTCGCGGCCTCATACGCGCCGGGGCCGGCGCCTCGCTCGCCGGGCTCGGGCTCGGCATCGGCGCGCAGAGCGCGTCCGCCGCCACGGTGCCCGCCACCAAGCGGTTCGATCTCGCGCAGCCGTCGTACGACCTGTTCCGCTCCAAGGACACGCACGGTGCCCGGGTCCAGCAGAGCTTCGCCTTCGACTGGGTGAACAAGTTCCTGTTCGTCGCCACCAAGCGGAGCGGGAGCACCGAGGCCGACGGCGACCTGTGCATCAACAAGATGGACTTCGACGGCAACTACCTCTCCTACATGCACCTCGACGGCTTCGGTCACGGCGTCGCCTTCGCCGCCCTTCCGGACGGATCCGGCACCGAGCTGTGGATCGAGTGCGCCGCCGATGGGGGGTTCGGCACCGCGCTCGCCCCCGTCCGCTACACGGCCAACACCACCCTGGCCTCTCCGGCCGCCTCCGCCGCCTACCGGCCGATCCCCGGGGCCGCCGAGTACACCTGCTCCGTCGACCCGGTGTACCAGCGCATGATCGTGCGCTACCACACCAGTGCGGGCAAGCGCATCGCCGTCTACCCCCTCTCCGCCTTCCAGACGCGTACCTTCGGCGCGCCGCTCGTCGACTTCAAGCAGCCGGCCATCCCCGGAACCGCGCAGGGCTACGCCCTCTACGGCTCGTACATGTACTACCTGACCGGTGACGCCTACCCCGAGCCCGGTGACCCCGTCGGCGACGGCAACACCTACCTCACCAGCATCGACATCAACACCGGCACGGTGAAGCAGGGCCCCGTCCTCACCAAGGCCGGCTCCACCCTCCACCACCGCGAGCCCGAGGGCCTGGCCGTCTACCGCACCGACGCCGGCGAGAGCCGCCTCTTCCTCGGCTTCGCCACCGGCGAGGTAGGCGACCGGCGCTCCAGCATCTTCTACAAGAACGCGCTGGTCTGAGTCCCCCGCATCCGGTGCCCGGCCGCCGGGCACCGGATGCGGAGTCCGGTCAGAACCCCGCCGGTTCCTCCGCGTGGTCGGCGGGCTCCACCTGGATCGTGGGGTGCGTGACGCCGTACCGCTCGGCGAGGATCCGGCGGCTCTCGTCGAGGACGGCGTGCCAGTCGGCGCCGTCCTTGATCATGACGTGGGCCGATGCCGCTTCCATGCCGCTGGTGATGGTCCAGATGTGCAGGTCGTGCACCTGCTGGACACCGGGGACGGCGGCGAGGTCCCGTTCCGCCGCCTCGACGTCGACGTCGGGCGGGGCCACTTCCATGATGATCCGCAGGGCCTGGCGCATCAGCTTCCAGGTGCGCGGCAGGATGAAGAGTCCGATGGCGGCGCCGATGATCGGGTCGGCGTACTCGAAGCCGGTGGTCCAGATGACGAGGGCCCCGATGATCACGCCGACGGAACCGAGCATGTCGGCGAGGACTTCGAAGTAGGCGCCCTTGACGTTGAGGCTCTCCTTGGCGCCCGCGGTGAGCAGGCGGAAGGAGATGAAGTTGATGACGAGGCCGATGACGGCGACGACCAGGACCGGGAGGCCGGGGACTTCGGCCGGGTCGCGGAAGCGTTGCACGGCCTCGTAGAGGACGTAGAAGGCCACGCCGAACAGCAGGAGGCCGTTGATGATCGCGGCCAGCACTTCGAGACGGTAGGTGCCGTACGTGCGCCGGCCCGACGCCGGCCGCTTCGCGAGACGGATGGCGGCGAGGGCCAGCCCCAGGCCCAGGACGTCGGTGCCCATGTGGGCGGCGTCGCTGATCAGGGCCAGCGAGCCGGTGATGACGCCGGCCACGACCTCCACCAGGGCGTACGCCGCCGTGATGGAGAAGGCGATTGCCAGGGGTTTCTGATGGCGCTCGCCGGCGCTGCCGATCCGCGGGCCGTGGGCGTGCCCGTCGCCGCCGCCGTCCCCCGGCGAGGAGCCGTGGCTGTGGCCGTGTCCCATGGTGCGGTACCTCCTGGTCCGTCTGTCTGTTTGCGCCGGCCGATCCGGTGGTCAGCCTGGCAGGGGTGGGCCCGCGGCCCCGGACGTCGCGGTCGGGCGGGCGTGGCGGCCCACGCCGGGGACGAACCTGCCTGCCCGCGCCGTGTAGCCGGCGTAGGCGGGGCCGTGTACCCGGGCCAGGTACGGTTCCTCCACCACGCGGACCTGGAGTTCGACGGCGAGGACGAGCACGAGCCACGCGAGGGCGGCAAGGGCGTTCGGGACCATCAGGGCGAGCCCCGCGGCGGTCACGGTCATGGTGGTGAAGACCGGGTTGCGCACGTACGCGAAGAGGCCGGAGGTCACGAGTTCCGTGCGCTCGGCGGCGTCCACTCCGACGCGCCAGGAGGCGCCCATCCCGCTCTGCGCGACCAGGGTGGCGGCCATTCCCGCCAGGGCCGCGGCCAGCCCCGTCCAGCGAAGGGCCGTACCGTCGCCCGTGCCGGGCAGCGCGGGCATTCCGGCCAGCGCGGCGGCGGGAGCGGCCGCCCCGCCCAGGAGCGCGAGGACGAACAGGACGCCGGCCCACCACGCGGCGGATCCGGGCCGGCCCGAGATGCCGCGGAAGCCGGCGTCCCCGGTGCGGCGCCGCTGCACGGCGGCCCGGACGCCGAACGCCGTCAGCGCCCATACGGCGAACAACGCCAGTGCGGTCCAGGCCCACATGGTCACCGCTCCTCCTTCGTCTTTCCGGTGGTGGATGCGCAACAGCCCCTGCCCCGCCAGGCGTCGCGGCCTTCCTTGACGGCGATGGCGGCGATCACGAGTGCGGCGATCGGGTCCGCCCAGGTCCAGCCGAGGGCGGCGTTGAGGACGAGGCCGGCGAGGACCGCGGCGGAGAGGTAGGTGCACAGGAGGGTCTGCCGGGAGTCGGCCACGGCGGACGCGGAGCCGAGCTCCCGCCCCGCCCGGCGCTGGGCGGCGGACAGGAACGGCATGACCGCGAGCGACAGGGCGGCCAGGGCGATGCCCGGCGCGGAGGGGGACGCCTCGCCCGTGCCGGTCAGAGACCGGGCCGCGTCGACGGTGACGTAGGAGGCGAGCGCGAAGAAGGAGACGGCGATGATCCTCAGGGCCCGGTGCTCGCGGGCCTCCCGCAGGGCGTGTTCCTTGGCGGAGAACTGCCAGGCGACCGCTGCCGCGGAGGAGACCTCGATGACCGAGTCGAGGCCGAATCCGACCAGCGCGGTCGAGGAGGCCAGGGCGCCCGCGGTGAGGGCGACGCCGGCCTCGACGACGTTGTACGCGATCGTCGCCGCCACGAGCAGGCGTATGCGGCGCGTCAGCACGTCGCGCCGGGCGGGCGACGGGCCGAGCGCCAGGGCGGCCATCAGCAGCAGCCCTTCTCGTCGGCCTCGGCGCAGGTCCGGTCGGCGGCGACGGTGACGACCGCGGAGCGGAGGTCGTCGAGGGCGTGTCCGAGGCGTGCGTCGGCCAGCTCGTAGCGGGTGCGGCGGCCTTCGGGGACGGCGACCACGAGGCCGCAGTCCCGCAGGCAGGCGAGGTGGTTGGACAGCCGGGTGCGGGAGATGCCCAGCCTGTCGGCGAGGTCGGAAGGGTGCGCCGGGGCCTCGCGGATCTCGAGGAGCAGGCGGCAGCGGATCGGATCGGCCAGCGCGCGTCCGAAGCGCGCCAGGACCTCGATGTCTTCGGCGGTGTTCAGCACACTTCGACAGTACACCGATTCTTGAATTCAGGAAGTCCTGAACTATTTTGCGCGGGGCATCACCGGATCTCCAGGACGTCGGCGACGGGCCGGCGGGGTGTCTGGGGGCCCTGGGGTCCGTATCCCAGGCGCAGGACCATCTGGACGTGCCCCATGGCGTCGAGCGGGTCGCGGGCCGTCCATCGCAGTTCCGGCCACTCCAGGGGCTGGGAGGTCATCGAGGTGGCCAGGCCGTCGGCGGTGGCCCGGAGCAGGACGCGCTCCAGCGCCTGCCCGGCCCGCAGCCAGTCGGCCCGGGTGTCCGTCGGGGTGCCGAGCAGGGCGAGCCGGGGCCGCTCCTCGAACACGGCCCAGCCCCGGTCCGCCACGGGGGCGTCCCGGCCGAAGTCCCGTACGGGGGAGGTGCCCCGGGAGCTGCGCGGGCCGAACGCGTCGGCGGGAACGCCGTCGCGGCGGGCACCGGACGCGGCGTTCGCCGGGGAGACCCAGGCGGAGGTCTCCGCCCGGACGAGCGGGTCGATGTCCTCACGCTGTTCCGCGTCCCGCACGAGGCCGAGCACGGTCTCCAGGTGCCAGCCGCCGACGACGGTCAGCCGGCAGCCCTCCCAGCGGGCGGCGCCCCGCAAACCGTCCAGGAGGGCCTCGGGCACCGGTTCGTCACTGAACGGGAAGCGGCTGGTGTGCCGGCGCCGGAGAGCGGCGTACAGGTCGGCCGGCTCGTCGTGGTCGTCGTCGCAGGGTCCGCCGATCGCCGCCGTCGCCAGCAGCCAGGGCTGCGACGCATCGGGCAGCAGCCGCACGAGCGTCCGGAGTCCGTGCCGTGCCGCGGAAACGCGCAGGTTGAACAGGGCTGCCCCGCAGCCGAGATGGAGCGCCCGGTGCTGCGGATCGGTGCGCGGCATGGCGCGTTCCGCATCGCCGTACAACTCGATGACGTCGTCAGCCGCGCGGAAGACGAACTTCCACGGCTGGGCGTTGTGCATGGAGGGGGCGGTCACGGCGTCGCCGACGAGCCGGGCCGCGCTGTCGGGGTCGAGGCGTGCGGAGGTCATGGCGCTGTCCTGTGGGTGTGTGTGCTCGTACGGTCCGCTTCCGGCCCTGCGCCCGGTCACCACATCAGCGCGTGGCCGGCGCGTCCGTTCCGGGCGGTCGGTGTGTCGTCGGTCCGGGCCGTGACGTGGGACGCCACGGAGACGACCCCGTCGAGCTGTTCGACGAGGCGCAGGAGTACGCGGAGCCGGCTGAGGTGCTCGATGCGGCCTTCCAGGGTGACGACGCCGTCCACCACGTGGACGTCGATGTCGCCGGGCGGCACGTCCAGCACCTCTGTGAGGACCTCGTCGGCGACCCGCCGGCGGATCTCGGAGTCCGGGCGCACGAACAGGCGCAGCAGGTCCCTGCGGGTGACGATGCCGACCAGCCGGTCCTCCTCGTCCACGACCGGCAGCCGCTCGATGCCCCGGCGGGTCATGAGCCGGGCCGCGTCACCGGCCGTCTCGTCGGCGCGGACCGTGACCGCGGGGGCGGACATGACGTCGCGGGCCGTGGGCGGATCCGCCGGCGCCGCGTCCTCGTGGAACGGGTGCGGGGCCGGTGCCGTGCGGGCCAGGAGGTCCGTCTGCGAGACGACACCCACGACGCGGTCCTCGCCGTCGAGGACGGGCAGTCCGGAGACGCCGTACTGGGCGAGGAGCTTGGCGACGTCCTTGAAGGCGGTCTCCGGAGCCACCGAGACGACCTCGTCGGTCATCAGATCCGCCACCTTGATGTGCTTCATGACGTCCTCCTGCTCCGCCGTGTCACGCGGGGAACGTGCGTCCGGGTCGTGGTGTCCCCCCACCATGCGTCCGTACCGTCCGGCGATCGAGGGCCGAACGGTCCCCACCCGGGGCCGTACGGTCCGGGCGCACGCGACCGGGCGTCCGGACGGAAGGGGGACCTTCGGTCCCGATCGCGGCCCCGGGCGGCCCTGCGCACGCCGCGGCGCCGGTGCCAGCGTGAGGGGTGTCCCTCATCGGGTTCTCGGTTGGGAGGAACCGTGGAAAGCACATTCCGTACCCCGGACACCAGCACGGTGGTCGTGGGCGTCGACGGCTCGGCCCCGGCCCGTACCGCGGCCATGTGGGCGGCCGGGGAGGCCGTACGCCGCGACCGCCCCCTGCACATCGTCCACGGAGCCGACACCGACGGCCGGGCGCTGTACGTGCCGGCGGAGACCCTTGAACAGGTCCGCCACAACGGCCGCAGGCTCCTCGACGACACGGAGAAGGCCGTGACGGCCGAGTACCCGGGTCTGCGCGTGAGCACCGAGTTCAGCCCGGCGGACGCCGTCGGCAGCCTGCGACGGGCCGCCGCCCTGCGCGGCACCGTCGTGGTGGGCAACCGGGGCCTGGGCGGATTCAGCTCCCTCCTGCTCGGCTCGGTCGGCCTGGACCTCGCGGGCGCCGCCACCACTCCCGTCATCGTCGTCCGCGGCACCGAAGGGGCGGAGGAGACCGGCACCGTCCTCGCCGCCGTCCGTGACGAGCACGACCTCCTGTACGCCCGGTACGCCGCCCGCGAGGCCGAACTGCGCAAAGGATCCCTGCGGCTCCTGCACGTGTGGAACGTACTGGAGTCCGTCGGGGAGGTGGTCGGCATGCTCGACGACGTCGACGCCATCGCGGGTGCGCACGCGGACGCCCTGCGGGCGGTCAGCGACGCGGTGTGCGAGGAGTTCCCCGATCTCGACGTGCGGGCCGACGCCGAGAAGGGCGTCTCCGTGGCCGGAGTGCTGGTCGAGGCGTCCCGCCGGGCCGACCTGCTGGTCATGGGCGGCCGCCGGGTCCCCGGAGCCCTCGGCCTCACGCGCAGCCTGGGACGGGCCGCGCACAGCCTCCTGCACCACGCGCACTGCCCCGTCCTGCTCGTCCCCCGCACCGGAGCCGACTTCGGCGGCACGTGACGGCCGAGCCGTGGTCGGCGGGTGCGGGGTCTTCGTCGGCACTACCGTGGAACGAGGTGGCCCTGGACCGCCTGGCGTCGGCCGGAGGTGGGACATGAGCGCGGACGGCCGGCCCGCATCCGGCGGCGTGCCGCGGTTGCGGCTCGACGAGCTCCTCGACGAGCTCCAGGTCCGCATGGACGAGGTCCGCGGCACCCGGGACCGGCTGAACGGGCTCCTGGAGGCCGTCATGTCCGTCGGCCGGGAACTCGACCTGCCCCAGGTCCTGAACGGCATCGTCGAGGCCGCCGTCGTCCTCGTGGACGCCGAGTACGGCGCGCTGGGCGTGATCGGCGACGACCGCAAGCTGGCGGAGTTCCTGCCCGTCGGCATCACGGACGACCTCCGGGCCCGGATCGGCGACCTGCCGTCCGGCCACGGCATCCTCGGCGAGCTGATCCGCCACCCGGAACCCCTGCGCCTGTCCGAGCTGGCCGAGCACCCGGCCTCGTACGGCTTCCCGCCCCACCACCCGCCGATGCACTCCTTCCTCGGCGTCCCCATCCGCGTGCGCGAGGACGTCTTCGGCAACCTCTACCTCACCGAGAAGCGCGGCGGAGCCGAGTTCGACGCCGAGGACGAGGCCGTCCTGTCCACGCTCGCGGTCGCCGCGGGCATCGCCATCGAGAACGCCCGCCTCTTCGAGGAGGTCCGCCTGCGCGAGCGCTGGCTGGAAGCGAGCTCGGACATCACCAGCGCCCTCCTCTCCGGCGCCCCCGAGGAGGACGTCCTCGCCGGCATGCTGGAGCGGGCCAAGGACATCACCGGTGCCGACCTGGGCGTCATCTACCTCGTCGGACCCGCCGGGGAGCTGCGCGGTTCGATCGCCCTGGGCCACCGGGCCGAAGCGCACCGCGGCATCGTCCTGCCGAGCACCGGCGGCACCCTGGCCGAGGCCGCCCTGGCCGCCGCGGGCCTGGTCACGGTCGCCGATGTGTCGGCCGATCCGCGCGTCACCGTGCAGCCGGAGCGGTGGACGGGCTTCGGCCCGGCCGTGGGGGTCACCGTCGGTACCGGGGAACGGCCCGGCGGCATCCTGGTCCTGGCCCGCCGCCACGGCCGACCGGCCTTCGCCACGGCCGAGGTCGCCTCGCTGCCCGGATTCGCCGACCAGGCCGCCCTCGCGCTGGAACTGGCCGACCGGCGCCGCGACGCCGAACAGCTGAGCCTGCTCGAAGACCGCGACCGCATCGCCCGGGACCTGCACGACCTGGCCATCCAGCGCCTCTTCGCCACGGGCATGACCCTGCAGAGCGCCCAGCGGTTCGTCGACCACCCCGAGGCGTCCGAACGGCTCGCCCGTGCCGTGGACGACCTCGACGACACCATCAAGATCATCAGGTCCACCATCTTCGGGCTGCGCGACCGGCAGTCACCCGGAGCGGCCCCCACGCTGCGCTCTCGCACCGTCCGGGCCGTGGACGGTGCCGCCGAGGGCCTCGGGTTCTCGCCCGCCCTGCGGATGGAGGGGCTGATCGACACCGAGGTGCCGCCCGCCGTCGCCGACGACGTCCTCGCGGTCCTCGGAGAGGCCCTGGCCAATGTCGCCCGGCACGCCCGGGCCACCCGGGCGGAAGCCTCGGTCGTCGCGCGGGACGGCGTCCTGACCGTGACCGTGACGGACAACGGCGTCGGTGTGGCCGGGGGCGGCCGGCGCAGCGGACTGCGCAATCTCGCCGAGCGCGCCGAACGGCTCGGCGGCCGGATGCGGGTCACCGCGCGGGAGGCGGGTGAGGCCGGTACCCGCCTCACCTGGAGCGTTCCGCTCACCTCACCGCCGGGCGGGCCGCCCCGTCACAGGTAGCTGCCGCTGCCGTAGGGCGCGTACAGGTCGAGCAGGCGGACCCGGGCGGCCTGCAGGCGATGGGCCAGGACCTGTCCGACCCAGTGGCCGAGGGCCGCGCCGAACGCGGTGTCGGCGTCCATCAGCTCGCGCACGCGCACGGCGTCGAACTCGTGGGCGCGCACCGGTGTCATGGCCTCGGCCCCCAGCCGCCAGGTGTACGGGGCGAACAGCCACGAGCAGCCGACCAGCTCGCCGGTGCCGAGCCTCTCGATGACGGCCGCGCGCCGGCCCGGCACATGGACGTCCAGGGTCACCGTGCCGGAACGGACGATCCAGAACCGGTCGGCGCGACCGCCCTCGCGGAAGAGGTGCGCCCCCTCGTCGAAGTTGACCTCACCGGCCAGCTCCATCAGGCGGCTACGGCAATCGGCCGGCAGCGCCGCGTTGAAACGGATGGAAGAGGTGGAATCCATCAGAAAAAGCCTCCCTGGTTCACGTCCGATGCGGCTCCGGACCGGCAGCTGGTCAACGTCTCGGCGCGGCCTCGCCGCCGTGCCCCTGGTCGTGGACCTGCGCGGCGATGACGGCTGCCTGGACCCGCCGTTCGACTCCCAGCTTTCCCAGCAGCCGTGAGATGTGGTTCTTGACGGTCTTCTCCGAGAGGTAGAGCCGTTTCGCGATCTGGCGGTTGGTGAGTCCTTCGCCGATGAGTTCGAGTACGGCCCGCTCCCGCTCGGAGAGGGCGGCCAGACGGGTGTCCTCGGGTGTCCCGGCCGCCTCCGGGGCGCGGAGGGAGCGCATCAGGCGGGCGGTCGTGGCCGGGTCGAGCATGGACTGGCCGGTGGCGACCGTCCGCACCGCGGCGACCAGGTCGGTCCCCTTGATCTGCTTCAGCGCGTAGCCGGCCGCCCCCGCCATGATCGCGTCCAGCAGGGCGTCCTCGTCGTCGAACGACGTCAGCATCAGGCAGGCCAGCTCCGGCAGCCGCGAGCGCAGCTCCCGGCAGACCGCGATCCCGTCACCGTCCGGCAGCCGGACGTCGAGGACGGCGACGTCCGGACGGAGGGCCGGTCCCCGGGCCAGGGCCTGGTCCGCCGTGGCCGCCTCGCCGACCACGGTGATGTCGGCCTCGGCGTCGAGCAGGTCCCGCAGCCCGCGCCGCACCACCTCGTGGTCGTCGAGGAGGAACACCCTGATGGGAGCCTCCGCAGAGGCGCCCGTTACGTCGGACATGTTCGCCGCCTGATCCGCCTGATCCGCCTGATCCGCGTGACGCCGTAACTGCTTCCACCCGAATTGTCTCAGGAGGGCGTCGAGCCCACCCGCCGGTCCACCGGGCACGGGCCGGGACGTCCGTCGACCGGGCCGATGCCCACACCCTGGTCCCCGGCCCGGGGCGGCCGGCAGGGGAGGACCGTCCCTCGGGGAGGGACGGTCGGCCCTTTCACACCCCCGACCGGTCCGAGGAAGGTGAATCCCGGTGGCGACCGGTCCTTCCCCCGGCCGGCCGCCGCCCATCCCTGCCCGGCCACCCCGACGCCCCGCGCGTCAGTACGGAGGACAGACCCGTGAAGCACACCCTCGTCGTCGGAGTGGACGGCTCCCCGGAGAGCAGGGCCGCTGCCGACTGGGCCGCACGGGAAGCCGTGCTCCGCAACCTGCACCTGCACGTGGTCCACGCCTGGCTGTGGCAGCCGCTCGCCGTCCCGGTCGTCCAGGACCGTGCCGTCGAGGCCCGCCGGGCCCAGGAGATCCTGGAGGAGGCCGAGGCCGGGCTCACCCGCCGCCACCCGCGGCTCGCGCTCACCGCCGAAGTGGTGCCCGACGTCCCCGTGCCGGCGCTGCTGCGCGCCGCCAAGGGCGCGGAGATGCTGGTGCTCGGCTCCCGCGGGTACGGCGCCGTCGCCGGCTTCCTGCTCGGCTCGTACGGGCAGCAGCTGATCGCCGCCGCCGAGTGCCCCGTCGTCTCCGTCCGCGCCGAGCAGGGCGGGCCGGTGTCCGCGGCCGACGGGGCCGAGGTGGTCGTCGGCCAGCAGGGCGGCGCGGAGGAGTCCGCCGAGGTGCTGCGCTTCGCCTTCGAGGAGGCCGCGGCGCGCGGGGTCGCGCTCCGCGCGGTCCGGGCCTGGAGCCTGCCCCCGGTCTACGCGGGGAGCCCCGGCTCGCTGTGGATCGCCGACCGGCTCGGCGGGCTGCAGCCGTACGAGAAGGCCGCGCTGGAGCAGGCCCTGGAACCGTGGCGGGCGAGGTACCCCGAGGTGCAGGTCGTCGCGCACGTCCAGCAGGGGAGCGCGGGCCAGGTGCTGCTGTCCGCGGCATCGGACGCCGGGCTGCTCGTCGTCGGCCGGCGCGTCCGCGACGCGGTGCTGGGCTCGCGCATCGGGTCGGCGGCCCACGCCGTCCTGCACCACGCCGTCTGCCCCGTGGCCGTCGTCCCGCACCGCTGAACCCCGGGGGACGGGCCTGCCCGTCCCTACTCCGGAGCGGCCACCGGGCGCCGTCCGGGCGGCGTCAGCGCGTGGCTGGCGATGACCGCGGCCTGGACGCGCCGCTCCACGCCGAGCTTCACGAAGAGCCGGGAGATGATGTTCTTGACGGTCTTCTCCGCGAGGAACAGCCGCTTGCCGATCTCCCGGTTGGTGAGACCCTCGCTGACCATCAGGAGGATCTCCTTCTCCCGGTCCGTGCAGCCGGGAAGCCCCGGGACCTGCTCCTCCTTCGGCGTCTCGCCGCGCATGCGGGCCATCAACCGCGCGGTGGCCCCGGGGTCGAGCATCGACTGGCCGGCGGCCACCGTCCGTACCGCGGTCACCAGGTCGGTGCCGGTGATCTGCTTCAGCACGTAGCCGGAGGCCCCGGCCATCACGGCGTCCAGCAACGCCTCCTCGTCGTCGAACGACGTCAGCATCAGGCAGGCCAGTTCGGGCATGCGGGAGCGCAGCTCACGGCACACGCTCACCCCGTCGCCGTCCTGGAGCCGCACGTCCAGGACCGCGACCCGGGGGCGCAGCGCGGGGATGCGGACCAGCGCCTGCTCCGCCGTACCCGCCTCGCCGACCACCGTCAGGTCGGGCTCGGCGTCCAGCAGGTCGTGCACCCCCCGCCGGACCACCTCGTGGTCGTCGAGCAGGAAGACGCTGATGGGCTCGGTCGCGCCGCCCGCGCTCGCCGCGGGGGAGGGAGCACCGCTGCCGGTCATGACACAACTCCTTGGCCTGGGTACGTGCCTGACGCACGCATACCGGCATCCTGCCTCCCGCACGGCCGAACGGACAGGGCCGATCGGCCCTGATCGGCGCCGCCGTTCCCGCGGGGAGGTCCCGTTCCCGCGGGGAGGTCCCGGCAGGCCCTGCGGAAAGGGACCTTCGGCCCTGTTTGCAGGGCCTGCCGGCACCTCCCCGCGGGCCGCCGCACCGGATGGACTGGGAGCACAAAGGGAACCGGGCGACTCCAACAGAGCCGCACGCAGCGCGGAGGACGCCATGAGGACCGCCCTGATCGACCTGAAGACCGTGGCCCGGGACGACCGCGGGCTGAGAATCGCCCTGGCCGGAGAACTCGACTTCTTCACGGTGGAGCACGTGGGGCCGCGCCTGCGCGAACTCGCCGAGTCCGGCCACCGGACCCTCGTACTGGACCTGCGCGGCCTCTCCTTCTGCGACAGCGCGGGCATAGACCTCTTCACCCGCCTCGACCGGCGCTGCCGTGCGGCGGGAACCCGGCTCCTGCTGTGCGACGTACCGCCCCAGGTGATCAAGTCCATGCGGGTGCTCGCCGCCGATCGCGACCTGCGGTTCGTCGTCTCGTGACCGCGCAGCCGTCCCCGTCCGCGGCCCCCCGGCACATGCGGGAACTGGACCGGGCCGAGGCCCTGGGGCTCCTCGCCTCGGTGTCGCTGGGACGCATCGTCTTCACCCGGCACGCCCTGCCCGCCGTCCGGCCCGTGAACCACTTCGTCGACGGCGAGGACATCATCGTCCGCATCCACGAAGGCGGGGCCCTGGGCTCACTGGCGGCCCCGGCCGAGGATCCCGGGGTGGTCGTGGCCTACGAAGCGGACGTCATCGACCCCGACACGCACCTCGGCTGGAGCGTCGTCGTCACCGGCTACGCGCGCCCGGTGGCCCACGCCGACGACGCCGACCGCTACGCGGACGTGCTGCGCCCCTGGGCCGGACCACCGACGACCGGCGCGTTGCGGATCCGCCCGGACCTCGTCACCGGATTCCGGCTGGAGGCACGAGCGTCCCGCCCGGCGCCCGCGCCCAGGGCCTGAAACCGGGTACCTGAGAACGGGCAGGTGAGACCGGGCACCTGGAGCCGGGCACCTGCGTCCGGCGCGAGCCCCTGCCTCAGGCGCCGCCGGGCAGCGGTGCCCGCCACACGAGCTTGCTGCCGCCCTCCTGCGGGCTCTCGACGCTGAACGACCCGCCGACGCCCCGCGCCCGCTCATCGAGGTTGCGCAGACCGCTCCTGCGCCCCTGGGCCGGAATGCCCGCGCCGTCATCGGAGACGGTCAGCACGACTTCCCCGCTCCCCGCCCTCAGGCTCACGCCGACCCGGGTGGCCCGGGCATGGCGTGCGGCATTGCTGAGGAGCTCGCCCAGGACCGCCATGACGTGGTCGGCGATCTGCGGCGGCACGTCGGTGTCGAGCAGGCCCTCCATGCTCAGGCGCGGCGGGTGGCCGAGGGTGGTGGCCGCTTCGCCGACGGCACGGGCCGCCCGGGCCCGCAGGCCCGGTCCGTTCTCCCGGTCCCTGGTCCGCAGTCCGAAGATCGTGGACCGGATGATCTTGATGGTCTCGTCCAGATCGTCGACGGCCCGGCCGACCCGCTCGGCGGCTCCCTCGTGCTCCACGAGCCGGGCCGCGCTCTGCAGGGTCATCCCGGTGGCGAAGAGCCGCTGAATGGCCAGGTCGTGCAGGTCACGGGCGATCCGGTCGCGCTCCTCCAGCAGCGCTATCTGCTCGGCGTCGCGGCGCCGCTCCGCCAGCTCCAGGGCCAGCGCCGCCTGGCCCGCGAAGGCGACGAGCGGCTCCAGCTCCCCCTCGACGAACGCCGGCTCCCCCGCGCCGCGGGCGAGCAGCAGGACACCCCGGCTCTCCCCGCCCGCCGTGCCCAGCGGGACCGCCACGGCGGGCCCCAGCCCGTCCCGCTCCCGGACCTGGGCCTCGGCCGGGTAGCGTCCGTCGTCCGCGGACACCGCGGCGGTGACCGGCCTGCCCGCCCGGTGCGCGGTCCCCGAGAGCGTGCCGGCGAAGGGGATGACGAGGCCCTGCCGCGCGGCCCCGTCTGCGCCGGCCGCGAACTCCACGACCAGGCCGTCGACCCCGGCCACGGGCATGGCGATGTCCGCGAGCCGCGCCGCGGTGATCTCCTGGGCGCGGCGGGCGATGAGCTCCAGCACCGCCGGGCGCGAACTCCCCGACAGCAGGCTCCCGGTGATCTCGGCATTGGCCCTCAGCCAGCGCTGCTGTCGCTGCGAGCCCTCGTAGAGCCGTGCGTTGTCGATCGCCACCCCCGCGGCCACCGACAGGGTGGAGATGACGGCCTCGTCCTCGGTGTCGAAGTCCACCCCGCCCCGCTTGTCGGTGAGGTAGAGGTTCCCGAACACCTCGTCGCGGACCCGGATCGGCACGCCCAGGAACGTCCGCATGGGCGGGTGGTGGGCCGGGAACCCGTACGACGACGAGTGCGCGCCGAGGTCCGTGAGGCGCAGGGGCTCCGGGTGGTGGATGACCTCCCCGAGCAGCCCGTGGCCGGCCGGCAGCGGCCCGATCCCGGCGATCTCCTCGTCGGTGAGTCCGACGGTCAGGAACCGGGCGAGCGTGCGACCGTCCGGGCCGATCACCCCCAACGCCCCGTACTCGGCGTCCACCAGCAGCGCGGCCGCCTCCACGATCCGCCGGAGCACCTGGTCGAGATCGAGCTCCCGCCCCACCGAGACCACGGCTTCGAGGAGGCTGTGCACCCGGTCACGCGTACCGCGCACGGCGTCGATGCGCACCTGCAGCTCGTCCAGCAGCTCGTCCAGCCGCATGCGCGGCACCTGCGTCAACGGATTCCCCGTCCCCACGTGCTTTCCCTCCACCCACCGTCAGAACCCGGCCCGGGCAAGCGTATCGACCCGCCGTCGACCCAAGGACCTCCCCGCGGGATCGCCGTGAGGCGGCCGCAACGGTCAGGCGGCGGCCCCGAGGCGGGCGGCCAGCCAGTCGAAGACCCGCTGCTCGAACAGGGCCCGACCCAGGGGTTCGCAGTGCAGGTCCGCGCCCTCCGCTGCCGTGAACTCCACGAACGCCTTCTCGCCCGGCAGGGCCTCGTGGAGCCGCAGGCCGGGCCAGAACTGTTCGCCCTCCGGCGAGGTCACCAGCAACGGCGCCGTGATCCGGTCCAGCACCCCCGTCAGGTCGTACCGGCCCATCTCGGTGAGCAGATCGAACGGGGAGTCGATCCCGTACGGCTTGGCCCGCCACCGCCAGTAGGCGGCGAACTCCGCGTCCTCCGCCATCCCTTCGCGCATGACCCCGTCGAAGGCGTCCCGGTCGCCCGAGTCGAACAGCTCGTGCAACTCCGGCGGGAAGTTGTTCCACCAGCTGTCCACCACGCGCACCACACCCGGGTCCGCGACGCCCGCCGCGATCCGGTGCTCGAATGCGAGCGCCCGGGGCACCCAGTATCCGGCCTGGCTGATCCCGGCCAGCACCAGCCGTCCCGGCGCGATGTCGCCGCGGCCCAGCAGGAAGTCCACCACCGGCGTGATCACGTTCTCCCAGTCCGGGCGGAACGGCATCCGGTGCTCGAACAGCATCGCCTGCTGCCCCGGGCCGTCGAACAGGAGGGCGTTCCAGCCGCGCGCCACGGCCGGCGCGCCGAGCATCGTCCACGCCGTGCTCACCGGGCCGTCGCTGCCGTTGTTCACGATCACCGTCGGCACGTCCGCGCCACCCGCCGCGGACCGGAAGAGATAGCCGGGCAGTCCCGTCCCCTCGTACGGCACCGACACCCGCTCCGCGGCCGGCTCCCACGCCGCCGCGAACCGGTCGAAGCACTCCCGGTGCTCACGGAACACCGGGAGCAGCCGTGTCTCGTCGTCCAGCGCGTCGGCGGAGACCAGCCCCGTCCCGAAGTAGCCCGCAGCCCGCAGCCACGCCTCCCGCGCGCTCGTCCGCAGCCCCGCCGCGGCCGCCCGTTCCCCGTCCGACCGGACGCGCCGGGCCAGCTCTGTCCAGCCCTCGAACCACGCGGTGCCGTCCGCCTCGCGCAGCGCCGAGGCGGTCGCCAGCACCTCGCCGGGATCGGAGCCCTTCTGCCAGGCAGCCCCCAGCAGCGCCTTCACCTCGAAGTCGAACTGTTCGTTCTCACAGAACCGGTACGCCACGATGCCTCCCGGGAACACACCACCACCGTACGAGGGCCCCCGGGCGACCGCACGCCGCGCGGCTCAGTGCCGGCCGCGGCGCGCCCACTCCTCGGCCAGCAGCCGGTAGGAGCGGACCCGGTCCGCGTGGTCGTGCGTGATGGTGGTGATCAGCAGCTCGTCCGCTCCGGTGGCCTCCTGGAGCCGTTCCAGGTGGTCGGCGACCGTCCGCGGCGAGCCGACGAACTGCGTCTCCACCCGGTCGGCGACCAGCTCCCGGTCCGCGTCCGTCCACGGCAGTGCGCGGGCCTCGGCGGGCGTGGGATAGGGGATGGCGCCCTCGGCCGTGCGGATGCTGCGCACCCACGGCGCGTACCCGGCGGCCAGTTCGCGGGCCGTCGCGTCGTCCCCGGCCACGACCACGTCGGCGGACACCGTCACGTACGGCCGGTCCAGGTCGGCCGACGGCTTGAAGGCAGCCCGGTACCCCTCGGCGGCCTCCAGCACGGTGGCCGGGCTGACGTGGTAGTTCGCCGCGAACGGGAGCCCGTTGCGCCCGGCGGTCTCCGCGCTGATCCCGCCGCTGCTGCCCAGGATCCACACCTGTACGTCGGCCCCCTCGCCGGGGACGGCGTGCGCCTCCAGGCCCTCCGGCGTGCGGTACTCGCCGCGCAGCAGGGCGAGGACGTCGTCGATCTGCTCGGCGTAGTCCTGAGGTACGGCGCCGGGCAGGTTCAGCAGCTTCTGCTGGAGCGCCACCCGGGGGTGGCCCAGCAGGTGCGCGAAGGAGAACCGGGCCGGTATGCGCAACCCGCCCGGGGTGTACCCGTCCACGACCGGGGTCACGGGCGGCGCGGGCTCGCCGGACCGCGCGGGCGGAGCCCCGGCCGAGCGGCCCAGGCCCAGGTCGAGCCGTCCCGGGTGCAGGGCGTCGATCAGGCCGAACTCCTCGACCGTGGACAGCGCGGTGCGGTGGCCGAGCTGGACGGCGCCGGAGCCGATCCGGATGGTGCTCGTCGCCGCGGCGGTCAGGGCCAGCACCACGGCGGGCGAGGTCCCGGCGACCCCCGGGTTCAGGTGGTGCTCGGCGAACCAGTAGCGGGCGTAGCCGAAGGACTCCGTCCGCCGGGCGAGGTCGATGCTGTGGTGGAGGGCCTCGGCGGCGGTGGAACCGGACGGGACCGGGACGAGGTCGAGGACCCCGAGGGGGATGCCGGACATGGCCTTGCTCCTTGGAAGTCGGGAAAGGAAGGATCGGGGATCGCACGGCGCAGCACCGGGGCGATCTCCGCCTGGAAGAGTTCGAGCGAGGCACGGTGTGCCGCCGGGTCGAGCCCGCCCGCCTCGGCCTGGAGGTGCAGGGCGGTGTGGCCGAACTCCTCGTGGTAGCGGTGGACCTTCTCGATCACCTGCTGCGGGCTGCCGATCAGCGCGGAGCTGCGCTCGACGAAGTCCTCCAGCGTCGCGAAGACGGGAGCCAGGCCCTGCTGTTCGTGGAAGGCGAGGTAGCGGGCGAACGCCGGACGGTACGCCCGGACCGCCTGCTGCGAGGTGGGGGCCGCGTGGTAGCCGGCCGTGCCCGCGCCGACGACCGCGTGCGCCGGATCGTGCCCGTAGTGCTCCCAGCGCTCCCGGTAGTGGCGGATCAACTCGGCGTACGGGCCGATCGGATGGGTGACGTTCGCCGAGAACAGCGGGTCCCCGCAGCGTGCCGCGAGATCGACGGACTCCCGGCTCGTGG
Organism: Streptomyces erythrochromogenes; assembly: GCF_040684695.1. Classification (GTDB taxonomy): domain Bacteria; phylum Actinomycetota; class Actinomycetes; order Streptomycetales; family Streptomycetaceae; genus Streptomyces; species Streptomyces erythrochromogenes_C. The sequence continues at coordinate 102,975 of NZ_JBFBGM010000019.1, forward strand.
CACTGCCGTGCCAGACCCGCAGGTTCCGCTGGAACGGCCGGGGCAGCACCTCCGCCGCGGCCAGGGCGGGGCGGAAGCGCGGCTCGGCGGTCACCTCGTCCTCGCGCCAGATGCGCCGGAACAGGTCGTAGCCCTCGGCGTTGCGTTCCCACTGGTCCTCGGGCGTCACGTGGAACAGCTCGCGCTGCGCCGTGCCGTTGCCCTTGCCGATCATCAGCTCCAGGCGCCCGTCCGAGAGGTGGTCGAGCGTCGCGTAGTCCTCGTACGCCCGCACCGGATCGAGCAGGCTCAGTGTGGTGACGGCGGTGAACAGCCGGATCCGGCGGGTCAGCGCCGCGATGTGGCCGAGCACGACGGGAGGCGACGACGACAGGAACGGCCGCTCGTGGCGCTCGCCCACCCCGAACCCGTCGAAGCCGAGCTCCTCCGCCAGCCGCGCGGCGGCGACGACCTCGCGGAACCGCTCCCGCGTCGGCGTGAGGACCCCGGTCACCGGGTCCCGGGAATCCGCGATCAGGGTGATGGCCAGGAACTTCACGAGGCCGCGGCCTCTCGGGCCGGCTCCGCGCCCGGCTCCGCGCCCGGCCGCGCGCCGCGCCCCGCGCCCGGGTCGGTCAGTCCGAGGTGGTCGCGCAAGGTGGTGCCCGCGTAGTCGGTGCGGAAGACACCCCGCTCCTGGAGCAGCGGCACCACGGTGTCGGCGAAGACGTCGAGGCCGCCCGGGGTGATGTGCGGGACCAGGATGAAGCCGTCGGCGGCGTCCGCCTGCACCAGGGCGTCGATCGCGCCGGCGACGGTGGCGGGGGAGCCGATGAAGGTCTGCTCGGAGGTGGTGGAGATGACGAGTTCGCGGATCGACAGGTTCTTGGCCTCGGCGAGCGCCCGCCACCGGCGGGCGGTCTCCAGGGGGTCGCGGAACTGGCGGACGCTGGCCCGTCCGAGGGCGATGGTGTTCTCCCCGGGCAGGGGGTCGACCTCGGGCAGCGGACCGTCCGGGTCGTAGCCGGACAGGTCGCGGTTCCACACGTGCTCCAGGTACTTGATCGCGGTCTGCCCGCTGACCTGGAGGCGGCGCACCTCGTACGCGGCCTCGTGCGCTTCGGCGTCGGTGTCGCCGAGGACGAAGGTGGCCGCGGGGAGGATCTTCAGCTGGTCGTGGGTGCGGCCGTACGCGGCCAGGCGGCGTTTGACGTCCGCGTAGAACGCCCGGCCCTCGTCGAGGGTTCCGTACCGGCCGAAGATCGCGTCGGCGGAGGCCGCCGCGAACTCCCGGCCCTCGTCGGAGTCCCCGGCCTGGAAGATCACCGGCCTGCCCTGCGGGCTGCGCGGCACGTTGAAGCGGCCCTCGATGTCGAAGTGCTGCCCCTGGTGCGCGAACGCCCCGGCCCGGCCGTCGCGCAGGAAGCGGCCCGACGCGGCGTCGGCGACGACCGCGCCCGCCTCCCAGGAGTCGAACAGCTCGTGCGCGGTGGCCAGGAACTCCCGGGCGCGGGTGTAGCGGTCCTCCCGGGGCAGGAACCCGCCGCGGCGGAAGTTCTCGCCGGTGAAGGCGTCCCAGGAGGTGACCACGTTCCAGGCGGCCCGGCCCTCGGAGAGGTGGTCCAGCGAGGCGAACTGGCGCGCCACCTCGTACGGTTCGTTGAACGTCGAGTTGATCGTGCCGGTCAGGCCGAGACGGTCGGTGACGGCCGCGAGCGCGGCGAGCACGGTGAAGGTGTCGGGCCGTCCCACGACGTCCAGGTCGTAGATCTGCCCGCCCTGTTCGCGCAGGCGCAGCCCCTCGGCGAGGAAGAGGAAGTCGAACTTTGCGCGTTCCGCGGTCCGCGCGAAGTGGACGAAGGAGTCGAAGTCGATGTGGCTGCCCGCCGCGGGATCGCTCCACACGGTGGTGTTGTTGACCCCGGGGAAGTGGGCGGCGAGATGGATCTGCTTGGGCGCCTTGCGGCTCATGGTGCGTCCTTCCGGGGATCAGGAGGGCAGGAGGGGATCAGGAGGCGCGGCGCGCGGCCGCGGCCGTGGCATGGCGGCCGGCGGGCCGGTCGAGCCCCAGCAGACCGCGCAGGGTCTCGGCCCCGTACTCCCGGCGGAAGAGGCCGCGCCGCCGCAGTTCCGGCACGAGGGCGCGGGTGATGGCGGGCAGGTCGTGGGCGATCACACCGGGCCGCAGCCGGAAGCCGGACAGGCCCGCTTCCTGTCGCTCCTGGAGCAGATCGGCGAGCTGGGACGCAGTTCCGGTGAACACCGGGGCGCCGCCGCCCTCGTACGGGTCGCCCGCGAGGGCGTCCAGCCGGCCGAGGCGGTCGGCGGCGGCCGCGGCGTCCTCGTCCAGGAACACGGTCAGCTCCCCGAACAGGTGCAGCGGCTGCGCACCGGGCCCGGCCGACTCGCGCAGCCGCCGGACCGCCGCGACCGCGGCGCGCGCCCCGGCCGTGTCGCGGGAGGGGAGGAACCCGACGTCCGCGGCCCGGGCTATGAGCCCGTAGGCGGCGCTGTCCGTCGCCCGGGCGGTGACCACGGGCTGGCCCTGCGGCGGGCGGGGCGTGATCGACGGCCCGCGGACGCTGAAGTGCTGCCCCGTGAAGTCGATGTGGTGCAGCTTGTCGCGGTCGACGAACCGGCCCGTGGCCACGTCGCGGATCTCGGCGTCGTCCTCCCAGCTGTCCCACAGCCGCCGCACCACCTCGACGTGGTCGCCGGCCTCCTCGTGCAGCTCGTCCTCCTGGAGTGGAACCGGACGGCGCCCGAAGTGCCGTTCCTCGTGGGGGAGTCCGCAGACCTGGACGTCCAGGCCGGCACGGCCGCGGCTCACGTGGTCGAGGGTCGCGACCGCCTTGGAGACGTGGAACGGCTCGGTGTGGGTGGCGGTCACCGCGGGCACCAGCCCGATGCGGCCGGTCAGCGGGGCGATCCGGGCCGCCGTGAGCACGGCGTCCAGGCGCCCGCGGACCCGGTCCGTCCGCTCGTCCTGGGCTCCCGGCGAGGCCGACTGGAGGGAGAGGGCGTCGTCGAAGGTGACGAAGTCGAGCAGCCCGGCCTCGGCCTCGGCGACCACACCGGCCCAATAGCGGGCCGTGAACAATTCGGCGGGCCGGGCACCCGGCTCGCGCCAGGCGACCGGGTGCCCGCCGGCGCCGTCGAGCGCGACGGCGAGATGGATTTCGGACACGGCAGACATCGCCTTCCTGACAGGCCGGACGGAAAGGGGGGAAGAGAATGCGGCGCCCGCGGAAAAGAGGGGGCTTTTCGAAGACGCTACGCCCTATCGAAGTGCCGTTCAACGACAGTGGTATTAAGGGAGTTTGGCGGATTCGTTTCCCGGCGCCCGGACGGCCATGAAGGAGGGCCGGCGGCGCAGCGTGAAACCGATCGCCTCGTAGAGCCGGATCGCGCCGGTGTTGGCCGCGGAGGTGTGCAGGAAGGGGACTTCGCCCCGCTCCCGGATGCCCGCCGCCACGGCCCGCACCAGCCGTGTCGCCAGACCCCGCCCCCGGTGCCCGGGGTGCGTGCACACCGCGCTGATCTCGGTCCAGCCGGGCGGGTGCAGCCGCTCCCCGGCCATCGCGATCAGCCGGCCCCGGTGACGGATGCCCAGGTACGTGCCGAGCTCGACGGTGCGGGGCAGGAACGGCCCCGGCTTCGTGAGTTCGATCAGGGCGAGGGCCTCCGGCACGTCGGCGGGCCTCAGCCGGACCGCCTCCGGGGCGGGTTCGGCGCGCAGCGCGGTGTCCACCAGCTGGACGCCCTCGATGACGCCGACCGTCTCCCAGCCCTCGGGAGGGCTCAGCACTCCGGCGAGCGAGGCGACCCCGCCCGGGCCGACCAGCGCTGCCAGGTCGGCCCAGGAGCGGGGGTCGGCCGGGTCGGCGAGGGCGGCGAAGGGCGAGACGTCCCGGTCGTAGCGGGCGGCGCGGGAAGCGCCGGGCCGCAGCCCGCCCGGGTGTTCGGCGAAGACGGAGTGGGCGCCGGACAGGGAGGCCCACGCCGGGTTGTCCAGAACGTGCGGGGCGGCCGTGGTGCCCGGGCGGGCGGCGGTGCCCTCGCCCGCGCTCATGAGTTGGTCAGGGGCAGGCCGGGCGGGTTCACCTGGGAGGCGGTGACGGCCTCGTTGGACAGGTTCCAGGCGGCGAGCAGCTGCGGGTACTGCCCGTTCTTGATCAGGTGGTCGATCGCCCCCGCCACCGGCGCGGCCAGCCCGCTGTCCTTCTTCGCCGTCGCGGCGATCAGCCCCTGGAGGGTCTCGCCGGCTCCGGAGAACGAACCGGCGTTGCGCGTGGGGGCGTTGCCGCTCACGGTCTGGGTGATGTGGTAGGCGATCGAAGGGTTCGGGCCGAAGTTGAGGTCGATCTTCCTGCCGCTCAGGGCCAGGCCGACGCTGTTGGCGTCGGGGAAGTACTTGACCTCCAGGTCCTTGCCCTCCGACTGCAGCTTCTTCTGCCACTCCAGGAGGATCTTCTCCTGGTTGGTGCCCCGGCTCACCGCCACGGTCCTGCCCGCGAGGTTGCGGTAGTCGCCGCCGAAGTTCCAGGTGCTGTCCTTCAGCGCCTCGAAGGCCAGGTTGTCCTGCCGGTAGGACGCGAAATCGTACTTCTTCTTGCGCTCCTCGGTGACCGTGACGTTGGTGAAGGCCACGTCGACCTTGCCGCTGTCGATGCCGACGAAGAGGTTCTCCCAGGTGGAGTTCTTGATCACGGGCTTCAGCCCCAGGGTCGCGGCGACCAGCCGGCCGAGGTCCGGCTCCGCGCCCGTGAGGGTCTTCTGGTCGGTGCCGACGTAGGCGAGGGGCGGGAAGCCGGCGGGCAGCGCGCCGACGCCGATGACCAGCTCGCCGCGTTCGCGGACGGCCTGCGGCAGCTGGGCGCGCAGGGACTCGACGACGGGAGCCGGCAGTTCGACCTGCCGGGCGGCCCCGTTGGAGACGGCGCCGACGGTCACCGTGCCCGACGGGCCGTTCCCGGTGGCCTTCGCGTCGCCGCCGCATGCCGTGAGGCCGGTGGCGAGGGCGGCCGTCGCGGTCACCGCGCCGAGGCCGCGGACGAGTCTGGTGCGCAGGGTGGACCGGAGTTGCATGGCGTTCCTTCTCGATCGTGCGGAAAGACGGGGAAAGGGGGGTGTCGTGCGGGTGGGGGAGTGGACGGGCAGTGGGTGGGGAGGGGACGGCGGGCCACCGCGGCGCCGTCAGAGCACCTTGCTGAGGAACTCCCGCGTCCGAGGATGGGCGGGATGGTCCAGCACCCGAGCGGGCGGGCCCTGTTCGACGATGCGGCCCTCGTGGAGGAAGACGACCTCGTCGGCGACCTCGCGGGCGAAGCCGATCTCATGGGTCACGATCACGAGGGTGGTGCCCCCGGTGGCCAGGTCCTTGATGACGGAGAGCACCTCGCCGACCAGCTCGGGGTCGAGCGCCGAGGTGGGTTCGTCGAAGAGGATGACGCCGGGCCGCAGGGCCAGGGCCCGCGCGATGGCCACCCGCTGCTGCTGCCCGCCGGACAGCTGCCGCGGGTAGGCGCCGGCACGGTCCCCGAGGCCGACGCGCTCCAGCAGTTCCCGCGCCCGGGCCCGCGCCTGCGCCCGCGGCAGCCTGCCGGTGGCCACCGGGGCCGCGGCGACGTTGTCCAGCAGCGTCAGATGCGGGAAGAGGTTGAAGTTCTGGAACACGAAGCCGATCCGGCTGCGCTGGGCGAGGATCGCCTTGTCCCCCAGTTCCTTGAGCCGGCCGCCCCCGCCGTGCCGCTGGACGCCGATCAGCTCGCCGCCGACGCTCACATGGCCGGCCTCGGGCTTCTCCAGGTGGTTGAGGACCCGCAGCAGGGTGGACTTGCCGGACCCCGAGCGGCCCAGGACGACGGTGACGGTGCCCGGTGCGACGCTCAGGCTCACCCCGTCGAGGACCCGACGGCCGCCGAACGACTTGTGCACGCCGTGCACCTCGATGCCGGCGGGTGGTGCGGAGTCGGCTCCGACGCTCGCGGTCACTGGGCCGGTCACTGGGCCTGTCACGGGGCCGGTCACTGGGCCGTCTCCTTCCGGAAGCGGATCTTCAGACGCCCCAGGTGTGCCCGGGCCCGCTGGAGGGGGGTGGGCGGTACGGTGCGCAGCGCCCCGCGGGCGTAGTACCGCTCGACGTAGAACTGCACGACGGAGACCAGGCTGGTGAGGATCACGTACCAGACGGTCGCCACCAGCAGCAGCGGCACCACGTCGCCGGGATAGGTGCTCGCCAGGCTCTGCACCGAGCCGAACAGGTCCAGCAGCGAGACGTAGAAGACGAGCGAGGTGGCCTTGAGCAGGCCGATGAGCTGGTTGACGTAGGAGGGGACGATGGAGCGCAGCGCCTGCGGGAAGACGATCCTGGCGAACTGGTAGCGCCGGGGCAGCCCCAGGGCCGCCGCCGCCTCGTGCTGCCCCTGGTCGACCGAGAGCACCCCGGCCCGGACGATCTCGGCCGCGTACGCCGCCTCGCACAGGCTCAGGCCGACCACCGCGACGACGATGTCGGTGGCGAGCCGGGACTCGTCGAAGGTGAAGAAGGCGGGCCCGAAGGGCACCCCGACGCTGAGCGTGGGGTAGAGGGCGCTGAAGTTGTAGAGGAAGAGCAGGACGACGATCAGCGGCACGGAGCGGAAGAGCCAGATGTACGTCCAGCTCACCGACCGCAGGACCACGTTGCCCGAGAGCCTGCCGAGGGCGAGCAGCACACCGCCGGCCAGGCCGAGGACCGCACTGTACGCGGTCACCTGGAGGGTGATGAGCAGCCCGTCCAGGACGACCGGGCGCAGGAACCAGTAGGCGAACCGCTCCCACTGGTAGAAGGGATTGGTGATCAGTCCGTGGGAGGCCTGGGAGACCAGCACCAGCACGACGAGGGCGGCGGCCCACCGCCCGGGCCGACGGAGCGGGAGGACCCGCTCGGACGGCCCGGAGGTCCCGGAGGACCCGGTGGGCGCGGAGAGGAGAAGTGATTCGGTCAAGGGGCACTCCAGCGGCTTCGACGAAGCGCAGAAACGGAAAAGCAGCCGTCATGCCGAAGGGAAGAGGCCGCCGATGTATGTGGCTGCGGCGTAAGCTAGGCAGCGGGGTGAAGGAGTGTCAACGGCCCTGATGTCGATATCCGTTGAAGCGAATGCCGATTTCATCCGCCGTACATACAACGCCTCTTGGTGAAATGAAATACGGCGCATCTTCACTCGAATGTGGCGGCCGCCTCTCGCAGCGCGCGGGCCACGAGCGCCGGGTCGTATGCCAGCTCCTTCACCACGTCCGGGTGGTCCCGGGCGATGTCGGTGGTCTCGGTCGGATCGGTGCGCAGGTCGTAGAGGGCCCATTCGCCGTCGTCGTAGGGGGTGCCGGGACGGTGGAGCGTGACGAGCTTGCGGCCGTCGCGGTAGTGGCTGCGGTTGCCCGACATCGCGCAGTACTGCTCGGTGTGGGCGCTGGGGAGCCCCCCCGTCGTGGAGGACGGGGGCGAAGCTGGTGCCGTCCGGCTCCTGGGCGGGCCGTCCGCGCCATTGCCCCGGGCGCGGCACGCCCGCGAGTTCGAGGAGCGTGGGCGTGACGTCGGTGACGTACTGGTACTGCTGCCGGCGGGGGCGGGGGAGGCGCCGATCCGTGCGGGCGGACCGGCGGCCGGCCCCCGGGCGGGGCCGTCAGGGGGAGCGGCGGCCGGCGCGGTCAGGCGCGCCGTCGAGGAGTTCCCGTACCAGTGCGGCGACCTGGTCGGTCTCCAGCAGGAACCCGTCGTGCCCGTGCGGCGAGCGGATGACCCGTACCCCGCCCGCGCCGGGGATGCCGTCCGCCAGCTCCTCCTGCTGGAGGAGGGGGTAGAGGCGGTCGGAGTCCACCCCGGCCACCACCGTCCGGGCCCGTACCCGGCCCAGGGCCGCGCGCGTACCGCCCCGGCCCCGCCCGACGTCGTGGGTGTTCATGGCCTCGACGAGGGTGACGTAGCTGGCCGCGTCGAACCGCCGGACGAGCCCCGCGGCCTGGTGGTCGAGGTAGGACTCGACGCCGTACCGCCCGCCGAGCCAGGGCTGTTCGCCCTCCTGGGCGCGGTGGCCGAACCGTGCCTCCAGCTCCGCGGCCGACCGGTAGGTGATGTGCGCGATGCGGCGGGCGAGGCCCAGCCCGGTGTGCGGACCCCGCCCCGGCCCCGCCTCGTGGTAGTCGCCGCCCCGCCAATGGGGGTCGGCGCGGATCGCGCGGACCTGCGCGGTGGCCCACGCGATCTGGTCCGCGCCGGCCGCCGCGGGGCAGGCCAGCAGCAACAGGGAGGCCACGCGCGCGGGTTGCGCGACAGCCCACTCCAGCGCCCGCATCCCGCCCATCGAGCCCCCGATCACCAGGGCCCAGCGCTCCACGCCGAGCGCGTCGGCGAGCCCGACCTCGGCGCGCACCTGGTCCCGCTGGGTCAGACGCGGGAAGGAACCGCCCCAGGGACGCCCGCCGGGGCCCGCCGAGGCGGGGCCGGTGCTTCCCTGGCAGCCGCCCAGGACGTTCGGCGCCACCACGAACCAGCGGTCGGTGTCGAGGGCCCGGCCCGGGCCCACCAGCGCGTCCCACCAGCCCGCGGTGGGGTGCCCGGGCCCGGCGGCGCCCGCGACGTGGCTGTCCCCGGTCAGCGCGTGCAGTACGAGGACCGCGTTGGAACGGTCGGGCGCGAGCCGCCCCCAGGTCTCGAACGCCAGCCGCACCTGCGGGAGTACGCCGCCGGCCTCCAACTCCATCGGCTCCGCGCACCGGTGCCACCGGCGGCGGCCGGGCGGGTCCCCCTCCCGCCACGCACCGGTGGCGGGAGGGGGACCCGGGGTGGCTCGGGCCGGTGCCTCCGGGTTCAGGACGCTTCCTTCGCGGCGCGGAACCCCGCCTCCAGATCGGCCTTCAGGTCGGCCGGGTGCTCGATGCCGACGGACAGGCGCACCAGCCCCGGGGTGGTGCCGGTGGCGGCCAGCTGCGCCTCGTCGAGCTGGCTGTGCGTGGTGGAGGCCGGGTGGATGACCAGGCTGCGCACGTCACCGATGTTCGCGAGGTGGCTGAACAGCTCCAGGCCGTCGACGAACCGGCGGCCCGCCTCGACACCGCCCCGCAGCTCGAAAGCGAGTACGGCGCCGGCGCCGCGCGGGAGGTAGCGGCGCCCCGCCTCGTACCAGCGGTTGGACGGCAGGCCCGGGTAGTGCACCGCCGAGACCTCGTCGCGCCGTTCGAGCCACTCCGCCAGCGCCAGGGCGTTCGCCGAGTGCCGCTCCAGGCGCAGGCTCAGCGTCTCCACGCCCTGCAGGAGCAGGAACGCCGAGTGCGGAGCGATGGCGGGGCCGAGGTCGCGCAGCAGTTGCACCCGCAGCTTGACGGCGTACGCGCCCGCGCCGAGAGCGGGCCAGTACCGCAGGCCGTGGTAGCTGGGGTCGGGTTCGGTGAAGTCGGGGAAGCGCTCGGGGTGCGCGCCGAAGTCGAAGGTGCCCGCGTCGACGACTACGCCGCCGATGGTGGTGCCGTGACCGCCGAGGAACTTGGTGGCCGAGTGGACGACGACGTCCGCCCCGTGCTCGATGGGGCGCAGCAGGTACGGCGTGGGCACGGTGTTGTCGACGACGAGCGGCAGGCCCGCCGCGTGGGCGACGTCGGCCACGCCACGGACGTCGAGGACGTTGCCGCGCGGGTTGCCGAGGGTCTCCGCGAACAGGGCCTTGGTGTGCGGCCGTACGGCGGCCCGCCAGGCGTCGAGGTCGTCGGGGTCCTCGACGAAGGACACCTCGATGCCGAACTTCGGCAGGGTGTGGCGGAACAGGTTGTACGTGCCGCCGTAGAGGGAGGCACTGGAGACGATGTGGTCGCCCGCCGAGGCCAGGTTGAGGATCGCGAGGGTCTCCGCGGCCTGGCCGGAGGCGAGGGCGACGGCGGCGACGCCGCCTTCGAGGGCGGCGATGCGCTGCTCCAGGGCGTCCTGCGTCGGGTTGTGGATGCGGGTGTAGATGTTTCCCGGCTCGGCGAGCGAGAACAGGTCGGAGGCGTGCTGGGTGTCGCGGAAGACGAACGAGGTGGTCTGGTAGATCGGGACCGCCCGGGCCCCGGTGGCCGGGTCGGGGGCGGTGCCGGCGTGGAGCTGCCGGGTCTCGAAGGACCAGGCCGGGTTCGCGGTGTCGGTGTGCTGGCTCATGGATCTCCTCGGAGGCGAGCGCGAGCGGCGGGACGGCAAACAGCCGCCGGCCACCGGGCAGGGGAAGGTACGGCGGGGTACGGGGGTCACGGGCGCGGGCGGCGCGTGTGGGAGGCCGCCGGGGTCACGGTCACCGGGTCACCGGGTTCACGGGGCCCCGGAGCGGCCGGGCATGGCGGGAACCACGTACGACGGGCGACGGGTACGCGGGGTACGGGGAGAAGGGCGCGGGACGAAGCCGCGCGGCGCCGCGTCAGACGGTGACGGGACAACCCGTGGTCGTGACACGCACGTAGTCGACGTGGCGACGGGTCACGAGTACGGTCATGGCCCCAGACAATCACAACCGGGGCACCCTGCACCAGGCCTTCCGGCCGAACCGCCGGAGCACGGCGCGGCGGAGCACCTGCAATCGAGTTGGTGCGTCGATCGAATGGCCCTGCTGTGCAAGGCAGATGAACGACTGTCAGTCGCCGTATGGCGGGAGCTCGAAGAGCGTGAGGGGAGACGGCGGGTAGAGCACCGCGCGAAGGCGGGCGAGCATGGCCCGCCACTCCTTCCCGTCCGCCGGGTCCACCCAGTTCGAAGCAGGCCCGTCCGCGTCGTCGGCCACGCGGACGAGGGCCTCGTCGGCGAGCGCCCGAAGGTCCGCGGAGAAGGCGGGCATGGGGGTCTCCGGGCCGTAGTGCGTCTCGAGGGCTTCGCCTCCCGGGTACTGGGCCGCGACCAGTGCCGCGGCCGCCACCGCCTCGTCGGCCTGCCAGTGGTGGCCGGTGGCGTCGACGGTCCGGACGAGGACGACGCGGACCATGGCCTCGCGTGCGCCGGGCTCGGCACCGTCGAGCGCGTCGGCGAAGTCCGCGGCCGTGTCGTTGTCGAACGGGCCGGTGCCCCAGGTGCCCATGCCGATCTCCTCACGCAGGTTCGCCGGGATCCTCGCACCAGGCGCTGACAACGGGCCGCGGCCGGTGGGATGCCTGGTGCGCGTCCGTGGGCCGCGTGGCCGCGTGGCCGCTCGGCCACGCGGTGAGGGCGGCCTAGCAGTCGTCGTGCGCGTGGTCGGCGTCTCCGCGCAGGACGCAGAATTCGTTGCCCTCGGGATCGGCGAGGACGGCCCACCCCGAACCGTCGGGGTCGCGGCGATCGGTGACGAGGGTGGCCCCGAGACCCAGCAGGCGCTCGACCTCGTCGTCGCGTGTGGTCTCGGGGCGCAGGCACAGGTGGATGCGGTTCTTGATCGTCTTGGGCTCGGGCACCTGGTTGAAGTACAGCACCGGGCCCTCCGCCAGCATCACCAGGGTCTCCTGGTGGCCCGGCTTGGAGTCCGGGTAGATCGGGCGGCCCGTCACCTCGCTCCAGAAGCGGGCCAGCTCGTAGGCATCCGCGCAATCGATCGCTACGTTCTGCAATATCGAAACCATGCGCGCCACCCTTGCCGATCTTGGTGCCGAGTGCCACCCGGTTGCGGGAACAACGAGGGGTTGTTGAGCGTTCATCTTTGCGTGGGGTGCGGGAAGGGTTGACGTCCCCGGGCCCGATCCGGCGCCCGCGATGCCTCCCCGTCGAGGCGGCGCGATGCCCCTCCCGCCCCCCGCCCAGGACGCCCCGGCCCGCCTCCCCCCCGGCCGGCCGGGGCCGCCCCGACCGGCCCACCCCCCCCGCCGGTCGGGGCCCGCTCGTCCACGGGTCCGGGCCGCCGCGCGCGGCCCGCCGCCCTCCCCCGGATACTGGAACAGCCCGTCTCGGGCCTCTCGGGCCTACCTCGCCGGTGGACGGGTAGGCGCGGCGCAGCAGGTGCCGTGTCGCACGGCGGCTTCGACCATCGGGAGGACCGATGACCCGACGAGTGCACGAGGTGATGACGCGCAACCCGGTGACCGTGGAGCGCCTGACCTCATTGGCGGAAGCGGCCCGGGTAATGCGGGACGCGGGCATCGGGGACGTATTGGTCGTCGACCGGGGCAGGCTCTGCGGGATCCTCACCGACCGCGACCTCGTCGTCCGCGGGCTGGCGGAGGACCGTGACCCAGTCGAGACGACCGTGCAGGCGATCTGCAGCGCCGAACCGCGCACGGTCGGGCCCGACGACCACGTCGACGAGGCGGTCGACCTCATGCGCCGGCACGCACTGCGGCGGCTGCCCGTGCGGAACGGGAGCGGCGAGCTCGTCGGCATCGTCACCCTCGGTGACCTGGAAGTCGAACGGGACCCGGGTTCGCCCCTCGCCTCCATCGCGGCGGCGGAGGACGACCGCGACGGGTGACGGTCGAGAGGGCGGCGGCCGGGCCGGCCGGAGGCGGGTGCTTCCGCCCTCCGTGAGAAGGAGCCGTGATCCGGGGGTTTGGGCCCCGGAGGAGTGGCCATAAGCGTGTTCACGGGGGTCCGCGGCGGTGAGCGGCGCGGACCCCCGCGAACGGACCCGGGCCGCGTGGTGGCCTCCCCCCGCCATCACGCGGCCGGGTGCCGTACGGCGAGACCGTCCAACGTGAGGTCGAGCAGGCGCTCCGCCTGTGGGCGGTGCTCCGCGCCGGCCGAGGTGAGGGCGATGCCTTCGAGGGCGGCGGCGACGTCGGTGGGGCCGATGTCGGTACGGATCGCCCCGGCGGCCGCGCACGCGTCCATGAGCGTGGTGATGGCGGCCCGGATCATCTCCCGACTCTGGCCGTACGGGTTGCCCCCCGTCGCGGCGATGGCCCGTAGGGCGTCGATCATGCCGTATTTGGCGGTCACGTAGTCGAGGAAGAGTCGCGTCCAGGCCCGCAGGGCCTCGGTGGGCGAGTCCCGGCTCGCGAGCAGGGCCGGCGCCGCTTCGCACAGGTGCGCCAGCTCATTGCGGTAGACCGCCTCGACCAGGGCCTCCCGGGTGGGGAAGTTCCGGTACAGCGTGGCGCTGCCCACGCCCGCCTCCTTGGCGATGCGCTCCATCTGTGTGTCCAGCCCCTGCTCCGTGAACACGCGCGCGGCAGTGGCGAGGATCTTCTCCCTGTTGCGCCGTGCGTCGGCACGCAACGGTCGCTCCGCTCCGTTGGCCATCGGTCTCGCCGTCCCCTCTCGTCATCGAGTGCCCATCGGCTTGCTAAGTGGGGGACTCCCCACTTAGCCTGACGCTAAATGGGGGACTCCCCGCTTTCACTCTAGGTCAATGAGGGAGCCGGTCATGTCGGGTATCCGGGGCAAGGTCGTCGCGATCACAGGTGCCAGCAGCGGTATCGGGGAGGCGACCGCGGTCCACCTCGCCGAACGCGGCGCCCGGCTGGTACTCGGCGCGCGCGGGGCCGACCGGCTGAACGCCGTCGTGGACGGCATCACGGCCCGGGGCGGCACCGCCACCGGCGTCGTCGTCGACGTCACGCGCCGCGAGGACCTCCAGCGGCTGACGGACACCGCCGTCGCCCGGTTCGGCCGGCTCGACGTCCTCGTCTCCAACGCCGGCACGATGGCCGTCTCACCCTTCGACGACCTGCGCCAGGACGACTGGGACGCCATGGTCGCCACCCACATCACGGGCCTGCTCAACGGCATCGGGGCGGCGCTGCCCGTCTTCCGCGGCCAGCGCTCCGGCCAGTTCGTGAACATCGGCTCCACCGCCGCCTACGTCGTCAAGCCCCCGCAGGGCGTCTACGCGGCCACCAAGACGGCGGTGAAGGTGCTGACGGAGGGCCTCCGCCAGGAGTCCGGCCCCGACCTGCGCGTCACCCTCGTCTCGCCCGGCTTCACCCACACCGGGGGAGTGGGCAGAGGAGCGAGCCCGGAGGTCGCGGCCGCGATGATCCGGCAGCGCGACGAGATCGCCATGCCGCCCTCCGCCGTGGCCTCCGCCATCGCCTACGCGATCGAGCAGCCCGACGGGGTCGACGTCAGCGAGATCGTCGTCCGGCCCACCGTGCAGGCCTGACCGCGCCGCAGGATCCGGGCCGGGGGACATGAGTGGCGCGGGGGCGGACAACCGGTGGGTATGACACGTCCACCGAACCAAGGCCACCACCGCGGCGACCGATCGCGTACCGACACCGACACCGACACCGACACCGGGACCGACATCGGCGCCGGGTGTGAGCCCGAGCACGCGGCCGGGCACGACGCCGACGCCGGACCGGGGGCGCTGGTCGAGGAGCGGGCCCCGGACCGGCCCGCCGAGCTTCCCGCCCGTGCCTGGCGGGCGGTGCTCCGGGGCACGGCCCGGGAGTTCCGCGACGACGAGCTGGCCGACCGGGCCGCGGCCCTGACCTACTACGGAGTGCTGGCGATCTTCCCCGCCCTCCTGGTCCTCGTCTCACTGCTCGGTCTGGCCGGCGAGGCGACGGCCGCGCGGGTGCTGGACAGCCTCCAGCAGCTCGCGCCCGGCTCCGCCCGTGACGTGATCCGGGATGCCGTCGGGCAACTGCAGGGCCGCAGCGGCGTCGGGTCGCTGATGGCGGTCGTCGGTCTGGTCGCGGCCATGTGGTCCGCCTCCGGCTACGTCGCCGCGTTCATCCGGTCCGCGAACGCCGTCTACGACGTGCCCGAAGGCCGCCCGGTGTGGAAGGTGCTGCCGTTGCGGCTGGCCCTCACCGTCACACTGGTGCTCCTCGCCTGCGCCGGCGCGCTGATCGTCGTGTTCACCGGCGGCCTGGCGCGCCAGGCGGGTGCGGCCCTGGGCATCGGCGACGGAGCCCTGACGGTGTGGTCGATCGCGAAGTGGCCGGCCCTCGTCCTCCTCGTCACGGTCATGATCGCCCTTCTCTACTGGGCGGCGCCGAACGCCAAGGGCCGCGGATTCACGTGGGTGACGCCGGGCAGTCTCCTGGCCCTGCTGATCTGGGCCATCGCCTCGGCCGGCTTCGCGTTCTACGTCGCGAACTTCGCCTCCTACAACAAGACCTACGGAGCCGTCGCCGGCGTCGTCGTCTTCCTCGTCTGGCTCTGGATCACCAACCTGGCCGTCCTCCTGGGGCTGGAGTTCGACGCGGAACTGTCCCGTCAGCGGGCGGTGGCGGGAGGGCTGCCCGAGGGCGAGGAGCCGTACGTCCGGCCGCGCGACACGCGTGCGTGGAACGCAGGGGACCGTCGACGCCTGGCCAGGTGACAGGTGACAGGTGACAGGTGACAGGTGACCGGGCGGCCCGGGGGCCGGACGGGCAGATCCGTGGGTGCGGGGGCGTTTACCGGGTAGGCGCGCCTCGACAGAGGCATGTGCATCGTGAAGGGGATACTCGGCATGAGCACGATAGAGCGACCGACCCACGTGGCCGATGAATCCGTGAGCGTGCTCGTCTCGCGCGCTTCGCGGCAGATCTCGGAGCTGGTCCGCGAGGAGATGCAGCTGGCGCGGGCGGAAATGACGCAGAAGGGCAAGCGTTTCGGCAAGGGCGGCGGCCTCTTCGGCGGGGCCGGCCTGCTCGGCTTCCTGGCCTCCCAGGCCTTGACGGTGACCTGTATCGCGGCCCTCGCGCTGGTGCTGCCGGTGTGGGCCGCGGCCCTGATCGTGGCGGTGGTGCTCGCCGCCGTCGCCGCCGTGCTGGCCCTGGCGGGGAAGAAGCAGGTGGCCGAAGCCGGCGCCCCCGTTCCGGCGCGGACCATCGACAGCGTCAAGGCCGATCTGGCCGTGATGAGGGAGAAGGCGCAGCGATGACGCGGGAACCCGACGGAACCCGGCCCGGTGCCGGTGCGGCCACGCCCGACGAACTGCGCGCACAGGTCGAGCGCACGCGTGACGAACTGGGGCAGACGATCGAGGCGCTGGCCGGCAAGGCCGATGTGAAGGCGCAGGCCAAGGAGAAGACCGCGCAGGTCAGCGACCTGATCCAGGAGAAGGCCGCGCACACGGCACAGCTGGTGAAGGACGCGACGCCGGAGCCGGTGCTGGACACCGCGGGCCGGGCCGCGACGGCGGTACGAGCCCACCCCAAGCCGTTGCTCGTGGCCGGCTGCGCGGCCCTGGTCGTCTTCCTGCTGGTGCGGCGCGGCTGCGGACACCGCTGAACACCGCTGACGCCGCTGACACCGCTGACGGCCCCGGGTGCGGGGGCGTAGGCCCCGGCGATCGCGGGGCGGCGGTGGCCGAACCGTCCCCGCCCGGCCGGCGGATCAGCGCGGCGCGGCGCGGTGGCCGAACCAGTGGCCGCGGCTCCGTGGGGCGTCGGCCGCCCGAGGCCCGGTGTCCGTACCCGTGTCGTCGCGTACGGGGCCACCCTCGCCCGCGCGGTCGGCGGCGACGGCCTCGCGCCGGGCCGCGTCGAGTTCCCGTCGGGCCCGTGCCGAACGCCGGGCGGAGCGGCGGGCGCCGATCACGACCAGGGCCAGGCCCAGGAGGGCCGCAGCTCCGACGACGATTCCGCTCAGGAAGAGGGATCCGGTCGAACCGGTGGCGTGGTAGCCGAGAACCGAGAAATCGCCTCCGGCGCCCAGTTCGTGTCCCGCACCGGCGTTGCCGAAGACGCCGGCCAGGCCGACGACGATCGCCGCGATCAGAATGACGAGTCCGAGAACGAGAATCATGGGTCGCTCCTTGCCTCCGCGCCCGGGCGATCCGCCGGACACGCCCGGCGCCTACCCGGTCCTCGGACGTTGACCCCGCCGACCCGTACCCGGCCGACCCCTGCCCCGCCGCACGCGCACCGCGTCGACCGCGTCTCGTAGTCGAAATAATGCGGAAAGTGACCGGCCGTGTCAGCGTGAGGGGGAAGAAGACCGGGGGATCCGCGGAATCCGACGGATCCGAGGGATCCTCACCCCCCTCAGAAGGAGTCTGCCGTCATGGGCGGAATGAAGGACAAGCGCCAGGAACCGGGCAAGGGCCGCGAGGAGCAGCGGCGCCCGCAGGGCCCCGGACTGGATCCGGTCCATCCCGAGCCCCGCCGGCCGTCCCGTCGGCCGGGCCACGAGGGCGAGTCCCGCGAGGACGGCCCGCAGGGCGACGCCTTCTGACCCGGAGCCGCTGAGCCGCACCAGCGCCGCTCCTGAGCATCACCCCACGCACGCAGGGCCCGGCCGGAGCCTGTAGTCACCCCGGCCGGGCCCTGTCACATCCGCGGCGGATCCGCCGGACGAGGGAGGAACGAGGTACCCGCGGCGCGGCAGGGCCGCCCTGCGGTCGCACGAAGCACTCGGGACAGTTCGAAGCCGGTCTTCGGCCCGGCGGGAAGCGGGCACCCATGACGGAGCGCCTCAAGGGATCGGGGCTGGTCGGCGAACTCTTCGCCGAGTTCACCGGCACCATGGTCCTCATCCTGTTCGGCTGTGGTGTGGTGGCCCAGGTGGTCGCCGGTGGAGCCCTCACGGATCCCGCCGGCGGCCTCGGAAACCACGACAGCATTGCCTGGGCCTGGGGTCTCGCAGTGACCCTGGGCGTCTACGTCGCGGCGAGGCTGAGCGGTGCTCACCTCAATCCGGCGGTGAGCGTCGCACTGGCCGCGTTCAAGGGTTTCCCGTGGAAGAAGGTGGGCCCCTACGCGCTGGCCCAGGTGGCCGGTGCCTTCGTGGGCGCCCTGATCGTCCGCTGGAACTACACCGAGGCGCTGGCCGCGGCCGACCCCGGCCACACCATCAAGACGCAGGGCGTCTTCTCCACCCTCCCGTCCAACGGGAACACGAACCTGCCGGTGACGGAGTGGGGCGCACTGCGCGACCAGATCATCGGCACCGCCATCCTGCTCCTGCTGATCTTCGCCGTCACGGATCTGCTGGGCACGCCGCCCGGCGCCAACCTCGCCCCGTTCATCGTCGGTCTGATCGTCGTGGCGATCGGCATGGCGTGGGGCACGAACGCCGGATACGCGATCAACCCGGCGCGTGACCTCGGCCCCCGACTTGCCAGCTATCTCACCGGCTACGGCACCGCATGGAGAGACCAGTACGGGCAGCTCTACTTCTGGGTTCCGATCGTCGGCCCGTTCATCGGCGCCGTGCTCGGCGGGGGCCTCTACAAGGTCCTCATCGGCCGGTTCCTGCCGGAGGCCGAGGCGGAGCCCCCCGGACTCGTGCCGGAACCCGAACCGGAGCCGGAGAAGGGCTGACCGCGCACGGGACGGACCGGCCGCGGCCGTCCGTCCCGGCTGGGCCCCCCACGCGGAACCCCCCACACGCGGAACCCCCAGAGGAGGCGCACCCCATGGCTGACTTCGTCGGCGCGGTGGACCAGGGCACCACGAGCACCCGATTCATGATCTTCGACCATGCCGGCAACGAGGTGGCGAGGCACCAACTGGAGCACTCCCAGATCCTCCCGCGCTCGGGATGGGTCGAACACGATCCGGTGGAGATCTGGGAGCGCACCAACTCGGTGATCCAGAACGCCCTGCGGCACGGCAACCTCGACGCCTCCGATCTGGCTGCCGTCGGCATCACCAACCAGCGCGAGACGACCGTCGTCTGGGACCCGCGCACCGGCCGCCCGTACTACAACGCCATCGTCTGGCAGGACACCCGTACGGACTCCATCGCCGCGGCGCTGGAGCGCGGTGGCCAGGGCGACGTCATCCGCCGCAAGGCGGGGCTGCCCCCGGCCACCTACTTCTCCGGCGGCAAGATCCAGTGGATCCTGGAGAACGTCGACGGGGTGCGGGAGGCCGCGGAGAAGGGCCACGCCCTCTTCGGCAACACCGACTGCTGGGTGCTGTGGAACCTGACCGGAGGACCCGACGGAGGCGTCCACGCCACGGACGTCACCAACGCCAGCCGCACCATGCTCATGGACCTGGAGACCCTCGACTGGGACGACGAACTGCTCGGCTTCTTCGGCATTCCCCGGTCCATGCTGCCCACGATCAACCCGTCCTCCCACCCCGAGGCGTACGGACGGACCCGCACCTCCCGGCCGCTGCGGGAGGCCATTCCCATCACGGGCGTCCTCGGCGACCAGCAGGCGGCCACCGTCGGCCAGGTCTGCTTCGCGCCCGGCGAGGCGAAGAACACGTACGGGACCGGCAACTTCCTCGTCCTCAACACCGGGACGGAACTCGTGCGCTCACAGCACGGGCTCCTGACCACCGTGGCCTACCAGTTCGGCGACAGCCCGGCGGTCTACGCCCTCGAAGGGTCCATCGCGGTCACCGGCTCCGCCGTGCAGTGGCTGCGCGACCAGCTGAAGATCATCACCGACGCCGGCGAGAGCGAACGCCTGGCCCGCACGGTCGAGGACAGCGGAGGCATCTACTTCGTGCCCGCCTTCTCCGGTCTGTTCGCCCCGTACTGGCGCTCCGACGCCCGCGGCGCCATCGTCGGCCTCGCCCGCTACCACGACAACGGCCATCTGGCGCGGGCCACTCTGGAGGCCATCTGCTACCAGAGCCGTGACGTCGTGGAAGCCATGGAGCAGGACTCCGGCGTGCACCTCGACGTGCTCAAGGTCGACGGCGGGGTCACCGCCAACGACCTGTGCATGCAGACGCAGTCCGACGTCCTCGGCGTACCGGTCAGCCGTCCCGTCGTCGCCGAGACCACCGCGCTCGGCGCCGCCTACGCCGCCGGCCTCGCGACCGGTTTCTGGCGGGACACGGACGAACTGCGCACCCACTGGCAGGAGTCCAAGCGCTGGGAGCCCCAGTGGTCCGAGGAGCGGCGCGCGGAAGGGTACGAGGGCTGGAAGCGGGCGGTGGAGCGCACCCTCGACTGGGCCAAGGTCGAATAGCCGCGGAGGCGGCGTAAATCGGTTGAGACGAGACGCATCGTCTTGCTATGGTCGACGCATGTCCTTCTACCGCTTCCCCTGAGTCCGGGTCCGGCGGCCCCGCCGCCTCCGCCGCCCGTCGACCCTTCACGTCACCAGGGAAAGCCCCATGCGCGAACGCGCCCACACCGCCGTGCCCGCTGCCGTGGCACAGCTGTCCGTCAAGGACGTCACCAAGTCCTACGGCACCCGCACCGTCCTCGACCAGGTCTCCTTCACCGTCCGCCCCGGCGAGAGGGCCGCCGTCATCGGCGAGAACGGCTCCGGGAAGTCCACCCTGCTGCGGCTCCTCGCCGCGGCCGAACCGCCCGACACCGGCGAGATCACCGTCAGCTTCCCCGGCGGGACCGGACACCTCGCCCAGACCCTCGACCTCGACCCCGGCCACACCGTGCAGGACGCCGTCGACCTCGCCCTCGCGGACCTGCGCGACATGGAGCGACGACTGCGGACGGCGGAGGAGGGCCTCGCCGACGCGTCCCCCGCCGCCCTCGACGCCTACGGCGAGCTGCTGACCGCGTACGAGGAACGCGGCGGCTACGAGGCGGACGCCCGCGTCGACGCCGCCCTGCACGGCCTCGGGCTCGCCGGGACCACCCGCGACCGTGCCCTCGGCTCGCTCTCCGGCGGGGAGCAGTCCCGGCTCGCGCTCGCCTGCGTACTGGCCGCCGCCCCCGAGCTGCTGCTCCTCGACGAGCCCACGAACCACCTCGACGCCCCGGCCGTGCACTGGCTCGAAGAACACCTGCGCGGCCACCGGGGCACCGTCGTCGCCGTCACCCACGACCGCGGCTTCCTGGAACGCATCGCCACCACCATCCTCGAAGTCGACCGGGATACGCGCACCGTGCACCGGTACGGCGACGGCTGGCCGGGCTACCGCGCCGCGAAGGCGGCCGCCCGGCGGCGCGCGGAGCAGGAGCACGCGGACTGGCGCGCGGAGGTCGGCCGTGGCGAAGAGCTGCTCGGAGCCGCAGCCAAGCGCCTGGCCACCACCGGCAAGGACCCGCGGCAGGGCTTCGGCAAACACCGCCGGTCGCACGAGGCCAAGCTCGGCGGACAGGTCCGGGCCGTCCGGGAGCGGCTGGCCCACCTGCGGCGCAACCCGGTGGCGGCGCCGCCGGAGCCCCTCAGGTTCACAGCGGCACTGCCCGCCGCGGACGACCGGGACCAGGACGCCGCCCGCAGCGGGGACCCGGACGCCGCCGCCCCGCTCGCCGAACTCGACGGCGTGGCCGTCGGGGACCGGCTGCGCCTCGACGGACTGCTGGCCGTCGCGCCGGGCGAGCGCCTGCTGGTCACGGGCGCGAACGGGGCCGGCAAGACCACCCTGCTCCGCGTCCTCGCGGGCGACCTGGAGCCCGACGCGGGGACCGTGCGCCGCCCGGCCCGGATCGGGTACCTCGCGCAGGAGCTGCCCGCCCGCTCCACCCGGCTCCCGCTGCTCGCCGCCTTCGCGGCCGGCCGGCCCGGCCCGCCGGAGGAACATGCGGGGCCGCTGCTGGCGCTCGGCCTGTTCCGCGAGGAGGACCTGCACGTGCCGGTCGCGGCGCTGTCCGCGGGCCAGCAGCGGCGCCTTCAGATCGCGAACCTGGTGACCCGGCCGGCGGACCTCCTGGTGCTGGACGAACCCACGAACCACATCGCCCTCGACCTGGTCGAGGACCTGGAGGCGGCCCTCGCCGCCTACCCGGGAGCGGTGGTCGCAGTCTCGCACGACCGCGGCTTCCGCCGGCGGTTCCCGGGGGAGCACCTGGAGCTGCACGCCGGCCGCAGGCACTGACCGCGGTCCCCTCCCCGCCCCCGGTACCTCCCTCCCCGCCGGGGGCGGGGAGGGAGGTCACAGCCCCGGACCCTTATGGACCTCTTGCTCCGTATGTCACCCTGGCCGTCAACCGGGTCACCCACCTGCCGCTCGACCCGGGCGACCGACCCCCACGGATGCGCCCATGCCCCCGTCGTTCCCGTCCCGAGCCGTGCCCGTCGTACTCGCCGGCGCCGTGACCGCCCTGCTGGCGGCCTGCGGGCCCTCGGCCGCCGCCGGTCCCGCGGCGCCGCCCCGGACGGCCGCGGCTTCCGCGACCGCCGCCCCGGCCACCGGCCCGGCGTCCGCCCTGCCCGCGGCCACCGCCGCGCAGGCCCCCGCGGCCACGCCCGCCCAGGATCCCGCCGACGCCCGCACCCGGGAGTCGACGCTGTCCATACCCTCCGCCGGGATATCCGGGCTGCGCGTGGTGCCGTACGAGGGCACCACCGACGACGTGCCCGGCACGCGCATCCAGGACCGCGGGCACGCGGCCAGCCCGTACGGGAAGAAGGGCGGCGTCGGACCCGGCCAGGTGGGGAACTTCCTGGTCACCGCGCACCGCCTGTCGGCCGGTGGACCGCTGCGGGACCTGCCCGCCGTGGGCGAGGGCGACACGGTGACCGTGACGGCGGGCGGGGTGCGGTACACCTACGAGATCACCGCGACCCGCAAGACGTCCTTCCGGTCGCAGCGCTCCCTCGACGAACAGCGGGCGGCGGTGCCCGGTGAACCCGGAGCGACCCCCACCCAAGCCATGATCACGATCTCGACCTGCGCGACTCCGGAGGACCACGCCGAGGGGAACTTCTGGAGCGACGCCCAGGGCAACCCCGAGCACCGCATCGACAAGGTCGGCGTCCTGCGCGGGACGACGGCCGCGCCCTAGGGTGCGGCGCGGCGGATCCGGGCCAGGACCAGGACCGTGTCGTCGGTCGCCTCGGCGGGCAGCAGGTTCGCGATGATCCGGTCGGCGGCCTCCTCCAGGGGCCCGGTCACCGTGCGCAACTGTTCCCGCAGCGCGTCGAGCCCGGCCTCGATGTCCTGCCCCCGCGCCTCGATGAGGCCGTCGGTGTAGAGGGCGAGGACCGCACCCTCGGGCAGGTCGATCGCCGACGACCGGTAGGGGACGCCGCCCACCCCCAGCGGGATCCCCAGGCCGGCGCCGATGGTCCGGACGGTGCCGTCGGGGTGGCGCAGCAGGGGCGGCGGATGGCCGGCGTTGGCGATGCGGGCACGGCCGGTGTGGGGGTCGTAGACGAGGTAGAGGCAGGTGGCCAGCTGGATGCCGGACTCCTGGGCGCACGTGTCCAGCTCGGTGAGCAGCGCCTCGGGGGTGCGGCTGTGGGCGGCCACGGCCTTGGCCGTGATGCGCAGCCGACCCATCGACGCGGCCGCCGGTACGCCGTGCCCCATGACGTCCCCGACGACCAGCGCGACCCGGTCGCCCGGCAGGTTGATCACGTCGTACCAGTCGCCGCCGACCTCCGTGATCCGGCTGCCCGGGAGGTAGCGGTGGGCGACGCTCACGTGGGCGCCGGATGCCACGGCGCTCGGCAGCAGGGCGCGCTGGAGGGTCAGTGCGATGTCCTGGACGCGGCCGTACAGGCGCGCGTTGTCCAGGCACAGGGCGGCGCGGGAGGCCAGCTCGCCGGCGAGGGTGACGTCCTGTTCGCTGAAGGCCGGGCGGTCGGTGGACCGGCCGAACATGGCGATGCCCTGGACCGTGCCCCGTGCGATGAGCGGGGCGAGGACGATCCCGCCCAGACCGCTGTCGAGCAGCAGGCGGGCCCGGTCCTGGTGGGCGGCCGTGCGGGTCGCGAAGGCCTCGTCGACGACGACGGAGAGCGGGCGGCCGCTGCTCAGCATCTGGTGGATGCCGGAGCCCGGCGGGTACGTGATCCGCTCCAGGCCGCCGACCAGCTCGGGGGCGGGCGGCGGGAGGACGGTGTCGGCGGCGATCCGGCGGGTGGTCAGCGGCAGCGCGGGGTCGAACCGTTCGTCCTCGTACATCCACTCGACCATCTCCACGACGGCGCCGTCGCAGAAGTCGGGCATGACGGCGTCGATCAGCTCGCGGGCCGTGACCTCCACGTCCAAAGTGGTGCCGACCTGGGCCGACGCGCGGTCCAGGAGGTCGAGGCGCTGCCGGGCGGCCGTCGCTTCGAGCAGCGCCTGTTCCCGGTCGGTCACGTCGACGAGCAGTCCGCCCACGCCGGGCCGGGTGTCTCCCGCGCCGCTCAGCGGGAAGAAGCTCACGGAGCGCACCTGGTCCCGGTCGGGCCGGCCGGGTGTGCGCAGCCCGACCAGCGCGCCGACCAGGGGGTCGCCCTTCTCGGCCACGGCCCGCAGCATGCGTTCGTACTCGCCGCCGTCGGACGTGATCATGATGTCGGTCATGCGCCGCCCGAGGTGCTCCAGGACCGGGAGCCCGTCCATGTCGGCCAGCACCTGGTTGAGGTGGACGTACCGCAGCTCCTCGTCGAGCATGACCAGGCCGATCGGGCAGGTCTCGAAGAGGGCGTCGAGGAAGACCAGGTTCGTCTTGACCCGGTCGAGCTCGTCGCCCCTGCTGGCCAGGCCCATGAGCACGGAGTCGCCCGCGGTCCCGGTGACCGGGAACACCCGGAAGCCGCAGTCGAAGACCCCGGCGTCGCGGTGCCGGGCGGGCATCCGGACCCGCCAGTAGCCCAGGCTCCGGCCGCGTTCCAGCAGCCGGGCCGCCCCGCCCGGGGCGCCCGGAGCCGGGTCGGGGAAGAGGACCGAGGCCGGCCGGGACAGCACCTCTTCGGCCTTGTAACCGAACAGGTTCCGTGCGCCCGGGCCCCAGTAGCGGACGCGCTCCTCGTCGTCCATGCCGAACACGGCCACCGACACGTGTTCCAGCAGCGACCCCGGTTCGGACCGGATCGGACCAGGGGTGTCGTCGTCCGCACCCCCTGGCCGGTCCGTTGGCATCGGAGGTCCCCCTTCGATCGAGGTCTCTCCTCATTGTGCCCGTCATCCGGGAGCCGGACCTCATGGCGGGGCTCGGGCCGGCCCACTCGTACCGACCGGTAATTCAAGCCAAATATTGCCATGCACCTGACAGGCCCCTGACACTTCGAGGTGGCTGTGGGACGCTCCCGGCACGCACTCCGCACCCCCTGAGAGGCCCAGCGCCTCGCCCACCCCCACCAGTACGTGGCATGGAGGAGCGACCCATGAGGCACACCACGCCCATCTCCCGCACCACACGACTCGCCCGCGCCGCCGGGATCGCGGCACTCGCCGTCGCGGCGGGCCTGGCCGGCACCGGCACCGCCCTCGCGCACGGGTCCGCCGCCCCGGCCGCGGACCAGAAGGTCGACGGCGTCATGGTCGTCGCCGGCAACAGCTGCAGCTGGACGAACGGGAGCACCAGCGCCGCCGCCCCGAACGCGCTCACCGTCGACCGCACCACGATCAACGCGCCGGGAGGCAATCTCGCCTGCGGCGGCGGCATCGCCGCCACTCTCAACAACAACCCCGCCTTCACGTTCGACGACACGGCGGGTACGGCACGGACCGATCTCATCGACATCACCGGCAGGCAGAGCTTCATCTCCTGCCGCTACAAGGCGACGAACATCGTGTGGGACCGCGACGGCACGAGCCGGAAGTACATCAACCGGGCCTTCACCGCGACCAAGGCCTCGGGCAGCTTCCTGTGTCCGGGCTCGGTGACCACCCCGGCCGGGGACGCGTCCATGCTGTTCCGCTGAGCCGGCCGAGCCACTCGCCCCACGCCCGCCTGCCTCCCGGTCCCGCACCGGGAGGCAGGCCGGTGAGAGTGTGCCGACCGGCCCCGTCGGGGGCGGCGGAGCGGGCCCGGCCGGGGCCCGCCGAGGGCCGGATCCTAGACTGCGCCGATGATCACACCCGACCCGGCGGTCCGCTCCGCCGTAGAGTCCTTCGACGCCGCGATCGCGCAGCACAGCATCTCCCGCCTGGAAGCGGCGTACGAGAGCCTCGCCACCCTCCCCAAGGAAACGCTCGCCAGGAGTTCCCGGGAGCTGGGACCGCACCTGGCCGCGCAGCTGGACGGGATGCCGCAGTGGCACGCGGCCGTCTACAGCGTGTTCGTGGGCGCCCTGGTCGAGTGGAACGCCGACGCCGTGGCCTGCGCGCGCCCCCTCCTCGCGGGGCTGCGCGCGAGCATGGAGCAGGCCCTCGAGTTCGCCCGGCTCTGGCAGGAGCACTACGGCGATGAGGAGGAGCTTCCGGATCCTTCCGGCATGCCCAGTCCGGAACAGCAGAAGGCCTTCGGCGCCGACTACGCACAGGTGTGGCACGCCCCGTACTTCGGCTGGCTCACGGTGGACCAGTGGGAGCGGGCCGCCGTGGCCGTCCTCGCCGACCCCCGGGTCCGGGCGAGCCTGATCGGCCCCGACGCGCCGGCCGACCGCGACGCGCTGGTGGAACTCACCCGCAGGCTCGAACCGCACATCGGTGACCTGCAGTGCGCACAGCGGGCGCTCCTGCTCCTCGACGACGAACCGCTCCTGGTCCTGGACCGCGCCTCCGGACGAGCCTTCCGCATGCGGATGAGCGGCATAGCCGACAACTACCAGCTCCAGACCCTGCTGGCCGGGGTGCTGATCGGTGGCGGACACCTTCCCGGGCACCGCCCCGCGGACGTCCCGAGCGCCGAGGCGCTCGCGCTGAGCACCTCCGCCCCGATCGACATGGCCCGCCTGGACCAACTGCCCGCCACCATGGAGTGCTTCAACCTCGCCGAGCCGTCGGGCCGCTGGATCTGGAGCGCGACGACTCCGGACCGGATCCCCGTGGTCGACGGGGTGCGCCGCCTCGTCCTCGACCCGCCGGTCTTCCGCCACCAGTACCAGGCCGTACGCTTCCTGCCCCGGGTGCCTGGCAGCCTGACACTCGAAGCCGTACTCGAACCGGCCGAGGCCGCACCGTACTTCACCGGCGTGCGGGAGCTGATGTCCTGGCAGGAAGCCGGCCGGTCCGCGGCGGACGGCTACTGATCGGCACTGCCGCTCCCTGCCGGCCGGAGTCCGGCCCCCGGCGTCCGGCCCGCGACGAGGAGGTGCGCCGAGGCGTCGGTGACGTCGGGGTGGTGGTCGGCGAGGCGGGCCGTGGCCAGTGCGCCGTCCAGGAGCGGGGAGTCGAGGAGCGGGGCGCCGGCGGTGCGTTCCGCCGCACGCAGGTAGGCCCAGCCGGGGCCCTCGATTCCATGCACGCGGAGGCCGGCGAGGCCGGCGGCGCCCGCCTCCTCGCGGAGTTCGGCGCCGGTGTGGAAGTGCGCGACGGTGAAGCCGCGGCTGCCGTCGTAACCGCCGTGCCGCAGCACGTCCGCGACTTCGCCGTGGAGCAGTTCGGGCGTGAGCCCGGCGTGCACGGTGTAGTCCTGGAGCAGGCTGTACCGGCTGATACCGGCGGCGGCGACGAGCCCGCCGGGCCGGGCCACGCGGACGGCCTCGACGAGGGCGGCGACCCGGTCGGCCCGGGCTGTGAGGTGGTAGAGCGGTCCGAGGAGCAGCACGACGTCGAAGGAGGCGTCCGCGGCGGTCAGGGCGCGGGCGTCGCCGAGTTCGGTCGTGCAGGCGGCGTACGCGGCGGCCTGCGCCAGGTGCTTCGGGACGGGGTCCACGAGGTGCACGGTGTGGCCGTCCTCGGCGAGCCAGCGGGCATGGGTGCCCGGACCGCCGCCGACGTCGAGGATCCTGGCCGGTCCGGGCGGTATCAGGGACCGGATCAGCTCCTGCGTCCGCAGGAGTTCGAGGCGGCCCGTCGCGGTGGTGTGGAGCCGCTCGGACTCGCCGAACTCCGTGTAGTAGTCGGTGATCTCCCTCTCGACCATGTCAGCGCTCCTTCCGGTGGGTGAGCCGAGGGTAGGGGCCCGCGGTGGGAGCAGTCGCCGGAATTTCGGGTGGCTCCGGAGGCCGCGCCCGAATCGGGGTGGCCGAACATCGCCCCTCCCGGTCGACCGCCGTCGCCCACCGGCGCACGCGCGCCGGCGCACGCGCACCGGCCCCGGGAGAGCCGCTCGCCGCATCACCCTAGAGTTGGGCCCATGGATCTTCAGGGCGAACTGATCGAGCATCCCCACTCCGTCTACGACCGGCTGCGCGACACCGCACCCGTGTGCCGCATCACCGGCACCGACGGCATGCCGGCATGGCTGGTCACGCGGTACGACGACGTACGGGCCGCCCTCGCCGATCCCCGGCTCTCCCTGGACAAGTCCCATGCGGTGGAGGGTGGTTACCGGGGGCTGTCGCTGCCTCCGGCCCTGGACGCCAACCTGCTCAACATGGACCCCCCGGACCACACCCGCATCCGCAGGCTCGTGAGCCGCGCCTTCACCCCCCGTCGCACCGAGCAGCTCCGCACGCCCATCCGCGCGACCGCGGACCGCCTCCTCGACGCCCTCGGCCCCGCCGGAACAGCCGACTTGGTGGCCGCCTACGCCGCCCCGCTTCCCATCGTCGTCATCTGCGACCTGCTGGGCGTGCCGGACGACCACCGCCTCGACTTCCGCAGTTGGACGGACGCGCTCTTCGCCCCGGACCCCAACCGGCCCGGCGCGACGAAGGAATCGGTGGTGGCGATACTCGGCTTCTTCACCGAGCTGCTGGCGCACAAGCGCAGCCGGCCCGGCGACGACCTCCTGTCCGACCTGACAGCCGTCCGCGACACCGACGGCGACCGGCTCAGCGAGGACGAGTTGATGTCGCTCGCCTTCCTCATCCTCTTCGCCGGCTACGAGAACACCGTCCAGCTCATCGGCAACGCGATCCACACCCTCCTGGAGCACCCCGAGGAGCTCGCGCGCCTGCGCAAGGACCCGTCCGCCATCCCGGCCGCCGTCGAGGAACTCGCCCGCTACGAGGGCCCGGCGCCACTCGCCATCCGCCGCTTCCCGACCGAGGACGTCACCATCGGGGGAGTCACCGTCCCGGCGGGGGAGACGGTCCTGCTCTCGCTCGCCTCCGCCAACCGCGACCCGGCCCGCTTCCCCCACCCCGACCTCCTCGACCTGGACCGCGACACCTCGGGCCACCTCGCGCTCGGCCACGGCATCCACTACTGCCTCGGCGCCCCGCTCGCCCGGGCCGAGACCGAGATCGCCCTGACCGCGCTCCTGGAGCGCTACCCCGTCCTCGAAGCCGCAAGCCCCGCCCCCCGCTGGCGCCGCTCCCTGCGCGCCCGCGGCCTGACGGAACTTCCGGTCCGCTACGACACGGCGGGCTCCCCGCACTGACCCCTGCCGGGGCGCCGGCCCCGTGACCCAGATCACCCCGAATCGAAAACCCCCACGCCGAACCGGGCGTCTATCAGGCGTGAGATCAGTCAGGGCGGCGGCGCCGCACGAAGTGGACGAGGAACGCCTCGTCCGCCTCGTGGCGAGGGGCGACCGTGCCGCATTCGAGGAGTTGTACCGGCGGACGTCGCCGTGGCTGGCGGTGCGGCTGCGCCGCCGCTGCGCCGACGAGCAGATCGTCGCCGAGGTCATGCAGGAGACGTACCTGGCGGTGTGGCGCGCGGCCGGGGCGTTCGCCGGGAGCGCCGCGGGCGGCACCGCCGTCGGATGGGTCTGGACGATAGCGGCCCGCCGCCTCGTCGACGCCTTCCGGCGGCGGGCCCACCACGCGCAGCCGCCACCCGCCGCGGCCCCGCAGCCCGTCGCGCCCGCGGCCGAGGAGGAAGCGCTCGCCGCGACCGTCGGCTCCGACGTCGGCGACGCGCTGCGGCGCCTCGCGCCCGAGCTCCGACAGGTGCTGCAGGCCATGGTCCTCGACGGGCTGTCCGTCCGGGAGACCGCCGTTCTGCTCGGGCTGCCCGAGGGCACGGTCAAGACCCGCGCCCGCAGGGCCCGGATCGCCATGAGGGAGGCGCTGTCATGAGCGTGGAACACGCTTCGGCGCGGAGCGTCGAAGCCTACGCGCGCGGCGACCGGGACATCGCCGCCGACGAGTTGTGGGCCCTGGAGGCCCATCTGGAGGCGTGCCGGGTCTGCCGTGACCGGCTGGCGGCCGCCGTCGCCGAACAGGCACCGGCCGTGACGGCGCTGGTCGACGCGGTGTGGTCCGGACTTCGAACCGAGCTGTCCGGCGCTCCCGCCGTGCCCCACGCGCGCAGCCGACGGACGGCCGGCCGGTCGGCCCGCCTGTCGCGCCGGCTGTCGAGATGGCTGACGCCGACGATGGTGCCCTGGCTGGCCATGATCACGACCGTGACCGTGCTCGCCCTCGTACTGGACCTCGCGGGCCCGGGCATCGGCACGGCCGCGGGCGAGGTGTCGCTCGTCCTGCTGCTCGCCCCCGTCCTGCCCGTGCTGGGCGTCGCGGCGTCCTGGTCGCGCGGCCTGGACCCCGCGTACGAACTGACGGCCTCCGCGCCCCGGGCCGG
This sequence comes from Streptomyces erythrochromogenes, assembly GCF_040684695.1. Lineage (GTDB taxonomy): Bacteria > Actinomycetota > Actinomycetes > Streptomycetales > Streptomycetaceae > Streptomyces > Streptomyces erythrochromogenes_C. The sequence continues at coordinate 132,972 of NZ_JBFBGM010000019.1, forward strand.
GCTGCCCCTGGTGCTGCGGCGCACCACCGCCGTCCTCGCCGTGCTCCTCCCCGTCCTGCTCGTCGCCGGGTGGGCCACCGGGGTCATGCTCGCGCAGTGGCTGCTGCCCTGCCTGGCCTTCACCGCCGCGACCCTGGCACTCGGCGGTCTCGTCGGCGTCACCCGCGCCGCCGTCGCCCTCGTGGCCGTATGGGCCGCCGTGGTCGTCGCACCGACCCTGGCCGCCGGCCGCGCCGCCTTCGCCCTCCAGAGCGCCGGACTGCCCGCATGGGGCCTGGCCCTCGCCCTGGGTGCCGCCGTCGTCGTCGCCCGCAGGGGCGCCTACTGCGTACTCGGAGCCCATCGATGACCCACCGGAAGGAACCCCACCCCATGCGCGCGGTGAACGCCGCCGACCTCGCACCCACCGCCTACGCCTGGGAGATCCAGGCCCGCGGGCTCAAGGTCACGGTCGGCAGGAACCGTACGGCCGTCGACGGCCTCGACCTGTCGCTCGGCACCGGAGTGCACGGCCTGCTCGGCCCCAACGGTGCGGGCAAGACCACCCTCATCCGGGCCCTCGCCACCGTCCTGAGCCCCGCCGCCGGCACCCTGGAACTGCTCGGCGAGTCCGTCGCGGGCCCGGGCGGACACCGTGCGCTGCGCCGCCGGATCGGCTACCTGCCGCAGGAGTTCGGCTACTACAAGCGCTTCACCGTGCGCGAGTTCGTCGAGTACATGGCCTGGCTGAAGGAAGTACCGGAGGCGGACATCCCGGGCGCGGTCCAGCGCGCCGTGGAACGGGTCGGCCTCGCGGACCGCGCCGACCACCGGATGAAGACCCTCTCGGGCGGGATGGTCCGCAGGGTCGGCATCGCCCAGGCCATCGTCAACGACCCGAAGGTGCTCCTCCTCGACGAACCGACCGTGGGCCTCGATCCGGCGCAGCGGCTGCGCCTGCGCCAACTGCTCCAGGAACTCGGCATGGACGCCTGCGTCGTCGTCTCCACCCACTTGGTCGAAGACGTCGCCGCGGCCTGCACCGACGTCGTGCTCTTCGCCGAGGGCCGGCTGGTCTTCCAGGGCACCCCCGACCGGCTCGCCGCCGCCGGCGGCCCCGAGCACGCCGGCGACAGCCCGCTGGAGCGCGGCTACTCGGCGCTCCTGCTCGACCCCGCCCGGCAGAGGGGGAACTGGTGAACTCCCGCGTCCTGCGCACCGAACTGCGCCGCTCCGTCGCCCCCTGGGCCGGTCTCGTCCTCCTCGCCGCACCGCTGGCGCTCCTCTACCTGATCCCCGGCCTGTGGTGGACGGGCACCGCCCGGTGGACGGCCCAGTGGACCTCCCTGGCCCTGTGGACCCGGTCCCTGCTGATCGTGCTGTGGCCGGTCGCCGTGGGGCTGGGCGCGCTCCAAGGGCTGCGGGACCACCGCTCCGGGACGGGCGAACTGCTGGCGAGCACACCGCGGCCCGCCCGCCACCGCGCCGCCGCGCTCGCCGGCGCCACCGCCCTGACCCTCACCTCGGCCTTCGTGCTCGTCGTCCTCGTCGGAGCCGTCCAGGTGCTCGCCGGCACCGGCTACCCGCACTTCGGCTGGCTGCCGATCTCGCTGGTGGGAGCGCTCTCCCTGGCCGCCGGCGGCGTACTGGGCATGGGGATCGGCCGCGCCGTACCGTTCGTGCTGACCCCGCCCGTACTGACCGTGGGCGCCCTGGTGTTCACCAACGTCCTGCGCGTCTCGGACGAGAGGGCCGTCCCGGAGGCAGCCGTCCCCAACCGCCTCGCGCTGCTGTCACCTGCGGTGGCACAGGTACGCGAGGTGCTGTTCACCCTGTCCGCCTCCGTCCACGTCGGACAGACGCTCTGGCTCCTGGGACTGGCCGCGACCGGCTTCGCCCTCCTGGCGGCGGCGTCCCCGCGGGCCCGGCTGCCGGCCCTGGCACCCGCCCTGGCCGGCGCCGTGCTCGCCCTGCTCGTCCTGCCCTCCGACCCGCGCCGCACGTACGTCGTCGACGAGGCGGCCGCCCAGCAGGTGTGCGACGGCCCCGTGTGCGTGACGAAGACGCACCGGGCACGCCTCGCCGACCTCGCCGATCCGGGCAGGAAGGCCCTCGGTCTGCTGCACCGGGTACTCGGCGACGGGGCGCCGGTGGTCATCCACGAGAGCACCACCCCGCGGGAGCTCGGCGCCGTCCCGGAACGCTACGACGGCGTCCTCGTGGTCGACTTCGACGACGCGACGATCGCCGGGGCGCGCGGCGACGCACTGGTCAGGGCCCTGGTGGCCCAGGGAATGGCCCCGGTCTGCCGCCCCCGCAGCGACCGCGAGGGCGGTCCGGCCACGGAGACCGCCGCGCAGAGCATCGCGGCGGGCTGGGTCCTCGGCGACCTGCTGCCCCTCGACGGCAGCGGCCACTCCCGGGCGGACCAACTCGCCCTGGCCGAACCGGTGTGGCGGGAGCTGGGGGCACTGCCGCCGGCCGAACAGCAGGCACGGATCAACGCCCTGCGCACCGCCGCGCTCGGCTGCGAGGGCGATCCGCTCGGTGCCCTCGCGGGCCGCGGTGAGGCATCGTGAGATGGCTGGTGCTGTACGCACGTTCGCGGCAGGTACCCGCGGCGCTCGCCGCGGCGGCGTGCGGCGCGCTGGCGGTGTGGGCCCTGGCCCGGGACGGCGCCGCAGCCCCCGGGGACCCGCGGCCCGCCGCGCTCGTCCTCACCGTCGCGGCCGCCGCGGCCTCGACCGGGCTCGGTGGACAGGACCCCGCCCTGGACCGGACCGCCGCGATCCGCTGGTGGACCCGCAGGAGCGCGCACGTACTGGCCGCGGGTGCGGCCGCCTGCGCACTGCTCCTCGGGCTCCGGGCCGTGGGGGAGGACCTGGCGACCACCGCGCTCGTGGTCCGGGACGCCGCCGGGCTGATGGGACTCGCCGCCCTCGGAGCGGTGGCGTGCGGCGCGGCGTACGCCTGGACCCTGCCCGTCGGCTGGCTGGCCCTCGCTTCCTTCTCCCCGCCCCTCACGGGCGTGCCGATGGAGGTCGTGACCTGGATGCTGCAACCGCCCGGTACCGCGGCGAGCACCTGGACCGCGGCCGTCCTCACCGTGGCCGGCACCGCCGCCTACGCGTCGACCGGTCCGAGAGGGTGACCGGGCCGGGCCGGTGACCGGGCCGGGCCGGGACTGCGGCCGCGCCCGGGCTGCCCCGGGGGTTGTCAGTGGCTCCCGGTACGTTGGTGGTGCCCGCTCGGGGAAGCGCGGGCACCGCTGCACCACGGGGGTACGACGCGATGGACACGACCACTGCACGCAGGGCTGCCGGGGACGGGGAGCACGAGCGGCCGCTCGACCTCCGGAGCGGGTGGCCGGGCCTGGCCGACGCCTTCGCACGCCTGGGCGGCGAGGACCACGAACAGGTCTGGAGCGACCTGTGGAACGACCTGTGCCACCTGAACTGCGTCGACGACGACAGCTTCCCCGCCCTCCCGTACCTGGCCGCCATCGCGGACGGCCGGGCCCCCGGCGCCCCGGAAGAGGCCGTCTCGATGGCGGGCCTCATCGTCTCGGCGGCGGACGGGGAACAGACCGCGCGCTACGCCGAGGAGATCGCCGTCTTCCTCCGCACGGCCCGCCGGCTGCTCGGTGGGACGGGCGACGACACCGCGGCCTTCGTCTACCTCCTGCAAGGAATCCTCGCCTTCGAGGGCGAGCGGGTGTGGAGCACGGGCCGCCTGGAGGGCCTGTTCACGGAGGAGTACGAGGTCGACTGCCCGGCGTGCTCGTCGACGCTGTTCGTCGCCTTCGGCGCGTACGGGACCTTCGCCTCGGCCGGTGACTACGTGACGTCCGATCCGGTCAGGGCGGCGCTGCTGCCCGCCGACCCGGCGGCCCTGGACCCGTTGCCCGCCCGCCTGCACCGCATGGCGACGGAGGCCGGACAGGAGAGGGTCGCGCACCGTCTGACGTACCTCTTCGGCCGGGCGACCTGCCCGGACTGCGAGGAGGTCTTCGCCGTGGCGGACCAGGTCCTGGAAACCTGCTAGAAGATGCGGGAAGGGAACGGAGGGGTGTCCATGCGCAGACGTCACGCGGTGGTGGCCGGGGCCGGAATCGGCGGCCTGACCGCCGCCCTCGCGCTGCACCGCCGCGGCTGGCGCGTCACCGTGTGCGAGCGCGCCCCCGAACCACCCACCACCGGCGCGGGCATCGGCCTCGCTCCCAACGCCTTGCGCGCACTCGACACCATCGGCGTCGACGCGGCCCGGGCCGCCGGGAGCGCCGTACCCGCCACGATGGGCGTACGCCGCTCCGACGGCCGGTGGCTCACCCGCGCCGAGACCGCGTACATGGCGGCCCGCTACGGCATGCCGCCGATCGCCGTACCGCGCCCGGCCTTCACCGCGGCCCTGGCCGCCGCCCTGCCGCCCGGGGCCCTGCGCTACGGCGCCACCGTGACCGGCGTGGACGACGCCGCCGGCCGCCCGACCGTCCGTACGGCCGAGGGCCCGGACCTCCCCGCCGACCTGGTCGTCGCCGCCGACGGGATCCACAGCCCCCTGCGCCGCGCGTACTTCCCCGGTCACCCCGGCCTGCACTACATCGGGGAGACGGCCTGGCGGACCCTCGTCGACGCCCCGGACCTCGCCATACCGTCCATGAGCGAGACCTGGGGCCGGGGTCAGCGCTTCGGGGTGACTCCGCTCGCCGACGGCCGGTACTACCTCTACGCCACCGCGGTCGTCCCGGCCGGCACCCGGCCGGCCGACCCGCGTGCGGAACTGAGCCGCCGCTTCGGCTCGTGGCACGACCCGATCCCGGCCCTGCTGGACCGTGTCGGCCGCTTCGACCCCGCCGACGTCCTCCAGAACGACCTGTACGACTTGGCGGCCCCGCTGCCCCGCCTGCACCACGGCCGGATCGCCTGGCTCGGCGACGCCGCCCACGCCATGGCCCCCAACCTCGGCCAGGGCGGCTGCCAGGCCATCGAGGACGCGGTGGTCCTCGCGCACCTGCTCCCGGCCGGGGACTCCGGCGACAACACGGGCTCTGGCCACGGCGCGGAATCGGGCGACGGCGCGGAATCGGGGGACGCGGTCCCGGCCGCCCTCGCCGCGTACACCGCGGCCCGCCGCGGCCGCACCGACGCCGTTCGCCTCCGTGCCCGCCGCGTCGGCCGCCTGGGTGCCCTGCGCAACCCGATCGCGGCGACGGCCCGGGACCTGGCAGTCCGTGCGACCCCGACCCGCCTGGCCCTGCGCGGCATGGACGACCTCTTCAACGGCTTCCGCCTGCCCGGCCCGACCGGGCTCACGCCAGGGTGACCCGCACCCCGAACTCGGCCAGCACGTCGAGAACGCAGGCGAACAGGTCATAGGGCCGGCCGTCCGGTGCCAGGGCGCGGGACAGGTGCTCGCGCGCCACGGCGGAGTCCCGCCAGAGCAGCGTCGCCGGGCCGCGATGGCCGAAGCCGCCGCCCAGGCAGTCGGCGAGGGCGTACAGGTCGGTGCCGAGGTAGCCGCCCGGTCCGTTGACCGCCTCGCCGAGCGCGAGGTAGAGCCCCGGCACGTCCGTGACGTGCCCGCCGTCCAGCCCGTAGGCGCGACCCGAGGGCCGGTCGACGTCCGCGTGCGGGCGGGGCCTTCGCAGGACGTGGTCCAGCCAGGCCCAGCGCTGCCGCGTGTCGAGGCCGGCCCAGGTGCCGGTCGTCCGCGGCACCCCGGCGAGCCACTGCTCCCACAGCGGCCGGGCCGGCTCCGGAACGGGCGCGGCGAGCTTGCCCTCCAGTTCCAGGTCGATCAGATCCGGACCGAGCGCCGACGGGCGCCAACCGCTGACCGTGACCCACAGCGACAGTTCGGTGAACGGTTCGCCGCGGTCGTCCCGTACCTCCAGGGCCGCTCCGCCCAGATCCAGCGTCGGCCGGGTGGCCGTCTCCAAGGCACGCCGCAGCTCCCGCCCCGGGGTCAGCCCGCGCAGGACGATCGGCGGATCCGGCCGCCCGGGCGGCGGCAGGGCGCGGGTGAACCCTCGGCAGGAGCCCAGCCGGCGCCGCCCGTCGTGCAGGAGGACGGTGCCGTGGTACTCCTCGGGCGGGGGCAGGTGGTCGGCGAGCCCGGTGACGAGGAGGCCGTCCGTCCAGGGGTGCGGCCCGAGGGCCTCGGCGTCCTCCAGCAGCCATTCGTCGAGCGCCCGGTCCTCGGGAACGCACCACATCTCACGGCCGATCCAGCCGCCTACCCCGCCTTCCCCGTGCTCCTCGGGAACCCAGCCGAACAGTTCGTACGCCTCGCGCCCGGTCGGTCCGAACAGCCCCTCCGCCTCGGCGCAGGTGCCCCAGGCGTGGCCCAGTTCCCGGTCGGTGAGCGTGTACCGCGTTCGCCCGCGACGGGCCTCGTCCTCGTCCACGGGCAGCATCATCGCCCGTTCCACCCCACCACCGCACACCGGGCGTTGTCACGGCCGGGACCTACGCTCGACCCGCACCACGCCGACGCCCTGCGCGGACCGGCCCGGATCCTGCCGCTCCTGCCCGCACACCCCGATACGCCGCGTGCGCTCGGCGTCCTCGTGAGAAGTGCCCGCGCAAGCTGCCGCGGCTGACACCCGCGACCGACACCGCGGTGGCCGGACGGCGACGCACGGTCACCGCTGGGCCGTCCGGCGGGGGTGCGGCGTGCACGCGTGTCGCGCGGAGGGGGACGATGAGAGGGCTGGGAGGGTAGGGCCGCAGTCCGCGGCGGCCGGAAGGAGAGCCCGCAGATGGGAGCGATCGAGCCCTCGCACGGCGATCCCGGAGAGGCACGGCCCACCGCGTCCGGGCCGGGCGGGCTGCTCGACGTGCTGCGCGTGGCCGCCATCCTCCTCGACGCCGACGGCAGGATCGACCTGTGGAGCCCCCAGGCCGAGGAACTGTTCGGTTACACCGCCGAGGAGGCCCTGGGGGAGTACGCGGGCCACCTGCTGCTCCACGAGGAGCACGTCCCGGTCGTGCTGGACATGTTCGCCGAGGTCATGGAGGACGGCGTCAGCTGGGTCGGCGTCTTCCCCGTCCGGCACAAGGACGGCAGCACGCGCATGGTCGAATTCCGCAACATGCGGCTGCTGGACTCCCAGCAGGAGTACTACGCCCTGGGCCTGGCGGCCGACCAGGCGACCGTACGGCAGCTCGAACGGGACCTTGCCCTGTCCGCCCGGCTCGTCGACCAGTCGCCGGTCGGCCTCGGCGTCCTCGACACCGACCTGCGCTACGTCTCGGTCAACCCGGCGGAGGAACGCCTCAACGGCGTGCCCGCCGCCGAGCACATCGGGCGCCACGTCCACGAGGTGCTGCCGGCCGTGGACCCGTCCTTCGAAGCCGCGATGCGCGAAGTGCTGGCCACCGGCGTCCCCATCGTGGACCAGTACACCGTCGGCCGTACCCCGGCCGATCCGGACCACGACCACGCCTGGTCGATCTCCTTCTACCGGCTCGAAGCCCCCAACGGGACCGTCCTCGGCGTGGCCACCGCCAGCGTGGACGTCACCGAGCGCCACCGGGCGGTCGAAGAACAGCGCCACACCGCACTCACCCTCCAGCGCAGCCTGCTGCCGCACACGCCGCCGTGGCGGCCGGGCCTGGAGGTCGCCACCCGCTACCGCCCCGCCCAGGCCACCATGGAGATCGGCGGCGACTGGTTCGACGTGATCCCGCTGAGCGGCGACAAGACCGCCCTCGTCGTCGGCGACGTCATGGGCAGCGGAGTCGGGGCCGCGGCCAGCATGGGCCAGCTGCGCACCGCCACCCGGACCCTGGCCGACCTCGACCTCGACCCCGCCCAGGTCCTGCACCACCTCGACCACGTCACCGAAGGCCTGGAGACGATCGCGACCTGCGTCTACGCCGTCTACGACCCGTGCGCGGCCCAGTGGCACCTCTCCCTGGCCGGGCACCTGCCGCCGGTCCTGCTGCGCCAGGACGGCACGCGCAGGCTCCTGGACCTGCCCACCGGCGCGCCCCTCGGCGGCGTCGGCGTCGCTTTCCACACCGTCAGCATCCCCGTCGAGGCGGGCGACCAGCTCGTCCTCTACACCGACGGCCTGGTCGAGACCCGTGACGATCCGATCGACAAGCGCCTCGACGTCCTCCTCGACGCCCTCGACGACCCCCGTCGGCCGCTGGACGAGACCTGCGACCTGCTGCTGGACACCATGCGCCACCCGGGAGTCCACGACGACGTGGCCCTCCTGATCGCCCGCGCCACCCCGGCACCCGGACAACCCGCCTGAGCCCGGCCGCCGGTGCACTCGGCCGACGCGGGAGCGCGGGGACGGCGCGCTCACGCCATGTCGGCCCCGGTGGCGGTGGTGGTGGCCCCGGTGGTGGTGGCCAGGCGCAGGGCCGCCACCAGTTCGCGGTACAGCGGATCCGTCTCCAGCAGCTCCTCGTGGGTACCGCGGGCGCGGATGCGGCCCGCCTCCATGACCACGATCAGGTCGGCGTCGACCACCGTCGAAAGGCGGTGCGCCACCGTCACCACCGCGCCCGTCGCCGCCCGGCTGCGGATGCAGTCCTGCACCGCGGCCTCCGTCAGCCCGTCCAGCTGTGCGGTCGCCTCGTCCAGCAGCAGGACCTCCGGGGTCCGCAGCAGGGCCCGCGCGAGCGCGATGCGCTGGCGTTCGCCCCCGGACACGTGCGCCGACGACAGCGGACTGTCCAGACCCGCTTCGAGCGCCTCGACCTTCTCCGACAGCCGCACGTCCCGCAGCACGCGGAGGAGTTCCTCGTCGGTGGCGTCCGGCCGGGCGAGCAGCAGGTTGTCGCGGAGGGTGCCGGGCACGACGGGGGTGTCCTGTTCGACGTACGCCAGCCGCGCCCGCACCTCGGCGTGGCTGTGGTCGCGGTACGGCCGTCCGTTCAGGAGCAGTTCGCCGTCGAGGGGCTCCAGGAACCGCAGGACGAGCGAGAACAGGGTGGTCTTGCCCGCGCCGGACGGCCCGACGATCGCGGTGTGACCGAGCCGGGGGACCGCCAGCCGCACGTCGGTGACGGCGTGCGCGGCGTCGGGACCGTACGCGGCGCTGACACCGCGCAGTTCGAGCACGGGCACCTCCGTCCGGGCGCCGGAGTCCGCCGTACGGTCGGTCCTCCCGTCGGGCTGCCGCGGCACGGTCTCGTCGCCCTCCGCCGTCAAGTCGGCCGTCTGCCGGATGCGTTCGGCCGCGGCCATCCCCGCCTGCAGGGAGGTCACGTTCTGGCTGAGCGTGCTGACCGGCTCCATCAGCGTGAACGCGTACAGCAGGAAGGCGATCAGGCTGGAGACCTCCAGGCTCCCCTCGCCGACCCGCCAGGCACCGACGCCCAGGATCGCGATGATGGCCAGCTGGATGCCGGACCCCGCGACCGTCCAGGCCAGGGCCTCCTGGCGGACCGCCCGGATGCCGTAGTCCGCAGCGGCCCGCGCGTCGGCCACGATCCGTTCGGCGGCCCGCTCCTCGGCGCGGCTCACCTTCACGGTGCGGATCGCGCGCAGCGTGCCCTCCAGCAGGCCGCCGAGCCGGCCGATGTGCTCCTGGGAGCGCTGCTGAGCCTGGCCGATGCCCGGCATGAGCAGCGCGAAGAGCGCGGCTGTCACAGCCACCGCGGCCATGGTCGTGCCGAGCAGCACCAGGTCGAGCACGCCCATCAGGACGAGGCTGCCCACGAGCATGACGGAGCCGTTGACCAGGCCTACGAACGACTGCGCGGTGGCCTCGCGGAGCAGGACGGTGTCCGAGGTCACGCGGGTGACGAGCTCACCGGTCGGGCGCCGGGTGAGGGCGGGCACGGTGGCGTGCAGGAACCGTCGCACCATCGACTCGCGCGCCTCCAGCACGACCCGCTCGCCCACCGTGCCGAGCATGCACCACTGCCGGTACGAGACGGCCGCGCCGACGACGAGGAGCACGAACAGCGCGATCACGGGGCCGGTGAGCGAGGCGGAGTCGTTCAGGGCGTCCAGCACCCACTTGGTGATCATGGGCGTGGCCAGGCCGAGGGCGGAGCCGGCCAGGGCCAGGGCCAGCCCCATGGCGAGCGTGCGGCGGTGGGGGCGGGCGAAGGACCACAGGACGCGCAGCCGGGGCGCGTCGAAGCCGGCGCGGGGCGGGGGTGTCGAGTCAGCCATGCCGAAAATGGAACACGGGTGTTCCAATACGGTCAAGTGAGTTTCATTACGGGCGCGCTACCGTACGCCCATGGAGCAGCACCACATCGCGACGGCGGCCACCGAGACCGCCACCCGCGCCCGCACCCGGCGCGCGATCCTCGACGCCGCCGTCACCGTCCTGTCGGCCCACCACGGAGCGTCGCTCGCGGACGTGGCCGAGGCCGCCGGTGTCGGACGCACGACCGTCCACCGGTACTTCGCCGAGCGCTCGGACCTGGTCGCCGCGCTCGGGGCGGACGTACGGGAGCGGCTGCAGGAGGCGACCGTACGCGCGCGGGTGGAGGACGGCCCGGCCCCGAAGGCGCTGGAGCGGCTCTGCCTGGAGTACTTCGAGCTGGGGGACCGGCTCATGCTCCTCTTCGACGTGCCGCAGTTCCTGAGCTGGGCGGGCTTCGAGGAGGAGACCGACTCCGACCGCGTCCTGGTCCGCCTCATCGAACGCGGCCAGGCCGAGGGCACGGTGGACGCCGAGGCGGACGCCGAATGGCTCCAGAACGTGCTGTGGTCCCTGCTGTACGCGGCCTGGATGCAGGCACGCGACTACGGCACGCCCCGCCACACCGCCCTCTCGTCGTGCCTCCACACCCTGCGCAAGGCCCTGGCGGCCTCCTGATTCAGCGGGCGTCCCGTCCGGCGAGGACCAGCCGGCGCCCCGCCCGGTCGATCTCCGTCACGACGACCCCACCGCGGTGCCGTCGGCGAACGCCCGGAAGGGATCGGGCACGGTCGCGCGCAAGGAGAGCCGCCCCTCGCCGTTCCACATCCATGCGGCCGAGCTTCGCTCAGGACGGTGGCGGGGTCGGGGCGGCGGCGTGCGGCCGGGAGTCGGCGGAGGGACGCTGAAAAGGTGGGGTCAGGCCGGCGACCGGGCGCCGGCAGGATGCGAGGTCAGCCATGACGAGTCGGAGCAAGGAGCACGCGCTCGACCACGTGGTGGTCGTCGTGTTCGAGAACCGGTCGCTGGACAACCTGCTGGGCCGGCTGTACGGGCCGCGGGACGGGAAGACCTTCGAGGGAGTGATCGGCAAGGAGCTCTCGAACCCGATCCCGGCATGGGCCGAGCACGGCGCGGACCGCGCGGTGGTGCCGTACGCGGTGGCGACCGACATGGACAGCCCCAACCCCGATACGGGAGAGGAGTATCCGCACACCAACACCCAGCTCTTCGACATCCTCGGCGAGGAGAACCGCTTCAAGCTCGGCGAGGAGATCTCGGATCCGTACAACGCGCCCGAGCCCGGTCGCGCGCCCACGATGGACGGCTTCGTCACCGACTACATCAGCACGCTGACCGGCGAACTGGGCCGCCAGCCCACCTACGACGAGTACGCACAGGTGATGACCGGCTTCACCCCCGAGCAGGTCCCCGTGCTGAGCGGCCTGGCCCGCGCCTTCGGCGTGTTCGACCACTGGTTCAGCGAGGTGCCGTCACAGACGTTCACCAACCGGTCGTTCTGGACCGCCGCCACCGCTTCGGGACTCGTCGTGAACTCGCCGGTGAGGAACTGGATCCTGAAGAACGACGCGGAGACGGTCTTCGACCGGATCGAACGGCAAGGCCGGACCTGGAAGGTGTACGTCGCCGAGCCGGACCGCTTCTCCATCACCGGCCTGATCCACTACCCGCGACTGAAGGACCGCTTCGACACGCACTTCGTGCCGTTCTCGCAGTTCGAGACCGACGCGGCCGGCGGCGATCTGCCCGACCTGTCGTTCATCGAGCCGAGCCTGGTCCTCGGGCACGGGGACTACCACCCGGCGTTCTCGCGCGTCCTCGGCCACGGTGTCGTGATCCGCGGCGCAGACCCGCCGTCCTCCGTCCTCGGCGGCGAGGCGTTCCTGGCCCGGATCTACGACGCCTACCGGGGCATGCAGTCGGCCGGCGGCTCGAACGTGTGGAACACGGCCCTGCTGATCGGCTGGGACGAGCCCGGCGGCACCTTCGACCACGTCCCGCCCGGACCGGTGCCGCCGCCCGACCCGTCCGCTCCGGCCGGACAGCTCGGGTTCGGGTTCGACCGCTCCGGCTACCGGGTCCCGGCCGTCCTGGTCTCCCCGTGGGTGGAGGAAGGCCGGGTGTTCAACGAGGAGCACCGCCACACCTCACTGATCGCGACCCTGCGCGAGCGGTGGGACCTCGGCGCCCCCTTCACCGGGCGCGACGCCGCTGCCCGGACCCTCTCCCACGCCTTCACCCTCGACAGCCCGCGGGACCCGGCCACCTGGCCGGCGCCGGTCCCGCACCCCGTGCCCCGGTACGTCGAGGACGCCCTGCTCGTCGGCAGGACCCTCTCCGCCCTGGGCAGGGCGGCCTTCGAAGGGATCCGGGCCTTCGCGGACCATCACGGCATCCGGATCGAGGGGCTCCCCGACGATCCAGCGACCGAGGTCCCGCCGGAACAGGCCCTGCGGATCATGCGGGACTTCCTCGCCCTCCACTTCCCGCGCCTGGCGCCGCCCGGCGGCTGACCCGCGGCCGGCCCGCTACGGGTTGGTGCGCGCCGGGAAGGTGAAGCGGTAGCCCTGCTCGGTGAGCCAGGGCAGGTACTGCTCGAGGGCCGCCACGGTCTCGCTGCGGTCGCCGCCGCCGTCGTGGAAGAGGACGGTCGGCTGCTGGGGGAGCTTGCCCTCCAGGGAGGAGATGATCGCCGGCAGGCCGGGACGGCTCCAGTCCTTGGGGTCCACGCTCCAGCCCAGCGGCCGCATCCCGCTCTCCGCGGCGATCGCCCGGCTGTCGGGCGTGAAAGCGCCGCCCGGTGCGCGGTAGTAGCCGACCGGTACCCCCGGAGCGGCCTTCTCGATCATGGCCTTGGCCTCGAGGATCTGCTGCTTCTGGTAGGCGACGGGCTTGTGGTCCATGGTCACGTCGTGGTCGACGGAGTGGTTGCACAGGCGGTGCCCGTCGGCGGCGACCGAGCGCACGAGTTCCGGGTACTTCTGCGCCTTGGTTCCGATCATGCAGAAGGTGGCCTTGACGTGGTTCTTCCGCAGCACCTCCAGGACCTGGGGCGTCCAGCGGGGGTCCGGGCCGTCGTCGATGGTGATCGCGACGTCGCGGCCCGGGCCCTCGGCCAGCCGGGAGATCGCCAGGGGTATCCCCGCGGCGCTGCGCGCGTTCGCGGCCTTTGCGGCGTGCGCGGAGTTCTCGGCCGACGCGGCCGAGCCGGCGGGCTTTCCGGCCGACGGTTTCCCGGCCGCCGCGGGCTTTCCGGCCGAGCCGGGCTGGACCTTCGTCGTCGTGCCGGCCGCGGGCTTGTCGGCCCTGCCCGCCTCGGGATTCTTCGCCGAGCCTGCCGCGGGCCTGTCCGCCGCGCCTGCGGCCGGCTTGTCCGCGGAGCCGTCGGTGGCGGCGAGGGCCGGGGCGGCGGTGACGGCCAGGATGCCGAGGACGGCCGCCGTGGCGACGGGTCCCGTCCGCCGGACGCGGCGGGCGGAACTGCTGGTGATGCCCATGGAGGCGCTCTTCCTTTGCGCTCGGCCCCCCGAAATCGCGTTGCCGATCCAGGCTAGGTCATCCGTTCGGGAGCCCTCCTCGGTCGATCGGCCGGCTCCAGGCCCGGTACTACTGGCCGAAACGGGGCATTCCGGGCTCGCGGCGTTCCGTCACGTGTGAGGAGTCTCACCGGCGGGCGGGGCCCCGGCCGTGACCCGGCGGCGCCTCACCATCGCCGTGTGCAGCAGCCAGCCGCCCGCCGCGCCGACCGCGTACCAGAACAGGTCCGGCGCGTTGAAGGTCGAACCGAGTACCAGCCGGGCGGCCACGCTGTCCCGGGACAGTTCCGCCGGTACCGGGCTGAGCTGGAAGAACTCGACGGCCCAGCTGACCGCGAGCGCGGCCCCGGCGGCCCGCAGCGGCGTCCACCGGGGCGCGACGAGCACGACGAGGGTCAGCAGCAGGACGGTGTACAGCGCGTCCCCGCCGTACTTGGCCACGCTCCCCACCGTCACGGCCCGCAGCCCGAGTCCCGCGCCGACCGTGACCACGGCCGCCCCCGCCGCCACCACGCGGATCCGTACGGGGTCGGGGTAGGGGGCTTCGGCACGGTCGGCGGTCACGGGTGCGAGGCTCATCGGGCCATCCTGCCGGAGCCGGCCGGGCCGAGCGCCCCACCGTTCGGCGGGCCCCGCCCGCCCGACCCTCGCTCAAGTGCCGGGAGAAACCCGTGGAGACGGCGCAGGACCCGTCCCTATGATGGCGCGATGGCGCCGATCAAGAAGTTCCAGCTCACTTTCGACTGCGCACAGCCCGAGCGTGTCGCCCGCTTCTGGTGCGAGGCCCTCGGGTACGTCGTGCCGCCGCCACCGGAAGGGTTCGCCGACTGGGACGCGTTCGACCGGGCCCTGCCGCCCGAGCGCCAGGGATCGGCGTTCGCGTGCGTCGACCCCTCGGGGGTGGGCCCCCGGCTGTTCTTCCAGCGCGTCCCCGAAGGCAAGGTCGTCAAGAACCGCCTCCACATCGACGTCCGCGTGGGCACCGGCCTCGTCGGCGACGAGCGCGTGGCGGCCCTGGAGGCCGAATGCACCCGCCTGGTCGCGCTCGGCGCGTCACGCGTGCGGCTGCTCCTCGCCGACGGCGTGAACGAGTCCTGCCTCGTGATGCAGGACGTGGAGGGCAACGAGTTCTGCCTCGACTGAGCACCGTGCCGCTGCCGGCCGGGGGGCCGGCAGCGGCACGGCAGCCTCGCCCCGCCGACGCCTAGACGAGTTCCTTGCGCATCAGCGTGCACATCGTCTCGCGGCGTCGCAGTGATCCGTCGGGGGCCTGCTCGTCCCACGCGTCCGGCCTGCGGTCGTGGGCGACGTAGCCGAGCCGCTCGTACAGCGCACGCGCCCGCGGGTTGCTCTCCTCCACGCCCAGCTCGGCCCACCGCAGCCCGCGGCTCCTGATGCGCAGCTCCGCGGACTCCACGAGGAACGTGCCGATGCCGCACGACTGCAGCGCGGGATGGACCGCCAGCTGCCACAGGGTGCCGGCGCCCTCCGTGACCCGGTAGTCGACGCCCCCCTTCGCCACCGGGACGTCCGCCCCGGTGCAGATCGCCAGATAGTCGACCTCACCGGTCCGCACACGCTCCAACTGCCGGGCCACGCCCGCCAGGTGGTGGTCGGACCCGGCCCACCCGCAGGACGCCAGATCCGCAGGGGTCAAGTCACGGGCCGACAGCTTCAGTACGACTTCGGTCATCGCGAACACCTCCGGCGAGTCAGCATCCACGCCCGCCGCGCCGGGCGCAAAGGGGATTCCCCTCCCCGGTGGCCCCGGCCACCGCCGCGGCGGGCCGGCTCAGGCGTTCGCGATCACCAGGAGGGTGCGGGCGGGGGAGGGGCCCGACAGGCGGCAGCGGTGGGGGACTTCGCCCCGGTGGTGCGCGCTCTGGCCGGCGCGCAGGGTCAGCGGTTCCTCGCCCTCGACCTCCAGGACCACCTCGCCCTCCAGCACGTAGAGGAAGTCCTCGCCGGGGTGCTCGAACCAGCCGCGCTCACCCTGCCCGGGCTCGAAGTGGTGCTCGTACGCCTCCATCAGAGCGCTGCGCCCGCCCGGGATGAGCACCTGCGCGACCTGCCCCGCGGACTCCTCCACCCGGATCACCTGCGGGTCGCTCTCGTGGCTGACCGCGCCCGGGCGCGCGGGCGGCCGCAGGAAGGCGCCCGGGCTCACCTCCAGGGCCTCCGCGATCCGGTAGATCGAGCTGAGACTGGGCGTGGTGAGGCCCCGTTCGAGCTGGCTGAGGAACGGCTGGGAGAGGCCTGAGCGGGCGGCGAGGACGGCCATGGAGACGCCGCTTCGCTTGCGGCAGCTCCGGATCACCCGTCCGACCTCGATCGCCTCCGGCGTGGGTTCGGGTCGAGACACGCTGGTGAACGTACCTCATCTGCGATCAAGGGCTCGAAGCCCCGGAGAGGTTTCGTACTGCTGCAACACTCCCGTCATAAGCGTGGTCAATTATTGACCTCACTTATCGACGACCGAGGAGACGCTCCGTGCACGCCACCCCTTCACCGCCCGGCCGGGCCCTCGGCCGACTGGGCCCGGCCCTGGCCGCGGCAGCCGCCGTGCTCGTGCTCTGGTACCTGCTCGCCCGGTCCGGCGTGGTGGCCCCGTCCCTCCTGCCCACCCCCGCCGAAACCCTGGCCGCTCTCGCCGACAGCGCGCGCAGCGGAGTCCTCGCCGACGACCTCGGCGCCAGCCTGACCCGCGCCGGACAGGGCTTCGCACTGGGAGCCGTCATCGGCAGCGCCCTCGGCTTCGCCACCGGCTACCTGCCGAAGCTCTCCGCCGCCGTCACCCCCGTCGTCTCCTTCCTGCGCCCCATACCGGCCATCGCCCTGGTACCGCTCGCGACCGCCTGGTTCGGGATCGGTGAGACCGCCAAACGCCTCCTGATCGCCTACGCCGTCCTGCTCGCCGTCTGGCTCTACGTCCACGACGGAGTGTCCCGCGTCCCCGTCTCCCACCTTCGGGCGGCCCGGACCCTGGGAGCCCCGCTGCACCGCCGGTTCGTCGAAGTGCTGCTGCCCGCCGCCGCGCCCGCCGTCCTCGCGGCCCTGCGCTACGGGGCCTCGGTGGCACTGCTCGCCCTGGTGGCCGCCGAACTCGGCGGAGCGGACAGCGGCCTGGCGTACCGGCTCCAGGTGGACGGCCAGTTCCTCCGCGTGGACCGGATGTTCGCCGGGCTGCTCGTCCTCGGGCTGCTCGGCGTGGCCGTGGACCTCGTACTGGCCGCGATCGGCCGCCGGTTCGTGCACTGGAGCACCTCATGAGCCTGGCCGTACGCCTGGAAGGGCTGTCCGTGCGCTACGGAGCCGCCCCCGTCCTGGAGAAGACGGACCTGGAACTGCCCGCCGGGTCGTTCACCGCCCTGCTCGGGCCGAGCGGATGCGGCAAGTCCACCGTCCTCGGCGCCGTCGCCGGCTTCGTACCGCCCGCCACCGGGCGGGTGACGGCGGGCTCCCGGCCCGTGCGCGGACCCGGCCCGGACCGCGGCGTCGTCTTCCAGCACTACGCGCTCTTCCCCTGGCGCACCGCACGCGGCAACGTCGAGTTCGCCCTCAAGCGACTCGGACTGCCGCGCGCCGAACGCCGCCGGCGCGCCCTGGACGCCCTCGCCGAGGTCGGGCTGGCGGACGGCACCGACAAGTACCCGGCACAGCTGTCGGGCGGCATGCAGCAACGGGTCGCCCTGGCCCGCGCCTTGGCCGCCGAGCCCGAAGTGCTCCTCATGGACGAGCCGTTCGGCGCCCTCGACACCCTGACCCGCACCCGCATGCAGCACCTGCTGCGGGAGCTGTGGCAACGCCGGGGCACCACCGTCCTGTTCGTCACCCACGACATCGACGAGGCGCTGGCCCTCGCCGGGCGGGTCGTCGTCCTCGGCGGCACCCCCGGCCGGGTGCTCGCCGACCACACCGTCCCCGACGGACCTCCCGACCCGGACCTGCGCTCGCTCATCGCCCGCCGCCTCGGCTCCGACTGAACCCCGCTCCACCCGTTCCCACGTCCCCATGTCCCCACCCCCGGAAGGCACTCCGATGCCCAGACCCCGCGCAGCCACTGCCCTGCTCATGGCAGCCCTGCTCACCACGTTCGCCGCGGCCTGCGCCGACGGCTCCGGACCCGCGAAGACGGGCGGGAACGGCGGCCGCCCGGCCGTCTCCATCGCCGGCAGCGACCACCTCGGCGGAGCACCCGTCCACATCGCCCAGGAACACGGACTCTGGTCCGCCGAGGGCATCGACGCCACCGTCACCACCCAGCCCAGCGGCCGCGACGCCCTCAACGCCGTCCTCGGAGGCCAGGCGCAGCTCGGCGTCGTCGGCGACCTGCCCGCCGTGACCGCGGCGCTCGGCGGACGGGACCTGCGGATCGTCGCGGACCTCTCCCGCTTCTCCGACTGGCGCCTGCTCACCCGCACCGACCGGGCCGTCACCGGCTTCGCCGCCCTCAAGGGCCGCAAGGTGGGCGTCCCGCAGGGCACGAACGTCGAGTACGCCCTCTCGCGCATGCTCGCCTCCGCACAGCTCACGGCCGCGGACGTGACCGTCGTCAACCTCGCCCCGAACCAGGTCACTCCGGCGCTCGCCCGGGGCGACATCGACGCCGGCGTCACCTTCCCCAGCTTCTACGGGGCCGCCCGCACCGCGCTCGGCGAGCGCTACGCCGAGTTCCCCTTCACCGGATACACCGCACGGACCCTGCTGGTCGCCGGCCCGAGGACGAGCGACGAGACCACCGCCGCCGTCCTGCGCACCGTCCTGCGCGCCCAGGGCGAGATCGCGGCGGACCCCGCCCGCGCACGGCAGGCCGTCGTGGCCCAGTCCAAGGGCGCGCTCCAGGCCGGCTACGTCGAGGAGTACCAGCCCCGCTACACCTACGGCGCGACCCTCTCGCCCGAGCTGCTGACCCAGCTGGAGGAGGAGGCCGCCTGGGCCAAGGCCGCCCAGCACCTGCCCGGCGACGCCGACCGCGCCGCCCTGCAGCGGTACCTGAACCCCGGACCCCTGACGACCGTCGACCCGGCCGCCGTCACCGTCCGCTGAACCGCACCCCCACCACGAGGAGACCCGTCCCATGACCGTCGACCAGAACACCCTGCGCCGCCGCGGCGTCGGCCTGATCGCCCACGACCCCGAGCGCAGCCACGGCGGCTACACCCTCTACACCCCGATCACCAGCGCCGGTGAGATCCACCTCGTCGACATCGAGGGACGCACCGCGCACACCTGGACCTCCCCGCACCCGCCCGGCCGCCAGGCGCAGCTCCTGCCGAACGGCAACCTCTTCTACGCCGCCAAGGACACCGACGGCCCGACCCTCTTCCCCATCTGGGACGTCTACCACGGCGGCATCTTCCAGGAACTGGCCCCCGACTCCACGGTCGTCCGCGAGGTCCGCCACCCCTTCCACCACCACGACGCCTCGCTGCTGCGCAACGGCAACCTCGTCATCACCGTCGTCGAACCCCTCGCCCCGGCCGACGCCGCCCGCATCCGCGGCGGCATCCCCGGCTCCGAGGCCCCCGGCGGCGTCATCTACGGCGACGTCGTGTACGAACTGACCTGGGACGGCGAGGAAGTGTGGCGCTGGGCCGCCATCGACCACCTCGACCCCGAGGACTACCCGCTCAACCCGCACTTCGCCCGGGAGCACTGGCCCATGGCCAACACCGTCAACGAGAGCGCCGACGGCTCCATCGTCCTGGGTTTCCGCAGCGCGTCCTCCGCCGTGGCCGTCGACCGCACGGACGGGTCCGTCCTGTGGCACATCGGACCCGACGTCCTGGCACAACAGCACCACCCCCACGAGCTGCCGGGCGGCACCGTCCTCGTCTTCGACAACGGCACCTACCGCGACACCACCTCCGTGCCCTACTCACGGGTCCTGGAGCTGGACCCGCGCACCGGCGAGGAGGTGTGGTCCTACCAGGACAACCCGCCGCAGAACTTCTACAGCCCGTACATGTCCAGCGCCCAGCGCCTGCCCAACGGCAACACCTTCATCGCCGAAGGCTCCTTCGGACGGCTCTTCGAGGTCACCCCCGAAGGCCACGTCGTGTGGGAGTTCGTCGTGCCGCAGTTCCGCTCGTTCGGTGACGGCGTCGGCCTGGAGTCCTCGGCCGGCGCCCAGAACTCCGTCTTCCGCGCCCACCGCTACGACGCCGACCGGATTCCCTGGCTGAACACGACAGCCTGACAGCGCGACGGCCCGGCCCCGGCGACCGCCGGCACGGCGCTGGGCCACACCTCCCGGGCCCTCGCCCGGGTGACCGTCCGCTGAGCCGCGGTCCCCGCCCTCAGCTCCCGATCGCCTTCACGGCCGCGCCGGCGCCGGTGCGGATCGTGCCCAGTCCACGATCCGCACCGCCGCACCGGCGGCCTCCCGGCCCCGGCAGTGGGCGTGGTGCCGCAGCGCGATGCCGTCCAGGTCGAGGTGCGGCCCGAAGGCGGGATGGGCGGCCAGCCGCCTCGCGTACGACCAGAGACGGGGGTGGTCGGTGATCCGGTACACCGCCGCGGCGTCCAGGTGCCAGCGGTGCACCGTGTCCAGTTGCACCAGCGTCACCCACAGCTGCACGTCGGCGGAGGTGAGCCGGTCGCCCAGCAGGTAGTCGGCCGAGGCCAGCCGCCGCTCCAGCACGCCCAGCCCGTGCAGCAGCGCGGCGAGTGCGGCCTCGCGGGCCGCCGGGTCGCCACCGTACTGGCCGGCACGCTGCGCCGCCGCGTTGATGCCCTGCTCGCAGAGCCGGCCGACCTCCTCGATGTGCGCGTCGGCACCGTCCGGGTGCAAGCGCGGTCCGGAGGCCCCGACGGAGGCCCCGAACCGCCGCGTCAGGTCCTGCACGATGTCGTGGGCGCGGGTACTGACGATCCGCCCGCTCCAGCCGTCGCTGAGCACCGGCGCGAGTGCCGGCCCGGGGTACAGGTGCGCACTGGCCTCGTACAGCGGGCGCAACGCGACGTACCCGCCGTCGGACGCGTCGGGCACGGCGGGCAGCACCGTCACGGGGAGGACGTCCCGCAGGCCCAGCAGGCTGTGCGTGACGGCGATCCGCAGGCAGTTCGGACAGGACGGCGTCAGGTGCAGCCGGTAGCGGTGCGGAACGGCGGGGAAGCCGCTGCGCGCGTCCCGGCCGATCCTGCTCCGGAAGGACGGCACGGCTTTCGGGTACGTGGCGGACATGCGTCTCCCTGGGATTGCTCGGGCACGGGCATACGGCGACGGACCGCGACGGCTTCGGCGCGGGGGGACCCGGTGGGCGGGTGCGCGGAGGCGGCGTGCGCGGAGGGTGCGTGCGCGACGGGTCAGGAGCGGGCGGGCACGGGGCCGCCGCGGTGCAGGGGACTCGCCGCGCTGCACACGCGAAGCAGGTCGATGTGGCGCCGGGAGGTCAGCAGCGGCAGCGGCAGCGGCAGGCGGACGACGGCGCGTGCGCCGTCGGTCCCGCGGCCCTGCCCTGAACGTCCCATGATTCCTACCAGTTCACCGGGATTCGCCGAAGTGGAGTGTCGAGCCGGGCCCGGTCGCTGTCAAGAGGGCGTGGCTCCGTCCGAGGCCACGTGGAAGCCGATGGTGCCGGTCGAGCTGGGGGGAGTGTGGGAGTTGCGGGCCGCGACCCGGGGGCGGTCGTCCGGTCCGTTCAGTTCTTGACCAGCAGGCCGCGGCTGCGCAGGACGTAGCGCTCGACGGGGCTGAAGATGAGCAGGTCGATGGCGATGCCGACGACGAGGATCAGGGTGATGGCGAGGAACACGCCGGGGAGGTCGATGTTGTTGCGGCCGTTCTCCAGGAGCTGGCCGAGGCCCAGGCCGAGGTCGGGGGAGGAGGCGATGATCTCGGCGGCCATGAGTGAGCGCCAGGAGAAGGCCCAGCCCTGCTTGAGACCGGCCAGATAGCCGGGCAGCGCGGCCGGAATGACGACGTGCCACACCCCCTTGATGCCGGTGGCGCCGAGCGTGCGTCCGGCCCGCAGGTAGAGGGGCGGGACCTGGTCGATGCCGGAGACGAGCCCGTTGGCGATGGAGGGGACGGCGCCGAGCAGGATCACGGTGAACATCATGGCGTCGTTGAGGCCGAACCAGAGCACGGCCGGCGGCACCCAGGCCACCGACGGCAGGGACTGCAGGCCGGCCAGGATGGGGCCGATCGCGGCGCGCACGAACTTCACCCGGGCGACCAGCAGGCCGAGCGGGGTGCCGATGGCCAGGGCCAGCAGGAAACCGAGCAGACCGCGGGAGACGGAGGTCCAGATGACCTCCACGAGCGTGCCCTTGACCCACATGTCGGACAGGCTGTCCCATACTGCGGACAGCGGGGGCAGCTTGTTCTCCTCGGTGACCCCGGCGGAGACGAGGAGCTGCCAGACGGCGAGAACGAGGGCGACGGCGATGAGCGGCGGAAGGGCCTTCTTGACGAGGACCTCCCGGACGGGGGAGCGGCGGACGTCGACGGCGTCCAGGGCGTCGAGTCCGGCCTCCAGTCCCGCGAGGTCGTCCGTTGTCGCCTTCGTTTCAGTGCTGGCCATGGCGGCGGATCTCCCCACGCAGGTGTTCAGTGATCTCGAGGGACAGTTCCGCGACGTCGGCGTCCTCGAT
>NZ_JBFBGM010000020.1:0-147959 GCF_040684695.1 Streptomyces erythrochromogenes
CCAGATGTGGAAGCCCGGTAACGGGTGAAGCTGACTGGTACTAATAGGCCGAGGGCTTGTCCTCAGTTGCTCGCGTCCACTGTGTTAGTTCTGAAGCAACGAACAGTTGCTGGTTTCTAGAGCTGGAACACATAACTACAGAGTGTGCTTGTTCGCTCGAAACCGATAGGGTTTCGGTGGTCATAGCGTTAGGGAAACGCCCGGTTACATTCCGAACCCGGAAGCTAAGCCTTTCAGCGCCGATGGTACTGCAGGGGGGACCCTGTGGGAGAGTAGGACGCCGCCGAACAATCTTTCAAAGGACCCTTGGTCCAGCGTTCAACGCTGGACCAAGGGTCCTTTTTTGTTTTTCACCATCTTTACGCCGAAGCGCGGCCATGGGTTGGTTGCGCGAGAATGACTAGCGGTACCCCGAAGACAGGAGTCACACCCATGTCCAACTCTCCCGACGATCGTCCGGAGCGCGAGCCTCGTCGCAACGACGGCGGTGACAGGGGCGGCTACCGCGGGGGCCGTGACGACCGTGGTGGCGACCGCCCTCCGTTCCGTCGTGACGACCGCGGCGGCCGGCCGGCCGGTGGCAGCGGTGGCGGTGGCTACCGCCGCGACGACCGCGGTGGACGTCCTGCCGGCGGTGGCGGTGGTGGCGGCGGCTTCCGTCGTGACGACCGTGGTGGGGACCGTCCGTCCTACCCGCGTCGCGACGACCGTGGTGGCGACCGTCCCTCCTTCCGCCGTGACGACCGGGGTGACCGTCCGTCGTACCCGCGCCGTGACGACGACCGCGGTGGGTTCCGTGGCGGCCGTGACGACCGTGGCGGCGACCGCCCCTCGTACCCCCGTCGTGACGACCGCGGTGGGGACCGTCCGTCGTACCCGCGTCGCGATGACGACCGCGGTGGGTTCCGTGGCGGCCGTGACGACCGTGGCGGCGACCGCCCCTCCTACCCGCGCCGCGACGACCGCGGTGGCGACCGCCCCTCCTTCCGTCGTGATGACCGGGGCGAGCGTCCGTCCTACCCCCGTCGCGATGACCGTGGTGGGGACCGTCCGTCCTACCCGCGTCGTGACGACCGCGGTGAGCGTCCGTCGTACCCGCGCCGTGACGACGACCGCGGTGGGTTCCGTGGCGGGCGTGACGACCGCGGTGGCGACCGTCCCTCCTACCCCCGTCGTGACGACCGTGGTGGGGACCGTCCGTCCTACCCGCGTCGTGACGACCGCGGTGAGCGTCCCTCGTACCCGCGCCGTGACGACGACCGCGGTGGGTTCCGTGGCGGCCGTGACGACCGTGGCGGGGACCGCCCCTCCTACCCGCGCCGCGACGACCGCGGTGGCGACCGCCCCTCGTACCCCCGTCGTGACGACCGGGGCGACCGTCCTTCGTACCCGCGCCGTGACGACCGTCCTTCCTACCCCCGTCGCGACGACCGTGGTGGCGACCGTCCCTCGTACCCCCGTCGTGACGACGACCGCGGTGGGTTCCGTGGCGGTCGTGACGACCGCGGTGGGGACCGTCCGTCCTACCCGCGCCGTGACGACCGGGGCGAGCGTCCCTCGTACCCGCGTCGCGACGACGACCGCGGTGGCTTCCGTGGCGGCCGTGACGACCGTGGCGGCGACCGCCCCTCCTACCCGCGTCGTGACGACCGCGGTGGCGACCGCCCGTCCTACCCCCGTCGTGACGACCGGGGTGGCGACCGCGGTGGGTTCCGCGGCGGCCGTGACGACCGCGGTGGCTACCGGGGTCGCGATGACCGCGGCGGCGACCGTGGCTACCGCGCGGACCGCGACCGTGACCCGGTCAAGCGGCTTCCGATCGACGAGGACGTCACCGGCCTCGAGATCGACGCCGATGTGCGCCAGGAGCTGCTGAGCCTGCCCAAGGGCCTGGCCGAAGAGGTCTCCAAGAACCTGGTCATGGTCGCCCGGCTGATCGACGAGGACCCGGAGCAGGCGTACGCGTACTCCCGCATCGCCCTGCGTCTGGCCTCCCGCGTCGCCGCCGTCCGCGAGGCCGCCGGCTTCGCCGCCTACGCCACGCAGAAGTACAGCGAGGCACTCGCGGAGTTCCGTGCCGCCAAGCGCATGACCGGCTCCGTCGAGCTGTGGCCCGTGATGGCCGACTGCGAGCGCGGCCTCGGCCGCCCCGAGCGGGCACTGGCCATGGCCGGCGAGCCCGAGGTGCAGAAGCTCGACAAGGCCGGCCAGGTCGAGATGCGTCTGGTCGCCGCCGGCGCCCGCCGGGACCAGGGGCAGCTCGAAGCGGCCATCGTGACCCTCCAGAGCCCCGAGCTGGCCTCCAGCGCCGTCCAGCCGTGGACCGCCCGTCTGCGGTACGCCTACGCCGACGCCCTGCTGGCGGCCGGTCGTGAGGACGAGGCCCGCGAGTGGTTCGGCAAGGCCCTCGAGGCGGACAAGGACGGGGCCACCGACGCCTCCGACCGCCTCGCCGAGCTCGACGGCGTGGAGTTCGTCGACGCCGCGGTCGACCTGTCCGACGACGACGAGATCGAGAACGAGGACCTCGCCCAGGACGACCAGGACGAGGACGACGAGGACGACGACGAGGACCCGGCCGAGGTGGCCGCGGCCGAGCGCGCGACCGACGTCACCGAGTACTACGACGAGGACGACGAGGAGTACGAGCCGCTGGAGCAGTCCGCGGACGACGCCGACGTCCGGGGCGACAAGGCCTGAGCCGCGTTGACGTAGAGGAGAAGGGCGGTACCCCGAACGGGGTACCGCCCTTCTCCGTGTCCGGCCCGCGTCCGGAAGCCGCTCAGCCCAGTCCGCGCAGGACCAGGCCGGTGGCCGGCTTCGGCCCGAAGGACGTCGACTTGCGGGGCATGGTGACCCCTTGGCGGGCCAGGTCGCGCACGACCTCCTCGCGTACGGGATGCAGCAGGACGGCCGTGCCCCCGTGCCGTTCGGCCATGGCTACCGTGGACGCGGCGTCATGGATGTACGTGATCTGGTCGGGGGCGTCCGGGACGTGCCAGAGGGCGTCGAGCAGCGTCGCGTGCAGCACGGTCGCGTCCAGCCGGCGCCAGGCCTCGGGGCGGTCGTGGCGGACCGTGCGGTCGAGGAGGGCCAGGTCGGGATCGGTGACCAGGTGGAAGGAGCCGTCGCCGGCGAGCAGGAAGGCGTTGCCGCGTTCCGCCGCGTCCGAGAGGGCGTCCAGGGCCAGCGGGAGCGGCCCGTCCACCGGGCGGACCCGGAAGTGACCGGCGACGGCGGCCAGTGCGTCGGCGACCGGGAGGCGGCGCAGCATCCGGTGGATGGCGCGGACCTGGAGCGGGTAGCGGGCGGTGTCCACG
Organism: Streptomyces erythrochromogenes; assembly: GCF_040684695.1. GTDB lineage: Bacteria > Actinomycetota > Actinomycetes > Streptomycetales > Streptomycetaceae > Streptomyces > Streptomyces erythrochromogenes_C. Next base: position 3,321 of record NZ_JBFBGM010000020.1, read on the forward strand.
AGGAGCACCAGGCCGAAGTCCCACGCCGTGGGGGAGGCGTGCTCCTCCTGGAGGCGCAGGTACGTCGCCCAGCGGTGGTGGCCGTCGGCGATGAGGGCCTGGCGGTGGCTGAGATCCGCCGTGACCGTGGCCAGTTCGGCCGGGTCCGTGATGGCCCAGAGACGGTGCTGGAAGCCGTCCTCGGTGGTGGTCGACAGCAGCGGCTCGCGCTGGGCGGTCCGCTCGACGACCGCCGCCGCGCCTGCGCCGGGGTCGTCGCCGCGGTAGGTGAGCAGGAGCGGTTCGAGGTTCGCGGAGGTGGCCCGCATCAGGCCCGCCCGGTCGGTCACCACGTCCGGCATGACGTCCTCGTGCGGCAGGACGATGCCGGCGTCGGCGGTGGACAGGGCCAGCGCGCCGATGATGCCGCGCTGCAGCAGCCCGGCCCGGCGCTGCTCGTACACGTACAGCGCGGGCTCGGGGTCGGCGGACAGGATGCCGCCGGCGAGCCAGTCCCGCAGGGTGCGCGCGGCCTGCTCGTTGCGCGCGGCCGGGGTGCCGGCCTGCGGGAGGATGAGGCGGACGATGTTGTGCGGGTCGGCGGATTCGAGGTGGTCGACTCCGTCGGGGCGCACGACCACGTCGTACGGCGGCGAGGTGACGGCGGCGAGGCTGCCGACACGCTCGGGGACGTAGCGCAGGCCATGGAACGGGATGAGGCGCAGCCCGTGGTCCGCGGTGCCAGAAGTGGTCATTGGTGCATGGTAAATCGCGTCTCGCCATGCGGGATGATCGGGGCAGTACGGAATCGGACAAGATCGATCTCACAGGGAGCGGCCAGAATGACCCGGCAGATCAGGACCAGTCCTGCGGCGTGTGACCAGAGTCTGCACCAGGCGTACGACACCGCTCTCCTGGACCTGGACGGCGTGGTGTACGCGGGCGGGCGGGCCATCGGCCACGCCGTGGAGTCCCTCGCGGCGGCCCGCGCCGACGGCATGCACCTCGCGTACGTGACGAACAACGCGCTGCGGACCCCCGAAGCGGTCGCGGAGCACCTGGGCGAGCTGGGCATCCCGACGGACGCGGCCGAGGTGATCACCTCCGCGCAGGCCGTGGCCCGGCTGATCGCGGAGCAGGTGGAGCCGGGGTCCAAGGTGCTGGTGATCGGCGGGGAGGGGCTGCGGGTCGCGCTGCGCGAACGCGGCCTGGTGCCGGTCGAGTCCGCCGACGAGGAGGGGCTGGCGGCCGTCGTACAGGGCTACGGGGGCCCGGACCTGGCGTGGGGCCGGTTCGCGGAGGCCTCGTACGCGATCAACCGGGGCGTGCCGTGGTACGCGTCGAACACCGACCTGACGATCCCCGGGGCGCGGGGCATCGCGCCGGGCAACGGCGCCGCGGTGGAGGTCGTACGGATCGCGACGGGCGCGGAGCCGCAGGTGGCGGGCAAGCCGCTGCCCCCGATGCACCGGGAGACGGTGCTGCGGACCGGGGCGAAGCGGCCGCTGGTCGTCGGCGACCGGCTGGACACCGACATCGAGGGCGCCTTCAACGGCGAGGTGGACTCGCTGCTGGTGCTGACCGGGGTGACCGACGCGGAGCAGCTGCTGCGGGCCGAGCCCCGGCACCGGCCGACCTACGTGGACCGGGACCTGCGCGGGCTGCTGGCCGGACAGCCGGAGGTGGTGCCGGCCGCGGAGGGGTTCCGCTGCGGCGGCTGGACCGCGGTCGCGCTGAACAACGGCGTGCTGGACCTGCGCCGGGACGACGAGGCGGACGGCGAGGGCGGCGACGGCCGCGAGGGCGGCGACGGGGTCGTGGACGGCGGGTCGGGTGCGGACCCGCTGGACGGTCTGCGGGCGCTGTGCGCCGCGGCCTGGACGGCCGCCGCCGAGGACGTGTGCACCCTGGACGCGGCGAAGGCGCTGGCCAGGCTGGGTCTTTGAGGATCCGCGGAGGACCCGTGGAGGACCCTCCGGGGGCCGTTCGAGGCGGAGGCTAGGCTAACCTAACCTGCGTGTTGGTTGAGAGTCCCCCAGAATCCGGGCCGAGCGCGGCGCCCCCGCCGGACGCCGTCGCCCGCCCACGCCATGCCGCGCGTGCCGCGGGCCTGGTGGGCGCCTTCGTGGTGCTTGCCCTGATCGCGGTGCTGAGCATCGCCGTGGGCGCCAAGCAGATGCCCCTGGACGAGGTCTGGCACGGCCTCTTCCACTACTCGGGGACCACCTCGGACGTGGTCGTGCGGGACCTCCGGATCCCGCGCACCCTCCTCGGGCTGATGGTCGGCCTCGGCCTCGGCCTGTCCGGGGCGGTGATGCAGGCGCTGACCCGCAACCCGCTGGCCGAGCCCGGCATCCTCGGCGTCAACGCCGGCGCCGCCGCGGCCGTCGTCTCCGCGATCAGCTTCTTCGGCGCGAGCTCGCTGAGCGAGTTCGTGTGGTGGGCCTTCCTCGGGGCCGCCGTGGTCTCGGTCGTCGTGTACGTGCTGGGCGGCAGCCGCAGCGCCACACCGGTACGCCTCGCGCTCGCCGGTACGGCGGCCAGCGCGGCCCTCGTCGGCTACATCAACGCCGTGCAGCTGATGGACAGCAAGGCGCTGGACAAGCTGCGCTTCTGGACGGTGGGGTCGCTGGCCTCGGCCAACATGGACACCGTCCGGCAGGTCGCCCCGTTCCTGCTGGTCGGCGCGGTGCTCGCGCTGTCGCTCGGCCGGCCCCTCAACGCGATGGCCCTGGGTGACGACTCGGCCAGGGCGCTCGGCGCGAACCTGACGAGGACCCGGGTCGGCGCGATGCTCGCCATCACCCTGCTCTGCGGTGCGGCGACCGCCGCCTGCGGGCCCATCGTCTTCATCGGCCTGATGATCCCGCACCTCGTGCGGGTGTTCACCGGACCGGACATGCGCTGGGTGCTGGCGTACTCGGCCGTCCTGTCGCCGGTCCTGCTGCTCGGCGCGGACGTCGTCGGCAGGGTCGTCACCCGGCCCGCCGAGCTCCAGGTCGGCATCGTCACCGCGCTCATCGGCGGGCCCGTCTTCATCTACCTCGTCCGGCGCAAGAGGATGGCCCAGCTGTGACCGTGACCGCCAAAGCCCGTCCCGTGCGGCTCCCGGGCGGGATGTCGCTGCGGATCGAGCGGCGCGCCCTGGGCGTCGGGGCCCTGCTCGTCCTCGCCGCGTTCGTCATGGCCGTCCTGCTGATCGGCACCGGCGACTTCGACATCGCGCCGTGGGACGTCGTACAGACCCTGTTCGGCAACGGCACCCCTGCCAACGACTTCATCGTCAACGACCTGCGGCTGCCCCGCGTGCTGGTCGCCCTGCTGGTCGGCGCCGCCCTCGGGATGGCCGGAGCCGTCTTCCAGTCGGTGACCCGCAATCCGCTCGGCTCGCCCGACCTGCTCGGCTTCTCCTACGGGTCCGCGGTCGGCGCCCTCGTCGTGATCATCCTGCTGAAGGGCTCGGCGACCGAGGTCGCCGTCGGCGCGCTGCTCGGCGGACTGCTGGCCGGCGCCGCCGTCTACCTGCTGGCGTACAAGCGGGGCATCCACGGCTACCGGCTGGTCCTGGTGGGCATCGGCGCCTCCGCGATGCTGGTGGCCGTCATCCAGTACCTGATCACCAAGGCCCAGCTCGTGGAGGCCTCGCGGGCGATGGTCTGGCTGACCGGTTCGCTGGCCGGCCGGGACTGGGCGCAGGTGTGGCCGCTGCTGGTGACCTGCGCGGTGCTGTTCCCCCTGGTGCTGGGGCAGAGCCGGGCCCTGCGGATGATCGAGATGGGCGACGACGCGGCGTACGCGGTGGGGGTGCGGGTGGAGCGCACCCGGCTGCTGCTGATGCTGGCCGCGATCCTGCTCACCACGGCGGCGAGCGCCGCGGCGGGGCCGATCAGCTTCGTCGCGCTGGCCGCGCCGCAGCTGGCACGGCGGCTGACCCGCTCGCCCGGCGCCAACCTGCTGACCGCCGCCCTGATGGGCTCGGTGGTGCTGCTGCTCTCGGACTGGGCCTCGCAGCGGGCCTTCGGCGCGGACCAGCTGCCGGTGGGCGTGGTGACCGGGCTGGTCGGCGGTGTCTATCTGCTCTGGCTGCTCGTCACCGAGCGCAAGGCAGGACGTATATGAACCTCAGGAGTGCGCAAGTGCAGCGGTTGACCGCGGAGAACGTGACCCTCGGCTACGACCGGCGGGTCATCGCCGAGAACCTGTCGGTGGAGATCCCCGACAACTCCTTCACGGTGATCGTCGGCCCCAACGCCTGCGGCAAGTCCACGCTGCTGCGGGCCCTGTCGCGGATGCTGAAGCCCTCCGAGGGGCGGGTGCTGCTCGACGGGCAGGCCATCGGCTCCATGCCCGCGAAGAAGGTCGCCAAGACCCTGGGCCTGCTCCCGCAGTCCTCGATCGCGCCCGACGGGATCACCGTCGCCGACCTGGTCTCGCGCGGCCGGTACCCGCACCAGGGCCTGCTGCGGCAGTGGTCGCCCGAGGACGAGCGGATCGTGACCGAGTCGATGGCCTCGACCGGGGTCGCCGAGCTCGCCGACCGGGCCGTGGACGAGCTGTCGGGCGGGCAGCGGCAGCGCGTGTGGATCGCGATGGCGCTGGCCCAGCAGACCCCGCTGCTGCTCCTCGACGAGCCGACGACCTACCTCGACATCCAGCACCAGATCGACGTGCTGGACCTGTGCGCCGAACTGCACGAGACCCAGGGGCGCACCCTCGTCGCCGTGCTGCACGACCTCAACCACGCCGCCCGCTACGCCACGCACCTGATCGCGATGCGCGGCGGGACGGTCGTCGCCGAGGGGCCGCCGCAGGAGGTGGTCACCGCGGAGCTCGTGGAGAAGGTGTTCGGGCTGCGCTGCCAGGTCATCGACGACCCGGAGACGGGGACGCCGCTGGTGATCCCGGCGGCGCGCCGTACCCGCGCCCAGGCCGCCGCCGAGGTGTAGGCCCCGGGCGGCCGGTGCCCCCTAGAGGAGGCTCTTCAGCCGCAGCAGGTCGCGGAAGCCGGCCTCCAGCCTGACCCGGCCGGAGGCCCAGGCCTTCGCGAACTTCAGCTCGCCCGCGACCAGCGCGAGGAGGTCGTCGCCGGTCATCGCGAGGCGGATCTCCGCCTTCCGGGCCGGCGGGCCCGGCGCGACCGCGTCGACCCGGATCCGGCCCGCGTCGAGGCGGCCCGTGAACGTCTGGTCCAGGTCCGTGATGTGGCAGCTGAGGGAGCGGTCGAAGGCGGCCGCGCCGCGCACGCCGTCCTCGGCCCGCGCGAGGTTGTCGGAGAGTCGGTCGAGTGCGTCACGGCACTGCTGGATCGTAGCCATCGTGATCACGACCGTACCGCAGAGCCGCGCGTCACCGCGGGGGCGCTTCGGGGTAGCGTCGTGGCATGAGCGACGAAGCAGCCGACACCCGGGCCGAGGCCCCGAGCGAGGCCCCGGGCGAGGGCGGAGCCGGGGCGGCGGCGCAGGCCCCCGCCGAGCCGGTGGAGCCCGCCGGGCCCGCGGCGCTGGGCGTCGTACGCACCCCCACCGGCCACGCCGGGGTGGACGCGCACCTGGCGCGGCTGGCGGACGCGGACCACCTCGCGGCGGACGGACACGTCGAGGTGTACGAGGATGTCCACCGGGGGCTGCGTGAAGCGCTGACCGCGCTGGACGCACCGCCCGTCCCCGGACCGTACGAAAACAGGAGCTGAACCGAACGTGGCAGGAGTGGCACGCCGCCGCCTGGACGCCGAACTGGTACGCCGCAGCATGGCCCGCTCGCGCGAGCACGCCGCGCAGCTGATCGCCGCGGGCCGGGTGACCGTGGGCGGCACCACCGCGACCAAGGCCGCCACCCAGGTCGAGACCAGCGCGGCCCTCGTGGTCCTCAAGGACGACGCCGACCCCGACTACGTCTCGCGCGGCGGGCACAAGCTCGCGGGCGCGCTCGCGGCCTTCCAGCCGCAGGGGCTGGCCGTCGAGGGCCGCCGGGCGCTGGACGCCGGAGCGTCCACCGGAGGCTTCACCGACGTGCTGCTGCGCGCGGGCGTGGCCCACGTGATGGCGGTCGACGTCGGCTACGGGCAGCTCGCCTGGTCGCTGCAGAGCGACGAGCGGGTCACCGTGAAGGACCGCACGAACGTGCGCGAGCTGACGGTCGAGCAGATCGACGGCATCCCGGTGGACCTCGTCGTCGGCGACCTGTCGTTCATCTCGATCGGCCTGGTGCTGCCCGCGCTGGTGCGCTGCTGCGCGCCGGACGCGGACCTGGTGCTGATGGTCAAGCCCCAGTTCGAGGTCGGCAAGGACCGGCTGGGCAGCGGCGGCGTGGTGCGCAGCCCCGAGCTGCGGGCCGAGGCCGTGCGCGAGGTGGCGGCCAGCGCCGCGGCGCTCGGGCTGGGCGTCCTCGGGGTCACCGCCAGTCCGCTGCCGGGGCCGTCGGGGAACGTCGAGTACTTTCTGTGGCTGAGGGCGGGGGCACCGGCACTCGACCCGGCGGATGTTGACCGTGCAGTGGCGGAGGGGCCGCAGTGACAGATTCTTCGGGGGAACGCACCGTATTCCTGCTCGCGCACACCGGACGGCCCGCGGCCATCCGCAGCGCCGAGCTGGTCGTCAAGGGCCTGCTGCGCTGCGGGCTGGGCGTCCGGGTCTTCGACCACGAGGCGGTGGACCTGCCGCTGCCGCCGGAGGTGGAGCTCGTCACCGAGTCCACGCCGGGGGTGCTCGACGGGTGCGAGCTGCTGGTGGTGCTCGGCGGTGACGGCACGCTGCTGCGCGGCGCCGAGTTCGCGCGGGCCTCGGGCGTACCGATGCTGGGCGTCAACCTGGGCCGGGTCGGCTTCCTCGCCGAGGCCGAGCGCGACGACCTGGACAAGGTCGTGGACCGGGTGGTGACGCGCTCGTACGAGGTCGAGGAGCGGATGACCCTCGACGTGATCGTGCGGACGAACGGCGACGTCGTCCACCGGGACTGGGCGCTGAACGAGGCCGCGGTCCAGAAGGTGTCGCCCGAGCGGATGCTGGAGGTCGTCCTGGAGATCGACGGGCGCCCGGTGACCGGCTTCGGCTGCGACGGGATCGTCTGCGCCACCCCGACGGGCTCGACGGCCTACGCCTTCTCCGCGGGCGGGCCGGTGGTCTGGCCCGAGGTGGAGGCGCTGCTGATGGTGCCGATCAGCGCGCACGCGCTGTTCGCGAAGCCGCTGGTGACCTCGCCCCACTCGGTCCTGGCCGTCGAGGTGCAGAACGGCACCCCGCACGGGGTCCTGTGGTGCGACGGCAGGCGCACGCTGGAGCTGCCCGCCGGGGCGCGGGTGGAGGTCCGGCGGGGTGCGGTGCCCGTACGGCTCGCCCGGCTGCACCACGCGTCGTTCACGGACCGGCTCGTCGCGAAGTTCGCGCTGCCGGTGTCGGGATGGCGGGGCGCGCCCCACTGACGGCCCCGTCGCCGCAAGCCCGGCCGGGATTGCGGGTGTTGTTGTCCGGGGCCGGCAGCGAGAGCTTTAATAGCACACTCGTTCGGAGAACTCGGGGCGGGTGACGTCACATGGCACCCGGGAAACCTCGGTATCGTCGTCCCGTGCTTGAGGAGATGCGGATACGGTCGCTCGGGGTCATCGACGACGCGGTGGTCGAGCTGTCGCCCGGTTTCACCGCGGTGACCGGCGAGACCGGCGCGGGCAAGACGATGGTCGTCACCAGCCTCGGGCTGCTGCTCGGCGGGCGTGCCGACCCGGCCCTGGTACGTATCGGGGCCAAGGCAGCGGTGGTCGAGGGCCGCATCGTCATGCGCCCGGACGCCCCCGCCGCGGTACGCGCCGAGGAGGCGGGCGCCGAGCTCGACGACGGCGCCCTGCTGATCAGCCGGACCGTGTCCGCCGAGGGGCGTTCGCGCGCCCACGTCGGCGGCCGCTCCGTGCCCGTCGGCCTGCTCGGCGAACTCGCCGACGACCTCGTCGCCGTGCACGGACAGACCGACCAGCAGGGCCTGCTCCGGCCGGCCCGGCAGCGGCAGGCGCTCGACCGGTACGCCGGGGACGCCGTCGCCGTCCCCCTGGAGAAGTACGGCTCGGCGTACCGCAGGCTCCGCGCGGCCGCCGTGGAGCTGGAGGAGATCACCGCCCGGGCCCGGGAGCGGGCCCAGGAGGCCGACCTGCTCCGATTCGGCCTCGACGAGATCGCGGCCGTGGAGCCCGTGGCCGGCGAGGACGTCGAACTGGCGGCCGAGGCGGAGCGGCTCGGACACGCCGAAGCCCTGGCTTCGGCCGCCCAGGCGGCGCACGCCGCGCTCGCGGGCAACCCCGAGGACCCCGAGGCCATCGACGCGAACCTGCTCGTCGGCGGGGCCCACCGGGCCCTGGAATCCGTACGGTCGCACGACCCGGCGCTCGGCGCCCTCGCCGAGCGGATCGGCGAGCTGGGCATCCTGCTCGCCGACGTGGCCGGCGAACTGGCCGGCTACGCCGACGACCTCGACGCCGATCCGCTGCGGCTGGCCGCGGTGGAGGAGCGCCGGGCCGCCCTGACGCAGCTGACGCGCAAGTACGGCACCGGGGGCACCGTGGACGCGGTGCTGGAGTGGGCCGAACAGGGCGCCGCGCGGCTGCTGGAACTGGACGGCGACGACGAGCGGATCACCGAGCTGACCGCCGAACGGGACGGGCTGCGCTCCGAACTGTCCCTGCTGGCGCAGACGCTGACCGACGCCCGGGTGGAGGCGGCGACGCGCTTCGCCTCCGCGGTGACGGCCGAGCTGGCCTCGCTGGCGATGCCGCACGCCCGGGTGACGATCGACATCCGGCAGGCGGAGGACCCCGAAGGAGTGGATGTGGACGGCCGCCCGGTCGCCTACGGACCCTCCGGCGCCGACGAGGTCGAACTGCTGCTGGCCCCGCACCCGGGCGCCCAGCCGCGGCCGATCGCCAAGGGCGCCTCGGGCGGTGAGCTGTCCCGCGTGATGCTCGCGGTCGAGGTCGTCTTCGCGGGCACCGACCCGGTGCCCACGTACCTCTTCGACGAGGTCGACGCAGGCGTCGGCGGCAAGGCCGCGGTCGAGATCGGCCGGCGCCTGGCGAAGCTCGCCAGGACGGCGCAGGTCGTGGTCGTCACGCACCTGCCGCAGGTGGCGGCCTTCGCCGACCGGCAACTGCTGGTGGAGAAGACCAACGACGGCTCGGTCACCCGGAGCGGGGTGACCGTCCTGGAGGGCGAGGACCGGATCCGCGAACTGTCCCGCATGCTCGCGGGGCACGAGGACTCCGTCTCCGCGCGGGCGCACGCCGAGGAACTGCTGGCGGCGGCGCGCGCCGACGCGTAAGCCCGTACACCAGCGGGAGGGCCCGGGACGCACGGCGTTCCGGGCCTTCCGCTTGTCCGTGAAAGACCGGTTCGGGCCCGAAACTGACCGATCGGCACGTCACTCTCCGGATTCCACTTACGCCGTGTGGGTGAGGTCGGAAGGACTCCGGCCGTATCTCGCACAGGATCCGCACCCGTATGGTCCCGGAACGCGCGTGCGGACTGGCATCCTTGGCGAGGTCTCTGACTCTTCCCTCACCCTGGAGCTTCGTCCAGTGAGCAGCTCCCCGGTCTCCACCTCCGCCGCGGCACAGCCCTACGGGCGCCCGCTGCGCACCGTCCACGTGCTCGGCGACGGTGCGGGCGCGGGCAGTTGCACCCACGTCCGATCGCTGGCCACCGGGCTCGCCGCGCGCGGAGTACGGGTCACCGTGTGCGCTCCCGTCCGGGCGGAGGGGGAGTACGACTTCACCGGCGCCGGGGCGGAGTTCGCGCCCGACGCGGTGAGCGTGCTGCGGGCCGCCTGCGCCGGCGCGGACGTCGTCCACGCGCACGGCGTGAAGGCGGGCCTGCGGGCCGCGCTGGCCCTGCGCGGGCGCCGGGTGCCGCTGGTGGTGACCTGGCACGGCGAGGGCCCGACGGTGCCCGGCGCGCTCGGGCGGCTGAGCCGGATGCTGGAACGGCGCGTGGCGCGGGCCGCCGCGGTGGTGCTCGGCGCCTCCTCGGACCTCGTGGACCTGGCCCGGCAGCGGGGCGCCAGGGACGCGCGGCTGGCGCCCGTGGCCTTCCCGGCGGCCCGGGAGGGGGTGTCGGACCCGGGCAAGGTGCGGGCGGAACTCGGCGTCGTGGAAAGGCCGTTGCTCATCGCGGTCGGCAGCCTGGTGGCGCACCGCGGATACTCCGTCCTGCTCGACGCGGCGCGCGAGTGGCGGGCCCTGGAACCGGCACCGCTGCTGGTGATCGCGGGCGAGGGGCCGCTCCGGGCCGAACTGGCCCGGCGGATCGAGACGGAGGGGCTCCCGGTCCGGCTGCTCGGACGCCGCCGCGACGCGGCGCAGCTGCTGGCGGCCGCCGACCTGGCGGTCCTGCCGAGCCGGTGGGAGGCGCGGGCGCTGCTGGCCCAGGAGGCCCTGAGGGCGGGCGTACCCCTGGTGGCCACGGCGGTGGGCGGCGTGCCGGAGCTGGTGGGCCGGGGCGCGGTGCTCGTCCCGCCGGGGGAGGCCGGGGCCCTCGCCGCGGCCGTGACCGGCCTCCTGGCCGATCCGGCCCGCCGGGCCGACCTGGCCGCCGCCGGGCGCATCCAGGCCGCGACATGGCCCTCGGAGGACGACACCGTGGCCCAGGTCCTGTCCGTCTACGACGAACTGACGGAACGCCGCCGATAGCTCCCGGCGGGGCTGATTCCGCCCACCGGCGCGCCACGGGTTCCGGGGCCGAGGCCCGGCATTTCAGCTTCGCCGGCGATCGATGCGCGGGTCCGGGCGGAGCCCGGGGAACGGTGGAAGGGCGGGTAGGGGACAGCCCCGCAGGGCCACCCCACCGCCGCCGGGCGCGCCGCTGCTGCGGGGCTCCGCCCCGGACCCCGCGCCTCAAACTCCCCCAGCTACCGCCGGGAGGTGCCCCCTGGCGGGGCTGAAAGGGCGGGACCCTGCCCGGACCCCGCGCCTCAAACGCCGGCGAGGCTGAAAGGGCGGGACCCTGCCCGGACCCCGGGCCTCAAGCGCCGGCGGGGCTGAAGCGGGGCGCGCGGGTGCGTCAGGACGGGCCGGCGTGGCGGCGGGCGCGGAGGGCGAGGCTCAGGGAGAGGACCGTCTCCGGGTCGTCCAGGTCCGTGCCCAGCAGCTCCGAGATGCGGGCCAGCCGGTTGTAGAGGGTCTGCCGGTTCAGGTGGAGCTCACGGGCCGTCTCCGCCTTGCGGCCCGCATGGGCCAGGTACGTCTCCAGGGTGGGCAGCAGCGGCGGCCGCGAGGCGGCGTCGTGCGCGCGCAGCGGGCCGATCGCGCGGTCCACGAAGGCCGCCAGGTCCGGGTGTTCGCGCAGCCGCCACAGCAGCAGGTCGATGTCGAGGCGCCGGGCGTCGTACCAGGGCCGGGCCGGCAGGCCGTGCGCCGCGGTGGCGGTCTCCGCGGCGTGCCGCAGCCCCGACGAGGCCGCCGTCCAGCCGCCCGCGACGCCGACCACCACGGCCGGCGGTGCGGTGGCCCGCTCCAGTCCCGCCCGTTCGACGCCCGCCCGCAGCGCCGCCGCGACCCGGTCGGCGACCGCCGTGCGCTCCGACTCCGCCCGCAGCGACACCAGCAGCGGCACCCGGCCTTCGACCGGCCGGACCCCCAGCAGGACCGGGACCCCGACCGAGGACAGCTCCTCCAGCACCGCCCGGGCCAGGACGGCCCAGTTGCCGGACGGGCCGAGGTCGGACAGCCGCATGACCACCGGCAGCAGCGGCCCGGCGCCCGGCTTGAAACCCAGCACGCGGGCCTGGCCCGGCGCGTCCTCCGCCGAGATGCGGCCCTCCGCGAGGTCCGTCAGGAAGTCGCCGCGGCCGCGCGCCGCCAGCTCCTCCTCCTGCCGCGCCTGCATGAGGACCACGGCCAGCACGCCCGCCGTCCGCTCCGCCGCCATCCGGTGCACCGGCAGCAGCGGGGCCGAGACCCCGACCAGGACCACCCTGGCCCGCACCGAACCGGTACCGGGTCCGCCGCCCGGTACGTCGACCACCACGGTGTTCGCCGACGGTTCGGCCTCGCGCTGGCCGCGCAGCCCCTCCCAGACCTGCAGCGGGTCCGCGCCCGCATCCCCGGCCGAACTGGCGGCCGCGTACAGCAACTGCCCGTCCGGGGTCTCCAGGAAGACCGGGTTCGCCGTGAAGTCGGCCAGGATGCGCAGCACCTGCGGGATGCCCCCGCCGCCCAACAGGGCCTCCGTACAGCGCCGGTGCACCTCCTCGGCCCGCTGGAGCAGGGCGTAGTGGCCGTTGACGATCTCGGTGTGGACCTCCTCGGTGACCGCGACGAAGGGAACCTCCCGGTGGAGCTGCACCAGCGGCAGCCCCGCCGCGCGCGCCGTCTCCACCAGCGTCGCGGGCAGCCGCGTGAACCGCGGGCCCAGCTCCACCACCAGCGCGGCGATGCCCCGGTCCGCCAGGCGGCGTACGAAGGCCCGCTGTTCGGCGGGCCGGGTGCCCAGGCCCAGCCCCGTGGTCAGCAGCAGCTCGCCGCCCTTGAGCAGGGAGGCGATGTTCGGGACCTCGCCCGCGTGCACCCAGCGGACGGTACGGCCCAGGCGGTCGGCGCAGGCCACCACCTCCGGCAGGCCGCTGCGCAGCCCCGGCAGCTCCAGCGCCCGCTGAACCGTGATCCCGCCCTGGTTGTCCATGTCGCGGGACGCTATCAGGGGTCAGGCCGGCCGGATGTTGTGGTTGAAGCGGAAGACGTTGTCCGGGTCGTAGCGCCGCTTCACCTCGCCCAGCCGCCGCATGTTGTCCGCGCCGAGCCCCGAGACCACCCGGTCCGAGCCCTCGTCCCCGGTGAAGTTCAGGTACACCGCCCCGGTGCTCCACGGCCGCACGTCCGCGCGGACGTCCTTGACCCACTGCCGGCAGCGTTCGTCGTCGGCCGGGTCCTCCCAGATGCCGAACGGGTGCACCACCCAGGGGGAGTCCCGGTACGGCACCGGGTAGTCGGCCGGACCGGAGGCGATCGCGCCGCCCTGCGGGAAGAGGATGTGCTGGGTCCCGGTCGGCACCGGCATCGACGCGGCCCGGGAGCAGAACGCGTCGACGAACGCGTCCGGTGCGGAGGTCAGGTACTCCGCCGACCAGTAGTTCCGCAGCCCCGGCGGGTCGTCGATCATGCACTGGAGATCGGCGTACGGGATGGCGGTGACCATCGCCGCCTCGTGCGGCAGGGCCAGCAGCGGCCCGGCGAGCGCCCGCAGCCGCTCCTCGGGGCCCGCGTAGGTGAGCAGCGCCGCGCACACCAGCCTCCCGGCCAGGTGCGGGGGCACGAAGTCGTCGTCCGGGGGGCCGGTCAGGTAGATCACGCCCCCGCTCGCCTCCGCGGGAGCGCCCTCCAGGAGGTCCCGGTAGGTCCGCACCACCTCGGGGCCGTTCTCCGGCAGGTAGAGGACGAAGGCGATCGCCATGGCGGGCAGTTCGTGCAGCCGCAGGGTGATCGCGGTGGCCACGCCGAAGTTCCCGCCGCCGCCGTGCAGGGCCCAGAACAGCTCGGGGTGCTCCTCGGAGGTGGTCTCCACGACCGCTCCGTCGGCCGTCACCAGTTCCACGCCCAGCAGGTTGTCCACGGCCAGCCCGCACTTGCGGTCCAGCCAGCCGCTGCCGCCGCCCAGGACGAAGCCGCCGACGCCGGTGGTGGAGGCCCGGCCGCCGGTGGTGGCGAGCCCGTACGGGGCGCACGCCCGGTCCAGGTGGCTCATCGTCGCCCCGCCCTCGACCCGGACCGCGCGGGCCCCCGGGTGGACGGTGACCCCGTGCATCCGGCGGAGGTCGATCACCAGGGCGGCGTCGCCGAGGGCGGAGCCGGCGACGCTGTGCCCGCCGCCCCGCACGGCGATCTTCAGGTCCAGGTCCCTCGCGAAGCGCACGGCGGTGACCACGTCCTCCGCGCTCTCGCACTGGGCGATCACGGCGGGCCTGCGGTCGATCATCGCGTTGAAGACGGTCCGGGCCTCGTCGTAGCCCGGATCCTCCGGGGCGAACACCTCACCGGAGAGATCCTCGCGGAGCGCGGTCAGGGCCGCGCCCGCCTTCGAGAGGGGAGCCATGGCTGCCCCCTTCCAACGGACGGAGGGCATAAGACCCTTCCAGCCTAGGCCCGGAGGATCACCGGGGCGCGGCGAACACCGCGCCCCGCCCCGACGGCCGTTCGGGCGGCAGGGGCCGGGCCCCGGCCCCGTACGCGCCGCTCAGCCCCCGTACGCGCCGCTCGCGGTCAGCCGCAGCGCCGTGTCGATCAGCGGAACGTGGCTGAACGCCTGCGGGAAGTTCCCCACCTGCCGCTGGAGCCGCGGATCCCACTCCTCCGCCAGCAGGCCCAGGTCGTTGCGCAGGGCCAGCAGCCGCTCGAACAGCCGCCGTGCCTCGTCCACCCGGCCGATCATCGCCAGGTCGTCGGCCATCCAGAACGAGCAGGCGAGGAAGGCTCCCTCGTCGCCCTCCAGGCCGTCCACACCGGCCTCGTCGCCCGCCGTCGGGTAGCGCAGGATGAAGCCGTCGGGCGTGGACAGCTCGCGCTGGATCGCCTCGATGGTGCCGATGACGCGCTTGTCGTCCGGCGGCAGGAAGCCCATCTGCGGGATCAGCAGCAGCGAGGCGTCCAGCTCCTTCGACCCGTACGACTGGGTGAAGGTGTTGCGTTCCTTGTCGTAGCCCTTCTCGCACACGTCCTGGTGGATCTCGTCGCGCAGCTCGCGCCAGCGCTCCAGCGGGCCGTCCGCGTCCCCGCTCTCGATCAGCTTGATCGTGCGGTCCACGGCCACCCAGGCCATCACCTTGGAGTGCACGAAGTGCCGGCGCGGGCCGCGCACCTCCCAGATGCCCTCGTCCGGCTCCGACCAGTGCGTCTCCAGGTAGCGGATCAGCTTGAGCTGGAGCAGGGAGGCGTAGTCGCTGCGGGCCAGGCCCGTCATGTGGCCCAGGTGCAGGGCCTCGGTGACCTCGCCGTAGACGTCGAGCTGCAGCTGGCCGGCGGCGCCGTTGCCGACGCGGACCGGGCGGGAGCCCTCGTAGCCGGGGAGCCAGTCCAGCTCGGTCTCGCCGAGTTCCCGTTCGCCCGCGATCCCGTACATGATCTGCAGGTTCTCCGGGTCGCCGGCCACCGCGCGCAGCAGCCACTCGCGCCAGGCGCGGGCCTCCTCCCGGTAGCCGGTGCGCAGCAGCGAGGAGAGGGTGATGGCGGCGTCGCGCAGCCAGGTGTAGCGGTAGTCCCAGTTGCGGACCCCGCCGATCTCCTCCGGGAGGGAGGTGGTCGGCGCGGCGACGATCCCGCCCGTGGGGGCGTACGTGAGGGCCTTGAGGGTGATCAGGGAGCGGACCACGGCCTCCCGGTAGGGCCCGTGGTAGGTGCACTGGTCGACCCACTCGCGCCAGAACTCCGCAGTCGAGTCCAGGGCCGCCTCGGCGTCCGGGGCCTCGGGCGCGCCGCGGTGCGAGGGCTGCCAGCTGATGCTGAAGGCCACCCGGTCGCCGGGTCCGACGGTGAAGTCGGAGTACGTCGTCAGGTCCTTGCCGTAGGTCTGCGCGTCGGTGTCCAGCCAGACCGAGTCGGGGCCGGCGACGGCGACGGTGCGGCCGTCGACCTTGTGCACCCACGGCACGACCCGGCCGTAGCTGAAGCGCATCCGCAGCGTCGAGCGCATCGGAACGCGTCCGCTGACGCCCTCGACGATGCGGATCAGCTGCGGGGCGTGGTCCTCGCGGGGAGGCATGAAGTCGATCACGCGGACGTTGCCCCGCGGGGTGTCCCACTCGGACTCCAGCACCAGCGAGTCGCCGCGGTAGCGGCGGCGGGTGGCGCGCGGGGCCTCGGCACCCGCCGGGAACGCCGGCCCGATCCGCCAGAACCCGTGGTCCTCCGTGCCGAGAATGCTCGCGAACACGGCATGGGAGTCGAAGCGGGGCAGGCACAGCCAGTCCACCGCCCCGTCCCGGCAGACCAGCGCCGCGGTCTGCATGTCACCGATCAGTGCGTAATCCTCGATGCGCCCGGACACGTGCATCTCCAGTCGAACGGCCACGTCCGCCCCGAAGGGCGCTTGCAATGCGCGTTTGCGCGATCTCCTGTGTGCAGGATCTCCGCGTGAGCCCATGATTCCGTATATCGGCCCGGTTAGGCCGTCCGACGGACTGCCCGGCGGTGATGTGCGCAATATCCGAGCAGGATATGACGGCACCCTAGTGATCTTCGCCAGGCCGCGGACAATGCCGCTGGGCCGAACGGGTGAGCCGCGGGAACTGCGCCCCGGCGCACTTCGGCGCTCTGCTACGAGCCGTCGACGGCGCGTGGCCGGAGGCGGACCGGCCCGGGCGCTGATAGGCTGGTACCCCGTGGACCGGTGGTCTGCCTGTGCGAATCAGGGGCCCCGAAACCGCAGCTTCGGCGCCCCCTGAGACCCTTCCGGATCGACGGTGGCCGGCGCCGGACGCACCTCACCTCGCGACCACGGGAGCCCCCTCTTGGCGATGCCGCCCAAATCCATGACGACCAAGCACATCTTCGTCACCGGGGGTGTCGCTTCCTCCCTCGGCAAGGGCCTGACGGCCTCCAGCCTGGGTGCGCTCCTGAAGGCGCGCGGCCTGCGGGTCACGATGCAGAAGCTCGACCCGTACCTGAACGTCGACCCCGGCACGATGAACCCCTTCCAGCACGGCGAGGTGTTCGTCACCAACGACGGCGCCGAGACCGACCTGGACATCGGCCACTACGAGCGCTTCCTCGACGTCGACCTCGACGGCTCGGCCAACGTCACCACCGGCCAGGTCTACAACACCGTCATCGCCAAGGAGCGCCGCGGCGAGTACCTCGGTGACACCGTGCAGGTCATCCCGCACATCACCAACGAGATCAAGCACCGCATCCGCCGCATGGCGACCGACGACGTCGACGTCGTCATCACCGAGGTCGGCGGCACCGTCGGCGACATCGAGTCGCTGCCGTTCCTGGAGACCGTCCGCCAGGTCCGCCACGAGGTCGGCCGCGACAACGTCTTCGTCGTGCACATCTCGCTGCTGCCCTACATCGGCCCCTCCGGCGAGCTGAAGACCAAGCCCACCCAGCACTCCGTCGCCGCCCTGCGCAACATCGGCATCCAGCCCGACGCCATCGTGCTGCGCGCCGACCGCGACGTCCCCACCAGCATCAAGCGCAAGATCTCGCTGATGTGCGACGTGGACGAGGCGGCCGTGGTCGCGGCCATCGACGCCAAGTCGATCTACGACATCCCCAAGGTCCTGCACACCGAGGGCCTGGACGCGTACGTCGTGCGCAAGCTCGACCTGCCCTTCCGCGACGTCGACTGGACCGTCTGGGAGGACCTCCTCGACCGCGTCCACAACCCCGACCACGAGGTCAAGGTCGCGCTCGTCGGCAAGTACATCGACCTGCCCGACGCCTACCTGTCGGTGACCGAGGCGCTGCGCGCCGGCGGCTTCGCCAACAAGGCCCGCGTCCAGATCAAGTGGGTCACCTCCGACGACTGCAAGACCCCCGCGGGCGCCGCGGCCCAGCTCTCCGACGTGGACGCGATCTGCGTGCCCGGCGGATTCGGCGACCGCGGTGTGAACGGCAAGGTCGGCGCGATCACCTACGCCCGCGAGAACCGGATCCCGCTGCTCGGCCTGTGCCTGGGCCTGCAGTGCGTGGTCATCGAGGCCGCGCGCAACCTCGCGGGCATCGAGGACGCCAACTCCACCGAGTTCGACGCCTCCACCCCGCACCCGGTCATCTCGACCATGGAGGAGCAGCTGGCCTTCGTCGAGGGCGCGGGCGACCTGGGCGGCACCATGCGCCTGGGCATGTACCCGGCGAAGCTCGCCGAGGGCTCGATCGTGCGCGAGGTCTACGGCGACGAGGCGTACGTGGACGAGCGCCACCGCCACCGCTACGAGGTCAACAACGCCTACCGCGGCGAGCTGGAGAAGAAGGCCGGCCTGGTTTTCTCCGGCACCTCCCCGGACAACAAGCTCGTCGAGTACGTCGAGTACCCGCGCGAGGTCCACCCCTACCTGGTGGCCACCCAGGCCCACCCGGAGCTGCGCTCGCGCCCGACGCGCCCGCACCCGCTGTTCGCGGGCCTGGTCAAGGCGGCCGTGGAGCGGCAGCAGTCCGCCAAGTGAGCGCCTGACCGCATAACGTAGACGGCCGGGGTACGGAAGATCCGTACCCCGGCTGTCGCGCGTTGTGGAGGGCTTCGGGGCATGAACATCAAGGACACGTCGGAATCCTGGGAGACGCTGTCGAGCCGGCGCCCCTTCCAGGGCGCGAAGACGGCGGTGGACTCCGACGAGGTCCGGATGCCGGACGGCTCGACCGCCCGCCGCGACTACCAGGTGCACCCCGGCTCGGTGTGCGTGCTCGCGCTCGACGAGGAGGGGCGGGTCCTCGTCCTGAGCCAGTACCGGCACCCGGTGCGGCGCCGGCTGTGGGAGCTGCCGGCCGGACTGCTGGACGTCCCCGGCGAGAACCCGCTGCTCGGCGCGCAGCGCGAGCTCTACGAGGAGGCGCACGCCAAGGCGGAGGACTGGCGGGTGCTGGTCGACTTCTACGCCTCGCCGGGCGGGTCGGACGAGGCGATCCGGGTCTTCCTGGCGCGGGGCGTCTCCGAGGCGGACGGCGAGCGCTACTCCGAGTCCGGCTCGGAGGAGGCGGACATGGAGGTGACCTGGGTCCCGCTGGCGGAGCTGGTACGGGGCGTCCTGGCGGGCGAGCTCGGCAACCCCGGGCTGGTCACCGGGGTGCTGGCGCTGTCCGCCGCCCTGGCCGGCGAGGGCGGCGTCGACGCCCTGCGCCCGGCCGAAGCCCCGTGGCCGGCCCGGCCCTACGAGGCGTAGGCGGGCGAATCCGGCCCGCGCGCCGGAGATTTCCGGCCGCGCCGGGATGGGGACGCGAGGTCCGGGGCAGAACCCCGGGTACGGGACAGCGGCGGACGGCGGCGGGCCCCGCGCGGGGGAGGACCCCCGCCGGGGCCGCGGCAGGGGCTCGTCCGGGGCGGCCCGCCCGCGCTGCGGGCCACCGCACGGGAAAAAGCCGACCATCCGCTGATCCGATTGGGGGATTTACCCGCCGCGCTCCACACGGACCGTCGCTCTGCGTGAACTACGCTCGCCATCCGAAGGCAGGGAGAGGAGCGGATCCGTGACGGATTTCGTCGGGCGGCGGCGTGAGCTCAAGGAGCTGCGCGAGGACATCGCGCGGACCGGGCTCGACACCCTCTCCGGCCGCAAGGCCAAGGCTCCCCGGGCGCGGGTGCTGCTCGTCGCCGGGCGCCCGGGATCCGGCCGGAGCACCCTCGCGGAGACGTTCGTGCGCGAGGTCGCCGACCAGTACCCCGACGGCGTGCTGCGGACCCGGCTCACCGCCCCCGGCGGGGAGACCGTGGCGACCGAGCGCGCCCTGCGCGGCCTGCTGGCGGAACTGGGACAGCGCACCCCGCCCGGCGCCGGCGAGGACGAGCTCAGCTCCGTCCTGCGCACCGCGCTCAAGGAGCGGCGGGCGATCGTCCTGATCGACGACGCGGCCGATCCGCACCAGGTCGACGCCCTGCTCCCGGACACCCCCGAATGCCTCGTCGTGGTCACCGCCGAGGGCCCGCTCACCGGCATCCCCGACGTGCGCCCCTGCACCCTCGGCGGCCTGGACACCGTCTCCGCGGTCGGGATGCTCGCCCGCCGCATCGGCGACACCCGCGTCACCACCGACCCGCGGGCCGCCGAATCGCTCGCCGAGGCCTGCGGGGGGCAGCCCGCCGCCCTCGAACTCGTCGGCGGCTGGCTCGCGGCCCGTCCCAAGGCCGCCGTCGCCGACGTGGCCAAGCAGCTCCACGACATGCCCGGCGGCGCCGGCGGGGCGCTCGGCCGCGCCTTCCGGCTCGTGTACGACTCGCTGCCGCAGCCCGCCCAGCGGACCCTGCGCCTGCTGCCGCTCGCCCCCGCCGGCCTCGTCGACTCGCACACCGCCTCCGCGCTGGCCGGCTGCTCGGTCGCCGCCGCCCAGTCCACCCTGGACGACTTCGCCGGGCTGGGACTCGTCCGGCACGCCCCCGACGGCCTGTTCCTGCTGCCCGGCTGTCTCGCGCCGCTGCTCCAGGCGCTGCTGGAGGCCAAGGAGCGGCCCGCCGAGGTCCAGCTGGCCCGCGCCCGGATGCTGGAGCGGACCGTCCGGCTGCTGCACTCCTGCCGCGCCATGGCCGCCGCCGACGGCGACGACCCCGATCCCGAGCTCCAGGAACTGCTGGACGGACTCCCGCGCGCCCTGCGCTTCCCCGACCGCCGGGCCGCCGCCGTCTGGCTGGACACCCGGCTCCCGGCCCTCTCGGCGGCCGCCTCCCTGGCGGTGGCCGACGGAGAGCTGGACACCCTGGCCCGTCGGCTGGTCGCGGCCCTCGTCCGGGCCCTGGCGGACCACCGGGGCACCGCGGAGGCCGCCCCCGAGCTCTACGGGCTGCACCGCCTGGTCCTGGACGTGGCCGAGCGCCGCGGCCTGCACCGGGAGCAGGCCGCGGCGCTGCTGAACCTGGCCGACCTGGACGCCGAGACCGGCCGCACCCAGGAGGCCCTGGAGCGCTACCGGGCCGCCCTGGACGCCGGACGGGCCGCGAACGACCCGTACGCGACGGGCCGCGCGATGGAATCCGTAGGCGGTGCCTACCAGGAGCTGGCGGACTGGCACCGCGCCTCCGACTGGTTCGGCCGGGCGCTCGCCCAGGCACTCTCGCGCGGGGAGCGGGCGGACGAGGCCCGGCTGTACGGGCGGCTCGGCAACGTGCACACGTACGCGGGCCGGTACGGGGACGCGCTGCGCAGCTGGCGGGCGGCCGCCGCGGGCTACCGGAAGCTGGCCGACGTCCCGGGCCAGGCCAAGGCGTTGAGCGAGATGGCCCGGATCCAGGAGTACGCGGGCCGGCCCGAGGAGTCCCTGCACACCTGCCGCGAGGCGGTGGAGCTGGCGCGCCGGGCCGGGGACCAGCGGCTTCAGGCCGCGCTGCAGGTCCGGCTGGCCGACACGCTGGACCGGCTCGGGGACCCCGCGGCCGCGAGACTGCACCGCTCCGCGGCCGACAGATTGCTGGGAGATGACCCCGCTGCCTGCGAAATCCGCAGTGGATCCGACTGAGATTATTGGTTTGCAAGGCTAGACAGCGCGTCGTCCTTCATTAAACTGGCTTCACCACGTCATCTCGTGGTGCATCCCGTTGCGCGTACTTGTGGGCGGGTATGTATGGAAGTGACCCGTTAAATCCCCCCGAGTCAAGGACCGTGATCGACGATGAAGGTCGGCATCCCCCGCGAGGTCAAGAACAACGAGTTCCGGGTCGCCATCACGCCCGCCGGCGTGCATGAGCTGGTCCGAGGCGGCCACCAGGTCTTCATCGAGCAGAACGCCGGCGTCGGCTCCTCGATCACGGACGCCGAGTACGTCGCGGCCGGCGCGGAGATCCTCGGCACCGCCGACGAGGTGTGGGCCACCGCCGACCTGCTGCTCAAGGTCAAGGAGCCCATCGCCGAGGAGTACCACCGCCTCCGCAAGGACCAGACGCTCTTCACCTACCTGCACCTCGCGGCCTCCCGCGAGTGCACGGACGCGCTGCTGGAGTCCGGCACCACCGCCATCGCCTACGAGACGGTCGAGCTCGCCAACCGCGCGCTCCCGCTGCTCGCCCCGATGTCCGAGGTCGCGGGCCGCCTGGCCCCGCAGGTCGGCGCCTACCACCTGATGCGCTCGGCCGGCGGCCGCGGCGTCCTCCCGGGCGGAGTCCCCGGCACCCACGCCGGCGAGTGCGTCGTCATCGGCGGCGGCGTCTCCGGCTGGAACGCCGCGCAGATCGCCATCGGCATGGGCTTCCACGTGACCCTGCTCGACCGCGACATCAACAAGCTCCGCGAGGCCGACAAGATCTTCGGCACGAAGATCAAGACGATCGTCTCCAACGCCTACGAGCTGGAGAAGGCCGTCGTCGAGGCCGACCTCGTCATCGGCGCCGTCCTGATCCCGGGTGCGAAGGCCCCGAAGCTGGTCACCAACGAGCTCGTCGCCAAGATGAAGCCCGGAAGTGTACTTGTCGACATCGCCATCGACCAGGGCGGCTGCTTCGAGGACTCCCGTCCGACCACCCACGCCGAGCCGACCTTCCAGGTCCACAACTCGGTCTTCTACTGCGTCGCCAACATGCCGGGCGCGGTGCCGAACACCTCCACCTACGCGCTGACCAACGCCACGCTGCCCTACATCGTGCAGCTCGCGAACCTCGGCTGGGTCGAGGCGCTGCGCCGTGACCCCGCGCTCGCGCTGGGCCTCAACACCCATGACGGCCAGGTCGTTTACGGTCCGGTCGCCGAGGCCCACGGTCTCGAGACCCTCGAGCTCAACACGCTGCTCGGCTGACCCGTCAACGACTGACGTCAATCTCACGTATCCGGCCGGACCTTGCCCGCAAGGTCCGGCCGGAGGCGTTTGCCCGCGACCCCGAGATCGCGCTCAACTCGCCTCGAACGTAACCCTTTAACCCTTTCGCGCACCCGCGAAACTTCGCAGCGACGGCGTGGACGCCCTTGACAGAGTGGTGTTCGGTTGCCGACACATCGTGCCGGGTCCGGCGGATTGTGTTGCCGCTGAGTGGTGACACGCCATAGAGTCGCCAACCGTCGGCATGGTGCCACGCTGACCTATCGATAAGTGTCCTGGTCGCGTCCGAGGAGGTAAGACGACTTGTGAATAAGTCGACATTTACTCCTGGGGGTGGTGGAGCAGGCGTCCCTGAGCGGGGCCAGAGTCCTGCCGGGCTCGAAGCTGTCGGCTCCGTCGCAGTACGCACCTTCGCAAACCACCAGCACATGACGACGCCCCAAAAGAGCATGGACGGCCTAGACGTGAACTCCAGGGCCGGCGACCTGAGCGGCGATACGCCCACGGGATTCGCCGACTACGACAATGTGCCCGAGGGGCACTTCTACGACCCCGACGCGGAGTACGAACCGGACCCCGAGTACGCGGCCACCCTCGCCCCCGACGCTGCCCGCCAGCGCCGTGAGCGGATCGGCCCGACCGGACGCCCGCTCCCGTACTTCCCGATCCCGGGTCCGCTGACCGACCACGGTCCGGCGAAGATCATCGCGATGTGCAACCAGAAGGGCGGCGTGGGCAAGACCACGTCGACCATCAACCTGGGTGCCGCGCTCGCCGAGTACGGGCGCCGCGTGCTGCTCGTCGACTTCGACCCGCAGGGCGCGCTGTCCGTGGGCCTCGGCGTGAACCCGATGGAACTCGACCTGACGGTCTACAACCTGCTCATGGAGCGGGGCATGTCGGCCGACGAGGTGCTGCTCAAGACGGCGGTCCCCAACATGGACCTGCTGCCGAGCAACATCGACCTGTCCGCTGCGGAAGTGCAGTTGGTCAGCGAGGTCGCGCGCGAGTCCACCCTGCAGCGGGCCCTGAAGCCCCTGATGGCCGACTACGACTACATCGTGATCGACTGTCAGCCCTCGCTCGGCCTGCTGACCGTGAACGCCCTGACGGCGGCTCACAAGGTCATCGTCCCGCTGGAGTGCGAGTTCTTCGCGCTGCGCGGCGTGGCGCTGCTGACCGAGACCATCGAGAAGGTGCAGGAGCGGCTCAACCCCGAGCTGGAGCTCGACGGCATCCTCGCCACCATGTACGACTCCCGCACGGTGCACAGCCGCGAGGTGCTGGCGCGCGTCGTCGAGGCCTTCGACGACCACGTCTACCACACGGTCATCGGCCGGACGGTGCGCTTCCCGGAGACCACGGTCGCCGGTGAGCCGATCACGACGTACGCGTCCAACTCCGTCGGCGCCGCCGCCTATCGCCAGCTGGCCAGGGAGGTGCTCGCCCGGTGTCACGCCGAGTGAGTCTGCCCGGCGCCGACGAACTGTTCCGTACGACCGGGGGGATGGCGCTGCAGTCGTCCTCGCCGCGCCGCGGGGCCGAGGAGGCACCCGCCGCGGAACACTCGGCCGCTCCGGCCGGGGGAACGGCGGGAGAGGGCCGCAGCCGGGAGGCTGAGGCCGCTGCGGAGACGGGCGGGCCCGTGGTGGGCCAGCCGCGGCGACCGCAGGAAGGTTCTGTCAGCCCGGCCGGGCCGGCCGCCGGGGCGCCTGCCGCCCCGGCCGGGGCGACCCGGCGGGGCAAGGGCCAGGGCCGCGGTGCGAACCGGCGGCCCAGCGGCCGCGAGCGGCACGACGAGAAGATCACGGTCTACGTCTCCGCCGAGGAACTGATGGACCTCGAACACGCGCGGCTGGTGCTGCGCGGGGAGCACGGCCTGGCCGTCGACCGCGGCCGCATCGTCCGCGAGGCCGTGGCGGTCGTCCTCGCCGACCTGGAGTCCCGCGGGGACGCCAGCATCCTGGTCCGCCGCCTCCGCGGCCGCTAGGCCCCTGCGGGCCCCAGCGGCGCCGCCCGGCCGGACCGTGACGCGCCCGATGTCCTGCCGAGAGGCCGCCGACCCGCCGTCGGCGGCCTCTCCGCTTCCCGCCGGCCCCGCCGCTCGACCTGCCGTGCGCTTCCCGGACTGCCGACTGCCGACTGCCGACTGCCGGCCCGCAAGCGCCCGCCGGGACGCCCCGCCGCGCTGCCCGCGGGGGCGGGAAAACGTTCGGGCAGGGCCTAGGCTTTTCGTGGCCCACCTGCCGTTTCTTCCGTACCCACCTGGACCGCCATGCCCCCCGATCACCACGCAGCCCGCCCGGCCCGCCGGAGCCTGGGGCGCGGGCCGGGTGCCACCGCCGAGGCCCCGGTGTCCGACCCGGCGGCGCCCGAGGCCCCCGCCACGGGCCCGGTCGCGGCGGAGCGCGCCGGGACCGGCGATCCGGCCGGGCCGGCCGACACCGCCGGGACCCCGGACGCGGCAGCGACCGCCGCAGGGGCGGACCCGGGAGTGCAGAAGAGCGCCGCGGAGCCCGCACCCGCAGCAGGCGACGGGCGGTTCACGCTGCGGCTCGACAACTTCGAGGGGCCCTTCGACCTGCTGCTCCAGCTGATCTCCCGGCACAAGCTCGACGTCACCGAGGTCGCGCTGTCCAGGGTCACCGACGAGTTCATGACGTACATCCGGGCCATGGGGCCCGACTGGGACCTCGACCAGACCACCGAGTTCCTCGTCGTGGCCGCCACCCTGCTCGACCTGAAGGCCGCCCGGCTGCTGCCGGTGGCCGAGGTCGAGGACGAGGCCGACCTCGCCCTCCTGGAGGCCCGGGACCTGCTCTTCGCGCGCCTGCTCCAGTACCGCGCGTACAAGCAGATCGCCGAGATCTTCGAGCGGCGGGCGGAGAGCGAGGGCCGGCGCTACCCCCGCACGGTGGGTCTGGAGCCGCACCACGCCGACCTGCTGCCCGACGTCGTCATCAGCATCGGCGCGGACGGGTTCGCCCGGCTCGCCGTCAAGGCCATGCAGCCCAAGGCCAAGCCCCAGGTCTACGTGGACCACATCCACGCGCCCCTGGTCAGCGTGCGCGAGCAGGCCGGCGTCGTGGTGCGGATGCTGAAGGTGCGCGGCGAGGCCACCTTCCAGGAGCTCACCGAGGACGCCGAGGACACCCTCACCGTCGTGGCGCGCTTCCTGGCCCTCCTGGAGCTCTACCGGGAGAAGGCGGTCGCCCTCGACCAGGAGGAGGCCCTGCGGACCCTCACCGTGCGCTGGAGCGGCGGGGACGGCGACGGCATGCCGACCGTGACCGACGAGTTCGACCGGATCGTGGAGGCGAAGGATTGAACAGCGACGCCGGCGCGGTGGCCGCGCTGGAACTGAAGCCCGCCCTGGAGGCCGTCCTCATGGTCGTGGACGAGCCCGCGACCGAGGCGCACCTCGCCAAGGTGCTGGAGCGCACTCCGCGTGAGGTCGCGGACGCGCTGCGGGAGCTCGCCGACGAGTACACGGCCGCACGCAGGGGCTTCGAGCTGCGGCTCGTCGCGGGCGGGTGGCGTTTCTACACCCGGGCGGAGTACGCCCCGGCCGTGGAGGGCTTCGTGCTGGACGGCCAGCAGGCCCGGCTGACCCAGGCGGCGCTGGAGACCCTGGCGGTCGTCGCGTACCGCCAGCCGGTGAGCCGGTCGCGGGTCTCCGCCGTGCGCGGAGTCAACTGCGACGGGGTCATGCGGACCCTCCTGCAGCGCGGTCTGGTGGAGGAGGCGGGGACGGAACCCGAAACAGGTGCGATCCTATACAGGACGACGAACTACTTTCTGGAGCGGATGGGCCTGCGCGGCCTGGACGAGCTCCCGGAGCTCGCGCCCTTCCTCCCCGAGGTGGACGCGATCGAAGCCGAGACGCAAGAAGGTGTGCCGTCGTTCGATCCGGACGCACCGGACACCGATGAAGACGACAAGACGACGGAACTTTGATGCGAAGCAGCGGCAACGGCAACGGTGGCAACAGGAACAGCGGCGGCGGTGGCGGCGGCGGGCGCGGTAGCGCCCGTGGCGGCGGCTCCGGCGGCGGCGGTGGCTACCGCGGCGGCTCCGGCGGCGGCTCGGGCAGCGGTGGCGGCTACCGCGGCGGCTCCGGCTCCGGCGGTGGCGGTGGCTACCGGGGCGGCTCCGGCGGCGGCTCGGGCAGCGGTGGCGGCGGCTACCGCGGCGGCCAGGGCGGCCAGGGCGGTTCGCGCGACCGTGACCGCGACCAGGCTCCCCAGCGTCCCCGCAACCCCCGTCCGGAGGAGCGCCGCTACGACGTGGGCCCCGAGGGCGAGCGCAGCCGCGGCGGTGCCCGCGGCGACGCGGCGCGCGGCGGCGCCAAGGGCGGCCCCCGTACGCCCAGGACCCCCGGCATCGGCGGCGCCGGCGGCCCGCGCCGCGGTCCGGGCAGCCGCAGCGGGCAGTCCCGCCCGCGCGAGCTGGACGCGCGCATCGAGGAGCGCGTGCGCGACCGGTACGCCGACAAGCCCGTGATCAAGACCCCGAAGACCTTCCCGGGCGCCGAGCAGGAGGGCGAGCGCCTGCAGAAGGTCCTCGCCCGCGCCGGCATGGGTTCGCGCCGCGCCTGCGAGGAGCTCATCGAGCAGGCCCGCGTCGAGGTCAACGGCGAGATCGTCACCGAGCAGGGCAAGCGCGTCCAGCCGAAGGACGAGATCAAGGTGGACGGTCTGACCGTCGCCACCCAGTCCTACCTGTTCTTCGCGCTGAACAAGCCGGCCGGCGTCGTCTCCACCATGGAGGACCCGGACGGCCGCCAGTGCCTGGGCGACTACGTCAACAACCGCGAGACGCGGCTGTTCCACGTCGGCCGGCTGGACACCGAGACCGAGGGCATCATCCTGCTCACCAACCACGGTGAGCTGGCCCACCGCCTCACGCACCCGAAGTACGGCGTGAAGAAGACCTACGTCGCCGCGATCACCGGCAACCTGCCGCGCGACATCGGCAAGCGGCTCAAGGACGGCATCGAGCTCGAGGACGGCTGGGCCCGCGCCGACAACTTCCGCGTCCTGGACCAGGTCGGCAAGAACTACATGGTCGAGGTGACCCTCCACGAGGGCCGCAAGCACATCGTCCGCCGCATGCTGTCCGAGGCGGGCTTCCCCGTCGACAAGCTGGTGCGGACCTCCTTCGGTCCCATCGAGCTGGGCGACCAGAAGTCCGGCTGGCTGCGCCGCCTGACCAACACCGAGGTCGGCATGCTGATGCGCGAGGTCGGTCTGTAGGCCCCCGGCCCACCGCTCCACCCACTCCACCCGCTCCACCGCTCCATGAGAAGCCCGCAGTGCCCCGGCACTGCGGGCTTTTCCCTTGCCCAGACCCTCCGACCCTGTTTATAGTCACAGTGACTATTAAAGGAAGTGGGGGCCGGGATGAACTGGACCTTGAGCTGGACCGAGGTGCTCGGCTTCGCCACGGGCGCCGTGTGCGTGTGGCTGGTGGCCCGTCAGCACATCGCCAACTGGCCGATCGGCATCGCCAACAACGTCTTCTTCATCGTGCTCTTCACCCAGGCCGGCCTCTATGCCGACGCCGGACTCCAGATCGTCTTCATCGCCCTCGCCGCGTACGGCTGGTGGTCCTGGACCCACGGGGGTGGACCAGGAACCGCCGGGGCCCTGCCGGTGCGCCGCACCACGCGCACCGAATGGGCCTGGCTGGCCGCGGCGGGGGCGGCGGGGACCCTCGGCCTGACCCTGCTGCTCGACCACGCCACCGACTCGACCGTCCCCTTCTGGGACGCGGTCACGACGGCGCTCTCCCTCGCGGCGACCTACGGCCAGTGCCGCAAGCTGGTCGAGTCCTGGTGGCTGTGGATCGCCGCCGACCTCGTCTACATCCCCCTGTACGTCCACAAGGGGCTCCACCTCACCGCCCTGCTCTACGTCGGCTTCCTCGCCCTGTGCGTCGCCGGCCTGCTCGGCTGGCGGCGCACGCTCACCGAGCGCGGCGCCCGCACGGCCCTGGAGGCGACGGCATGAGGCGCTTCGGCCACGGGCTGGTGCTCGGCAAGTTCTACCCGCCGCACGCCGGCCACCACCACCTGGTGCGCACCGCCCAGGACCGTTGCGAGCGGCTGACCGTCCTGGTCTGCGCCGCCTCCGTGGAGTCGGTGCCGCTCGCCGACCGCGTCGCCTGGATGCGCGAGGCGCACCCGGAGGCCGACGTCGTCGGGGCCGTCGACGACATCCCCGTCGACCTGCACGACCCGGAGATCTGGGAGGCCCACATGGCGATCTTCCGGGCCGCCGTCGGCCGACCCGTCGACGCCGTCTTCACCTCCGAGGAGTACGGCACCGAGCTCGCCCGCAGGTTCGGCGCCGAGGAGGTCTGCGTGGACCCCGCCCGGACCCTCTTCCCGGTCTCCGGGACCGCCGTACGGGCCGACCCGGCCGGCTGCTGGGACTTCCTCGGCCCGGCCGTACGGGCCCGCCTCGCACGCCGCGTCGTCGTCCTGGGCGCCGAGTCCACCGGGACGACCACGCTGTCCCGTGACCTGGCCGCGCACCTGCGGGCGCGCGGCGGCGTCTGGGCGGCCACCGGCTGGGTCGAGGAGTACGGACGCCGCTACAGCGAGGAGAAGCTCGCCGCGGCCCGCGCCGCCGACCCGTCGGCCGGCTGGGAGGACGTCTCCTTCACCTCGGAGGAGTTCCCCGTGATCGCCCGCCGGCAGGACGAGGCCGAGGAACGGGCCGCACGCGCCGGATCACCGGTGCTGGTCTGCGACACCGACTCCTTCGCCACCGGCATCTGGCACGAGCGGTACATGGGCGGCCGCAACCCGGAGGTCGAGCGGATCGCCGCCCTCACCCACCGGGACCTGTACCTGCTGACCGAGGACGCCGACGTCCCCTTCGAGGACGACGGACTGCGCGACGGCCCCGAGCTCAGACCCTGGATGACCCGGCGGTTCCGCGAGGAGCTGGAGAGCACCGGACGGCGCTTCCTGTCCCTGCGCGGCGACCGGCAGGAGCGGCTGGCCGCGGCCGTGGCGGCCGTGGACGAACTGCTCGCCGAAGGCTGGCGGTTCGCCGACCCCCTCCCGGAGAACCGGTGAGCGGGGCGGCGGAGCCGGGCTATGACCCGTACGCCTTCGAGCCGTTCGCGGTGACCGTCGACCTCGCCGTGTTCACCGTGCGCGGCGGCGCCCTGCACGTGCTGCTGATCCGGCGCGGCCAGGAACCGTACGCCGGATCCTGGGCCCTGCCCGGCGGCTTCGTCCTGCCGCGGGAATCCGCCGAGACGGCCGCCCGCCGCGAACTCGCCGAGGAGACCGGCCTGCCCGAGCAGGTCGTGGCCGCCCTGCACCTGGAGCAGCTGCGCACCTACAGCGAGCCGGACCGCGACCCCCGGATGCGGGTCGTCTCGGTGGCCTTCACGGCCCTCGTCCCGGACCTGCCCGAGCCGGCCGCCGAGGGCGGCGGGGACGCGGCGCAGGCCCGCTGGCTGCCCCTGGGGCAGGCCCCCGACCTCGCCTTCGACCACGCGGAGATCCTGGCCGACGCGCGGATACGGATCCGCTCGAAGCTGGAGTACACCTGCCTGGCCACCGCCTTCTGCCCGCCCGAGTTCACGCTCGGGGAGCTGCTGTCCGTGTACGAGACCGTCTGGGACACCGTCCTCGACCGGCCCAACTTCCGCCGCAAGGTCCTGACGACCCCCGGGTTCGTCGAGCCCGTACCGGGCGCCGCCCGGCTCACCGGGGGCCGCGGCAAACCGGCCGCCCTCTACCGGGCCGGACCGGCGACCGCCCTGCACCCACCACTGCTCCGACCGGAAGGACCCACCCGATGACGAAGCGAGCCGCTACCGGCGCGCTGGTCGGCCTGGCCCTCGGCGACGCCCTGGGCTTCCCGACCGAGTTCAACGACGTCCCCGCCATCCTCGCCAAGACCGGCCCGTGGCGCGAGATGCGCCTGCCCCGCCCGGCGATCGTCACGGACGACACCCAGATGACCCTCGCCCTGGCGCGCGGCATCCGGACCGCGACGGACCGCGGACGCATAGGCCCGCTGCGCCTGACCCGCCCGGTCCGCGAGGAGTTCGTCGACTGGTACCACTCGCCGGAGAACAACCGGGCGCCCGGCAACACCTGCCTGCGGGCCTGCCACCTGCTCAACGATCCGCAGCGCGACTGGCGCGACGCCAGCCAGACCGGCTCCAAGGGCTGCGGGGCGAACATGCGGGTGGCCCCCGTCGGACTGGTGCCCGGCTGGACCGACGAGGAACGGGCCGGCGCGGCCCAGCTCCAGTCCGCCCTCACCCACGGCCACCCCACGGCGCTCGCCGCCTCCGACCTGACGGCGCTGACGGTGCACCTGCTGGCCACCGGAACCGAGGTCACCGGCCTCGTCGGGCGGTTGCGCTCGTACGCCCTGGAGAACCGCACCCGCTACCACGAGCGCTGGCTCGGCGACCTGTGGATGCGGACCGCCAGCGACGCCACCCCGGAGTCCTTCATCGCGCGCGGCTGGGACGAGTGCCTGGAGGTGCTGGACCGGCTCGCGGCCGCCCTGCGCTCCCCGTCCCCCGAGACGGACCCCTGCCTGACCACCGGCGAGGGCTGGATCGCCGAGGAGGCCCTCGCCACCGCCCTGCAGTGCTTCCTGCTCTTCCCGGACGAGCCCCTGACGGCCCTGCGCCGCGCCGCCTGCACCAAGGGCGACTCCGACTCCCTCGCCTGCCTCGCCGGCGCCTTCGCCGGGGCCCACCTCGGGGCGGACGTCTGGCCGCGCGAATGGGAGGGCCGCATCGAGTACCGGGACGAACTCCTGGCCTTCGGCACCCTCTGGGACGCGTGATCCATGCTGGACGCGCTGAGTATCGACCTGACCCCCGTCGTGGCGGAGCAGCCCGACCCGCTGCTCTTCGCCACGGTCTCGGGCGCACACCTGTACGGCTTCCCGTCGCGGGACTCCGACATCGACCTGCGCGGGGCGCACCTGCTCCCGGCGGAGGACCTCCTGGGCCTGCGCGAGCCCGAGGAGACCCGCACCCGCATGTGGGACCGCGACGACGTGGAGATGGACCTCGTCACCCATGACCTGCGCAAGTTCGTCCGGCTCATGCTCAACCGCAACGGCTACGTGCTGGAGCAGCTGCTCTCCCCGCTCGTGGTCCACACGACGGCGGCGCACGAGGAGCTGGTCGCCCTGGCCCCCGGCGTCCTGACCTCCCACCACGCCCACCACTACCGGGGGTTCGCGAACACCCAGTGGCGGCTCTTCGGCAGGGCCGCCGAACTCAAGCCGCTGCTCTACGCCTTCCGGGCGCTGCTCACCGGCATCCACCTGATGCGGTCCGCCGAGGTGCAGGCCCACCTGCCGACGCTGCTCGCCGAGGTGCCGGAGGCACCGCCGTACCTCGCCGCCCTGATCGAGGCCAAGGTCGCCGCCGAGCACGGCGGCTACGAGGGCCCGCCGCTCGCCGAGGTACGGCAGGACTTCGAGGCGCTGCACGCGGTGCTGGACGCGGCGCAGGCGGCTACCGCGCTGCCCGAGCACGGCTCGGCGTTCGACGCGCTGGACGCCTACGTCGTCCGCCGGCGGCGGTCACTGGAGGGCTGACGCGCGCCGGGTGCGGACGAGGAAGTCCTCCACCCGGGCGCGGTCCGGCTCCTGGGGCAGGGGAGTGCCGGCCAGGGCCTTCTCCGTCTCCTCCTGCAGGCGGGTCATCCAGGCGTCGACCTCGTCCCAGGTGAGCTCCCCGCGGCGGACGGCGAGCAGGCGGTCGCGGTGGGGGCCCGCATCGATGCTCAGGAGGCCGGTGCGCAGGAGGTCGCGGCAGGACAGCAGCAGGCGCAGCAGGTGCATGGCGTGCTTCCAGCGCGGCGCGCCGTGGACGCGGACGTCCGCGACGAGCTTGCCGTGCTGGGAGGCCGCGTACCGGCCGAAGCTGGTGTGGGCCCGGCGGGAGAGGAAGGCCCCGCGCAGGGAGAGCAGTTCCACGCCGACCGGGCCGACGTGTTCCACCAGGGGCGAGTGCAGGCACTCCAGGATGTTCGGATTGGCCCGCAGGGCGAGTTCGCAGAAGCGTTCCAGCTCCCAGGAGAACTCCTCGTCCCGGGGGCCCTCCACGTGCGCGGGGGGCTTGTCGAACCGCCAGAACAGCGGGGTCGGCGCGAGGTAGACGCCGCGCCGGTCGGTGTCGCTGGTCTCCGTGGCCAGCCCGAACGCCCGGGAGCCCATCACGCACCGGTAGACCGTGTGGTCCCGTACCAGCGTCAGATCGTCCATCCGGGGAGCCTACGCCGGGGCGCACCCGCCCTGCCGGGCCTTTTCCGCAGGCCGGCAGGGCTGCGAGCGCCCGCTACGCCAGCGTGATGTTGCCGTCCGCGGAGACCGTGATCTTCTTCTCGGCCAGCCCCTTCGTGGCCGGGCCCTTGATCACCGCGCCGTCGGTGGCCTTGAACTCACTGTTGTGGCAGGCGCAGTTGATGGCGTTGTCCTCCACCTTGGTCACCAGGCAGCCCTGGTGGGGGCAGACCGCCGTGAAGCAGCGGAAGGACCCCGCGGTGGGCTGGGTGACGACGACCTTCTGCTCCTTGAGGACCTTGCCGCCGCCCACGGGCACGTCCGTCGCCTTGGCGATGGCCTTCCCCGCGGGCGCGCCGCCGGCCGAAGGGGTGGCGGCGGGGGCGTCGCCGGGCGGCGGGCTGGCGGCGCCGTTCGGTTCACCGGACCCGGTGTCCGCGCCGTCGGCGCCGCTGCCGCAGGCGGTCAGGGCGCCGCCCGCCAGGGTGGCCGCTCCGATCACCAGTACCGTGCGCCGGGCGGTTTGCGTGGGGTCGCTCATCAGTCTCTCCTCGCTGTGTGGCCGGATCGGCGTGCAGCATCCTGGCCTGCGGCGGGCCTCAGGTGAAGCCTGCCGCGCCGTTTCACGAGCCCTGCTGCCATGGTGCCAGTGAGGCAGGTGTGCCAGGTGTGCGTACGACCTCCCACACGCGGACCACGGCGTCCCGGTTCAGCGGACCGAAAACATGTGGGAAACGGCCGGCGGAATCACCCTCCCGGCGGACCTCCGCCGTCAGGGCGTCCTCGTCGAGCTCGACCGCCAGCAGGGTCCCCGGCAGCGCCCGGTAGTGCGTCTCGGCGATGTCCAGCACCGTCGCCCGGTCGGCCGAACAGTGCACGAACCCCTCGGAGTCCAGCGAGGGCGGGGCGTACGGGAGCTCGGGCGCGGCGGTCCAGTCGGCGAGCGGGACGATGTGGAAGATCATGCCGATCGTTCTACCGCAGTGGCGGCCGGCCCGGGTGCCGGGTGGCGACGTGGTCCGGTTCGGGCGACATTGTCCGTGTCTCGATGCCGGGTACGGCGCTGTCCGCGCGGCCCGGCCCTCCTGCGAAAGGCATGACGATGGCAGGTAACGACCTCGGTTCGCTTCTCGGCGGCCTCCTCGGCGGCGGCAAGGGCGGGAGCGGCGGCGGGGGAGGCGACATCCTCGGCGCCCTCCTCGGCGCGCTCATGGGCGGTGGCGCCGGCGGTGGCGGCCAGGCCGCCGGCGGCGCGAACAACAACCCGCTCGGCGGCCTCATGGACATGCTGACCAAGTCCGGCCTGGCCGACCAGGCCCAGTCCTGGATCGGCACCGGCGAGAACAAGCAGGTCAGCGGCGCGCAGATCAGCGAGGCCCTGCCGGACGAAACCCTCCAGAAGGTCGCGGCCCAGGCCGGGGTCTCGCCGGAACAGGCGGCGGACCAGATCGCCCAGAGCCTGCCGCAGGCCGTCGACAAGCTGACACCGGCCGGAGAGATCCCCTCCGGTTCGCTCGAGGACATCCTCCGGCAGCAGAAGTTCTGACGGCCCCGCCCCACGAGGGCCCGGCGCCGTCCCACAGGGCGGGCAGCCGGGCCCTCGCGGCGTGACGTCTGGCTACCCTGAGTCAGAACCTGTCGTCACAGCACCCGTGGAGCGCCCCGTGAGAACCGCCGTCGTCATCGGAACCGGACTGATCGGCACTTCCGCGGCGCTCGCGCTGACCGCCCGCGGGATCACCGTGCACCTCGCCGACCACGACCCGGACCGGGCCCGCACGGCGGCCGCCCTCGGGGCCGGCACCGACGAACCCCCGCAGGAGCAGGTCGACCTCGCGATCGTCGCCGTACCCCCGGCCCACGTGGCCGCGACCCTGGCCGACCTCATAGGGCGCGGCGCGGCGCGCGCGTACGTGGACGTGGCCAGCGTCAAGGGCGGACCCCGGCGGGAACTGGCCGCGCTCGGCGTGGACGCCACCGCCTACATCGGCACCCACCCGATGGCGGGCAAGGAGCAGTCCGGGCCGCTCGCCGCGACCGCGGACCTCTTCGAGGGCCGCCCCTGGGTGCTCACCCCGACCCGGGACACCGACCACGAGGTCCTCAACCTCGCGCTGGAGCTGGTCGCCCTCTCCCGGGCCGTACCGGTGGTGATGGACGCGGACGCCCACGACCGGGCCGTCGCGCTCGTCTCCCACACCCCCCAGCTCGTCTCCAGCATGGTCGCGGCCCGGCTGGAGGAGGCCGACGAGACGGCCGTACGCCTGTGCGGGCAGGGCATCCGGGACGTGACCCGGATCGCGGCCTCCGACCCGCGGATGTGGGTGGAGATCCTGTCGGCCAACCCGGGACCCGTCGCCGACGTCCTCGCCGGGATCGCGGCCGACCTGGAGGAGACCGTGGACGCCCTGCGCAGCCTGCAGTCCGCCGACGTGGAGAAGCGCCGCGGCGGAGCCGCCGGCATCGAGGACGTGCTGCGCCGCGGCAACGCGGGCCGGGTACGGGTCCCGGGCAAGCACGGAGCGGCACCCGCGGCCTATGAGACGGTGGCCGTGCTCATCAGCGACCAGCCGGGCGAGCTGGCCCGGATCTTCGCCGACGCCGGCCGCGCCGGGGTCAACATCGAGGACGTGCGGATCGAGCACGCGACGGGCCAGCAGGCCGGTCTCGTCCAGCTCATGGTGGAGCCGCGTTCCGTGGCCGGCCTGACCGCGGAGCTGCGGGAACGGGGCTGGGCCCTGCGCAAGCAGTAGCCCGCGGGCCGGAAAGCCCGGCCTGACCGGCGAGACACCCCCCGGGGCCCGGTAACCTTGCAGGGGGGCGTTTTGCCGCGCCCTGACACGCACGCGCAACCAGGAAGGTGCCCGCACCGTGGAAACCGCAGCTCCGTCCGCCGTGATCGTCGCCATCGACGGTCCCTCCGGCACGGGCAAGTCCAGCACCTCCAAGGCCGTGGCCGCCAAGCTCGGGCTGCGCTACCTGGACACCGGTGCCCAGTACCGGGCCATCACCTGGTGGATGATCTCCAACGGGGTCGACACCGACGACGCGCAGGCCGTGGCGGTCGCCGCCGGCAAGCCCACCATCGTGTCCGGCACCGACCCGGCCGCCCCCACCATCACGGTGGACGGCCTCGACGCCGCCGGTCCCATCCGGACCCAGGAGGTCACCTCGCGGGTCAGCGCCGTCAGCGCGGTCCCCGAGGTGCGCACGCTCATCACCGAGCTGCAGCGCTCCATCGCCGCCGAGGCGGCCCGGGAGGCGGACGGGATCGTCGTCGAGGGCCGGGACATCGGCACCACCGTCCTCCCCGACGCCGACCTCAAGGTCTTCCTGACCGCCTCCGCCGAGGCGCGCGCCGCCCGGCGCAGCGGAGAACTGCGCGGCAAGGAGGCCGCCGACCTCGCGGCCACCAAGGCGGCGCTGATCAAGCGCGACGCCGCGGACTCCGGCCGCAAGACCTCCCCGCTGGCCAAGGCCGGCGACGCGGTCGAGGTGGACACCACCGAGCTCACGCTCGACCAGGTCATCGAGTGCGTCGTGACGCTCGTCGAGGAGAAGCGGGCGGGCCGCAAGTGAGCCGAACGCCCTCCCTCAAGGGTGCGGCGGTCGGCAGGCGCATCGGCATCGGCCTCATGTACGGGCTGTGGAAGCCGCGCGTACTGGGCGCCTGGAAGGTGCCCGCCTCGGGCCCCGTCATCCTCGCCGTGAACCACACGCACAACATAGACGGCCCCATGGTCATGGGCACCGCACCCCGCCCCCTGCACTTCCTGATCAAGAAGGAAGCGTACGTGGGCCCGCTCGGCCCCCTCCTGGACGGCATCGGACAGGTCAAGGTCGACCGCTCCGGCGCCGACCGGGCCGCGATAGGCCGCGCCCTCGCCGTGCTCGACCAGGGCGGGGCCCTCGGGATATTCCCCGAGGGCAGCAGGGGCGAGGGCGACTTCGCCTCGCTGCGCGCGGGACTGGCGTACTTCGCGGTCCGCAGCGGCGCGCCCATCGTGCCCGTCGCCGTCCTCGGCAGCTCCGCGGGCCGCGGCAGGCTGGTCCCGGGCCTGCCGCCCTTCAAGAGCCGGGTCGACGTCGTCTTCGGCTCGGCCTTCGACGCCGGGGACGGCAGTGGCCGCCGTACCCGTACCGCGCTGGACCAGGCCACCGTACGCATCCAGGACCGGCTGACCGCCCACCTGGCCGACGCCAAGCGCCTGACCGGGCGCTGAGCGAGACTTGAAACCAGTAGTGGAACCGCGCTGCGCGGGCACCACCGATCACCACGAACGACGAGGAACGGACTTCATGAACGACCAGCACGACCACGGAGCACTTGGCGACGCCGAGTACGCGGAGTTCATGGAGCTCGCCGCGGAAGAGGGTTTCGACCTCGAGGACGTCGAAGGCGCCATCGAGGAGGCGGGCCACGGCCCGCTGCCGGTCCTCGCCGTCGTGGGCCGCCCCAACGTCGGCAAGTCGACGCTGGTGAACCGCATCATCGGCCGCCGCGAGGCGGTCGTCGAGGACAAGCCCGGCGTCACCCGCGACCGCGTCACCTACGAGGCCGAGTGGGCCGGCCGGCGCTTCAAGGTCGTCGACACCGGCGGCTGGGAGCAGGACGTCCTCGGCATCGACGCGGCCGTCGCCGCCCAGGCCGAGTACGCCATCGAGACCGCCGACGCGGTCGTCTTCGTCGTGGACGCCAAGGTCGGCGCCACCGACAGCGACGAGGCCGTCGTCCGGCTGCTCCGCAAGGCGAAGAAGCCCGTCGTCCTGTGTGCCAACAAGGTCGACGGCCAGAGCGGCGAGTCCGACGCCGCCTCGCTGTGGT
This sequence comes from Streptomyces erythrochromogenes, assembly GCF_040684695.1. Classification (GTDB taxonomy): domain Bacteria; phylum Actinomycetota; class Actinomycetes; order Streptomycetales; family Streptomycetaceae; genus Streptomyces; species Streptomyces erythrochromogenes_C. Next base: position 40,822 of record NZ_JBFBGM010000020.1, read on the forward strand.
CCCTGGGCCTCGGCATGCCCCACCCGGTCTCCTCGCTGCACGGCCGCGGTACCGGCGACATGCTCGACGCCGTCCTCGACGTCCTGCCCGAGGCCCCCGAGCAGACCTTCGGCGGCGCCGCCCCCGGCGGCCCGCGCCGCATCGCGCTGATCGGCCGCCCGAACGTCGGCAAGTCCTCGCTGCTGAACAAGGTCGCGAAGGAGAACCGGGTCGTCGTCAACGAGCTCGCCGGCACCACCCGCGACCCGGTCGACGAGCTGATCGAGCTCGGCGGCGTCACCTGGAAGTTCGTCGACACCGCCGGTATCCGCAAGAAGGTCCACCTCCAGCAGGGCGCCGACTACTACGCCTCGCTGCGCACCGCCGCGGCCGTCGAGAAGGCGGAGGTGGCGGTCATCCTGATCGACACCACCGAGACCATCAGCGTCCAGGACCAGCGCATCATCACCATGGCCGTCGAGGCCGGCCGTGCCATCGTCATCGCCTACAACAAGTGGGACGAGCTCGACGAGGAGCGCCGCTACTACCTCGAGCGCGAGATCGAGACCGAGATGCAGCAGGTCTCCTGGGCGCCCAGGGTGAACGTCTCGGCGCTCACCGGCCGGCACATGGAGAAGCTGGTCCCGGCGATCGAGACCGCGCTCGCGGGCTGGGAGACGCGCGTCCCCACCGGCCGGCTGAACGCCTTCCTCGGTGAGGTCGTCGCCGCCCACCCGCACCCGATCCGCGGCGGCAAGCAGCCCCGCATCCTGTTCGGTACCCAGGCGGGGAGCAAGCCGCCGCGGTTCGTCCTGTTCGCCTCCGGCTTCCTGGAGCACGGCTACCGGCGCTTCATCGAGCGCCGCCTGCGCGAGGAGTTCGGCTTCGAGGGCACCCCGATCCACATCTCGGTGCGGGTGCGCGAGAAGCGCGGCGCCCAGTACAAGAAGAAGAAGTAGCGGCGGTCCGGGGTCAGTAGCCCCGGCGCGGAGCGGGCGGCAGGGCCGCCGGGATGTGCGTCATCCCGGTCTGGTGCTGCCGCCCGTCGGCGTATCCGGGGCTGCCCGCGTACGAGTAGGCGGGCTGGGTCTGCGGCTGGGGCTGCTGCTGTGCGGGGGAGGGCGTCTGGGACGGGGCCTGCGAGCCGTAGGAGGGCTGCCACTCGGCCCGCTGCCAGCCCGAACCGCTCCAGCCGCCGCCGTACGTGCCGGTGTAGCCGCCCCCGTAGGAGAAGGCCGTGAACCCGAGGTCCTCCTCGCCCGTGCGGTCGCCCGGCAGGGCCCGGAAGGCGCGCAGGTACTCCGAGTACAGCGCGTCGTAGATCGGGGTGTGCGAGACGGCCGGAGAGCTGTCCCGGTCGCGTACGGGACGCATGGCGGGGACGGCGCTCGGATAGGACGGGGCGCGGGAGGAGTCGTATGGATGCACGTATCAGCCAACGAAACCGGCGCGCTGCGGATGCGGGGTGAAGGGGCGGGAAACACAGATCGCCGGGGGTGTGCGGGACGGACCGCACACCCCCGGCGCACGCCGCCCGGCCCCCTCCACGGGGACCGGGCGGCCGTCTTCGGGTACCCGCCGGATCAGGCGCCGGGCGTGCCCGCCAGCGGCATCGCGGCGGCCACGAGCTTGCCCGCGGCGGCGGCCTTGTCCAGCGCGTCGCGCAGCAGGTCCTCACGGGGCTGCTGGCCGATGGAGCCGACCGGGGCGGCGTAGATGAGCACGCGCTGGGTCTTCTGGACGGCGGTCCGCCAGCCGTCGGTGACCGACAGCGCCTGGTGCGCCTGCCACCAGGCGACCTGGCCGCCGCCCTCGGCGCCCGGCTGGAGCACGGCGTGCAGCTGCCCGGCCGCGAGCAGGACCGACCATCCGCCGAGGAGGGTGGGGAGCTCGGACGTGTCGGTCACCGGGATGAAGCCCTGCTCGATCAGGAGCGGCAGGAAGTCGTCGCCGGGGCCGTCGCTGCCCGGGCGGGCGATCGGCGCGGTCGGCTCGACGACCAGGGCCGGGTGCAGCTCGCCGCCGATGAGCACGAGGCCGCTGGTGATGCCGAGGACGGCCTGTCCGCCGGGCACGTTCTGCGGAGCGGGCGCGCCCGTGTCCGACGCGGAGGCCGGGCTGTCGCCGGTGATGCTGCGGACCGCGCCCTGGAGCTGCTCCTCGGAGACGGAGACGACCTGCGAGGGGATGCAGGTGGCGTGGGCGAACGCGAGGACGGCGGTCTCCTCGCCGACGAACAGCACCGTGCTGGTGCGGTCGTTCTCGGGGTCGCCCGGAGTGCGGCAGGAGGTGCAGTCGTAACTGCGCGGCGCGTCGTCGCCGACGAGCAGCCTGTCGGCTTCTTCGTCACCGATCTCGGCACGTACCTCATCACTGACGTCGAGCATGCGCGGCACGGGGTGGCTCCTCGGCATAGGTGCGGGTCCGGGAGGCTCCCGGCTCGCCGGGCACAACGCAGGAGCGGTGGCCGGGGTCACGCCATTTGAGGGAACGGATTCGAACCGGGCGCCCGGAAGGGTGAACCGTGCGCCCAGGGCTTCGTTTTTGTGCCAACTGGTTTCTACTCGTGCGCAGTTGGTGGCCGGGTGTGGCCGTTTCGGCGGACGGGTGCGGTCGGCCGACCGGGTGGGGTGGCGTGACCCGCCGCGTGGCGGGCCGTGGGGCGCCGCGGGGCGCTGCGTAGCGTGATCCGATGCCCAACCTCCGCATCCCCCGGGCCGTCCGCGCCGCCGCGGCCGCCGCCGTGCTGGTGCTCGTACCGCTCCAGGGGGCGGCGGACGCGGCACCGCCGCCGCCCGCGCCGGGTCCGGCCGGGGCCGCGCACCCGGGCTCGCCGGGCGTGATCGGGAGCGGACCGGGGGACTGCGGGCCCGGCGGGGAGTGGCCCTGGGACTGCGTGGCCGACTGCGAGAGCGGCGGGCGGTGGGCGGTCAACACCGGCAACGGCTTCTACGGCGGGCTGCAGTTCTGGCAGCCGACGTGGGAGGAGTACGGCGGCCTGGCGTACGCGCCCCGGGCCGACCTGGCGCAGCGCGCGCAGCAGATCCGGGTGGCACAGGAGGTCCTGGCGGCGCAGGGGTGGAACGCGTGGCCGGTCTGCTCCAAGCGCTACGGACTCGCCGGGCGGATGCACACGGTCCGGGGCGGGGACACACTGGTCACGATCGCCCGTGAGCGGCGGGTGAAGGGCGGATGGCAGGCGCTGTACGAGGCCAACCGGCAGACGATCGGGCCGAAGCCGGCGGCGATCGAGGTGGGCACCCTCCTGCTCCTCCCGGACCCGCCCCCGCCGCCCGCGGCGAAGCCGACCCCTGCGCCCGTTCCCGTGCCGGGGGCGAAGCCGAGTCCGGCGCCTGCGGGCGTACCGGTCCCTGCGCCTGCGGCGAAGCCGAACCCCGTAGGCCAGGCGGGCCCCCGGCCTTAGCCCGCGCCTGCGGCGGAGCCGAACGTGGTGCGTCCGGCCGGGGCGGGCCCCGTTTCCCGGGCGGGGGCGGCAGGGCGATCACGGGCCGCGCGCGGCGGCGCCACTGGCAGACTCGGGGGATGCTCGAGACCTCCGCGCGGCTGCTGCGCCTGCTCTCCCTGCTCCAGGCCCACCGCGAGTGGACCGGCGCCGACCTCGCGGACCGGCTGGGCGTCACCGCCCGGACGGTGCGGCGCGACGTGGACCGGCTGCGGGAGCTCGGGTATCCGGTGAACGCCACTCCCGGGACCGGCGGCGGTTACCAGCTGGGGGCGGGCGCCGAGCTGCCGCCGCTGCTCCTGGACGACGACGAGGCCGTGGCCGTCGCCGTCGGGCTGCGGACCGCCGCGGGCCACGGGGTCGAGGGGATCGGGGAGGCCTCCGTGCGGGCCCTCGCGAAGCTGGAGCAGGTCCTGCCGTCGCGGCTGCGCCGGAGGGTGTCCGCCCTCAACGCGTTCACGGTGCCGATGCTGCGCGGGGCCCAGCGCTCCACCGTGGACGCCTCGGTGCTGACCGAACTGGCCTCGGTCTGCAGGGACGCCGAGCGCCTTCGCTTTGAGTACCGGGACCACGGGGGCAGTCTCACCCGCCGCACCGTCGAACCGCACCGGCTCGTCTGCACGGAGCGCCGCTGGTACCTGGTCGCCTGGGACCTGGACCGCGAGGCGTGGCGCACCTTCCGTGCGGACCGGATCGAGCCCAGACCGCCCCACGGGCCGCGCTTCACCCCGCGCCCGCCACCGGCCGAGGACCTCGCCGCCTTCGTCTCCGAAGGCGTCTCGCAGCGGGTCTACGCCGCCCGCGCGGTGGTGCGGCTGAAGGTGCCGGAAGAGGAGGCGGCGCAGATCATCGGGCCGAGCGACGGGGTCCTGGAACCGGTCGACGCGCACACCTGCCTGCTGCGCACCGGGGCCGTGAACCTGGACGTTCTGGTGATTCACATCCTGCTGCTCGGTTGTGAGTTCGAAGTGGTCGAGCCGTCCGGTCTCACGGATCGGATGAGGGACCTCAGAGATCTCCTGGGGCGGGCCGTCGGGCCGGGGAAGTGAAGGAAATGTAGTGGACCTGAGGGGGATTCAGCTGGTCCGGTCCAAGGGATCGATGGAAATGGACAGCCGCAATTTCGTGGTTCTCGACGGAAATTCGAATACGTCCGCAGCCCGGGCGTGTCGCGGTCCGGAAAGCAATTGGCGACTGTAGATATTCTGTGACACAAGCGTGACCCGGGACGGACGAACGTCCGGGCGTGGCGCTGACGAACGCCGAAGGCGGGCCGGGTCGATGACCCGGCCCGCCTTCGTGTCACGGGGGTGGAGGGTGCGTACCGCCCCCGTCGCGGCCGTCAGCCGCCGGCGACCGGACGGGCCGCGGTGCCCCGGGTTCCGGCCCGCTCGGGGTGCGCGGGGTGGGCCGGGCGGCGGCTGCCGACCGGGGTCACCGGGGTCCGCTCGGAGCGGATCAGGTGCGGCCGGTTGGCCGGGTGCACGGCCGAACGGTGCGCCGGGGAGTGCCCCGCCGCGCTGCCGGCCGGCGTCGCCGCGGCGGGCGCCGGGGCCGGCTCGCCGGCGGTCTCGGCGACGGGCTTCAGCCGCCACTTGCCGCCCGCGGAGAGCAGCGGGGTGAGCGCGGAGACCACCGGTGCGGGCATCCGTCCGGTCTCGGCCCGGCGGCGCAGCAGCTCGCGCAGATCGAAGACGTAGGCCTCGGTCCGCGCGATGAGCGGCTCGAACCAGGGCAGCGCGAGCAGGATCAGCAGACCCGCGGACCAGCCCAGCAGGACGTCGCTGACCCAGTGCGTGCCGAGGTACACGGTGGTGGCCCCGACGCTCAGCGAGACGACCGCGGACACCACGGACAGCACCCGCCGGGTGACCACGGTGGAAGCCAGGTAGGCCAGGATTCCCCAGGTCACGACGGCGTTGGCGGTGTGGCCGGAAGGGAATATATCGCCGCCCGCGAAGAGTTCGGCCGAGCCGATCTCCGTGGCGTAGTGCGGGCCGAGCCGGCCCAGGCCCAGCTTCACGGACCCGACGGTCACGTTGAGCAGCAGCAGCGCGACGCCGAGGGTGATCAGCGGGCGGAGGGTGTGCTGCCGCCAGGAGCGCCAGCCGAGCCACGCGGCGACCATGACCGCGGTGGGCCCGCGCTGGCCGAGTACGACCAGGTAGTCGAGGAAGGCGTGCAGCTGCGGCCACTGCTCGTAGGGCCGGAAGAACATGATCTGCCAGTCCAGGCGGACCAGCCAGGAGGTGGTCAGCACGGCCACCACGATGGCGAGGTAGAACGCGAGGGTCGATCCCAGGAGCACGACGCGGTGCCGGCTCATCTGCGGAGTCTGCAGATGAGCCGGTCGCTCTGGTTCCCGGTCCAGCCGGGCGAAGACCCGCTCCAGACGGGTCAGGATTTGATCGGTACGCACTCAATCGACGTTACCGCCCGGCGCTGGTCGGCCCGGGCGAATCGCGGGCTTTGTGATGACCATGTGATGTGGAGTTGGTCTCACACGGGCCTTAATTCCCCGTATTCCGGCAGGGGTTGGATCCTTCTCGATCCGGTGTCCGGAAATTGTTTCGGCCGCTTATTCGGGCTTTATTGCCGCAGGTCGATTACCCCTCAGGGCGGGCCCGAGCCGTTCAGCCAGAACGCCCCGTACACCGCCGACGCCAGGGCGACCGCGCCCACCACCAGGGCCGCCCGCCGGGTCCGCCACCGGGCCAGCGCCACCGCCGGCACCAGCATCAGCGGAAAGGCCGGCAGCAACAGCCGCGGCTTCGAACCGAAGTACCCCGACGCGCACAGCGCCAGCGCCACCACGATCCCGCAGTACACGAGCAGCGGCGCCGGCTGCCGCTGCCGCACGCACGCCGCGTACAGCCACAGCACCAGGGCGACACCGACGATCAGCCCCAGCCCGGCCGGCCAGGCGGACGAGGCCAGCTTCGCCCCGACGAAGCGGGCGAAGGCCCAGCCGCCGTCGAAGCCGTTGCCCCAGCCGGCCTGGACGTCCAGGTACCCGAGCAGGCCGCCCCCGGTGCGCGCGCCCACCCACAGGACGTACGCGGCCGCGCCCGCCGGAGCCAGCAGCGCCCCCGCCGCCATCCGCCACGACCGCTCCCCGCGGCGCCACGCCAGTACGACGGCCACCCACACCGCGGCGACGACCGCCGCGCCGACCGGGCGGGTCAGCCCGGCCCCGGCGGCGAGCAGCCCCGCCGTCAGCCACCGGCCGCGCAGGGCCCCGTACAGCGCCCACGCGGCCAGCGCGGTGAACAGCGACTCGCTGTACGCCATGGACTGCACGATCCCCACGGGCAGCGCCGCCCAGACGGCGACCGCGAACACCCCGGTGCGGCGGCCGTGGAGCAGGTCTCCCACCGCGAAGATCCCCCAGGCTGCGGCGAGCCCGGCGAGCACCGACACCACCAGGCCCGCCGAACCGTACGAGAGCCCGGTCACCGCCGACACCCCCCGCTCCAGCCACGGCAGCAGCGGGAAGAACGCCAGGTTCGAGTGGACGTCCCCGTTCGGCAGGGCGATCTCGTAGCCGTACCCCTCGGCGGCGATGCGGGCGTACCAGAGCGAGTCCCATCGGGCGGACAGCAGCGTGTGCGGGCTGCTGCCCGCCACCGCGCCCCACACCGCGAGCACGGTCAGCCCGAGCAGCCGGACCGCGGCGAAGGCGGCCAGTGCGGGCGCGGCCCGGCGAAATCCAAGATCTTCCACAGGCATGATTATCGGTGGCGTCCGACAGGGGCCGGCGCCGAGGAGCACGGAACGTGAGCGGCCGTGTACGCGGGGGAGCACTCCGGGGCGGGGGAGTGGCGCACGCCACACGGGGGGCGCCGCCGGTATGAGAGCTTGACCACGTGTCGGGCACACGAACTCGCGTACGCTGACCGTTCACTCGCGTGTCGATGCCGGACCCCGTTGGATGCCGCACAGCGCACCACCCCCCCGTGGCTCCGCCAGACGCTGGTCCACCGAGCGCGAGGGATCACCTGGGAGGTACATGCATGGCGGGGACGCACACGGCCACGGCCGGGACCCCTTCGCCCTGGCAGCGGCTGGGAGCGGCCTCCGGCGGCGCCAACCGCTGGGTCGTCCTGGCCGTTCTCTGCGTCAGCCTGGTCCTCGTCGCTCTCGACGCGACGATCCTGCACGTCGCGGTCCCGTCCGTCACCGAAGACCTGCGGCCGGGCCCGATGGAGCTCCTCTGGGTCGTCGACGCCTACCCGCTGGTCTGCGCCTCGCTGCTGATCCTCTTCGGCACCCTCGGGGACCGGGTGGGCCGCCGCCGCATCCTCCTCCTCGGATACGGGCTCTTCGGCGTGGCCTCCGCGATAGCGGCCTTCGCCGACAACGCCCAGGTCCTCATCGCCGCGCGCGCCCTGCTCGGCATCGGCGGCGCGATGATCATGCCGGCCACCCTGTCGATCCTGCGCCAGGTCTTCCCCGACCGGCGCGAGCGGGCCCTCGCCATCGGCATCTGGACCGCCGTCGCCGCGATCGGCGCGGCCAGCGGCCCCGTCCTCGGCGGCTTTCTCATCGAGCACTTCTGGTGGGGCTCCGTCTTCCTCATCAACATCCCGCTGATGGCGCTGATCCTCCCGCTCGGCCGCTGGCTGCTGCCGGAGTCGCGCGGCTCCGCGGACGGGCCCTGGGACGTGCTCGGTGCGCTCATGGCCGCCGCCGGCGTGCTCGGATCGGTGCTCGGGATCAAGCGGATCGGCGCCGAACGGCACCTCCTCGACGCCGAGGCGCTGGTCCCGCTGCTGATCGGCGCGACGCTGCTCGTGCTCTTCGTACGCCGCCAGAAGCGGCGCGAGCACCCGCTCATCGACATGCGGATGTTCGCGCGGCCCGCCTTCTCCACCTCGGTCGCCTGCATCGTGCTGGCCATGCTCGCGCTGGTCGGGCTGGAGCTGATCGCCGTCCAGTACCTCCAGCTGGTGCTGCACCTCAGCCCGCTGGAGACCGGCCTGCGCCTGCTGCCGCTGACCTTCGCCGCCATGGCCGCGGGCGCCACCGGCTCGTACACCCTGGCCCGGGTCGGGCCGCGCACCATGGTGTCGCTGGGCTTCCTGCTGACGGCCTTCGCCGTGCTCCTGCTGACGCTGATGGGCCAGCAGGACCGGCCGGTGCTGCTGACCGTCGGCTTCATCCTGCTCGGCTTCGGGCTGCAGACCACGCTGTTCGCCGCGTACGAGTCGATGCTGAGCGAGGCCCCGGCCGAGACCGCGGGCGGGGCGGCCTCGATCGGCGAGACCTCCTACCAGCTGGGCGCGGGCATCGGCATCGCGCTGCTGGGCAGCGTGATGAACGCGGCCTACCGGCCGGGGCTCGCCTCGGTGCCGGGGGTCTCGGCGGCGGAGTCGGCGGGCGCCGCGAACTCCCTCGGCGAGGCGTACCAGATCGCCTCGGGCCTCGGCGGCCCGGCGGGAGCCGCCCTGTACGCGGCGGCCCGGCACTCCTTCGTGCACGGGCTGCACGTGACGCTGCTGGTGAGTGCGGGGCTGCTGTTCGCGGGGGCCGTGATGGCGCTGAAGCTGCCGCGGGTGATGGACTGCGGAGCGGCCGGGGAGGCCGAGCCGGTGCGACTGCCCGCGCAGGCGAAGGGCGAGCCGCGGCCGACCCCGGTCGAACAAGCCGGCTGACCGCGCGGGCCGTCCGGCCGCGCGCGTCCCGCCCCGCCGGCCCCGCGCCGGAAAGTGGGGCTGGATTTGCCCGCCGCAGGCCAATAGCTTCGGGTGGGCGCGAAAACTTGCGCCGCCAGGTTCCGCTCAGGCCGCCGGGAGGCCCCGTGTCCTTCGTTCCCACCGATCCGCTCGGGCTCGACGAGCTCCTCGGGCCCGAGGACCTCGCCGTCCGGGACACCGTCCGCACCTGGGCCGCCGACCGGGTGCTGCCGCACATCGCCCAGTGGTACGAGAGCGGCGAGCTCCCCGAGATCCGTGAGCTGGCCCGGGAGCTCGGTGCGATCGGGGCGCTCGGGATGTCCCTGGAGGGCTACGGGTGCGCCGGCGCCAGCGCCGTGCAGTACGGCCTCGCCTGCCTGGAGCTGGAGGCCGCCGATTCCGGCATCCGCTCGCTGGTCTCCGTACAGGGGTCGCTGGCCATGTACGCGATCTGGAAGTACGGATCCGAGGAGCAGAAGCAGCGCTGGCTGCCCGGCATGGCCGCGGGCGAGCTGATCGGTTGCTTCGGGCTGACCGAGCCCGACGTGGGCTCCGACCCGGCGGCGATGCGGACCCACGCCAAGCGCGACGGCACCGACTGGGTGCTGAACGGCCGCAAGATGTGGATCACCAACGGCTCCGTCGCCGCGGTGGCGGTGGTGTGGGCGCAGACCGACGACGGGATCCGCGGCTTCGCCGTGCCCACCGACACGCCCGGCTTCTCCGCGCCGGAGATCAAGCACAAGTGGTCGCTGCGGGCCAGCGTCACCAGCGAGCTGGTCATGGACGACGTACGGCTGCCCGCCGACGCGGTGCTGCCGCTCGTCAACGGGCTCAAGGGACCGCTCGGCTGTCTCAGCCACGCGCGGTACGGGATCATCTGGGGGTCCATGGGCGCGGCGCGGGCCAGTTTCGAGGCCGCGCTCGACTACGCGAGGACGCGCGAGCAGTTCGGCAAGCCGATCGGCGGCTTCCAGCTCACCCAGGCCAAGCTCGCGGACATGGCCCTCGAACTCCACAAGGGCATCCTGCTCGCCCACCACCTGGGCCGGCGGATGGACGCGGGCACCCTGCGGCCGGAGCAGATCAGCTTCGGCAAGCTCAACAACGTCCGCGAGGCCATCGAGATCTGCCGCACCGCGCGGACCGTCCTCGGCGCCAACGGGATCTCGCTCGAATACCCCGTCATGCGGCACGCCACCAACCTCGAATCGGTGCTCACCTACGAGGGCACCGTCGAGATGCACCAGTTGGTGCTGGGCAAGGCGCTCACCGGGCTGGACGCCTTCCGGTGAGAGCCCTGCTCAGCTCTGGTTGAAGAAGTCGCGCGAGCGGCCGCCGGGCTCGCCGCTCACGATCTGGGTGTCGGCCGGGGTCAGCAGGAAGACCCTGGTCGCCACCCGCTCGATCGAACCGCGCAGACCGAAGGTCAGTCCGGCCGCGAAGTCGACGACGCGCTTCGCGTCGGTCGGGTCCATCGACGACAGGTTCACGATCACCGGGACCCCGTCGCGGAACAGCTCACCGATGCCGCGCGCGTCCCGGAACCCGTCCGGGGTGACGGTCGCGATCCGGCGGCCGTGCTCCACGGCCGACTCGGAGGCCACCTTGACGCGGGGGTCGGTCACCCACTGGTCACCGGGGCCCGCGACGGAACCGTGGGCGGCCTCCGCGTAGTCGTCGTCGTAGTAGCGCTCGTCGTCGCTGTCCTCCACGAGACCCAGCCAGGCACTCGCCTTGCGCACCGAACCCATGGACTGCCTCCTTTCACCGCGGTCATTCTGTCTTCTCTCCGCTGCCCCTATGCTCGTCCATGATGCTGACAACGCGCCAAGTGGATAGTCGCCGCGCAGGGGTTTCGTGACGGTACTGGTGCAGAACATCCGTTGCACGGTCAAGGATCCTGGTCGCTACCGCTGCTGACTGAGTGAAAATACGACCGGCACCGCCGTACGGGTGGGCGGCGGGGACGTACGGGTGAAAGAGGCGGGTCGATACGATGCCCGGCAAGCACGCGTACGACACACGGGGGAAGCAGCTTGTTCGGCATAGTCAGGCCTTGCACGCACCGGCTCGGGGAGCGGTTCAAGGCGGAGTGGATGGCCCATCTGTGCGGGCTGTGCCTGGCACTTCGGGGGGACCACGGGCAGTTCGCCCGGATCGTCACGAACTATGACGGGCTGCTCGTCTCCGTTCTGACGGAGGCTCAGTCCGGTCCCGCACCCGGCTCCCGGCGCACCGCGGGCCCCTGCCCGCTGCGCGGGATGCGCACGGCCGCCGTCGCCAAGGGCGAGGGCGCCCGGCTCGCGGCCGCCGTGTCACTGGTCCTGGCCTCCGCCAAGGTGCGCGACCACGTGGCCGACCGGGACGGGCTGTTGGCCCGCGCCCCGATCGCCGCCGCCGCCCGCAGGGTGGCCCGCGGCTGGGACCGGGCCGGTGCGCGCACCGGAGCCTCGCTCGGCTTCGACACCGCGGTGCTCGTGGACGCGGTGGACCGGCAGGCGGGCATCGAGACGCTGGCCGGCCCCGGCACTCCCGTGCTCGTGGTGACCGAGCCCACGGAGACCGCGACGGCCGCTGCCTTCGCGCATACCGCACAGCTGGCCGGACGGCCGGGCAACGCCCCCGCGCTGGCCGAGGCCGGCCGGTACTTCGGGCGGCTCGCGCACCTGCTGGACGCCGTGGAGGACCGGGTCGCCGACGCCGAGGCGGGTGCCTGGAACCCGCTCACCGCCACCGGGACATCCCTCACCGAGGCCCGCAGGCTCTGCGACGACGCCCTGCACGGCATCAGGCTGGCGCTGGGCGAGGTCGAGTTCGCCGACGCGGGGCTCGCCCACCGGCTTCTCGTGCACGAGCTGCGCACCTCGGTGGACCGGGCCTTCGGGACCATGAGCTGCGGCCACACGGCCACCGCCTCGGCCGGGCAGGGCGCGGACCCGTACGGCTCGAACCCGTACGGCGGGAACGGTGGCGGCGGGGGCAACCCCTACGCCGGCGCCCCGTACGGCGCGAACCCCTACGACCCGAACCGCCCCCAGGTACCGGGCGGCCCGCCGCCCGCAGGGTCCGGCGGGTACGGCAGCGGCGGCGACGGCTTCGGCGGAGGCGGCGGGTTCGGCGGCGGTGGCTTCGGCGGCGGAGGCGGCGGCGGCCGGCACCCGCAGCGTCCGCGCCGCGGCCTGCTGGCCGGCTGCGCGGTGGCCATCGGGCTCTTCTGCACCTGCCAGATCTGCTGCGCCGATCACGAGGGCCCCTGGTCGCGCAAGAAGCGGGACCCGTGGTGCGACGCCTGCGAGTGCTGCAACTGCTGCCCGCACTCCTCGTCGACCGGCGGTTCCGAGGGCGGGTCCGGCGGCGGTGGCGACGGCGGCTGCTGCGACTGCAACTGCGGCTGCTGCTGCGACTGAGTCCGCGTCAGTTCCACGCGCCCGGACGGCGTATGCGGGGATTCCCGTCCGGACGCGCGTGGAAGGGCTGAGCGGGATGAGCGATGACGCAGACGATCCGCGCACGGCCCGGCGGACCCGGCGCGGGCGCGGGGCAGGGGCCGCCGTGTTCGCCGGGCCCGCCCCCTGCGGTGCCCTCGCACCGGGCGGCGGCCCCTGCCCGGCCGGCTACCCGGAAGGTCGAATTCCGGCCGTTCCGGGGTACGCCGGCGCAGGCGCCGCGCCGCGGACCGGCACCGCCGAGTGCCGCGTGCGCCGGAGCCCCGGGCCCGTGACGGGCCTGCTCCTCCCGGCCGCCGCCCGTCCGTCCGCACGCTCCCGGCTCCCGGCCGCGACCGCCCGGGCCGTCGCGATCCGGCCCGAAGGGCCCGGGGCGGCACGCGCCTTCGGCCCCGGCGCCGAGGGCGCCGCACCCGACCCGGCCGCCCCGCTGCCCACAGCGCCGGGGCGATCCCCCGCGTACGCGCACGAGCGGGCCGGTCAGGCGGCGGAGTCCGGCGGGGACGCAGGCCGCCCCGGCCCCGGCCGGAAGCCGCCCGTCGCGGCCGCGCCCGCCCGGCGCGGCCGACGCCCCCTCCGCCGCCCGCAGGCCGGCATATCCGAGGCGCGGGGCGTGATCGCCGCGGGCCCCGACCGGGCTCCTGAGCGCCACCCGAACGCGCCTTCGCCGACCTCCGCTCCCGGCCTTCCGCACCCCCTCGGAACAGACCGCACCGCACGGTGAAAGGCGGCGTGCGGAGGCCGAAAGCCGCTCTTGCGACCGGTATCCGACGACAGGACACTCCCGACAGCGCTTGTCAGGGGCACGGCCAAAGTTCATGCGCCGGCCATGCCCCCGGCTGCGCCTCACGGGCTCCGGCACCCCCACGACCGCCGGGCCCCCGACCCTCTCCAGGAGGACGAGAAGTGAGGATCAAGCGCACCACCCGTAACAGGCTGCTCGCGGTGGCCACCGGCCTGGCCGCCGCCGCAGCGCTCGCCGCGCCCACCGCGGCGAGCGCGGACCCCCAGGACGGCGGTTTCAGCGCCGACCGGCTCGCCTCCGCCGGCGCCTCCGTCCTGCGGGCCGACGTAGCGGGCACCGCCTGGCACGCCGACCCCGCCACCGGAACCCTCGTGGTCTCCGCCGACTCCACCGTCTCCGCCGCCGCCCTCGCGAGAATCAAGCGCGAGGCCGGAACCGAGGCGGGAGCGCTGCGCATCGAACGCATCCCCGGCAAGCTCACCAAGCTGGCCTCCGGCGGCGACGCCATCTACGCCAACAGCTGGCGCTGTTCGCTCGGCTTCAACGTCCGCAGCGGAAGCAACTACTACGCCCTGACCGCCGGACACTGCACCGACGGCGCGGGCACCTGGTGGACCAACTCCGCCCGCACGACCGTCCTCGGCTCCACCACCGGGTCGAGCTTCCCCAACAACGACTACGGGCTCATCAAGTACGCCAGCAATACGCCCGTGCCGCCCGGGACCGTCGGCAGCCAGGACATCACCAGCGCCGTCAACGCCACCGTCAACATGTCCGTGACCCGGCGCGGCTCCACCACCGGCACCCACAGCGGCCGGGTCACCGGCCTCAACGCCACCGTCAACTACGGCGGCGGCGACGTCGTCTACGGCATGATCCGCACCAACGTGTGCGCCGAACCCGGCGACAGCGGCGGCCCGCTCTACTCGGGCACCCGCGCCGTCGGCCTCACCTCCGGCGGCAGCGGCAACTGCTCCTCCGGCGGCACGACCTTCTTCCAGCCCGTGGTCGAAGCGCTCAACGCCTACGGGGTCAGCGTCTACTGACCCATGCCCCGCGCGCCCCTGTCGGCACCCTGGACGTCCTCCCGCCTTCTGGGAGGATGTCCAGGGCGGCCGTGTCCACGGGGGAAGGTTCCTGCATGAAACGCATCGGCGTGACCGGGCACCGGGCCCTCCCGGACGCGGTGCTCGGCCCTGTGGAGAGCGGCCTGCGGGCCGTACTGGGCGGCCACGAAGGGCCGCTGGAAGCCCTCTCCAGCCTCGCCGACGGAGCGGACCAGCTGTTCGCCTCCATCGCGCTCGAATGCGGCGCCGACCTCACCGTGGTGATCCCCAGCGACGACTACGAAGAGGCCTTCGACGGCGCCGAGGCGCTGGACCGCTACCGGCGCCTCAGGCTCCGGGCCGCCCAGGAGGTCCGGATGGACTTCGCCCGCTCCACGGACGAGGCCTACTACGCCGCGGGCACCTACATCGCGGACTCCTGCGACCGGCTCGTCGCCGTCTGGGACGGCCGGCCGGCCCGCGGGCACGGCGGCACCGCCGAGATCGTGGCCTACGCCCGGGCCCTGGGCAAGCCCGTCACCGTCCTGTGGTGCGAGGGCGTGACCCGGGACTGAGCCGCGCGCACCCGCCTACGCCCTCCCACCACCGGCGCGTCAACTGCTGTGCCGGGCCAGCCAGTCCGTGTGCTGCGGCGAGACGTACCGCTCGGTCTCGTACACCGACGAGGGCCACTGGGACTCGGTGATCGTCGTCTGCATCACGACCATCATCGCCGCCAGGTCCTGCTCGATCAGGGTGTGCGCCTCGATCAGCGGATGGTGGCGGCGCACCTCGTTCCAGGCGATACCGGCCGCCGCCGCCGTGCTCAGCAGCCCCGTCAGGCCCGCTCCCGGGCCCGAACCGAACGCCCTCAGCAGGGCGAACAGCAGGGCCAGACAGGTCAGCAGGACGATCGTCCACGACCACAGGTGCGTCGCCCGCCGCGACACCTCCGCCCGACGCCGGTACCAGTTGCGCTGCTCGATCAGCCGGTCCCGCACGTACGTCTCCCGCCGCGCGTGGTAGTCCCTGCCGCGCAGCCGGTGCATCGCTCCGGTGATCTCCGCGCCCTCCGGCACGGAGCCCGCCGTCCGCGGATCCTCCCAGCCCATCTTCCGCAGCTCGGCCAGCCCGGCCTCCAGCCGCGTCCGGTACGTTTCCCCCGGGTCGGCCACGTCAGTGCCGAACGGCGCCCCGTGCACCGCGTACCGCCAGGCCAGCGACTTGATGAACTCCGCCGCACTGCGGTTGAGCTGCCACTGCGGGCGGGCCCGGCGCCTGGTCGCCCGCATGCCGACGGCCAGCACCCCCGCGTACCCGAGCACGCTCAGCAGCCCGAACAGGTGCAGCGAGCCGAGCTCCGGCCCCGGCGGCAGCGCCGCCGCCCCCGCGGCCGCGACGAGCAGCAGCAGCTGGGCCCTCGTGGCCTGGGTGGACTCCCGCTGCCGGGATATCGCCGCCTGGTCCGTGTGGTGGAAGAGGGCCGGCAGGTCCTCGTTTCGAAAGGTCGTGCTGTCGGTCACAACGCCCCCCTCGTCTCGGGTGGCGGGCGGCGGGAGCCCGAGGCCCCCGCCGCCCTCCGTCGGATCACACGGCGAGCGGCTCCAGGTCCCGGTGGATCCGCCGCTCGTCCCGCGCGTACCGGGTCAGGCTGTGGTCCTCGCCGAGCAGCCGGGTCAGCTCGGACACCACCTCGGCGCGCAGCCGCGCCGCCTCCTCCTTGCGGCCCATCGAGTCCAGGCTGATCGCCATGTTGGAGCTGCTCGCCAGGGTCTCCGGATGGTGCGCCCCGAGCGCCTCACGCAGCCGCAGCACGGAGAGCCGCTCCAGTTCCAGGGCGCCCTCCGGATCGCCCAGGTCCGCCCGGGCGTTGGCCAGGTTGAGGTGCGCGAAGACCGTGTGCGGGTGGTTGTCGCCCAGGACGTCCCGCATCCCCCGGATCGTCTGCCGCAGCATCGCCTCCGCCGCCTCCGCCGAGCCCGTGCCCCAGTGGAAGACCGCCAGGTTGTTCACGGCCGCCAGCGTGTACGGGTGCCGCTCGCCCGGCACCTTCATGTACTCGTCCACCACCTCCTGCGCCAGGTCCCGCGCCCCGCCCGGGTCCCCGGTCGCGAACAGGTCCGAGGCCAGGTTCAGTTCGCAGGACAGCAGGTCGGGGTTGACCGAGGTGTACTTGGCCCGGTAGCGGGCCCGGGTGGCCGTGGTCAGCCGCACCGCGTCCTCCAGCTGGCCGGCCCGGCGCAGCGACACCGCCAGGTTCTTCGCGGCCGACAGGGTGCCCGGGAACGCCCGCCCCAGCGTCCGCTTGTAGATCTCGTACGTCCGGCTGAGCAGCTGCACCGAGTCCTCGTACCGGCCCACCTCGCGCAGGTCGCGGGCTAGGTTCTGCGCCGACGACAGGGTGTACGGGTGCTCCGGGCCGAGCACCTCCGTGCGCAGGTCGTACACCTCCTGGTCGATCTCGCGGGCCCGGGTGTACTGGCCCACCAGCCGCAGGTTCAGCGCCAGGTTGTTCGCGGCCGCCAGGGTGCGCGGGTGCGCCTCGTGGAAGATCTGGCTGAACCCCTCGTGGGCGTCGGTCGCCAGCTCCATCGCCATCCCGTACTGGCCCAGCGCGCCCAGCGTGTTGGCCAGACCGCTCATGGTCATGTACGTGTGCGGGTGCGAGGGGCCGAGCACCGCCCGCTGCCGCTCCAGCGTGACCTCGTCCAGCTCCTTCGCCTCCACGAACCGGCCCTGCGAACGCAGGATGTTCGACAGGTGGAAGCGCAGGTACAGGTACTGCAGGTCGTCGTTGCCCAGCATCTCCTTCCAGGCCTCGCGCAGCTCCTCGCCGAGCTGGTAGGCGGCCTTGAAGTCGCCGCGCTTCCACAGGTAGCGGACCCGGTCGATCAGCAGCCGGCGCGTCTCCGGCTCCTTGCAGTACCGGGCCTCGGACGGGGTGAGGTGCGACCAGATGGTGTTGAACCGCGGCCAGGTCTCCGGGTTGTCGATCGGCTCGTCGTCGTCCGGCCGGGCCCCGGCCAGGATCCGGTGGACGGCGTGCCGGGCCTCCCGCTGGTCCTCCTCCGGCATCTGCGACCGGATCACCGCCTGCACCAGCCGGTGCACCTGGATGCTGTTGCTGACCTGGTCGACCTTGGCCAGCGCGAACCGGCCGATCTCCCGGATCACCCGGCCCAGCACCAGCTTCTCCTGGAGCGAGGCGTCGTAGGGCTTGAGGGCGTCGATCATCTCCTTGCTGTACAGCAGGTTCGCCGAGATCGGCTCGGGAGCCAGGAAGGCGCACAGCTGCAGCAGCCGCACCGCGGCCGGCGAACGGGACTGGAGCCGCTCTATGGAGATGTTCCAGGTGGCGGCCACCGGCTCCGGATATCCCGGCGGCTGGTTCAGGCCCAGGACGCTCGCCGCCTGCTGGGCCAGCTGCTCGATGTACGCGGCCACCGGGGTCGCGGTCTCCGCGATCCAGGCGCCCGCCTGCTCGACGGCCAGCGGCAGGTCGCCCACCGCGACCGCCACCTGCTCGGCGTCCTCCTTGGTGAGCCCCGGGGCCCGGCGCTGGAGGTGCTCGATGGACTCCTCGCGCAGGAACACGTCCACCGGCAGCGCGTCGCCGTACTGCGACCAGGACTGGTTGCGGGAGGTCACCAGCACGTGCCCCGGACCGCCCGGCGGGAAGAACCGCTTGAGGGTCTCGGGATCGTCCGCGTTGTCGAAGACGAGCAGCCAGCGGGAGGACGGCACCCCGCGCCGCAGCAGGTCGATCGCCTCCTGGGAGGCGGCCGCCATGTCCTCGCCGGTCTGCGCACCCAGCCGTACGGCCAGCTCCGCCAGCGCGGCGACCACGTCGTCGGTCTGCTCCGAGGAAATCCACCACACCAGGTCGTAGTCGGCCATGAACCGGTGCACGTACTCCAGCGCCACCTGGGTCTTGCCGACGCCGCCGAGGCCGAACAGGGTCTGCGGCTGGGGGAGCACCACGGCCATGCCGCCGCCGAGCTGGTCGCGCATCCGCTCCAGCACGATGCTGCGGCCGGTGAACCCGGGGTTGCGGGGCGGGGCGTTCCAGATCTTCGGAACGGTCCCCGGGAAGCGCGGACCGGGCTGCGAGGCGCTCGCCACGCTGTCGGGCAGGGCCATGGGCCGCTCCACCGCGCGCAGCAGGGCGGCGGTGGCGTGCACCTCGTCCAGGCGGAAGAGGTCCACCGGGTTGCGGTCGATGTACGGCGTGGACAGCCGTACGTCGCCCACCCTCAACGGCACCAGCTGGCGCCGGCCCCCGGTCGGGTCCTCGGCGGCCGCCCGCTCCCACACGTCCACCGCCCGGGCCGACTTCAGGTAGGCGGTGGAGAGCAGCACCACCGTGCGCGCGGCCGTGTCGATGCTGATGCCCGTGCCGCCGCCGAGGGTGTCCCCTGCGGAGCCCGTGGCGCCCGGCGGCGGCCGCTCGGCCGAGACGTCCTTGGGCACCACCCGGAAGCCGGCCCGGGTGAGCACCGACTCGATCCAGTCGGCCCACATCCGGTTCTCGGCGACGTAGGACAGGAACAGGTCCGCCGGCAGCGCCGGACGGCGCCGGGTGAAGGCGTCCCTGATGCGCAGGCGGACCTCCTCGCCGATGGCCGGCATGGAGGTGATCTCGCCCTCGGTGACCACGGCGGTCAGCCGCTCGAACGCCGAGAGCAGGGAGTTGGTCAGCCCGGCCTCGTCGCCGAAGGTGGCCAGCGTCTCCTCGTAGGCGTAGTACGGCCGGTAGGGGATCTCCACCGCGCCCCAGTAGGACGTCAGCTCGTCCCCGACCAGGCCGCCGGGGAACCGGTCGAACTTGATCCGGGCCAGAGCCCGGCCCGCGTCGGCCTTCTCCTTCTCGCCCTCGTCGATCCGCATCGGGACCGGATAGATCTTGATGCCGCGGTCGTTGAACCGCTCGTCGATCTGGCGGGCCACGGACGCGGCGCCGTCGATGGACTGGTCGGACAGGGTGAAGCAGTCCACGAGGACGTCCGGGAGGTGCACGGTGCAGATGTCCGCGATGTCGGACAGACCGGTGCGGCTGTCGATCAGGACGTAGTCGTAGTTCCGCTTCATGTCGGCGCGTAAGGCGTCGAAGAACAGCCCGCCGCCGAGCCGGTCGTAGAAGTTGTCCCAGTCGAAGGTGGACACCGTCGCCGAGTACTCGCGGTTCTGCCGGCCCGCCGAGACGAAGTCCAGCGTGCCGCCGTCGGGGAACTCCCAGCCCAGGGTCTCCGGGGTCAGCGAGACCGCGTGCGGCTGGATCCGCGCGTAGTCCTTGTGCCAGTCGTCGGGCCGCGCCACCGGACTGGTGGCGGCCCACGCGTACTCGCTGATCAGGTCGATGACCCCGGTCGTGGCCCCGAGCGTGGACGGGTCCAGGAACGGGTGGAAGAAGCGGTGCAGGCCAGGGGCCTCCAGGTCCCAGTCCACCGCCAGGACCCGCTTGCCGTTGGCCGCCAGGATCCAGGCGGTGTTGGCCAGCGCCATGGTGCGGCCCGTGCCGCCCTTGTACGAGTAGAAGGTGACGATGCGCCCGTCACGGCCGTCCCTGGTGTCACGACTCGCTGTCATCCGCGTCCCCCCGGTCGGTGTCGTTGCTGTCGTTGCCGTCGTTGTGGCCGCCGAACGCGTCGGGCGGGAAGGGCGCCCGCGGCGGGGCCGGAGGCCCGCTCATCCCCATCGGCCCGAGCAGCCGCGGGCGTTCGGTGTGGGTGCTGCCGGCCGGCAGGTAGACCTGGGCGTGCCGGAGGAACTGCTGCGCCGCGGCCTCGACCACCTGCGGCAGGATCTGTCCGAGGGTCTCCATGTTGGCCACCCCGTTGGCGGCGGCCCGGCAGGCGGCCCGGCCCTGGCCCATCTTGACGGGCAGGGTCTCCTCCAGCCGCTGCGCCAGCTCGATCTCCTTCGCGCGGCTCTGGTGGTCGTAGCGGTTCCACGGCACGACCACGTTGACCCACGGGCGGGACTCCTGGTCGAAGGCGGCCAGGCGCTGGCGGCGGTGCTCGTCCTCCACCACCCAGCGGTCGACGATCAGGATCTCCGGCCGGGTCGGCGGCTGCTTGCTGTCGTAGTGGCCGGCCTCGTCGTCGAAGGAGCCGATGCTGGTCTGGTAGTTGAGGTTCTTGACCAGGTCCTCGGCGACGTAGGCGATGGGCCGCTGGGCCACCGGGTGGTACGGGTTCCACTCCAGCGCGCTGTCCCCGTAGTACTCGGGGCTGCGCCCGTCCGGCAGGTCGTGCCGGGAGGCGGCGGCCACGGTCACGTGCAGGGTGCGGGCGGGGCTGCTGCCGGTGGGGCCGAAGGCGCTCGGCACCCCGCGGTAGTCCAGCGGGCGGACCGGGTCGAGGCGGACGGTCTCGGCGACCCGGACGATGCGCTTGGCGAGCTCGTACACCGCCCGTTCGTACTGCTCGGCGTAACCGCGGAGTTTGATCAGCCCGTACAGCCCGTCGGTGACGTAGCGCTCGCCGAAGGTGTTGTGGTTGAACTGCAACCGCTCGGCCGGACCGGGCAGTTGGGACGGCGGGACCGGCACCCATAACGCGGGCACGATGGCCTCGGCGGGCTGGTTGCTCAGGGCCCCCTGGTGGATCGCCCGCTGCGCGAAGGCGTACCACTCCTTGCCGCACATCTCACTGGCGAAGTACCGCGGCGAGAACAGCGGGACGAAGACCCGGCAGGTGGCGAGCGCCGCCCCGAGCCGCTCCGACCAGCCCTCGCCGCTGCGTATCTCCCGGTCCATGAAGCCGGCCTCGGCTCCGGCGGGCAGATCCGTCAGCGCCATGACATGGCTGCAGAGGTCACGGAACAGGCGCTCCACCCACATGTCGGGATCGGGCCCCCCGGCCCCGAATCTCGGTGTATGCGCATAACTGAGAAAAAAATACGGCTGCACTGATGCGGGCACACGCCCCCCGTCCCGAAGATGCGAGCGAAGAAACATCATTCCGGAGCTGCTTCGCCACATCCCCTCATCGTTCAGTCAATCAGCATCGGTTTTCGGTCATCCACTCAAGGGCGTGGTCGACGGCTTCCGGGACGGAGAAGAGCATGGTCGACGCCCCTGCGACCCGCCCCCTGCGCACCCGCGAATCCGGGAACGCCCTGCCGATCTCCGCGAAATCGCCGTCGTCCAGCGCGACGTCCTCGTACGCGGTCCACTCCCCCTCCTGGCGGGAGCGCTGCCGCCCCTCCGGAAGGTTCACCTTCACCACACACTCGTACATGCGCAAGGGGGGCTTCGGAATTCGATACTCCGCGAGATGGAAAGCGGTGCAGACGGAAAACCCCACATTGATCATCAGTACCTGTCCGCCCTCCCAGCACAGCTTTCCCAGGGGTGACTCCTCACCCAGGTGACATTCGAGCCGGTGCCCGCCGCAGAGCCGCTCCGCGTCCGCACCGAGCGCGGCGAACGAGGTCTGCGGGTGGGAGCTGCGCGCGGCCCCCGGCGCGGTGCGCACGGCCTCCGCGAGGGAGCCCATGCCCTGACTGGGGGTGCTCGCCGGGTCGAAGGCCGGCATCCGGTCGCGGAAGGCCCGCACCTCGGCCTCGTCCATGCCGGCGATCCGCTCCAGGTGGGCGCTGGAGGTCCTGGAGTTCTCCGGGGTGAACGCGGGCACCACCAGGGTCCCGCGCGGCCCCAGGACGCCCGTCAGGGCGTCGCGCAGCTGCTCCGCGCGCAGCCCCGTCCCGCGCAGGGAGGCGTGCACCAGGAGCCGCATCCCCGGCCGCACGCCGAGCAGCCTCAGCTGCACCGCGAGCCGGAGGGCCCCCGAGGCCCGGGGGCCGCGGCCCGGGCCGGCCGGTGAAGGGGCCGGGGCGGGGGAGTGGGAGTGGGCGCTCACGCGTCGACCGCCTTCAGCTCGTAGCGCAGCTCCGCCACCAGCCGCTTGCCGGTCACCGTCAGCTCGGCCGCGGTCGAGAGCCGGTCCAGGGCCTCGTGGATGCGGTCCGAGCCGCCCGGCTCGGGGCCCGCCGTCGCCCGCCGGTACGCCTCCACCGCCACCCGCTCGTGCACGTCGGCCAGCAGCCGCGACACCGGCACCGGGCGCGACCGCCACGGCGACGGGTGCTGCCACTCCCCGTCCAGCGCGTACAGGTCGGTCACCTCGGTCAGGGCCCGCAGCCGGGTCCGCCGCCGCCCGGTCAGCAGCGCGAGCGCGGTCTCCCGCACGCCCGCCGCGTACGGCACCCCGAGCGCCCCCGGCCCGTGCCGGCCGGCCTCGCCCCAGCCGCCGGCCCGCGGGCCGCCCGCGAGCGGGGTCAGCGTGGTCAGCCCGGTCGCCGCCGCCCGGGCGAACCCGGGCACCGCCTTGTGCAGCAGCGCCCAGGCCCGGTCGAGCCGGCCCCGCCACTCCTCGGTCTCGCCGGAGCCGAGCCGCAGCCGGGGCGGGCGCGGGAAGCAGTTGCGGTACGGGTCGAGGTCCTCCAGGGCCACCGGCGCCGCGTCCGGGCCGGGCGACCAGGTGCGTACGGGCTGCCAGCGGGCGTCGCCCGCGGCCGGTCCGAAGCGGTGCTCGGAGCGGCCGTCCCGTGCGACGTAGCCGTCGTCGGTGACGTGCAGGGAGGCCCGGCCCTGCGTACCGGGCTCCCCGAGCCGCAGCAGTCCGAGCGTCGGCAGGTACACCTCGCCGTCCCGGTAGGCGACCTCGGCCGGCAGGTCCAGCCCGCCGCGCAGCACGGCCGCGGCGGCCAGCGCGGTGAGCCTGCGGGCCGCCTCCGCGCCGTCGGGCAGGCCGTCGCGCGCGGCGTCCAGGGCCGCCAGCACCCAGGTCCGGGTGAAGGGGTGGTCCAGTACGGCGTCCAGCGCGTCGGCGCCGGCCGGCCCGGCCCGCTCCACGGCGGCCACCAGCTCCCAGGCGTGCGCCCAGTCGGGGTCGCCGGTGAGGTCCGCGTTCAGCCGGGCCAGCAGGATCCGGGTCAGCTCCTCCTGGGAGCGGGCCAGTTCGGCCGGGTCGGACAGCTGCGGAGCCGTCTCCCGGGGTGCCGTGCGGCCCTCGACCCCGTCCACCAGTTCGCGCAGGTCGGTGCAGTACACGGAGGGGTTGTCGAAGCCGTTGCGGTCGCGGTAGCGGTGGGTGTAGAGCCCGCCCCCGCACGAGCGTACGACGGGGCAGCGGCGGCACGGGTCGCTGACACCCGCCAGGCCCAGTTGCCGGGCGCGGACGCCGGGATGGGCGGCGACCCGGTCGAAGGAGTGGTCGAAGACGTTGAACCCGGTGGCCGCCGCCCCCTCGAAGGCGCTCTTGAGGGAGTCCACCTGCTCCAGGGTGCCGTCGGTCTCGACGACGACGAGGTCGGTGGGCGCGAGGCCGAGCGACTCGGTGAGGCTGGGTCCGCCGCGCAGCGTCGACAGGAGGGACTCGAAGAGCCGTACGGGCACCGGGCGTCCCAGCCGCTCCCAGTGGTCGAAGATCCGCAGGAGCCAGCGGGCGTAGGCGTCCGGGGCGCCGTCCGGCCGGACGGGCGGTGTCTCCCAGGTGGCGTGCGGCAGGAGGAAGTCCACGCGCGGGGGCTCGAGTTCGACGAGGGCGTCGAGCACGGCGACGGGGTCGTTGGCCACGTCCACGGTGCAGAGCAGGCCCTGGTAGAGGTGGCGGTAGGGCGCCGAACGCAGCAGCGCGACGGCCGCGAGGACCAGCGGATGGCTCGTACGGCCGTCCGCGAAGCGGCGGTGGCGGTCGTTGGCGGCGCGGTCCCCGTCGAGGGAGATGCCGACCCGGACGCCGAACTCGGCGAAGAGGTCGAGGTAACGGGTGCTGAGCTGGAGCCCGTTGGTGTGGATCCGCAGGTCGAGGGCGGCGATCCCGGAGAGCGCCCGGCCGAACTCCTCGCAGACGAGTCGGAGCCGGGCCGTGCCCGCCAACAGGGGTTCCCCTCCGTGGAGAATCACCGTGACGGAGGGGAGTGCATGGTCACGGGCATGTTCGGCGAGCCTGGACGCGGTCCGTGAAATAACCTCGGGGGAGATCACTTTCGGCCGGGCCCGCCAGCTCTGATCTGCGTGTTCGTAGACATAGCAATGATCACAAGCAAGATCGCATCTGCTGTGAACTTTCAGGACGATCTCGCGAAATGCGATCAGGCCGGTCATTCCGCCAGTCTAGAGCTCTCGCTCCGCCTCAGAGTGCGGAGTTGAAGATCGGCGCCTGAACCGGACGGCCGGATTCAGCCGGGAGCACGCGACCGAGCGTCGCAGCCGCGGACGCGGTCTCGACGTCGATCTTGCCGAGCGGGACCCGGTGGGCCTTGACCGTGCTGGTCGGGGGGGTTGCGGAAGTGTTCACGACACCGTCCTCGGGGAAGCCATATGGAATGGGCATGTGAATGACAGCAGCGACGCGCTGCCGTCAAGCGTGGACTTTACTCGGCCACACCCCATTGGCAACCGAGACATGACGCCTGGTCAACCGTTCTATAGCGAGTGCGGCGTATTTCCCGAGGTGGCTTATTCGGCCGTTCGCCGGACGGCAAGATCCAATTCGCCCGGGCCCGCCCGGGCGGGGTGCCCGCCGGGCCGGGACCCCACCGAGGGCGGTCCGGCCGGACGGGACGGCAGCCGCCCCGCAGGCCGCCCCGCGCCCCGCCGCCGATGCCCTCCGGTGATCGCCGGGAGGGCTCCGGGGTTCGAACGGCCGCTACGCGGGCTGCTGTTCGGTCACGTCCGGGGTGGGGAGCTCGCGCAGCAGCCAGTTCAGTACGTCGGGCAGCGCGCGCAGGGCCGCGAAGTGGGCGGCGGCCGGCTCGATCGTGGTGGTGGCCCCCGGGATCCGGCGCGCCAGCCAGCGGGAGTGGCCCACGGGGGAGAACACGTCGAGCTCCCCGTGCCAGATCAGCACCGGGCAGCGGATGTCGGCCGGATCGAAGCCCCAGGGGCGGCTGAAGGCGAGGACGTCGTCGATCCATCCGTACGCCGAATGGCGCAGCCCCTCGCGGTAGTTCCGCAGCAGCATCGACCGCAGCCCGGCGTCCGAGACGATCATGCGGTCGTTGGCGGTCAGTTCCCGGCGCAGCTCGTCCAGGAGCCTGCCCGGGTCCTTGCGGATGCCGGCGGCGCGCGGGATCAGCCGGGCGGCCAGTTCCTCGGGGTCGGTGGAGGCGGTGGTGTACTCCCTGACGTTGGAGGCGGCCATCCCGGCGAACCAGTCCAGGTCCTCCGCGTCCCGGGGCGCCAGTCCGACCATCGCCGCGGTACGGGTGACCCGGTCCGGCAGCAGGGCGGCGCAGGCCAGGGCTCCCGCGGCGCCGCCGGAGCGGCCGGCCACCGCGAACCGGTCCAGGCCGAGGGAGTCGGCCACGGCGGCCACGTCGTGGGCCACGTCGGCGACGGTGCGGCCCGGGTGGCGGTCGGAGCCGCCGTAGCCGGGTCTGTCGTAGGCGATGAGCTGCATCCGGCGCTGGTAGAGGACCATGCCCCGGGGGGCCGGGCCCAGGCGGCTGCCGGGCATGCCGTGGAGCAGGAAGACGGGCTTGCCGTCCGGATCGCCCCAGCGCTCCACGGTCAGGGCGCGCCCGTCCGCTGTGCGCACCTGATGGCGCACGCGCTCCCTCCCTCACGATCGGTGTGGGTCGTCACGGCGATTGTGCTCGCTGGGGGAGGAGTGCGGTAGGGCGCACTTCGGGGGCAATTCCCGTGCGGGTGCCCGCGAGCGCGCGCCGCCGCCCCGTGGGGTTCGGGAGGCGTGAGTGCCGTGGCCGCGGGGGCTGTCGGTGAGTGCGGGGAGTGCGGTGACCGCGGGGGCGGCGTTCGAGTGCCGTGGCCGCGGGGGCTGGGGCGGCTCAGAGGTGTTCGACGAGCAGGGCCGTCGCCGAGCGCGCCCGCTCCAGCGCCCGCACCCGGTCCGCGTCCCGCTGGCCCAGCACCACCCGGGTGCTCAGCCCGTCCAGCAGCGCGAGCAGCTCCGAGGCCCGGCCCGCCGTGTCCGTCGGGGCGAACCGGCCCTGCTCGACGCCCTTCTCCAGCAGCGCCCGCAGGTCCTCGTACCAGCCCGCGTCGATCTCCTCCTGGGCCGTGCGCAGGTCCTCGTTGGACGGCGTACGGGCCCACAGCTCGATCCACAGGGTCCAGCGCGGGTCGCGCGGGCCGCGCGGCAGGTACAGCTCCAGGAAGAGCTCCAGCTTGCGGGCGGCCGTGACCCGGCGGCGCAGCAGGGCCGCGCGCTCGACCGCGAGCTGCTCCTCGCTCCAGCGCAGCGCCTCCAGCAGCAGCCGGTCCTTGCTGCCGAAGTAGTACAGGATGTGGCCGCCGCTGGTGCCGAGCCGGTCGGCGAGCTTGGACATGGTCAGCGCCGCGAGCCCGTCCTCGGCGATCGCCGCCATGGCCTCTTCCAGCATCCGCTCCTGGGCCACCTGCCCGTCGCGCCGCCGTGCCGTTCCTGCCACCGCTGCCGCCTCCCGATCTTCGTGGGCCGACCTTATCCCGGACAGGGTCTTGACGGGGGTCCGGTCCACCCCTCATCTTGAATGCCATTCAAGAACTTAGAACGCCATTCAAGATCAAGGGTGCGTGCAGCGATGAGTGACGAGATCTTCAGAGTCGAGACGCGCGGCATCGATCCGATCCCGGACGGCGAGCGGCACGGCAGGGCGCGCGACCTCTTCTGGCTCTGGTTCGGCTCCAACCTGACGTTCACCTACGTGATCAACGGAGCCCTGGCCGTCGCCTTCGGCCTCACCTTCTGGCAGGCCACCGCCGTGGTCGTGGTCAGCGGACTGGCCTTCTTCGCGATCAGCGCCGCCGGACTGTCCGGCATCCGCACCGGCACCGCCACCCTGGTCATCTCCCGCGCCGCCTTCGGCGTCCGCGGCAACCTGCCCGCCGGAGTCCTCAACTGGCTCGTCGGCATCGGCTACACCATCCTCAACACCGTCGTCGGCACCCTGGCCCTGGAGGTCTTCCTCGAAGAGCTGGGCCTCCTGCACGGCACCCCCGCCCGCGCCGCCGCCCTCTTCGTCACCCTCGCGCTGACCTTCGTCGTCGCCATGTGGGGACACGCCACCGTCCAGTTCGCCGAACGCTGGATGGCCTACGTCCTGGCCGCGGGCTTCGCCGCCCTGCTCGCCTTCCTGCTGCCCGGCGCCGACACCGCCGCCCCCGCGACCGGCGTGCCCGGCGCGTCCGGCTGGAGCCTGGCCTTCGTGATCATGCTGGCCGCCCCCTTCTCGTACCTGCCGATGCCCGCCGACTACACCCGCTACCTGCCCCGCACCACCTCGCTGAAGTCGATCACCTGGTACGGAGCCCTCGGCGGCTTCCTCTCCTCCGTCGCCCTCGGCATCGCGGGCGTCGCCGCGGCCACCCGCACCGACATGACCGACGCCGTCGCCGGCACCGAGAGCCTGCTGCCCGGCTGGTTCCAGCCCGTCTTCCTGGCCCTGGTCCTCGGCGGCTCCGTCACCAACTCGATCATCACCCTCTACTCCTCCAGCCTGAACCTCCAGGTCCTCGGCATCCCGTGGAGCCGCTCCCGGGCCATCGTCGTCAGCGCCGCCATCACCGGCCTCGGCTCCCTCGCCGCCCTCTTCCTCACCGACTTCACGAGCGCGCTGACCTCCTTCCTCTCCCTCCTGATCATCGTGTTCGCGCCCTGGGGCGGCGTCTTCCTCGCCGACATGCTGCTGCGCCGCTGCCGCTACGACGGCCACGCCCTGCACACCACCGGCCCCGACGGCGCCTACTGGTACCGCTCCGGCTACCACCCGGCCGGCCTGGCCGCGCTCCTCGCCGGCATCACCTTCGCCGCCCTGACCTGCGACTCCGAGCTGTGGACCGGCCCACTCGTGGCACCGCTGGGCGGCGCCGACCTCACCCTGCTCGGCGCGGTCGTCTCCGGCCTCGTCTACACGGCGCTGTACCGCAGGACCCCCGCACCCGCCGCCGTCCCGACCGCCGCCTGACGCCCGTCCGTCCAGCCGCCGCCCGACCCCTCCCACCACCGCAACAGGAGCACCACCCCATGAACCACCCCGCCGACCCGGCGCCCGCCGACCTGCTGCTCACCGGCGCCCGCATCCACACCGTGGACCCGGACCTGCCCGAGGCCGAGGCCCTCGCCGTGCGCGACGGCCGCATCGTCTGGATCGGCCCCGACCACGAGGCCGCCGCCTGGGCCGGACCGGACACCGAACGCATCGACGCCGCCGGCCGCCTCGTCCTCCCCGGCTTCATCGACGCGCACAACCACGTCCGCCTCGGCTCCGACGACGCCTGCGTCCAGCTCGCCGGCGTGACGAGCCTGGACGGCATCCACGAGCGGATCCTCGCCTGGCGGGAGGCCAACCCCGACGCCGAATGGATCGAGGCCGAGGCCTTCGGCTACTCCGCGATCCCCGACGGGCGGATGCCGTGCGCCGCCGACCTCGACCCCGTCACCGGGGACACCCCGGCGATCGTGCTCTCGTACGACGTCCACACGGCCTGGCTCAACACGGCCGCCATGCGCCGGCTCGGCGTCACCCGGGACCGCACGGACCTCCCCTTCGGCACGGCCGCCGTGGACCCCGCCACCGGCGAACCCACCGGATTCGTCAAGGACTTCGCCGTCAAGGGCCTCTCCCGTGAAGGCCACCGGGCGCTGCGCCACCTCGGCGTCCCGTGGGCCTCCCCGGACCGGCAGTACGGCCGGCTCGCCAAGAGCCTCGACGACGCCATCGGCTACGGCATCACCACCGTGGTGGAACCGCAGAACTCCCTCGACGACCTCGCCCTGTACGAGCGGGCCCGGGCGGAGGGCCGGCTGCGCTCCCGGATCGTCGCCGCCCTCTTCCACCCGCGCGGCACCACGCCGCAGGACCTCGACGACTTCGAGGCGGCCGCCCGCTCCTACGCCGGGGACCGGCTGCGCGTCGGCCCCCTCAAGCTCTACATCGACGACGTCGTGGAACCGCGCACGGCCGCGCTGCTGGAGCCGTACACCGGATGCGGCGCGCACCGCGGCGAGACCTTCTACCCGGCCGAGGAGTTCGCGGAGCTGCTGGCCGGCCTGGACGCGCGGGGCTTCCAGTGCTTCGTGCACGCCACCGGCGACCGGGGCATCCGCACCGTCCTGGACGCCGTCGAGCACGCGCGGACGGTGAACGGCCCGCGCGACGCCCGCCACCAGGTGGTCCACGTGGAGTGCCTGGATCCGGCGGACGTACCGCGCTTCGAGGAACTCGGCGTGGTCGCCTGCATGCAGCCGAGGCACTGCGCGCCGGAGATCGCCGGCCCCGGCAAGGACTGGGCGGAGAACGTCGGCGAGGACCGCTGGCACAAGGCCTGGCCGATGCGCAGCCTGCACGAGGCGGGAGCGGTACTGGCGTTCTCCAGCGACTGGAACGTGGCCGAGATGGACCCGATGATCGGCATCTACACGGCCGTGACGCGCCGCCCGCTGTCCGGCGACGGCCCGGCCTGGCAGCCGGCCGAGACGGTGGACGTCGCCACGGCGGTGCACGGCTACACGATGGGCTCCGCCCACGCCAACTTCCTGGAGCGGGAGCGCGGTTCGCTCACCGTGGGCAAGGCGGCGGACTTCGTGGTCCTGTCCCGCGACATCCTCGCCGTCCCCGTGGAGCGGATCCCGGGCACGGTGGCCGAAACGGTGGTGGTGGCGGGCGAGATCGTCCACCGGGCGTCATGACCGCCGTCGCTTCCCGTGCCTGAGGTGACCCCGCCGGCCGGCTCCCGCCGGGGTGGCCGGGTTTCCGCGGGGCGGGGTCGGGCGGTTCGGCTCCTGCAGGGTTGCGGGGTTTTCGCGGGGCGGGATGTCATGGGTGGGGCGGTGCCCCGCCGGAGTGTCTCCTCGGCTCGGCGCCTGCGGGCACGTCTCGGTCAGGCGGCCCGGGTCGCGCGCTCGTCCTGCGGGGACACTCCGCCGTGTCCCCACCCCACGCCGGTGCTTCGGCGCCCGCGGAACCGGGCTCGCGCTGTTGGAGTGGGGACGGTGAGGGGTGTCCCCGCAGGACGAGCGCGCGACCACCCTGCACAGCCGAGAAGTGGCCGCACGCGCCGAGCCGAGGAGACACCCCTCGGCGGCACCGCGACCCACCCGCACCGAGCCCGTATCCCGTCCAGCTCCCCGGAGCGGAGGGTCAGCGCTTGGGCCAGTACCAGAGGGGCTCGTCGAGGGGGCCCTCGCGGCCGGCCACCTCGGTCCGGCCGAAATCCTTGACCAGCTCGACCGTGCTCAGGTCCACCCGGTGCCGGCGGGTGCCGGCCGCCAGGGCCTCGGCCAAGGGCTCCGCATGGGTGACGACCACCGTCTGGGTGTCCCGGGCGGCGGTCAGGATCAGGTCCGCGAGCGGAGCCAGCAGGTCCGGGTGGAGGCTGGTCTCCGGCTCGTTGAGGACCATCAGCGCCGGCGGGCGCGGGGTCAGCAGGGCCGCGGTCCAGAGCAGGTAGCGCAGGGTCCCGTCGGACAGCTCGGCCGCGCCCAGCGGGCGCAGCAGGCCGTGCTGGTGCAGCTCCAGCGCGAAGCGGCCGTCGCGGTCGGTGACGGAGATCCGGCTGCCGGGGAAGGCCGCGGACACCGCCTCGTCCAGCGCCGCCGCGTCCCCGGTCTCGCGGATCGTCTGGAGCGCGGCGGGCAGGTCGGAGCCGTCGGCGCCGAGCACCGGCGTACGGGTGCCGATCCGCGGGGTGCGGGCCGGGGCGCCGGCGTCGGTGCGGACGTGGTCGTAGAACCGCCAGGACCGCATCAGCTCGCGCAGGGCGAGGAGGTCGGGGGCCAGCTGGGGGTCGGCGAGCTCGCTGAGCATGGAGTCGTAGGGGCGCAGGGCGTTCTGCGTACGGTGCCAGCCGCCGTCCGCAGTGCGGGTCCGTACGGCGGGCCCCGATCGGTCGGACAGGACCGCCGCCGGGCGCAGGACCGGCCCCGACCAGGTGCACTCGCGCTTGATCTCGGGGTCGAGGGAGAAGAGGGAGTTCGCGACCGGCACCGGGTGCCCGAAGTCCACCGCGTAGCCGAACTCGTCGCCCGCGAAGCCGAGGCGGAGGCTGACCGGTTCGGTGCGGACCGTTCCCTGGAGGGGCTGGTGCCCCTCGCGCACCGCGCGCCCCAGCTTCTCCGGGCCCGCCCACAGGGTGGAGGGGAGCCCGCCTTCCCGCGCCAGGGCGGCGATCGCACCGCCGCGGGCGGAGTCGGCGAGGAGGCGCAGGGAGCGGTAGAGGCTGGACTTGCCCGTGCCGTTGGCTCCCGTGACGACGGTGAGCCGGCCGAGGGGGACGACCAGGCGGCGGAGGGAGCGGTAGTTCTCGACGGCGAGGGTGGTGATCACACCCCGATCATGCCGTGCCCCTGCGGGGTTGCTCGGCGGAAGGCTCCGGTTCCCACCGGGGTGGGCGGGTCTGCTTCGGCGCGGCCGGTGTTCCCGGGGCTCCGCCCCGGACCCCGCGCCTCAATCGCCGGCGAGGCTGAATGGGGCCGGGTTTCCGCGGGGCGGGATGGCGCTGGTGGCGCGGTGCCCCGCCGGAGTATCTCCTCGGCTCGGCGCGTGCCGTTGGGCTCCCGCCGGGGTGGCGGGGTTTTCGCGGGGCGGGATGCGAGGGGTGGGGCGGCGCCCCGGCGGAGTGTCTCCTCGGCTCGGCGCGTGCGGGTACCTCGCGGCCAGGCGACCGTGGTTGCGCGCTCGTCCTGCGGGGACACTCCGCCGTGTCCCCACCCCACGCCGGTGCTTCGGCGCCCGCGGAACCGGGCTCGCGCTGTTGGAGTGGGGACGGTGAGGGGTGTCCCCGCAGGACGAGCGCGCGACCACCCTGCACAGCCGAGAAGTGGCCGCACGCGCCGAGCCGAGGAGACACCCCTCGGCGGCACCGCGACCCGGCCGCCACCGAGCCCGGATCCCGCCCGGCCTCCCGCGAGGGAATCGGCACCGCGACCCACCCGCCACCGAGCCCGGACCCCCGGCGAGGCAGGGGTCAGGTCGGTGACGGGCGGTCGTGGCGGAAGGTCGCGCAGGCCAGGGTGATTGCCGCGCCGGCCAGGGCCCAGGCGGAGAGCACCAGCATCGGCCCGCCGGCGCCGTTGCCGTTGAAGTACGTGATGGAGCGCGCGGCGTACGTACCGGCGCCCGGCGGCAGGGCCGGCCCGATGGCGTTCCAGAACGGCGGCAGCAGCGGGTACGGGTAGGCGCCGCCCGCGCTCGGGTTGCCGAGCACCACGACCACCAGGATCGCGAGGCCGATGCCGATCACCCCCGCCAGCCCCTGGAAGGCGAGGGTGATCGCGCCGACCGCGAAGACGACCAGGGTGCCCAGCCCCCACAGGCCCCAGATGCTGCCGGGCAGCGCGTCCAGGACCGGGCCGGCGATGACCGCGCCGAGCAGTCCGGCGGCGATCGCGTACACGAGCAGCGCGCCGAGCCGGATGACGGCGCGGTGCGGGTTGGCGGGCCGTGCGCCGGCGCTGATCGCGAGGATCGCGGCGCACAGGTAGCCGCCCACGCACCAGCCGATGACGAGGTAGAAGGAGCTCAGGCCGCGGCTGTCGCCCTTGGCCGCCGGGGCCACGTCGGTGACCCGTACGGTCCGTCCCTGGGCCCGTTCGGCGGCGCCCACGACCTCCTCCAGGGCCTGGGACAGCGAGGCTCCGGCGCCCGAGGCGACCAGCAGCCGGTCGGTCCGGCCGGCCGGGTCGATGATCAGGGCGCCGTCGGCCTCCCGGTCCCGTACCTGGGCGAGTGCCGCGGCCTCGCCCCCGACGACGTGCGGGTCGAGCGGGTCTCCGGGCAGGGCGCCGAGCTGCTGCGCGGACCGCTCGGCCACCTGCGCGGCCGGCGCGGTCACGGCGATCGGGATCTCGCTGGGCTTCGGATGGTGGAAGGCCCCGATGTACGAGGTGATGAAGGCGAGCTGGAGCACCAGCACCCCCAGGACGAGCAGTGCCGCCCGGGTGGTCACGGCGTCCTTGATCTCGGCGAGGAAACCTTGGGACGGGGTCATGTCTCACACGCTCGGCGTGCGGGGGGCGGGTCGCAGCAGGGGCGGGCCGAACGGATGACCCGCACCCCACCGGATGATCGAACAAGTGTTTCGCACGGGTATTCGAATTGCTCTATGGTGGAGAGCGGGGGTGGTGTTCTACGAGCGAAGCAGGAGGCCGCGGGTGCCTGGTTTTACGCATCTGCACACCGTTTCGGGGTTCTCCATGCGCTACGGAGGCTCCCACCCGGAACGGCTGGCGGAGCGTGCCGCCGAGCGGGGCATGGACGCCCTCGCCCTGACCGACCGCGACACCCTGGCGGGCGCGGTCCGGTTCGCGAAGGCGTGTGCCGGCGCGGGCATCCGGCCGCTGTTCGGCGCGGACATGGCGGTGTCTCCCGCGGGGTCTCCCGCGACGGGATCGGCCGGGCCGGGGGGCCCGACCGCGTCCGCCGCGGGCGGCGGTCCGGGCTCGTACCGGCGGCGCACCCCCGTCAAGGGAGGCGCCTTCCTGGACGAGTCCGCCGCCCGGGCCGTCTTCCTGGCCCGGGACGGAGCCACCGGCTGGGCCGAGCTGTGCCGGATGGTCACCGCCGCCCACGCCGCGGCCGCCGAGGTCCCGCTCGTCCCCTGGGACGCCCTGCGCGGAGAGGGCGTCTTCGTCCTCCTCGGGCCCGGCTCCGAGGTGGGGCGGGCGCTCGCCGCGGGCCGACCCGACCGGGCCGCCCGGCTGCTCGCGCCCTGGCGGGAGGTCTACGGCGACTCCCTGCGCCTGGAGGCCGTCCACCACGGCCGCACCGGCACCGGCCCCGGCTCGCTGCGCCTGGCCGCCCGTACCGTCGGCTTCGCCGTCGAGCAGGGCGTCCCGGCCGTGCTGACGAACGCCGTCCGCTACGCCGACCCCGGCCAGGGACCGGTCGCCGACATCCTCGACGCGGCCCGCCGCCTGGTCCCCATCGACCGCCGCGGCCCCCTCGACACCGGCGAGCGCTGGCTCAAGGGCCCCACCGCCATGGCCGAGGCCGCCGACCTGGTCGCCCGGGCGGCCGGTCTCGGCCCCGCCGACGCCAGACGCCTGCTCGCGCAGACCCGGCACACCGCCGAGGCCTGCTCCGTGGACCCCGAGGACGACCTCGGCATCGGCTCCGTGCACTTCCCCGAGGCGCGGCTCGTCGGCGCGGCCCACCGCAGCGCCCAGCGGGTCCTCGCCTCCAGGGCCTCCGCCGGCATGGTGCTGCGCGGCTACGCGGGCGACCCCGCCTACTGGGAGCGGATGCACCACGAGCTCGACATCATCGCCCACCACGGCTTCGCCTCGTACTTCCTGACGGTCGCCCAGGTGGTGGACGACGTACGGGAGATGGGCATCCGGGTGGCGGCCCGCGGCTCCGGCGCCGGCTCCCTCGTCAACCACCTGCTCGGGATCGCGCACGCCGACCCCGTCGAGCACGGCCTGCTGATGGAGCGCTTCCTGTCCAAGCGTCGGCGGGTCCTGCCCGACATCGACATCGACGTGGAGTCCGCCCGCAGGCTGGAGGTCTACCGGCGGATCATCGACCGGTTCGGCGCCGAGCGCGTCGCCACCGTCTCCATGCCCGAGACCTACCGCGTCCGCCACGCCGTCCGCGACGTCGGCGCCGCCCTGTCCATGGACCCGGCCGTCGTCGACCGGCTCGCCAAGGCCTTCCCGCACATCCGGGCCCGCGACGCCCGCGCCGCGCTGGAGGAACTGCCCGAACTGCGGGACGTGCGCGGGGAGTCGTACGGGCGGCTGTGGGAGCTCGTCGAAGCGCTGGACGCGCTGCCGCGCGGGACCGCCATGCACCCGTGCGGGGTGCTGCTCTCCGACGCCTCGCTGCTCGCCCGTACGCCGGTGGTCCCCACCAGCGGAGAGGGCTTCCCCATGTCCCAGTTCGACAAGGACGACGTGGAGGAGCTCGGACTGCTCAAGCTGGACGTGCTGGGCGTGCGGATGCAGTCCGCGATGGCGCACGCGGTCGCGGAGATCCGGCGCGGCACGGGGGAGGAGCTCGACCTGGACGACCCGGCGCAGGTGCCGCCGGGCGACCGGGCCGCGTACGAGCTGATCCGCTCGGCCGAGACGCTGGGCTGCTTCCAGATCGAATCGCCGGGCCAGCGGGACCTGGTGGGACGGCTCCAGCCGGCCACCTTCCACGACCTGGTCGTCGACATCTCCCTCTTCCGCCCGGGACCGGTGGCCGCCGACATGGTGCGGCCCTTCATCGAGGCCCGGCACGGGCGGGCGCCGGTGCGCTTCCCGCACCCGGACCTGGCCGACGCGCTGCGCGAGACGTACGGGGTGGTCGTCTTCCACGAGCAGATCATCGAGATCGTGGACGTCATGACCGGCTGCGGGCGGGACGAGGCGGACCGCGTGCGGCGCGGGCTGTCCGACCCGCCCTCGCAGGCGCGGATCAAGGTCTGGTTCGCGGCCAGGGCCGCCGAACGCGGCTATCCGGTGGAGGTGATCGCCCGTACCTGGGAGATCGTGGAGGCCTTCGGGTCGTACGGCTTCTGCAAGGCGCACGCGGTGGCCTTCGCCGTGCCCACCTACCAGTCGGCCTGGCTGAAGGCGCACCACCCGGCCGCCTTCTACGCCGGGCTGCTGACCCACGATCCGGGGATGTACCCCAAGCGGCTGCTGCTGGCGGACGCGCGGCGGCGGGGCGTGCCGGTGCTGCCGCTGGACGTGAACCGGTCGGCGGTCGCCCACCGCATCGAACTGGTGTCCGATACGGGTGGTGTGTGGGGGCTGCGGCTCGGGCTCGCCGACGTCCACGGCATCAGCGGGGCCGAAGCGGCCCGGATCGAGTCCGGACAGCCCTACGCCTCCCTGCGCGACTTCTGGGACCGGGCGCACCCGGGGCGCCCGGTCGCCGAACGGCTCGCCCAGGTGGGAGCCTTGGACTCGTTCGGCGCCAACCGGCGCGACCTGCTGCTGCACCTGACCGAACTGCACGGCGCGCAGCGGGCGGCGGGCGTACGCGGAGCCCAACTCCCGCTGGAGGGGGGCCGGTCCACGGCGTCCGTCGGGCTGCCCGACCTGACCGACGCGGAACGGCTCAGCGCCGAGCTGGGCGTCCTCGGCATGGACGCCTCGCGGCACCTGATGGGCGACCACCACGCCTTCCTGGCCGAACTGGGAGTGATCCCGGCACGCCGGCTGTGCGGCACCGAGCACGGGCAGACCGTGCTCGTCGCGGGAGCCAAGGCGGCCACCCAGACCCCGCCGATCCGGTCCGGGAAGCGGGTCATCTTCACGACGCTGGACGACGGCACCGGCCTGGTCGACCTGGCCTTCTTCGACGACAGCCACGAGCGGTGCGCGCACACCGTCTTCCACTCCTTCCTGCTGCTGGTGCGCGGTGTCGTGCAGCGCAGGGGCCCGCAGAGCCTGAGCGTGGTCGGGGCGGCCGCGTGGAACCTGGCGGAGCTGGTGGAACTGCGGGCGGCGGGCGGCCTGGACGCGGTCGCGGCCCGCCTCGCCGAACCGGCCGGCGGCCCCTCCGGCGACGACTCCGGCGACGGCTCCGGTGACGGCGACGGCTCCGGCGGCTCCGGCGCCGCGTCCGGCGGGGAGCCGGCCGCGAAGGGGCCCGGGCGCACGATCCGCATGTCCACGGGGTACGAGATGAACCCCTGGGCCGACCTCCAGCCGCCGGGCACCGGCCCCGCCACCGGCCGCAAGCTGTGGCACTCCAGCCCGGGGAGCGCGGGATGAGCGCCACCGGGAAGGCCGTGATGTGCCTGCGCCTGCACCCCGCCGGCGGAGGACCGCTCGGGGCGCGGGAGTACGCCGGGGTGCTCGCGCTGCTCGGCGGGATCACCCCTGCCGTGCAGGCCCTGCCGCCGGACGCCGCCCTCGCCGACGTCCGGGGCGCGCTGCGCCACTTCGGCTGCGACGCCCGCCGGCTGGCCGCCGTGATCCGGGTCCGGGCCCTCGCCCTGTACGGGGTGGACGCCGCCGTCGGCGTGGCCGGCAACCCCATGCTGGCCCGGGCGGCGGCCCGCGAGGCCCGGCCCGGCGGGACCCTGGTACTCCCCGAAGACCCCGCCGCCGTACGGGACTTCCTGGCGGACAAGCCCGTCACCGCACTCGACGGGGTCGGCGCCAAGGCCGCCCGCACCCTGTGCTCCTACGGCCTCGATTCCGTCGGCCGGGTCGCCGCCGCCCCGCCCGCCGCCCTGCGGCGGATCCTCGGCGCCCGGCTCGGCCGCGAGGTGCACGAGCGCGCCCTCGGGATCGACCGGACCCCCGTCCGGCCGGGCGCGGCCGCCCGCGCCGTCGCCGCCGAGCGGCTCTTCGACCGGGACGAGCTGGATCCCGTACGGCACCGGCGGGCGCTGCTCTCGCTGACGGAGGAGCTCGGTGCGGAGCTTCGTACACAAGAGGGCGGGCGGGTGTGCCGCGTCCTGACCCTCACCGTCCGCTGCGCCGACCGCACCACGCTCACCCGGACCCGCACCCTGGCCGAACCCACCGCGCACTCGGCGGTCCTGACCGCCACGGCCTACGCCCTCTACGGCGGCCTGGGCCTGCAGCGGGCCCGGGTCCGCGCGCTGTCCCTGCGGGCCGAGGAGCTGATCCCGGCCGAACGGGCCGTGCGGCAGCTCAGTTTCGACCCCGAGGACGAGAAGGCCCGCCGCCTGGAGGCCGTCACGGACCGGGTCCGTTCGCGCTTCGGTCCGCACGCCATCGCCCGCGGCACGCTGGCCG
The DNA here is from genome assembly GCF_040684695.1 of Streptomyces erythrochromogenes. Lineage (GTDB taxonomy): Bacteria > Actinomycetota > Actinomycetes > Streptomycetales > Streptomycetaceae > Streptomyces > Streptomyces erythrochromogenes_C. Next base: position 78,833 of record NZ_JBFBGM010000020.1, read on the forward strand.
CCTGACGGACGGTCGGACGCACGGCCCGTCGGACGACACGCGAGTTTTTACCGACGCGTAACTTCCCTGTGTTGCTACTCACCCGTAATTTAGCGGCAGCAGCGCCCCCTTGTGATCCGGATCACGGGACGAATCCCCACGCTCATCCCCTTGAGTCGACCGCAAGGAGATCACACGATGCTGCCCTGGAGACGCCTGCTCCGCCCGCTGGCCGTCCTCGTCCTCACCGCCGCCGCACTCGTCGCCCCCACCGGCGCGGCGCAGGCCGCAGCCGCCCCCAGCAGCGGCTGGAACAACTGGTCCTGCAAGCCGTCCGCCGCCCACCCGCGCCCCGTCGTCCTCGTCCACGGAACCTTCGGCAACTCCTGGGACAACTGGCTCGGCCTCGCCCCGTACCTGGTCCACCGCGGGTACTGCGTCTACTCGCTCGACTACGGCCAGCTGCCCGGCGTGCCCTTCTTCAACGGGCTCGGCCCCATCGACAAGTCCGCCGAACAGCTCGACGTCTTCGTCGACAAGGTGCTCGCCTCGACCGGCGCCTCCAAGACGGACATCATCGGGCACTCCCAGGGCGGCATGATGCCGCGCTACTACCTGAAGTTCCTCGGGGGCGCGGAGAAGGTGAACGCGCTGGTCGGGCTGGCCCCCGACAACCACGGCACCACCCTGCTCGGGTTCACCAAGCTCCTCCCGTACTTCCCCGGGGCCGAGGACCTGATCAGCACCGCGACCCCCGGCCTCGCCGACCAGATCGCCGGCTCCGCCTTCCTGCAGAAGCTCAACGCGGGCGGGGACACCGTGCCCGGGGTGAAGTACACCGTGATCGCCACCAAGTACGACGAGGTGGTGACGCCGTACCGGAGCGGCTTCCTGGAGGGGCCGAACGTACGCAACGTCGTGCTCCAGGACCTGTGCTTCCTGGACCTCTCGGAGCACGTGGCCATCGGGCTCACCGACCGGATCGCCTGGCACGAGGCGGTCAACGCCCTCGACCCGGCCAACGCCGAACGGACCACCTGCGCCTCGGTGTTCGACTGACACCGGGCGCGGGCGGTCCGCTCGGGAGAACCGCTCCGGTTCGACTAGCGGCCGTGGCGGCCCGCCGTCGTCGCACGGCGGCGGGTCACCGCGAACAGCACGCCCGCGCCGACGGCCAGGGCGCCGGCCCCGGCGATCGCGATAGAGGGGGTGGCGCTGTTGCCGCCGGTCTCCGCGAGGTTGCCGCCCGCCGAGGAACCCGAACCCGCCGGGTCCGCCGGGTGTGCGGAGGCCGGCGAGGACTGCGACGGGAGCGGGGCGCCGGCCGCGCCGTTCGTCTTCGGGTCGTTGTCGCCGTGGCCGTTGTGCTCCACCGAGGACTTGCCGGCGCCGTCGGAGATCTGCTGGTCGGTCGGGGCGGAGGGCTTGTCCGACGGCTTCGACCCGTTGCCGGTGCCGTCGCCGGACCCGGTGCCGGACCCGGTGCCGGTGCTGGGCCTGGTGCTCGGCGCGGTCCCCGTACCGCCGTTGTCCTTGCCGAAGACCACGTCCGAACAGGTGTAGAAGGCCTCCGGGCTGTCGGAGCGCTGCCAGATGCTGTAGATCAGGTGGCGGCCGGACTTGTTCGGGACGGTCCCGGAGAACACGTAGTCGCCGTTCTGCATGCCCGGGTCGGTGGCCTTCGCGAACGGCGCGGGCTCCAGGTCGGACCACTTCAGCGGCTTCGACGGGTCGTAGCCGTCCTTCGTCACGTACAGCTCGAAGGAGCCCTTGTGCGGGGCCGTGCCCTTGTAGCGGAAGGTGTGCGGACCGGCGGACATCGGGCTGGCCGGCCAGTCGCCGCGGGCGAGGTCCAAGCCCCGGTACTTGTCGTTGCCGGCCGAGCACAGCCGGCCGTTCGGGATCAGCGTCCGGTGGTTCCCGGCGGCGTTGGCGATGTTGACGGCGTTCCAGTCGTAGAACGCCTGGGTCCCGCTCGCGGCGACCGCCGCCTTGCACGCCGCCGACTTCGGCGACTCCGGTCCCTCCGCGTAGCACGCCGCGACCCGGCTGACCGGATCCGTCATCGAGCCGTGGGCGGCCGCGGGAACGGCGGCGTACGCGGCCAGCGCGAGCGGGGCGAGACCGGCGGCGGCGATACGGATCGGCGTCACGGTACGGCGGCGTGCGGGCATGAGTGGATCTCCTTCGGGCAAAGGCGGGGGCGCGCCTGCGCAAGCGGGCTCGGCGGCGCCGCCCCCCGGCGGCGCCACGACCGGCCCTTCCTGTCCTGGCCACGCCAAGCTAGCCCCCGGACCACGCCTTTTCGCCGTACGGACCCCCCGGAGGAGGATCCTTAGGCTCCGCTTAAGGAGGGGGAAAGCGCGGCATCAGGAACCGTCCCCGGCCCGCGCGGGAAGGCCGCCTCAGCTAGGGAAGAAGCGCCGCCAGGCCCGGCTCCGAGTGGGCCTGGTCGTCCAGGGCGTCCAGGGCGCGGACGGCCTGGGCCGCCGCCTCCGGGTCGCTCGTCGCGAGCCCGCTCTCGGCGAACTCGTCCTCGTCCAGCCGCAGTACGGTCGCCCCGTCCGCCGAGACCCACAGGTCGAGGTCCAGGTCCTCCACGATGATCTCCCCGCTGCTGACGTGGACCGGGCGCGTCACGTCGCAGTACCAGCCCTTCAGGACACCGTCGCCCGTGCGCACCTCCTTGACCGCGTACCAGCGGGTCCGCCAGAAGTGCTCGGTGAACACGTCGCCCGGCTCGAAGCGGACGAAGCCGAAGTCCCGTACGCCCTCCGCGGCCCACGGGGCCCGTACGGAGATGCGGTCGCCGTCGTCGGCGACCTGCGTCGCCGGATAGCGGATCTTGGTCCGGCCGGCCTTGGTCAGGACGACGGTCAGCTGCTCGGCCACGGTGCCCCCAGCTTCCTCGTGTGGCGCGTCTCGGTCGCGCAGATCTCGTACCCGAACCACCGGTTGATGGCGAGCATCGGTTCGTTGCCGGCGTCGTTGCCGGTGAACGCCTCCGTGTACCCGGCCGCGCGGGCCCGGTGGAGGGAGGCGTTCTTGGCGAGCTTGGCCAGACCGCGGCCGCGGAAGGCGCGCAGCGTGCCGGTCATCGCCGAGCCGTAGCGGGTGGCGCCGTCCGTCCGGGCGGCGCTGAACGCCACGGCCTCCCCGTCGACCAGGGCGACGGTCGTCAGCTCCTTGTCCAGGGAGGGGTTGTGCCAGGTGTCGGCCAGCCAGTCCTCGTAGTCGTCGAACTCCGCCGCCACGTCGCCCGGCTCGTCCGCCGTCGACTCGGCGTCGATCGCGAACAGGGGGCGCGGGTCGGCGGCGAAGGCGGCCGCGGGCAGCAGCTCCACCCCGGCCGGGAGGGCGTCCGGGAGCGCGGGCAGCGCGGCCGAGGCCAGGTCCAGCCGCAGGAAGTGCGCCGAGCGGCCGGGCCGGTAGCCGTGCCGTTCGGCGAAGGCGCGGTGCGCGGGCTCGTCGAGGACCCAGGCGTACGAGTCCACCGCGCCCCGTGCGGCGAGGTGCTCCTCGGCCGCGCGCAGCAGGAGCCGGCCGGCGCCGAGGCCGCGGCGGGCCGGGTCGACGTACGCGTTGAGGTACCCCTGGCCGGGGCGCGGGCTGTCGTGGGCGATGCCGGCCTGGGCGCTGCCGACGACCTCGCCGTCCGGGGTCTCGGCGACGAGGACGCGGTGGTGCCTGGCGGGGTGGGAGCCGGCGAGCTCGTGGGCCACTTCCCCGGCGCTGGTGATCAGGAACGGCAGGGCCGCACGGCGCACCCGCACCACCGACTCCACGTCCCGGAGGTCGGCCGGACGGAGATCGCGGATCAGAACGGTCATGCGGCAGACGCTATGCGCGCCCGCACGCCCGGCGCCTCCCAATTAACCGCCGATGGTGGACAATCACCCCCGTGAGCTCGACGAACCTGAAGATCGCCATCGACGGCTCGGCCGGCTCGGCCGCCCCGTACGAACAGCTGCGCGCGCAGATCGCCGCCCGGGCCCGGTCCGGGAAGCTGCCGGCCGGCTTCAAGCTGCCGACCGTACGGGGGCTGGCGGAGGAACTGGGGCTGGCCGCCAACACCGTCGCGAAGGCCTACCGGGCGCTGGAGGCCGACGGGGTGATCGAGACGCGGGGCCGCAACGGGACCTTCGTCGCGGCGGCGGGGGAGGGCGCGGCGCGTGAGGCCGCGTCCGCCGCGCAGGCGTTCGCGGAGCGGGTGCACCGGCTGGGGCTGACGGAGGCCGAGGCGGTCTCCGCCGCCACCGAAGCCCTCCGGGCCAGGTACGCCGCGAAGTAGGCCGGCCCGTGCCCCGGCCTGCGGGGGCTCCGCCCCCGGACCCCCGCGCCTCAAACGCCGGCGGGGCTGAATTTCGGGCCCGCGCCGCGAACGCCGGCGCGGCTGAATTTCGGGCCCCGCGCCTCGAACGCCGGCGGGGCTGGATTCGGGCCGCCGGAGGCTAGAGGTAGAGGCCCGCCTCCGAGTGGGGCTGCGGGGGCAGGACCGCGGCCGGGCCCGTGCCGCGGCGCAGGGCGAAGAGTTCGGCGAGGGTGGCACCCTCGCGGGAGACGCCCTCGTCGGTGCCCAGCCAGTCCACCGCCTCGCGGTGGGTCAGCCGGCCGACCTCGATGCGGGCCAGGCAGCGCCCGGGGCGGACCACCGCGGGGTGGAGCCGTTCCAGGTCCTCGTTGGTCGTCACGCCGACCAGGACGTTGCGGCCCTGGCCGAGCAGGCCGTCCGTCAGGTTCAGCAGCCGCGACAGCGCCTGCCCGGCCGTGTGCCGGGCCTCGCCGCGGATCAGTTCGTCGCAGTCCTCCAGCAGCAGGAGCCGCCAGCGGCCCTTCGCCGTGCCCTCGTCCTCGCCGATCGCGATGTCCATCAGGTAGCCGACGTCGTTGAACAGCCGCTCCGGGTCCAGGACGCAGTCCACCTGGCACCAGTCCCGCCAGGACCGGGCCAGCGTGCGCAGGGCGGAGGTCTTGCCCGTGCCCGGCGGCCCGTGCAGCAGGAGCAGCCGGCCCGCGATGTCGTCCGGGGTCACCTTCATCAGCCGGTCCATGGCCCCGGCGACCGGCGCGGTGTAGTTGGGCCGCACCTCCGCCCAGGTCCCGGCCGCGATCTGGCGGGTCGTCCGGTACGGGCCGCGGCGCGGGGAGACGTACCAGAACCCCATCGTGACGTTCTCCGGCTGCGGCTCCGGCTCGTCCTGCACGCCCTCGGTGGCCAGGCCGAGCACGCCGGCGGCCAGTTCGTCGCTGACGGCCGTCACGGTGACGTCCGCGCCCCGGCTCCAGCGGGAGACGAGCATGGTCCAGCCCTCGCCCTCGGCGAGGGTGGCGCTGCGGTCGCTGTCGCGCGCCGAGCGCAACACCGTGGCCTCGGGCGGCAGGAGGGTCGCCTCCGCCTTGACCCGCTCGATCGACACGCTGTGCGAGTAGGGCTGCTCGCCCGAGGCGAACCGGCCGAGGAACAGCGCGTCGACGACGTCCGACGGTGAATCGCTGTCGTCGACGTTGAGCCGGATCGGCAGCGCGTCATGCGGGTTGGCTGGCATGGCGCCCATGATCCGGCACGAGGTGCCCTCGTGCACCCGTGTTTCGCCGGATCGGGTGCCAAGTTCCCTCTTCAAACGCAGGGCGGGTGAAGATTCGAGCCGTAACCCTGCTCCGAACATTCTTGGCATGGACACTTCCGGCAACCCCCGGCTGCTTGTACCAACAACTCAGGAGTAACCCCCACAAGGAGCCGCACACATGAGCATCAGCTTGTCGCGCTTCGCTGCCCTGACCTCCTCCCTCTTACTCGCCGCCACCGCCGCGCTGTTCGGTGCCGGCCAGGCGTCCGCCGCCCAGGCCGACTTCGGCTACGTCGCCCTCGGCGACTCGTACTCCTCCGGCCTCGGCGCCGGCAACTACGACGGTGCGAGCGGCAACTGCAAGCGCACCACCCGCGCCTACCCCGCCCTCTGGGCCGCGGCCCACTCCCCGCAGACCTTCGCCTTCACCGCCTGCTCCGGAGCCCGTACGGGTGATGTGCTCTCCGGCCAGCTCGGCCCCCTCAACTCCGGGACCGACCTGGTCAGCATCACCATCGGCGGCAACGACGCCGGATTCTCCGACGTCATGACGACCTGTGTGCTCCAGTCCGAATCCACCTGCGTCAACCGCGTCAACCAGGCCAAGGCCTACGTGGACTCCACCCTCCCCGCCCAGCTCGACCAGGTCTACAACGCCATCGACAGCCGGGCACCCGCCGCCCGCGTCGTCGTCCTCGGCTATCCCCGCTTCTACAAGCTGAACGGCACCTGCACGACCGGTCTGACCGAGGGTGAGCGCGCCGCCATCAACGGCGCGGCCGACCACCTCAACGCCGCCATCGCCAAGCGCGCCGCGAACCACGGCTTCACCTTCGCCTCGGTCGCCGGCTCCTTCACCGGCCACGAGATCTGCTCCGGCAGCCCGTGGCTGCACAGCGTCAACTGGCTGAACATCGCCGAGTCCTACCACCCGACCGCCGCCGGACAGTCCGGCGGCTACCTGCCCGTCCTCACCAACGCCGCCTGATCCGCCCCGCCCGCCTCCGGGGTCGCCCCGGCGCTCGCCTCCGGCGACGTCGGGGCTGCCGGGGGCGCCGGGGACGGGCTCGCGCCGGGGGAGGAGGCCCCGGCCGACGGGGTCGCCTCCTCGCACGTCACGGAGGTCGTCACCCACGCGGTGGCGACCTCCGCCGGTGCCCGCACCTCCAGCCGGACCGCGTCCTCGAAGACCTCGCCGGGCACGTGCGTCAGCTCGGTGTGCTCCAGCCGCCGGCTCTTCGGCCCGGCCGCCTCGTACGTGACGGACTGCCAGCCGGGCCCGGACGTCCGGCCGCTCCGGGTGGCCCAGCGGTACTCCAGTACCACCGGGACCTGTTCCACCTCGACGGTCGCGCCGAAGGCGGGCGCCTGCCCGGCGGGCGGCGGACAGCTCCCGCTGTACCGGGTGCGCACCGCGTCGACGTACACGGACACGTGCCGTCCCGCAGCCGCCGAGGCCGAGGGGGACGCGGGCGCGGAGGCCGAGGCGGTGGCGGGGGGAGCCGTGGTGGCGGCCGGTGCGGTGGCCGAGCCCGTCGGGGCGCCCCCGTTCCCGCCGCGGTCGGCCCTGTCCCCGAAGTCCTTGAGCAGGATCCAGCCGAGCGCGGCCAGGGCGAGCAGCAGCACGACGATGCCGACGACGAGCACCGGCCCGGCCGCACTCCCGCCCGAGCCCGCACTCCCGCCCGAGCCCCCGGCGTACCCGTTCGCCGGAGCCGGCCCGGGCCCGGGCGCGGGGGTGGGCGGCGCCGGGGGCCCGTACGGCCCGCCGCCGCCCCGCGGTTCGTGCCCGTGCCGGGCCACGGCCGCCGGCGCCGGGGCGCCCGGTCCCGACACCGGCCCGCCGGAGGCCCGTACGGCTCCGCCCGCGCCCACCACCCGCAGCATCCGGGCCGCCTCCGCGGCGTCCAGCCGCTCCGCCGGGTCCTTGCGCAGCAGCCCCGCCAGTACGGGTTCCAGAGGGCCGGCCCGGCGCGCCGGGGGCGGCTCCTCGTCCACCACGGCCCGCAGCGTGTCCAGCGCGGTGGCCCGCCGGAACGGCGTGACCCCCTCGACGCAGGCGTGGAGCATGATCCCGAGCGACCACAGGTCCGACCCGGGGCCGGGTTCGCGGCCCAACGCCCGCTCGGGCGCGAGGAATTCGGGGGAGCCGACCACCTCGCCCGTCATGGTGATGGCGGAGGAGCCCTCCAGGCTCGCGATCCCGAAGTCGCCGAGCACCACCCGGCCGTCGTTCGCGATCAGCACGTTGGCCGGCTTCACGTCCCGGTGCAGCACCCCCGCGTCGTGCGCGGAGCGCAGCGCGGCCAGGACCTGTTCGCCGATGTGCGCGGCGCGCTGCGGGGTCATCGGCCCCTCCGCCTCCAGCACGTCGGCCAGGGAGAGCCCGCGCACCAGCTCCATCACGATCCAGGGCCGGCCGTCCTCGGAGACCACGTCGTAGACCGTGACCACCCCGCGGTGCGAGACCCTGGCGGCGGCCCAGGCCTCCCGTTCCAGGCGCCGGTACATGCGCTGGATTCCGGCGGTGTCCAGGCCGGCCGGTGCGCGGACCTCCTTGACGGCCACGTCGCGGGCGAGCACCTCGTCCCGGGCCCGCCACACCACGCCCATCCCGCCGCGGCCGATCTGCTCCAACAGCCGGTAGCGGCCCGCGACGACACGATCGGAGTTGGATTCCTCACTCACGCGAGCCCCCCGAATGCTTCCGTGCGCCCATGTGTCATCGACCCGTCACTCCAAGTTAGCGCAGTGGGCGCCGAGTGGCTCCTGTCGTGACGAGACTCGTGCCGAGGTCTTCCGGAGCGTGATTTCCGCACCCGATCCTGTGCGGAGAGTAACGGTCGACTCCGCTGAGTAATCGTCAACTCCCCGTCGCCACAGGGGTAATTCACACCACCGGGATACCCGCGGGCAACGCGGGGGCGATAGGGTTAACCTGCCCGGGCCGGGTGCCCTCGTACGGGTGGGGAGAGATCATGGAACAGATAGCAATGCGCAGCAGGCCGCCTCGCGTGCCTGCCATCACCTGCGGCAGCAGTGCGACCAGTTCGCGCCTCGACCGCCATCTCGCCGTGCTGGGCGGACCTGCCGTCCCGCACCGGGAGGCCGCGGAGGCGACGCTGCTGATGCGCGAGCTCACCTCCCGCGACCACACGCACCGTCTGCGGAGCCGGAGCGCGCGCGTCTCGCTCTTCGCGCCGCTGCGCCGTCTGCGTCGCACGCTCTTCGGCAGCCGCCGCTCGTAGCAGAGCCCGCTCGCAGCGCACCCGCTCGCAGCACAACCCGCACCCGCGGCCGTTCGCCCTCCCGGCATCCGGCCACCCGGCCCTACGCGATCACACCGTCCCGGCGCAGTTCCGAGATCCGTGCGCCCGCCATCCCCAGGGCGCGCAAGAGGTCATCGGTGTGCTCGCCCAGCGCTGGCACCGCACCCATGTGCGGTGCCGCGCCGCCCGGCAGCCCGATCGGCGGCAGCAGGGCCCGCAGCGGACCGGCCGGAGATCCCACCTCCCGCCACCGGTCCCGGGCCGCGAGCTGCGGATGTCCGGCCAGTTGGGCCACCGAGTTCAGCCGCGCGCAGGCGATGCCCGCCGCCTCCAGCCGCCCGATCGCCTCGTCCGCGCCCAGCCGGCCCAGCGCCCGCGCCACGATCGCGTCGGTCCTCTCCCGGTTCTCCGTCCGCGCCGTGTTCGTCGCGTACGCCGGATCCTCGGCCAACTCGGGCCTCTCCAGTACTTGTTGCGCGAGCCGCCGCCACTCGCGGTCGTTCTGCACCGACAGCAGCACCCGGTCCCCGTCCGCCGTCGCGTAGGCGTCGTACGGGGCGATCACCGCGTGCGCGAGCCCCGTGCGCACGGGCTGCTCCCCACCGTGCATCGTGTGGTGCAGCGGGTGCCCCATCCATTCGGCGAGCGCGTCCAGCATGGACACCTCCACCCGGCCGCCGCGCCCGGTGACACCGCGGCGCAGCAGCGCGGCCAGCACCCCGGAGAAGGCGTACATGGCCGCCGCGATGTCGGCCGCCGGGATCCCCGCCTTGACGGGCTGCTCCGGAGTGCCGGTCACCGACACCAGCCCCGCCTCGCACTGCACGAGCATGTCGTAGGCGCGCTTGTGGGCGTACGGGCCCTGCGCGCCGTAGCCGGACACGTCCACGGCGACCAGCCGCGGGTAGCGGGCGCACAGGGCGGCCGAGTCCAGCCCGAGGCGGGCGGCGGCCCCCTGGGCCAGGTTCTGCACGAAGACGTCCGCACCGGCCAGCAGGCCGTGCAGCACCTCGCGGCCGCGCGGGTCCTTCAGGTCGAGCGCGATCGACTCCTTGCCCCGGTTCGCCCAGACGAAGTGCGAGGCGAGGCCGTGCGCGGCGGTGTCGTAGCCACGGGCGAAGTCGCCGCCGTCGGGACGCTCGACCTTGATCACCCTGGCGCCGAGGTCGGCGAGCTGGCGGGTGGCGAAGGGGGCCGAGACGGCCTGTTCGACGGCGACGACGGTGATGCCGTCCAGGGGCAGCGGTTCGGTGGTCATGGAGCCCTGCCTACCGGGTCGGGCAGGGGTCTGTCACCACCCGCCGGGCGAAATCCGCCGTTGATCGCCGAGGTGCGGCGCTCAGGAGGGCCCGGCGCCCGTGTCAGGCCCCGCCGCGGGCGAACCGGCGGGCGGCCAGGGGCGCGAACACCGCGAGGAGCAGCGCCGACCACAGCAGTGCCCCGGCCACCGGATGTGCGGCGGGCCAGGCGGCGTCCGCCCCGGCCCGCGCCCCGGCGTTCCCGCAGAGCTCGCGCACGGCGGTGGCCACCGCGCTGATCGGGTTCCACTCGGCGGCCGTGCGCAGCCACCCCGGCAGGCCGGCGGTCGGCAGGTAGGCGCTGGAGAGCATCGGCAGGAGGAAGGTGGCGCTGCCCAGTTGGCCCGCCGCCTCCTCGCTGCTGCTCAGCAGCCCCAGGTACGTGCCCACCCAGGCCGTGGCGAAGCGGAAGAGCAGCAGCACGCCCAGGGCGCCGAGCGCGCCGGGCAGGCCGTTCTCGATCCGCCAGCCCATCGCCAGCCCCACCACCATCAGCGGCACCATCGATGCGGCCGTGGTGAGCAGGTCGGCAGCGGTCTGCCCGAGCGGTACGGCGCCGCGGCTCATCGGCAGGGTCCGGAAGCGGTCCATCACCCCGCGGTGGGCGTCCTGCGCGGCCGTGAACATGCCGGTCATCAGGCCGTTCGCGGCCGTGGCGGCGAGCAGCCCGGGCACCAGGAACTCCCGGTACTCGGCTCCCGGCATGGCGAGCGCGCTGCCGAAGACGTAGCCGAAGAAGAGCAGCATCGCGATCGGCATGGTCTGGGTGAGGACCAGCAGTGCCGGTGCGTGCCGGGCCTTCTGGAGCCGGCCGGCGAGGACGGCTCCGCCGTCGGACAGCAGCGTGCTCATGCGGCGGTCTCCTGTTCCCGGCCGGCGGTGTCCGCCGCGGCGGGCACGCGGGTGAGGCGGAGGAACACCTCGTCGAGGGTGGGCGGGCGCAGGCGTGCGTCGGTGACCGGGACGCCGGCGGTGTCGAGCTCGCGGATGATCCGCGGCAGGGTGGTCGCGGAGTCCAGGACGGTCACGCCCACGGTCAGCCGTTCCTCGTCGAGCACGGGGCGGCGGCCGGTGAGCCGGTCGAGTACGGCGGCCGCGCCCGCGAGGTCCTCCCGGGCGGTGACGGCCACCTCGGCGCGGGACCCGATCCGGGCCTTGAGCCGGGCGGGAGTGCCGCCGGCGAGGACCCGGCCCCCGGAGACCACCGCGATGTCGTCGGCCAGCCGGTCCGCCTCCTCCAGGTACTGGGTGGTGAGCAGTACCGAGGTGCCCTCGTGGGCGAGTTCCCGCACTGCCGTCCAGATGTGTTCGCGCGCCGCCGGGTCCAGACCGGTGGTCGGCTCGTCGAGGAAGAGCACCCGGGGGCGGGTGACGAGTCCGGCGGCCAGGTCCAGGCGTCGCCGCATGCCGCCGGACCAGGTGGAGGCCACCCGGTCGGCGGCCTCGCCGAGTCCGAAGCGCTCCAGCAGTCCGTCGGCGCGGGAGCGGCCCGCGGAGCCCCGCAGTCCGGCGAGGCGCGCGAAGAGCCGGAGGTTCTCGCGGCCCGTCAGGTCCCCGTCCACGGAGGCGTACTGGCCGGTCACGCCGATGGCGCGGCGCACGGCCGCCGGGTCGCGGGTGACGTCGTGGCCGGCGACGAGGGCCCGGCCGCCGGTGGGCGCGGTGAGGGTGGTGAGGATCCGGACGGCGGTGGTCTTGCCCGCGCCGTTGGGCCCGAGGAGTCCGCACACCGAGCCCTCGGGGACGGCGAGGTCGAGGCCGCGCAGGGCGTGCACCTGCCCGTAGCTCTTCTCCAGACCTTCACTAAGTACAGCGTACGTAGTTGTCATGCGTGTCACCGTACCGCACTACGTACGGCGTACGTAACTAAGATGGTGTCGAGACGACGAGGTGATCTGAGCGATGACAGCCGGCGGGCGACCCGCTGAACCCGAAGTGATCTGGTCCCGCCCGCAGCGGGCCGGCCGCGGCCCCAGGCCCGCGCACAGCCGCGAGTCGATCGCGGCCGAGGCGGTGCGCATAGCCGACGCGGAGGGGATCGAGGCCGTCTCCATGCGGCGCGTCGCCGCCGGGATCGGCGCCGGGACCATGTCCCTCTACAACTACGTGCCGCGCAAGGAGGAGCTCTACGAGCTCATGGTCGACGCGGTCAGCGGGGAGTACGAGTTCACCGCGCCGACCGGCGACTGGCGGGCCGACCTGCTGGCCCTCGCCCGTCAGACGCGGGCGCTGATGCACCGCCATCCGTGGCTGCCGCGCCTGCTGACCCCCGTGTACGGCTTCAGCCCGAACGCGCTGCGCTACCTGGAGCACAGCCTGGAGTGCCTGGAGTCGCTGGACGCGCCCGACGCCGAGAAGCTGGAACTCGTCGCCGCCGTCAACGGCACCGTCGCCACCTACGTGGCGGGGGAGCTGGCGCTGGCCGAGCGGGCCCGCGCCCTGCCCTGGAGCGAGGGCGAGGAGCAGGCCGTACGGACGGCCTGGCTCGGCTCCCGGCTGGCCACGGGCCGGTACCCGCGGCTGGCGGCGGCCGTGTCGGGCACCGGCCCCGTCCCCGGGGCGGGCCTGGACATGGACGCGGTCTTCGACCGCTCGGTGACCCGGCTGCTGGGCGCCTGGGGGACGTAGGCCGTATCGCGCGGCCGGTGCGGGCGCGGGCGTGGACGCGGGCGTGGCGCGGACCCGTGGCGGCGTGCCCCCTCCGGCCGCGGCGCCCGGGCGCCCGGCCGGTCACAGTAGGGCGAACTGGCCGCCCGGGCCCTCCTCCTGGTGGTCCAGCACCGAGGCCGGGCGCCGGCTCCAGGCCGGCGGCGGCAGCACCCCGGCCGCGCGCAGCTCGGCAGCGGGAAGGCCCGGGCCCGGCTCGAACGCGGCCCGCTCCGGAGCCAGTTCGGCCAGCAGCGCCAACGTCGTGACCAGCGCCAGCAGTTCCGAGGTCCAGCTCTGCGGCCACTCGGCGGGGCCCAGCGCCGCCAGTCCCTCGGCCTCCGGTCCGCGGTGCGCCGTACGGGCGGCGAACCAGCTCTCCAGCACGCGTACGCCCTGCACCTCGTACTCCCACGCCCCGGCCGGTACGGGGGAGACCGTCCCGCTCCCCAGCCCGAGCGTCTCGGTCTCCGCGTCGTACGACAGCTCGCGCGGCCATCCCCCGACCGCGGAGCGGACGTACGGGCGGCGCCCGCCGGGCAGCCGGGGCGCCTCCCCGCCGCGCGCTCCGCGCAGCTGGACGGTGAGCAGCCGGTGCCCCAGCTCCAGCCCCGCCCGCCAGCGCGCAGGGTCGGCCGCCAGCGGGACCTCGTACCCGCGCGGACCGGGGCGGCCGGCCGCCAGGATCCAGCACAGGACGTCCTCGGGGGTCACCCATCCGCCGTGGCGTTCGCCCAGCAGCGGCAGCAGGCCGGGGGCGAGGTTCGGCTCGGCACCGCCCGGGCGCCGGTGCAGCGGGCGGATCCGGCCGAGCCGGCCGGCCGGGAGAAGCCCGGTGACCAGCGGCTCCGGGCTCTCGACGAGGAAGAGCTGGTGCTCGTCGAGGACCCGCCAGAGCTCCGGGCGGGCGGTGTCGATGAGCCGCTGGTCGGGCAGGAGCCACTGCTCGTCGAAGGGCTCGCGCAGCACCCGTACGGGGTCGGGGCAGGGCCCGGGGGCGTCGGCGAACCGGGCCGTGCCCGCCGAGCGCTGCCCGGGCAGCGCGGCCGCCGAGGCGGTGGGCGTGCGGCTGCGGCTGGGGCGGAAGAGCCGCTCCCGCTCCGCGCCTTCGGAGCCCGCCAGGACGGCCCAGCGGGTGCGCAGGGCCGCCGGATCGGGCGAGGCCACCCAGTCCCGGCCCAGGCGCAGGCCGCCCACGGCCCAGGGCATCAGATCGTCCAGCAGCGGGTCCGGTCGCGGTGTGTCAGCGCTCACGCCGCCGATGGTAGCGACGGGCTCCGATGGCCGGGCTGCGTCCAGGCCGAAGAGCTACGCTCCTTATGTACGCATACGTACGGTACGTCGGTACGTACGGTGTCGACCGAGGAGCCGGTCATGAGCCAGTACGACGAATACTCGACCCCGTCCCAGGCCGAGGGGGAACGCCTCGACGAGGACATGGACGAGGCGCAGCGCAAGGAGCGCCACCCGCAGACCATGCGCACCACGCCGTCCCAGGCGGAGGGCGAGCGCACCGCCGACGACGAGAAGAAGTGACGACGAGCGCCGGCGGGGGCGGAACGGGCGGGGGCGGAAGCGGAAGCGGTGCCGCCGATCAGTGCGCGTCGACCGTCACCGTGAAGGAGAACCGGTCGCCCCGGTAGCGGATCCGCGCCACGTCCACCACCCGCCCGTCCTCGGCGTAGGTCACGCCCGTGTAGTGCAGGATCGGGCTGAGCAGCGGGACCTGAAGCAGTTCGGCCGTCTCCGGGTCCGCGAGCCGGGCCTCCACGGTGTCCGTGATCCGGCTGATGCGCACCCCCACGACGTCCCGCAGCACCTTCGTCATCGGCCAGCGCTCCAGGTCGGCCACGTCGACGGCCTCCGCGAACTCCGGCAGGACCGCGTTCTCCGCCCAGTTGGTCGGCTCGCCGCTCTCGCGGTCGCGCCGCAGACGCCGGTAGGTGACCACCTCGGGCGTGTCGGGGAAGTGGTCCAGCAGCTCCCCGGCCACGGGCGTGGGCCCGTGGCCGAGGACGGTGGTGCGCTCGCCCGACTGCTGGGCCACGATCGCGTCGACCGAGCCCAGCAGCCGCACCGGAGTGCTGCGCAGCGCGCCCGGCTCGATGAAGGTGCCGCGCCGCCGGTGCCGGCTGATCAGGCCCTCGCCCTCGAGCTCCTTGAGCGCCTGCCGCATGGTCAGCACGCTCACCCCGTAGTGCTCGGCCAGCTGCTCCTCCGTGGGCAGGCGCAGCGAGGCGTCCGGGGTGCGCCCCAGTATCGAGGCGCGCAGTGACTGCGAGACCTGGTACCAGAGCGGGAGCTTCCGGTTCAGGACCAGCGAGTCGGGGGCGAAGGCGGTCACGGGTGGATCTCCGAACGGCTGGACGGGGCTGACGCGCGGCGGCGCATGCAGGGTATGCAGTGCAGGTCAGGCGCGGAAGTGGCGCTGCAGACCCTGCCACACGTCGTCGTACCCGCGCTGGAGGTGGTCCGCGCCGGCCGCCTGGGCGGTGGCGGTGATCGGCCAGCGGGTCTCGAACATGAAGGCCAGGCCGTCGTCGATCTTCTGCGGCTTCAGCTCGGCGGCGCTGGCCCTGTCGAAGGTCTCGTGGTCGGGGCCGTGCGCGGACATCATGTTGTGGAGCGAGCCGCCGCCGGGGACGAAGCCCTCCGCCTTGGCGTCGTAGGCGCCCTCGATCAGGCCCATGTACTCGCTCATCACGTTGCGGTGGAAGTACGGCGGGCGGAAGGTGTCCTCGCCGACCAGCCAGCGCGGCGCGAAGACCACGAAGTCCACGCCCGCCAGGCCCGGGGTGTCCGAGGGCGAGGTCAGGACGGTGAAGATCGACGGGTCGGGGTGGTCGTAGCTGATCGTGCCCAGGACGTTGAAGCGGCGCAGGTCGTAGACGTAGGGGACGTGCGTGCCGTACCAGGCGACCGCGTCGAGCGGGGAGTGGCCGTAGGTGGCCGACCAGAGGTTCCCGCAGAACTTGTTGATCACCTCGGTGGGGCGCTCGACGTCCTCGTACGCGGCCACCGGGGCCCGGAAGTCGCGGGCGGCGGCCAGGCCGTTGGCGCCGATCGGGCCGAGGTCCGGCAGGACGAAGGGCTGGCCGTAGTTCTCGCAGACGTAGCCGCGGGCGTCGGCGTCCAGCAGCTCGACGCGGAAGCGGACGCCGCGCGGGATGAGCGCCACCTCGCCCGGGCGGGCGGAGAGCAGGCCCAGCTCGGTGCGCAGGAGCAGCCCGCCGCGCTCCGGGACGATCAGCAGCTCGCCGTCGGAGTCGCTGAACACCCGGTCCGTCATGGACGCGTTGGCGGCGTAGAGGTGGACGGCCATGCCGGTGCGCTGGGTCGCGTCGCCGTTGCCGCCGAGGGTCCACAGGCCGGCCAGGAAGTCGGTGCCGGGGGCCGGGTCGGGCAGCGGGTTCCAGCGCAGCCGGTTCGGGTCCGCGGGCGCCTCGGTGAAGGGGGCGGTGCGCAGGGCGCCGTTGTCGATCCGGGTGAAGGGCGGGTGCGCGGCCGAGGGGCGGATCCGGTAGAGCCAGGAGCGGCGGTTGTGGCTGCGGGGCTCGGTGAAGGCGCTGCCGCTGAGCTGCTCGGCGTAGAGGCCGAGGGGTGCGCGCTGGGGCGAGTTCCGGCCGAGCGGCAGTGCGCCGGGGACGGCCTCGGAGCTGTGTTCGTTGCCGAAGCCGGTGAGGTACTCCAGTGCCTCGGCCGTCTTCCTGGCCTGCTCGCTGCCGGCCTGCTCGCTCATGTGCTGCTCCCGCTCCGTCGAAGGAATCCTATGGTCGACAGTAGGATTCCGCGGCCCGCGCGTCAACGGCGTCCCGGCGGCATCCGGCGCGAGGCCGCGGTCCGGGCGGGAGGAAACGGCGGGAAACGGGAGGAAGGCCGGCGGGGCGGCGGGGCGGCCGCGCGGATTCGCTCCCGGGGGGATCACAAAAGATGAACATTGCTCTACTCTCACGCGCATGTCGTGGACCCGCAGGTTCCCTGCCGTGCCGGCGGCGCTCCTCGCCGCCCTCCTCGCCCTCCTGTCCCTCTTCGCCGCCGCGCCCGCCGCCCGCGCGCACGAAGAGCGCCCGGTCACCTTCCCGGACGGCTCCGGATCCGTTCCGGAGTACCGCAAGGCCGACCCCGACCTCATCGTCTGCAAGACGGACCGGCCTGCCTTCGAACGCCGGATATCCGCCTTCCCCGAGGACCTCAAGGCCCGCAACCTCGCCCTGTACGAGCGCTGCGAGAAGAGCGGTTACCGGCACCTCCAGGAAGCCGTCGACGCCGTGGACCGGCCGGGGATGAACATCGCGATCCTCCCCGGCCTTTACGAGGAGGAGCCCTCACTGCCCAAGCCGACGGGGGAGTGCGCCGCGCTCAAGGCGCCCGACTCCGCGCTCGGCTACCAGATCCTGTCCTACGAGCAGCAGGTGCAGTGCCGGCACAACCAGAACCTCGTCGCCATCCTCGGCAAGAAGAACCTGCAGATCGAGGGCACCGGTGCCTCCCGCCTGGACGTGGTCGTCGACGCCAAGTACCAGAAGCTCAACGCCATCCGCGCCGACAAGTCCGACGGCGTCTACTTCCGCAACTTCACCGCCCAGCGCACCACCTTCAACTCGCTGTACGTCCTGGCCGCCGACGGCTTCGTCATCGACGACGTCCTCACCCGCTGGAACGACGAGTACGGCTTCCTGACCTTCGCCAGCGACCACGGGCTCTACAAGAACTGCGAGTCGTACGGCAACGGCGACTCCGGCATCTACCCCGGCAGCGCCTCCAACATCAACGACGGCCGCGGCTACGAGGTCCCCCGCTACTCCATCGAGATCACCGGCTGCCGCAGCCACCACAACATGGTCGGCTACTCCGGCACCGCGGGCGACTCGGTGTGGGTCCACGACAACGAGTTCGACCAGAACATGGGCGGCGCCTCGATGGACAGCGCCTTCCCCGGCCACCCCGGACTCCCGCAGAATCACGCCAAGTTCGAGCGCAACCTCATCCACGACAACAACCAGGACTACTACCGCCACGTCGCCGACGGAACCTGCGCCAAACCCCCGATCGAGCGCGGCTACGAGCGCGGCGTGGTCTGCCCGCAGATCTCCATGCCGCCGGGCACCGGCATCATCACCGCGGGCGGCAACTGGAACCTCTACGAGGGCAACTGGGTGTACGGGCACCAGCGCGCGGGCTTCTTCCTCAGTGCGGTTCCCGCCTTCATCCGCGGCGAGGAGGCCTGGTCGAAGCAGACGGACACCTCCCACCACAACCGCTACGCCGGCAACGTCCTCGGCAAGGACAGGTCCGGAGCCTCCCGCCCCAACGGCATGGACGTCTGGTGGGACGGCCAGGGCAGCGGGAACTGCTGGCAGGACGGCCCCGACAGCTCCACCCCCGGCACGGTCCCGCGGTGCGGCGAGCGCCGGGGCGAGGTCTCGGGGGCGTCGGCCCGCCTGGTCGGTGAACCGGTCAAGCTGGTCCAGCTCCTCGTCTGCGCGGACTACAACGTCCAGGCGCGCAAACTCCCGGCCGGCTGCGACTGGTACGGCGCGCGCGGACTCGAACGGGTGGAGACCCAGCTCGCGCTGGCCGTGGCCGCGGTGCTGCTGCTGGTCGGCGGGGTCCTGTGGTGGCGCCGCCTGCGCGGCACCCGCCTGGGCACGGCGGCCACGCTCGCCGGGCTGGCGGGCCTGGCCCTCGACGTGGCCGGTTCCACCACGGCGCTGACCGCCACCTTCGTCCCGGCCTTGGCGCTGCTGCTGCTCGGCCTGTGGTGGACGGGAGCCGGCCTGGTGCTGCGGGCCACCCGTCCCTGGCTGGCCCGCCTGACCCTGCTGCTGGCCGGGCTCACCCTGCTGGACGCCTTCGACAAGGCGGTCCTGATGATCCCGTGGACCCCGCTGAGCCCCGCCTGGGTGCGGGCCCTGGTGGCCGTGGTCTGGGTCCTGTGGGCGGTCGTGGCCTCCGCCCGGCCGGGCGCCGCCCCGGCCCGCCCCGCGGGCCCCGGCGACGACCCCGAGGGCGACCGCGCCCCGGCCCCGCCCGGCCCCGCCCCCACCCTGCACGAGTCCCGGCCGGCCGAGCCCGCCGAGGCACCCGGAGCCACGGGAGGCCAGGCGTGACCCGGTACCCCGAGCCCCGCCCCACCCCCACCGCGCAGCCCGACGGCCACCCCCGGAGCGGACCCGAACCCGGGCCCGAGACCCGGCCCGCCGACCGGCCCTGGGGTGGTCCCACCGCGCGGCCCGAGGGCCGGCCCGGTGGCCTCCCCGACATACATTCCGGCGAAGGAACCGAGGGCCGGCCTTGCATGCGGTCAGACGACCGGCCCGGGAGCGGTCCCACCACGCGGTTCGGTGCGCAGCCCGACGTACGCTCCGGCGACGGAACCGAGGGCCGGCCTGATGGCCGGCCCGAATCCGGGCCCGACCTGCGGTCCGAGGGCGGGCCCACCACGCGGCTCGTGGACCGGACCGGCGGTCGGACCGTTGCCCGGTCCGGCCACGGCGCCGACGGCCAGCCCGACACGCGGTCCGGAGCCGGGGTCGGCGGCCGGATGCGGTGCGGCGTCTGCGGGACGCCGCACCGCGCGGCCGGGGCACCCCGGGCAGCACGCGGGCCCCGGCGCACCGCCCGTACCGCGCGAACCGGCGGAGCCACCCGTACCGCGGCCCTGCTCGCCCTCGCCCTGCTCCTCGCGGGCGGCGCGGCGACGGGCTGCGGCGGGCGGGCCACCACCCACCACAAGCCCGGCACCAGCCACGAGCAGGCCTCCGGCAGCGTCGGCACCCTGCTCGCCACGGCCGACGCGGCCGGCCACAAGCTCCGCGAGGTCCCGGCCGAGGGCGCCCCGGAGGTCCAACTGGCCCTCCGCCCGGACTCCGAGGACGGCTGGAACCTCCAGCTGAGCGTGAAGAACTTCCGCTTCACCCCCGACAGCACCGGCGGCGCCGCCCTCCCGGGCGCCGGCCATGCCCACCTGGAACTCGACGGACGCAAGATCGCCAGGGTGTACGGCCCCTGGTTCCACCTGCCCGCGGCGCAGGTCCCCGAGGGCGCGCACACCCTGACCGTCCGCCTCTACGCGGACGACCACACCGCCTGGGCGGTCTCCGGCAAACCCGTCGAGGGCGCGGTACAGCTCACCGCTCCCGCTCCGGGCACGTCTGGCGGCCACAGCCACGGCGAAGCCCCCGCACAGCCGCCGCAGTCGCAGCAGTCGCCGACACCGGGCCAGGAGCAGGCGGACCGCACGGTCACCATCACCGTCCGGGACGGCAAGGTCAGCCCCGCCCCGGCCCGCACCGAGCTGCGGCGCGGCGAACGCGTCGCCCTGCGCGTCACCAGCGACCGCGCTGACACCCTGCACGTCCACGGCTACGACAAGGAACTCGCCCTGCCGGCAGGCCAGGAGGCCACCCTGATCCTGACGACCGACCGCACGGGCCTCTTCGAGGTCGAGACCCACGAGTCCGGCCTCGTCCTGACCCAACTCCTCGTCCGATGAACGCCCGCCGCGCCGCACCCCCTTCCGGCACCCCGCACCCTTCCGACACCCCGCCCGCCACCGACACCCCGCCCGCCACCGAGGCCGCGGCCCCGCCGCCCGTGCTCGGGCCCGAGCACGGGACGCAAGGCCGATCCGGCGGCGGCACGCCGAGTTCGGCGGTCCGACGGTGAACCCGAGCCCCCTCAGCCCCGGCCCCGGCCTCGGCAGCCTCGATCTCGGCCTCGGCCTCGGCCAGGGCGTGGTCCGTCACCCGGCCGAACCGGTCACCGCGCTGGCGCACGGCATCGGATCCCAGCACGATCTGCCGATCTCTCCCTTCTACGCGTTCGCCGGAGCCTTCGCCGCGCTGTTCGTCTCCTTCCTGGCACTCGGCCTGCTCTGGTCCACCTCCCGCTTCCGCGGAGCGCGTTCGGGCCTCGCCCTGCCCGCGGCCCTCCAGCGGGCGGCCGACGCGCCGGCCACCCGCACCACCCTGCGCGGGCTCGGGCTCGCCGCCGCGCTCGTCGTCCTGCTGTACCTCCTCCTCGGTCCCGACGACCCCGCCCGCAACCCCGCTCCCGGCGCCGTCTACGTCCTCCTCTGGGTCGGGCTCGTACCCGCCTCCCTCCTCCTCGGCCCCGTCTGGCGCCTGTTCAACCCGCTGCGCACCCTGCACCGCCTGATCTCCAGGGCCCTGCGCCGCCCCGGTACCGGCCACCACCCCCTTCCCGCCCGGCTGGGGCTGTGGCCCGCCGCCGCCGGACTGTTCGGCTTCACCTGGCTCGAACTCGTCTCTCCCGATCCCGCATCCACCACCACCCTCCTGATCGCCGTCGCCGCCTACACCGCCGCCCAACTGCTGCTCGCCGCCCGCTACGGCGAGAGCTGGTTCGCGGACGGGGACGCCTTCGAGGCGTACTCCTGCCTCCTCGCCCGCCTCTCCCCCCTCGGCCGCCGCAACGACGGCCACCTCGTCCTCCGCAACCCCTTCCACGGACTCGACGCGACGCCCGAGCGGCCCGGACTCGTCGCCACCGTCTGCGTCCTGCTCGGATCCACCGCCTACGACGGCTTCTCCGACAACCCCTCGTGGATCAACACCCTCCAGACCTCCCCCCTCGGCCGCACCCCCACGGCCACCCTCGGACTGCTCGGCTCCATCGCCCTCGTCGCCACCCTCTACTGCCTGTGCGCCGCTGCCACCCGCCTCGTCAGCGGCCCGCACCCCGGCCCGCTGACCGCCTTCGCGCACTCACTCGTCCCGATCGCCCTCGGCTATCTCATCGCCCACTACTTCTCCCTCCTGGTAGCCGAAGGACCACGCACAGTAATCATGGCACTCGGCACTGACAACGCCCCCGAACCCGCTCCACCGCTGGGTCCCGGCGGCCTCGCCGCCCTCCAGGTCATCGCTGTCGTCACCGGCCACGTACTCGGTGTCGTCGCCGCCCACGACCGCTCCGTACGCCTCTTCCCGCCCGCCCGGGCGGTGGCCGGACAGCTGCCGCTGCTCACCCTGATGATCATTTACACGATCGGGGGCCTCAGTCTCCTGCTCAACTGACGAGGCCCCCGCCGGACCCGGAAGTGAGGAGCGGCATGATGGACCCCGTGCCTCCCGCCCACTCCCTGCGCCGTACACCGATCCAGCAGCGCAGCGCCGACCGGCTCGCCCGGATCCTCGACGCCTGCGCCGAACTGCTGGACGAGACCGGGTACGAGAACCTCAGCACCCGCACCGTCGCACTGCGTGCCGGCGTGCCGATCGGATCCGTCTACCGCTTCTTCGGCAACAAACGGGCCATGGCCATCGCCCTCGCCCACCGCAACCTGGACCGTTACGCCGACGGCATCGCCGAACGTCTCGACGGCCTCCCCGCCACCCACTGGCGGCCGGTCGTGGACGCCATACTGGACGAGTACCTGGCGATGAAGCGCAGCGTTCCCGGCTTCGCGCTCGTCGACTTCGGCGTGCCCGCCCCGCCGGCCGGGGACCCGGAGGGCGACCCCAACCACCAGGTCGCCGCCCGCCTGACCGAACTGCTCTCCGCGCACCTCGGCCTGACCCCCGACGCCACGCTGGAGCGGGCGGTCCTCGTCGCCGTCGAGGCCACCGACGCGCTCATCCAACTCGCCTTCCGGACCGACCCGGCCGGGGACCCCGGCATCGTCGACGAGACCCGCGCGATGATGCACGCCTACCTGGCCCGCGTACTGGACTGAGCCCGCGCCCGGCGCCCCCGGGTGCTCCTCCGGCCCCGCCCGCACCCCTGCCCCGATCCGCCCGTAGTGCGCGGCGAGGGAGTGCCGCGCACTCCCTCGCCACCGTGCCTACCAGTCGGTATGCTCGGTGCCCCGCATGCCCGCGCCGCAGCCTGCCGCCCTGGAGGGCCCATGCCCCGCACCGCCCTGCGCATCTGCCCCCTCTGCGAAGCCACCTGCGGCCTCACCCTCACCATCGAGGGAACCGCCGTGACCGGCGCCCGCGGTGACCGCGACGACGTCTTCAGCCGCGGCTTCATCTGCCCCAAGGGAGCGGCCTTCGGGCAGATCGACGCCGACCCCGACCGCCTGCGCACGCCCCTCGTCCGCCGTGACGGACGGCTGCGGGAGGCCGGTTGGGAGGAGGCCTTCGAGGCCGTCGCCGCCGCCGTGCCCGGCCTCGTCGGGCAGTACGGACCCCAGTCCGTCGGCGTGGTCCTCGGCAACCCGAACGTCCACACCATGGCGGGCGCGCTCTACCCGCCGCTGCTCCTCAAGACCCTCGGCACCCGCAACCTGTTCACCGCCAGCACGCTCGACCAGATGCCCAAGCACGTCTCCAGCGGATTCCTCTTCGGCGACCCCCTGGCCATACCCGTCCCCGACCTCGACCGGACGGACTTCCTGCTGCTCCTGGGAGCCAACCCGGTCGAGTCCAACGGCTCCCTCTGCACGGCCCCCGACTTCCCCGGCCGCCTCAAGGCCCTGCGCGCCCGCGGCGGCACCCTCGTCGTCGTCGACCCGCGCCGCACCCGGACCGCCGCACTCGCCGACCGCCACCTCGCACCGCGCCCCGGCAGCGACGCGCTCCTGCTCGCCGCCCTCGCGCACACCCTGCTCGCCGAGAAGCTCGCCGCACCCGGGAGGCTGGAGGAACACCTCGACGGGCTCGGGGAACTCGGCGCCGCCCTCGGGAGTTTCACACCTGAGGCCGTCGCACCCGCCTGCGACCTCACGGCCGACGAGATCCGCAGCCTCGCCCGCGAGCTCGCCGCCGCACCCACCGCCGCCGTCTACGGACGGATCGGCAGCTGCACCGTCGAGCACGGCACGCTCGCCAGCTGGCTCGTCGACGTACTGAACATCCTCACCGGCAACCTCGACCGGCCCGGCGGAGCACTCTTCCCGCTCTCCGCCACCGACCGCGCCCCGGGGCCGGCGGGCCCCGGCAAGGGCTTCACGGTCGGCCGCTGGCACAGCCGGGTCAGCGGCCGCCCCGAGGCCAAGAGCGAACTGCCCATCGCAGCCCTGGCCGAGGAGATCGAGACGCCGGGGGAGGGGCGGATCCGCACCCTGATCGCCATCGCCGCCAATCCCGTCCTGTCCGCACCCGACGGCGACCGCCTCGACCGGGCGCTGGCCGGCCTCGACTTCATGGTCTCGGTCGACCCGTACCTGAACGAGACCTCCCGTCACGCCCACGTCGTGCTGCCGCCGCCACCGCCCGCGCAGAGCCCGCACTTCGACTTCGCGTTCAACGCCTTCGCCGTACGCAACCAGGCCCGCTACTCGCCGCCCGCCGTCCCCCTGCAGGAAGGCCGGATGGACGAATGCGAGATCCACGCGCGCCTGCTCCTCGCCGTGTCGGGGCTGCACGGTGCCCCGCCCGGGGCCGTCGACGAACGCGTCATCGCCGACACCCTCGCCCGGGCCGTCACCGACCCGCACTCACCGCTCCACGGCGCCGACCCGTCCGAGCAGGCCCGCCGGCTGACCGGGCGCACCGGCCCGGAGAGGCGGCTGGACATGATGCTGCGCCTCGGGCCGTACGAGCTGGTCCTCGACGACCTGCTGGAGGCGCCGCACGGCATCGACCTCGGTCCGCTGAGGCCGCGGCTTCCGGACGTACTGAAGACGCGCAGCGGCAGGATCGACCTGCTCCCGGACCCGATCGCGGCCGAGCTGCCCGGACTGCGCGCCGCGCTCGCCGACCGCCCCGCCGCCCTGGTGCTCGTGGGCCGCCGCCACCTGCGGTCCAACAACAGCTGGTTGCACAACGTCCCGGCCCTCACCGGAGGTTCCAACCGCTGCACCCTCCAGGTCCACCCGCAGGACGCGGCCCGGCTGGGCCTCACCGACGGCGGACGGGCCAGGATCGCCGCCGACGGCGGGAGCCTGGAGGTCCCCGTCGAGGTCACCGACGCCGTACGCACGGGAGTGGTGAGCCTCCCGCACGGCTGGGGGCACGACCGCGCCGGCGCCCGCCTGGGCGTCGCCTCCGCCACGCCCGGCGCCAACGTCAACCAGCTGCTCGACGGCACCCGCATCGACCGGCTCTCCGGCACGGCCGTGCTCAACGCCTTCCCCGTCGAGCTGACACCCCTGCCCTGAGCTGGGGTTTTGCTCGTATTGCTCACGCGCCGACGTCTTGTTGGCGCAAGGAGGTGGCACCTACCTTCCCCCCATGCTGACCTTCCTCGGCTTCGCCATGATCGCGACCTTCCTGGTCCTGATCATGATGAAGAAAATGTCGCCCATCGCGGCGCTCGTCCTCATCCCCGCACTGTTCTGCGTGTTCGCAGGAAAGGGCGCACACCTCGGCGACTACGTCATCGAAGGCGTCGGCAAGCTCGCACCGACCGCCGCCATGCTGATGTTCGCCATCGTCTACTTCGGCCTGATGATCGACGTCGGCCTCTTCGACCCGATCGTCCGGGGCATCCTGCGCTTCTGCAAGGCCGACCCGATGCGCGTCGTGGTCGGCACGGCGGTCCTCGCCGCGATCGTCTCCCTCGACGGCGACGGATCGACCACCTTCATGATCACGGTCTCGGCCATGTACCCGCTCTACAAGCGGCTCGGCCTCAGCCTGGTGGTCATGACGGGCGTCGCGGCCACGGCCAACGGCGTCATGAACACCCTGCCCTGGGGCGGCCCCACGGCCCGCGCCGCGACCGCCCTCAAGCTCGACGCCGCCGACATCTTCGTCCCGATGATCCCGGCCCTCGCGGTCGGCCTGCTCTTCGTGTTCGCCCTGGCGTACGTCCTCGGCCTGAGGGAGCGCCGCCGCGTCGGAGTGCTCGCGCTCCCCGGCCACAAGGCGCCCGAGGACCTGGTGGAGGCCGACGAGGACCTGGTCGGGGTCGCCGCCGGGAACGCCGACCGGACGGTCTCCGCCGGCCCCGTGGTATCGAGCGCGGCCGCCGGAGCCACGCCCGCCTCCGCCTCCACGACCGCCTCGACCTCCACGCCCGCCTCCGCCTCCGCCGCCGTCCCCGCCCCCACCGGCGGCGCTGCCTCCGCCGCCGGGCCCGATCCCGAGGACGGGTTCCAGGGCCTCGACCCCGACCGGCCCACC
Organism: Streptomyces erythrochromogenes; assembly: GCF_040684695.1. GTDB lineage: Bacteria > Actinomycetota > Actinomycetes > Streptomycetales > Streptomycetaceae > Streptomyces > Streptomyces erythrochromogenes_C. Next base: position 104,629 of record NZ_JBFBGM010000020.1, read on the forward strand.
CTGCGCCCCCGCCTCTACTGGTTCAACGCCGGCCTCACCATCGCCCTCCTCACCGCGATGATCATGGAGTGGCTGCCCATCCCGGTGCTGTTCCTGCTCGGCGCGGCCCTCGCCCTCACGGTCAACTTCCCGCACATGCCCGACCAGAAGGCCCGGCTCGCCGCCCACGCCGACAACGTCCTCAACGTCGCCGGCATGGTCTTCGCCGCCGCCGTCTTCACCGGGGTCCTCACCGGAACCGGCATGGTCAAGGACATGGCCGACTGGCTGGTCGGCGCCATCCCGGAGGGCATGGGCCCGCACATGGCGCTGGTCACCGGCCTGCTCAGCCTGCCGCTCACCTACTTCATGTCGAACGACGGCTTCTACTTCGGGGTCCTGCCCGTCCTCGCCGAGGCCGGCGCCGCCCACGGTGTCTCCCCGCTGGAAATCGCCCGTGCCTCCCTCGTCGGCCAGGCGCTGCACATGTCGAGCCCGCTGGTTCCGGCCGTCTACGTCCTGGTCGGCATGGCCAAGGTCGAGTTCGGCGACCACACCCGGTTCACCGTGAAGTGGGCGGCCCTCACCTCCCTCGTCGTCCTCGCGGCAGGGATGCTTTTCGGCATCATCTGACCCGGCCGCCCCCTGGCCGCCAAAAACTACCGGCGCTAGTTTGTAGGGTGGCGGGGAGGTGGATCCACGCGCATGTGCGGACTCGGGAGGAATGCCATGAAGGCCCAGGACGGGATGTACATCGACGGCGCATGGCGGCCCGCCGTCGCAGCCGGCCGGATCGAGGTCGTCAACCCCGCCGACGGCCAGGTCATCGCCCAGGTCCCGGCCGGCACCGAGGAGGACGTGGACGCGGCCGTACGCGCGGCACGCGCGGCCCTGCCCGGCTGGTCGGCCACGCCCCCGGCCGAGCGGGCCGCCCTGATCGGCGCGCTCCGCGACGCGCTCCAGGCCCGCAAGGGCGAGTTGACCGAGACTGTCACCGCCGAACTCGGCGCCCCGCTGCCCTTCGCCAAGGCGGTCCACGTCGGCGCGTCGATCGCCGTCGTCTCCACCTACGTGGAACTCGCGGCCTCGTACGCCTTCGAGGAGCGCATCGGGAACTCCACCGTCCTGCTGGAGCCGGTCGGCGTGGTCGGGGCCATCACCCCCTGGAACTACCCGCTGTACCAGATCGTTGCAAAGGTGGCACCCGCTCTCGCCGCCGGCTGCACCCTCGTCCTGAAGCCGGCGGAGGACACCCCGCTGACCGCGCAGCTCTTCGCCGAGGCCGTGCACGAGGCGGGGATTCCGGCCGGAGTCTTCAATCTGGTGACCGGTACGGGCCCGGTCGCCGGCCAGGCCCTGGCCGCCCACGAGGGAGTCGACTTCGTCTCCTTCACCGGCTCGACCGCCGTCGGCAAGCAGGTCGGCGCCACGGCCGGAGCCGCCGTCAAGCGCGTCGCGCTGGAGCTGGGCGGCAAGTCGGCGAACGTCATCCTGCCCGGGGCCGACCTGCCCAAGGCCGTCGCGGCGGGCGTCGGCCACGTCATGAACAACACCGGCCAGAGCTGCAACGCGCTCACCCGGATGCTCGTCCACCGGGACCAGTACGAGGAGGCGGTCTCGCTCGCGGTCGCCGCCGTCGCCGACCACCCCACGGGCGACCCGCGCGAGGCCGGCACCCGCGTCGGCCCCGTCGTCAACGCCAAGCAGCACGAGCGCGTCCGCGGCTTCATCGCCAAGGGCATGGAAGAGGGTGCGCGCCTGGTCGCCGGTGGGCCGGACGCGCCGTACGAGCAGGGGTACTTCGTCGCCCCGACCGTGTTCGCCGACGTGACCCCCGACATGGCCATCGCCCAGGAGGAGATCTTCGGTCCGGTGCTGTCCATCCTCGCGTACGAGGACGAGGAGGAGGCCCTGCGCATCGCCAACGGCACCGTCTACGGCCTGGGCGGCGCCGTCTGGGCCGCGGACGAGGAGACGGCCGCGGCCTTCGCGCGCCGCATGGACACCGGGCAGGTGGACATCAACGGCGGCCGCTACAACATCCTCGCGCCCTTCGGCGGCCACAAGCAGTCGGGCGTGGGCCGTGAGCTGGGCCCCCACGGGCTCGCCGAGTACCTCCAGACCAAGTCGCTGCAGTTCTGAGCCGCAGTCTCCACCGCAGATCCCACCGCATCCGCCCCCGCACCGGAAAGTCGAGACGACGCCCATGGTCCGCGCCGCCATCCTGCCCGCCGTCGGAGCACCGCTGGAGATCAGGGAGATCGTGCTGCCCGACCCCGGCCCCGGGCAGGTGCGCGTCCGGCTGGCCGCGGCCGGCGTCTGCCACTCCGACCTGTCCCTCACCAACGGCACCATGCGGGTCCCCGTGCCCGCCGTCCTCGGCCACGAGGGCGCGGGCACGGTCCTCGCCGTCGGGGAGGGCGTCACCCATGTCGCCCCCGGTGACGGCGTCGTGCTCAACTGGGCCCCGTCCTGCGGGAAGTGCCACCACTGCACCATCGGCGAGGTCTGGCTCTGCGCGACCGCCCTCGCCGGGGTCGGGAACGTCCACGCGCACGACGCCCAGGGCACCCCGCTGCACCCCGGGCTGAACGTGGCCGCGTTCGCCGAGGAGACCGTCGTCGCGGCCGGCTGCGTGCTGCCCGCGCCCGCGGGGATCCCGCTCGCCGAGGCCGCCCTGCTCGGCTGCGCCGTCCTCACCGGCTACGGGGCCGTCCACCACAGTGCCCAGGTCCGCCCGGGCGAGTCGGTGGCCGTCTTCGGGGTCGGCGGGGTCGGCCTGGCCGCGCTGCAGGCCGCCCGGATCGCTCAGGCGGGCCCGGTCGTCGCCGTCGACGTGTCACCGGCCAAGGAGGAGCTGGCGCGGGCGGCCGGAGCCACCGAGTTCGTGCTCGCCTCCGACACCACCGCCCAGCAGATCCGTGCGCTCACCGGCGGGCAGGGAGCGGACGTCGCCGTCGAGTGCGTCGGCCGCGCCGAGACCATCCGCGGCGCCTGGGAGTCGACCCGCCGCGGCGGCCGCACCACGGTCGTCGGCATCGGCGGCAAGGAACAGCAGGTCACCTTCCACGCCCTGGAGATCTTCCACTTCGCCCGCACCCTCACCGGCTGCGTCTACGGCAACAGCGACCCGGCCCGCGACCTCCCGGTGATCGCCGAGCACGTCCGCGCGGGCCGCCTCGACCTGGGCGCCCTGGTGACCGACCGGATCACCCTCGACGACATCCCGGCCGCGTTCGACGCCATGGTCGCGGGCAAGGGCGGCCGCTCCCTCGTCGTCTTCTAGACCCCCGCGCCCGGCCCCGGCCCTGAGCCCCACCGGCCCCGGCCCTGAGCCCCACCGGCCCCGGCCCGGAGCCGGGCGCGCGGGCCTCAGTCGTCCCGGTTCGCGCGCGCCAGCGCCTCGTACTGGAGGGCCAGTCCGTCCAGCAGCGCCTCCAGGCCCGTCTCGAACGCGCCCTCGTCCACCTCGCGCTGCCGCTCGGCCAGCAGGTGGGCCTGGCCCAGGTGCGGGTAGTCCGCGGGGTCGTAGGCCGCCCGGTCGTCGACGAAGCCCCGGGCGAAGGAACCCACCGCAGAACCCAGGATGAAGTACCGCATCAGCGCGCCGATCCGGGTCGCCTGCGCCGCCGGCCACCCGGCCTCCGTCATCGCGCCGAACACCGCGTCCGCCACCCGCAGTCCCGCCGGGCGCCGACCGGGCCCGCGCGCCAGCACCGGCACGATGTGGGGATGGTCCGCGAGGGCGTCCCGGTACGAGTGCGCCCACGCCCGCAGCGCTCCCCGCCAGTCCTGACCGCCGTCGAACATCGACAGGTCGACGCGCGAACTCACCGCGTCCGCCACCGCGTCCAGGATCTCGTCCTTGGTGCGGAAATGGTTGTAGAGCGAGGGCCCGCTGACCCCGAGCGCCGCCGCCAGCCGCCGGGTCGACACCGCCTCCAGCCCCTCCGCGTCGACCAGTGCCCCGGCCGCCTCGACGATCCGGTCCCGGCTGAGAAGGGGCTTGCGCGGTCTGGCCATGCGCCACATAGTAAAGCCTGCCCCCGAAAAACTACCGGTGCTAGTTAAAGCGCACCGGATGCCGCCCGCCACCCGCCATCCGTCACCCGCCCGCAGGAGGTCCCGGTGAATCTGGAACTGAGCGAGGAGCAGAGCGCCGTACGCCGGCTCGCCCGCGAGTTCGGCGAGCGCGAGATCGTCCCGTACGCCGCCGAGTGGGACCGGGCCGAGAGCGTGGACCGGGCCGTCGTGAAGAAGCTGGGCGCGCTCGGCTTCCTCGGCCTGACCGTCCCCGAGGAGTACGGCGGCTCCGGCGGCGACCACCTCTCCTACGTCCTCGTCACCGAGGAGCTCGGCCGCGCCGACTCCGCCGTGCGCGGCATCGTCTCCGTCTCCCTCGGCCTGGTCGCCAAGACCATCGCCGCCTGGGGCACCGAGGAGCACAAGCGCACCTGGCTGCCCCGCCTGTGCTCCGGCGACGCGCTCGGCTGCTTCGGCCTGACCGAGCCCGGCACCGGCTCCGACGCCGCGAACCTCAGCACCCGCGCCGTGCGCGAAGGGGACTCCTACGTCCTGCACGGGACCAAGATGTTCATCAGCAACGGCTCCTGGGCCGATGTCGTGCTGCTCTTCGCCCGTACCGGAGAGGAGGCGGGCCACCGCGGCGTCTCCGCCTTCCTCGTCCCGGCCGACACCCCCGGCCTCACGCGCCGCGACATCCACGGCAAGCTCGGCCTGCGCGGCCAGGCCACCTCCGAACTCGTCCTCGACGGCGTCCGCGTGCCCGCCTCCGCCCTGCTCGGCCCGGCCGGCAAGGGCTTCTCGGTGGCCATGTCCGCCCTGGCCAAGGGACGGATGTCGGTCGCCGCCGGCTGCGTCGGCATCGCGCAGGCCGCGCTGGACGCGGCCGTCTCGTACGCCGCCCGGCGCGAGCAGTTCGGCAAGCCGATCGCCCAGCACCAGCTCGTCCAGGAACTCATCGCCGACATCTCGGTCGACGTGGACGCGGCCCGGCTGCTGACCTGGCGGGTCGCGGACCTCATCGACCGCGGACGGCCCTTCGCCACCGAGTCCTCCACCGCCAAGCTCTTCGCCTCCGAAGCCGCCGTGCGTGCCGCGAACAACGCCCTCCAGGTGCACGGCGGTTACGGATACGTCGACGAGTACCCGGCCGGGAAGCTGCTCCGCGACGCCCGCGTGGCGACCCTGTACGAGGGCACCAGCCAGATCCAGAAGCTCCTCATCGGCCGTGCCCTCACCGGGGTTTCCGCCTTCTGAGTACCGGTATGAGTACGCGCGCGGATGTGCTCTCCCGCCGCCCGCCCGATGCTCGACGCATGAACGAGACACCGGTCAAGCAGAACAGCACGGGGGCGTACTACGGACAGGCCGTCGCCTCCTTCGCCATCGCCCTCGTGGCCGTGGCCGTCGGGATCTACCGCCTGGACGCCGACGGCTGGGTCCGCGCCTTCCTCGGGATCGCGGTCCTCTACCTCACCACCTCGGCCTTCACCCTCGCCAAGGTGATCCGCGACCGCCAGGAGGTCACGCAGATCGTCAGCCGGGTGGATCAGGCCAGGATGGAGAAGATGATGGCCGAGTACGACCCCTTCTCGCCGAAGTAGCCGCACGGTCCGCGGCGGCCGACCCGAGAACGCTAAGCGCTTGCTCACCTTCCCTGTAGGGTGTTCTTTCCCGAACGGTGAAGAGGTGAGTGAGCGATGGACAGCGCGGAGGACACGGTCGACGGCTACCGGCCGTGGTCCGAGGTCACCCCGGACGCCGCACGGCGGCTGCTCGTCGCAGCCGTCGAGGCCTTCGCCGAGCGCGGTTACCACGCCACCACCACCCGTGACATCGCGGGCCGCGCCGGCATGAGCCCGGCCGCGCTCTACATCCACTACAAGACCAAGGAAGAGCTGCTCCACCGGATCAGCCGGATCGGGCACGACAAGGCGCTGGAGATCCTCACCACCGCCGCCGACGGCCCCGGCTGCGCCGCCGAGCGCCTCGACGCCGCCGTACGGTCCTTCGTACGGTGGCACGCCGCGCACCACACCACCGCGCGCGTGGTCCAGTACGAACTCGACGCCCTCGCCCCCGAGCACCGCTCCGAGATCGTGACGCTGCGCCGGCGCAGCGACGCCGCCGTGCGCCGCATCCTCGCCGACGGGGTCGCGGCGGGGGAGTTCGACGTCCCCGACGTGCCGGGCACCACCCTCGCCGTGCTGTCCCTGTGCATCGACGTGGCCCGCTGGTTCAGCGCGGCCGGACAGCGCACGCCCGACGAGGTCGGCGCGCTCTACGCCGACCTCGTGCTCCGCATGGTGGGCGCGCGGCCGCGCCCTCAGAAGTAGTAGCGGGACACCGACTCCGCCACGCACACCGGCTTCTCGCCGCCCTCGCGTTCGACCGTCACCGTTGCGGTGACCTGTACGCCGCCGCCCGCCTCCGCGACCTCCGTGATCACGGCGGTGGCGCGCAGCCGGGAACCGACCGGCACCGTCGCCGGGAAGCGCACCTTGTTCGTGCCGTAGTTGAGGCCCATCCGCATGCCCTCGACCCGCATGACCTGCGGCACCAGGCTGGGCAGCAGCGACAGCGTCAGATAGCCGTGCGCGATGGTGGAGCCGAAGGGTCCGGTCGCGGCGCGCTCCGGGTCCACGTGGATCCACTGGTGGTCGCCGGTCGCGTCCGCGAAGAGGTCGATCCGCTTCTGGTCCACTTCCAGCCAACCGCTCGGGCCGAGCGGTTCGCCGATCCCGGCGTGCAGCTCCTCGGCGGACGTGAAGACCCTCGGCTCGGCCATGCCTGTTCCTGTCTCTCGCGGGACCACTGACGGACGAATAAGCGCTTGCTCAGCATGCTGGGACCGCATGGCTATGTCAACGGACCTCATGTGTGTGCCGACGGACCTCCGGCTACCCTCGGCCGGGTGCCGCAGATTCCCGAGAAAATCCACGAACTCACCGTCGGCCAGCTGTCCGCCCGCAGCGGCGCCGCCGTCTCCGCGCTCCACTTCTACGAGGCCAAGGGCCTGATCAGCAGCCGCCGCACCTCCGGCAACCAACGCCGCTACACCCGTGACGCGCTGCGCCGGGTGGCCTTCGTACGCGCGGCCCAGCGCGTGGGCATCCCGCTCGCCAGCATCCGCGAGGCACTCGCCCAGCTCCCCGAGGAGCGCACCCCCAACCGCGAGGACTGGGCCCGCCTGTCCGAGGCCTGGCGCACCGAGCTCGACGAACGAATCAGCCGACTCGCCCGCCTGCGCGACCACCTGACGGACTGCATCGGCTGCGGCTGCCTCTCGATGGAGACCTGCGCCCTGTCCAACCCGGACGACGTCTTCGGCGAACGGCTCACCGGCTCCCGGCTCTGACGGCCCCCGGGCGGGGCAGCAGTTCCCGGGCCGCCGCCACCAGTTCGGCGTTCGATCCCGCCGGGCGCCCGTCCGGCAGGTGCAGCACATCTCCCACGCCGGTGCGCGCGGCCGTCCCGCACCGGGCGGCCAGCCGCAGCGCCGGCCAGGCGGCCCCGTCCCGCCCGAACAGCAGCAGCGCCCCCGCCGGCAGCCCGCGCAGACCGGCCGGCAGGGCCGGCCCGGGCGTCGGCCCGTCCACCGGCACCCCCGCGATCTCGGCCACCACCCGGACCCCGCCGCGGGCGCCGCCCGGGCTCCGTACCAGCCAGGCCCGCAGCCGCTCCAGCGGCTCCGGCCCGGCCGGACCGCCCGGCGGGGCCACCGCGTCCACCGCCACCCCCCGCTCCAGCAGCGCCTCGGCGAGCCCGGCCGCCCCCGGCTCCGCGAAGCACACCACCGCCCGATCGGGCAGGACCGTCCACGCGCCCACCCGCGCCAGCCGCTCCGCCGGATCCGGCTCGGCCGTGACGCTCGCCGGCACCGCCAGCGGTACGCCCGCCCCCGCGCCCCGCAGCGCCTCCAGCACCGGCCCGACCACCCGCGGCGAGAGGCTCTCCCGCCCGCACGGCGTCCGCGGGTGCAGCAGTACCTCGTCCGCCCCGGCGGCGACCGCCCGTACCGCCGACTCCACCAGGTCCTGCGGCGACATGGGCACGGCGGGCCCGTCGGCGGCGCCGCGCGACCCGTTGACCGACACCACGACCGGCCCGCCGGCAGCCCTCACGCCGCGTCCGTCGAGGGGAAGTCCGCCAGGGCCGGTCTCGGCACCACGATCCCGCAGCCCGCGCACACCGGCCCGTCCCAGGCCAGCGCCCCCTCCCAGGGGCCCACCGGAGCCACCTCCGGCCACCGCAGCTCGGTGTCACCGCAGACCGGGCACGCCGTGCCCGGCTCCGACTCCAGCGCCCGGACCAGCCGCCGCAGCACCTCGCCCAGCGCCCCCTCGGGCCGCACCCACGGGTCCGCGCAGCGCACCACCGCGTCCCCGCTCCCGCCCCAGGCCCACTCCGGCCGGCGCAGCCCGTGGTGCTTCTCCCTCCGGCGCCGTTCCGCGAACTGGCGCTCGTACTCCAGCCAGACCGTCCGCGCGTCCTCCAGCTCCTCCAGCGCGGCCACCAGCCGCAGCGGGTCCGCCCCCCGGTCCTCGGGGGCGATCCCGTGCCGGTCGCACAGGTGCCACCAGGTGGCCCGGTGCCCGTAGGGTGCGAACCGCTCCAGGCAGCGGCGCAGCGAGTGGCGCCGCAGGGCCCGGTCGTTGCGCGCGTCGCGCACCTGGTAGGCCAGACTCCGGAATCCCGCCATCACGCCATCACCTCCGCCGATGTGCCCAACATGCCCGGTCGGGTGCGGGCGCATGCGGGGGCGGACGAGGCGTGCAGGTGGCACATGGCCAGAACTCAGCGCCCCATGCGCCCCGCGGACACCACGACCCGGGCCAGTTCCTCGTGGCAGATGTCGCTGTGCGCCCCCGAGGGGGCACCGCCGCGCCGCACCACGGAGCCCGCGTCCACACTGACGCATCCGGCCGCGGGCACCCCCTCGCGCAGGGCCCTGTCGAGGCCCATCCGGGGCGCTCCCGGCACCGCCTGCACCCCGTCGTGCCCGATCGCGCCCCACCGCTCGTCGAAGCCGAGCAGACCGGCCGAATCACCGGCCATCCGGGACGCCAGCGGGTAGAAGACCTTGAGCGCGGAGTCGTGCGGAGAATGGCAGGCGACCACCGGTCCGTCGACCTTGCGCTGGAGGCCGCGCAGGGCGCCGCCGCGCCCCTTGTCGTGCGGCAGCTGGTCGGCGAACGCGTAGTGGGAGAAGGCTCCCTGGAGCAGGGTCACGGACCTGACGTACCGGGCCCCGTCCGGCACCGCGCGCAGCGAGAAGGAGACCACCCGGGCCCCGAAGCTGTGTCCGATCAGATGGAACCGCATCGCCGGCCGGCCCGCCGCCAGCTCCGCCAGGACCGGGCCCAGCCCCCGCTCGCCGACCACGCCCGCCCGCTTCTTCATCGTGTAGTACGCGGCCTGCCGCAACAGTTCCTTGGCGCCGCCCCACAGGCCGCGCAGCCCGCCGCCGACCGTGAGCCCCGGCCCCTCGGCGCCCGCGGCGGCAGCAGCCGCGCCCCCGGCCCTGGCCAGGGCGAGCGACAGGACCCGGCAGACCTCCAGCACGTCCTCCGCGAAGATCGCCGGTACCGCCGGCGCCGGCGCCGCCACCGTGTGCGCGGCGTGCACCGCGTCCACCCCGGCCAGCTCCCTGACCAGCGCGCCGAACTCGATGAACGCGGCCGCCGACTCCGGCTGCTCCGCCAGCAGCTCCGCGAGCCGGTCCAGCTCCGCGCGCCTCCCGGGCCAGAACTCCCCGAGCGCCTGCCGGGTCAGCGGGTCCAGCGCACAGCCGTGGCCCGCCTCCGCGAGGGCGCCGGGCGCCTCGAAGTCGGGGATCGGCTCGTCGGAGAACCGCATCGAGGGCCACACGACACCCACGTACCCCAGCCGAACCCCCGGCCCCACCAGGGCGGGGAACGGTGCGAAGAACCGGTCGTAGAGCCGGGTCGCCGTGGAGCGGTCGCTGTTCCAGCCGTGCGCGAAGACGAGTACGTCCGTCGCCTCCATCCGGGACACCGCCCCCTGCGAGGCGCGGTCCACGTCCCCTTCGGAGTCGAAGGTCAGTTCCGCGTACGGACCCACCCCGATCCCGGTCCCCGTCCCGAAGCCGAATCCGCCACCGACATCCGCCATGACGTCCCCCTTCACGCCGTGCCTCCGGTGCAGCCAGCATCCTGCTGCGGTGCCCGCCCGGCCAGCCCCCCGACGCGGCCGGCTCAGGAGCGGAGCAGGCTCCGGCTCAGGAGTAGAGCAGGTACTGCGCGCGCACCGCCTCGAAGCGGGCCAGCCCCGCCGCCCAGTCGCCCGCGACCTCCTCCACCCCGGCGCCCGCGTCCACCAGCGTGCGCACCCGGTCCGAGCCGGTCAGCCGGTCGATCCAGTGGTCCGCGCGCCAGCCGAAGCCGCTCCACACGCGGCGGGCGGTGACCAGCAGTCCGATGCCGGCCCGCACCGGGTCGAAGGCCTCCCGGTCGTGCACGATCAGCCGGACCCCGCCGCACACCTTCCCCACGTGCTTGGAGAAGGTGGGCGTGAAGTACGCCTCGCGGAACCACACCCCGGGCAGCCCCAGCCCGTTCGCGGCCTCCGCCCACCGCCGGTCGATCCCCTCCGCCCCCAGCACCTCGAAGGGCGTGGTCGTGCCGCGCCCCTCGGAGAGGTTCGTCCCCTCGAACAGGCAGGTCCCGGCGTAGGCGAGGGCCGTGTCCGGCGTCGGCATGTTCGGGCTCGGCGGTACCCAGGGCAGCCCCGTCTCCCCGAAGAAGGACCCGCGCCGCCATCCGGACATGGCCACGGTGGTCAGCCTGACCGGGCCGGTGGCGGGAGCCGGACCGGAGGCCGGACCGGAGGCCAGGAACTCGCCGTTGAACAGCCGGGCCAGCTCGGCCGCCGTCATCCCGTGCGCGAGCGCGATCGGCTCCCGGCCCACGAAGCTGGCGTACGGCCGCTGCAGCACCGGGCCCGCCGCCCGCCGGCCGCCCACCGGGTTCGGGCGGTCCAGCACCACCACCGCCTTGCCGGCGAGGGCTGCCGCGCGCATGCAGTCGTAGAGGGTCCAGATGTAGGTGTAGAAGCGGGCCCCGACGTCCTGGATGTCGAAGACGACGGTGTCGATCCCGGCCGCCGTGAACACGTCGGCGAGCCGCTGCCCGCTCTTGTCGTACGTGTCGTACACGGGCAGCCCGGTCGCGGGGTCGCGCGCGGCCCCCTCGGAGTCGCCGGCCTGCGCCGTCCCGCGGAACCCGTGCTCGGGCCCGAACACCGCGACGAGGTCGACCCGTTCGTCCGCGTGCAGCACGTCCACCAGGTGCCGGGCGTCGGCGGTGATCCCCGTGGGGTTGGTGACCACCCCGACCCTCTGGCCGGCCAGGGCGGCGTACCCGTCCGCCGCGAGCCGCTCGAAGCCGGTGCGCACCCGGCCCGCCGCCCGCGGTGCACCGGTCCCGGCAGCTCCGGCAGCCCCGGCTGTGCCCGCAGCCCCCGCAGCCCCGGCTGTGCCCGCCGCGCCCAAGGCGCCGGCCGCGCCCGCCGATCCCACGACCCCCGCCAGCCCCAGCACCCCGCGTCGCGACAGCGTCATCCCGACACGCTACGAGGCGGGCCCCTTCCGCCCCGACATACCGACTGGTTAGTCTGCCCGGATCCGCAACCCGCCGTACGAGAGGTGTGATCCCGTGAGCGCGTACCAGGACCAGCGAGTCGTCGTCACCGGCGCGGGCGGCGGCATCGGCGCCGCGCTCGCCCACCGCTTCGCGGCCGAGGGCGCCACGGTGGTCGTCAACGACCTCGACCCCGCCCGGGCCGCCGCGGTCGCGGGCGCCATCGGCGCGCGGGCGATCCCGGTGCCGGGCGACGCCTCCCAGGTCGCGGCCGAGGCCCGGGAGGCACTCGGCGGGACGGTCGACGTCTACTGCGCCAACGCCGGACTCGCCTCGGGCGGCGGCGCAGACGCCGACGAGGCCGTCTGGGAAGCCGCCTGGGACGTCAACGTCATGGCCCACGTCCGCGCCGCCCGGCTGCTGCTGCCCGACTGGCTGGAGCGGGGGAGCGGCCGCTTCGTCTCCACCGTCTCGGCCGCGGGACTGCTCAGCATGATCGGGGCCGCCCCGTACAGTGTCACCAAGCACGGTGCCCTCGCCTTCGCGGAATGGCTCTCGCTGACCTACCGCCACCGAGGTGTCCAGGTCCACGCCGTCTGCCCGCAAGGAGTGCGCACCGACATGCTGACCGCCGCGGGCTCGGCGGGCGAACTCGTCCTCGCACCGACCGCGATCGAGCCGGAAGCGGTCGCGGACGCGCTGTTCGACGGCATGGAGAAGGGCCGCTTCTTGATCCTCCCGCACGCCGAGGTCGCCGACTACTACGCGGCCCGCGCCACCGACCCGGACCGCTGGCTGAGCGGCATGAACCACCTCCAGCAGACATGGGAGACCCGGTGACCCCCGCCTCCGGCGCCACCTCTCCCCCCGCCTCCGACTCCGCTTCCGCCTCGGTCTACGCCGCCCGGCCCTGGCGCGGGCTGCTCTCCCCGGTCCAGCTGGCGCCCGTCGCGCCGCCGCCCACCGTCCTGCACGCCTTCCGCGAGGCCGTCGCCCGCGCCCCCGAACGCACCGCGCTCGCCTACTTCGACGGCCGGATCGGCTATGCCGAGGCCGACGCGCTCTCCGACTCCGTCGCCGGCCACCTCGCCGCGCGGGGCGTCCGCCGCGGCGACCGGGTCGCGGTCATGCTCCAGAACACCCCGCACTTCGTGCTCGCCGTCCTCGGCGCCTGGAAGGCCGGGGCCGTCGTGGTCCCGCTCAACCCCATGTACAAGTCCGGCGAGGTCGGCCACGTCCTGCGCGACTCCGGGGCCGCCGCGCTCGTGTGCGACGGCGGTGCCTGGGCGGCGTACCTGTGCAAGGCGGTGCGGGGCAGTGCGGTGCGGACCGTGCTGACCGCCTCGGACCGGGACTTCCAGACCCGCGACGACCCGCGCGTCTTCGGCCGGGCACCGGCCGCGGCCCCGGCACAGGACCCGGCCACGGCCATGGCCACGGCCCCCGACCGTCCGCACGTGCCCGCGCAGGCGGTCGCGGACACCCCCGACCCCGTCATCCCCGACCCCGCCACCGCCGACCTCTTCGCCGTCGCCCGCGGCGGGCGGCCCGCTCCGGGCGGTCCGGACCTCACCGCCGCCGACACCGCGCTCATCAGCTACACCTCCGGCACCAGCGGCACCCCCAAGGGCGCGATGAACCCGCACGGCGCGCTCACCTACAACGCCGTACGGCAGGTCACCGCCCACCCCCTGGCCGAGGGCGCCGGCTACTTCGCCCTCGCGCCCCTGTTCCACATCACCGGCATGGTCTGCGAACTGTCCGCCTGCTTCGTCAACGCCGGCACCCTCGTCCTCGCCCACCGCTTCGACGCCGGGGCCGTCCTCGACGCCTTCCTGGAGCACCGCCCCGCCTACACCGTCGGCCCGGCCACCGCCTTCATGGCCCTCGCCGCCCACCCCGCCGCCACCCCCGACCACTTCGCCTCCTTCCAGGTCGTCTCCTCCGGCGGCGCCCCGCTCCCGCCCGCCCTCGTCGAACGCCTGCGCGCGGCCTTCGGCTTCTACCTCCGCAACGGCTACGGCCTCACCGAGTGCACCGCCCCCTGCGCCAGCGTGCCCGTGCACCTCGAAGCCCCCGTCGACCCCGCCTCCGGCACCCTCTCCGTCGGCCTGCCCGGCACCGACACCCTCGTCCGCATCCTCGACGAGCAGGGAGCGGAGCTGCCCATCGGCCGGACCGGCGAGATCGCCGTCCGCGGCCCCCAGGTCGTCCCCGGCTACTGGGGCCTGCCCGCCGAAACCGCCGAGGCCTTCCCGGACGGCGAACTGCGCACCGGGGACGTCGGCTTCATGGACCCGGACGGCTGGCTCTACGTCGTCGACCGCAAGAAGGACATGATCAACGCGTCCGGCTTCAAGGTCTGGCCGCGCGAGGTCGAGGACGTGCTCTACACCCACCCCGCCGTCCGCGAGGCCGCCGTGGTCGGCGTCCCCGACCCGTACCGCGGGGAGACCGTCAAGGCGTACGTGAGCCTGCGACCCGGCACCTCGGCCGAGCCGGAGGAGCTCGCCGCCCACTGTGCCGAGCGCATGGCCGCGTACAAATACCCGCGCCGGGTCGAGATCCTGCCTGTCCTTCCGAAGACGACCAGTGGCAAGATCCTGCGACGGGAACTGCGCGATCGCGGCTGAAAACAGTCGGACGGTCGTACAGCTGGTCGCACCGACCAGGTAGGCAGGAACGAGAAAGGGAGGGTCGGCACCATGGCGGCCAGGACCACGGAACCCGCAGGCACGCACGAGGCCCCGGTACCGCAGCGGCTGCTGGCCGTCGCCACCCGGCTGTTCGCCGAGCGCGGCTACGACCGCACGTCCGTCCAGGAGATCGTCGAGGCGGCCGGGGTCACCAAGGGCGCGCTCTACCACTACTTCGGGTCCAAGGACGACCTGCTGCACGAGGTGTACGCGCGGATGCTGCGCCTCCAGCAGCAGCGCCTCGACGCGGTGGCCGCCTCCGACGCCCCCGTCGAGGAACGGCTGCGGGCCGCGGCCGCCGACGTGGTGGTCACCACCATCGAGAACCTCGACGACGCCATGATCTTCTTCCGGTCGATGCACCAGCTCAGCCCGGAGAAGTTCAAGCAGGTACGGGCGGAGCGCCGGCGCTACCACGAGCGCTTCCGGGCCCTGATCGAGGAGGGGCAGCGGACCGGGGTGTTCTCCACCGCCACCCCCGCCGACCTGGTGGTGGACTACCACTTCGGGTCCGTGCACCACCTGTCCACCTGGTACCGGGCCGACGGCCCGCTCACACCGCAGCAGGTCGCCGACCACCTCGCGGACCTGCTGCTGCGGGCGCTGCGGCCCTGATCCCCGAGGCGTCCAGGGCGGGATAGTCGGTGTAGCCCTCCGCGCCCTGGACGTACATCAGGAACTCCGGCCGGACCGCGTTGAGCGGCGCGCCCGTGCGCAGCCGTTCCACGAGGTCGGGGTTGGCGAGGAAGCCCCGGCCCAGCGCGATCAGGTCGGCGCCGGCGGCCAGCAGCCGCTCGCCGGCGCGCATGCCGCCGTCGGCGGCCACCTCCTCGCGGGTCAGCGCCGGGTTGGCGATCAGCGTGCCGGGCCAGGCCCGGCGGATCGCGTCGAAGAGGGGCGAGGCCGGGTCGGCGTACACCTGGTGCAGGTAGACCGGCCCGAGCTGCGCCAGTGCCCCGACCAGCGCCGGGTAGATCGCGGCGGTGTCGCCCTCCTCGATGCCGTTCACGCCCAGTCCGGGCGAGATCCGGACGCCGACCCGGTCCGGCCCGACGGCTTCGGCCACCGCGCGCACCACCTCGACGGTGAAGCGGATGCGGCCCTCGACGGAGCCGCCCCAGCCGTCGGTGCGCCGGTTGGTGTTCCGCGCGAGGAACTGGTGGAGCAGGTGGCCGTTGGCGGAGTGCACCTCCACCCCGGCGAATCCGGCCTCGACGGCGCTGCGCGCGGCGTTCGCGAAGTCGGCGACGGTGGACCGGATGTCCTCCTCCGTCATCTCCCGGGGCGCCACCGCGTCCCGCAGCCCGCCCGGGGTGTGCAGCGGCTCGGGGAACCGTACGGCCGACGGGGCGAGCGGGACGTGCCCGCTGGTGTCGGGGTGGCCGACCCGGCCGCCGTGCTGGAGCTGGAGGTACATCCGCCCGCCGGCCGCGTGCACCGCGTCCGTGACCCGGCGCCACCCGGCGACCTGCGCCGCGGTGTGGATGCCGGGGATGTGGGGGTAGGTCCGGCCGACGGCGTTCGGCGTGGCCGCCTCGGCGATGATCAGACCGGCCGAGGCGCGCTGCGCGTAGTAGGTGGCCATGAGGTCGCCGGGCACCCCGTCGGCGCCGGCGCGGTTGCGCGTCAGCGGAGCCATCACCAGGCGGCTGGGGAGTTCCAGCCCGCCGAGGCGGGTGCGGTCGAAGAGGGTCGTCTGCTGCGTCTGCTGCGTCTGCTGCGTCATGCCGGGTACCGTAAAACCTGACACTGGTGTCAGATTCAAGGACCGGGGGGACCGTGCGGATCGGGGAACTGGCGGCGCGCACCGGCGTCGGCGAGCGTTCGCTGCGCTACTACGAGGCACAGGGCCTGCTGGCCGCCGACCGTACGCCCGGCGGGCACCGGGACTTCCCCGAGCGGGCCGTCGACCGGGTCATCCGCATCCAGGAGCTCTACGCGGCCGGCCTGAACAGCACGAAGATCGGGCAGATCCTGCCCTGCATGCGGGACGAGGACGGCGGCCCGTCGGTCCGCGCGACCCCCGCGCTGGTGGCCGAACTGGCCGCCGAACGGGAGCGGATCGACCGGATGATCGGCGAACTGATCCGCTCCCGCGAGGTGCTGGACGAGGTCATCACGGCGGCGACCGGCCGCACCAGCCCCGCCTGAACGGGCCCGGCCCCGCCGCCCTCCGGCCCCGCGGTGCCCCGCCGCCCTCCGGGCCCGCGGGGCACCGCTCCGCCGGGGGCTACATGTAGCGCCTCAGCTCCCGGCGGGCCAGGGAGCGCTGGTGGACCTCGTCCGGGCCGTCGGCCAGCCGCAGGGTCCGGGCCGCCGCCCACAGCTCGGCCAGCGGGAGGTCCTGGCTCACCCCGCCCGCGCCGTGCAGCTGCACCGCGTCGTCCAGGATCCGCACCACCGCCCGCGGGGTCGCGATCTTGATGGCCTGGATCTCGGTGTGCGCGCCGCGGTTGCCGACCGTGTCCATCAGCCAGGCCGTCTTGAGCACCAGCAGCCGCAGCTGCTCCACCGTCACGCGGGCGTCCGCGATCCAGTTCTGCACGACGCCCTGTGCGGCCAGCGGCTTGCCGAAGGCCGTACGCTCCACCGCGCGCCGGCACATCAGCTCGATGGCCCGCTCCGCCATGCCGATGAGCCGCATGCAGTGGTGGATGCGGCCCGGGCCGAGCCGCGCCTGGGCGATGGCGAAGCCGCCGCCCTCCTCGCCGATCAGGTTCGCCGCCGGGACCCGTACCCCGTCGAAGACCACCTCGGCGTGGCCGCCGTGGTCGTGGTCCTCGTACCCGTACACCGTCATGGCCCGACGCACCTCGACCCCCGGGGTGTCCCGCGGGACCAGGACCATCGACTGCTGACGGCGCGGATCGGCGCCCTCCGGGTCGGTCTTGCCCATCACGATGAAGACCCTGCAGTCCGGGTTCATGGCACCGGAGATGAACCACTTGCGGCCCGTGATCACGTACTCGTCGCCCACCCGCTCGATCCGGGTCTCGATGTTCGTCGCGTCCGAGGAGGCCACCTCGGGCTCCGTCATCGCGAACGCGGAGCGGATCTCGCCGTTCAGCAGCGGCTCCAGCCACTGCTTCTTCTGCTCCTCGCTGCCGAACTGGGCCAGCAGCTCCATGTTCCCGGTGTCCGGGGCCGCGCAGTTGGTCGCCATCGGCGCCAGGTGCGGGCTGCGGCCGGTGATCTCGGCGAGCGGCGCGTACTGGAGGTTGGTGAGCCCCGCGCCGTACTCCGCGCCGGGCAGGCCGTGCTGGTCCACGAAGAAGAGGTTCCACAGGCCCTGGCGGCGCGCCTCGGCCTTCAGTTCACCGAAGACGGCCGGGGTGTCCCAGGGCGAGGCCAGCCGTGCGCGCTGCTCGGCGGCGACGGGCTCCGCCGCGTGGACGTACTCCTCCATGAACGCGAGCAGCCGCTCACGGAGTTCCTCGGTCCGGGCGTCGAATGCGAAGTCCATGCTGCGTGCCTCAGCCTTCCTGCAGTTCCTGGAGGGTGGTCAGTCCGTGCTCGATGAAGACCGGAACCAGCTCGCCGATCCGGTCGAAACCCGCACCGACGGTCTGCCCGAGCGTGTAGCGGTAGTGGATGCCCTCGAGGATCACCGCGAGCTTGAACCAGGCGAACGCCGTGTACCAGGCGATCGCCCCGGTGTCCCGCCCGGAGCGGGCGGCGTACCGCTCGACCAGCTCGGCGGGCGCCGGATGCCCGGGGGCACCGCTCGTCGTGCCGACCGGGGACGCGGGCAGGCCCAGGTCGGAGCTGTACATCACCAGCAGCCCGAGGTCGGTGAGCGGATCCCCGAGCGTGGACATCTCCCAGTCGAGCACCGCCCGGATCGTGTCGGTGCCGGACGGGGAGGTGCCGATGAGCACGTTGTCGAGCCGGTAGTCGCCGTGCACCACGGTCGGGGCGGGGGAGTCGGGCAGCCTGCGCCCCAGGGCGACGTGCAGCTCGTCGATCCCGGCGAGCTCGCGCCCCCGGGAGGCCGCGAGCTGCTTGCCCCAGCGCCGCAGCTGCCGGTCGAGGAAGCCCTCGGGCCGGCCGAAGTCGCCCAGGCCCACCGCCTCCGGGTCCACCGCGTGCAGGTCGACCAGCGTGTCCACCAGCCCCAGCACAGCCCGCCGGGTGCGCTCCGGACCGATCGCGGCGAGCTCGCCGGCCGTGCGGTACGGCACCCCCTCCACGTACTCCATGACGTAGAAAGGCGCCCCCAGCACCTCCTCGTCCTCGCACAGCAGCACCGGCTCCGGGACCGGTACGGCCGTCCCGTGCAGCGCCGCGATGACGCGGTGCTCGCGGCGCATGTCGTGGGCGGTGGCCAGGACGTGGCCGAGGGGCGGCCGGCGCACCACCCAGCGGGCGGTCCCGTCGGTGATCTCGTACGTGAGGTTCGAGCGGCCGCCCTCGATCAGCCGGCCGCGCAGCGCACCGGACACGAGTCCCGGCCGGGCGCGGTCGAGATGACCGCGCAGCCGCTCCAGATCCAGGCCTCGTGGGTCGGCCGGGGCTGAGGTCATGGTGCGCACCTCCGTGCGGAGAGTCGATGAGGGGATCAGGGGATCAGGGGATCAGGGGATCAGGGGATCGAGGGTTCAGGGCACGAGCGGCGGTGCGTCGGCACACCACCGGACGTAATCATGCCGACCAGTCGGTATGCCGTCCAGAGGGCGGGCCGAAAGAACACCTCCGGCCCGCCGGGTTCACGCGTGGCAGAGGATCGGCGTGCCGCCGTTCATCACCGTCATGTCCGTGAGCACCGCCAGTATGTCCAGCGGCGCACCCTCGGGCTCCCCGGCCAGCTCCGCGTACGCCCGGTGCACGTTGGCCACCAGCCGCTCGCTCTCCCGCCAGGCCGCGAACTCGCCGAGGTCGGCCTGCCGGGCCACCTCCAGCGGGGTCAGACCCTTGGCCGCCCCCTCCCGGGCGAGCTCGGCCACGTACCGCAGGTAGCGCTCGGTGGAGTCGTAGGCCGACGGGTCGGTCAGCGGTCCGTGGCCCGGTACGACGGTCTCCGCGTCCAGCGACCGCAGCAGCTCCAGCGCCCGCAGCGAACCGGCGAGCGAGCCCATCGCGAGGAACGGCGTGCCCCCGGCGAAGACCAGGTCCCCGGTGAAGACCACCCGCTGCCGGGGCAGCCACACGACCGAGTCCCCGGTGGTGTGCGCGACGCCCGGGTGGAGGACCTGCACCTCGGTCCCGCCCACGTGCACGGTCGCCCGGTCGCTGTAGGTGAGGTCCGGCGCGGTGATGTCGATCGCCCCGAAGTCCGTCGCGGGCCAGATCATCTCCAGCTGGTGGCCGGCGGCGAGCTGCTCGGTCCGCGCGTTGTCGTGCGCGAGGACCAGTGCCTCGGGGGTGAAGACGGAGTTGCCGTAGGTGTGGTCGCCGTGGTGGTGGGTGTTCACCACGGTCCGCGGGAGCGGCACCCCGGCCGCCACGACCGCCTCGCGCAGTGCCAGGGCCCGCCGCTCGGTGGCGGCGGTGTCGACGAGCAGGGTCCGGCCGCCGTCGCTCACGAAGCCGGCGTTGTTCAGGCACCAGCCGCCGTCGGGCTGGACGTAGGCGTACACCCCCGGCGCGGGCTGGACGAGGTACGGGTCGTCGACGGGCATCTGCGCTCTCCCCGGGTCGCTGTGACAGGCGGTCAGCATCCTGTCAGCCGTCGTCGCGCAGGGGGAGGGCGGGTGCCGCCCCCGGCCGGCCGGGAGGGCCGACCGGGAGGACCGGTCAGGGGCGGCGGCGCCGGTCAGTGGTCGTCGTAGTGCCCGTCGTGCGCGGCGTGCCGGTGTCCGTCGTGCAGGTAGTCGACGTGGTCCCCGTGCCGGACGGTGTCGTGCCCGCAGCCCGTGCCGTGCGCGTGGGCGTGGCCCTCGTGGGCGGTGTGCCCGGCCGGCTCGCACTCGTCCCAGTGCCCCGAGTGCTCCCGGTGCAGGTGGCCGTCGTGCGCGTAGTCGACGTGGTCGCCGTGCGGGACCGCCCGGTGGCCGCAGTCCGCGCCGTGGGCGTGCTGGTGCGTGGGGTGTTCGTGGTGGAGGGTCGTCATGGCGCCGAGACTAGTGCGAATGGTCCCCTATTGCCCGTTGTGTCCTTACGGGCGGGGAGAAGTGGGATGATCGGCCGGGCAGCTCGGCCGGACCCCCGGGCCCCGTTCCAGGCGCAGGCGCGGCCCCGTCCCAGGCGCGGACCCGGGCCGGGGCTCAGAGGATGACCGCCACAGCGAACGCCGCCAGCGCCACCGTGCACGCGACCACGGCCAGTGCCGACCGGCTCCCCAGCATCCGCGGCCGACCGGTCGCCAGCGCCCGGATCCGGCGGTGCGCAACCCACAGGAACGCCAGCCAGAGCAGCACGATCACCGCCGCCCCGGTCACCTCCGTCGGCGACCCGGACCCGCGCAGCGCCGCCCGCAGCGCCAGGACCGCCACCACCGAGGACGCCAGGGTCGTACGCCGCCACGCGAGCCGGGTCCGCTCCGGCTGGAGCCCGGCATCGCGGTCCGTACCCGGCAGGCTCACCGCCCCGACGTCCAGCCAAGCAGCACGACCACCACCATCGCCACCGCGACCAGCCCCACGCCCAGGCTCAGCACCACCGGGAACCGCGACAGCGGCAGGTCCTCGTGCCGGCGCATCGCCCGCTCGCAGCGCACCCAGTGGTTCACCGCCCGCAGCGCGCAGGCCGCACCCACCACGAGCAGCGCCAGGGCCATGCCCACCCGCACGCCCCACCGGAGGTCGGGCAGGAACTGGTCGACGGCGAAACCGCCGCCGACCAGGGCCAGGGCGGTCCGGATCCAGGCGAGGAAGGTGCGCTCGTTGGCCAGCGAGAAGCGGTAGTCGGGGGTGTCGCCCTCGTCCCTCAGCCGCGACGGCGCGAACCACAGGCGTACGTCCTTGACGAAGTCGATCACCTGATCAATCTACTGGCGGGAGTCCGCACGCGCGCGCAGCCGCCGGTAGGCCTCCAGCCCGTCCGGCACCCAGTCCCACTCCCCGTCCCCGATCCGCCGGTCCAGCTCCTCCCGCGTGAGGAAGGCGTGCCAGTCCACCTCCGAGGCCTGCGGGGCCACCGGCAGCTCGCACCGCACCTCGTAGACGGAGGACCACCAGGCCCCGCCCGGACCCTCGTACAGGAACTTCAGCAGCGGCTCCGGCTGCGGCAGCCCCCGCACTCCGAGCTCCTCCTCGGCCTCGCGCAGCGCGGCCTGCGCGTAGCTCTCGCCCGCGCCCACCACCCCGCCCACGAACATGTCGTAGTGCGAGGGAAAGACGAGCTTCGAGGCGGTCCGCCGGTGCACGAAGATGCGCTCCTGCGCGTCCCCGGCCAGCACGAACACGCAGCGGTGGATCAGCCCGCGGGCGTAGACCTCGCCCCGCGGGGCCTGCCCGGTGACCCGGTCGTCCCGGTCCACCACGTCCAGTACTTCATCAGCGGCGCTCACAGGTTCATCCAACCACCGCTGTTGACTGGTTACCGCTCCGTAGCAAAGGATCTGCCCCACCATCGACGGAGGACGGGTATCCGCATGACGTACGACGCAGACGTGATCGTGATCGGAGCCGGGCTCGCGGGCCTCGTGGCCACCGCCGAGCTCGTCGACGCGGGCCGCAAGGTCATCCTGCTCGACCAGGAGCCGGAGCAGTCCATTGGAGGCCAGGCGCACTGGTCCTTCGGCGGGCTGTTCTTCGTGGACTCGCCCGAGCAGCGCCGCATGCGGATCAAGGACAGCCACGCCCTCGCCCTCCAGGACTGGCTGGGCACCGCCGGCTTCGACCGCGAGGAGGACGCCTGGCCGCGCCGCTGGGCCGAGGCCTACGTCGACTTCGCGGCCGGCGAGAAGCGCTCCTGGCTGCACCGGCAGGGCGTCCGCTTCTTCCCCGTCGTCGGCTGGGCGGAGCGCGGCGGCTACGACGCCAACGGACACGGGAACTCCGTCCCCCGCTTCCACATCACCTGGGGCACCGGCCCCGGTCTGGTGGCCCCCTTCGAACGACGGGTCCGGGAGGGCGTGGCCCGCGGCCTGGTCCGCCTGGCCTTCCGCCACCGGGTGACCGGGCTCGCCGCCACCGCCGGCGCCGTGGACACCGTCACCGGCGAGATCCTGGAACCCTCCGACGCCGTACGGGGCGCCGCCAGCGGCCGCGAGGCCACCGGGACCTTCTCCCTGCGGGCCCAGGCCGTGATCGTCACCAGCGGCGGCATCGGCGGCAACCACGACCTCGTGCGCGCGCAGTGGCCCGCCCGGCTCGGCACCCCGCCCGAGCGGATGCTCTCCGGGGTCCCCGCGCACGTCGACGGCCTGATGCTGGGCATCGCCGAGGCCGCGGGCGCCAGCCACATCAACAAGGACCGCATGTGGCACTACACCGAGGGCATCCAGAACTGGGACCCGATCTGGTCCAAGCACGGGATCCGCATCCTTCCCGGCCCGTCCCCGCTCTGGCTGGACGCCACCGGCAAGCGGCTGCCCGTACCGCTCTTCCCCGGCTTCGACACCCTGGGCACCCTCGACCACATCATGAAGACGGGGTACGACCACACCTGGTTCGTGCTCAACCAGCGCATCATCGGCAAGGAGTTCGCCCTCTCCGGCTCCGAGCAGAACCCGGACCTCACCGGCAAGTCGGTGCGCGACGTCATCACCCGGGCGCGCCAGGCCGTACCCGGCCCGGTCAAGGCCTTCATGGACCGCGGCGCCGACTTCGTCGTCGAGCGCGACCTGTCCGCCCTCGTGCGCGGCATGAACGCGGTCACCAAGGAGGACCTCCTCGACGAGGCCACGGTCCGGGGCGAGATCGTCGCCCGCGACCGGGAGATCGCCAACCCCTTCACCAAGGACCTGCAGGTCACGGCCATCCACGGGGCCCGCAAGTACCTCGGCGACAAGCTGATCCGCACCGCCGTCCCGCACCGGATACTCGACCCCGGGGCCGGCCCGCTCATCGCGGTACGGCTCTCCATCCTGACCCGAAAGTCCCTGGGCGGCCTGGAGACCGACCTCTCCTCGCGGGTCCTGACCGGGACGGGCGAACCGCTGCCGGGCGTCTACGCGGCCGGTGAGGCGGCCGGGTTCGGCGGCGGCGGGGTCCACGGCTACCGGGCCCTGGAGGGCACCTTCCTCGGCGGGTGCATCTTCTCCGGCCGCGCGGCGGGCCGGGCCGCGGCGAAGTCGGTCGGCTGAGGCCGGCCCCGGTGCGGGCCCCGGTGGTACGGGGCCCGGTATGGGGCCTGGCGGTACCGGGGCCCGGTCTGGCCCTGGCGGTACCGTGGCCGGTGCGCCGCCCGGCCGGCATCCGCGCCCGGCCGGCATCCGCGTCCGGCCGGCATCCGCGCCGGGGCGTCAGACCAGCCGCTCGGTGACCCGGAACCGTTCCGCGATGACGAGGGTGTCGTCGTCGACCGTGAACCCCGGGTCGCCGATCACGGTGCGCACCGGCTCGCTGTGCCAGAACTCCTCGTGCGACGTACGCCATTCGGCCACCGACGTGTACCCCTCGCCCTCGTCGAGGGCGTGCTCCAGCCCCACGTCGGCGAGCCGCAGCACCTCCACGGCCGTCACCTCCACCACCGCCACACCCCGCTCGTCGGAGTCGACCAGCAGGGACCGCGCGCCCGGCTCCGGCAGCGGTTCCCGCTCCGCCTCGTACTCCGCGAGCAGGCCGGTGGTGCTGGTCTTCGCCCCGCTCAGCACGGCCGCGACCAACTGGTCGCGCAAGGGCCCGGGGAACCCCAGCAGGTACGGGGGAAGATCGTCATATGCAGTCATACGGCCACCCTAAGGCGCCGCCCCCGGCCTGCCGGAACGAATATCGCCCGGTCAACTGGTACGGCGATCAAAGCAGTTGAAACGCGCCACGCAGTGGACTGGACCTTGACTCGGAGCTGCGCGTACCGCTTTGCTGTGCGTGATCACTGGAGTGCTCAACGGAGTTCCGACCGAATTCCGCCTGCGCCCCGGCGACCCGACGCAGCACCACCGCGGTTCCTCCGGGGCTCTTCCGGGGTTCCGCGGAGCTCCACCGGCACGATCCCCAGACCCACGGCCCCGACCGCCGACCACGCGCGTGCGCTCCGCGCGCGCGGGGAGGCCGCCGCCGGCTCGACCCCCGACCCCCGTCCGCCCGCGTCCTGGAGGGAAACCCCGCGGATGTCCCCGCCTCCGCCGCCCCTCGGCCGCGCCCGCAAGCGGGACGCCCAGCTCTTCGACCCCGCCCTCTGCGACGCCGAACTCATCGACGTGCGCTCCCAGTTCGCCCAGGGGCGCTGGGCCAGGGTCCGCTCCCTCCTCGTCGGCACCGGTGACGACTGGGACCGCCGGGGCCACCGCGTCGTCGTCCTCGCCCAGACCCCGGCGGCCACCGCCTGGGCCCGCGAGTGGCTGCTCGCCGAACCGGCCAGCGCCGACGCCGCCACCCTCCTTGCCTGCGCCGCCGTCTTCAACGCCCTGCGCCACAAGGGCACCCCGGCCGCCGCCGAGGAAGCCTGCCGCCGGGCCGCCGCCCTGCTCCCCGACGACCCCACCCCCTGGCTCGGGCTGCTCCTGCTCTCCCGCGCCTTCGGTACGGAGGAAGAGTTCAGCCGCCACTTCGACCAGGTCCGGGCCCGCCACCGCGAGCACCACCACGCCCACCACCTGATGGTGGCCAAGCTGGCCGAACGCACCCTCGCCCCCGCCCAGGGCCCGCTCCACGAGGTCTACGACTTCGCGGCCTGGGCCGCCGAGGAGTCCCCGGCCGACTCGCCGCTGGCCGTGCTCCCCGTCGTCGCGCACGCCGAGCGCTACCGGGTGCTCGCCGCCACGCACGGCCACACCCCGGAGGCGGCCGCGGCGCACTGGGAGGGCCGCCGCGCCCGCCAGGTCCTGCGCTCCGCCTTCGACTGGTGGCTGGAGTGGGAGCGCGACGACCACCCCCGCAACCGGGTCGACCTCAACTTCCTCGCCCACGCCAAACTCTGCGAGGGCCGCCCCGCCGAGGCGGCCGCGCTGTTCCACCGGATCGGCAGCCACGCCACCCGCGCCCCCTGGTCCTACCCCGACCGCGACCCGCACAAGGCCTTCCTCGCCGCGCGCAGCGTCGCACTCGGCACCGCCTGAACCCCCACCCCCACGGCTCCACCCCTTCCCCCGCCCCCGAAAGGACGCCGCCATGCCGACGGGCAGATCCACCACGCTCCAGGAACCGGCAGAGATACGCACCTACAAGGGCCAGGACCGCGCCCTGCGCGCCGACCGCCTCGGCACCGCCGGCCTGCTGCTCTCCGTGCTCGCCGCGAGCGCCCCCCTGATGGTCGTCGCTGGTGTCATGCCCACGACCTTCGGCTTGATGGGCGTCGTCGGCCAGCCCCTGCTCTTCGTCATCCTGGGCCTCGTCCTCGCGCTGTTCAGCGTCGGCTACGCCGAGATGAGCCGCCACGTCCACAACGCCGGCGCCTTCTACGCCTACATCGCCCGGGGCCTGGGCCCCACCGCCGGCGCCGCCGCCTCGCTCGTCGCCCTCGTCGCGTACAGCGCCATGCAGGTCGGCGTCTACGGCATCCTCGGCTTCGAGATCTCCGGCATCTTCGCCACCTACCTCGACATCGAGCTCGCCTGGTGGATCCCCGCCCTCCTCGCCGTCGCCGTCACCGGCGCCCTCGGCTGGCTCAAGATCGACCTCAACGCCAAGGTCCTCGGCGTCCTGCTCCTGATCGAGTGCGCCCTGGTCGTCATCTTCGACGCCGCCGCCCTCGCCAAGCCCGGCCCCGAAGGCCTCTCGCTCCACGCCTTCAACCCCGAGACCCTCGCCGGAGCCGGCCTCGGCACCGCCCTGTGCTTCTGCATCGCCGCCTTCGTCGGCTTCGAGCAGTCCCCGGTGTACGCCGAGGAGACCAGCAGGCCGCACATCGTCGTCTCCCGCGTGATGTTCCTCGCCGTCGGCTTCGTCGCCCTCTTCTTCGCCTTCAGCGCCTGGGCCCTCACCGTCGCCACCGGCCCCGGCGAAGTCGTCAAGACCGCCGCCGAGGCCGGCCCCGGCCTGCTCTTCCAGCTCACCGAGGCCCGCCTCGGCACCGCCTTCACCGACGTCCTGCACGTCCTCTTCGTGACCGGCATGTTCGCCGCCATGCTCAGCTTCCACAACGTCGTCGCCCGCTACGCCTTCGCCATGGGCCGCGAGGGCCTGCTCCCCGCCGCCTTCGGCCGTACCAACGCCGGCACCGGCGCCCCCGCCACCGGCTCGCTCCTGCAGACCGCCGTCGCGACCGTCGTCGTCCTCGCCTTCGCCGTCACCGACGACCTCCCGACCGGTGACCCCACCGCACCCGTCCTGCACCTGTTCACCTGGATGGGCAGCGTCGGCGCCCTCGGTGTGACGCTCCTCATGGCCACCGCCTCCTTCGCCGTGATCGCCTTCTTCGTTCGCCGCGGCACCGCCGGCGCCCAGGTCTGGCGACTCGTCGCGGCCGCCGCCGCGGGCCTCGCCCTGCTCGCCATCGCCGTGTACACCGTCAAGGACTTCGGCGTCCTCGTCGGCGCCGAGAAGGGCTCCGCGCTCAGCTGGGCCCTGCCGGGCATCATCGGCGCCGCCGCCGTCGGCGGACTGCTCTACGGGGCCTTCCTGTGCCGCAGCCGCCCCGAGGTCCACGCCCGCATCGGGCTCGGCAACGAAGCCTTCCGGCTCGACCAGGTGGCCGAGGGCACACCCGGCGACTGACCTCGTTTTCCACCCTCCCCGAAGCCCCCGACGCCCGTTTCCAAGGTCGTCGGGGGCTTCGGCGTACAGGGGGCGATTTTGGCGGCTGGCCGGGCCTCGTGGTCTCCTATGGCGATCAAAACACCCGGAACGCGTCACAGGGGACACCACCCAGCTCCCCTGCGGGGCCCTCCGGGCTGCCTGTCCCACCCACGAAGGCGAAGTCATACATGAGTGACCGCACCATGACCGAGGCACCCGCCCCGGCGCCCTCCCGCCATGTCGACGCCGGTGACGAGGGGTACAGCAAGGACCTCAAGTCCCGCCACGTCAACATGATCGCGATCGGCGGAGCGATAGGCACCGGCCTGTTCCTCGGCGCGGGCGGCCGCCTCGCCGGCGCCGGCCCCTCCCTCGCGATCGCCTACGCGGTGTGCGGCGTCTTTGCCTTCTTCGTGGTCCGGGCCCTCGGCGAACTGGTCCTCTACCGGCCCTCCTCCGGCGCCTTCGTCTCCTACGCCCGAGAGTTCATGGGCGAGAAGGGCGCCTACACCGCCGGCTGGCTGTACTTCCTGAACTGGTCCACGACCACCGTGGCCGACATCACGGCCGCCGCCGTGTTCGCCCACTACTGGTCCGCGTTCACCGACGTCCCCCAGTGGATCCTCGCGTTCACCGCCCTCGCCATCGTCCTCACCGCCAACCTGATCTCGGTGAAGTACTTCGGCGAGATGGAGTTCTGGTTCGCGATCGTCAAGGTCGGCGCCCTGGTGATCTTCATGCTGGTCGCCATCTACCTGCTGGTCACCAGCCACCCGATCGACGGCCACACCCCCGGCCTCGCGACCATCACCGACAACGGCGGCCTCTTCCCCTCCGGCGTGCTGCCGATGCTCCTGGTGGTCCAGGGCGTGGTCTTCGCGTACGCCTCCGTCGAGCTGTGCGGCGTCGCCGCGGGTGAGACCGAGAACCCGGAGAAGATCATGCCGAAGGCGATCAACTCCATCATGTGGCGCGTCGGCGTCTTCTACGTCGGCTCGGTCGTCCTGCTGGCCCTGCTGCTCCCGTACTCGGCCTACTCCGCCGACCAGTCCCCGTTCGTGACCGTCTTCGACAAGCTGGGCATCCCCGGCACCGCGGGCATCATGAACCTGGTCGTCCTGACGGCCGCCCTCTCCTCGCTGAACTCGGGCCTGTACTCCACCGGCCGCATCCTGCGCTCGATGGCCCTGTCCGGCTCCGCCCCGAAGTTCACCGGCGTCATGAACAAGGGCAAGGTCCCCTACGGCGGCGTCTTGTTCACCGCGGCCTTCGGCGTCGCCGGCGTCGGCCTGAACTACTGGATGCCGGGCGAGGCCTTCGAGATCGTCCTCAACCTCGCCTCCATAGGCATCCTGGGCACCTGGGGCATGGTCATGCTCTGCTCGCTCTTCTTCTGGCACCGCTCGAAGAACGGCCTGGTCACCCGCCCCTCCTACCGCCTGCCCTGGGCCCCGTACACCCAGATCGTGACCCTGCTCTTCCTCGTCACGGTCCTGGTCCTGATGTGGAGCGACGGCGGCGTCGGCCGCACCACGGTCATGCTCCTCCCGGCCATCGCCGCCGCCCTGGTCGGCGGCTGGTTCCTGGTCCGCGGCCGAGTAGCCGAACTGGCCGCCGACCGCGACTGACCCCCGCGAAAGCCCCGAGGCCCCTCGCACCGGCGATCCGCCGGCGCGAGGGGCCTCGTGCATTGCGCTGTCCACCCCGATCGGCGGCAGCCCCGCCGGCGAACGGGTGCCGGACGTGCGAGAGGCCGGTCGGGGTGTTTCCCG
Organism: Streptomyces erythrochromogenes; assembly: GCF_040684695.1. GTDB lineage: Bacteria > Actinomycetota > Actinomycetes > Streptomycetales > Streptomycetaceae > Streptomyces > Streptomyces erythrochromogenes_C. The sequence goes on from NZ_JBFBGM010000020.1 coordinate 133,419, forward strand.
ACCGGCCTCTCGCCGTTGTGTCCGAGGGGGGACTTGAACCCCCACGCCCGATAAAGGGCACTAGCACCTCAAGCTAGCGCGTCTGCCATTCCGCCACCCGGACGGGGTGTGTGTCGTGCGTGCCTCGCGGCCGTTGCGACGAGCGAAACACTACCAAACATTCCGGGGCCGCCGCCGCGCCCCCGGCGGGGCCCGGGGCCGGGGCCGGGAACCAAGAAGGACCCCGCCGAAGCGGGGTCCTTCTCTTGGTGTCCGAGGGGGGACTTGAACCCCCACGCCCGATAAAGGGCACTAGCACCTCAAGCTAGCGCGTCTGCCATTCCGCCACCCGGACCGGGTGTGTGCCGTCCGTCCCTCGCGGGCCGTTCCGACGTGGAAAACATTACCAAACGGCGGGGGGTCCTCGATCACACCCCCCGACGGCCGGGGATCGCCCTTGGGGAGAGCGGCCCGGGGGGCGAGGATGGGAACGTTCGGTACTGAGTGGATCAGTGGGAGGAAGCAGCGTGAGCCAGGCGAGCGCGGGCAGGACCGTTTCCGGCGAGGACGAGGTCGTCGACCTCTGCCGGGACCTCATCCGGATCGACACCAGCAACTACGGAGACCACTCGGGCCCCGGTGAGCGCAAGGCGGCGGAGTGGGTCGCCGAGAAGCTCGCCGAGGTCGGGCTGGAGCCGCAGATCTTCGAATCGCACAAGGGCCGTGCCTCGACGGTGGCGCGGATCGAGGGGGAGGACCCCTCGCGTCCCGCGCTGCTGATCCACGGGCACACCGACGTGGTTCCTGCCAACGCCGCGGACTGGACGTACGACCCGTTCGCGGGCGAGATCGCCGACGGCTGCGTGTGGGGCCGCGGCGCCGTCGACATGAAGGACATGGACGCGATGACGCTGGCCGTCGTCCGCGACCGGATGCGCAGCGGCCGCAAGCCCCCGCGGGACATCGTGCTGGCCTTCCTCGCCGACGAGGAGGCGGGCGGCATCTACGGGGCCCGGCACCTCGTCGACAAGCACCCGGGCCTGTTCGAGGGCGTCACCGAGGCGATCGGCGAGGTCGGCGGCTTCTCCTTCACCGTGAACGAGAACCTCCGGCTCTACCTCGTGGAGACCGCCCAGAAGGGCATGCACTGGATGCGCCTGACGGTGGAGGGCACCGCGGGCCACGGCTCCATGACCAACAACGACAACGCCATCACGGAGCTGTGCGAGGCCGTGGGACGGCTCGGCCGCCACCAGTGGCCGGTGCGCGTGACCAAGACCGTCCGGTCCTTCCTGGACGAGCTCTCGGACGCGCTCGGCACCCCGCTGGACCCGGACAACATGGACGCCACGCTCGCCAAGCTCGGCGGCATCGCCAAGATGGTCGGCGCGACCCTGCGCAACTCCGCCGCCCCGACGATGCTCGGCGCCGGCTACAAGGTCAACGTCATCCCCGGCCAGGCGACGGCCCACGTCGACGGCCGCTTCCTGCCGGGCTACGAGGACGAGTTCTTCGCCGATCTGGACCGCATCCTCGGCCCCCGCGTGAAGCGGGAGGACGTGCACGGCGACAGAGCGCTGGAGACGGACTTCGACGGCCGGCTGGTCGAGGCGATGCAGGGCGCCCTGAAGGCGGAGGACCCGATCGCGCGCGCGGTCCCGTACATGCTCTCGGGCGGCACGGACGCGAAGTCCTTCGACGACCTCGGCATCCGCTGCTTCGGCTTCGCCCCGCTGCAGCTGCCGCCGGAGCTCGACTTCGCCGGGATGTTCCACGGCGTGGACGAGCGGGTTCCGGTGGAAGGGCTGAAGTTCGGCGTGCGCGTGCTCGACCGATTCATCGACAACGCCTGAGATTCGAGAAGGTGTGCGCACTCCACTGAGAAGAGTGAATGCACTCATACGCTCGTAGCCCTGGTGATCCCTCCTCGTTACAGGTGGTGCGGTCCGCGGCTGGGACCGCACTTTGCCTACTAGGAGGAACAATGCTCAAGAAGGTTGTCGCCGCTGCGGCTGCCACCGGTGGTCTGGTTCTCGCGGGTGCGGGTCTGGCCGTCGCCGACGCGGGTGCGCAGGGTGCGGCCATCGGCTCCCCCGGCGTCCTGTCCGGCAACGTCGTCCAGGTCCCGGTCCACATCCCGGTCAACGTCTGCGGCAACACCGTGTCCGTCATCGGCCTGCTGAACCCGGCCTTCGGCAACACCTGCGTCAACGCCTGACGCGTCTGAAGTCTTCGGCCCCGGAGCGCAATCCAGCGCTCCGGGGCCACCGGCCTTTTACGGCCCGGAACCATTCATCGGCGTACCAGGCGGGGGAGCCTGGACGGCCGGGCCTGCGAGCGCCGGCCGACACGTACACACCAGGGGACGAGTACAGATGCGACGACCGGCACAGGTCACCAGGAAGACCCTGATCACCATGGCTGCCGCGGGGGGTGTCCTCGCGCTGGCCGGGGGCCACGCACACGCGGATTCCGCCGCTACGGGGCATGCGAAGAACTCTCCGGGCCTGCTGTCCGGGAACACCGTGCAGGCGCCCGTGGACGCGCCGGTGAACGCCTGCGGGAACACGGTGACGGTGGTGGGAGGCCTCAACCCGGCCTTCGGGAACCGCTGCGCCAACGCCTCGGGCCACGGCACGCCGGGGAACCCCGGTAATCCGGGCCACCCGGGCAACCCCGGGAATCCGGGCCACCCCGGCCACCCGGGCGACGACGACGAGCCGTGTGACGACCACCCGGGTAACCCCGGTAACCCGGGCAATCCTGGGAACCCGGGCAATCCTGGGAACCCGGGCAATCCTGGGAACCCGGGTAACCCTGGGAACCCGGGTAACCCCGGCAACCCGGGTAACCCCGGCAACCCGGGCAATCCTGGGAACCCGGGTAACCCCGGCAACCCGGGTAACCCCGGTAACCCTGGGAACCCGGGTAACCCCGGTACTCCTGGAAACCCTGGGAACCCCGGTACTCCTGGAAACCCCGGCAACCCCGGCAACCCGGGCACCCCCGGTACTCCTGGGAACCCGGGTAACCCCGGCACCCCGGGTAACCCCGGCACCCCGGGCAACCCCGGCACCCCGGGTACCGGGACCGGGGAGAACCCCGGGCTCGCCGCCACCGGCTCCGGTGACGTCCTGACCGCCGGCCTCCCGATCGCGGGTGGCCTGCTGCTGGCCGGCACCGTGCTCTACCGGCGCTCCAGGAACGCCGCCTGACGGTTGCTCACGGCGCGGGCCCCGCCCCCGGGGCCCGCGCTCACCAGGTCGCGCGGACCTGGCGGATGATCCGGCGGCGCAGCCGCACGCGGCGGCTGCCGTCCCGGTGCAGGCTCAGCCGGTCGATCTCCCAGTTCCCGTACTCGGCATGGTCGGTCAGCAGGCGGGTCGCTTCCTTGCGAGGAACCTCGCGGGGCACGTACACGTCGACAAATTCGTATTCCGGCATCGCATCTATTGTGCGGGCAGAGCCCTGCTACGGATAGCGTCTGCTCTATGTCTGATGCCGCTCTGCCCACTGTTGCCGAGGTCCGCGCCGCCGCCGAGGCGGTCAAGGCCGCGCTCGACCGCCACCTCGCCGCGGTCGAGCGCAGGATCGGGGACGAGGATCCGGACGTCTACGCCGCCTTCAACGAACTCGCCGCCGCCGCCGAGGAGTACGACGAACTCCTCTACGACCGCTACGACGAGGTCACGCCCTTCGAGATCCCGACGCCCGAGGACGGCGTCCCGTACACCGGCCCCGCCGAACCCGCCGCCTTCAGCGTGCTCATCCGCCGCGACTACGCCGTCGTCGAACCGGCGCGACTGATCGCACAGGCCGAGCGTGTCGCCGCGCACGACCGGGACGCCGAGTTCGTCAACGACGGCGGCAGCGCCGATGCCCTCGGCGTGCTCTTCGGGGAGTACGAGCCCGACGAGATCGCCTCCCGCTGCAAGGACTTCGGGCTGGAGGAGGGCGACTCCACCCTCTGGATCGCCGCCTCGGAGGAGGTGGCGGAACCGGGGGAGTGGCTGGGCTCGCCGTTCGGGCACATCGACCCGCAGGACGTCCTGCACCGGTTCGACGTCAGCTCCGTCTTCGACGAGGAGACGGACGAGTTCGACGACGTCGAGGACGAGGACGAGACCGCCCGGCCGGGCCTGACGACCCCCGCCTAGCGAGCGCGACCGCACACCGTGGCCTCCCGCCCCTCGGGGCGGGAGGCCACGGCCGTCTACTGCTCCGGCTGTTCGCCCGCCGCCGCGAGGGCCTTCAGCAGCCCCGCCAGCCGCGTCGTACGCGGCTTGGGCAGGACCTCGGCGACCGCACGCGGCAGGGCCTGGTCGACGCCGTGCACCACCGACAGGTGCCGCTCGGCCCGCCCGAACGCCGTGTAGACCCAGTCCCGCGAAAGGGCCTGCGCCGCATCACCCGGCAGTACGACGACCACCGCGGGCCAGCGCGCGCCCACCGCCTGATGCGCCGTCATCGCCCAGCCGTGCCGCACCTGGGACTCGACGAGTTCCTTCGGTACGACGATCCGCGCGCCCGCGCGGTCCAGGTGCAGGCCCTGTGCGTCCGCCGACACCACACGGGCCGGCAGCGCCCGCCCCGGGGACGGCACGTGGACCACCCGGTCGCCGGGGTCGAAGCCGCCGAACCGGCCCGGGCCGGGGTTGAGCCGCTCCTTGAGCGCGGCGTTCAACGCCCGCGTCCCCGCGGAGCCGCCGTGCCCCGGAGTGATCACCTGCACGCCGTCCGCCGGGATCCCGAAGGCCCGCGGCACCGACTCGGCCACCAGCTGCACCGCGCGGTGCACGGCCTCCCCGGCGTCCTGCACCGGGACGATGACGACCTCCTTGCCGGGCGCGTCGACCTGGTTCAGCTCCCCGATCCCCACACCGGAGACCAGCTCGCCGAGGGGGCCCGGGTCCGGGGTGCGGGAGACCAGCTGCGGGCACGTACGCGCCGCCAGCAGGTCGCCGAACACCCGCCCCGCCCCCGCGGAGCCGAGCACTCCGGGATCCCCGGACAGCACCAGCCGGGCCCCGTCGGGCACGCCCTCCACCACCGCGGCCGCGCTCTCCACGTCCAGCTGCGGTGCGTCCAGCACCACCAGCAGGTCCAGCGCGAACTGCCCGTCCGCGTCCCGCCCGGGCCCCTCCTGCCCGGACAGCAGCCCCGCCACCGTCACCGCGTCCGCGGGGCCGCCTTCGGCGTGCGCGGCCACACAGACGCGCAGACCCAGCTCACGGGCGGCCGCCGCCAGCGCGAGCGGCTCGGCCCGGGCGGCCTCACCACCCGTATGAGTGACCAGGCCGTGGCCGGCGACCGCGCGGATCAGCTCGCCCGCGGACCGGTCCGGCGCGGCCGCGGCGGCCTGCTCCCAGTCCGCCGGTCCGCCGAAGGTGCCGGCCAGCCGGGCCAGGCCGTCGGCCAGGCTCTCCTCGGCCATCGCGGCGCCCTCCAGGCCCACGAGGATCCGTACCGGCTGTTCCTCGCCCTCCTCCACCGGCGGGCCGAGGGGCTCGTGGAAGACCAGTACCGAGGCCTCCGCGACGGCCTGCTCCAGGGCCCCGGCCGGATCCGGCACGCCGTACTGGGCCAGGGCCTTCTCCAGGACCGGGGCCTCCAGCGCGGTGTGCCCCTTCAGGCCCGCCTGGTCCAGCAGCCAGCCCACCAGGACGCCCGTGCGGCGCTCGTCCCCGGGACCGGCCCCGGGGCCCAGCAGCGCGCGGGCGAATCCGTCGGCCTGCGTCGGGCGCACGGCAGGGACCGCCAGCAGCCGCCACGGGTTCTCCGTCAGCTCCTCCGCGGCACCGTCGCCGAGGGCCGCCGCCACGGGGCCCGCCAGCGACTCGGGCGCCCCACCGCGGGCCAGGACGGCCCGTACGCCGTCGACGGCGTCGGCGGAGGGTACGGGAGCCGGTGCGGGTGCCGTCGCGGCCGGACGCGGCGCCGGGGGAGCGGGCGCCGCCTTGCGGGGCGCGGCCGGTGCCTCGTCGAAGTAGACGGTGGAGGGCTTCGCGCCGCTCTCCACGGCCCGTACGGCGGCCAGCAGGTCGGCGGCCTTCCCGCTGAGCTTCGCGCCCGCGTCGACGGGCTGCTCCCGCTCGGCCTTGCGGCGGGCGATCCGCTCCCGCTCGACCTTCTGCGCGGCCAGCTCTGCCTGGGCCTCGCTGAGCCCGCCGCCCGCCGCGGGTTCGGCCGCGGCCTCCTGGGCTCCGCCCTCGGCGTCCCCCTCACCCGCGGTTCCGGGCTCGTCCTCGGCCCCACCGTCGGGCCCGGCTCCCGCATCGGCCTCGCCCTCGGCCTCGGGGCCGGCGTCGTCCTCGGGCCCTGCGGGGCTTTCCCCCACCCCGCCCCTTCCCGAAACCGGGGCCTCCGCCCCCGGGCCCCCATCCCCGGCCGGGCCGTCCGCCGGGCTCTCCGAACCCCGGCCGCCCCCACCGGCTTCGCCGCGCGGCGCGGCAGGCCCCGTCCCGGGCTGGTCCTCCGCGTCGGCCGTGCCGGCCTCGGGCCCGCCCGAGTCGGCCTGCGTCCCGGCCCGGTCTTCCGCGTCGGCGGTGCCGGCCTGCGCCCCGGCCGGTTCCTCCGCGGCAGCGGTGGCGGTATCGGCCTGACGGTCCGTACTCACAGCGTGCTCCAGTCCTGATCGGGATAGCGGTGCTCCGGTGCCGACACGTCGTCCAGCGCCCGGCAGATCTCCTCCGGAAGCCTAAGCTCCTCCACCGACAGGGCCGCCGCGAGCTGCGCCGACGTCCGCGCGCCGACGATCGGCGCGACGACCCCCGGCCGGTCCCTGATCCATGCCAGGGCCACCTGGAGCGGGGTCACGGCCAGCCCCTGGGCCGCCGTCACCACCGCGTCCACGATCCGGCCCGCCGCCTCGTCCAGGTACGGCTCCACCAGCGCGGCCAGGGACGGCGAGGCGCCCCGGGAGTCGGCCGGCGTGCCCTCCCGGTACTTGCCCGTCAGCACCCCGCGGCCCAGCGGGGAGGAGGGCAGCAGCCCCACCCCCAGGTCCAGCGCGGCCGGCAGCACCTCCCGCTCGACGCCGCGCTGCAGCAGGGAGTACTCCATCTGCGTCGAGGCGATCCGGGTGCGTACCCCGGGGGCCGCGAGCTGCCAGGTCGCCGCCTTCGCCAGCTGCCAGCCGCAGAAGCCGGCCACCCCCGCGTACCGGGCGCGGCCGCTGCTCACGGCCAGGTCCAGGGCCTGCAGGGTCTCTTCCACCGGGGTCGCCGGATCGAAGGCGTGGACCTGCCACAGGTCGACGTAGTCGGTGCCCAGCCGGTCCAGCGAGTCGTCCAGGGCGGCGAGCAGATGGCCTCGCGAGCCGTCGAAGCGCCGGTCGGGGTCGGGCACGCTGCCCGCCTTGCTGGCGATCACCAGGTCCCGGCGCGGGACGAGCCCGCCCACCAGCCGGCCGAGGAGGTACTCCGCCTCCCCGTCGCCGTACACGTCGGCGGTGTCGACGAGGGTGCCGCCCGCCTCCCAGAAGGTCTTCACCTGTTCGGCGGCGGCTTCCTCGCCGGTGTCGCGGCCCCAGGTGAGGGTGCCGAGGCCGATCCGGGAGACGCGCAGTCCGGTGCGGCCGAGATGCCTCTGCTCCATGAGCGCTGAGACTACTGGGGCGCTGACGTGGAGCACCCGGGCGCGCTACAGTCCCCGCACACCAACGTTACTGATCGGTACACCGGTAAGGGGACGACACATGCGGCTCGGCATCAATCTCGGTTACTGGGGCGCGGGCATGGACGCCGACAACCTCGCCGTCGCCCAGGAGGCCGACCGCCTCGGCTACGACGTCTGCTGGGCGGCGGAGGCCTACGGCTCGGACGCTCCGACCGTCCTGGCCTGGGTCGCCGCCCAGACCGAGCGCATCGACGTCGGCTCGGCGATCCTGCAGATCCCCGCCCGGCAGCCCGCCATGACCGCGATGACCGCGGCCACCCTCGACTCCCTCACCAAGGGCCGCTTCCGGCTCGGCCTCGGCGTCTCCGGCCCGCAGGTCTCCGAGGGCTGGTACGGCGTCAAGTTCGACAAGCCGCTCGCCCGCACCCGCGAGTACGTGGAGATCGTCCGCAAGGCCATGTCCCGCGAGCGGCTCAGCTACGAGGGCGAGCACTGGACCCTCCCGCTGCCGGGCGGCCCCGGCAAGCCGATCAAGCTGACCGTGCACCCGGAGCGCGAGCACATCCCGCTCTACATCGCGGCCATCGGCCCCAAGAACCTGGAGCAGACCGGCGAGATCGCCGACGGCGCGCTGCTGATCTTCCCGGCCGCCGAGCACCTGGAGGCCACCGCGCTCACCCACATCCGGGCGGGCCGTGAGAAGGCCGGCCTGACGATGGACGGCTTCGACGTCTGCCCGACCGTGCCGCTGGCCCTCGGCGAGGACGTGACCGCCCTCGCCGACATGTTCCGCCCGTACACCGCCCTGTACGTCGGCGGCATGGGGAGCCGGAAGCAGAACTTCTACAACCAGCTGGCCCAGCGCATGGGCTACGAGAAGGAAGCCGCCGAGATCCAGGACAAGTACCTGGCCGGCGACAAGGCCGGCGCGGCCGAGGCCGTCCCGCACTCGCTGATCGACTCGACGACGCTGCTGGGCCCGGTCGAGCGGATCGCGGACGGGATGCGGGCCTACGCGGAGGCCGGGGTCACCACCCTCACGCTCGCCCCCGCCGGTTTCACCCTGGACGAGCGGATCGCCGCCCTGCGGGCCGGCACCGAGGCCATGGAGCGTGCGGGCCTCGCCTGAGCCGGCTGCCGCCGGCGAGTTCTGCGGCCGTGGTGGGGGCTCGGGGGGTCTTCCCCGCCACGGCCGACACCCCCAACAACGCGCCGGACGCCCGCGGGGTTACGCCCGCGGGCCCGGCCGGGGGTTCGTTCATTCGGACGAGTACCGCCACCCCTCGGTTGCCCGCCCCGCGGACCGGCGTTTGACTCGTTGCATGCTCTCTGCCCGCAGCCTGTTCCAGGAGATCGTCGACAACGACGACTCCTTCCAGCTGTTCTGCTCCATCGCCGCCAGCGGGGAGGCCCAGGGCGGCTGGGAGAACGGCCGCATCGCGGCCCTGGTGCCGGACGCCATGCGCGACCTCGCACCCAAGATCACCCGGCACGGCGCCGACGAGGACAAGCACGGCCGGATCTTCCACGCCCTGCTGCGCAGACGCGGCCTCCAGGCGGTGCCCGTACCGCCCGAGACCGACTACACGATGCTGCTGGAGCGCCGCGGCATCGGCCTCGCCCACGACAAGCTGCGCCGCCAGGAGGCCCTGAGCGAGGAGGACATCGTCGTCTACCTCGCGCACAGCCGCGTCACCGAACAGCGCGCCGCCGACCAGATGGACATGCTGGTCAAGTACTTCGGCGACCACCCGGTCGTGGGCAAGGCCATCCACATGATCAGCAACGACGAGGACAACCACCTCGCCTACTGCCACGAGGAACTGCTGCGCCTCGCCCGCGCCGGCCACGGCCGGACCATCCAGCGGGTGCTCCGCGAGAGCGCGCTCGCCGAGATCTCCGTCTACCGCGACGTCAGCCTCGCCGTGATGGACCACATGGGGCGCGTGCTGCACTGGCCCGCGCCGAAGGCGGCCCTGCTGGCCGCCGGCATCCGCGCGTTGTACGCCTACGAGCGCTTCAGCGGCTGGCACCGGATGGTCGACCTGCGCATGCCCGAGCGGCGCAACGCCCTCGGCGGCGCACCCGCCACCACCCCCGAGTACGCATAGCAGCCGGGGCCACCGAGGCCGTCGAGGCCGGCCGGGCCGCCGAGGCTAGAGCCAGCCGCGGCGCTTGAACATCCGGTGCAGGCCCAGGCAGGCGCCCGCCATGAGGGCCAGCACCGCCGGATAGCCCCACCACTGGTGGAGCTCGGGCATGTGGTCGAAGTTCATCCCGTAGATCCCCGCCACCATCGTCGGCACGGCCGCGATCGCCGCCCAGGCCGAGATCTTCCGCACGTCGTCGTTCTGCCGCAGGCCGGTCTGCGCGAGGTGCGCGGCCAGCGCGTCCGACAGCAGCCGGTCCAGGCCCTCGATGTACTCGCTCGCCTTGGTCAGGTGGTCGGCGACGTCACGGAAGAACGGCCGGGCGTGCTCGTGCACGAAGGGCACCTCGCCGAAGGCCAGCCGCTCCATCGGCGCCAGCAGCGGATTCGTCGCCCGCCGGAACTCCAGCACCTGCCGCTTGAAGCCGTAGATCCGCGCGGCGGTGTTCTTGGTGTCCGAGGCGTTCGGGGCGAAGACCTCCGCCTCCAGCTCCTCCAGGTCCGACTGGAGTTCGGCCGCCACCTCGATGTAGTGGTCGACCACGGCGTCGGCGACCGCGTACAGCACCGCCGTGGGGCCGTGCCGCAGCACCTCGGGGTCCTGCTCCAGCCGGTGGCGCACGGCGGTCAGCGCGGCCCCCTCGCCGTGCCGGACCGTGACGACGAAGGAGTCGCCGATGAACAGCATCAGTTCGCCCGCCGACACCGTGTCCGTGGCCTCGTCGTAGAGCACCGGCTTCAGCACGACGAACAGCGAGTCGTCGTACACCTCCAGCTTGGGGCGCTGGTGGGCGTTGAGCGCGTCCTCCACCGCCAGCGGGTGCAGGCCGAACTCCCGGCGGACGTGATCGAACTCCGCCTCCGTCGGCTCGTACGTGCCGATCCAGAGGAAGGCGTCACCGCTCGCCCGGGCCTCGTCCAGGGCGTCCGAGAAGTCCTCGGGACCCTCGGCACGGCGCCCGTCCCGGTAAATGGCGCAGTCGACAATCACGCCGAACATTCTCCCCCGCCGCCGACGGGCCCGCACCCGTCCGGCACCGCCTACGCTGGCCCCCATGGCCACGCTGATCCTCGTACGACACGGGCGGTCCACCGCCAACACCGCAGGGCTGCTCGCCGGGTGGACCCCCGGCGTGGCCCTCGACGAGCGCGGCGCCGAGCAGGCCGCCGCGCTCCCCGGACGGCTGGCCGGCGTGCCGCTCGCCGCCGCCGTCACCAGCCCGCTGCAGCGCTGCCGGGAGACCCTCGCGCCCCTGATGGCGGCGAGGCCCGAGCTGGAACTGCACACCGACGAGCGGATCGGGGAGTGCCACTACGGCGACTGGTCCGGACGCAAGCTCTCCGAGCTGTCCGAAGAGCCGCTGATGAAGATCGTGCAAGCGCACCCGTCGGCGGCCGCCTTCCCCGGCGGCGAGTCCATGAGGGCCATGCAGGCGCGCGCCGTGGACGCCGTGCGCGACTGGAACGCGCGGATCGAGGAGAGCGACGGCAGCGACGCCATCTTCCTGATGTGCTCGCACGGCGACATCATCAAGTCCCTTGTCGCCGACGCCCTCGGCATGCACCTGGACCTCTTCCAGCGCATCCACGTCGATCCCTGCTCGGTCACGGCGATCCGCTACACGCCGACCCGCCCGTTCGTGTTCCGGCTCGGCGACACGGGCGACTTCGGCTCCCTGGTGCGGCGCCCGGCCGCACCGGAGCCCGTCGCCTCCGACAAGGACGCGGAGGACTCCGGGAACGCCGTCGTGGGGGGCGGCGCGGGCGCGGCGTGATCGTGCGGCGCAGTAGGGTGGACGGGCCCACACAAGGGCGCAGACCCGCCCCCACCGCCGAGACTTGGAGACTGGACGTGCCCCGTCAGGTGTTCCTCTACGACCCGCCGGACCGCTTCGTGGCCGGCACGGTCGGCTTGCCGGGACGCCGTACGTTCTTCCTGCAGGCCTCCTCCGGCCCCCGCGTCACCAGCGTCTCCCTGGAGAAGACCCAGGTCGCCGCACTGGCCGAGCGGATGGACGAGCTGCTGGACGAGGTCGTGCGGCGCACCGGCGGAAACGCCCCGGTCCCGGCCGTGGCCCCCGCGGAGGCCGCCGACACCGCCCCGCTCGACGTCCCCGTCGAGGAGGAGTTCCGCGTCGGCACCATGGCCCTGGCCTGGGACGGCGAGGAACAGCGGATGATCGTCGAGGCCCAGGCCCTGGTGGAGCTCGACGCCGAGTCCGACGAGGACCTCGCCGAGGCGGAGGAGCGGCTGCTCCAGGACGAGGAGAACGGCCCGCCCATGCTGCGGGTCCGCCTCACCGGCGCCCAGGCCCGCGCCTTCGCCAAGCGCGCCCTGGACGTGGTCAACGCCGGCCGCCCGCCGTGTCCGCTGTGCAGTCTGCCGCTGGACCCGGAGGGGCACGTGTGCCCGCGCCAGAACGGCTACCGGCGCCAGGCGTGACGGGCCAGGGGGACATGCGGGGGCGCGTGCAGGGGCCCATGGAGGAACTGCTCGCCAAGGGCGAGCTGACCGTCGTCGGCCGGATCCGCGAGGCTTCCAACGCGGTCCTGCTGTGCACCGTCACGTACGACGGCGCGAGCGCCGACTGCGTCTACAAGCCGGTCAAGGGGGAGCGGCCGCTGTGGGACTTCCCCGACGGCAGCCTCGCCCAGCGGGAGGTCGCCGCCTACCTGGTCTCCGAGGCCACCGGCTGGGGCCTGGTGCCCGCCACCGTGCTGCGCGACGGACCCTACGGCGAGGGCATGGTCCAGCAGTGGATCGAGTCCCGGCAGCCCCGGGAGGACTCCCCGCAGGAGGAGTTCCTCGCGCTCGTCGAGGGCGAGGAGGCCGGTGAGGGCTGGAAGCCCGTGGCCTTCGCGGAGGTCGGAGAGGGCCGTACCGCCCTGCTCGTCCACGCCGACGACGCCCGGCTGCGCCGGCTCTCCGTCCTCGACGCCGTGATCAACAACGGCGACCGCAAGGGCGGGCACCTGCTGCCCGCGCCCGACGGGCGGATCTACGGCATCGACCACGGCGTGACCTTCCACACGGAGGACAAGCTGCGCACCCTGCTGTGGGGCTGGGCGGGGGAGCCGCTGCCGGACGAGGCCCGCGAGGCGCTGGCCGCGCTGGCCGCGGAACTGGCCGAGGGAGCCCCCCTCGCCACCCGCCTGGCCGAACTGATCACGCCGGCCGAGCTGGCCGCCGTACGGGAGCGGGTGGCGCACATGCTGCGCACCGGAACGCACCCGGTGCCGTCCGGGCAGTGGCCTTCGATCCCCTGGCCACCGGTCTGAACCGGCCATCGGCGGTACGCACAGAACCAGCCAGACCGCAAGGGTGCCGATCAAGACAACAGTGCAGGTCCAGTTCGTATCCGGAACATCCGTCCGGTTAGGCTCGACACATGCATGCCTGGCCCGCTTCTGAGGTCCCCGCCCTTCCTGGCAAGGGCCGCGACCTCCAGATCCACGACACCGCGACCCAGGGGACGATCACCCTCGCCCCCGGTCCCGTCGCCCGCATCTACGTCTGCGGCATCACCCCGTACGACGCGACCCACATCGGTCACGCGGCGACCTACAACGCGTTCGACCTCGTGCAGCGCGTGTGGCTCGACACCAAGCGGCAGGTCCACTACGTCCAGAACGTCACGGACGTGGACGACCCGCTCCTGGAGCGGGCGCTGCGCGACGGCCACGACTGGACCGAGCTGGCCGAGCGCGAGACCGCGCTCTTCCGCGAGGACATGACGGCCCTGCGGATGCTGCCGCCGCAGCACTACATCGGAGCCGTCGAGGCCATACCCGGCATCGTGCCGCTGGTCGAGCGGCTGCGGGACGCGGGCGCCGCCTACGAGCTCGAGGGCGACATCTACTTCTCGGTCGAGGCCGACCCGCACTTCGGCGGGGTCTCCCACCTCGACGCCGAGGCGATGCGGCTGCTCTCGGCGGAGCGGGGCGGCGACCCCGACCGCGCGGGGAAGAAGAACCCGCTGGACCCGATGCTGTGGATGGCGGCGCGTCCGGGCGACCCGAGCTGGGACGGCGGCTCGCTGGGCCGCGGCCGGCCCGGCTGGCACATCGAGTGCGTCGCCATCGCCCTGGACCACCTGGGCATGGGCTTCGACATCCAGGGCGGCGGATCCGACCTGGCCTTCCCGCACCACGAGATGGGCGCCTCGCACGCGCAGGCCCTGACGGGCGAGTTCCCGATGGCCAAGGCGTACGTCCACGCGGGCATGGTCGCCCTGCACGGCGAGAAGATGTCCAAGTCGAAGGGCAACCTCGTCTTCGTCTCGGCGCTGCGCCGGGCCGGGGTGGACCCGGCGGCGATCCGCCTGGCCCTGCTCTCGCACCACTACCGGGCGGACTGGGAGTGGACGGACGCCGTCCTCGACGAGGCCGTGGCCCGTCTGGAGCGGTGGCGCGCGGCGGTCTCCCGCCCGGACGGCATCCCGGCCGACGCCGTGCTCGAAGAGGTCCGTGAGGCCCTGGCGAACGACCTGGACGCCCCCGCGGCGCTCGCGGCCGTGGACCGCTGGGTGGAGCGTCAGAACGCCACCGACGGCGACGACGAGTCGGCCCCCGGCCTGGTCTCCCGCACCGTGGACGCCCTCCTGGGCGTGGCCCTGTAACACCGCCTGCGGGCCGTCCGCCGGGGGCTCCGCCCCCGGACACCCGCGCCTCGAACGCCGGCGGGGCTGGAACATCCAGCCCCGCCGGCGTTCGGCGCGGGGTGTGGGGCGGAGCCCCACCACGCCCCCGCCCCCCCCCCCGACGGTGCCCGGGTGGGCTCGCCCCGTTCCTCCGGC
>NZ_JBFBGM010000021.1:0-147684 GCF_040684695.1 Streptomyces erythrochromogenes
GCCGCCCCCCGGCGGGCGCGCGGGCCCCCGGGGCCCCCGCCGCCCCCGCCCCCGCAACGGTGCCGCACCCGGCCACGCGCCGGCACCGGCACCGGCACCCATTCGGCGCGGCGGAGCCGGACCCTACCCGCGCCCGAACAGCGGCGTCAGGGCCATCTCCGCCGCCCCCTGCGCCACACCCGCCCCCGCCAGCGCGACCACCGGCCGGGCCGGATCCAGCGCGCGGGCCGCGAGAACGGCTCCGACACCGGCCACGAAGACGTCCGGCGCCGCCGCCACCACACGCCCGCCGAGCAGCACGCGGTCCACGTCCAGCAGGGCCACCAGGTTGGCCGCGGCCTCGCCCACGATCCGTGCGGCCCCGGGGAGATCGCCCCGGGCGACCGCCTCCAGGCACAGCGCCTCGACGCAACCGCGCGCCCCGCACCGGCACCGCGGCCCGTCCAGCAGGAGCACCTGATGACCGAACTCCCCCGCCGCCGAGCGCGCACCCCGGTAGACCCCGCCGCCCAGCCAGAGTCCCGCGCCGAGCCCGGTCCCGATGTGCAGGTACACGCAGGTACGGGCGCCGCCCCCGGCATAGACCTCCGCGACCTCCGCATCCGGCCCGGCAAACGCATCCGCGTCAACACCGGCGCCCGAGCCCACACCCGCACCGACGCCCGCGCCCGCGCCCGCGCCCACACCCCCACCGGCACCGGCACCGGCACCCGCACCCGCCTCCGGCCAGGTGGCCCGGAGCCATGCCCCGGCGGCCGCGGCCGCGCCGGCGTTCGTGTCCTTGTCCAGCAGCACCGGCAGGCCCAGCCGCCCCTCCAGCACCCCCCTCAGCGGGAAGTCCTTCCAGCTCGGGTATCCCGTGACCCGCCCCATCACCCCGGCCCGGTGGTCGAGCGGCCCCGGCGCGGCGACCCCGACCCCCAGGAGCGGCGGCCCGGACGGGTCGCGGACCCGCGCGACCGCCCGTACGACGGCCTCGACCGCCGCCTCCGGCCCGGCCCCGAAGTCGAGCGGGCCGCCGCTCTCGGCGACGACGCGGCCCGCCAGGTCCACCCGTACCGCCAGGAGCTCGTCGCGGTCCAGGTGCACCCCGACGGCGTGCCGCACGTCCGGCACCAGCCGCAGCAGGGTGCGCGGCTTGCCGCCGGTGGACGCGGCGCGGCCCGCCTCCGCGACCAGGCCGTCCGCGCCGAGCCTGGCCGTGATCTTGCTGACGGCCTGCGGGGTGAGCCCCGTACGGGCGGCGAGTTCCGTGCGGCCCAGTCCCGCCGGTCCGGCGGCGCGCAGCAGGTCCAGCACCAGCGCCTCGTTGTGGCCGCGCAGCGCCGGCAGGTTCACCCCGCCGCGCCGGCCGTACACATCGCCGTGGCCGCCGTGACCGCTGTGGCCGCTCCCGCGGTTCCCGCTCCCGCTACCCCTGTTCACAGGCCCATTGTCCACCCTCCTTGCACTTTGACAACACTGTTGCCAAAGTGGTCTCCATGAGCACCCCCGCCCCCACTGCACCACTTCGCGTCGGCGTCATCGGCTATGGACTCGCCGGTTCCGTCTTCCACGCCCCCCTGGTGGCCGCCACGGACGGACTCGTCCTCGACACGGTCGTCACCTCGGACCCGGACCGGCAGGCCCAGGCCCGCGCGGAGTTCCCCGACGTCCGCACCGTCCCCACCGCCGACGCGCTCTGGGAGCGCGACCTCGACCTGGTCGTGGTCGCCTCGCCCAACAAGACGCACGTCCCGCTCGCCACCACCGCCCTCGAAGCCGGCATCCCGGTCGTCGTGGACAAGCCCCTCGCCGCCACCGCCGCCGAGGCCCGGGCGCTCGCCGCCCTGGCGGAGCGGCGCGGAACCTTCCTCTCCGTCTTCCAGAACCGCCGCTGGGACAACGACTTCCTCACCCTGCGCCGCCTCCTCGCCGACGACGAACTCGGCGAGATCCAGCGCTTCGAGTCCCGCTTCGAACGCTGGCGGCCGCAGCTGAAGGGCGGCTGGCGGGAGTCGGGCGCCCCTGAGGAGATCGGCGGACTGCTGTACGACCTCGGCAGCCACGTCGTCGACCAGGCCCTCGTCCTGTTCGGGCCCGCCGTACGGGTCTACGCGGAGACCGACGCGCGCCGCCCGGGCGCCGAGACGGACGACGACACCTTCATCGCCCTCACCCACGCCAACGGGGTCCGCTCCCACCTCTACATGAGCGCGACCACCGCCCAGCTCGGGCCGCGGTTCCGGGTGCTCGGATCGCGCGCCGGCTACGTGAAGTACGGCCTGGACCCGCAGGAGGGCGCCCTGCGGGAGGGGCTGCGGCCGGACGGGCGGCTGCCCTGGGGAGAGGAACCCCCGCACCTGTGGGGGCGGGTGGGCTCGGGCGAGTCCCCGCTGACCGGCGGCGGTGCCCCGGTGCCGACCGAGCAGGGCGACTACCCGGCGTACTACGCGGCGGTGGCGGACGCCCTGCGCACGGGCGGGCCCGCCCCGGTCACGGCGCACGAGGTCGCGCACTGCCTCGACGTACTGGAGGCGGCCCGCATGTCGTCCCAGGAGGGCGTGGCGGTGGAACTGCCCGTCACCGACGAGCCCGGGGCCGCGTGACATCCCCGGCGCGCGCATGCGGAACGGGCGGGGCCGCCACGCCGGCCGCCCCGCCCGTCTCCCGCTCCCGGACCGCGGCGGCTACGCGCTCTTGAACTCCTGGCGCTGCCGGCCGAGGCCCTCGATCTCCAGCTCCACGACGTCACCGGCCCGCAGGTACGGCTTCGGCTCCGGCTGGCCCATCGCCACACCGGCCGGCGTGCCGGTGACGATGACGTCGCCCGGGTACAGGGTCATGAACCGGCTCAGGTACCGGACGACCTCGCCGACCGGGAAGATCTGGTCAGAGGTGTTGCCCTCCTGCTTGAGCTCGCCGTTGACCCACAGCTTCACGTCCAGGACCTGCGGGTCCGGGATCTCGTCGGCGGTGACCAGCCACGGGCCGAGCGGGGTGAAGGTCTCGCAGTTCTTGCCCTTGTCCCAGGTGCCGCCGCGCTCGATCTGGAACTCGCGCTCCGAGACGTCGTTGACGAGCAGGTAGCCGGCGACGTGCGCCAGACCCTGCTCCGCGGAGTCCAGGTAGCGGGCGGTGCTGCCGATGACGACGCCGAGCTCGGCCTCCCAGTCGGTCTTCACGCTGCCGCGCGGGATCAGGACGGTGTCGTCGGGGCCGACCACGGTGTCCGCGGCTTTCAGGAAGAGGATCGGCTCGGCCGGCGGCTCCGCGCCGATCTCCGCCGCGTGCCCGAAGTAGTTCAGCCCGATGCCCACGATCTTGCCGATGCGGCCGACCGGCGCCCCGATGCGCAGCCCCTCGGCGTCCAGGACCGGAAGCCCACCGGACTCGGCCGCGTCCCGTACCCGGGACAGCACGGAGTCGTCGGCGAGCAGCGCGCCGTTCACATCCGTGATCAGGCCGGACAGGTCCCGCAGGGTCCCGTCCTGGTCGAGCAGCGCGGGGCGCTCCGCCCCGACCGGTCCGACACGCAGCAGCTTCATGGGCATTCTCCCGTGGTCGTGGGTGGTCGGCCCATGGGCATGCCCCGGGCCGGACGATGGGTTGCGGCCATCGGAGGATTGGTCGATCCTCCAAGATGTCCACCCAATCCGCAAGACCCTGTTCACAGACTGGAACGCACTGCTCCGCCGGCCGGCCGGTCGGTGGCGGCACCCGCGGTGCCGGTGGCGGCACCCGCGGTGTCGGTGGCGCGCGCCGCGGCGCGCGCCTTGCGGTGCTCCAGCCAGACCCGCTCCGCCACCGACCAGGCGGTGGTGGTGAGGAGGTAGAGCCCGGCGGCCAGCGGCACGACGGCGGCGGTGATCAGCGTCCCGAAGGACAGCAGGGGCAGTACGCCGCCCAGCTTGCGCATGGCCTCCTGCTGCTCGGCACTGAGCTCGGGCAGCCCGGCCGCACCGGCCCCGGCCCCGGCACCGGCCCCGGCACCGGCCTTCTGCACAGGCTTCTTCACGGACTTCTTGGGGGCTGCGGCCGCGGCCGCAGCGGCCACCGCGGCAGCCCGGCGCCCGCGTACGGCACTCCACGCCGCCACTGCCGCGATCGCCCCGAAGAGCGCGAGGAACACCAGCCCCTGCGCGCCGAACAGGCCGCCCTCGCCGAGCGCGTCGGCCCACCGGGACCCCAGCGGCGCGGCGAACAGCCGGTGGCTCAGCAGCTCACCCCCCGAGGTGAACGCCTGGTACATGAGGAAGAACACCGGCAGCTGGAGCAGCAGCGGCAGGCAGCCGGCCACCGGAGTCGCGCCGCGGAAGGCGGCCCTGCTCAGCGGGTGCAGGGCGAGCCGTACGAGCACGGTGAACAGCACGATCGCGGCAGCGGTCGCGGACTCGGCCAGCACCGGCTCCAGGAGCCGGCCCAACTCGACAACAAGGTGGGTGAAAACGGACACGTGGGCCCTCCGAAGGGTCTCGTCGAACGTCGAAAGAGGTGCATTTCGGCGTGACGACCCACGAGGGGCGACAACAGTGATCAGTCAGCAGAAGGCGAGGAGTACTGCGCGCCCCTACGCGGCCGTCGGAACGAGACGGCCGGGCGCCCTGGGCCTCGACCGGCCCGAGGCGTCGGGATCGCGCTGCGGCAGGAACGCCGTGCGCTGCTCGCGATCACGGATCGCGGTGCGTATGCGGTGGGGTGGCACGGGCCGTACGAGCCGTGCGGCGGCGGCCAGGGCCTCCGCGCCCACGGAGACGGCGGCGACGGTCGCGGCGAGGGCGACCACCACGGCGCCCAGCCCGCTCTCCCCGGCGAACAGGCCGAGGGCTCCCCCGACCAGCACCAGCGGGAGCAGCACGGAGAGGACTGCGGCGATCCGGGTGAACATGACGTCGAAGCGTCGTGACCGACTCACGCGAACCTCCCCCTCTCCAAGCGCTGTTCCCCGTCGATGGTAACCGGCACCGCCGACAACGCCGGAGCGCGGTCACGGCCTGAGCGTCCCCCAGACCACCAGCCGGTACTTCGAGCTGTACTCGGGCGTGCATGTGGTCAGGGTGATGTAGGCGCCGGGTTCGCCGTAGCCGTACTCCGGCTTCACCACGCTGCGCGGCACCGGCGCGATCACCCCGGTGTCGCGCTCGGTCGTCTCCCCGAGGACCTTCCCCACCACGTACGTGTACCTGCGCCCCCGCAGGTCGACGATCAGTTCGTCGCCCGCCCGCAGCCGGTTGATGTACCGGAACGGCTCGCCGTGGGTGTTGCGGTGCCCGGCCAGCGCGAAGTTCCCCCGCTCCCCGGGTCCGGCGGTCCCGGGGTACTGCCCCGCGTACCCCTTGTCGAGGACGGACCGCTTGTCGATGCCCTGCGCGACGGGGACGACGAGGCCGAGCCGCGGGATCCGCAGGACGGCGTACGCCCCCGCCGCCGCCCCGGCCCCGGCCGCCCGCCCGGACGGACGCGGCGCGGGCGCGGCGGAAGCGGCAGAGGCAGAGACGTCGGCCGAAGCAGAAGAAACAGCAGGGGAAGGAGAGGCAGAAGGCCCTGCGGAAAGCGACGGACTCCCCGGGTCCCGCTCCGGTCGGCCCCAGTCCCGTTCCAGGGACCGGACCTGCTCCCGCGCCGCGGCGGCGGCCTGCCGGTTGGTCCACCACACCTGGTGCACCACCAGCAACAACACCACCACACCCACGGTGACGGTCAGCTCGGCGGCCGCCCACAGGACCCCCACGAGACCGGCCCGGCGCGCCCGCCGGCCCCGCCCCTGAACCACCACAGGTATGTGATCCCGCACGGGCGGCACCCTAAGTCCTCCCCCGTCAACTGACCAGCGGCAGTACGGTGTGAACCATGCGCCCCGACACGCCTGCCGAGCACATCGCCGAAGCCGAGCGCCTCATCCGCACGGCGACCCGCTACCCCGAGGACCAGGAGCCCTTGCTCCTCCAGGCCGCGGCCCACCTCGAACTGGCCGACGAACGGGACCGGGCGAGCGCCCTGTACGACCAGCTCCTGTCCTCCTCCCCGTCCGACCCCCACCTGATCAAGGCCCTCCAGGCGGCGAACCTCTGGGAGTACGGCCACGAGGCCGAGGCCCGCGCCCTCATCGCGGGCATCCGCGCCGCCTCCCCCAAGGACCCGGCCCCCTGGGAGGTCATCGCGGAAGCCCTGGAGGCCCACGACGAGTTGGAGGCCTCGGAGGACTGCTTCACCCAGGCCGCCACGCTCCTGATCGCGGACTCGACCCCGCTCACCCCGGCCACGACCGCCCTCCTGACGGGCCGCCACCGGGTGCGCCGGCTCCTGGGGCGCCCGCACGACGACTGGGACATGGTCGCCGACACCCGCCACATCGGCCCGATCCCGCTCGACGAGCTCCACGACCCGAAGCGCATCTGGGCCCTGGGCTCCGACGACCCGGCCGAACTGCGCGCCGAGATCGCCCGCCTGCGCGCCGAACTGGGCGACCGCCGCGCGGCCCTGTCCCGCCCGTTCCCGGTGGCGATCCTGCACTGGCCGCAGCGCGAACTGTCCGAGCTGCTGACCAGCTACCCGACGCTCGGCTCGGAGTACGCCTCGCACGAGGCCCACCTGCGGGAGATCGAGACCTCCCTGCGCGCCCTGGCCGCCTCGGGCACCACCAACCTGGGCATCGTCACGGCCAGCGTCCCCTCGTACGAGGCCTTCGCCGCCTCCGAGAAGACCTCCCCGGCCTCCCCCAGCCTCCTGGCCGAATACGCCACGACCCTCGCGGCCCGCGGCAAAGCCACCCCCTGGCCCCCCACCCCCACGGCCCCCTGCTGGTGCACCTCAGGCAAGCCGTACTCGGAGTGCCACGGGGAGCCCGGCCCCTGATTCCGCTCCACGCTCCCGGCCGTATCCATCCAGACCTGCCACAGGGGACAGTCGCGGATTAGGCTCGTCCTCGATTCAACGACCCCCTAGGCAGGCCATGAGCGACGACTGGCAGTTCGAAGTTCCCACCACTGGTAGCAAGCACCTCCCGCCCGACGCCCGATACATGGAGGCGCTCAGCAGCCAGGGATACGGCTTCGAGGTGGCCATCGCCGACCTCGTCGACAACTCCATCGACGCCGGTGCCCGTGACGTGGTGATCCATTTTCTCCGTGACGAGGACCGGCTCGTCAGCCTCCTCGTCATCGACGACGGCAAGGGAATGACGGAGGAGGACCTCGATGTCGCCATGACCGTCGGGGGCCGCCGCGACTACGCCTCCGATGCTCTGGGAATGTTCGGCACCGGGCTGAAGTCCGCCTCCCTCAGCCATGCATCAGCGGTGACGGTCGTCAGCAAGACGCGTAGAACCAGGGCAGTCGGCCGCCGCTGGCTGATGGAGCGGGCCGTCAACGGATACCAGTGCGACATCGTGGCTGCCGACTACGCACAGACGCTGATCGACCGGTACGCCCAGAGGCCGATCACCTGGCAGGGAACCGTCATCCGCTGGGACGGGGTCAAGAACTTCCCCCAGAACGGCGGAGGCGGCCAAACCGACCGCTACCTGCACCGGACCATCAACCGACTCGGTCTCCAGCTCGGTCTGTACCTGCACAGATTTCTCGCCCGGGACGACTTCAACATCACGATCGCGGTCGAGGACGTGAACACCGGGACCGAGTACATGAACTTCGGAGTCGAGGCGCTCGACCCGTTCGGATATCCGGTGCCGGGTCACACCGACTACCCGCGGCGCTTCAGCGTGGACCTTGCTTCGGCGCTTCCTGTGTCCCTCGATGCCCACGTCTGGCCCGCGAAGTCGACACTGGACGGGTACAAGGCTGTCGGCTCCGTCCTGGACCGTCAGGGCTTCTACTTCTATCGACACAATCGCCTCGTGCAGGCCGGCGGCTGGAACAACTTCCGACAGCCGGATCAGCACCTCTCGCTTTCTCGTATCGCCATCGACCTCCCAACCCAGGGAAACGACGTATTCCGACTGACCGTGAAGAAGGAGGGTGTCGAGGTTTCACCCGAGTTCGTCTCCGCTTTGGAGGAGGCTCGAGATGTCGAAGGGCGTCGCTTCCTCGACTATGTAGCCGATGCCGAGTCGGTGTACCGCGAGGCGCGCAAGCGCGCGGGAACGACCCGGAAGGCCGTCGTCGGTCCGGGCAAGGGGTTCGACCCGGTCGTCCGAGAGGCGATCGAGGACGAGCTGCCGCTCTTGCCCGGTGAGGATCCCATCGCCATCCGCTGGCAGGCATTGGACAGCAGCCTGTTCTTCGACATCGACCGGGAAAACCGGACGATCGCCCTGAATCACCGTTACCGCTCGGCGATCCTGGGTGGAAGGCGCGGCGGCCTCAATGACGCCCCCACCTTGAAGTCCCTCATGTACCTCCTGCTCCACCAGGTATTCGAGAAGGAGTACAGCGGAAGCAGGGAAAAGGACAACCTTCAGTTGTGGCAGTCCATCCTGGTGGCCGCTGCACGCACCGAGCTGGAACGCATGGGCGACGATGACTGACGCGGGCGGCTACCCGGAACTCCCCTGGTCGACCGTCGAGCACTACCTCGGGGAACGTCAGGCAGCCAGCTATCTGCTCTCCGCACCGACAGCGGGACGTGCTGTCTGGTACGAGATCGGTGACGGCGGGGAGGAAATCTCGCTGCAGGTGGAACTCGACCGACACCAGCAGCCACCACGCTCGTCGCTGCCTGCGGTCACCATCGACCAGGTGCACCGTGACGGCAGGCGGATGGCCCGCATCCACACCACCCAGGTGGCGTTGATGCGCGACTTCCACGACCTGCTCACAGCCGTCGCCGACCGCATCGTCACCGGCGGGCGCGACCTCGGGCAGGCCTTCGAGGAGACGGTGCACGCGTGGGGCCGGCTGCTCGACCAGCCGCGCGGACTCGGCGTGGAGCGTCGCATAGGGCTTCACGGCGAGCTTGCGGTATTGCGTGCCGTTGCCCGCTCCCACGGGTGGGCACAGGCGATCGAAGCCTGGACCGGACCCAAGGCAGAGGAGCACGACTTCGGCCTGCCGGAGTCCGATCTCGAGGTGAAGACCACTGCCTCGGAAAGGCGACGGCACACCATTCACGGGATACACCAGCTCACGGAGAGCTCCGGCCGCCCCTTGTGGTTCGCCTCCCTCCAACTGACGCGCGGCGGTCTCGGCGGACGCTCCCTTCACGATTCGGTGACCTCGGTGATCCGTGACACGCGGGCTGCCGACCGCATCGCGGCATCACGACTGGAGGCTGCCTTGGCGACCGGTGGTTGGAGTGAGAGCGACCCGGACGACGAGCGGTGGGCTCTGCGTGCGGCACCCTTGCTCGTTCCGGCCGAGCAGCTCCCGAGACTGACCGAGTCGATGATCCCCGCCTCCGTCCGAGAGCACGTTTCGGCGATCGACTACCGCATGGACATATCCCATATGAGCTCGGCACCCGGCTCGCCGGTCGACCTCACCGACTTCCGTCTTCCGTGACCGACGAGGACCTCCATTGACAAGTACCGAAACCCTCCGGATTGCACTGCACAGTGCCGTGCTCTCCGATCTCGACGGCAGCAAGCCGAAGAGCCTGGCTCGTGCCCTCGCCTACCAGGCCGAGGACATGGCCCCGGACGTCGCGGCGCATGCCGACGAGGCCGATTTCCAGACAGCGCTTAAGGGTGCCCGCTCGACGGACCAGTTGGTCGAGCTCTGGCGGAAACAACTCACGCGCTGGGACTACGCCGACCAACCCGCCTGGAGCGCCACACCGCCGCGCACCGACGAGCGCAGGGCCGCGGTACACGATCTGCTGAAGCTCGAGGAGACCACCCGCACGCTCCTCGACGGGCTGATTCCCGTGTCGAAAGCGGCGGTCTCCGTGGTGATCAGTCCGGAGCACAAGCCCTGGTACACACCTCAGTCTCAACTCAGCCGACCTCACTACTGGCCCGCCTATCGGAACCTGCTTGCTGCCAAGGGATGGCCGGCCGATGCCGTGGCCGCACTGGACGTGGCAACCGACCAGGTGGTCGAGCGACTGGCCGACCCGACCGACTCGACGCTGTACCAGTCCAAGGGTCTCGTCGTGGGCTACGTGCAATCCGGGAAGACCGCGAACTTCACCGGCGTCATGGCCAAGGCCGTGGACGCGGGCTACCGGCTGGTGATCGTCCTCGGGGGCACGCTCAACATGCTGCGAGCCCAGACCCAGCGGCGGCTGGACATGGAACTCGTCGGACGGGAGAACATCCTGCGTGGGGCAGACGAGCTGGAATCCGACTATGCCGACGACCCGGCGTGGACGGCCGGAAGGTTCGTCTCCTTCGGCAGCCTTCCGTCCTCTCTGGGAGCGTTCGACATCGTGCGGATGACCACGAGGGACGACGACTACAAGAGTCTGCTGCAAGGCATCACCGCTCTGGAGTTCGAGAAGCGGGAACCTGCCCTTCCGCTGTACGACCGGGAGAACCTGCACCGCTCGGCTGCACGCCTGATGGTGGTGAAGAAGAACAAGACAGTGCTGGCCAAGCTCGTGAAGGACCTGGGGAAGATCAAGACTCCGCTGGCGGAAGTCCCCGTCCTGATCATCGACGACGAGTCGGACGAGGCCTCGGTCAACACCTCCAAGCCGGACGTCCAGCGCAGCGCGATCAACGAGCAGATCTCGAAGCTGCTCAACATGCTGCCGCGTGCCCAGTACGTGGGCTACACGGCGACGCCCTTCGCGAACGTCTTCGTGGACCCCAGCGACACCGAGGACATCTTCCCGAAGGACTTCCTCATCTCCCTGCCCCGCCCCGAGGGATACATGGGCGCACGCGACTTCCACGACCTGGACAGCGAGGTGGAAGAGCACGAGCGCACCGTCGCCAACTCCAACGAAAAGGCGCATGTCCGCGACATCGTCGACGACGCGGAGGACGACACCTGCCTCCGGCAGGCCATGGACATGTTCGTGCTGACGGCCGCCATGAAGTTGTACCGGGAAGAAGTGGGCGAACTCGGCGACGGCTACTTCGAACACCACACGATGCTCGTCCACGAGTCGGTGCGAACCGGAGCCCACCGGGAGTTGCACGACCGGGTGCTGAACCTGTGGCACAACGCCGGCTACACCGGCCCTCGCGGGCACGAGAGGCTGCGCAGGCTCTTCGAGACGGATGTCGCACCTGTGTCTGCAGAGCGGGCCGACGGGCAGAAGGTTCCCGCCTCCTATGACGAGTTGATGCGATTCGTCGGGCCGGCCAGCGTGCGCATCGGTGGTGACGGCCGGCCGATCATCGTCGTGAACGGCGACAAGGACCTGGAAACAGGCGAGGCCGACTTCGACAAGCGCCCGATTTGGAAGATCCTCATCGGAGGGCAGAAGCTGGCCCGCGGCTTCACGGTCGAGGGGCTGACCGTGTCCTTCTTCCGCAGGAGGGCCGGAAACGCCTCCACCCTGATGCAAATGGGGCGCTGGTTCGGATTCCGCAAGGGATACCGGGATCTCGTGCGCCTCTACCTGGGCCGCAGGGAAATCATGGGGAGAACCGAGGTGGACCTGTACGACGCATTCCAGGCCATCTGCCTCGACGAGGAGGCATTCCGCTCCGAGCTGCAGCGGTATTCCGTGATGGTGGACGGTCGGCCGCAGGTCACCCCCGCACAGATTCCTCCATTGGTCTCGCAGCACCTGCCGTGGCTGAAGCCGACCAGTCCGAACAAGATGTACAACGCCAGACTGGAACTCGTCAGGTCTGCCGGGCGCTGGGAGGAGCCCACCGCCTACCCGCAGAAGGGCGAAGACATCCGACACAATGCCGAGCTGTGGCTTCCGTATCTCGAGTCACTCGGATCACAGGCGAGCACGTACGGATACCACTTCCAGGACAAGGGCGTCGCCCACCGCTTCAACGCCCTGACCGGCATCTTCTCGGCACCCACCGTCCTGGCCACGCTCTGCGGACTGCGCTGGGAGGTGGCAGATCAGTTCTCTCCCCACCTCCGCTACATCTCGGAAATCACCGAGGCCGGCAAAGTGGACGACTGGGTCGTGCTCGCCCCTCAGCACGCCTCCGCCTCCGCCGGCAAGACAGTCACCCTCGGTTCGGCGGGGCGGCACTACTCGTGGTTTTCCCGTGACCGCCGCGCGGACCGAGGGCCGCTGTTCGGCGCGATCAGCGACAAGAAGCACCGCGGGGTGGCCCACCGGATCGCAGGCGCCCTGGGGGCCTCGGGGGATGCGGCCACGGAGGGGTTGGTGGCCGAACGACGTGGTGCGATCGTTCTCTATCCGGTAGTGCAGACGGCCCACCAGGGCTCCATCGACGCAACCGGCCGCCTCGATTCGGACAAACTCGTCATGGCGTTCACCTTCGTGGCACCGGCCTCCGCCCACAGCGCGAACGGCCAGGTCGTCCAATTCACGACGATCTCTTCCACGCCCGATGCGATCATCGACGTCACGGAGATCGACAGAAGTTGATCTACGGCAGGTCGACGGTGGTGGTGAGGCGGACAGCCCGCCTCACCACCACCGCGCACACGGCGATTTCGGGGGCGGCATGAACACAGGCACGACGGGACGGCTTCGGTCCCTGGACATCTGCTCGGGGGCCGGTGGGCTGGCACTGGGTCTCGAACAGTCCGGTTTCGACCCCGTCCTCCTGCTCGACAACCGCGATGTCGCATGTCGAACCCTGCGCACCAACCGGCCCTCCTGGAATGTCCTCGAAACGAACCTGCTTGACTTCGACCCGTCCGAGCACACCGAGACCTACGACGTGGACCTCCTGTCCGCCGGCCTGCCGCGTGTGAAGGCCACGGCCGCCGTGGCGCGCCGTGACAGCGAAGCCGAAATCGAACTGCTCCGAGCCACGATGCTGCTCCTCCACGGTGTGCAGCCCAGGGCGCTGCTCGTCGAGAATGTGCCCGACCTGGTGACGAAACGAGATTACGAGGCGATTCGCTCGTACGTAGCCGACGAATTGACACACCTTGGCTATCGACACACCTGGTTCGTCGTGAACGCGGCGGATTTCGGCGTCCCGCAAACGCGCCGACAAGGCATTTTGGTCGCTTTCAAGGGCGATGCGCTGGATGCCTTCGTCCAGCCGAATCCGACCATCGAACCACACACGACCGTCGGTGAGGCACTGCTGGAATCGATGGCTGCCGGCGGCTGGCGAGGGGCACACAAGTGGGCAGAGCAGGCGGATCAGCCCGCTCCCACTCTGGTCGGCGGTTCCTGGGAACGTGGGGGCGCGGACCTGGGGCCGACGGGGTCCAAGCGCGCCTGGGCACGCATGGGAGTGGACGGAGGGACGGTGGCCGACTCAGTCCCGGACGCCGACTTCGAATGGGATCCCGAACTGGGACGGGCCGGGATGATGCCGCTCACCGTCGCCCAGGCCGCCTTGCTCCAGGGGTTCCCGCCCTCGTGGCGGATCGAGGGTCGCAAGACCGCGATGTACCGGCAGGTGGGCCACGCCTCACCACCGCCCGTCGCACGCGCCCTGGGCACGGCCATCGCCACCGCCCTGCGCTCCTGAAGACGGGGAAGGAAGCAATGGGCCTGCAGCTCGGTGACTACACTTGCCCCTCATGACCAGAAAGCAGCCTCAGCCGTCTCACCATGGGCAAATCCGCGTAATGGATCTGTTCGCCGGGGCTGGGGGCTTTTCCTCCGGGTTCAGCCGCTACACGCCCGGAGGGGGGTCCGGTCCGTTCACCTCGGTAGCCGCCGTCGAGTTCGACCGGGCTGCAGCGGCGACCTACGCGGCCAACTTCGGTGGTTCGCATGTCTTCGCGGGCGACATCGCACACTTCGATCCCACCCCCTACAAGGGTCAGGTCGACGTGATCATGGGCGGACCGCCGTGCCAAGGCTTCTCCGGACTAGGCAAGGAAGATCCGACCGACCCGCGCAACGAACTCTGGCAGGAGTACGTTCGGGTGGTGGCCAAGGTCCACCCCAAGGTGTTCGTGATCGAGAACGTCGACCGCTTCCTGAAGTCCGCGCAGTACGCCGAGCTCCTCTCGGCCGCCAAAACGCCTGGGCATCCACTCCACGACTACACGGTGGTGCCCGCCGTGCTGAACGCCGCCGACTACGGAGTTCCTCAGGCACGGCGGCGCGTGATCGTCATCTGCACCCACAAGGACTTCGCCGAGCCCCTGCGACACCCGGCGCCGACACACCACAAGAACGGCTACGAGTCGGACGGGACGCAGGACGCCCTCTTCGACTCCGTGCCCGGTGGACAGACCCTGCCTCGCTGGGTTCCGGTCTCCAAGGTCTTCGAGCTCTCCGCCAAACTCCCGATCCTGCCGCGCATGCCCGATCCGCGGGGCGACGGGGACTCCACCGGCTCCGTACCCGGGCACTACCTGACGACGGATCTTCATTTCGGGAGGAACCCGGAGGATCTGTCCCGCGCCCGATACATGGCAATTCCCGAGAACGGAAACCGGAAGAACCTGCGCGGGATCAGCTATCGCCTCGACCGATCGGGGCGCATTCGCCTCTCCACGGACAAGGACTACGGTCGCCTGAAGGGGCAGGAGCACTACCTCTCCACGGACAGCTGGGACAAGCACAATTCCGGATCAGGCGACGTCATGGGCCGCATGCGGAAAAACGCTCCTTCCGTGACCATTCGAACAGAGTTCTACAAGCCCGAAAAGGGGCGCTACCTGCACCCGACGGAGGACCGCCCGATCACCCACTATGAGGCCGCCCTCATCCAAGGGTTCCCCGAGACCTTCAAGTGGTACGGGACCAAGATCGAGATCGCCCGTCAGATCGGCAACGCCGTACCCGTCGGCCTCGGCAGGGCCCTGGCCGAAGCCATCCACACCTTCCTGGCACGCAACAACTGACCAGGCTTCGAGCCGCCCGTCAATGATGGTCCGACGGCTTGTCCAGGCTCACCCCCGCCGGCAGCCGAGGGGTGGGGACGTTCTTCTTCCCGGCAGAACGATCCCGGATCGGCGCCTCGGCCAACAACTGCTCGAAGATCGGGACCAGAGCGTCGATCGAAGTGCGACTCACTTCACCGTCCTGGGGGCCTACCGGCAGTCGATCCCAGGGTGCCGCCGGGGCGTCCTCCGCGTCGTCGATCCAGTCCTGGAGCGCGTCGGTGTCGGCCGGCCGATCCGGCGCCAGCACGTCGTAGACCAAGGTACTGCCGGCCGCGTTCACCGCTGCGGAGAGCGCGTTGGCCAGGTCGCCCGGACGGGACGCCCCTGCGGCAAGTCGCCGATCGAGAACCTGCAGGATTGCCTGCGCCGTCGGGCGGTGATCGATGACATCCAGACGCATCGTGGTCTGCAATACGTCCTGCACCCGGCAGGCGGTCTCGGTCGGGCGGTAGTCGGCTCCGTCACGGAACAACTCGGCGGCCCACCAGAGCCGAGAAAAAGCCTGCGTGTAATGCGGCCCGCAGAAGCGGGCCGCCGTCGCGGCGCCCGGCCCACCGTCCGTGTCCGAGCCCCTGTGCCGCCACACGACGTAGTCGGGGGCAACCACCATGGCGATGAAGTTCCACAGTCGCCCGTCCGCGGCCTCCGCCCGCGTCATCCGCAAGGTGGCGTGCAGTCGAGGTGCGATCCAGCCGTCCGCAGCCGTGCGACGGTCCTCGAATCGGCGCATCGCCTCGTCCACCAACACGCGCACCGGGTCGGTTCGCCAACGGTGGGCAGCGCCCAGCGTTTCGGCAGCCCTTCGCAATGCCACCTGAGGCGGTCGCTCTTGTCCGGTCTGCACGGCTCGACCGATGTGCTTGGCCACCGCAGCATCCGCCAACAAGGCGAGAGTCGGCGGGAGTTCCGGGACATCAATACGGTTCATCGCGGACCACCGGCTCCTTCGAGGTTCTGCACGGAACGCACCGCATTGGTCAGGTTCCTCGTCGCGCGGCTTCGTCGTCCTGCTGCGAACTGGACGCCCGTCTGGATCTCCGCCCAGCCGTAGCCCTTGGTACGTCGTTCGACAATCTCGTAGAGCGCGTCGGTCGGTTGGCGGCCCGGCAGCACGTCCGGGAGCATCGACCGGAGCACCGACTCCCGCCAACCCTTCGGCAGTACCGGAGTGCCGTCCTCGTCCGTGTCGAGATCGCTCACGGCTGTGTGGAACATGGCGGTCCATGCGTCCTGGGCAATCTGGGTGGCTGCGAGGTCACGCAGCATGCGTTCCCCCGGACTGCCACCGGACCCCCGAAGTGCGGCGATCAGCCCCTCGACGGCCCCGGTGTTGAGATACACGGTCGGAACGTCACCCGTGGTCTCGACGATCCAGGCAGACTCCTTGTAAGGCCGAAGCCATTCGAGGTCACCCTCCTTGAAGTCCACCTCGACGATCTCGATCTCGCGCTGCCGGGCAGGCGTCGACGCCTTCAGATCGACGTACCAGTCCTGCACGGCAGACCCCACCAGCCGGCCTGCAACGCCGTCGACCGTCGCGACGACGGAGACTCCGAGTGTGGCTCGCCGCAGGTGAGTCACACTGTCCAGTTCGATGGTGCCCTGCATCGTTCCGTCCGCCGACCGCGACAGAACCGCAGTCGTGCGGGCGTTCGTCGCTTTCTCGGAGAGTACGGCGAGGAACACCACGTCGGACCACGGTCCCGAGCTGATCTCCGATTCCGGGACGGTCACCGACAAGCGCAGCCGAGCCCGCTCCCACGCTCCCCGCCCCGCCTGGTGCAGGGCGACCGCGCGGTCGGCAGCAGAGATCATCGCGTAGGGCAGTTCCCGGTTGTCCACCGAAACGGACACCACTCTCAGCTCCACGTCTCCGAAGATCGTCGGATAGGGGAACACCGCCGTCACGCCGCACCTCCGCGAGCCTTCTGAACCTCCACCACAAGTCGCGCGTACCCACTGCGTACGGGGTGCGTGGCGGGGTTTGTGACACCTCGGAAGACCGCTCTGCGCACTCCGGGTTCCACCACGAGGTCACCGTTCTCCACTCGGCAGTCCTCGTCTGCTTCCAGAGACGACCATCCGACCACCGGACGGCCTCCCGAACGTACGTCGAACTTCGCCACGGGCGTCAACCTCCACGGGTCTTCGGCCGCGGGGAGCCTGACCTCAACGGTCACGCTCCAGGCGCCCGATTCCACCACCCGTGCCGTCACTCCGCGGATCGTGGGAAACGCCTGCGCCCGCCGTGCCGATCCGTTGGGTGCATCCCAGGTCAACAGCTCGCGCAGGGCGGCTGGGCCGCCCGCCCGCTTCGTCTCGCGCCTGCCCACCAGAGCGCGCACGGCCTTGTCGACATCGCTGCGGAACTCCTTCAGACGGCTCACGGCGCCACGCTCGTAAAGCGAAGTGAGCTCCTCCGTCCGGTCCCAGCGGTCGTGCTCGGGCGGCTCCGAGGCGCGCAGGAACTCTTCGGCCAAGGCGACATCGTCGCCGTACCGATCCGTCGCATAGCCGGCCAGCAGCACGGCCTGGAACGGCATCGTTCCCAAGGGCAGCTCGCGGGGGCGATGCTCCGTGATCGTCATGCGGTTTCCCCGCATGCACACCACCCGGCTGTGACGCTCGTCTGCGTCCGCAGCCGGAGTGAGCAGGAGCACCGCCATGTGTTCGCGACCCTTGTCCCGGGCCCTTCCGCGCCCCTTCAGGGGCGTCACGATCAATGGCACCTCGGCACGCGCCACCTGGTCTTCCGAAGTGAGGCTGTCAACCGTCTGACCGTCGAGGTGGGCTTGGAGTGCGCGACTCAAGGCGGGATGACGGGTGTACGGGTCGACCCGCTCTTCGGAGACGACGACCTGCCCATCGCGAAGGGTGGAAACCCGCGCCTCCAGCAATGGACCGGCAGCGGCACCTCCGATCATCGCCGCCCAGAAGGCGTCGGCCAGCGATCGCACGAGCTTGTCGTGCAGGTCACGCAACTCCTCGGCGTCTCCGGACGCGTCATGGGCACCGACGACCAGAAAGGACGTGCCCGGTTGGCTCGTGTGCCGGTCGAGGTGCAGGCTCCGCACCGCCTCCTCGTCCGCCCACCACGAGCGAGAGACGTCTTTGTGTGCGGGGTCCGTGTCCGGCTCGCCGAACCAGGCCGGCCCCGCGAAAGCCTCACCGTCGACCTGCCGCCACGGCAGGTCGAGCCGTCCGATGACCCGTCGCTCCGTCCTGCCTTCGTGCGGCTCGGAAAGCGTCGAGTTGATGAGGACGAGGCCGAAGCGACTGGCGGCCCACAAGGTTGCCTTGCCCAGCCCGTACGAGCCGCCCGCACGGCCTCCGGACTGCTTGTGGCTGTCGAGCTGACGCCTCACGACGGCGGCGAATCGGCCGTCGTGGTATTCCGGCCCCGTCAGTCCGTTGGCGTTGAAGTCGTCCACCCGCAGGAGGAGCAGGGAGTTCTTCGATTCGAGTTCGTCAAGCGCAGCCCGCAGGCTCCTCGACACCTTCTGTTCCGCAGAGGCCGCGCGTTCGTAGTGGGGGCGCAGTTCGTCCCACTGGAGTGCAGCCAGGAACGACGAGAGGTGCTCGCCCGTCAACTCGTGCAGGGTGTAGTGCACTCGTACCGGAGCACCTGCGTCGAACCGCTCGTCCAGCGCATTCTGGGTGGCCTCACGGGCCAATACGGACATGTCGGCGTCGAAGGCGAAGGCAGCAGCATTGCCGTACTCACGCCCGCCGTCGGCATGGGCCGTCCGGTGATGCCACCGCAACGGGCGGTTGGACGCCACGTCGGTGGTCCGACTTTCGACCAGGGCGGGGTTGGTGCCGAATACCTCCGCGAGCGCCCTCTTGGTCTCCTCCCGAGGCTCTGCCCGCCCGTTCACCCAAGCGGAAACAGCCGCACGGGTCAGCCCGAGTCGGACGGCCAGGTCGGACTGGGACATGTCCATACGGTTCAGCTGTCGTGCGAGCCAAGGACCGAATTCCTCAACAGGGTGCTCCATGCATCGCCCTCCGCCGTCCCACTCCTCGACCTACGTCGTGATCACCTTAACAGGACTCATTTGACAAGGAGGTTGTTGTCAAATATTCGAGACGGATCCCTGCTCCGCAGCCCTGGAACGCGAATCGGCCCGGCGGCTCGCGACCACGGCGAGCACACGCAAGGCCGCCTCGTCTGCCTGTTCGTGCTCCCAGACCCGGACGGCGAGCCACCCCGCCTCGGCCAGGCGGGCATCGGTGTCGCCGTCGCGGCGCCGATTGCCCTCGATCTTCGCTCTCCAGAACTCGGCATTGTTCTTCGGCCATGTGGCGTGCAGGGGGCAACCGTGCCAGAAACAGCCGTCGACGAACACCGCCACCCGCGCCGGCCCGAACACGATGTCGGCTTCGCGCCTGACGCCCTTCACCGGCCGCCGGTGCACCCGATATCGAGCCCCCGCGGCGTGCAGCGCCTTGCGCAGTGCGATCTCGACGCCCGTGTCGCGGCTCTTCTGGCGACTCATTCGAGCACGCACGGTAGTCGTCGTAGCCAATTTCTCCACGCCACCATTGTGGACCGGCCGGATTCCCATTCGGTATGGCGTCACAAAACCGCCGACGCCCGTGGCCCCGGCGATCGGAGGACTCGGCTTGAGCGAGGCCGGACCCGTCGGCGGGCTAGCGGTCCGCCGTGGCGTAGGTGGTGGCGGCCACTGCGGCGGCTGCCGTGAAGACGGCCGGCCAGGCGCCGATCTTCTTCGCCAGGGGGTGGGAGCCGGCGAAGGCGGCGACGTAGGCCGCGCCCAGCAGCGCCGTCGTCGTCGGCGACGTGCGGCGGTGCCACTCGCGGGCGGCGAGGGTGCCGGCCGCCGCGAGGACCACGCCGCCGAGGGGGCGCTTGCCGGTCCAGCGGGCTGCGGCGTAACCGCCGACGAGGCCGCCTGCGGCTACGACCGATGTGGGGAACTGCGCCATCGTGGGGGCCTCCTGCCGTTCGAACGTGACCGAACGAGGCTAACGCGCCCGGCGGGCGAAGCGGCGCCCGGCCGCCACCGCCAGTACGACGGCGGCCCCGCCCAGCACGTTGTCGGGCAGCGCGTCCTGCAGGGACCGCGGCAGCACCGCCACCACCCCCAGGATCACGAAGAACGCCACCGCACAGGCGGCGGCACCCATCAGGACTCGGCTCAGGAGGCTGTTGCGCACACCGGGCTCAACGCCGGGCCGGGCGGGCCGATACGGGTGGCCCACGACACGTACGGAAGTCGGATTTGTCGCACACCCTCCGGATCTGCGGACCTCCCTTCCCGGGAACGCACCGGGCGTAGATTCGGTCTTCGATACGGGCGATACGACCCAAGCCACCCAAGCCGGCCCAAGGAGCTGCAAACGTGATCTGTTACGGACCGGCCGTCCTCGACCTCACGGACGAACTGGCCGACGCCTACGGCGAGGTCTTCTCCGCACCGCCGTGGAACGAAGATGAAGAAACCATTCGCCAGTTCGCCGTGCGGCTCCAGGCCGACAGCCGCCGCACCGGTTTCCGTACCGCCTTTGCGCAGTCGCCCCTCGGCGTCGACGGATTCGCCACCGCCTGGCTGACCCCGCGCGTCTTCCCGACCGGCCGCGCCTACGGACAGGTCGCCGCGCAGCTCGGCCGGCAGCGCGTACGGGACCTGCTCGTCGGCGCCCTGGAGATCGACGAACTCGCCGTACGCCCGCACGCCCGCGGGCACGGCACCGGGCGCGCCCTGCTGGCCGAGATCACCGCCGACGCCCCCGACGACCGCGCCTGGCTGCTGACCGCCCGGGTGGCCACCGACACCGTCGCCACCTACCACCGGCTCGGCTGGCACGAGGTGAAGCCGCTGCCCGGCACGGAGAACGGCGTCGTCGTCTTCCTCGCCCCGAACCACCCCTCGGCCTGAGCGTCGGCCGCCCGCCACCGGGCATACCGGGGGCATGATCACCCGTATCGCCCGCATCGCCCAACGCCAGCTGAACATGGCCACCCACCACCAGCTCCGGCAGGCCGGCATCCCGGCCGCCACCATCAGCGGCCGCAGCCGCCGCGGAGGACCCTGGCAGCGGCTCCTGCCACGGGTGTACCTGCTGCAGACCGGCCCACCCGACACCCGGCAGCAGGCCCTCTCCGCCGTCCTGTACGCCGCCCCGCCCGCCGCGGACCCGCTCTCCGGCACCGCCGCCGCGCTCACCGGCGGCGCCGCCCTCGCGCTCATCGGCATCCGCGACGCACCGCCCGACCCCCTGGACGTCCTCGTGCGCGCCCCGCGGTCGGTCACGGCCACCGGCCGCGTCCGGCCCGCCTCCACCACCCGCTGGCCCGCGACCATCACCATCGCCGGGGTGCCCAGCACCCGCCCCGTCCGGGCCGCCACCGACTTCGCGGCCCGCACCGACGACCCCGACCTCGTACGCTCCGTCCTCGCGAACGTCGTCCAAGGCGGCTGGTGCCACCCGCACGACCTGCACGCCGAACTGCGCGCGGGCCGGGTCCGACACCGCCCGGCCGTCCGGACGGCGGCCGCCGAACTGGTCGCCGGGGTCCGCTCGATCGCCGAGGGCCGCGCCCGCGACGCCCTCTCGGCAACGGACCTGCCCGCTCCGCTCTGGAACGCCCGGCTCCACGGACCCGACGGCTCCTTCCTCGCCAGCCCCGACGCCTACTGGCCCGAGGAGGGAGTGGCCCTGGAGATCGACTCCGCGGAGTACCACTACACGCGCGACTCCTGGCAGGCCACGCTCCGCCGCCGGCTGCGCCTGGAGGCCCGGGGCGTCCTCGTGGTCAGCACGACGCCCGGGATCCTGCGGGAGGAGCCGGCGGACCTGATCGCCGCCCTGCGCGCGCTGCTCGCCCTGGGCGCCGCCCGCGCCGCCCCGCCGGAGGTCACCGCCCGCGGACACGCCCAGCTGGAACTGCCGCTCGCCGCGTCCCCCTACGCTCCGAAGGCGCGGGAGACCGTGTAGATCAGCAAGCCCGCCAGGGCGCCGACCACCGTGCCGTTGATACGGATGAACTGCAGGTCGCGGCCGATGTGGGCCTCGATCTTGCGGGAGGTGTGCTCGGCGTCCCAGGCCGCCACCGTGTCGGTGATCAGCGAGGTGATCTCCCTGCGGTAGGTGGTGACCACGTAGACGATCGCCCCCTCGATCCAGCCCTCCAGCTTCGCCTGGAGGCGCCCGTCGGTGGCCAGGCGCGCGCCCAGGGACATCAGCGAGGCGCGGACGCGCAGGCGCAGCTCGCTCTGCTCGTCCTCCGCCGCCGAGATGATCATCGAGCGGATCGCGGACCAGGCGGAGGCGATGACGTCCTGGACCTCGTCACGGGCCAGGATCTCGGACTTGAGGCGCTCCACCTTCGCGCGCGTCGCCGTGTCCGACTGGAGGTCGGACGCGAAGTCCCGCAGGAAGCGGTCCACCGCCGCGCGCGCCGGGTGCTCGGGCATGTCCCGCATCTCCGTGACGAAGCGGAGCAGCTCCTTGTAGACGCGCTCGCCGACCTTGCGGTCCACGAACCGCGGGGTCCAGCCGGGGGCTCCGCCCTGGACCGCGTCCGTGATCGAGTCCCCGTGGGTGACCAGCCAGTCGTGCGCCTTGGCGCAGACGAGGTCGACGGCGCGGCGGTGCCCGCCGTCGGCGACGACCTTCTGCAGGGTCTTGCCGAGGCCCGGCGCGATCTCGGCGGTCTCGGCGCGCCGGGTGATGGCCTCGCCGACCACGGCCTGGACGTCGGAGTCGCGCAGGACGGTCAGCGCGCCGCGCAGGGCCGTGGCCAGTTCGGCCGTGACGCGGTCGGCGTGCGCGGGCTCGGCCAGCCAGGCGCCGAGGCGGCCGCCGATGGCGAGGGAGTGCAGGCGGGCCCGGACCACGTCGGCGGAGAGGAAGTTCTCGCCGACGAACTCGCCGAGGGTGACGCCGAGCTGGTCCTTCTTGGTCGGGATGATCGCGGTGTGCGGGATGGGCAGGCCGAGCGGCCGCTTGAACAGGGCCGTGACGGCGAACCAGTCCGCGAGCGCGCCGACCATGCCGGCCTCCGCGGCGGCGGCCACGTAGCCGGCCCAGCCGCCGGCGCCCCAGGCGTGCTGGGCGTACTTGGCCAGTACGTACACCAGCGCGACCAGGAGGAGCAGGCCGGTCGCGGTGGCCTTCATCCGGCGGACGCCGCGGCGGCGCTCCTCGTCGGCGGCGTTGAACACGAACGCTCCGCGGGCGGGGGGCGGTGACGGTGGTGGCTGCGGCGCGGGCGGCGGGGCGATGGCCCCGGCCGCGCCGCCGCCGCTGGGCGTGCCGCGGCTGGGCGTGCCGCCTGCCGAGCCGCCTGCTGGGCCGCCTGGTGTGCTGCGGTTGTCCACGTGCTCCTGCCTTCCCCCGGGGGCGCCGGTTTTGTCTGCATAGCATCCGACTCCTGGGAGGCCGGTGGAGTTCCCGCCACGCCCTTCCGCTCCCGCGGGGGTGGCAGTCCGGGCGAGCCCGGGCCCGGGTCGGCCGTTCCGCGGCGAGGTACGCCTGGGCTGCCCGCTCCCCGAACCCCACGGTGTCGCCACCGCGCGGGTGGCGGTCCGGGCGAGCCCGGGCCCGGCCGTCCGCTCCGCGGCGGGTACGGCTCCGCTGCCCGGACCCAGCCTTCCCGCTCCCGCGGGGGTGATGCTTCGGGGTGCCCCGGCTCCGGCCCGGCCGAACCGCTTCCGCGGGCAGCGGTCGGGGGTACGGCCCCTGGCCCGGCCTTCGCGCTGCGCGGGGCGGGATCCGGGCTCGGTGCGGGTTCCCTCGCGGGAGGCCGGGCGGGATTCGGGCTCGGTGGCGGCCGGGTCGCGGTGCCGCCGAGGGGTGTCTCCTCGGCTCGGCGCGTGCGGGCATGTCTCGGCTGTGCAGGGTGGTTGCGCGCTCGTCCTGCGGGGACACCCCTCACCGTCCCCGCTCCAACAGCGCGAGCCCGGTTCCGCGAGCGCCGAAGCCTGGGCGTGGGGTGGGGACACGGCGGAGTGTCCCCGCAGGACGAGCGCGCGACCACGGCCGCCTGGCCGCGACACCCCGCAGGCGCCGAGCCGAGGAGACACTCCGGCGGGGCACTGCCCCACCCCTCGCATCCCGCCCCGCGAAAACCCGGCCCAATTCAGCCTCGCCGGCGATTGAGGCGCGGGGTCCGGGGCGGAGCCCCGGGAACACCGGCCGAGCCGAGGAGACGAGCAGACGCTCCGCGGAAACCCGCAACCCAGGACGGTCAGAGTTCCTTGCGCAGGGACGGGCCGCCCAGGGGGCGCTTGGGCTTCTTGATCTTGACTTCCACGCCGCCCCAGAAGGCGAAACCCGTCACCACCACCCGCGGAGCGCCCGGCTCCGTCGGCCCCGGGCTGTCGCGCTGGTCGAAGGCGCCCATGAAGCCGAAGCCCCGTACGTCGACGTCCACCCCCGGCGGCACCGTGATCTCGATACCGCCCATGATCGCGACGCAGTTGATCACCACCTCGCGCTGCGCGAAGTCCGCCTCGCGCAGGTCCAGCTCGCCGCCGCCCCAGAACGCCACCGCGTCGAAGCGGGCCGGGACCGTCCACCTGCCCTTGCGCTGGAAGCCCGACATCACCGCGACGGCCAGCGCCGACGAGCCCGTCCCGCCGATCCGGCCCGGCCAGGCCGTGCCCGCCGCCGCGGCCGGCGCAGCCGCCGGCACGGCCGCCGCAGCCGCACCCGGGGCCGCCGGCAGGTCCGCCGTCAGCGGTTCCAGCTGGGCGTACGTACGGGACTTGTACGCCGCCTCCAGCCGCTCCTCGAACTCCTCCATGTCGAGCCGGCCCTCGGCGACGGCGTCCCGAAGACGCTCCACCACCCGGTCCCGGTCGGCATCCGACGCCCTCAAGTCCGGCAACTGCTTCTCCGGCCGCTCGTCACTCATGCGCCCAGACTATGCACCGGCGGGCGGGAGTTGTATGGTCCGGCCCCTGAGACCGCCCCCGAGCGAACCCTGAGAGCGCCCCCGAGGACCGGCTCCGACGGCCCGCCCCGGCCGTCAGCCCCGCCCCGCGTACATCCGCGCGATCACGTCCTCGATGTCCGGCTCCCGCACCGACAGGTCCACCAGTGGGTACTCCGCCGCCACCGCCGACACCAGCGGCGCGGCCGACGCACCCGCCGGGAAGGCCAGCCACTGCCTGGGACCCTCCACCTTCACCACCCGCGCCCCCGGCACGCTGATCGGCGCCAGCTCCCGTTCCAGGTCCACCACCAGCGTCCGCTCGCTCTCCCCCACCGACCCCGCCGCGTGCAGCCCGCCCAGCGCCCCGTCGTACATCAGCCGCCCGTGGTCGATCACCATCACCCGCTCGCAGAGCTGCTCGATGTCCTGCAGGTCGTGCGTGGTCAGCAGCACCGTCGTACCGCGCTCCTCGTTCAACTGCCGCAGGAAGCCCCGTACCTTCGCCTTGCTCACCACATCGAGCCCGATCGTCGGCTCGTCCAGGTACAGCACGTCCGGATCGTGCAGCAGCGCCGCCGCGATGTCCCCGCGCATCCGCTGCCCCAGCGACAGCTGGCGCACCGGCACGTCGAGCAGCTCACCCAGGTCGAGGCGGTCCACGCACCGCTCCAGGTTCTCCTCGAACCGCGCCTTCGGCACCCGGTACATCCGCCGCATCAGCCCGTACGAGTCCTTCAGCGGCAGGTCCCACCACAGCGTGGTGCGCTGCCCGAAGACCACCCCGATCCGCTGCGCGAGACGCACCCGCTCCCGCGCCGGGTCGATGCCCGCCACCCGCAGCCGGCCGCCGCTCGGGGTGAGGATCCCGGTCAGCATCTTGATGGTGGTGGACTTCCCGGCCCCGTTGGGCCCGATGTAGCCGACCATCTCACCGCGCGCGACCGTGAAGCTGATCCCGTCCACCGCCCTGACCTGGCGTTTCTCCCGGCGCATCAGGCCCACCCGGCGTCGTACGTCGAAGACCTTCTCGACCCCGTCCAGCGAGATCAGCACGTCGTCCACGGCCACCTCCCCAGCCACATCCACATCCACGTCCACCACGGCTCAGCTCCCCGTGCTCCGGTACGAACGGACTCCCGCGCGCCAGGCCAGCGACGCGGGCACGAACACCGCGAAGGCCACCAGCGGGCTCAGGAACGCGGCCCACCCCGGCAGCCCCAGCGGATCGGGCCGCCCCAGCACGTACAGCGCGGGCAGCCAGTTGACGAAGGCCAGCGGGACGATGAAGGTCACCGCGCGCAGCAGCTCCGTCGCGAAGATCGTCGGCGGGTACTGCAGCATCGTGCAGCCGCCGTAGGTGAAGGAGTTCTGCACCTCCGCCGCGTCCCCGGCGATGAACTGGAAGGCCGCCCCGGCCACCATCACCGCCGCGAAGATCGCCGCACCGGCCAGCACCATCACCGGCACCAGCAGCACCTTCCCGGCCGTCCAGTCCACGTCCAGCGACCACAGCGCCCAGCCCAGCAGTCCCAGCCCCTGCGCGATCCGGCCCAGCCGGCGCAGCGCGAAGCGGTCGGCCGCGACCTGCGCGAGCAGCGGGACCGGCCGCACCAGCATGGTGTCGAGCGAACCGTCGCGGACCCGCAGGCCGATCCGGTCGGTGTTCCCCAGCAGCAGGTCCGCCAGCCCCAGCGACGCCGAGCAGGACCCGTACAGCAGGGCGACCTCGGGCAGCGTGAAGCCGCCGAGGACGTCCACGTGCGAGAACATGATGAAGATCGCGACGAAGTCCAGCAGCGTGATCGCCGCGTTCCCCAGCGTCGCCAGGACGAAGGACGTCCGGTACGTCATCGTCGACCGGACCCACATGGCCACGATCAGGCCGTAGCCGCGCAGCCCCTCCCGGACCCGGCCGCGCGCCCGGGCCGGCACCTCCGGGGCCGCGAACTCCCGCTCCGGTACCGCCTCGGCGGTCCCGACCGCCTCAGCCACCCTGGACCACCACCTTCCGCGTCGCCGCCGACTGCAACAGCCGCCCGATGCCCAGCAGTACGAGGACCCAGCCGGCCTGGAAGCCCAGCGCGCCGACCGCCGCCCCGGCCCCCGAGTGCACCCCCAGCAGGACGTCCATCGGAACCTGGAGCATCGCCGACCACGGCAGGACGCGCACGAACTCCCCGAAGGCTCCCGGGAAGACGGTCAGCGGCAGCAGCATGCCCGAGAAGAAGACCGAGACGACGGTCGCCATCAGGTTGATCCCGGCCCCGTCCAGCAGCCAGAAGGCGAGCAGCCCGAGCAGGTAGCGCAGCGCGAAGCTCACCACCAGCCCGAGCCCGACGGACACCAGGAACAGCAGCCAGCGCCACGGGTCCCAGGGCAGCGCCAGCCGGAAGGCGAGCGCCCCCGCCACGAGCGGGACCAGCCCGCGCCCCAGCAGCTGGAAGGCGGCCCGGCCCAGGTCGGCCGCGAGCCACCACATCTGGAGGTCCGCGGGCCGGTACAGGTCGACGGCGAT
This sequence comes from Streptomyces erythrochromogenes, assembly GCF_040684695.1. Lineage (GTDB taxonomy): Bacteria > Actinomycetota > Actinomycetes > Streptomycetales > Streptomycetaceae > Streptomyces > Streptomyces erythrochromogenes_C. The sequence continues at coordinate 27,272 of NZ_JBFBGM010000021.1, forward strand.
GTCGCCCGTGCGGATCCGCTCCTGGATCTCCTCCTGGAACCCGCCGCCGATCAACGCCCCGGCGGCCAGCAGCGACTGGCTCACCCACACGAAGGTGAGGGCCTGTGACTGGTCGTAACCGCCCAGCCCCGGGCGCTGGTCCCACAGGGCGATGTACGTGAACGCGACGATGAAGCCGAACACGGTGTTGGTGAACACACCGGCCGCGGTCGCCGTGCCGTAGGTGGCGTAGCGCCGGAATCCGCCCGCCGCGACCGCCGCGTAGAGGGCCACGCTCCGGTCCGCGCTCCGGCCCGCTCCCCGGCCCGCTCCCTGGCGCACTCTCTGGCGCACTCTCTGGCGCACTCTCTGGCGCACCGTATCCCCTCCGTTTTCCGCGTCGTTCCTACGTCGGCCAGGTCGGCCGAGTCGGCCAAAGCGCGCGAGCTTAGTGCGGAGGGGCGAGCCACGCGACCGATTTACCCCGGTCCAGGGCGGTGGTCACCGGCCATCGGGTAGACACCATGAGGTACAGAAGTGGATATTTCGAACAGCGTCGAGGAGTCCTGGAGATGAGCGACCAGTCACCACCCGCGGGCTGGACCCCTCGAGACCCGGACACCCCGCCCGGCGCTCCCCACCCGCACGCCGGGCAGCCGCCGGAGCCGCCGCGGCAGCAGCGGCAGCCGGCGCAGCCGGGGCCACAGCCTCCGGGGCGCGGCGGCAAGGCCCGCCGCGGGCGGACCGGATGGCGCCGGCTCCTCCCCACCTGGCGCATGGTCCTGGGCACCGTACTGCTCCTCGCCCTCCTGATCGGCGGCGGCCTCGTCGCCGGTTACCTCCTCGTCGACATCCCGCCCGCCAACGCCGCCGCGACCGCGCAGTCCAACGTCTACCTCTACTCCGACGGCTCCCAGCTCGCCCGCGACGGCGAGGTCAACCGCGTCAACGTGCCCCTGTCGCAGATCCCGCTGACCGTCCAGGAGGCCGTACTCGCCGCAGAAGACCGGGACTTCTACTCCGAACGGGCGGTGGACCCCAAGGCGATGGTCCGCGCCGCCTGGAACACGGCCACCGGCAAGGGCACCCAGTCCGGCTCGACGATCACCCAGCAGTACGTCAAGAACTACTACCTGGGCCAGGAACAGACGATCAAACGCAAGGCCAAAGAGTTCTTCATCGCGATCAAACTCGGTCGCGAGAAGTCCAAGGCCTACATCCTCGAGGGCTACCTGAACACCAGCTACTTCGGCCGCAACGCCTACGGCATCCAGGCCGCCTCCCAGGCGTACTACGGCAAGGACGTCTCCGCCCTCACCACCGCCGAGGGCGCCTACCTCGCCACCCTGCTCAACTCCCCCAGCGCCTTCGACGTCGTCTCCCACCCGCAGAGCCGCGCCCGCGCCCTCGCCCGCTGGAACTACGTCCTCGACGGCATGGTCAAGAAGGGCTGGCTGCCCGCCGCCGAGCGCGCGGCCACGACGTTCCCCGAGCCCGGCAAGGTCCGGGCCGCCGCGGGCCTGTCCGGCCAGCGCGGCTACCTCGTCGAAGCGATCAAGGAGTTCATCCTCGAACGCGAGATCCTCGACGACAAGACCCTCGCCGAGGGCGGCTACCGCATCAGGACCACCATCGACCGGCGCCGCCAGGCCGACTTCGTCGAAGCCGTCGACGACCAGATGCTGAGCAGGCTCGATCCCGAGGCGCGCAAGGCGGACCGGGTGGTCCGGGCCGGCGGCGTCTCCATCGACCCGGCCACCGGCAAGGTCGTCGCCCTGTACGGCGGCGTCGACTACACCCGGCAGTACGTGAACAACGCGACCCGGCACGACTACCAGGTCGCCTCCACCTTCAAGCCGTTCGTCTTCGCGGCCGCCGTCGAGAACGGCTCCCGCACGCAGGACGGCCGCAGGATCACCCCCAACACCCTCTACAACGGCGACAACAAGCGCCCCGTCGTCGGCGGCCGGATCCGCTTCGCCCCCGAGAACGAGGGCCAGGTCTCCTACGGCAACATCACCGTCAACACCGCCACCGACCTCTCCGTGAACGCCGTGTACGCGCAGATGGCCGTCGACGTCGGCACCGCCAGGGTCAAGAAGACCGCCATCGACCTCGGCATCCCCGAGGACACCCCGAACTTCGTGGTCGGCCCGGCCATGGCGCTCGGCACCCTCCAGGCCAGCGTCCTCGACATGACCCAGGCGTACGCGACCCTCGCCGACCACGGCCGCCGCACCCCCTACACCTTCGTGGAGGAGATCGCGAAGGGCGACGACAAGATCCCCCTGCCCGAACGCACCCCCGTCCAGGCCATCAGCCGCGAGGCCGCCGACACCACCACGTCCATGCTGGTCAGCGTCGTGGACAACGGCACCGGTACGGCGGCCCTCGCCGCCGGCCACCCGGCCGCCGGCAAGACCGGCACCGGCGAGCTGGACCGTTCCGCCTGGTTCGCCGCCTACACCCCGGACCTGGTCACCGTGGTCGCGATGATGGGCCAGGACCCGGACACCGGCACCCTGGAGTCGCTGTACGGGGCCCTGGGCGAGCCCCGTATCGGCGGTGGCGGCTACCCGGCCCGGATCTGGGCCGCGTACACCAAGACCGCGCTGGAGGGCACCGACCCCGTCGACTTCGACCTCGACCTCCAGCCGGGCGCCGCGCAGTCCCCGCCGCCGCCCTCCTGGCAGTCGGAATCCCCGCAGGAGACGCCCGGCGACGACGACACCCCGACCCCGCCCCAGCAGCCGGACCCGCCGTCCCGCGGCCAGGACAACGGCGGGCAGGGCGACGGGGGCCGCACCCAGGGCGGCCGGGACAACGGGGGCCGGGACGGCGGCGGCCGCAACGACGGCGGACAGACGCAAGGCGGCCAGGACACCGGGGGCCGCGGCCAGGGCGGCCAGGACGACGGCGGCACCGGCCGGGGCGACCAGGGCGGCGCCACCGCCGGCAGCCAGGGCGGGACGGGCTCCGACGGGGGCGGCGGGAGCGGGAGCGGGGGCGGAGGCGGCTGGGACGGCGGCGGCATGGTCGGCGGCCCCCGCCCGCCGTCCGCGTTCCTGGAGTGACCGGAGCGAGCCGGGAGGTCAGTGACCGGAGGCGTCAGTGACCGGAGGTCGCCTTCAGCCCCACCACGGCGACCAGCAGCAGGCAGATGAAGAAGATCCGGGCGGCGGTGACGGGCTCACCCAGCACCGCCATACCGAGCACGGCCGCACCGGCGGCACCGATGCCCACCCACACCCCGTACGCCGTGCCGATGGGCAGGGTCTTCGCGGCGTAGGACAGCAGCACCATGCTGGCCACGATCCCGGCACCCGTGAAAACGCTGGGCCAGAGCCGGGTGAAGCCCTCGGTGAACTTCATGCCGATCGACCAGCCGACTTCGAGCAGACCGGCGAGAAGAAGAAGAACCCAGGCCATGACGGCACCTCCGAGACATCGAGCGATACGGGGTGCGTCGTCTTGTCGTACCCGGTACGGCGCGTCTCGTCGGGTTCTCCCCCACCGTAGCAAAGGGCAGCGAAAAGGGCCGGTGACCTCGGCCACCAGCCCTTGCCGTCCCGCGTCCGGTCAGAGGTACAGCCCGGTGGAGTCCTCCGACCCCTCCAGCCGCTCCGCGGCCACGGCGTGCAGGTCCCGCTCGCGCATCAGCACGTACGTCGCCCCGCGCACCTCGACCTCGGCGCGGTCCTCGGGGTCGTACAGCACCCGGTCCCCGGGCTCGACGGTCCGTACGTTCTGCCCGACCGCGACGACCTCGGCCCAGGCCAGCCGCTTGCCCACGGCGGCCGTCGCCGGGATCAGGATGCCGCCGCCGGAACGCCGCTCGCCCTCGGGCAGATCGGACTTCACGAGCACGCGGTCGTGCAGCATGCGGATGGGCAGCTTGTCGTGGGTGGTGTTCTCGCTCACGCCCCGAACCTACCTGTCCGCGCCCCTCCCGTACCGCCCAGGGTCATCCGCGCCTGCGGCGCGCCGAGACCACGAGCAGGCCGACGACGCCGACGGCGAGCAGCGCGACGGGCACGAGGCGCTCCAGGCGCGGGGCCCCGTCCTCGTGGCGCATACCGTCCCGGACGTCCGTCACGAGGCGGTTCACGCCCGCGAAGGCCCGCCCCGCGGTCTGGTCGACGGTCGAGGCGACCCGGGCCTTCGCGTCCCCGATGATCGTCTTCGGGTGCACGCGCACGCCGATCTCGTCGAGCGTCTCGGCGAGCTGCTCGCGGCGGCGGACGATGTCCGCCTCGATCTGTGCGGGGGTCCTGGCTTCCGACACCGCGCTGCCTCCGTCGTCGTGTTCGTGTTCGTGGTCGTGATCGTGTGGGGGCGTAGTCCGCCGTGAACAGTCTGTCAGCTTAGTCTCGTGAGGTACCGATCCCCTCCCGAGGAGACTGTGAGATGAGCGAGCGACTCCAGCCGGGCGACACCGCCCCCGCCTTCACCCTGCCCGACGCGGACGGCAACGAGGTCTCGCTCGCCGACCACAAGGGCCGCAAGGTCATCGTCTACTTCTACCCGGCCGCCCTGACGCCGGGCTGCACGAAGCAGGCCTGCGACTTCACGGACAACCTGGACCTCCTGGCCACGGCCGGCTACGACGTCATCGGCGTCTCCCCGGACAAGCCGGAGAAGCTGGCGAAGTTCCGCGAGAAGGAGCACCTGAAGGTCACCCTGGTCGGCGACCCGGAGAAGGAGACGCTGACGGCGTACGGGGCGTTCGGCGAGAAGAAGCTGTACGGCAAGACGGTCACGGGCGTCATCCGCTCCACGGTGGTCGTGGACGAGGAGGGCAAGGTCGAGCACGCCTTCTACAACGTGAAGGCGACGGGCCACGTAGCCAAGATCATCAAGGACCTGGGCATCTGACGCCCCCGTCCTCCCGGAGCGGGCCGCCCCACACCCGGGGCGGCCCGCTCCGCTTATCGGACGAACCACCCCGTGACCGTCCGCCCACCGAACCCGTTACCCCGTACGAGGCCCGCACGCGCGGCCGGAACGAGGGGGGCGGAATGCCGACAAGTCCATATACGAAGGAACGCCTGACGAAGGCTGCCGCAGGGGCGCGGACGCTGACGGAAGCCTTGCAGAGATTGGAGGTGGACCCGAGCGGCCCGTCGCGGCGCTACCTGCGCGATCGCATGCGGAGGCTCGGTGTGGACGTGTCGCACTTCGAGCGTGAGGGGGTGCGGTGGACGCGGGAAGTACTGGCCGAGGCCGTCGCCGCCTCGACGACGATGTGTGAGGTCCTCAGACGTCTCGGTCTCGACGTGGTTGGCGGTCACCACACCCACATCAGCCGCAGGGTGAAGGCGCTCGGGATAGACACCTCCCACTTCGCACTGCCCTCGTCCGCGGGACGTCCGAAGGTGCGAAGGACCCCGGAATCCCTGCTGGCGAGGCAGGAGGGCCCACAGGCCCGCCGGATGCAGAGCGCACACCTCAAGCGAGCCTTGGCCACCTTGGGCGTCCCCGAAGCATGCCGGATGTGCGGCATCGAAGCCGTCTGGCAGGGTCGCCCGCTCTCCCTCGAGGTCGACCACATCGACGGCGACTGGCGCAACAACCTGCCGGAGAACCTGAGACTGTTGTGCCCCAACTGCCACTCCACCACGGACACGTACCGCGGCCGCGCGAAGGGCCGACGGCGATGACGCATTCCGTCGACACCGGCGCCGCGGCGCGCCAACGCCGGGCGTACACACCGCGCGTGAAGCCCGAGGCCACCGTCCTGCGCGAGGCGGTCGCCGCGTCTCGCTCACTGGCCGAAACACTGCGGCGGCTGGGCCGGGAGCCCTCGGGAAGCATGAACCAAGCCCTCAAGTCCTGGATCCCCGAGGACGGACTGTCGACCTCGCACTTCCTCGGTCAAGCACACCACCGCGGCCGAACCGGAACCGTACAGATGCGGCGGGCCGAGGACGTCCTCGTCAGGCACGATGGGCGGCGGCGTACGCGCTCCCACCTGCTCCTGCGCGCGCTGCGCGAGGTCGGTGTCCCTGAGTACTGCGCGATGTGCGGAACGCCCCCCGTCTGGCTGGGGCAGCCGATGACCCTGGAGATCGACCACATCGATGGCGACTGGAGCAACGACCGGCGCGAGAACCTCCGACTCTTGTGCCCCAACTGCCACGCGGTCACGAGCACGTGGTGCCGCGGCGGGAGACCCGGCGGATCCGGCAGCTAAGGCCCGCCCGATTCCAGCCGTCACCCAGTACAGTGGTCTTGGCTCGCGCCCGTACGCCAACGGCTGAGCGGCGATCTTTAGGTGGTCGTGTCTGTCGGTTCGAATCCGATCGGGCGTACCAGCACGAAGGGCTTGCTTCCCCGGATTCCGGGGAAGCAAGCCCTTCGGCGTGTGCGGGTCCCGGTGTCAGGGCAGCAGGGCGCGGATGAAGGGGACCAGGGCGCGGAAGGCCTGGCCGCGGTGGGAGATGGCGTTCTTCTCGGCCGGGGTCAGTTCGGCGCAGGTGCGGGACTCGCCCAGGGGCTCCAGGATCGGGTCGTAGCCGAAGCCGCCGGTGCCCGAGGGGGCGTGGCGCAGGGTGCCCAGGAGGCGGCCCTCCACGACGCGTTCGGTGCCGTCCGGCAGGGCGAGGGCCGCCGCGCAGAAGAAGTGGGCGCCGCGGTTCTCGTCGGCGATGTCGCCGAGCTGGGCCAGGAGCAGGTCCAGGTTGGCCTTGTCGTCGCCGTGGCGGCCGGCCCAGCGGGCCGAGAAGATGCCGGGGGCGCCGTGCAGGACGTCCACGCACAGGCCGGAGTCGTCGGCGACCGCCGGCAGGCCGGTGGCCCGGGCCAGGGCGTGGGCCTTGAGGAGGGCGTTCTCGGCGAAGGTGACGCCGGTCTCCTTGACGTCGGGGATCTCCGGGTACGCGTCCGCGCCGACCAGCCCGTGGGGCAGGCCGGCGTCGGCGAGGATGGCGCGCAGTTCGGAGACTTTGCCCGCGTTGCGGGTCGCGAGGATCAGGCTGCTGGGCGTCGAGGTCATGCCCTCATTATCCCGGGGTGCAGACCTTGGAGATCTCGCTCGCGGCGTCGGCGACCGGCTTGATGTCCGGGGCGGGGTTGCCGCTCTCGATGGCGGTGCGGACGTTCGTGACGGCGGTGTTCATCGAGTTGATGGCCTTGCCCAGGTCGGCGTTGTCCGTCTGGTCGCCGATCTTCTTGAGGTTCGCCTCGATCTGGTCGAGGGCGTTCTTGGCGTCCTGGGGGCTGTTGCCCGCCTGGGAGACGGCCTGCTGGAGGTCGTTCGCGCCGTCCGTGATGGCGACCGCCGTGTTCGCGCAGTCCATCGCCGTGGAGATGGCGTCGCAGGCGGAAAGGGCCGGGACGGTCAGGACGGCTGCCACGGCTACTGCCGCTATGCGGAGCTTCATACGGTTCTCCCGAGAGGACGTGGACGTGCACGGTGCGGACGGGTTGGACGGGTTGGACGGGGCGGGCGCACGGTGGTGACACCGTGCGCCCGTTGTCCGTAGGGACGCCGGGTGGCGTCCTGCGGTTGCCCGCTGGTTACAGCTCCAGCGCGCCCCGCTGGATGGCCTCGAGGTCGGCGCAGCCGCCGGCGGCGAGGTCGAGGAGGGCGTTGAGTTCCTTGCGGTCGAAGGGCTCGCCCTCGGCGGTGCCCTGGACCTCCACGAAGCGGCCGTCGCCGGTGCAGACCACGTTCATGTCGGTCTCGGCGCGCACGTCCTCCTCGTAGCAGAGGTCGAGGAGCGGGACGCCGTCGACGATGCCGACGCTGACGGCGGCGACGGTTCCGGTGAGGGGCTTGCGGCCGGCCTTGACGAGCTTCTTCTTCTGGCCCCAGGCGACGGCGTCGGCGAGGGCGACGTAGGCGCCGGTGATGGCGGCGGTGCGGGTGCCGCCGTCGGCCTGGAGGACGTCGCAGTCCAGGACGATGGTGTTCTCGCCGAGGGCCTTGTAGTCGATGACGGCGCGCAGCGAGCGGCCGATGAGGCGGGAGATCTCGTGCGTGCGGCCGCCGATCTTGCCGCGGACGGATTCGCGGTCGCCGCGGGTGTTGGTGGAGCGCGGCAGCATCGAGTACTCGGAGGTGACCCAGCCTTCGCCGCTGCCCTTGCGCCAGCGCGGGACGCCTTCGGTGAAGGAGGCGGTGCAGAAGACCTTGGTGTCTCCGAAGGAGATGAGGACGGAGCCCTCGGCGTGCTTGCTCCATCCGCGTTCGATGGTGACCGGGCGGAGCTGTTCGGGCGTACGGCCGTCGATGCGAGACATGTGTCCGAGCCTAGTGGGTGGCCGGGAACGCGAAGACCCCGTCCGGGGTGCGGGACGGGGTCCGTCGTGGCTTCGGGCCGGGCGGCCCGGACTTCAGGGAGTCCGGATCACATCATGTCTTCGATGTCGGCGGCGATCGGGTCGGCGTCGGTGCCGATGACGACCTGGACCGCGGTGCCCATGCGGACGACGCCGTGGGCGCCGGCGGCCTTGAGGGCGGCCTCGTCGACGAGGTCGGGGTTGATGACCTCGGTGCGCAGGCGGGTGATGCAGCCTTCGACCTCTTCGATGTTCTCGATGCCGCCGAGCCCGGCGACGATCTTCTCAGCCTTGGTGGCCATGTGTTTCTCCCTGAGTGTTTCGAAGAACGAGTCTCGGCGGCCAGTACGTGGCTACCCACCTGCACGGCCCGCGTTGTCACGGTAACGCACGGTTGGCCCATCTACGCGAGCGCATGTCCGGTCCCTGCCGAATGATGACGATCAGCAGCAACCTGCCCACAACTGGTCTACACCAGTGTGCACGCTACTGCTGCCGCAGCCAAAAAATCCGGGCCGGTCAGGGAGACGCCGATGAGTGCGAGCAGCGCCGCCGCAGTACCGGGACCGTCCCGGCGCAACACCCTGTACCAGGGGCTGCAGAAGATGGGCCGGAGCCTGCAGTTGCCGATCGCGGTCCTGCCCGCGGCGGGCATCCTGAACCGGCTCGGCCTGATCGACGCCGAGGGCACCGGCGTCTGGCCGCAGATCGCCAAGGTCATGGCCGCGGCCGGCGGCGCGCTGCTCAATGCCGATCTCGGGCTGCCCCTCCTCTTCTGTGTCGGCGTCGCGATCGGCATGGCCAAGAAGGCCGACGGCTCGACGGCGCTGGCGGCGGTGGCCGGCTTCCTCGTCTACCGCAGCGTCCTGCGCGCGTTCCCGGTGCCGTGCCCCGACGGGACGAAGGACGTCGGGGGCGGCTGCCTCGGGCCGGACGAGACCTTCGCGCAGTACACCTTCCAGAACCCGGGGGTGTTCGGCGGCATCGTGATGGGCCTGCTGGCCGCGTGGTTCTGGCAGCGCTACCACCGGGTGAAGCTGGTGGACTGGCTCGGCTTCTTCAACGGCCGCCGGCTGGTCCCGATCATCATGGCCTTCGTGGCGATCGCCTTCGCCGCGCTCTGCCTGTGGATCTGGCCGCCGATCGGCGACGCGCTGGAGAGCTTCTCCGACTGGCTGGTGGGCCTGGACTACTGGGGCGCGGGCATCTTCGGGGTGGCGAACCGCGCGCTGCTGGTGATCGGCCTGCACCAGTTCCTGAACGTGCCGGTGTGGTTCCAGTTCGGCAGCTTCACCAAGCCGAACGGCGAGGTGGTGCACGGCGACATCAACATGTTCCTGAGCGGTGACCCGAACGCGGGCCTGTTCCTGACCGGCTTCTTCCCGATCATGATGTTCGCCCTGCCCGCGGCGGCGCTGGCGATCACGCACTGCGCGAAGCCGCAGCGGCGCAAGGAGGTCGGGGGCCTGATGCTGTCGGTGGCCCTGACCTCGTTCGTCACCGGGATCACCGAACCGCTGGAGTACTCCTTCCTCTTCGTCGCGCCGGCGCTGTACGCGGTCCACGCGGTGCTGACGGGCGTGTCGATGGCGGTGACGTGGGCGTTCGGCGTGCACGACGGCTTCAGCTTCTCGGCGGGCCTGATCGACTACGTCATCAACTGGGGGCTGGCCACGAAGCCCTGGCTGATCATTCCGATCGGTCTCGGCTTCGCGGTCGTCTACTACGTCGTCTTCCGGTTCGCGATCACGAAGTTCGACATCCCGACGCCCGGCCGGGAGTCGGACGAGGAGATCGCGGCGATGCAGGCGGAGAACACCAAGGCCTGAGCCCGGCCCCGGCAGGGTTACCGCACGGTCCGTCAAGGGCCCCTGGATCACGATCCGGGGGCCCTTCGGCACGCCTCGGAGAGTGTGACCCAGGCCACAGGAAAACGAAGGTTCCTTATCTATCCCTCACCGTGTTACAACTGGTCTACACCACGATTGGTGTAGACCACGACCGCTTCCCCCGGCGGCGTGTTCCCCCTTTCTGAGACGTCGCCGTCCCCCTTGGCTCCACCCCCTTGGCGGCGCCTTGCTCCCCGGAGGAAGTTATGAGTACGGCTACTGACGCCGCTGCGCCGCCCGCCAAGAAGCGGGGAGCCGGCCTGATCCAGGGTCTGCAGAAGGTCGGCCGCAGCCTCCAGCTGCCCATCGCCGTCCTGCCCGCCGCAGGCATCCTGATGCGCCTCGGCCAGCCCGACGTCTTCGGCAAGGACGGCCTCGGCTGGGGCAAGGTCGCCACGGTGTTCGCCACCGCCGGTGACGCCGTCTTCGCCAACCTCCCGCTGCTGTTCTGCATCGGCGTGGCGATCGGCTTCGCCAAGAAGGCGGACGGCTCCACGGCGCTCGCCGCGCTCGTCGGCTTCCTGGTCTACAAGAACGTCCTCACCGCCTTCCCGGTGACCGAGGCCGTCATCAACACCACCGAGAACAAGGGTGTCGACGTCGCCGCGACGTACAACAACCCGGGCGTCCTCGGCGGCATCATCATGGGTCTGCTCGCCGCGGTCCTGTGGCAGCGCTTCCACCGCACCAAGCTGGTGGACTGGCTCGGCTTCTTCAACGGCCGCCGCCTCGTCCCGATCATCATGGCCTTCGTCGGCGTCCTCGCCGGTGTGTTCTTCGGTGTGGTGTGGGAGCCGATCGGCGAGGTCATCTCCAACTTCGGTGAGTGGATGACCGGTCTGGGCGCCGCGGGCGCCGGCGTCTTCGGCGCCATCAACCGCGCGCTGATCCCGATCGGCATGCACCAGTTCGTCAACACCGTCGCCTGGTTCCAGATCGGTGACTTCACCAACGCCGCCGGCGAGGTCGTCCACGGCGACCTGAACCGCTTCTTCGCCGGTGACCCGGACGCCGGTCTGTTCATGACGGGCTTCTTCCCGATCATGATGTTCGGTCTGCCGGCCGCCGCCCTGGCCATCGCGCACACCGCCCGCCCGGAGCGCCGCAAGGCCGTCACCGGCATGATGGTCTCGCTCGCGCTCACCTCGTTCGTCACCGGTGTCACCGAGCCGATCGAGTTCTCGTTCATGTTCATCGCGCCGGTGCTCTACGCGATCCACGCGGTCCTGACCGCCCTGTCCATGGCGATCACCTGGGCGCTCGGGGTCCACGCGGGCTTCACCTTCTCCGCGGGTCTGATCGACCTCGGACTCGGCTGGAGCAAGGCGACCAACCCGTGGATGATCATCCCGATCGGTCTGGTCTTCGGAGCCGTCTACTACTTCGGCTTCCGCTTCGCGATCACCAAGTTCAACCTCCCCACGCCGGGCCGCGAGTCCGACGAGGAGCTGGCCGAGATGGCGAAGGCCGAGGCCAAGTAGGACCCCGCACCACCGACGAAGCCCCCGCTCTCCCTTCCGGGAGGGCGGGGGCTTCCTCGTGCCGGTGGCGCGCCGGAGCGCCGGGCGCCGCCGGGTCGGGCTCAGACCTCGTAGACCGCTCCCGCGTACGCCAGGTCGACCGGGCCGTCGTAGACCGCGCGGGCGTCGGCGAGGTTCTGCGCGGGGTCCGTCCACGGCGGGATGTGGGTGAGGACGAGCCGCCCGACGCCGCCGCCGTGGGCGTACTCGCCGGCCTCCCGGCCGTTGAGGTGGAGGTCGGGGATGTCCTCCTTGCCGTGCGTGAAGGAGGCCTCGCAGAGGAAGAGGTCGACGCCCTCGGCGAGCTGGCCCAGCTCGGCGCAGACGCCGGTGTCGCCGGAGTACGTGAGCGAGCGGCCGCCGTGCTCGACACGGATGGCGTAGGACTCGACGGGGTGCGCGACCCGCTCGGTGCGGACCTGGAAGGGGCCGATCTCGAAGGTCCCGGACTTCAGGGTGCGGAAGTCGAAGACCTCGCTCATCGAGCGCTCGTCGGGGACGTCGTCGTAGGCCGTGGTGAGCCGCTTCTCGGTGCCCTCGGGGCCGAAGACGGGGATGGTGCCGCAGCGGCCGCCCTCGTGGCGGTAGTAGCGGGCGACGAAGTAGGCGCACATGTCGATGCAGTGATCGGCGTGCAGATGGCTCAGGAAGATCGCGTCGAGGTCGTAGAGACCGCAGTGCCGCTGGAGATCGCCGAGGGCGCCGTTGCCCATGTCGAGCAGCAGCCGGAAGCCGTCGGCCTCGACGAGGTAGCTCGAACAGGCCGATTCCGCGGACGGGAACGACCCCGAACAGCCGACGACGGTGAGCTTCATGGAGCGTGAACCTCCGTGGACGGTCCGTGGACGGAATGCGGGCCGTGCGTGGGTCGAGCGTAAGGCGCGAAACGTCCGGTCGCTCCTCCGCGGCAGGCCGTTGTGGGGGGAATCACCTGCGCTGTCACCCGGGGGAGCGACGGTGCGCACGGGCGTTGCCGTGCCGGGGCCTTCCCGCGCGGCTACGGTCGAAACATGGACACGTCCTGGTGGCCCGCGGTGGCCGCGGTCGTGGCTCTGGCCCTGGTGATGCTGATCGCCGGGGGGCGGCTGGGCGTCCCCCGCCGGACCCCGCCCGCGCACGGGACCGGCCGGCCGCCGCACCCGCAGCCGGGTGAGCTGTGGACCCTGGCGGACGGCCGGACCTGCCTGGTCCTGGGCGTGGGCCCGGTACGGGAGCACCGGGCGCGGGTCGCGTGGATCACCGCGAAGTACGACGACCGGCGGGCCGGGGTGATCCCGCTGCCCCCGGGGACGGTGGGGGCGCAGGGCCGGGCGGGTTTCCTGGAGGCGGACCGGCCGGACGAGGTGTCGCTGTGGGACTTCCGGGCCCGGCTGGGGATGCTGGACCCCGCGGTGTGGGACGAGGTCAAGGGACTGGGAGGCGGTCGGTGATGCCGGAGATCCGCTTGCGGCGCGTGTACGACCCGCCGGAGCCGGCGGCCGACGGGCTGCGGGTCCTGGTGGACCGGCTGTGGCCGCGCGGCCTGGCGAAGGCGGTGGCGGGGGTGGACGAGTGGCCCAAGGCGGTCACTCCGTCGACGGAGCTGCGCAAGTGGTTCCACGACGGGGGCTCGGCCGACGGGTTTCGGCAGCGGTACGAGGCGGAGCTGGCGGAGCCGGAGGCGGTGGCGGAGCTGGATCGCCTCCGCGGGCTGGTCGCGCGCGGCGGACCGGTGACGCTGCTGACCGCCGTGAAGGACCCGGGCTCCAGCCATGCGGCGATCCTGGCGGAGCGGCTGTCCGGCTAGCGCGTGCCGCTGCGCGGAGCCTCTCCCCGCCCCGCCCTTTCTCCGTTTCCCGGGCGCTGCCCGGACCCGCGCCTCAAACGCCGGCGGGGCTGGAATCGCGCTGTGCGCGATCCAGCCCCGCCGGGGTCAGGCCCAGAGCTGGCCCTGGAGGACTTCGATGGCCTCTTCCGTCGTCGGTGCGGTGTAGACGCCGGTCGAGAGGTACTTCCAGCCGCCGTCGGCCACGACGAAGACGATGTCGGCGCTCTCGCCCGCGGCCACCGCCTTGCGGCCGACGCCGATCGCCGCGTGCAGGGCGGCGCCCGTGGAGACGCCCGCGAAGATGCCCTCCTGCTGGAGCAGCTCCCGCGTGCGGGTGACCGCGTCCGAGGAGCCCACCGAGAAGCGGGTGGTGAGCACGGAGGCGTCGTACAGCTCGGGGACGAAGCCCTCGTCGAGGTTGCGCAGTCCGTACACGAGGTCGTCGTAGCGCGGCTCGGCCGCGACGATCTTCACTCCGGGGACGTTCTCGCGCAGGTAGCGGCCGACGCCCATGAGGGTGCCGGTGGTGCCCAGGCCGGCCACGAAGTGGGTGATCGACGGGAGGTCGGCGAGGATCTCCGGGCCGGTGGTGGCGTAGTGCGCGCCCGCGTTGTCCGGGTTGCCGTACTGGTAGAGCATCACCCAGTCCGGGTGCTCCGCGGCCAGTTCCTTGGCCACCCGGACGGCGGTGTTGGAGCCGCCGGCTGCCGGCGACGAGATGATCTCGGCTCCCCACATGGCCAGCAGGTCGCGCCGCTCCTGGCTGGTGTTCTCCGGCATCACGCAGACGATGCGGTAGCCCTTGAGCTTGGCCGCCATCGCGAGCGAGATGCCGGTGTTGCCGGAGGTCGGCTCCAGGATGGTGCAGCCGGGCTGCAGCCGGCCGTCCTTCTCGGCCTGCTCGACCATGTGGAGCGCGGGGCGGTCCTTGATCGAGCCGGTCGGGTTGCGGTCCTCCAGCTTGGCCCAGATCCGGACGTCCTGCGAGGGGGACAGCCGGGGCAGCCGGACCAGCGGCGTGTTGCCGACCGCGGCCAGCGGGGAGTCGTAGCGCATTACTTCGATCCGCCGGCCACGGCCGGGAGGATGGTGACGTTGTCGCCGTCCTTGAGGGCGGTGGAGATGCCGTCGAGGAAGCGGACGTCCTCGTCGTTGAGGTAGACGTTCACGAAGCGGCGCAGCTGGCCGCCGTCGACAATGCGCTCCTCGATGCCCTTGTGCCGGGTCTCCAGGTCCGCGAAGAGGTCGGCGAGCGTGGCGCCCTCACCGTTCACGGCCTTCTCGCCGTCGGTGTAGGTGCGGAGGATGGTGGGGATGCGGACCTCGATGGCCATGGCTGGGCTCCAGTCGTCAGGGCGTGGGCGTGGCAGGTGTGCGTGGGAAAGCGGGCGCGCGTTCGTGCGGGCCCCCGCGCGGGAGGGCTCCGGTGCTCAGGCGGCAGGACAGATGGCGCTGGCGAGTCGGCACAGGTCGACGTGCAGCCGCGCCACGAGCAGCAGCCTGCCGGGCGTCTCGATGCTCACGTCGTGGGGAACCATGCGGTCATGTTAACGATTCCCGGTCCCCGGTTTGGAGTGTGATCCCGCATCGTGGACGCCATCTGCTCACATGCTGGTCAGTAGGCCTCGACGACCTGCACTTCTTCCTCGGTGATCACGCCGTCGACGATCCGGTAGGAGCGGAACTGGAACTCCCCGAGGCCGTCCTCGTCGGCGGTGGAGACCAGCACGTAGTGCGCTCCGGGCTCGTTCGCGTAGGTGACGTCCGTGCGCGAGGGGTAGGCCTCGGTCGCGGTGTGCGAGTGGTAGACGATCACCGGCTCCTCGTCGCGGTCGTCCATCTCGCGGTAGAGCTTGAGGAGGTCCTTCGAGTCGAACTCGTAGAACGTGGGCGAGCGGGCCGCGTTGAGCATCGGGATGAACCGCTCGGGGCGGCCGGTGCCCGCCGGGCCGGCCACGACACCGCACGCCTCGTCGGGGTGGTCCTTGCGGGCGTGCTCGACGATCCGGTCGTACAGGGCCTGGGTGAGGGTCAGCATGAGCGACAGGATAAGCAGACGGGCCCTCCCGTACCGAGGAGTGGTACGGAAGGGCCCGCATGGTGGACAGGATGTCCACGGGAGCCGGGTTCCCGGCCGTGGCAGGCGGCCGGGAGCCGCTGCTACGACGCCTTGGTGAAGGCCGCGCCGCGCGGGTCGCGGTTCTTCATGACCAGGTAGGCGACGCCCAGGATGATCCCCCACAGCGGGGCGCAGTACAGCGAGACGCGGGCGTCCTTGTCGGCGCCCATCATCACGATGACCATGGCGATGAAGGCCAGGGCGAACCAGCTGGTGTACGGGGCGCCGGGGGCCTTGAACTTCGAACCGGGCAGCTCGCCGCGGTCGGCCTTGGCCCGGTAGCGGATCTGGCAGACCAGGATCATGATCCAGGCCCACATGCCGGAGATGGTGGCGAAGGAGACGACGTAGTCGAAGGCCTTGCCGGGGGCGACGTAGTTGATCCAGACGCCCACGAGCATCAGCGAGGCGCTGAAGGTGGTGCCGATGAGCGGGGTGCCGCTCTTGGTGAGCTTGGTGAAGACCTTCGGGCCCTGGCCGTTGAGCGCGAGGTCGCGCAGCATGCGGCCGGTGGAGTACATGCCGGAGTTGCAGGAGGACAGGGCGGCGGTCAGGACGACGAAGTTGACGATCGCGGCGCCGATGCCCAGGCCCATGCGCTCGAAGGCGGCGACGAAGGGCGAGACGCCCGGCTGGAAGTGCGTCCACGGGACGACCGACAGGATCATGATGAGCGCGCCGACGTAGAAGACGGCGATGCGCCACGGCACGGTGTTGATGGCCTTGGGCAGGGTCTTCTCGGGGTCCTTGGACTCGCCGGCGGTGACGCCGACCAGCTCGACCGCGAGGAAGGCGAACATCACGATCTGCAGGGTCATCAGCGTGCCGCCGATGCCCTTGGGGAAGAAGCCGCCGTCGTTCCACAGGTTGGAGACCGTGGCGGTGTCGCCCGCGTCGGAGAAGCCGATGGTGAGGATGCCGGCGCAGATCAGGATCATGCCGACGATGGCGGTGACCTTGACCATGGAGAACCAGAACTCCAGCTCACCGAAGAGCTTCACGGAGATCAGGTTGGCGCCGTAGAGGATGACCGTGAAGATCAGCGCGTAGGCCCATTGCGGGAAGCTGTCGTGGGTCCAGTACGACATGTACTGCGCGGCGGCGGTGACCTCGGTGATGCCGGTGACCACCCAGAACAGCCAGTACGTCCAGCCCGTCACGTAGCCCCAGAACGGGCCGAGGAACTCGCGGGCGTAGTCCGAGAAGGAACCCGAGACCGGGCGGTACATGAGCAGCTCGCCCAGGGCCCGCATGATGAAGAAGATGACCAGGCCCGCGATCGCGTACGCCAGGATCAGGCTGGGGCCGGCCTTGGAGATCGCCTTGCCGGCGCCCAGGAAGAGGCCGGTGCCGATGGCTCCGCCGATCGCGATCATCTGGATCTGGCGGGCGCCGAGCGTGCGGTGGTATCCCTCGCCGCCGTCGCCCTGGGTGCCCTCGCCGGGCGTGTTGCCGTGCTGCTCGACCTGCACTGAGGTCATGTCTGGTGCGCCTTTCTCCACTGCCGACCCGCGCCGTCATTGGCTGCGGATCGGGTCCTCGATCCCCCCGGATACGGATGGAGTTGCACGCCGGCGGTCTGCCGGTTCAAGCGGGCCGGGGGACATGGGTGGCGTCCCTTCGGCGGTCGTGAAGATTTATCACGTGCTTACGACCGCCCGAGGGGGAGAAATGTGGTGCACGGCATCAAAATTTCCGGACAAACATCCGTGATCATGACAGATCACCGCATCGCGGTGATCTGATCGTTATCCGGATTTGAGCGTCCGCTGAGCGAACGATGCCTTCCCTTGAGGTTCCTCAGAGGGTTTCGATCAAGGACTCCTGGAGTCCGCCGAGCCAGAGGTACGCCATCACCATCGGCTTGCGCGGGTCGTCGTCGGGCAGCCGGAAGAGCGCCGCGCTCTCGTCGTCCTCGGTGATGTCGAGCCGGGCGGCCAAGGTCAGGCGCAGGTCGTTGAGCCCGCCGAGCCAGCGCAGCGGCAGCTCACCGGTCAGCTCCAGCACGGCGGCCCCGTCGCCGGCCGGGGTGAGCGCGTCCAGGCTCCGTACGAGGGCGAGGGCGTCCTCGCGCTTGCGGGCGCGCAGGTCGTTCTCGGTGAAGCGGCGGAACTCCGCCGAGCGGGCCTTGGTCTCCGCCGGGTCCACGCCCTCGTCGCCCGTGCCGCCCGGCGATCCGTAGGCGTCGGGGAAGAGCCGGGCCAGCGCCGGGTCGGACGGGGGCTCGCTGGGCCCCTCGGCGAACAGCGCGGCGAGGGGGTCGGCGTCCTCGGCGGGCTCGGGGTCGCCGGGGCCGATCAGCTCCAGCATCTGGACGGCCAGGGAACGCAGGATGGAGATCTCGATCTCGTCCAGCGCGATGGCGGCTCCGCCGCCCTTGAGGGACTCGAACAGCCCGGTGGACCGGCCCATCAGTTGCGGTCCTGGGAGAGGGTCGCCCACAGGCCGTAGCCGTGCATGGCCTGCACGTCGCGCTCCATTTCCTCGCGGGTGCCGCTGGACACGACCGCCCGCCCCTTGTGATGGACGTCCAGCATCAGCTTGTGCGCCACGTCCTTGGAATATCCGAAGTACGCCTGGAACACGTACGCCACGTAGCTCATGAGGTTGACCGGGTCGTTGTGCACCAGGGTCACCCAGGGAACGTCAGGTTCGGGGACCACGAAGGTCTCTTCGGCCGACTCGGTGCGTTCGATCTCAAGGGGAGCAACACTCAC
Source organism: Streptomyces erythrochromogenes (assembly GCF_040684695.1). Classification (GTDB taxonomy): domain Bacteria; phylum Actinomycetota; class Actinomycetes; order Streptomycetales; family Streptomycetaceae; genus Streptomyces; species Streptomyces erythrochromogenes_C. The sequence goes on from NZ_JBFBGM010000021.1 coordinate 45,586, forward strand.
TCGTCCCATGCTGCCACCGCGATGGGGCGGTTGCACAAACGGGACCCACATCTCGTCACTTTGACGAAATGTGCGCTAGCATCGCCGCCATGAACCCTGCGGATCTGGGCCTGCCGGTGGACGTGCCGTCGACAGCGCTCTTCACGGACCATTACGAGCTCACGATGTTGCAGGCCGCGCTGGCCAACGGCACCGCCGACCGCCGCTCCGTCTTCGAGGTGTTCACCCGGCGGCTCCCCGAGGGGCGCCGCTACGGGGTGGTCGCCGGAACCGGGCGGGTGCTGGACGCGGTGGAGAACTTCCGCTTCGACGGCGCGGTGCTGGAGTTCCTGCGCGAGCGGGCCGTCGTCGACATGCGGACGCTGGACTGGCTGGCCTCGTACCGCTTCTCCGGCGACATCTGGGGCTACCCGGAGGGCGAGGTCTACTTCCCCGGCTCGCCGGTCCTGCGGGTGGAGGGCAGCTTCGCCGAGTGCGTGCTGCTGGAGACGGTGATCCTGTCGATCCTCAACCACGACTCGGCGATCGCGGCGGCCGCGTCCCGGATGTCCTCGGCGGCCGGCGACCGGCCGCTGATCGAGATGGGCGCCCGGCGCACGCACGAACTGGCGGCGGTCGCCTCGGCCCGGGCCGCGTACGTGGGCGGCTTCACCTCCACCTCGGACCTCGCGGCCGGCTTCCGGTACGGCATCCCCACGGTCGGCACGAGCGCGCACGCCTTCACCCTGGTCCACGACAGCGAGCGGGACGCCTTCACGGCGCAGGTCGCCTCGCTGGGCCGCGGCACCACGCTCCTGGTGGACACCTACGACGTGGCCGAGGCGGTGCGCACCGCCGTGGAGGTGGCGGGCACCGACCTGGGCGCCGTGCGGATCGACTCCGGCGACCTGCTGCTGGTGGCCCACCGGGTGCGCCAGCAGCTGGACGAGCTGGGGGCGACCTCGACGAAGATCGTGGTCACCTCCGACCTGGACGAGTACGCCATCGCCTCGCTGGCGGCGGCTCCGGTGGACGCGTACGGCGTGGGCACCCAGCTGGTGACGGGCAGCGGGCACCCGACGTGCTCGATGGTCTACAAGCTGGTGGCGCGGGCCACCTCGGCGGACCCGAAGGCGCCGCTGGCCCCGGTGGCCAAGAAGTCCACCGGGGGCAAGACCTCCATCGGCGGCCGCAAGTGGGCGGCGCGGCGGCGCGACGCCGAGGGGGTGGCGGAGGCGGAGGTGATCGGCCTGGGCCCCGTTCCCTCGGCCCTGGCCGACGACCAGCTGCTGACGCACCTGGTCAAGGCGGGCGAGGTGATCGCCCGCGAGCCCCTGGAGGCGGCCCGCGACCGCCACCGCGCGGCGCGCGCGGGCCTGCCGCTGTCGGCGACCCAGCTGTCGCGGGGCGAGGCCGTGATCCCGACCGAGTACGTCTAGCGTCTGGCCCTGCGGGCACGCTCGGCAGGAGGGACGGGGGCTCCGCCCCCGTCCCCCTCCAGCGCTCCGGGGCCGCCTGCCCGGCGCGGCCGGACTGCCCGCAGGGCAGTCTCAGCCCCGCCGGCGTTTGAGGCGCGGGGGTCTGGGGGCAGAGCCCCCACGCGGCGCAGCCGCCATCCAGCACAGCGGGAAGGGGCGGGGTGGGGGAAGAGCCTCCCGCAGGGCCCGCCGCCGCACTACGACAACGAACCGAAGGGCACGTCATGCACCGCGCACTGATCGTCGTCGACGTACAGAACGACTTCTGCGAGGGCGGCAGCCTCGCGGTCACCGGCGGAGCCGACGTCGCCGCCGCCATCACCGAGCTGATCGGGCAGGCCACCGCCGGGTACCGGCACGTCGTCGCCACCCGCGACCACCACATCGACCCGGGGACGCACTTCGCGCACCCGCCGGCCGAGCCGGACTACGAGTCCTCCTGGCCCGTGCACTGCGTGGCGGGGACGGAGGGCGTCGGCTTCCACCCGAACTTCGCGCCCGCCGTGGCCTCGGGTTCGGTCGCCGCGGTCTTCGACAAGGGCGCGTACGAGGCCGCGTACAGCGGCTTCGAGGGCGCCGACGAGAACGGCGAGGGCCTCGCCGCCTGGCTGCGGGAGCGGCACGTCGGCGAGGTCGACGTGGTCGGCATCGCCACCGACCACTGCGTGAAGGCCACCGCCCTCGACGCCGCCCGCGCCGGCTTCACCACGCGCGTGCTGCTGGACCTGACGGCGGCCGTGGCCCCGCACACCACCGAGCGGGCCCTGGAGGAGCTCCGCGCGGCCGGTGTGACGCTCGTGGGCGCGGTCGGGCCCCGGCCGTAGGACCGGGGCCCGCACCCCCTCAGGTGCCCAGCAGGGCCCGGATGGGGTGCCAGAGCTCCTGGGCGCGGTCGGGTGCGCCGCGCCACAGCAGGCCGTCCGGATGGTGCAGGACGGCCGTGACCTCGTCGGGTGTGGGCGGCTGTGCGTTGCCCCGCAGGTACACCGCCCGCATCCCGAGGTTCCGCAGCCTGGTCAGGGCGCGGGCCCGGTTCGCGGCGTGCACCAGCACGCGGACATTTCCGCCCTCACCGGACGGCCTCGGCAGCGTGAGCGCAACCACCACGCTGCCGCCTGGCAATCTGACGAAACCTCCACCGGGCATGTCGGTCATCTCCCCCGTCAATAAGAACCTCGTACCGGGGCATCTAAACGCGATCGGCCGCCGCCCGCTAGAGGGCGACGGCCGATCATGCTTTGACCTGCGGTTTTACCGAAAAGCTACTTCGACGGGCCGACCTCGACGGTCATGACCTCACCGTCGTAGGTCTCCTTCAGGATCTTGATCTTGGTGTTGGTGTCAGTGACCTTCACCGATCCGGTCGGGTTCTCGTCGTAGTAGTACTTGCCCTTGCGGTCGTCGAAGACGAGGTTCGCGGGCTTCGGCTTCAGGAACAGCTCCTCGCCGTTCTTGTGCAGCGTGAAGGCGTCCGTCGAGTACGCGCTGAAGGTGGCGTCGTACGGCTGGATCTTGTTGCGGAGCAGCGTGCCGTCCGCCCACTTCATCGGCTTGGCGTTGGCGTCGATCGGCAGGATCAGGCCCTGGCCCGGGTGGACGCTGGTGTTGTTGTCCTTCTGGCTGGTGTCCCACTGCCAGATGAGCAGACCGTCCTGGTACGGGTAGTGCTCGACCCAGTCCGGCTTGGTGTTGCCGAAGCCGAAGTTGTACGGGCCCACCTTGAGGGTGGAGTCGTACGACACGTAGCGGCGGTTCTCGGCCAGGTAGTACTGCGCGTACTCCTTGGTGAAGCCGGAGCCGATGCGCGAGAAGCCCTTGCCGGTCCAGCCGTTGTCGCCGTTCTCGGCGCCGTCGGTGAACAGCGCGGAGCCGTCCGCGGTGAGGGTGACGGCGTCGGCCGTGAAGCCCTTGCCGCCCGCGCCGCCGTCCGTCTGGTAGCGGAAGCGGAGGTCGACCTTCTTGCCCGCGTAGGCGTCGAGCGAGAAGTTCAGGTTCTTCCAGGCGCCCGAGACACCGGTGAGCGACGGGCTGCCGGCGGCGTCGACCGGGATGGCCGTGCCGTCGGCGGTGCCGGCGAGGGCGGTCCAGTTGGCGCCGCCGTCCGTGGACACCTCGGTGTAGAGGTAGTCGTAGTCGGCCTCGATGTCCCACCAGCCCTTGAGGGACAGGGCGGCGGACGTCTTGCCCGTCAGGTCGACGGAGCGGGTGAGGGTGTTCTTGAGGTCGTCACCCATGTTGCTCCACCACTGGGTGGAACCCTCGGCGGGAGCGACGACGTCCGTCTGCACCTTCTTCTTCGGCAGCTCGACGACCAGGGCCTGCTTGTCCTTGGTGTTGAACTCCGCCACACCCAGCTTGTGGGTGGACTTCGTCGCGGCCTTGGCCGTGTCGTAGTTCAGCCAGCCCAGCTGGAGCTTGTCCCAGGCGGTCATGTCGCCCGGCATGTCGCCTATGGAGTCCTTGCCGGTGCCGAGCCAGGAGCCGGCCGACATCAGGGACCAGAAGCCGACGCCGTTCTCGCCGCCACCGGAGGTGTCGTAGAGGTCGGGCAGGCCCAGGTCGTGGCCGTACTCGTGGGCGAAGACGCCGAGGCCGCCGTTCTCGGGCTGCATCGTGTAGTCGCCGACCCAGATGCCGGAGTCGCCGATCTGGGTGCCGCCGGCCTTGTTGTTGGCCGGGCCGGTCTTGCCCGCGGAGGTGCCGTAGGCGTACCAGCGGTGCGCCCACAGGGCGTCGGGGCCCTGCACGCCGCCGCCGGCCGACTCGTCCTCGCCCGCGTGGACGATCTGGAAGTGGTCGATGTAGCCGTCGGGCTCGTTGAAGTTGCCGTCGCCGTCGAAGTCGTAGCGGTCCCAGACGTCGTACTGGGCCAGCTTCGCCTTGATCTCGGCGTCGGTCTTGCCCGCCTTCTTCTGGGCCTCGACCCACGCCGTGACGCCGTCCTTGACGGTGTCCCAGACGTTGGAGCAGTTGCTCTGGCCGCAGAAGTTGGAGCCGTAACGGGCCTCGTTGTACGGGACCTTGACCCAGTCGGCGACCTCGCCCTCGACCGAGTAGCGGCCCGAGGAGGTCTTCTCGTAGTACGTCTTCAGGGAGTGCTTGCCCTCGCCGGTGGCGAAGTACAGGTCCTGGAAGTACTGACGGCTGAAGTCCTTGCGCCAGGCGGTGCTGTTGTCCTTGGCGCGGTCGGGCTGCGCGATCGTGTTGTGCAGCGGACCGGGGGTGCCGCCGTACTTCGGAACGGCCGGCTTGGGGCCGGGGCCGTCCGGGTCGTGCATGGTGGTGCTGTCGACCTGGTCGCCGAACTCGACGAGGATCGTGAAGATCTTGTCGGTCTTCTCGCGGCCGAGCTCGACGTACTTCTTGTCGTCCAGCTTGACGACCTTGGAGGCGCCGCGCTGCTCGACGCCCTTCTTGCCCTGGAGCACCTGGTCCAGGGCGGCCTTGCGCTGCTGGGCCTGCTGCTCGCTGAACGGGCCCTTGAGGTCGTGCTCGACGACCTTGGCAGGAGTGGTCGGGTCCTGCCGGTCGGCCACCGGGGCGGCCGCGGCCTTGCCCTCGGCCTGGGCCGCGGTGACGGTGAAGAAGGTTGCACTGGTCGCGCACGCGGCCATGGTCACGGTGACGGCGGCAGCGCGGATCGCACGCCGTCGGGCGGAATTGCTGGTCACTTGATGTCGTTCCCCTCCCGCGGCCGCAGCGTCTGAGTTCGGAACTTCTCCATAGGAGCGGGGGGTTCCGCGCGGCGCGCGTCTCAAGTGACGACATTTGACCGGAGAGACGCGAGAAAAGACAGACCTTGACTTGAACCTTACAACTGCACTATGCGGTCAGGGAGTTCCGCTATCCGGACGTTCCGCAGCCATACGGGGCGAAGGGCCCTTCCCGACCCCGGAACGGGTCCGTAGCGTCCCCTTTCTCCCCCCTACGGGGCGTGAAAAATGATCCCGTGCGCCCCCTGTGCTCCAGCACCGTGTGTTAGGTCACGCTTACCGGCGGCTCGCCCCGGGCATCCCGTCATGGAGTCACTTGACGCGCGACGTTGGTTGAGCCGACTCCCCCTCCCCCTCACCGAGGACGGATATCGCCATGCCGCGTCCGACTGCCGCACAGCTCGCGTACGGGTCCGCCACGGTCATCGTGTCGACGATCGCCATGCTGCTGCTCTCGCAGACGAGCACCGGGCTCGGCGTCGCGGTCATCTCCGCCGCCGCGCTCGCCCTGGGTCTGCTCGTCGCCCTCACCGTGCCCGTCCCCAAGCGCCGCGGCCGCCACGCCGCGCGTACGGGCGGCGCCGCCACGCCGGCCTCGTCCCCCGCCGGGGCGGCGCAGGACACCCGGGTGCCCGAGCCGCGGACGGCGTCGGCCGAACACCCCGTCCACCACTGAGCCTCCGCCCCCGGCGCGCACGACACGGCGCGGGCGGCCTCCCTCCGGGGGAGGCCGCCCGCGCCGCGGGTGCGCCCGTGCGCGGTGAGCGCTAGGTCGCCTGGACCACGACGGTCTTGGCGGCCTTGTCGTGCAAGCCCTGTTTGTACGGCTTGTCGACGAGGATCGAGACGATCAGCGCGATCGGCCACAGGCAGAAGCAGCAGAGCAGCGTGGGCAGCCAGAGCACGGCGGCGCGGGTCAGGGCGGTGCCGGAGTTCGGCACGGAGCCGTCGTTGAGCATGGCGACGCGCAGGCCCATCGCCTTCTTGCCGACGGTCCGGCCGTCCTTCTTGGTGAACCACCAGTCGTAGCCGAGGTAGGCGACGATCGAGATCAGGGTCATGATCAGACCGCTGCCGCTGTACGACTTGGTGAAGACCTCGCTGACGTCCTCGCCCCGGTCGGTCTCGACCGTGTAGCGGTTCGTGCCGAAGGCCAGCTGGATGAGGAACAGCGGGACGGCGACGATCACCACGTCGATGACGCGCGCGGCGAGCCGCTTGCCGAAGTCGGCGAGCGGGGGCATGCCGGCCAGCGGGTCGGGCATGCCGTAGCCGCCGCCACCGCCGTACGGGTCGCCTCCGCCGCCGTACGGGGGCGGAGGGGGCGGATATCCCCCGCCGCCGGGGCCGGGGCCTCCCGGGGGCGGCGGACCCCCGCTTCCGGGCGGAGGCGGTCCGTACGGCGAACCGCCCGACGGAGGCGTCGGTTCCTGGGGCTTCTTGAGGAACGGGTCTTCCTCGGGCGGCTGGCCCGGCGGCGGCTGGTCGGTACTCATGGCCCGAGTCGAACCCGGGTCCGCCACCCCCGCAACGGGACGGGGTCCATTCGGGGGGACGGCCCCCGGACGCGGTCTAGCGGGCCACGTACGTCTTGGCCGCCTTGTCGTGCCAGGCCTGCCGGCGGGGGCGGTTCACGAGGCACCACAGGCTGCCGGGCAGGCCCAGGAAGCAGTACACGAGCCAGCGGCGCAGGGCCGCGCCGAAGGACGGCGGGCGCAGGGTGGCGGTGGCCAGCACCCGGACGCCCAGCAGCTTCTTGCCCGGGGTGCGGCCCCAGCGGGCGGTGGGCAGCACCTCGTAGAGGACGCCGAAGAGGAGGACGGCCGCGAAGACCAGGCCGAGGCTGCCGGCGATGGTCGGGTCGAGCAGCCAGACGGTGGTGGTGCGGCCGCTCGCCCGGGCGGCGTCCACCTTGGCCTGGACGTGGGCGGCGGCCGACGGCAGCAGGGGCCGCGCGACGGCGGCGGCGACGGCGGCGAACACGAGGGAGTCCAGGGCCCGGGCGAGGGTGCGGCGCACCAGCCCGGCGGGGCGCACGGCCCGTTCGGCCATCCGCTCGAAGACGGCCCGGGGCGTGGCGGGGCGGCCGGTACGGGCGTCCGTGCGGGCCTCCTGCGCACCGCGCGGCTCCCAGCCCCCGGGCTTCGGCTCCGCGGGGGCGGCGGCCTCGGCGGGCTGCGGGACCTTCGGGCGGACGCCCGCGGGCCGGGGCTCCCACACCTCGGGGCGGGCGGGCGCGGGCGCGGCCGTGCGCTCGGGTGCGGGCGCGGCGGTCCGCTCGACTGCGGGGGCGGGGGTGCGGGCGGGTGCGGGGGCGGGCGTCGCCTCGGGCCAGGCCGCGGTGACCCCGGTGGGGCCGGGGCCGCCCGTTCCGGGGGCGTCGGGCCATGCCGGGGCGGCGGGGGCCGCCGGGGCCTGTGCGGCCGGGGAACGCGCCGACAGGATGCCCGCCGAGGACGGTGCGGGGAGCTTCGCCGGCGCCGCCTCGGCGGACGGCGTACGGGCCAGGGAGATCCCCGCGGGCCGGGCGGACGGCTGCCCCGGCTCGGGCTCGGGCTCGGCCGGCGGAGCCGGTACGTGTGCGTGTGCGGCCTCCGGCTCGCCCTCGGCCTCCTGCGGGCTGCCCCAGGACACCCGGCGGTCGCGCGGCCCGCCGAAGCCGGCCTGGTGCACGGGGTCGGCCTGCCACACGGGTGCCGGGGCCGGAGCCGGGGCGGGAGCCGGGTTCGGAGCGGGTTCCGGCAGCGTCTCGGTCATGGAGGTCTCGTCGAGGAACACCGGCCCCGTCTCGTCGGCGCGGACGGCGGGCGCGGCGACGGGGGCCGAGGTGGGGAGCGGGCGGGCCGGAGCGGGCACGGGGACGGGCGTGGGGACGGGTGCGGGCGCCGCCGGGGCAGGTCGGCTCGTGCCCGGGACCCAGGCCGCGCCGTTCCAGTACCGGATGTACCCCGGGATGGACGGATCCGGGTAGTAGCCCTCGCGGGCCGCGTGCTCGCCGTCACCAGGGGAGGCCGTCATGTCCCCAACTCCGATCGTGGCTTGAGGCTTGTGCAAGGGGAGGACCATAGCCAAGAACCGTGGGCCGACAGGTCCGGTAACGGGAGAATCCAAGCCATTGAGCGAACGTCACTCCCCGCGGCTGTTTTCGGTCAGCCGACAGGATTCGGCCAATTTCGCGTTCGGTGCCGAAAGCCGCGTCATACCCGGGCACATCGGAGCTCTCAGCGGGTGTGGGGTGCCATCCGGCCCCACGCACCGACCGAAGTGAGGCCGTCATGCACCACCCCGTCATCGAGCGCGAGCTGGAACTGAAGCTGGTCCTTTCCCCAGAGCGCAGCATCCCCGTCCCGGCGCGCCTGCTCTACCTCACCGAAGACCCGTACGCCGTCCACGTCACCTTCCACACCGGCTCCAGCGCCCCCGTCTACTGGACCTTCGCGCGGGAGCTGCTCGTCGAGGGGGTGTTCCGCCCCTGCGGGCACGGCGACGTCCGGATCTGGCCCACGAAGGTCGACAACGAGGCGGTGCTCTGCATGGCGCTCAGCTCCCCCGACGGCGACGCCCTGCTGGAGGCTCCGTCCCTCGCGGTGTCGGCCTGGCTGGAGCGGACCCTGCGGGTCGTCCCGCCCGGCAGCGAGTCGGAGCGGCTCGGCCTGGACGCGGCGCTGGCGGAGCTGCTCGCCCCGACCCCGGCCGACGACCTGTGGCTGCGCGACCCGTGGCCGTCGGACGAGTCGGCGGACGGGGACCTGTGATGACGCACGGTCCCCGCACCCCCGGCGGCGGCCGCAGACCGGGCGGCCGCCGCGGCCGGGGCGGCGGCCACCTGCGCCTCGTACGGCCGGAGGAGCCCGCCCGGGTCCCTGAAGACCTGGCCCGGATGGCCGAGGCCCGGATATCCGAGGAGCTCGCCCGGGTCTCAGAAGAGCTTGCCCGGGTTGAGGAGCCCGAGTGGATCGAAGGCCTGCTTGACGGCGCGCTGCATCTCCATTCCGACCGGGCCGAGTTCACGCGCGAGCCATTCCTTCTTCAGGACGCCGACCCCGTGTTCGCCGGTGATGGTCCCGCCGAGGGAGAGGCCGAGTTCCATGATTTCGCCGAAGGATGCGCGGGCCCGCCGCGTCTCGTCCTCGTCGGCGGGGTCGAAGCAGACGATCGGGTGGGTGTTGCCGTCACCGGCGTGCGCGCAGACGCCGATGAGCAGGCCCTGGGCGCGGGCGATGGCGGCGGTCCCGTCGAGCATCTCCCCGAGTCGCGAGCGCGGTACGCACACGTCGTCGATCATCGTGGCGGGCCGGAGCGCCTCCAGGGCGGGGAAGGCCATCCGGCGGGCCTGGAGCAGCAGTTCCGACTCCGCCTGGTCCTCGGCGGGCACGACGGCGGTGGCGCCGGCGGCGGTGCAGAGCTCCCCGACGGCGGCGAGGTCCTCGGGGGCGTGCGGGGTGTCGAAGGCGGCGAGCAGCAGCGCCTCGGTGGATTCGGGCAGTCCCATCTTCCCGAGGGCGTTGACGGCGCGGACGGTCGTACGGTCCATCAGTTCCAGCAGGGAGGGGGTCAGTCCGGCTTCCATGACGGCGCAGACGGCCTCGCAGGCGGCGGCCACGGAGGGGAACTCGGCGGCCAGGGCGAGTTGCCGGGGCGGCGCCGGCTTGAGGGCGAGGACGGCCCGGACGACGATCCCGAGGCTGCCTTCGGAGCCGACGAAGAGCCGGGTGAGGTCGTATCCGGCGACGCCCTTGGCGGTGCGCCGGCCGGTACGCAGCAGCCGCCCGTCGGCGAGGACGACGTCGAGGCCGAGCACGTACTCGGCGGTGACCCCGTACTTGACGCAGCACAGGCCGCCCGAGGCGGTACCGATGTTGCCGCCGATGGTGCACTGCTCCCAGCTGGAGGGATCGGGCGGGTAGGAGAGCCCCTGTTCGGCGACGGCCCGTGAGAGGACGGCGTTGACGACGCCCGGCTCGACGACGGCGATCCGGTCGACGGCGCTGATCTCCAGGATCCGGTCCATCTTCACCAGGGACAGCACGATGCAGCCGTCGGAGGCGTTGGCTCCGCCCGACAGGCCCGTCCGGGCGCCCTGCGGGACCACGGGGATCCGCAGGGCGGTGGCGGTGCGCATGACGTGCTGCACCTGTTCGACGGTCCGGGGCAGGACGACGGCCGCCGGGGTGCCGGCGGCGCAGAAGCTTGCCATGTCGGTGGCGTAGGAGGCGGTCACCTGGGGGTCGGTGAGCAGGGCCTCGGCGGGGAGCCCTTCGAGGAGCCCCGCTCGCAGACGTGCGGAGAGGTCGGCCAGGTCGGAGAGGTCATCGTCCATGGGGCCAGCGTGGCAGCCGGGGCCATCGGTGTGAACACGCCCGCGCACGTCTTCGGACACCTCGGCGCGCTCTTCATATTGACGCACAGTGACCCCATGGACCGTTTCGACGAGGATTCGCAGACGCCGGCGCCGCCCGTGACCTTCACCGGCCGCAAGACGCTCGTGGCCGCCGGAGTGGCGGTGGTCCTGATCGCCGGGGCCCTGTTGATCCGGCCCGCCCGGACCGGTGACGACGCGCGCCCGCCGGGGCCGAGCGAACGCGCCGCCACGGCGGTGGGCATGGGTGCGCCCGCCTCGGCGGCGGACGTGGTGGCGCTGGTGGCCGACCGGGAGAAGTGGGTGGCCTCGCACGCCGACGACGACGCCTCGTGGGCGGTCCTCGGCTCCGCCTACCTCGAACAGGCGCGGCGGACCGCGGACTCGGCCTGGTACCCGAAGGCGGAGAAGGCGCTGAAGCGGTCGCTGGAGGTGCGCCCCGCGGAGAAGGGAAACTTCGACGCGATGACGGCGATGGGCTCGCTGGCCAATGCCCGGCGCGATTTCGCGACCGGCAGGAAGTGGGGCGAGCTGGTACGGGCGCAGGCGCCGCGGCGGTGGACGGCGTACCCGGTGCTGGTGGACGCGTACACGGGGCTCGGCGACTACAAGGGCGCCCAGAAGGCGATGGAGCTGCTGCTGGAGCTGCGGCCGGGGCTGGCCGCGCACGTCAGGGCCGCGCAGGTGTACCGGGACCGCGGCTGGCGCGAGGACGCGGTGGTGTCGATGGAGTCGGCGGCGGCCGCGGCGAAGGCCCCGGCGGAGAAGGCGTACGCGCTGTTCCGGCTCGGGGAGCTGTCCTGGGAGCGGGGCGATCCGGCGGAGGCGCTGCGCCAGTACGAGGGGGCGCTGCGGACGGATCCGGCGCAGGCGGAGGCCCTGGCGGGCCGGGCGCGGGCGCTGGCGGCGCTGGGGCGCGGCGGGGAGGCGGTGCGGGACTACCGGATGGCGCTGGGGCGGACCCCGGTGCCGCAGCTGGCCCGGGAACTGGGCGAGCTGCTGGAGTCGCTGGGCCGGCAGCAGGAGGCGCGCGAGCAGTACGGGGCGCTGACGACGATGGCGGTCCGGGACGGCGCGAACGGGGTCGACGACGACGTGGTCCTGGGCCTGTACGAGGCGGACCACGGCGATCCGGCGGCCGCGGTGCGGCGCCTGTCGCAGGAGTGGGAGCGGCACAAGAGCATGCAGGCCGCGGACGCGCTGGGGTGGGCGCTGCACCGGGCGGGTGATCACACGGCGGCGCTGGAGTACGCGAAGAAGGCGACGGAACCGGGGCTGCGCAGCGCCGACTTCGCCTACCACCGGGCGATGATCGAGCGGGCGCTGGGCGACGAGGCGGGGGCGCGGCGGCACCTGCAGGAGGCGCTGCGGACGAACCCGTACTTCTCACCGGTGCGCGGCCCGCTCGCGAAGGAGGCCCTGGCGGCGATCGGCCAGCCGCCGCCGGGCGGCCCGGAGCACCTGCAGCCGGTCACGCCGTGGGTCGAGCCGGAGCTGCCGAAGCCCAACCCGCCGAAGCCGAAGCCCGCGGCGGCGAAGCCGCGGCCGAAGCCGTCCCCGTCCCCGTCCGCCGGCCGCTGACGGGACCCCGGCCGCGGGGAGTGGCGACCGTACGGCCCGGTGCGCGGGGTGGCGGTGCGCCGCGTTCCGGCCCACTCCCCTCCGGAGGGCACCACGCGGCGGCCCGCCCGGCCCCGCGCACCGGGGCCGACGGCAGCCCGAGGCCCCCGGCGGCTGCCGGGGGCCTGAAGGCACGGGCGCGACTCAGAGGTTGCCGCGCTTGTCCTGCTCGCGCTCGATGGCCTCGAACAGCGCCTTGAAGTTGCCCTTGCCGAAGCCCATGGAGCCGTGGCGCTCGATGATCTCGAAGAAGACCGTCGGCTTGTCCTGGACCGGCTTGGTGAAGATCTGCAGCAGGTAGCCGTCCTCGTCGCGGTCGGCGAGGATCTTCAGCTCGCGCAGCTCGTCGATCGGCACCCGGGTGTCGCCGACCCACTCGCCGAGGGTGTCGTAGTAGGTGTCCGGGACGGAGAGGAACTGGACGCCCGCGGCGCGCATCGAGCGGACCGTGGAGACGATGTCGTTCGAGGCCAGGGCGATGTGCTGGACGCCGGGGCCGTTGTAGAACTCCAGGTACTCGTCGATCTGCGACTTCTTCTTCGCGATCGCCGGCTCGTTGATCGGGAACTTGACCTTCTTGGTGCCGTCCGCGACCACCTTGGACATCAGCGCCGAGTACTCGGTCGCGATGTCGTCGCCCACGAACTCCTTCATGTTCGTGAAGCCCATGACCTTGTTGTAGAAGGCGACCCACTCGTTCATGCGGCCGAGTTCCACGTTGCCGACGCAGTGGTCGATGGCCTGGAAGGTGCGCTTGGCCGGGCCCTCGACCATCGGCTCGACGGCGACGTAGCCCGGCAGGTAGGGGCCGGTGTAGTCGCCGCGCTCCACCAGGGTGTGGCGGGTCTGGCCGTAGGTCGCGATCGCGGCCAGCACGACCGTGCCGTGCTCGTCCTTGACCTCGTACGGCTCGTCCAGGCCGCGGGCGCCCTGCTCGACGGCGTAGGCGTAGGCGGCGCGGACGTCGGGGACCTCGATGGCGAGGTCGATGACGCCGTCGCCGTGCTCGGCGACGTGCTCGGCGAGGAAGCGGCCGTGGTCGGTCGTCGCCTTGATGACCGAGGTCAGCACGAAGCGGGCGGAGCCGTTGGTCAGGACGTAGCTGGCCGTCTCGCGGCTGCCGTTCTCCGGGCCGGAGTAGGCGACGAGCTTCATGCCGAAGGCCGTCGAGTAGTAGTGCGCGGCCTGCTTGGCGTTGCCGACGGCGAAGACGACCGCGTCCATCCCCTTCACCGGGAAGGGGTCCGCCTCACGCGCGGTGTGCGGGGTGGTTTCGAGGTTCGCCAGAGACTCAGTCATGAGCGCAGAGTCCCGCCGATCCACAAGCTGCGCAATAGTTTCCTCATTGACTGTACAAACTGCACAGCACGGCCGGAGGATGACTGAAACATCTGTGCACTATGACCACCCACGAGCACGCGTGGGCACCCGGAGGCATCCATGGGCATCGACGAACTCGACGGCCGGCTCATCGTCCTACTGGCCCGCGAGCCCCGGATCGGGGTGCTGGAGGCCTCGCGCCGGCTGGGCGTGGCCCGCGGGACGGTGCAGGCGCGCCTGGACCGGCTGCAGTCCAGCGGGGTCATCCGCGGGTTCGGGCCGCAGGTCGACCCGACGGCCCTCGGGTATCCGGTGACCGCCTTCGCGACGCTGGAGATCAAGCAGGGGCAGGGGGCCGACGTACGGGCGCACCTGGACGGGGTCCCGGAGGTGCTGGAGCTGCACACCACCACCGGGCACGGGGACATGCTGTGCCGGCTGGTGGCCCGCTCCAACGCCGATCTCCAGCGGGTGATCGACCGCGTCGTCGGCTTCGAGGGGATCGTCAGGGCCTCGACGGCGATCGTGATGGAGAACCCGGTGCCGTTCCGGATCATCCCGCTGGTGGAGCAGGCCGCGGAGGACGACACCCGCACCCCGTGAACCCGTGAGCCCGTGAACCCGGCAGGGACTTGCAAAGAGTTCTATGCAAAGAAACCCTTGCATAGAACTCTTTGCATCCCTAGAGTCGGGGCATGCCCGAGAGCCGCCCCGAGAGCCACCCCACGAGCCGTCCCACGAAGACGCCCACGCCCGCCGGAGAGCGGGAGCCCGTGGAGCCCACCCTCCGCATGCTCGACGCCCGCGCCCTGCGCGGCCTCGCCCACCCCCTGCGGATGCAGCTGCTGGCCGACCTGCGCCGCAAGGGCCCGGCCACCGCCTCCCAACTCGCCGAACGCTTCGGGGAGTCCAGCGGATCCACCAGCTACCACCTGCGCCAGCTCGCCGCGCACGGCTTCGTCGAGGACGCGGTCGGGCACGGCAAGGGCCGGGAGCGCTGGTGGCAGGCCGCGCACGAGGGCACCGGCTTCGACGGCTCGCTGATCCACGACGCCGACCCGGCGACGAGCAGCGCGGCCGCGGTCTTCCTGCAGGCGGTCGCCTCGAACCACACCCAGGAGGTCTCCGCCTGGATCTCCGAGGCACAGACCCGGCTCGGCCGCTGGGAACCCGGCGCCGACCTCAGCGACTTCACCCTGCGGCTGACGCCCGCGCAGAGCGAGGAAATGGTCGGCCGGCTGCACGACGTGATCAACACCTACCGGGACCTGCCCGAGGCGCAGGACACCCGGACCGTACGCATCCACACGCACGTCCTCCCGCGCTCCGCGCCCGAGTAGCAGCCGCGCGCGGCCTCCCGCCGCGCCGCGCGACCACCACCGCCACCGCACCCGAAGGAGTTCGCCGTGCCCTCCGTCGACCATGCCCGCAGCCAGGCCTTAGGCCGCACGAGCCGGCGTCCGCTGGTCGCCGTACTGGCCGCCAACACCGTTTCCATAGCCGGCAGTTCCCTCACCCTCATCGGCGTCCCGTGGTTCGTGCTGCAGACCACGGGCAGCGCCGGCCGGGCCGGTGTCGTCGCCTTCTGCGCCACCCTGCCCGTCATCGTGGCCGCGCTGGTCGGCGGACCGGTCATCGACCGGCTCGGCCGCCGCCGGGTCTCCGCCGCCTCCGACCTGATCTGCGGCCTGTCGGTCGGCGCGATCCCGCTGCTGCACCACCTGGGCGTGCTGGAGTTCTGGATGCTGTGCGCGCTGATGGCCGTCGGCGGCCTCGTGCACACCCCCGGGCTGACCGCCCGGGGCGTGCTCCTGCCGAACCTCGCCGAACACGCCGGCACCACCCTGGCCCGGGCCGCCAGCCTCTACGACGCGGTCTCGCGCGGGGCGCGGATGATCGGGGCCGCCGTGGCCGGCGTACTGATCGCGGCGTTCGGCGCCGAGACCGTACTGCTGCTGGACGCGGCCACCTTCGGGGTGTCGGCGCTGCTCGTCTCCGCCTTCCTGCGCGGGGTCCCGGCCGCCGAGCCGCAACGGACCGCGGGCAAGGTCTCGTTCGCCGCCTACCGAGCCGAACTCGCCGAGGGCTGGGCCTTCCTGACCCGCTCCCGGCTGCTCATGGGCATCACGGTGATGGTCATGATGACCAACGGCCTGGACCAGGGCTGGTCCTCGGTCCTGCTGCCCGTGCACGGCCGGGACGTCCTCGGCGGAGCGACGACCATCGGCCTGATGATCTCCCTCTTCGGCGGCTTCGCCCTGCTGGGCGCCCTGCTCTACGGGATGTGGGGCGAGCGCTTCCCGCGCCGGGCGGTGTTCGCGGCGGCCTTCCTGGTGTCCGGTGCGACCCGCTACGTGGTCGCCGCGCTCACCGACACGACGCTGCCGCTCGCGGTGACGATGGCCCTGGCCGGCCTGGGCGTGGGCATGCTGAACCCGATCCTGTCCACGGTCATCTACGAGCGGGTCCCGGAGGAGCTGCGCAGCCGGGTCGCGGGGGTGACCACGGCGGGCTGCGAGCTGACCATGCCGATGGGCGGACTCGCGGCGGGCCTGCTCGTCGACGGCTTCGGGGTGGGCACCGCGCTCCTGCTCTTCGGCGGCACGTACCTGCTCACGACGCTCGCCCCGCTGGTCTTCCCGGCCTGGCGGGCGATGGAGCGCGAGCCGGAGGTCAGCAGGACGGGGCCGGCTCTCCCCGGTTCAGTGCGCGAAGAGCGTTCACCGCATCCGTCAGCGAAGTGACGGGCACCAGCTGCAGCCCCTCGGGGAGCTCCGACTGCGCGTCCGCGCACTCGTCCTTCGGTACGAGGAACACGCTGGCCCCGTCGCGCCGGGCGGCCTGGGTCTTCAGGGCCACGCCGCCGACGGCGCCGACCGTGCCGTCGGCGGTGATGGTGCCCGTGCCGGCGATGTTGCGGCCGCCGGTGAGGTCGCCGCCGCTGCCGTCGCCGTCGAGCTTGTCGATGATGCCGAGGGAGAACAGGAGCCCGGCGCTCGGGCCGCCGACGTCGGCGAGGTTGAGCTCGACCTTCACGTCCTTGGGGTCCTTGTGGAGGAAGCCGAGGGCGGCGTCGGCGGCGGCCGACTGCGACTTGGCCATTTCCTCCAGGTTGTGCTTCTCGATCTCCTCGTCGCTTCCGCCGGTGGAGTAGACGGCCTCCCGGGGCAGGACCGCCTCGTCGGTCTTGAACCAGTGGCCGACGAGCTCGGGCAGCGTCATCGTCGAGGACGGCCCGGTGGCCCGGATGGTGGTCATCCGCAGCTGGCCCTTGGTGTCCCGGACGGGCGCCCCGGAGACGGTGATGACGGGCTTGCCCTGGTCGGACCCCAGCACGTCGGCCGTCAGCCCGGGCACGGCGACCACGAAGGGCAGCGGCGCGAACGCCGCTGCGGCGAACAGCCCGAGCACGGGCACGGCGCAGACGGCCAGGGCGGCGGGACGCGGCAGACGTGTGAGGCGAGAGAGCACCCGCCCAATCTATCCGCCCCACCGCTCTTTCAGCCTCGTCGGCGGTTGAGGCGCGGGGGCCCGGGGGCAGCGCCCCCGCAACGGCGCCGCACCCGGCACCGCACCGGAACCCGAGGGGGTCCGCCGGGCCCGCGGCCTAGCGAAGGGCGTCGGCGACCTCGCGCGCCGCGTCGACCACCCGCGGCCCGACCCGCTCCGGCACCGCGTCGGCCAGCATGACGACGCCGACGCTGCCCTCCAGCCCGCTGATGCCCACGAGCGGCGCCGCGGCCCCGCTGGCGCCCGCTTCGAGCTCGCCGTGGGTCAGCGTGTACCCCGGCTCGATGAGGGAGCCCTGACGGGCGGCCAGGATGGCCCGCCCGGCGGCGCCCCGGTCCAGCGGGTGGCGGAACCCGGCCCGGTAGGCCACGTGGTAGTCCGTCCAGGTCGGCTCCACGACGGCGACGGCGAGCGCCTCGGTGCCGTCGACGAGCGTCAGGTGCGCGGTGGCGCCTATGTCCTCGGCGAGGGACCGCAGCGCGGGCAGGGCCGCCTCGCGTACGAGGGGGTGCACCTGCCGGCCCAGTCGCAGGACGCCGAGCCCGACCCTGGCCCGGCCGCCGAGGTCACGGCGGACCAGGGCGTGCTGTTCGAGGGTGGCCAGGAGCCGGTAGACGACCGTGCGGTTGACGCCGAGGCGGTTGGACAGCTCGGTGACGGTCAGACCGTGGTCGGTGTCGGCGAGCAGCTTGAGGACTCTGAGCCCTCTGTCGAGAGTCTGGGAGGTTTCCGCGGTCACGACGCCTCGCCCTCTTTCGGTGAGCGGCGGTGACTCTCGGGGCGGCACGCCGCCGGTCCCGCGGCGGCGCACAGGAGAGGCCGCCGGTAGCGGCCATTGCACCGGCTGCGCTCCCGCGGCGGCGCTGCCACGGTGCGTTCGATGCGGGGAATGTAGCGAGCAGGTCCGCTCAGCGGAAGGGCTCGTCCAGAATCCGGGCGCGAGCTACCCGTTTGTGCCGTTTCCTGATCGCCTCAAGTGTCGTTTTGTGACAACGATTCGCACGGACGCGGAGATGACGGAACGGGCACGGGGTCCGTGCGAACCTCCGCACGGACCCCGTCACACGTTCTGGGCGAACCCACCGCAGTCGCCGCACTCACGGCACTCGCGGCACACACGGCACTCACCGCATACGGGTCGCCCACTCCTGGACCTTCTTGATGCGCTCGCGGATCTGCCCCGCCGTCGCCTCCGCGCTCGGCGGCCCGCCGCAGACGCGCCGCAGTTCGGTGTGGACCACCCCGTGCGGCTTGCCGCTCTGGTGGACGTACGCGCCCACCATCGTGTTGAGCGACTTCCTCAGCTCCAGCAGTTCCTTGTGGGAAACCACGGGCCGCCGCTCCGCCGGCAGCTCCAGCAGGTCCGCCTCGGTGTCGGGCTTGCGCCGGCTGTGCGCGATCTGCCGGGACTGCCGCTTCTGCAGCAGCATCTGGACCTGGTCCGGCTCCAGCAGCCCCGGGATGCCGAGGTAGTCCTGCTCCTCCTCGCTGCCCGGGTGCGCCTGCATGCCGAACTCGGCCCCGTCGTAGAGGACCCGGTCGAAGACGGCGTCGGACTCCAGGGCCTCGAAGGACATCTGCTCGTCCTCGCCGGTGTCCTCGTCCTCCTGCCGGTTCGCCTCGTCCATCTCCTTCTCGGACTCGGCGTACGGGTCCTCCTCGCCCTGCTTCTTCGGCTTGTCGAGCACGTGGTCGCGCTCGACCTCCATCTCGTTGGCGAAGCCGAGGAGGTAGGGGATGGTCGGAAGGAACACGGACGCCGTCTCGCCGCGCCTGCGCGAGCGCACGAAGCGTCCGACGGCCTGGGCGAAGAACAGCGGGGTGGAGATCGTGGTCGCGTACACGCCGACCGCGAGGCGCGGTACGTCGACGCCCTCGGACACCATGCGGACCGCGACCATCCAGCGGTCGTCGTTCCCGCTGAAGGTGTCGATGTTCTTCGACGCCCCGGTGTCGTCGGAGAGCACCAGGGTCGCCTTCGTCCCGGTGATCTCCCGGATGAGCTTGGCGTACGCGCGCGCCGAGTCCTGGTCGGAGGCGATGACGAGGCCGCCCGCGTCCGGGATGCCCTTGCGGACCTCGGTGAGCCGCTGGTCGGCGGCGCGCAGCACGTTGGGCATCCAGTCGCCGCGCGGGTCCAGGGCCGTGCGCCAGGCCTGCGAGATGGCGTCCTTGGTCATCGGCTCGCCGAGCCGGGCGGCGATCTCGTCGCCGGCCTTGGTCCGCCAGCGCATGTTGCCGCTGTAGGAGAGGAAGATGACCGGCCGGACGACGCCGTCGCCGAGCGCGTTGCCGTAGCCGTAGGTGTAGTCGGCGGAGGACCGCCGGATCCCGTCGTTGCCCTCTTCGTAGGTCACGAACGGGATGGGGTTGGTGTCGGAGCGGAAGGGCGTGCCGGTCAGCGCGAGCCGACGGGTCGCCGGGTCGAAGGCCTCCAGGCAGGCCTCGCCCCAGGACTTCGAGTCGCCGGCGTGGTGGATCTCGTCGAGGATCACCAGGGTCTTGCGCTGCTCGCAGCGGTTGCGGTGGAGCATGGGCCGCACGCCGACACCGGCGTAGGTGACGGCGACGCCGTGGTAGTCCTTGCTGAGCGGCCCCGCCGAGTACTCGGGGTCCAGGCGGATGCCTATCCGGGCGGCGGCCTCCGCCCACTGCTTCTTCAGGTGCTCGGTGGGCGCGACGACGGTCACCTGCTGCACCACGTGGTGGTGCAGCAGCCAGGAGGCGAGGGTCAGGGCGAAGGTGGTCTTGCCTGCACCGGGGGTCGCGACGGCGAGGAAGTCCCGGGGCTGGTTCTGGATGTAGCGGTCCAGCGCTCCCTGCTGCCAGGCACGCAGCTTGCTGGCGGTGCCCCACGGGGCACGGCCGGGGAAGGCGGGTGAGAGATGGTGGGAGGCGGTAGTAGTCACGGTCTCCGGTTCGTGCTCTCGGCGGCGGTCGTACGTAGGACAACCGGGCCACCTTACCGGGGCGGGCCCGCCCCTCGCGGAGGGACAGGCCCGTGACCTCGGGCGGTGCGGCGAGCGTCACACGGAACGCAGCCGGTCGGCGATCCGGGCGATCTCCGTCTCGTGCCCGGCCGCCACGTCGATGACCAGGTCGTAGGCGCGTTCCTGGTCCGCGCCCGCGAGATCGATCCCGTTGACCGCCAGGAAGGTCGCGGCCGCCAGCCATGCGGTGCGCTTGTTCCCGTCGACGAGCGGGTGGTTGGTGGCGATGCCGTGGAGCAGCGCGGCGGCCTGCTCGTAGGGGTCCTCGTAGGCCGGGGTCCCGAACTCCCCCAGCTACCGCTGGGAGGGGCCCCCTGGGCCCGCGGCCGGTGCACGGCGGACTCCAGCAGGCCGGGGGCGCGCAGCTCGACGGGCTGGTCCTGGGCCAGGCAGGCGTGCCGGGCGAGGTCCAGGACCTCGGCGAGCGTGAGGTGCCGGCGGGGCTCGGTGGTGTCCGCGGGGGTGTCCGCAGGGGTGTCCACGCGGGTGTTCACTCGGGTGTTCACTCGGGTGTTCACTCGCCGAGCCTCCTCAGGAGGGGGGCGTGCCGCTCGGCGAGCCGTCCGGCCGCCACCGCGACCTTCTCCCGCTCGGCCCGCAGGTGGGCCCGTACGGCCTGGAGCACGACGTCCTCGGGCGTGCGCCCGGTGGCATCGGCCAGATCGCCCAGCTCCGCCCACTCGGCTCCGGGGAACCCGATGGTGATCTCGTTCATGGCCAGAACGTAGCCGCCCGCCCGGGGCCTCGGCACCGGGGTTTCCGGCGGGCTCAGGCCTTCGCGGGCTCCAGCCGGGTCGCGACCCACGCCCCCACCAGGGCCACGCACGCCATCGGCAGGAACACCACCGCGAAGGCGGCGGGGTGCGAGGCGCCCGCCCCGCCGTCGGTCACCGCGTGCGCGGCCCCGACCGCTCCGCCGCCGAGCGCGGCGAAGGCGGCGCCCCCGGCGGCGAGCAGGACGACGTTCGCGAGTGCGTCGGAGATCTGCAGGGCGGCGGAGTTGGCGCCGACCTCCTGCGGTGCGGACAGCTTCAGCAGGAGCACGCTCGTGGAGCCGATCACCAGGCCCATCCCGAGGCAGCCCACGGCCCAGGCCAGCGCCAGCGTCCAGACCGGGACGGACTCGATGAGCACGGCGGGCGCGGCGGCGATGGCCAGCGCCACCAGCACCATGCCGATCACCATCAGCCGCTGCCGGTAGGGGGCCGTCCGTCCCTGCGACTGCACCCAGGAGCCGCCCGCCCAGGTCACCCCGCCCAGCGCGAGGGAGAAGCCGGCCATCGTCGGGCTGAGTCCCCGCTGGGTGACCAGCATCAGCGGCACGAAGCTCTCGGCGGCGATGAACGCCCCCGCGGCGACCCCGCGCAGCAGCACCACGGACGGCAGCCCGCGCCGGGCCAGGTACGTCCCGCGCGGCAGCAGCCCGAGCACGGCCGGGACCAGCAGGGCCGCACCGGCGATGCCGGGTACGAGCGAGAGCCACCGCAGGTCCTGGGCGGCGTACTGGAGCAGGCCCGCGCCGACGGAGATCCCGAGCGCCAGCCGGATCCGCCGCCGGTCGAAGGCCGGGGGCTCGCCGCCCACGGGGCCGGAGGCGGTGCGGCGTATCGCGGGCAGCGCGACGACGAGGGGCACGACCACGAGGGCCGGGATGCCGAGGAACACCCACCGCCAGCCGAGGTGCTCGGTGACCGTGCCGGAGGCGAGCGGCCCGACGATGGAGGGGACGACCCAGCTGGCGGCGAAGGCGGCCATGATCGCGGGCCGCAGCCGCTCCTCGTAGGCCCGGCTGACGACGACGTACAGCGCGACGATCACCAGCCCGCCACCGAGGCCCTGCACGGCCCGGCCGAGGACGAAGAGCCACATGGCGCCGGCGGTCCCCGAGACCACGAGGCCCGAGGCGAAGGCGGCGATCCCGACGGTCAGCGGCTTGAGCGGCCCCTGCCGGTCGGCCCACTGCCCGGACAGGACCATGCCGAAGAGGCTGGTGGTGAAGTAGGCGGAGAAGGCGAAGGCGTACAGCCCGATCCCGTCGAGCTCGCGGGCGGCGACGGGCATGGCCGTGCCGACGGCGGTCGCCTCGAAGGCGATGAGGAAGACGACGGAGATGATCCCGATGCTGAGCGTCCGGTACGCGGGCCCCATGACGCCGCCCTGCGGCGGGGTCGGGAGGGGTTCGGTTCGCTGGGGCACGCGGGGTTCGAGGGCGCTCATCGCCCCAGCGTAAGGTGCGCAGCCCCGTTTCGACCCTGTCCGTTCGACCGATCCCGGCCTCGGCCCCGGGTCCTAGGACCCGGCCACCCGGCCCCGGTCCCAGGCCCCGTCGACCCGGCCCGGTCGTGAACGCGGCATGGCAGCCCTGTTGCATCCCGGGCCGGCTCCTTCCCCGCCAGGCGACGGCCCGCGTACGGTCGGGGACATCACCACAGCCGCGTGCCGGGCCTCCCCGGCCACGGCACCGGGGCGGAGGCCGCCCGGGGGCAGGCGCACCCCCGGGCGGCCTCGGTCTCCCCCGCGAGGCCGGGCTAGGCGCCGCAGCGGGTCTGCTGCTTGGCGGATTCCAGGTAGGTGGTCATGAGCGAGGTGAACAGGGCGCGGGACGTACCCGGCTTCATGTGCTCCACGGATCCGCTGACGGCCAGTTCCAGCTCGAAGGAGTCCGCGGCCCCCTTGCAGGTGAGGGCGACGCGGGCGCCCGTGTCCCACAGGATCCCCTTGTCGCCGAGGGCGAGCGGCTCGGGCGCGGGCCGGCTCTGGTCCGTCGGGGGCCAGAAGAAGCTCTGCCCCAGAGGCTGGCGGGTGGCTGCGACGAGAACCCGCCCCCTGCCGTCCACGTCGACGTTGCACGTGGCCGCCCGGCGCTGCGCGGTCAGCCGGGCGTCGGCCGGACCGGACACCGTCACCGTCTCCCCGTCGCCCATCAGGGGCTCCAGGTCGGAGCGGGTGAAGACGCCGAAGCAGGTGCGCTCCGGCAGCTGCGGGGCTGCCGCCTTCTTCTCCTCGGCGCATCCCGTCAGCACGGCGGCCGCGACGAGCGTGCCGGCGAGCAGGGCTGCGGTACGGGCTCCGGGGGCGCGGCCCATCAGGAGCCGCCGTTCGACGTGACGACCTGGCCGCGACCGACGGCGTGCGCGTTGGCCGTCTGCGCCGAGGCCGTGCCGGCGAGGGCGTCGATGCTCCGCTGGTTCATGCCCGTCCCCTCCGCGGCCTTGCGGACCGACTGTGCCGCGGACTCGCCGGCCTCCACCTGGGCCTGCGTGTAGTCGAGCACGGCCTTGTGGTCGGCCTCACCCGTCTTGTCCGCCTGGTCCTTCTTCGCCCGTTCCACCACGCTCTCCGCGATGTCCTCCTGGAGCCATTCCACGACGTCACCGGCGAGCGGCACCATCTCCAGGTACTTGCCGCCCGCCGCGCTGATGACGCGGTTGACCCACTTGGCGTTGTCCTCGACGCCCTTGACGTACTCCTCGGCCTTGTGGCCGTTCTCGGCGAACGTCCCCTCGGCCCTGGCCTCGGAGAGGATGCCCGCGATCTGGCCGCCGGGGTGGACGGCGACCGTGATCGCCGCGTCGATCTCCTCGTATTCGCCGCGGTGCGCGACGACGTCGTTGATGAGGGTCGTGGTGAAGGCCCGCTGGGCGTTGGTGATGGCTCCGTACGCGTCCGGGTCCTGCGCCACCGCGCCGACGAACGTCGCCATGTCGGCCTTGTTGAACTCGGCCATCACACCGTTGGCCTTGATCATTCGGCCGGTGTTGTCCGCCGCCGCCTGGATGTCCGGCATGTACTCCGCCGCCATCTGCCCGAAGTGCCCGGACAGCCCGTTCAGCGGACCCTCCGGGTCCCCCGGCTTCGCGTCGACCAGTTCCGGCTTGTCGCCGATCTTCTCGACGATCCGCTCCATGACCGCCGCCATCTCCCTGCTGTGCGCGACCGGCGGCGCGTCCTCGTCGCCGGGGCCGCGGTGGGAGACGGCCGCCACCAGGGCGTCGCCGAGGGCCTGGTGGGCCGGGCGGAGGTCGCCGCGCGGGGTGATGTCGAAGCCGTCCATGTACGGCTTCTTGTCGAGCATGTAGTCGACCATGCCCCGGTCCTTGCCGTGCTGGCCGCCGACGACCTTGTCGTCCTTGGTGACGATGCCGTCCTTGTTGCTGTCCTCGCGGACCGGCTCGTTGAAGAAGGCCGTCGCCGCGTCCGGGTTGTTGCCGAGCGCCTCCATGAGCCCGGTCAGCGGGTAGAAGCCGCGGCCGCCCTCCGGGCTCTGGTTCAGTACGGTCTCCAGGCCGATCGGCGTGTGGAACTCCCAGGCGTCCGGGTCCTTGCGGTCCATGGCGATCATGTCCCGGCCGACCGAGGTCAGGAACTCCGTGTCGTACTTCCCCTCGCGCAGCAGCGCACCGAGGGCCTGGTAGCCGTAGATCTGCCGGACGCCGCCGAAGACGTCGATCTCCTTGCGCCCGGCCTTCATCAGCTGGGTGGTCCAGGCCGCGTCGAGGTGGCCGGGCACGTCCTTGTGGGTGGCGAGGCCGAGCATCGCACCCATGTCGCTCTGGATGTTCGCGACCATCAGCGCCCGGTCCTTGCCGGCGGCGCCCAGGCTCGTCGCGTCCAGGGACATCGCGGAGTACATCTGCAGGGTGCCTTCGGCGCCGATGGTCCGGAACAGCCCCGTCGAGAACTCGGGGTCCTCGCGGTTGTCGTCGAGCAGTTCCTCCAGCTCGCGCAGCGCCTCGACGTTGCGGGCCGTGCCGCCCGGGCCGGTGACCTTCTTCATCAGGTCGGCGGCACGGGCGGCCTGTTCGGCGTCGAGGGTGGTGAACTTCGGTCCGCTGAAGTCGTGTTCGTCGGCCGTGTTCGCCCCGAGCACGCGCACCAGGGAGTCGTCGGCGTCCTGGGCGTTCTCGACGGCCCGGTTGACCTGCGCCTGCCAGGCGTTGCGGTTGGCGTTGAGGGCCTGCTGGTAGTCGGGGTCGTGGCGGGCGGCGTTCCGCTCGGCCTCGGTGGGCAGCGGGACGGCACTGACCCGCCCGGTCGCGTCGATCCGGAAGCCGGCGGCCGGGGCCTCCGCGGCCAGCCGCTTCAGCTCGTCCTGGGCGGCCTTGAAGGTGGCGTGCGCGTCGGCGAGGACCTGGTGCATGCCCTTGGCCGCCGAGGCCGCGTCCGCGAACTCCTTCGCCGTCTTGTCGACGAACCCGCGCGCCACCCCGGCGGTGACCCCGCTCCACTCTGCCTTGTCGGACTTCGCCTTCATGCCGTTGCGGGCGTCCTCGGCCATCTCGTCGAGCTTGCCGGCCATGGCCGTCCAGTCGGTGACCGCGGTCTGGAGCTTGTCCAGGGGTGCGTTCATCACGTTCTCGTACGTCAGCATGCGGAACGCCTCGTCTACTTCAGGTAGGTGTCGATGGCGGACGCCGTGAAGTCCGCGTGGAGCTGCTGCTCGTCCTTGGCGTGGGAGGAGAGCGAGTAGTTCAGGCCGTTGGAGATGTTGGCGCAGGCGGCCACGAGGGTCTTCACCTGGGTCTCCCAGAGGTTGCCGGCCTTGAGCAGGGCGGCCCCGCTCGCGAACCCCTCCCTGGTGAGGGCCGCGGCCGCCTCGGCGGTCGCGGTGGCGGCGTGCTTGCCGTCGGTCTGGAGGCGGGTGTGCAGCTTGTACGCCTCGGAGCCGACGGCTCCGATCTGGTCCTGATCGAGCGCCAGATCGGCACCGCCGGGACCGCCGGAACCGCCGGGGGCGGGGTCGGTGGGCGCCTGGTTGAGCCGCATGGCGACACCGGCGGCGGCCGAGGCGCGAGCCGCCGACCATTCTTCGTCGAACGACATCGCGTGAACCTCCGGGTCGGAACGGATCAGGTCGGATCAGCGGTTACGGCGCACCACGACGGCGGTCACGGCCCCACCGATGAGCACACAGGCCCCGAGCCCCAGCCCGACCCAGAGGACCGAGCTGCCGCTCTTCTTCTCGGCGGCGGCCTGCGGGGCGTCGGACTGGGACGGCGCCGCGACGCCGGGCGAGGCGGGCTTGTCCCCCGTCTGGGATGCGGCGGCCAGGTCGGGCAACGGATAGACGTCGGCCGGACCGGGATCCCCGGGCGTCTGCAACGCGACCCGGGGCCGGACGATGCCGTACCCGACGTAGTCGTTGCGGTTCGACCCGTCGACGGGCTTGCCCGCGGTGTTCAGCAGGACCCGCAGCACCTGGTTGTTGGTCCAGTCGGGGTGGGCGGACCAGAGGAGTGCGGCGGAGGCAGAGGCCAGGGCGGAGGCGTCACTGGTTCCGTGGGTCTTGCAGACCCCAGTCTTGCCTTTGCAGGCAGTGACAACGTCCATGCCGGGTGCAGCAAGGTCCACTTGGGGGCCGTGCTGCGATTCAGCTGTCGGCTCGCCCTTGGAGTCCACTGCTCCGACGCCCACCACGCCGGGGGTCCCTGCGGGGTACTGAACCTCATTCGTCGAGTTCCCGTAGTTACCGACAGCAGCGAAGATGAGCTTGCCCTTCGAGATGGCGTACTTCACAGCAGCAGCGCGCTGCTGATCATCCTCAGCCTTGCCGGCGAGACCCATGGAGATGTTGATCACTCTGGCATCCGAGTCCGCCGCATGTCGGATGGCTTCGACCATGGACGGCGTCGATGCCGCTTCAAGCATGTCGGGAATACGAATGGGGAGGATCTTGACGCCTGGCGCCAGACCGTACGCACCGTCACCAGTCGGGTGCTTGCCCGTAGCGGCGATCATCGCGGCAATGCCGGTGCCATGGCCGAAGTAGTCGTTATCCCGACCCATTTCGGCATCACCTACCGGGAAGGCTTTCCCAGGGAGGACCTGACCCTCGAGTTCTGGGATCTGGTTAACACCGGTGTCAATCACAGCAACGGTGACGCCTTTACCCGTGCTGATCTTCCAGATCTCGTCGGCCTTCATCGCATCGAGATGCCACTGCTGCGATCGAATCGTGTCCGCGTGGGCCGGGGTCGCGGCGACCCCGGCCAGCAGGAGACCCACCAGGGCCGCGGTCGCCTTGCGCATGTGCATCCCGTACAACGTCCGTTCTGCTCAGTCGATCACCGGCGGGACAACACGACGGTTGCCCTGCCAGGTCTCTTCGTCCTCGGCCAGGTAGTCGGGGCGCTCGCCCCCCTGGTTGTCCCGACGCCTGCCCGGAGTCTGCGTGCCCCCGTGGCCCATGGCACCCGCACCGTTGCGCACGAGGCCCGAACCGCCCTGGGTGAACGGCTGGCCCGCCGCGATCGGGCGACCGACCGCACCGGTCTGACGCCCTCCGACCACGCCTCCGGGCTCCGACGCCAGTCGGCGGCCGACCGGGGAGCCTACCTGGCTGCCTCCGTAGGCACCTCCGGCACCGTGGCCCATGCCGCCGCCCATGGGGCGCCCCGCCTGAGAACCCTCACCGATGACCGTGCCACGCGGGATGCCCGAGGTCGGGCCGGTGGAAGTCACCGGGCGTCCACCGGTGATGCCGGCGTCACGCGGGGGCAGGCCGGGTGTGCCGATGACCTTGCCACCCGGAAGGCCGGGACCGCCCATACCTGGGTACGGGCCGATTCCCGGGCCCGTGGCGAACGGCCCAGGTCCGCCCTTGATCCCGCCCACCGGCGGAACGGTCACAGGCGGGACGAACGGGCCAGGGGTGGGTCCCACCGGACTCGTCGTCGGCGGTAGACCGGGTGCGGTCGTCACCGGCGGCGTGGTCGGGGGCGGAAGCGTGGCGACGGTGTCGAGGTCCACGTCCACGTCGCGGTCCGGAGTCGACGGCACGGAGACCGACGGGACAGTGTTGTCCGGCCTCGGCCGGCTCCCAGGCACCGATCCGGGCTCCCCGGACGGCCCGTAGGCGGAACCCCCCGAACCGCCGCCACCGTAGCCCGGGCTGCCTCCACCGTCACGCGCCAGGTCTTGGCTTCCATCGCGGACGGTCGGCACAAGCACCTGCGGCGGCGGCGGGAACGTCGGGATTTCCGCCTTGCCCATCTGCAAGGCGGACTGGTCGTAGGCGCCGGCCAGCTTGTTCATCGCGTCCACGGCGCGGGCGTGGTCCCCGCTCAGCTTGGACCAGGCCTCCTGGCCGAGCTGCACCGCGTCGGGGTCGTTGTGGTACTCGCGGGACGTCGCCAGGTTTTCTCGCAGCTTCGCGTCCGCGGCAGCGTCGTAGGGAGGGAAGTTGCCCGTACCCTCCTTGGACGGCTTGACCTCGCGCATGACCTGCGCGGCTTCGGCCATGTACTTGCCGCCCGCAGTGCTGTACTTGGCGAGTTGGAGCGTGGCACTGCCCGACTGGCTCACCCAGTTCTGGAACGCCGTCGCGCCTTCGCCCTCCCAGCCCTTGACCTTGTGGTCCTTGAGCTTGGTGCCGATCGTCTCGATCGTCTTGGCGGCCTCGGTGAGCTTCGCACCGAGCGCCTCGACCTTCGCCGGATCGAGCGATTCGATCATCGCGTGCAGCTGCGCGTGCGTGTATCCCTCGAAGTCCGTCATCCCAGGACACCGCCCTTCCCGGTCGGCTGCGGAGTGTCGCTCTTCTTCGCGTACGGGTCACGATCCTCGACGTAGTGGTCGTGCGCCTGCTTGGCGATGACGACCATGCGCCGCTTCTGTTCCTCGTCCACTTCCGCGTAACCGCCATTCGCGGACTGGACCGCGATGCCCAGACCCTCGATCTGCTCCGCCAGCCCCTTCGACAGTTTCTGCAGCTCCGAGTGGACGGTCTTGTACGCCTCGTACAGCTTGTCCGCCTCGGGGAAGCCCGTGCCCAGGACCCCCGCCGGGAGGGTGCCGTCAGCCAGCTTGCCGTGGTGCGCCGGTGACTCCTGAAGAGACGTCAGAAGGCCGTCCACCAGGTTCTTGTAGCCCTTCAGGTCGTCGTACTCGACCCGCAGGGCCGCAGCGCGCGCCTGCGCGTCCGCCTGGGCTCTGATCGACGCCGCGATGCTGTCACCGGACAGGCCTACCGCCAGAACCCCGCCGCTGTCCTCTGCCACGCCGACTCCCCGTCCCCGTCCCCGTTCGCACCCGTTCACGCGTGCGTGAGCGCACTCTCGTCGATCACTCTAGCGACCGCCACCGACAGCCCCAAGTCCGGGTTGCACGTGCAATGTGGGTCACACGGTCACGAGTTGGGCGCCGCCACTGCCGCGGAAGGCCTGATCGGGAGCCTGTTGACCGGGCGGCCCGTGGCCGCGCGGACTGCCGAGGCGATCGCCGCCGGGGTCGTCACCACCGGGACCGCGCTCGCCGCCTTCGCGCCGAACGGGGCCACCACGTCGCGCTCCTCCACCAGCTTCACGATCCGGACCGTCGGGGCGTCCAGCGCGGTCGGCAGGGCGTAGCCCGTCAGGTCGGGGTGGCGGACCAGGCCGGCGACCGTGCGGAGGTTCTCCGTCAGGGCCGCGCCGACGCCCTGGGTGACGCCCGCCTCGATACGGGCCTCCAGCTGGCGGGGGTTGAGGATGCGGCCCACGTCCTGGGCCACCGCGAGCTCGACCACCCGTACCGAGCCCAGCTCGATGTCCACGTCCACCACCGCGCGGATCGCGCAGAAGGCGAGGCCCACGAAGGCGTCGCCCTGGCCGTCCGCGTCCAGCGGTTCCGTCGGGTGGGGGCGGCACTGGGCGGTCGCCCAGAGTTCCTTGCCCGCCATGGCCTCCATGACCGACATCGAGAACGCACCGTCGTACGAGGTGATCCGGCCGTCCTGGATCTGCAGGAGCTCCGTCGACATGCCCAGCTTGTGGGCCATCGGCTGCAGGAGCTGGGTGCGGACCATCTTCGCGGCCCGCTCCACCGCGCCGCCCGACACCCACGTGTGGCGGCCGTGCGCCGACGGGCCGGTCGGCGGCTGGTCGGTGTCCACCGGGGCCACCGCGACCTCGTCGACGCCCAGGACCTCCTGGACGATCTGGCGGGCCAGCGTGCCGAAGCCCTGGCCGGTGTCGACCGCGGCGCAGATGACGGTGGCCGCGCCGTCCACCACCTTCACCGTGGCGGTGGAGACCTCGTCGGTGCCCTCCGCGCCGAGCATGTGGACCATGCCGACGCCGTAGCCGACGCCGCGCCGTACCGCGCCCGGCTCGCCCGCGCCCTCCGGGCCGCCGGGCAGCAGCCACTCGTCCTCGGGGGCGTCCTTGGGGAGCGCGGGCAGCTCGTGGTCGCGGACCGAGCGCAGGAGTTCGGCCACCGGGGCCGGGCAGGTGACCGTCTGACCCGTCGGGAGGAGGTCTCCCGTCGCCAGGACGTTGCGCATGCGGAGTTCCGCGCCGTCGATGCCGAGGGCGGCCGCGAGCTTGTCCATCTGGCCCTCGTACGCGGCGCACACCTGCATGGCGCCCTCGCCGCGGACGTGGCCCGACGGGGGGTTGTTGGTGCGCACGACCCAGCCCTCGACGAAGGCGTGCGGGACGACGTACGGGCCGCAGGCGAAGGCCACCGCCGCCGCCAGGGACTCCGCGGAGGCGTCGGCGTACGCGCCCGCGTCCATCAGGATCTGCGCCTCGACCTTGACCAGGCGGCCCTCCGCGTCCGCGTGGTGGCGGTAGCGCAGCAGGGTCGGGTGGCGGTGGGTGTGGCCGAGGAAGGACTCCTCGCGGGTGGCGGCCAGCTTCACCGGGCAGCCCGTGCGCAGGGCGAGCAGGCCGAGCGGGAGCTGGAAGGCGGCGTCCTCGCGGTCGGCCGTCGCGCCCGGCACGCCGGTGACGACGACGCGCACGCGGTCCGGTTCCAGGCCGAAGCAGGCGGCGGCCAGGTCGCGGTCGGTGTGCGGGTCGGTGGAGGCGGTGTAGAGCTCGACGCCGCCGTCGGGGCGGGGTACGGCCAGTCCGGCCTCGGCGCCGATGGGAGCGGGGTCCTGGCGGCCGATCCGGTACAGGCCCTCGACCACGACCTCGCCGATGGCCTCCGGGTCGCCGTAGCGGAGCGGGATGTGCCGGATCAGGTTGCCGTCGGGGTGCAGGGCGGGGGCGCCGAAGGCCTGCTCGGGGTCGGTGACCGGGTCGAGGAGTTCGTACTCGACGGCGATCGCGGCGGCGGCGAGGCGGGCGGTGTCGGGGTGGTCGGCGGCGACGGCGGCGATGGGCTCGCCGTGGTGGCGCACGACGTCGTGGGCGAACACCGGCCGGTCGGCGATCCGGCGGCCGTGGGTGGTGGCGCCGGGCACGTCGGCGTGGGTGACGACGGCGCGCACGCCGGGCATCTCCGCGGCCGCCTTGGTGTCGATGGAGAGGATCCGGGCGTGGGCGTGCGGGGAGCGCAGCACGGCGGCCCACAGCAGGCCCTCGGCCCACAGGTCGGCGGCGTAGGGGAAGGTGCCCTCGGTCTTGGCGCGGGTGTCGTTGGCCTCCACGGAGGCTCCGATGCCGCGCGGCACCTGCGGTTCGGCGGCCTCGGCCCCCGGGGCCGTCATGGCCGTCACCGTGGCGTTCACGGCCGATGTCGCCGTCGCCGTCGCCGCGTCCTGACCGCTCACGCCGTGCCTCCGTGGTGGATGCCGCCCTCGCCGGGCGCTGCCTGGTGCGGGATGCGCGGCTCATGCGCCCCCTCGCCCTGCGCCTGGACGTGCCCCTGCGCCTGCCCCGCCTGCCCCGTCTGCCCCGGTGCATGGGGCTGCCCCTGCGCCGCGTCCGCGGAGGCGGCCGACGCGGCCTCCCGTCCGGCCACGACCTCGCGCACGGCCTCGACGACCCCCGCGTAGCCGGAGCAGCGGCAGAGGTTGCCGCAGAGCGCCTGGCGGGTCTCCAGCTCGCTGGGGGCGTGGTTGCCCTCCAGCAGGTCGTGGATGGTCATGGCCATGCCGGGCACGCAGAATCCGCACTGCACCGCGCCCGACTTGCACAACGCCTGCTGGACGTCGGAGAGTTCCCCGCCCGTCGCGAGGCCCTCGACCGTGCGGACCTCGCTGCCGGCGGCGGTGGCCGCCGGGACCAGGCAGGAGGCCACGAGCCGGCCGTCGACCTGCACGGCGCAGGCGCCGCACTCGCCCTGCGAGCAGCCGTCCTTGGCCCCGGCGAGGCCGAGGCGCTCGCGCAGCACGTAGAGCAGGGACTCGCCGATCCAGGCTCCGGTGACGGGGCGGTCGGCGCCGTTGACGCGCAGCACGTAGGAGGCGTGCGGGTGCTCGTGCTGGACGACGGCGGCGGGCCCGGACTCCTCCTCGTACGCCGGCACCTCGGCCGGGATCCCTTCGCCGGTGTCCTCGGCCGGGAGCTTCGCCGCGCTGTCGGCGGTGTCCGCGTCCGGTGTGGACCCGGCCGGGACCTCCGCGCGGCCCGGGTCGGCTTCGGCGGGCGCGGACTCCTCGGCGTCGGCACGGTCCGGTGCGGGTGTGCGGCCCGGTTCCGCGAAGCCATGGCCGTGGCCGTCCGCCGGGGCGGCCTCCGCCGCGGGTTCCGGCGCGTGTTCCGGTGCCTGGCCGAAGGCCGCGAAGCCGTGCCCGTCGGTGTCCTCAGGAGGCACGGAGTGCTCGGAGTGACCGGAGTGCCCTGAGTGCCCGGACTCGGCGGAATGCCCGCCGTGTTCGACATGTGCGGTGTGACCGATGTGACCGGTGTGACCGGTGTGACCGGTGTGACCGAACAGGTCGGACGGCTCGCCGTGTTCGGCGTATCCGGGCCGGGAGGATTGGTCAGCCTCAGCGGTCTCGGCGGGCCGCGCGGCGTCCTCGGCCGGCGCCTCGGTCCGCGTTCCGCCGAAGAGGTCCACGCCGCCGACCGCGGCAGCGGCCGGCTCCTGCGCCGTGGCTCCCGGGTGCGGCCGCTCCCCCGCGTGCGCCGTCGCCGCCGGGCCGTGCGCGGCCTCGATGTCGTGGGGCACCTCGTGCGGCGCCCCGTGCGCGGGTTCGGCCTCCTGCAGCGCGGTACCCACGCCGGGGCCGCCCAGCACCCGCGGCCCGCGGCCCGCGGCGCCCACGCCGGGCCCGCCGAGCAGGCGTCCGGCGGCGTGCGCCGTGGCGGCGGCAGCGGCCGAGGCGGCGGCCGCCTCGTCCGTGCCCGGCAGGACTCCGGCGTCCTGGCCGTACGCCCGGCCGGGGCCGGGGTCCGGTTCGGCCGCCGGCTCCTGCGTCAGGTACGCCCACGGGGCCGGGGCGCCGCCCGGCAGGGTCGCCGGGGCCTGGCTCCAGTCCGCGTCCAGGCCACCGCCCGTGCGGTAGTCGCCCTGCGGCTGCGCGAAGTCCTGGTGCTGCGTGAAGTCCTGCTGCTGCGCGAAGTCCGGTACGGCCCACTGGCCGGTCGTCGAGGGCGCTTCCTCCGCCTCATGCACCCCTTCGGGGAACCGCCACTCCGCCGTCGCACCGGGATCGTGCTCCGGCTCGGCCTCCGGGCCGGACTCGGCGAACGCGGCCGCCACCGACGCCGGGAGGGGGATCGAAGCGGGGATCGGGCCGCCCACGGACCCGGAGGCCGCGCCCGGGGACGCACCGGAGCCGGCACCCGTGCCGGACGCCGACGCGTCGCCGCCCGCCTCCGGCCACTGCGCGGGGAGGGTCCACGTGCCCGTGGCCGCCGGGTCCGTACTGGCCGAGCCCAGCGGCACGATCATCGGCGGCGGCACGTAGCCGTGCCCGGGCGCCGCGAGCGGCTCACCAGTGCCGAGCGCGTCCAGCATGTCCTGCGGCAGTTTCACGAAGGCCGTGGCGTCCGAGTCGTACTCGCCGCCCTGCGGGACCGGTTCCCAGCCCCAGCCCGCCGTGCCGTTCCCCTGGGTCACGTTCTCGTTCTCGTTCTCGCTCATGAGGTCAGCGCCCTTCCGAGGGCCCTCCGTGCCAGTACGGCCACCGTCCGCCGCAGGTGCAGTACGCCGGGAGCCACCGGTTCCCCCTGGTCGGGGACGCAGGCGGCCGCGACGTACTCGCCGAAGGCCTCCAGCGCCTCGGGGGCCAGGGTCCGCCCGCCGTCCCAGTCGATCAGCGAGGCCACCCACTGCTCGGCCTCCAGCGGCCGCAGCGGCATCGGGGCCACCGCACCGATCGCGCAGCGCACGCCGCGTCGCGCCGGGTCCAGGACGAGGCCCACGGACGCCACCGCGCGCCCGGGCCCGGTGCGCCCGGTGGCCTTGAGGAAGACCTGCGGGGCGTGCAGCAGCGGCACCCGCACGAAGCCGATGAGCTCACCGGGCCGCAGCATCTCCCGCCCGGCCAGCAGGTGCGAGACGGGGATCTCGCGCCGCCCGTCCGGGCCGACGATGACCAGTACGGCCTCCAGCGCGGCCAGCACGGGCAGCGCGTCACCGGTCGGCGCGGCGGTGGCGATGTTCCCGCCGAGGGTGCCGGCGTTGCGGATCTGCGGGGGGCCGGCGGCGCGCGCGGCGGCCGCGAGCGCGGGGATCAGGGCGGCGAAGTCCGGCCGCCCCATCCGGGCGTGGGTGAGGCCCGCGCCGAGCAGCGCGTGGCCGTCCTGGTACTGCCAGCCGCGGATCTCGTTGATCCGGCCCAGGCCGACCAGCGCGGCGGGCCGCAGCAGCCCGGCGTTGACCGCGGCCATGAGGTCGGTGCCGCCCGCGACGGGAACGGCGGCGGGCATGGCGGTGAGCGCCGCGACGGCCTCGTCGAGCGAGGCCGGCAGCGTCACGGACTGCGCCGCCTGCTGCCCCTGAGCCCCCTGAGGTGAATCAGGTGCGTGCGGTGCGTGCGGTGCGTGCGTGGTCAACCCAGCTGCCCCTTCCCGATGTCCCGGTCCTGGCGCTCACGCCTGTCCGCCGTACGGTACGTGCTCACCGCCGGGACGTGGCAACTCTGGCACATCTTCCGGGCCGCCCGGCGCGAGGGTCCTCCCGGTGCCCCGCGGCCGCGCACGGTGTCCCGTACGGGGCGGAGGGCCCCGTCGCACGGCCTTCGACGGCACCCCTCCCCTATTGCCCGATTTTCCCCGTATAGCGGGAATTCCAGCGAGAGTTCCGGAGGCGTTCCCTTTTCGTTCAGGCCGGCCCTCCGCGGCCGTGTCACACGTTCGGGGGCGCGCCCTCGATCGGGCGCCCGAGCACTCCCGGCCGCCGCTGCCAGGGCAACGGGCCGCCCGGCGGCCGGTAGCCGACGCCCAGGGCGTCCAACCGCGGGTAGTGCGCGGCCATCCGCTCCTCGAACCACCCGAAGTCGCGCTCCCCGGGCGCGGGCTGCCACGACCACACCACCTCGGCGAAGGCCGCCAGCCGCGGGAACACCTGGTAGTCGACCCGGCCCTGGTCCTGCGTCACCTCGGTCCACATGTTGGCCTGGGCGCCCAGCACATGGGCGGCGGCCTCCGGCGACAGCCCGGGCGGCACCGGCTCGAACCGGTAGACGTCCTCCAGTGAGCGCACGTACCCGATGGGCATCGGCTCGTCGGCGCCGGCCGCCTGACGGTGGTCCAGGTACACCTGCTGCTCGGGGCACATCACCACGTCGTGACCGGCCCCGGCGGCGGCGATCCCGCCCGCGTAGCCGCGCCACGAGGAGACGGCCGCGCCGGGCGCGAGCCCGCCCTCCAGGATCTCGTCCCAGCCGATGAGGCGCCGCCCGCGCTCGGCGAGCCAGCGGTCGAAGTGCCGGACGAACCAGGACTGCAGTCCGTCCTCCCCGTCCACGCCCAGCTCGCGGATCCGTTCCTGCGCGGCCGCGGAGGCCTTCCACTGCGCCTTGGGGCACTCGTCGCCGCCGATGTGCACGAAGGGCGAGACGTCCGCCGGGAACAGCTCCAGCAGCTCCTCGAAGACCCCCTCGTAGAAGCGCAGCACGGCCTCGGTCGGCGCGAGGACGTTCTCGCAGACCCCCCAGTCGTCCCAGACGCCGAGGGCCGCGGTGTCGACCACGTCGGTGTTGCCCAGCTCCGGGTACGCGGCGATCGCGGCCTGCGAGTGCCCCGGCAGGTCGATCTCCGGGACCACCCGGACGTGCCGCTCGGCGGCGTACGCGACGATCTCGCGGATGTCGTCCTGGGTGTAGAAGCCGCCGTGCGGGGTGTCGTCCCACAGCGGCGAGGCGCGGTGGCCCCGGCGGCTGCGGGGCCGCCAGGCCCCGACCCCGGTCAGCCGCGGGTACCGCCCGATCTCGATCCGCCAGCCCTGGTCGTCCGTCAGGTGCAGGTGGAGCACGTTGAGCTTGTGGGCGGCGAGCAGGTCGATGTGGCGCAGCACGCCGTCCTTGGGCGTGAAGTGCCGGGCGACGTCGAGCATCATGCCGCGCCAGCCGAAGCGGGGGCCGTCGGCGATGTCCGCGTACGGCAGGCTCCACGTGCGGCCGGGCAGCGGCGCCTTGCGGTAGGCGTCGGGGCCGAGCAGCTGGCGCAGGGTCTGGGCGGCCCAGAACAGGCCGGCGGCCGTGGCGCCCGCCAGCTCCGCCCCGCCCTCCGTGACGGCGATGCGGTACGACTCCGGCCCGCGGTTCCCGGCGAGGTCCGGCTCGATGCGCAGGCGCAGCTCCGCGACCGCACCCCCTTCGGCGCCGGCCGCCGTCCCTGTCCCGGCGGCGGGGAGGGCCCAGCCGGTGGCCGCCCCCAGCTCCCGTCGCATCCAGCGGGCGACGGATCCGGTGCCGGGCCCGGCGTCGAGGAGCGGCTCCGGGCCGAACGCGAAGCGGCGCCCGTCCTCGTCGAGGAGTACGACCTGGGGTGCGGGGATCAGGCCCGTGCGGATCAGGCCCGTGCGGATCGGGTCCATGCGTCAGCCCTTCGCGGCAGGTTGTTGCGCCCTGCGCAACGCACGTTCCGCCGGGTGCTCGTCGCGCCGACCCTAACGCCCCCCGCGGGCACGGCAAAGGCCCCCGGACGCACCGTGGTGCGCCGAGGGCCCCGGTCCCGCGAAAGGGCAGGGAGAGCGGTGTCGGACCTACTTGTCCTTGCCGCCCTTGTCCTTGTCCCCGCCGGGACCCATGGACTCGTAGATCTCCTTGCACATGGGGCAGACCGGGTACTTCTTCGGGTCCCGGCCCGGTACCCAGACCTTGCCGCAGAGCGCGACGACGGGGGTCCCGTCGAGCGCGCTCGCCATGATCTTGTCCTTCTGGACGTAGTGGGCGAAGCGCTCGTGGTCGCCGTCACCGTGCGACACCTGCGGCGTCGGCTCTACGAGGGTCCCCGTGCCAGTCCCGCGCTCGGGCTCAAGAGTGCTCATGGAACCCAGGGTACTTAACCCCGCGCCAGTCAGTTGAGCGACGGGTCGTCCGGATAGGTGGCGACCATCGCGAGTTCGCCGCGCTGGCGGCGCAGCACCGACCGCCACAGCCGCTCCGGGTCGGGTGAGGACACGTCTCCGGGCTCCGACTCGACCACGTACCAGGCGCCCTCGCCGAGCTCCTCCTCCAGCTGGCCGGGCCCCCAGCCGGAGTAACCGGCGAAGATGCGCAGGCCCCCGAGGGCCGGGGCCAGCAGCTCCGGCGGCGCCTCCAGGTCGACCAGCCCGATCGCCCCGTGCACCCGGCGCCAGCCGAGCGGCCCCTCCTCGCCCGGGATGACGGCGAGCCCCAGGGCCGAGTCCAGCGCCACCGGCCCGCCCTGGAAGACCACGCCCGGCGCTCCGGCCAACGGCGCCCAGGGCAGCAGGACGTCGCCGACGCCCACCGGGGTCGGCCGGTTGAGGACCACGCCGAGCGAGCCCTGCTCGTCGTGGTCGAGCAGCAGCACCACCGCGCGGTCGAAGTTCGGGTCCGCGAGGGCGGGGGTGGCCACGAGCAGCCGCCCTGTGAGGGAGGACACCTCGGTCATGCCGCCATGATCCCGCACATCGGCCCTTCGCGGGGAGCGGGCGGGCAGATCGGACCGCTCGCAGCTCAGGGCGCACGGCAGCAGCGAGGAGCGCGCACGGACGGAGCAGCCGGAACGCGACGCTCCGCCATGTGGTGGATACGGAGGGTGTTGTACCGAATTCATGACAGTCCTACGGCCACGTCACCCTTACGAACAAGGGGGTGATGGCCCTTACCCTTTTCCCTGGTCCCCTGCCCACCCTCTCCGGAACGCGAGATTCATGACCGGCATCAGTGACGATGTACTGCTTGTCCACGGCGGTACCCCGCTCGAGGGCGAGATCCGTGTCCGCGGTGCGAAGAACCTCGTGCCCAAGGCCATGGTCGCCGCTCTGCTCGGCAGCGAACCCAGTCGGCTGCGCAACGTTCCCGACATCCGTGACGTGCGTGTTGTGCGCGGTCTGCTCCAGCTGCACGGGGTGACGGTCCGTCCCGGCGAGGAGCCGGGCGAGCTCGTGCTCGACCCCACCCACGTCGAGAGCGCGAACGTCGCGGACATCGACGCCCACGCGGGCTCTTCGCGCATCCCGATCCTCTTCTGCGGGCCCCTGCTGCACCGTCTCGGCCACGCCTTCATCCCGGGCCTCGGCGGCTGCGACATCGGCGGCCGGCCGATCGACTTCCACTTCGACGTGCTGCGCCAGTTCGGCGCGACCATCGAGAAGCGCGAGGGCGGCCAGTACCTGGAGGCACCGCAGCGGCTGCGCGGCTGCAAGATCCGCCTGCCCTACCCCTCGGTCGGCTCGACCGAGCAGGTGCTGCTGACGGCCGTCCTGGCCGAGGGCGTCACCGAGCTCAGCAACGCCGCCGTGGAGCCGGAGATCGAGGACCTCATCTGCGTGCTGCAGAAGATGGGCGCCATCATCTCCATGGACACCGACCGCACCATCCGGATCACCGGTGTGGAGCGGCTCGGCGGCTACAACCACAAGGCGCTCCCGGACCGTCTGGAGGCCGCTTCCTGGGCTTCCGCGGCCCTCGCCACCGGCGGCAACATCTACGTGCGCGGCGCCCAGCAGCGTTCGATGATGACCTTCCTGAACACGTACCGGAAGGTCGGCGGCGCCTTCGAGATCGACGACGACGGCATCCGCTTCTGGCACCCGGGCGGCCCGCTCAACGCCATCGCGCTGGAGACGGACGTGCACCCCGGCTTCCAGACCGACTGGCAGCAGCCGCTCGTCGTGGCCCTGACGCAGGCCTCCGGCCTCTCGATCGTCCACGAGACGGTCTACGAGTCCCGGCTCGGCTTCACTTCGGCGCTCAACCAGATGGGTGCTCACATCCAGCTGTACCGCGAGTGCCTGGGCGGCAGCGCCTGCCGCTTCGGCCAGCGCAACTTCCTGCACTCGGCGGTCGTCTCCGGCCCGACCAAGCTGCAGGGCGCCGACCTGGTCATCCCCGACCTGCGCGGCGGGTTCTCGTACCTGATCGCGGCGCTGGCCGCCGAGGGCACCTCGCGGGTCCACGGCATCGACCTGATCAACCGCGGCTACGAGAACTTCATGGAGAAGCTCGTGGAGCTCGGTGCGAAGGTCGAGCTGCCGGGCGGCGACCTCGTCTAGCCCGCTGCGCCGTACACCCGTACGGACGCCGGAAGCCCCCCGGGCCCGCAAGGGCCCGGGGGGCTTCCGCATGCCGGGCCGCGCCGGCCCCGTCCACGCCCCGCCCAGGCCCGCCCCGGCCCGCCGCACGCCGTCGGCGGCGCCGGGCGCCCCGGAGGGCTCTGACGGGCACTGACGGCCTCTGACGGGGCCTCACGGGGCCGCCGAGGCCCCGTACGGCCTTCGGGGCGGGCGCGGCGGGGCCCGCGGGGCCGCGGGCAGGCAGAAGGGCGGCCGCCCCGCCCGGGGTGGCCGCCCTTCACCGTTCTACGTACTGCTGCGTCTCTGCTGTGCTCGACGTTCCAGAGGCCTGTGCGGCCCCCGGCGCCGGGGCAGGACTTACTTGCCCTTGGCGGCTTCCTTGAGCTTGGAGCCCGCGGAGACCTTCACGCTGTAGCCGGCCGGGATCTGGATGGGGTCGCCGGTCTGCGGGTTGCGCGCGGTGCGAGCGGCACGGTGGGTGCGCTCGAAGGTCAGGAAGCCGGGGATGGTGACCTTCTCGTCGCCCTTGGCGACAATCTCGCCGACGGTCTCGGCGAGCGCGGCCAGAACGGCGTCGGCGTCCTTGCGGGTCACCTCGGCGCGCTCGGACAGAGCGGCCACCAGCTCACTGCGGTTCATGTTGTACTCCCGTGTTCAACTTGCCTTAGAGGCGTGAGATCGAAGCCGATGCTGCCAGGGCCCTAGGACAGTCCCCGGACCCGGGTCTGAACGTCAGACCCTCTCGCCCGGTTACGCATCCTGCCCCCACCAGCGGCGGGAAAGCCAATCCGGCACCCGCCGGGGTCACACGAAAAGCGCCACAGTCACGCCCCGGTGACGCTCCGTCCGCACCCGGGGATGCGGACGGCGGAGTTCATTGGCATCCCCGCAACCCTAGAGGCGGCCCGGCGGGCCCGCATCTCGCGACGCGCCGGGGATCAGGGAGCCGTGAGGCCCGTCACAGACGCGTCCTGGGCGGCCGAGGCGGCCTTGCGGACGGCTCCGGCCACCGCGCCGGCGACCTTGTCGTTGAACACCGACGGGATGATGTAGTTCGCGTTCAGCTCGTCCTCGCCGACGACGTCCGCCAGCGCGGTCGCGGCGGCGAGCATCATGCTGGTGTTCACGGTGCGGGACTGGGCGTCCAGCAGACCGCGGAAGACACCCGGGAAGACGAGCACGTTGTTGATCTGGTTCGGGAAGTCGGAGCGGCCGGTGGCGACCACGGCGGCCGTCTGGCGGGCCACGGCCGGGTCCACCTCGGGGTCCGGGTTCGCGAGCGCGAACACGATGGCGCCTTCCGCCATGGCGGCGACGTCCTCGCCGGACAGCACGTTCGGGGCCGAGACGCCGATGAAGACGTCGGCGCCGACCACGGCCTCCTTCAGAGTGCCGGTGTAGCCCTCGGGGTTGGTGTTGTCGGCGATCCAGCGCAGCGGGGAGTCCGCCGCCGCGTCGACGAGGTCGGGGCGGCCCGCGTGCACGACACCGTGGATGTCGGCGCTGACGGCGTTCTTCACGCCCGCCGCGAGGAGCAGCTTGAGGATGGCGGTACCGGCCGCGCCGGCGCCCGACATGACGACCTTGACGTCCTCAACTGCCTTGCCCACCACGCGCAGTGCGTTGGTGAGGGCCGCGAGCACGACGATCGCGGTGCCGTGCTGGTCGTCGTGGAAGACGGGGATGTCGAGGGCCTCGCGCAGCCGGGCCTCGATCTCGAAGCAGCGCGGCGCGGAGATGTCCTCCAGGTTGATGCCGGCGAAGCCCGGGGCGATGGCCTTGACGATGGCGACGATCTCGTCGGAATCCTGGGTGTCGAGGCAGATCGGCCAGGCGTCGATGCCGGCGAAGCGCTTGAAGAGGGCCGCCTTGCCCTCCATGACGGGCAGCGCGGCCATCGGGCCGATGTTGCCCAGGCCCAGCACGGCGGAGCCGTCCGTCACGACTGCGACGGAGTTGCGCTTGATGGTGAGGCGGCGCGCGTCCTCGGGGTTCTCGGCGATGGCGGTGCACACGCGGGCGACGCCCGGGGTGTAGATCATCGAGAGGTCGTCACGGTTGCGGATGGGGTGCTTCGACGACATCTCGATCTTGCCGCCGAGGTGCATCAGGAACGTACGGTCGGAGACCTTGCCGAGGCTGACGCCCTCGATGCCGCGCAGCTTCTCCACGATCTCGTCCGCGTGCGCGGTGGAGGTCGCGGCGATCGTGACGTCGATCCGCAGCTTCTCGTGGCCCGACGCGGTCACGTCGAGGCCGGTGACCGAGCCGCCGGAGGACTCCACGGCGGTGGTGAGCTGGGAGACCGCGGTTCCGCTCGCGGGCACTTCCAGGCGGACCGTCATCGAATACGAGACGCTGGGCGCCGTTGCCATGGCCGTGTTTCCTCTTCTGTCCCTGGTTCGCTTAACACACAGGGCCCCCACTCCGCAGCAGGTGCGGCAGGACCTGTTGTCCGATCGTCCCACCTACCAGCCGGTACAAGGTAACCAGCTACAAATTTCGGAAAGACTCTTCCACCATACGAGATTCCAGGGGGCTCCGGAATGGTGGGGTCATACGAAACAGGTCCGCGCCCCCCACAGGTGGGGAGCGCGGACCTGGTTTTTTCTACGTTGATGACACCGACCCGCCATGCTCGCCTCGCGGCAAGTGGTCGCTCTGAGCGACGAAGGTTGGGCCCGGGGGCTTGGATCGAGTCGGTGCCGTACCCAGGCTAACAAAGGATCGCCGAATGTGATCCCCCTGCTCGGGGACGGGTTGCGGGGACCACGCGCCTGGCCGCGGCCCATACGGCCGTACGCGGCCCCGAGCGGCCCGCGGGGCCCGTACGGGACCGCGGGGCCACCCGGGCGCCGGCTACGGCAGCAGCAGCTCGGGGACGCCGTCCGCGTCCGGCTTGTCCGCTTCGGCGCAGACCACCGTCAGCTGCTGCGTGGCGCGCGTCAGCGCCACGTACAGCACCCGCAGGCCCGCCGGGGACTCCTCCGCGATCTCCGCCGGGGAGACGACCACCGTGGCGTCGTACTCCAGG
Organism: Streptomyces erythrochromogenes; assembly: GCF_040684695.1. Classification (GTDB taxonomy): domain Bacteria; phylum Actinomycetota; class Actinomycetes; order Streptomycetales; family Streptomycetaceae; genus Streptomyces; species Streptomyces erythrochromogenes_C. The sequence goes on from NZ_JBFBGM010000021.1 coordinate 87,897, forward strand.
CCCTTGGCCTCCAGGCTGCCCAGCGCCACGGCCCGTTCGCCCAGGTCGGCGAGCCAGCCCGCGGCCTCCGCACGCCGGTCCATGGCCACGACCACGCCCACGGTGCCGTCCACCTGCTCCAGCAGCCGCCGGGTCTCCTCCCGCACGGTGGCGCCCAGGTCGCCCTCGGCGGCCGTGAACCGCGGCCGGAGCCCCGTGGAACGCACCGCCGTCGGCGGCTCCATGCCGGGCATCGCCAGGCGCAGCACCCGCGAGGCGACCTCGGCGACCTCGGCCGGGTTGCGGTAGTTGACCGTGAGGGTGAAGCGCCGGCGCGGCCGGGACCCCAGGGCCTCGTCGCGGGCGGCGGCCGCCTCCTCCGGATCCGTCCACGAGGACTGCGCCGGGTCGCCGACGACCGTCCAGGTGCCGTGCCGGCCCCGGCGGCCCACCATCCGCCACTGCATCGGCGTCAGGTCCTGGGCCTCGTCCACGATGACGTGCGCGTACTCGGTGCGCTCCGCCGCGAGCCGCTCGGCCCGCTCCCACTGGGTCTCCTCGCGGGTCGGCATCAGCTCCTCCAGCCCGCTGAGCTGGTCGAGGGGGTCCATCTCCCGCTTCCGCTTCGGCCGGGCGGGGGCGCCGAGGAGCTGCTGGAGCTCGTCGAGCAGCGCCACGTCGTGCACCGACAGGGGACCCCTGCCGTCCGCGCCGACCCGGCGCAGCGAGCGGGCCAGCTGGCGGGTCTCGCGGGAGTTCAGGTCGCGGCGCGACCAGCGGCCGAGCCTGCGCTCGTCGGCCATCGCCGCGAGCACCCGCCGCGGGGTCAGCTCGGGCCACCAGGCGTTCAGGAAGCCGATGAAGGCGTCCTCGGTGGAGATGTCCTCGTCGAAGGCGGAGCGCAGCTCGGCCGCGAGTTCCGGGTCGCTGTGCCGGCCGGAGGCGCCGGTCTTCGCGTACAGGGCGTCGAGCAGCAGCTTGCGGGCGCGCGGGCGCAGCAGGTTCACGGGCGCGGTGCCGCCGAGCACGTTCTGCCGGATCCGGTTGAGTTCGTCGGCCTCCAGCTCCTGGCGGCGGCCGAAGGCCACCACGCGCAGCCGGTCGGGCGCCGGGCCCCGCTCGTCGCCGAGCTCCAGGGTGCCGCGCACGGCCTTGCGCAGGACCGACCGCATCCGGGAGGAGCCCTTGATCCGGGCCACGGCCGGGTCGTCGTACGTGGTCGCCTCGGCGCCGTCGACCAGCGAGCCGAGCGCCCGGATGGCGACCTGGCCCTCCTCGCCGAGGGAGGGCAGCACGCCCTCGGTGTACGCGACGAGCAGCGGGGTCGGGGAGACGATGAGGATGCCGCCGGAGTAGCGGCGCCGGTCCTGGTAGAGCAGGTAGGCGGCGCGGTGCAGGGCGACGGCGGTCTTGCCGGTGCCGGGGCCGCCCGCGACCTCGGCGACGGAGGCGGCGGGGGCCCGGATGACGAGGTCCTGCTCGGCCTGGATGGAGGAGACGATGTCGCGCATGGAGTGCGTACGGGCCCGCCCGAGCGCGGCCATGAGCGCGCCGTCGCCGATGGCGGGCAGCTCGCGGCCGTCGAGGAAGGCGGTGACCTCGGGGCGCATCAGGTCGTCCTCGACGCCGAGCACCCTGCGGCCCTTGGAGCGGATGACGCGGCGGCGCACGACGCGGCCCGGGTCCTTGGGCGTGGAGCGGTAGAAGGGCGCGGCGGCCGGCGCGCGCCAGTCGATGACCAGCGGCGCGTAGTCGGAGTCGAGGACTCCTATGCGGCCGATGTGCAGCGTCTCGGCGATGTCGGCGGTGAGGTCCTCGCGGATCGCCTCGTCGGCGGGCTCGACGGAGGTGTACGCGCCGTCCGGGCCGCGCTCCCCGTCCTTGCCGAGGACCAGGTCGATGCGGCCGAAGAGGAAGTCCTCGAACTCGTTGTTCAGCCGGTTCAGGTGGATGCCCGCCCGGAAGACCTGCGCGTCGCGCTCGGCCAGGGCTCCGGGCGTGCCGACCTGGCCGCGCTGGGCGGCGTCGTTCATGAGGAACTCGGCCTCGTGGATCTTCTCCTCGAGGCGTCGGTACACCTGGTCGAGATGCGTCTGCTCGACCGCGATCTCCCGATCGCGGACGGAGTCCGCCGTGCTGTCGACAGCGGCATCCTGCGCGGCCACCAAGGCCCCCTTCTGACGTGCATGGGCGACCGTCAACCGTACGCGAACCGGCCCCCTGTGCGCACGCCCGTTCCGGAACGGGTCTCGCTCAGTGATACGCGGACTACCGGGATCCGGACGCCAGGAGCCGTCGGCGGTGGCGGGCGACGCGTTCGCGGTTGCCGCACAGCTCGCTGGAACACCACCGGCGGCGGTGGCCGCGCGAGGTGTCCAGGTAGACGCGGGTGCAGCCGTCGCCGGCGCAGGCCCGCAGCAGGGCGCGGTCGCCGGGGTCGGTCAGCAGCTCGACGGCGTCCCGGGCGACGGCGGCGAGCAGCGCTCCGCATTCCACTCCGCCGCACAACTCCCGCACGAGGTGGCCTTCCTGGTCCCGTACGGCGCACAGCCCCGGGGGTGGTCCGGCGGCCAGCGCGTTGACCCGGGCCAGGGCGCCCTCGTCGGGGTCGGTCCCGGACAGCTCCGCCCGTACGAGGCTCTCCACGTCGGCGCGCAGTGCGCGGAAGGCCGCGGCCCAGTCGGGGCCGACCCGGGCCAGCGGGGTCCGGTCGGGCACGAGCCCGGCCCCGGCGAGCCACAGCCGCAGCTCGTCGCCGTCCGGGATCCCCTCGTGCGGGGCGAAGGTGGCCACCAGGTCCAGGCAGACCCGCCCGGAGTCGAACCGCATGTCCGTCACCGCCTCGCGTCGTCGGGCGCCTCCCCAGAGTGCCCGTCCGCCGCCCGCGGGGGAAGCCCCCGAACCGGTGCCTCCGGCGGCAGGGGCCGCCTGTTCCGGGCAGGAGCCGAATCGGCTAGGCGGCCGGAGGGTCGTCGTGCAGGATCCGCTGGAAGAGGCAGTGGTCGCGCCAGGCGCCGTCGATGTGCAGGTAGCGCGGCGCCAAGCCGTACTGCTCGAAGCCCGCCTTCGCCAGCACCCGCTGCGAGGCCAGGTTGTCGACCAGGGTCCCGGCCTCGACCCGGTGCAGCCCCAGCTCCTCGCGGGCGATCCGGCAGACCTCCTCGGCGCCGGCCGTGGCCAGCCCCTTGCCGCTGCAGGCCTCGTCGACCCAGTAGCCGAGCCCGCCGCTGCTCAGCGGCCCGCGCTGGATGTTGCCCAGGTTGATGGTCCCCAGCGCCGCGCCGCTCGCCAGGTCCACGAACACGTACGGCAGCAGCCGCCCGGCGTCCCGGGACTCCAGCTGCTGCCCGATCCGCTCCCGCTGCCCCGCCTCGGTGTAGAAGGCGTCGGACCGGGCCGGCTCGGTCGGCGCCATGTTCACCCGGTTCCGCGCGAACGCCTCGGCCAGTCCCGCGGCGTCGTCCAGTGCGACGCCCCTCATCTCCACGCCGTCAATGATCATCCGGGCACGCTAGCCCAGGACGCCCCTGACCGTCACCGCCACGTCCTGCGGGAGCTCCCCGTACGCATCGGCGCCGCCCGCGTCCAGCGACAGCCGGTAGCCGCGCTTGACCACCGTCTGGATGAGGTTCGGCGCCCCCAGCGCCGCCCTCAGCCGGGCCATCGCCGTCTCCACGGCGTGCTCGTCGCGGCCCGCGCCCGGCAGCGCCCGCAGCAGTTCAGCGCGGGCCACCACCCAGCCCGGCCGTCGGGCGAGGGACCGCAGCAGGGCCATCCCGGCGGGCGGCACCGGCCGCAGTTCCGCGTCGAGGAGGACCGCGTGCCCGCGGATCTCCATCCGGTGCCCGGCCACCGGCAGTACGCGCGCCCGGCCGGGCAGCTCCTGGCAGAGCAGCTGCACCAGCGGGCCGAGCCGGAACCGTTCCGGCTGGACCGTGTCCACGCCGAGCGCCTGCAGCGGCAGCGCCGTCACCGGCCCGACGCACGCGGACAGCGGCCCGCCGCGCAGCGCGTCCAGCACGGCCTCCCGCATGCCCCGCTCGCCGGCCCGGGACAGCAGCGAGGCCGCCGCCGGGGCCGAGGTGAAGCTGACGGCGTCCACCGCGCCGGCGACGACCGCGTCCAGCAGCCGGTCCAGCGGTGCGAGGTCCTCCGGGGGCATCCACCGGTACACCGGGACCACCACCACCTCGGCCCCGCCGGCCCGCAGCGCCTCGACGAAGCCGGGCAGCGGCTCCCCGTGCAGCTGGAGCGCGATCCGCCGGCCGTCGACCCCGTCGGACAGCAGCCGGTCCAGTACCTCGGCGAGCGATTCCGACTGCGGGGACCACTCCTCCACGAGCCCGGCGGCCCGGATGGCGCCCTTCACCTTCGGGCCGCGCGCCAGCAGTTCGGTGGAGCGCAGCGTCTCCAGGAGTTCCTCGCCGACCCCCCACCCGTCGGCGGCCTCGACCCAGCCGCGGAAGCCGATGGCGGTGGTGGCGACGACCACGTCCGGCGGGCAGCCGATCAGTTCCTTGGTGGCGGCGAGCAGTTCGCTGTCGTCGGCGAGCGGGACGATCCGCAGGGCCGGCGCGTGCAGCACCGACGCCCCGCGCCGGCGCAGCAGCGCGATGAGCTCGTCCGCGCGCCGGGCGGCGGTGACCCCGACGGTGAAGCCTGCGAGTGGGCGGGAGTTCCTGTCGTCCATCGTGACCTGCCTACTGACGCATGGGGGGGGCGGTACGGCCGGACCGAGCCTGCCAACTCGGCGTGTCGGACTCGGTTCACCCGTATTTCGCTCCGGTTACACCGACGTGAGCTGGGGTTTCACCGGGGCCTCGGCCGTGTGGAGCACCGGGGCCGCCGGGCGGCGAAGGTATACCGCCCACGTGACCGCGCAGCACAGGGCGTAGAAGCCGAGGAAGGTGGCGAAGGCCGTCGTACCGGATCCGGAGGTGCGGAACGCCTCGCGGAAGACCAGGTTGATGCCCAGGCCGCCGAGCGCGCCGACCGCGCCGATCAGTCCCATGGAGGCGCCGGAGAGCCGCCGCCCGTACGCCGCCGCGTCCTCGCCGCTCATCCCGCGCGCCAGGGCCTTGGCCTGGAAGATGCCCGGGATCATCTTGTACGTCGAGCCGTTGCCGAGCCCGCTCAGGACGAACAGGGCGACGAACCCGACGAGGAAGACCGGGAGCGAGGACCGCTGCGAGGCGAACACGACCACCCCGGTCGCCGCGGCCATCGCCACGAAGGTGCCCAGGGTGATGCGGGCCCCTCCGAACCGGTCCGCGAGCGCCCCGCCCACCGGCCGGATCAGCGAGCCGAGCAGCGGTCCGACGAAGGTCAGGGAGGCGGCCTGGAGCGGGGTGCGCCCGAACTGGGTCTGCAGGACCAGTCCGAAGGCGAAGCTGTAGCCGATGAAGGACCCGAACGTCCCGATGTAGAGGAAGGCCATGATCCAGGTGTGCGCGTCCTTCAGGGCATCGCGGACCGCGCCGGTGTCGTTGCGGACGGGCGCGAGGTTGTCCATCCGTACGGCGGCCAGCACCGCGGCGATCACGATCAGCGGGATGTAGGCGCCCAGCAGCAGCCGCGGGTGGCCGGCCCCGGCGGTGGCGATGACGAGCAGGCCCGCCAGCTGGACGACGGGCACGCCGATGTTGCCGCCGCCGGCGTTCAGGCCGAGCGCCCAGCCCTTCTTCCGCAGCGGGAAGAAGGCGTTGATGTTGGTCATGGAGGAGGCGAAGTTGCCGCCGCCGACGCCGGTGAGGGCGGCGACGAGCAGGAAGGTCCCGTAGGAGGTCCCCGGCTCCATCACGACGATCGCGGCGACCGTCGGGGCGAGCAGCAGCAGCGCGCTGAAGACCGTCCAGTTCCGGCCGCCGAAGCGGGCGACGGCGAAGGTGTACGGCACGCGCACGAGGGCGCCCACGAAGGTGGCCGTCGCGATCAGGAAGAACTTCCCGGCCGGGTCGATGCCGTACTGCGGGCCCATGAAGAGCACCATCACGGACCAGAGGGACCAGATGGAGAATCCGATGTGCTCGGAGAGCACGGAGTACAGCAGGTTGCGGCGGGCGACCCGCTCCCCGGTCTCCTTCCAGAAGGTCTCGTCCTCGGGATCCCACTGCTCGATCCAGCGGCCCCGCTTGCGCGGTGCGGTACCGGTCATCACACGCCTCCACAGCTGTCGCGTCCGTGGGAACGACGGTAGGAAGGGCGCGTTTCGGCCCCGGTCCCCGCCGGATGACCGCCGGGAAACCTTGCTCTCACCCGCCGCCGGGACCGTGTGTGAGCGGGGCGGGCAGCCAGCTCCCGGCCGGCGGCACGAGCCAGCCCCGCTCGGCGGCCAGCCCGGCGGCCGCGGCCTGCAGGGCATCGAGCCCGGGGTGGCCGAATCCCTTGCGCCACACCATCGACAGCGGCGACAGCGGCACCGGATCGGTCAGCGGCAGCTTCACGCACCCCGGCATCTGGAGGAAGCCCACGGTCGCCAGCACCGGATTGCCGGTCTTGACCATGACCCGGCGGAATTCGTCCATGCCCATGGCGACCGGCGCGGGCGGCGCCATCAGGATGCCCCGCCCGGCGAACAGCTCGCGCGCCAGACCCGTCCACTCCAGCGTGCGCGGGTTCCCGGCGCCCGCGTACACGGTCTCCCCGGCCAGCGCGTCCAGCGGTACGGACTCCCCCGCGGCCAGCGGGTGCCCCTCGGGCAGCAGCACGGCGAGCGGCTCGTACCGTACGGGGCGCTGCGCGAGCGGCGCCCGCAGTACGGGGTCGAGCCCGTCGGCGTACCCGAAGGCGACGTCGAGCCGGCCGGCCGCGACCTCGGCGGCGGCGTGGGTGAGCCCGCTCTCGAAGCGGGCCATCAGCTCGCAGTCGGGGGCGAGTTCGCGGGCGCGTTCCAGTACGGTGCGCGCGGTGCCGGGGCCGTCGGTGTTCAGGTCGACCAGCAGCGGGCGGGGTGCCGCGCCGGCCGCGGCCCCGGCTGTGAAGGCAGCGGCGAGCTCCTCGTGGGCGCGCAGGACGCGCCGGGCCAGGGGCAGCAGGCGGTGCCCGTCGGCGGTGAGCTCGACGGCGCGGGTGGTGCGGAGGAACAGGGTGGCCGCCAGGGTCTGTTCGAGGCGCCGGACGTCCCTGCTCAGCGCCTGCTGGGCGACGTACAGGCGGGTGGCGGCACGGGTGAAGTGCAGCTCCTCGGCCACGGCGACGAACCCGCGCAGGAGCCGGGGTTCCACATCACGGGGATTCACCCCCGGAGACTAACAACGGGAACGGGTGAATGGCCCCGGAACAGGTGTTGGACGCCGCACACCGCCCCGGCCGAGGGTGGACCCATGCCCCTCATGACCGTCACCGGCAGCACTCTCGTGATCACCGGCACTTCCCCCTCCGCCTCCCCGTCCTCCTCGCCGTCCGCCTCCCCCGCGGCCGCTCGCCGTGCCGCCGGGCGGGCACCCGGCCCCTACCGCCGGCTGTTCGCCCTGCCCGGCACCCGGGGGTTCACCGCCGGCAACCTCGTCGCACGCCTGCCGATGGGCATGTTCGGGGTCAGCGCGGTCATGATGATCGCCGGCCAGCGGGGCTCGTACGCGCTCGCCGGCGCGGTCACGGCGACCGGCCTGGCGGCCACGGCGGTGGTGGCTCCCCTGACCGCCCGGCTGATCGACCGGCACGGCCAGGCCCGGATCGCCGTCCCGGCGACCCTGATCGCGGTCCTCGGCTCGCTGTCCCTGGTCGCCTGCGTCCGCAGCGGCGCGCCCGCCTGGACGCTCTTCGCCTCGTACGCCGCGACCGCCACCACCCCCAACATCGGCGGCATGTCCCGCGCCCGCTGGACGCACCTGCTGCGCGACTCCCCCGCCGCCCACCACACGGCGATGTCCTTCGAACAGGCGGCGGACGAGCTGTGCTTCATGCTCGGGCCGGTCCTGGCGGCCTTCCTGTGCGGCGTGCTCTTCCCGGAGGCCGGCACCCTGGCCGGGGCCGTCCTGCTGCTCACGGGCATGCTGGTCTTCACCTCCTGCCGCGCCACCCAGCCCCCCGTGTCGGCGGCGCCGCGGCGCGGGTCCCCGCTGCGCGCGCTGGGGCCGCTGCTGCCGCTCTTCCTCGTCACGGGCGTGGTCTTCGGCTCGATGGAGGTCGCCTCGATCGCCCACCTCGACGCCCAGGGCCTGGGCGCCGCGTCCGGCCTGGTGCTGGCCGTGCAGGCGGCGGGCTCCTGCGCGGCCGGCCTGCTCTACGGCACCGTGCGCGCCCGGTCGTTGAGGGCCTGCGTGTGCGCCCTGGCCCTCGCGATGACCCTCCCGTGGGCCGCGGCGGCCACCGGCTCCGTGACCGTCCTAGCGGGCGCCCTGCTGCTGGCCGGCATGGCCACGGCCCCGGCGATGGTCACGGCGATGGCGCAGGTCCAGGCCCGCACCCCCGAGGGGCGGCTGAACGAGGGCATGACCCTGGCGGTCACCGCCGTCTTCGCGGGCATCGCGGTCGGCGCCGCGAGCGCCGGCCGGGTGGTGGAGGACGCGGGTCCGGTCGCCGCGTACGCGGTACCGGCGACGGCCGCGCTGATCGCGCTGGCGATCGCCCTGACAGGCCGATCGATCCGGCGGCCGAGTGATCATTCCCGCGTGGTACGCACGACCGCCGGTCACGATCCGCAATAACTGGGGGTGCTTTCCCCAGCGCCCTTCCCTGTGCGGAGGAACTACCCGTGCCTGCTTCCCGTTCCGTGCCCGCGGCCCTGTTCGTCGCAGCCGTCACCGCCGCCTGCCTGGCACCGGCCGTGGCGGCCGCCGCCGACTCCTCGAACATCCGGTTCTTCCAGCCGTACGTCCCCTCGATCGCCCCCGGCGGGACGGGCCGCGTCGTCATCGCGGCCGCCAACGGGTCCGACCAGGCCGTGAGCAGCACCTTCCGGATCACCGCGCCGGACCGTACGACCTTCCCCGAGGCCCGCTTCTACTGGGACGGGCAGCGCTCCTCGCTCCCGTGCACGCGCTCGGCCGACGCGCGCCGGCTGACGTGCGACGCCGGGGACCGCGCCGGCTTCGTCTTCCCCTCGAACGAGCAGACCCGGCTGGGCGTCGCCCTGCGGGTGGACGCGGACGCGCCGCAGGGCACCACGCTGCACGGCGGCGAGTGGTCGACGGACGAGGCGGCGCCCGCGCTGTTCGCGGTCGCCACCCCGGTGACCGGCCCCAAGGGCGACAAGGGCGACGACGGCAAGCCGGGCCACCACGGCAAGCCCGGGCGCCCCGGCCCCAAGGGAGAGAAGGGCGACAAGGGGGACAAGGGAGACACCGGCAAGCGGGGCCCGAAGGGCCCCGAAGGCAAGCCGGGCCCCGCCGGGCCCCAGGGCCCGAAGGGCGAGCCCGGACCGGCGAACGGCCCGAAGGGCGACACCGGCCCCGCGGGTCCGCGCGGCCCGCAGGGCCCCAAGGGCCTCAAGGGCGACACCGGCAAGCCCGGCCCACAGGGCCCGAAGGGCCACACGGGCAAGCCCGGCCCCGCAGGCCCCCAGGGCCCCAAGGGCCACCCCGGCAAGCCGGGCCCGGCCGGCCCGCAGGGCCCCAAGGGCCCGAAGGGCGACACGGGCAGGCCCGGGAAGCCCGGCGACTGCAAGTGCGGCGGCGGCCACCACGAGAAGCCCGAGGCGAAGCCGAAGGCCAAGATCGTCAGCCCCGGCAAGGGCCTCGGAGTCCGCTCCGGCCCCGGCACCCACTACAAGCAGCAGGGCAAGATCCCGACCGGCACGGTCGTCAAGCTCCAGTGCAAGGTCAACGGCGAGAAGGTCGACGGCAATTCGATCTGGTACAAGCTCGCCGACGGCTCCGGCTGGATCGCCGCCCGCTACGCCCTGAACCTCAACAAGGTCCCCTTCTGCTGACCCCCACCCCCGCCTGACCCGGGCCCCCCGGCCCACGGCCGGGGGGCCCGTCGCCGTGCGCCCACGCCCAGGTCAGCCTTCCGGTACCACATTCCGGTACGCCAGCGGTACCATAACCCCGTACCATTCCGAATGGAGGCGGCAGATGCCCATAAGCGCCAGCGAGGCCCGCAAGACGCTGTTCCCCCTTATCGAACGCGTCAACGATGACCACGTCCCCGTACGCATCAGCTCCAAGAGCGGTGACGCGGTGCTCATGTCGGCCGCCGACTACGACTCCTGGCAGGAGACGGTCTACCTGCTGCGCTCCCCCGCGAACGCCCGCCGGCTGATGGAAGCCGTCGCACGCGACAAGGAAGGTGCCGCGAGCGTAGTAAAGAGCATGGAGGAGCTCCAGAACCTGGCCGGTGACGAGTGAGGAGTGTCCATTTCGACCCGGGCGCCTGGGAGGACTTCCTCTTCTGGCTCGGGGCGGACCGCAAGATGGCCAAGCGGATCACCCGCCTGATCCAGGAGATCCAGCGGTCCCCGTTCGCCGGCATCGGCAAGCCCGAACCGCTCAAGGGCGACTTGACGGGCTACTGGTCCCGCCGGATCGACGACGAACACCGACTGGTCTACCGAGCCGACGACAAAGAAGTGAAGATCCTCAAGGCCCGCTACCACTACTCGGACTGACGTATCGCCATCTCGTCGACCCGAGCAGCGCGGGAAAGCCGAAGGCCCCCGGCCGCGACTGACGTCGCGGCCGGGGGCCTTCGCCCACATGGGATGAGTGGAGATGGCGGGAATCGAACCCGCGTCCAACGGTGCAGAAGCAGGGCTTCTCCGAGCGCAGTCCGCTGCGCTTTTCTCGGCCCCGGAGATCACACGGACAAGTCTCCGACGGGCTCAGTCACTGTTTGATTTCCCTCCGGCCCCCGTGACCGGGGCTAGAGGTTTAGATCCCTAGTTGACGCCAGGATCCGGACCGGGACCACTTCCGGGCTGACGCTCCTCACAGAGGCTTCAGCTCACTGTTATTAGGCAGCGAGGGTGAAGCGGGAGTTATCGCTCTTGGAGTTGGCGATTATTTTTTGCGACATGTGGTTAGCGAGATCATTGCCGCTTCCTCGGCTCGCTTCCCCTGCATCGACATCCGCTGTCGAAACCGATCATCCCCATGTTTCACGCTGTTCAGTTAGGTACTGCACAATGTGCTCCACCCCGGGGGGCGGTGCTGACGCCATGGTACGCGAAGTGGACCACCGCGTGCCAGGCGATTAAACCGTGCCGCGCTGCTTGCGACGGATGGCCGAGATCACCCGGTTCGTCTCGCGGGTGTCCTGCTTCTCGCGCATCGTCTGCCGCTTGTCGTACTCCTTCTTGCCCTTCGCCAGGGCGATCTCGACCTTCGCGCGGCCGTCCTTGAAGTACAGGGCGAGGGGCACGATCGTGTGACCCGACTCCTCCGCCTTGCGCTCCAGCTTGTCGATCTCCTCCCGGTGCATGAGGAGCTTGCGCTTGCGCCGGGCGCTGTGGTTCGTCCAGGTGCCCTGGCTGTACTCCGGCACGTGCACGTTGTAGAGCCAGGCCTCCCGGCTCTCCACCGACACGAAGCCGTCCACCAGCGAGGCCCGGCCCTGGCGCAGGGACTTGACCTCGGTACCGGTGAGCACGAGACCGCACTCGTAGGTGTCGAGGATCGTGTAGTCGTGCCGCGCCTTCTTGTTCTGGGCGATCAGCTTGCGCCCTTTTTCCTTAGCCATAGTGCGGTCATTTTCGCACTACGGACCCACCCCGAGGCCACCCAATACCGTGACGGCCCGCTCCTCGGCCCACTCGCCCCCCGGTACGTCGGGGGTGATGCCGGCGCCGTCGAGGCTGCGGCCCGCCGGTGTGCGGTACGTGCCCACGGTCAGCTCGGCCACCGAGCCGTCCGGGAGCTCGGTCGGCATCTGCACCGAGCCCTTGCCGAAGGTCCTGCTGCCCACCGCCACCGCCCGGCCGCGGTCCTGGAGGGCGCCCGTGACCAGTTCGGCGGCGCTCATCGTGCCGCCGTCGACGAGGGTCACCAGCGGTCGGGTCGTGTCCCCGCCCGGGGCAGCGTTCAGGACGCGCTGCTCGCCCCGTACGTCGTACGTCGCCACGAGCCCGCCGTCCAGGAAGGCCGAGGCGGCCGTGACGGCCTCGTCCACGAGCCCGCCGCGGTTGCCGCGCAGGTCGAGCACGACCCCGCCGCCGGCCGGGGCCGCGCGGACGGCCGCCCTGACCCGCTCGCCGGAACCGCGGGTGAAGGAGGTGACCTTGACGACGGTGACGTCGCCGGCGAGCTGCCGTACGGTCACCGGCTCGGCGCTCAGCCGCTCGCGCAGGACGGTCTCGGTGAGGTCGGAGCCGTCCCGGCTCAGGTTCAGCACGACGGGGGTCCCGGCGGTGCCGCGCAGCAGCGCGACCACGTCGGCCACGGCCAGTCCGGTCACGGCGTGCCCGTCGACGCTCAGCAGCCGGTCCCCGGCGCGCAGGCCGGCCCGGGCGGCCGGGCTGCCGGGCTGCACCCCGTCGACGTTGATCATGCCGTCCCGGGCGCGCACGGCCCAGACCCCGACACCGGTCCAGTGCCCGTCGAGGCCCTCGGCGAAGGCGGCGTACTCGCCCCGGTCGTAGACCGTGCCCCAGCGGTCGCCGCTGCGGCTGACGACCTCCTGCGCGGCCTTCTTGCCGGACTTGCCCTCGGCGACGGCCTCGGCGGCGGCGCGGGCGACCGCCTCGCGGTCGGCGGTGCCCGGCGCGCGCGGGGCGCCGGGCGCGGAGGCGTCCGCGGGTGCGGCGGCCGCGGCGCCCTCCTCGCGGTCCCAGCAGCCGGTGAACGCGCCGACGGCGACGACGGCGACGAACGTTAACGTCAAAACGGCCCCGCGACGTGGGTCACGGGGCCGGAGACAGAAGGCGGGGACACTCGGCAAGCCCAGCATGGCGCCGAGTCTAGGACAAGCCCCGCGCCGGTACGGATGGTTGGCCGTACCGCTCGCGGGGCGCTTGTCACACCTTCAGGTACTTGCGCAGGGCGATGAAGGCGGCCATGGAGGGCATCAGGAGGCCGATGAAGAGCACGTACGGGAGCTTGGCCAGCACCGATCCCCAGCCCATGAAGTCGATGAGCTGGATCTTGTCGCGCAGGCCGACGCCGTGGTCGATCACGAAGTACTGGCCGGAGACGAGCATGGCGCAGGCGAAGAGCGCGCCGATGAGCCCGGCGACGGCGGCCTCCATGATGAAGGGGACCTGGATGTAGAAGCTGGACGCGCCCACGAGCCGCATGATCCCGGTCTCCCGCCTGCGGCTGAACGCCGAGACGCGCACGGTGTTGACGATCAGCAGCAGCGCCACGATCAGCATGATCGCCATGATGCCCACGGCGGCCATGTTGAGGTAGTTGAGGATCCGGAAGAGGTCGTCGATCGCCTGGCGCTGGTCGTCGACGGTGTGGATGCCGTCGCGGCCCGCGAAGGCGGAGGTGACCACCTTGTACTTCTCCGGGTTCTTGAGCTTGACCCGGAAGGACTCCTGCATCTGGTCGGGGGTGATGGAGGAGGCCAGGGCGGTGTGCCCGTACTGCTCCTGGTAGTGCTTGTACGCCTCGTCGGCCGACTCGTAGGTGACCGACTTGACCAGGGACATCGCCTTGAGCTCGGTCTCGATCTGCTTCTTCTGCTCTTCGGTCACGGCGCCCTTGCGGCAGGTGGCCACGCCGCCCGCGCCGCCGCCCGCGGTGTTGGCGGCGGCCTCGCCGGCCTCCTGGGCGTCCTGCTTGTTGCAGAGGTAGATCGAGACGTTGGCCTTGTCGTACCAGTAGCCCTTCATCCTGCCCACCTGCTCGCTCATGAGCAGGGAGCCGCCGAACAGGGCCAGTGACAGGGCCACCGAGATGATGACCGCGAAGGTCATGGTGAGATTGCGGCGGAGGCCGACGCCGATCTCGGACATGACGAACTGGGCGCGCATGACTCTGGGGGGCCTTTCAGTGCTGGTAGCCGTAGACGCCGCGCGACTGGTCGCGCACGAGTCGGCCCTGTTCGAGTTCGATGACGCGCTTGCGCATCTGGTCGACGATCTGCTGGTCGTGCGTCGCCATGATCACGGTGGTGCCGGTCCGGTTGATCCGGTCCAGCAGCTTCATGATCCCGACGGAGGTCTGGGGGTCGAGGTTGCCGGTGGGCTCGTCCGCGATCAGCAGCGCCGGGCGGTTGACGAAGGCGCGGGCGATGGCCACGCGCTGCTGCTCACCGCCGGAGAGCTCGCCGGGCATGCGCTCTTCCTTGCCGCCCAGGCCGACCAGTTCGAGGACCTGCGGGACGGCCTTGCGGATCTCGCCCCGGGGCTTGCCGATGACCTCCTGGGCGAAGGCCACGTTCTCGGCCACCGTCTTGTTGGGCAGCAGGCGGAAGTCCTGGAAGACGGTCCCCAGCTGGCGCCGCATCTGCGGGACCTTCCAGTTGGAGAGCTTGGCGAGGTCCTTGCCCAGGACGTGCACCTGGCCGTGGCTCGCCCGCTCCTCGCGCAGGATCAGGCGCAGGAACGTGGACTTGCCGGAGCCGGACGAGCCGACCAGGAAGACGAACTCGCCCTTCGCGATGTCGAGGGAGACTTCTCTGAGTGCGGGACGGCTCTGCTTCGGGTAGGACTTGGAGACGCTGTCGAATCGGATCACGGGTGCACCACGGTCGCCGGGAGTAGGTGTGCGTGACCATACGCGAACGGGCGCGAGGTGGGGACCCGGCATCCGGAGTTGTCCGCTTTATCCCCTGGTCCGGGAGGGTCCGGACCGCGATTGCCCGGACGGGCCGCGCCGAATGTCGGCGAAGCTGGCACAGTGGTAGGGGGAACGCTCCGGTTCCCCGTGCCGTTAGGCAAGAAGGAAGACCGAGGGGACGAGAGGAGGAGCGCATGACATATGACCGGCTCGTGTGCGCGAACTGCGCCGCACCCGTCAGCCAGGGCCGCTGCCCGGTGTGCCGGGCGAACCGGGAGCGCCTCCAGCAGGAGGGCCCCTTCTCCGGCCTGAACCCCGTGACGCTCATCGTGCTCATGGTGGTCCTCGTGGCAGCTCTGGTGCTGGTGGCCCAGCAGACCGCCTAGGAGGCGCTGTCCGGGCGGGACCCGGCGCCGGTACTCGTCGGTGCCCGCGCCGCGTACCGATCACAGTCGAGCGGAAGGGCCCGGACACCTCGTGGTGTCCGGGCCCTTCCCGTGTTCCGTGCGGGCGCCGCACTGCGTGCGTGCGCCGCGGAGCGCCTTACGCGGTCTGCTCCTGCTGCTTGCGCCAGCGGATTCCGGCCTCCAGGAAGCCGTCGATCTCGCCGTCGAGGACCGCCTGCGGGTTGCCGACCTCGAACTCCGTCCGCAGGTCCTTGACCATCTGGTACGGGTGCAGGACGTAGGAGCGCATCTGGTTGCCCCAGGAGCTTCCGCCGTCCTTGAGGGCGTCCATCCTGGCCTGCTCCTCCTGGCGGCGCCGCTCCAGCAGCTTGGCCTGGAGGACGTTCATGGCGCTGGCCTTGTTCTGGATCTGCGAGCGCTCGTTCTGGCAGGAGACGACGATGCCGGTCGGGATGTGCGTGATGCGCACGGCCGAGTCGGTGGTGTTGACGCCCTGGCCGCCGGGGCCGGAGGCGCGGTAGACGTCGACGCGCAGCTCGGACTCGTCGATCTCGACGTGGTCGCTGGTCTCGACGACCGGGAGCACCTCGACGCCCGCGAAGGAGGTCTGGCGGCGGCCCTGGTTGTCGAAGGGCGAGATGCGCACGAGGCGGTGGGTGCCCTGCTCGACGGAGAGGGTGCCGTAGGCGTACGGGGCCTTGACGACGAAGGTGGTCGACTTGATGCCGGCCTCTTCCGCGTACGAGGTCTCGTAGATCTCGGTGGAGTAGCCGTGGCGCTCGGCCCAGCGCAGGTACATGCGCTGGAGGCGCTCGGCGAAGTCGGAGGCGTCGACGCCGCCGGCCTCGGCACGGATGTTGACCAGGGCCTCGCGCTCGGCGTACTCGCCGGAGAGCAGGGTCCGGACCTCCATCTCGTCCAGTGCCTTGCGCACGGACGCGAGCTCGGTCTCGGCCTCGGCGAGGGTGTCGGCGTCGTCCATCTCCTGGGCGAGCTCGAAGAGCACCCCGAGGTCGTCGATGCGCCCGCGCAGGGTCTCGGCCTTGCGGACCTCCGCCTGGAGGTGCGAAAGCTTGCTCGTGATCTTCTGGGCGGCGTCCGGGTCGTCCCACAGGGACGGCGCGGCGGCCTGCTCCTCGAGCACGGCGATATCTGCCCTCAGCTTGTCGAGGTCCAGGACGGCCTCGATCGACCCCATGGTCGAGGAGAGGGACTTCAGCTCTTCGGAAACATCGACGACTGCCACGGGTCCAGCGTAGCCGGTCCGGGGCCGGGCCCGTCCGGGCAGGCCGGATCACCCGTTCTGATGATGGCTCGCACGGGCGTACGCTCACCGTATGACCGTTCTCCTCGTCAAGCGCCGCCATGTGGACTACATGCGCGTCACGACGACGAGCTGTCAGCCGCCGGACCGAACCCAAGCCTGATCCACACCGATCCGACTTGGTCCTGTACGCGGCCCGAGCGGCCGCCGGCACCATCCCTGCCGGCGGCCCCGCCCCACCCGCTGCCCCGCCACCTCTGGGGAACAGGACCCCGTGACATCCGAAACGGAGCCGTCATGCCGTCCGCGCACTCTCTCCCCGTCCTGGACCTCTCCCAGGCCGACGACCCGGCCCAGCGGGCCGATTTCCTGAAGAAGCTGCACGCAGCAGCCAGGGACACCGGTTTCCTGCACCTGACCGGGCACGGCGTGACCGCCGCCGAGAGCGCCCGCATCCTGGAGGTCACCCGGACCTTCTTCGCCCTCCCGGAGGCCGACCGGCTCGCCGTGAGCAACCTGAACTCCCCGCACTTCCGCGGCTACACCCGGATCGGGCACGAGCTGACCGGCGGGGCCTCGGACTGGCGCGACCAGCTGGACGTGGGCGCGGAGCGGCCCGCGCCGGCCGTGGGCCCGGACGACCCGGCGTACCTGTGGCTGGAGGGCCCGAACCAGTGGCCGGCCGCCCTCCCCGAGCTGCGCACGGTGGTCCTGGACTGGCAGACCCGGCTGGCGGCGGTCGCGCACCGCCTGCTCCAGGAGCTCCTGGTCTCCATCGGCGCCCCGGCCGACTTCTTCGACGAGGCCTTCGCCGACCGCCCCCACCTGCACACCAAGCTGATCCGCTATCCCGGATCGGCCCCGTCCGGCGCCGACCAGGGCGTCGGGGCGCACAAGGACTACGGCTTCCTCACGCTCCTGCTGCAGGACTCGGTGGGGGGCCTGCAGGTGGTCCGGGACGGCGGCTACGTGGACGTGCCGCCGATGCCGGGGGCCTTCGTGGTGAACCTGGGCGAGCTGCTGGAGATCGCGACCGAGGGGTACCTGACGGCGACCGACCACCGGGTGGTCAGCCCGCCCGGGGCGGTGGAGCGCTTCTCGGTGCCGTTCTTCTACAACCCGCGGCTGGACGCCGTGGTGGAGACCGTGCCGGGCGACTACCTGCGCGCGGCGCCCGGCGTCGCGCACGACGCGTCGAACCCGCTGCACGCCGAATACGGCCGCAACGAGCTGAAGGGATGGGTCCGCGCCCACCCGGCCGTCGCACGCCGCTGGCACCCGGAACTCGTCCCGGCCTAGCCCCTCCCGGGCGGGGCACGTCCGCCGATCGGAGGTTCGGGGGCAGGGCCCCCGAACCGCGGCGCGGCACCCGCCGAGGCACCCGCTACGGCACCCGGGGGACGGACTGCTGCTTGTTGTCCTGGGGCCGGGGCTCCGGGTCGTCGCCCGAGAACGCCAGCCAGCCGCCCAGTCCGACGGCGGCGGCCAGGGCCACGGCGACCGCGGAGAGGGTCAGGCGCCGCTTGCGCGCGGCCTCGGCGCGGTGCCGGGCCGAGCCGGGCCGGTGCCCGCCGGCCGGACGCGGCACACGGGCCGTACCCAGCGCCCCGCCCGCCAGCTCGTCCGGCCCGGGCACCCGCATCGAGGTGTGGGTGTCCCGGTTGGAGTCGGTCGCCGACCCGGGCACCAGCGGGACCACGCTGCGCCGCCGCACCGGGGCGGCGGAGGGCTCCTCGGAGACCGCGGGCTCCGGTTCCGCGTCGTCCGGCTCGTCCACGTCCAGCGGCGGCATCCCGGCCAGCATCGGCAGCAGGTCCCGCAGGCGGACCGAGAGCTCCGAGGCCCGCAGCCGCGAGGCCGGGGCCTTGGCCAGGCACTGCACCATCAGCTGCCACAGTTCGTCGGGGATGCCCGGCAGCGGGACGACCGTCTCCGTCACGTGCCGCCGCAGGACCGCGCCCGGGTGGCCGCCGCCGAAGGGCGTGAATCCGGCCAGCAGCTCGTACAGGACGGTGGCCAGGGCGTATATGTCCACGGCCGCGCGCGGGGGCAGGCCCTCCACGATCTCCGGCGCCAGGTAGTCCGGGGTGCCGATGATCCGGGTCGTCGGGGCGGTGGCCCTCCCCGCGGGGGCCCGCCGCGGGGAGTCGATCAGCTTGGCGACGCCGAAGTCGGTCAGCAGGGCCGGGTGCGAGCCGCCGGGGCCGAGCGGACCCTGCATGTCCAGCAGGACGTTCTCCGGCTTGACGTCCCGGTGCACGACACCCGCCGCATGCGCCGCGGCCAGCGCGTCGGCCACGTCCGCGACGATCGCCACGGCCGCCTCGGGGGCCAGCCGGCGCTCGCGGTCGAGCCGCGTGCGCAGGTCCGTACCGCGGACGAGGTCCATGACGAGGGCGAGGTCGTTGCCGTCCACGACGAGGTCGCGGACGGAGACGACGTGCGGATGCTCCAGGCCGAGCAGGGCGCTGCGCTCCTGGACGAAGCGTCCGACCAGTTCCTGGTCCGACGCGAGGTCCTCGCGCAGGAGTTTGACGGCGACGGGCCCGTCAGGCCCCTCGCCCAGCCACACCGTGCCCGCGCTGCCGCGCCCGAGGATCTGGTGCGCGGTGTACCGGCTGCCGATTTTCCGTGCCACGACTGCTCCCTCAGTGGCTGGCGTACGCCCCAAAGCTACGCGGCCCGATGGGCTTCGGAGGCCAGCAGGGGGCCCGATTCGCGACGACCTTCACTTCTGCGGGCGAAATCACGCCCCGGATGTCGACAAATCCACGAAGTCGGCGCTACCGGCCCCGGTTCAGGGGGTGCCGGAGCCGGAACCCGAGGAGCCCGAACCCGCCGAGTCGCCGATCGCGGTGACCCAGTCGACGACGCCGCTGCCCCAGCTCCACACCTGGTCCCACCATCCCTTGCCGGTGCCGACCCACTCCTGGAGCGGGGTCAGCTCCCAGATCAGCCAGCCCGCCACGAAGAAGACCAGGATCAGCACGAGGCAGCCCTTGAGGCAGCCGAGGCCGGGGATCCGGACCGGGTTGGCGCTGCGGCGGCGCGGCTCGCGCGGCTCCCGGGGGGCCGGGGGCTGCGGCGGTGCCTGCTGGGGCTGCTGCGGCTGGCGGTACTGCGGCTGCTGCGGGGCCTGCTGCGGCTGCTGGTACTGCTGGGGCTGACGCTGCTGCGGCTGGTAGTGCTGCGGCGGCGGGGGCGGCGGCGCGTACTGCTGCTGCGGAGGCTGCTGGGGCTGGCGGTACTGGGGCTGCTGCGGCTGCTGGTACTGCTGCTGCGGCGGCGGGGACTGCCGGTACTGCTGCGGCTGCTGGGGCCGGTGCTGCGGCGGCGGGGGCGCCTGGCGCTGCGGGCGGCGGCGCAGCGGGTCGTCCTCGGGGGCGAGGTACTGGATCTGCGTCTGCTCGTTGCGGTCGCGGGCGGCCGCCATCTGCGTCTGCCACGGGTGGGGGGCGTCCGGCTGCTGCACGGGCGGCATGACCGAGGTCGGGTCGGCCCCGGGGCCCGCGGTGGAGGGCAGCACCGAGGTGGCGTCGGCGGCGCCGACCGGCGGCATGACGCTGGTCATGGCGTTCGGGTCGTAGGCGCCCGCCGGGGACCCCGCCCCGGACGGCAGCACCTGGGTGGGGTCGGCGGCGCCGGGGGTCTCGGGGACCGGGGCCGGCGAGGGGTCCGGCGCGAGGAGGGCGCCCACGCCGAGCGCGGCCTCCACCTCGGCGGCCGTGGAGTGCACGCCGATGCCGGAGGCGACCACGCGCAGGCCGCGGGCCAGGCTCACGGCGCTGGGGCGCTCGCCGGGCTCCTTGCGCAGGCAGCGCTCGATGACCGTCCACAGCGGCTCGGGCACGGTCGAGGGGCGCTGCGGCTCCTCGCTGAGATGGCGGTGGAGCACTTCGAGCGCGGTGCCGCCGGCGAACGGCGGCCGGCCGGTGAGCAGTTCGTAGAGCAGGATGCCAGCGCCGTAGATGTCGACGGCGGAGGTCTGCGGGCGGCCCTCGGCCGACTCGGGGGCGACGTAGGCCGGGGTGCCGACGAACTCGTGCGTGCGGGTCAGTCCCGGGGAGTCCGCGAGGCGGGCGATGCCGAAGTCGGTGAGCATCGGCTTCATCTGCCCGCCGCGCTCGTCGAGCAGCACGTTGGCCGGCTTGAGGTCGCGGTGCACCACGCCGTCGGCGTGGCTGGCGGCGAGCGCGTCCGCGATCTGGGCGGTCAGCAGGCTCGCGGCGACGGGGGTGAAGGGGCCGTTCGCGCGCAGGTACCGGTGCAGGTCCGGGCCCTCGATCAGGTCCATGACCAGGGCGAGGAGGTCGCCCTCGACGACGAGGTCGCGGGTGCGCACGATGTTGGGGTGGGTCAGGCGCAACAGGACCGAGCGCTCCCGCAGGAAGCGCATGACGATGTCGGCGTCCTGGGCCAGCTCCTCCTTGAGGACCTTGATGGCCACGGTCTCGCCGGGCTGTCCCGCGACGGCCGCCTCGGCGCCGGCGGTCTCCCTCTGGCGGGCACGCCAGACGGTGCCCGTGGCGCCGCGCCCGAGCGGCTCCTCGAGCAGGTATTTACTGCCGACTGGCCGCACGTCTCGCGCTCCCCTGCTGTCGTCTGCTGTGGTCGATCCGTCGAGTGGTTTTTCCGGCCCACTCTAGGGGGTGTCCCCCCGGAAGACGCCGGTCCGCCGAGGTTGGTTGCCGCACATATGTACGGAGGGTGACGTTTTCGGGGTATGCCGGGGGCGATTTTCCCCTTCTTTCCCCCGCTCGCGGTCCGGATTCGATCGGGCCCTTGCCCGGCCCGCGACAGATCAAGATCATTTATTGCCGGGTGCCGGGCGTGTTGTCCGCGACAGGTGCGAGGATGCACCCGTACGGACGGCACGGGACGGGAGCCCGCCTTCCGGGCAGACCTGACCGGACGACGCGTCCGTGCCGGGTGGGGGCGATCGGGCACGCGTGTCACGGGACCCCCTGCCGGGCGCACACACCGCGCACCGCGCAGAAGGGACCGCTGACGGCGATGCAGATCCGGCTGACCGTCCTCGGGTCGCGCAGCGGCCACCAGACCGCGACCGCCCCCGCGAGCTGTGACGTGCTCGTCACCGCGCCCGCCGGCACCGCGCTGGCCGCGGTCGCCTCCGGGCTCGCGGCCACCGTCGGCGGCCCCGACACCGGCGGCACGGTCGTGCTGTACGCGGGCTCCGAGCGCCTCGACCTCCAGCGCCGGGTGCTGGGCGAGCCCCCGCTGGTGGACGGCGCGGTGCTGGCGCTCAACGCGCCGATGCCGGACGTGCTCCCCGAGGACGGCCTCGGCGCACCCCAGCTGCACGTCGTGGCCGGACCCGACGCGGGCGGGGTGCACCTGCTGCACGGCGGGCAGATCCGGGTCGGCCGGTCCTCCGACGCCGACGTCCCGCTGGACGACCCCGACGTGTCCCGGATGCACTGCGCGGTGACGGTGATCGACGACGGCCGGGTGGCCGTGGCCGACCTGGACTCGACGAACGGCACCACCCTCGACGGCTCCCCGGTCGGGAGCCGGCCGGTCCCCCTGCCCCCGGGGGCCCTGCTGCAGGTCGGCGAGTCCACCCTGCGCCTGGCGCCCGCGGGCGCGCCCGCGCTGCCCGTGACCCCGGACCAGGAGGGCCACCTGGCCCTCTCCGCACCCGCCGGACCCGGCGGCCCGGCAGGCCCCGCCGGCCCCGCGGGGGCCTTCCCCGACGTTCCCGGGACCGCCGCGGGCGCCCGCGGCCCGGCCGGCCCCGGCGCCGGCGCGTACGCCCCGCACGCGTCGGCCGCGGCCCCCGGCCCGGTACCGGGTGCCTCCGGCACCGGCGCGGGCACCGCCGGGCCGTACGGACCGGCCGGCGCGGTCGGCGCGGCCCACCCCGGCAGGCCCGGCTCCGCCGACGGCCCCGGCGCGGCCGGGCCGGACGGGTCCCGGCCCGGATCCGGCCGCCGCAAGGGCATCGGCGCGTGGGCCCGCAAATGGGTGCGCGGGGAGGACGTCGCCGAGGCCGCCGCGGAGGCCGTCGTGGCCGCCACCCCGCCGCACCCCGACGACCCGGCCGCGCTGCTGCTGGCCGCGATGGGGCCCACCGGACTCCTGTGGTCCCGTACGTCCGGGCGGAACGCCGGTTCCGCGCTGCTGGAGGTCGGGCTCGGCACCGGGAGCCGGGTGTCGCTGCCCGCCGTCGGCGCCCTCGGCCTGGCCGGCCCTCGGGCCCGGCTGTCCGGGGCCGCCCGCTGGGTGGTCGCGCAGCTCGCGGGACTGCACGCACCGGGGCAGCTGGAGATCGTGCTCGTCTGCGCGGACCGGGCCCGTCCGCTCGCCGACCGGCGGCGCGACTGGGGCTGGCTGGGCTGGCTGCCCCATGTACGGCCCGCGCACGGCCAGGACTGCCGCCTGCTGCTCGCCTTCGACCGCGACCAGGCCGCCGCCCGCACGGCCGAGCTGACCCGGCGCCTGGACGACGGGCCGCTGGGCGCGCACTGGGCGAGCGCCCCTGCCGACCGGGTCCGCGAGACGGCCGACGGCTACGCGGGCCCGTACACCCTCCTCGTCCTCGACGGCGACCCCGGCACCGGCGCGCTGCGCGACATCACCGGCCGGCTCGCCTCGCACGGCCCGGCCGCCGGGATCCACGTCCTGGCGCTCGCCGAGGCCCCGGCCGCCACCCCCGCGTCCCCGGTCGCCGACACCTACGAGTCCGCCTGCGCGGGCAACCCCGCCTTCCGGGACTGCGGTGCGGTCGCCCTGCTCAGCGGGGACGTGGCCACGGCCGTACGGACCTTCGAGATCCGGGGCGGCCGGCCGGTCCCGACCGGGGGAACCGCCGTCTCCGACGCCGTCTCCACCGCCTGGGCCGAGCGGTTCGCCCGGGCCCTGGCACCCCTGCGGCCCACCGACGGAGGGGCCGGCGGCGGGAGCGGCGGGCCGAGCCGGCCCACGGCCGCCACCCTGCCCGCCACGGCCCGCCTGCTGGACGAGCTGGGGCTGGCCCGGGCCACCCCGGCCTCCCTGATGGCCCGCTGGGCGGCCGCCACCGACCGGGGACAGGGCCAGGGCGGCCTGGCCGAGATCGTGCTGGGCAGCGGGCGCCGCGGCCCCGTCGGCACCGAACTGGTCCACGACGGCCCGCACCTGATCGTGGAGGGGCCGGCCGGCAGCGGCCGGACCGAGCTGCTGCGCTCGGTGGCGGCTTCGCTGGCCTCGGGCGCCCGCCCGGACCGGCTCGGCCTGGTCCTCCTCGACGGGGCCGGCGGCGAGCGCGGCGACGGACTGCTCCCCTGCACCGAACTCCCGCACGTCTCGGCCCACCTGGTCGCCTCCGATCCGCTGCGCATGCGGGAGTTCGCGCAGGCGCTGGGCGCGGAGCTCAAGCGCCGCTCCGAGCTGCTGGACGGCGTCCACTACGCGGAGTGGCACGCGCAGCGCGAGGTGTCCGGCCGGATGGTCGCGCCCCGCCGGCCCGCCCCGGGCGAGGTCCGCGGCGACGGCGGCCCGTCCGCCGGCCCGCCGGGCGCCGGCGAGCCCGTACGGACGGGAACGCTGCGGCTGCGCGCCTCGGCCACCCGTACGGATCCGGTCGGGCCGAGCCCGCTGCCCCGTCTGGTGGTGCTGGTGGACGACCTCGACGCGCTGGTCGCGCCCGGGCTGGGCAGTGCGGGCCGGCCCGCCGCCGGCTCGGTGGTGCGGGCGCTGGAGGCGGTGGCCCGCGACGGCGCCCGGCTCGGCGTGCACCTGGTGGCGAGCACCTCCCGCCCGGACCGTACGGCCGACTCCGGCCCGGCCCGGATGGCCGCCCTGCGGGTGGAGCTCGAAGCGCCGGACCAGCCGGGGCCCGGCCGCGGCGTGCTCCGCTTCGCGGACGGCCGTACGGTCCCCTTCCAGGCGGGCCGGGTCACCGGGCGGATCCCCCGGACGGCGACCCTGCGGCCGACGGTGGTCCCGGTGGAGTGGGAGCGGATGGGTGATCCGCCGGCCCGCCGTCCGGTGCGCGAGCTGGGCAACGGCCCGACCGACCTCGCCCTGCTGGCCAGCGCCCTGGACCGGGCCGCGCACCTGGTCTCGGCGATACCCGTGCTGTTCCCGCCGGCGCCCCAGGACGCTTCCTAGAACGGGCCCGGGGCCGCCCCGGTACGGCCCGCGGGAGGGCTGCGGGGCCGCCCCCGGGAGGGCTGCGGCCTCGCGCCCGTCCCGGTGACGCGGTATTGCGGGGCCGCGCGGGTCGGCGTAGACCTTGTGGTCCGGGACACACCACGGGTATCGGGGGCAGAGCCATGCGCGAGCACGGAACGGGCCGTACGCATCTCAGGTGGGCGGCGCTGGCCGCGGCGGGCGCGCTCGCGCTCACCGCGTGCGGGAGCGACGCGGAGAAGGAACCGGCGCCACCGCAGGGGGCCACGGCCTCGCCCGGGGTGGAGTTACCGCGGCTGGACGGCGAGAAGCTCCAGGTCGCGGCGGTCTGGACGGGCCCCGAGCAGGAGAACTTCACCAAGGTCCTCAAGGAGTTCGAGAAGCGCACGGGGGCTTCCGTCACCTTCGTCCCGGCCCAGGACCCGATCGTCACCTTCCTCGGCACGAAGATCGCCGGCGGGGCTCCCCCGGACGTCGCGCTGCTGCCGCAGGTCGGGGCGCTGGTCTCGGCGGTCCAGAACAAGTGGGCGCAGCCGGTGGGACCGGAGGCGCAGGCGCAGCTGGACAAGAACTACTCGGCGGGCTGGAAGTCGCTGGGCGCGGTCGGCGGCACCCAGTACGGCGTCTACTACAAGGCCGCCAACAAATCGCTGATCTGGTACAACGCGAAGGCCTTCGAGGCGGCGGGCGTCAAGCCGCCGAAGACCTGGAAGGAACTGATCACCGCGGCGGACACCCTGTCGGCGTCGGGCACCCCGGCGGTCTCCGTCGCGGGAGCGGACGGCTGGACCCTCACGGACTGGTTCGAGAACATCTACCTCTCCCAGGCCGGCCCGGAGAAGTACGACCGGCTGGCCAAGCACGAGATCAAGTGGACGGACGACAGCGTCAAGCAGGCCCTGACCACGCTCGGCGAGCTGTTCGGCCGCAAGGACTTCCTGGCGGGCGGCACGAGCGGAGCGCTGGCCACCGAGTTCCCGAAGTCGGTGACGCAGACCTTCACGGGCGGCGACCGGCCGGCGGCCGCGATGGTCTTCGAGGGCGACTTCGTCGCGGTGAACATCGGGCAGACCGAGGCGAAGATCGGCGAGGACGCCCTGGTGTTCCCCTTCCCGGCGGTGGGCGAGAAGGCGCCGGTGGTCTCCGGCGGTGACGTGGCCGTCGCGCTGAAGCCCTCGAAGGGCGCGCAGGCGCTGCTGACGTTCCTGGCGTCGGCGGACGCGGCCGAGATCCAGGCCCGCGAGGGCGGTTTCGTCTCCCCGAACAAGGCGGTCGACCCGGCGGCGTACCCGAACGACATCCAGCGGGGCATCGCGAAGGCGCTGATCGCGGCGGGCGACGACTTCCGCTTCGACATGTCGGACCAGGCGCCGGCGGCGTTCGGCGGGACGCCGGGCGCGGGCGAGTGGAAGGCGCTCCAGGACTTCCTGGCGAACCCCTCCGACGTGGCGGGCACCCAGGCGAAACTGGAGGCGGACGCGGCCAAGGCCTACGGGAACTGATCCCGTGACGGCCCCCGCCGCGCACGGTCTGTCCACCGAGGCCCGGCGCCGCCGTCTGGTGGCGGCGGCGTTCCTCCTGCCGGCCCTGGTGCTGCTCGGCGCGCTCGTCGTGCAGCCGATCGGCTACTCGCTCTACCGCAGCTTCTTCGACCGTTCCGGCGACGTGTTCGTCGGCGGCGGCAACTACCGGGAGATCTTCGCCGACGACGGCATCCGCACCGCCCTGAGGAACACGGCGGTGTGGGTGGTGCTCGCCCCGGCCACGGCCACCGCCCTCGGGCTGATCTTCGCGGTGCTGACCGAACGGGTCCGCTGGGGAACGGCGTTCAAGCTGCTGGTGTTCATGCCGATGGCGATCTCGATGCTGGCGGCGGGCATCATCTTCCGGCTCGTCTACGACCACGACCCGGACCGCGGCGTCGCCAACGCGGTATGGGTCGGCGTCCACGACTCCTTCGCCCAGTCCTCGGCCTTCCCCAAGGCCCGGCCGGGCCGTGACTCGCCGCTGGCGGACGCCGGCGGGGGCGCCTTCGTGACCCGCGAGCCGGTGCGCGCGGGCACCCCGGTGCTGCTCCCGCTGGTGGGCGTGGCCCCGGAGGCGCTGCCCGACGGGACCCGCACGGCGGCCGCCCCGCCCGCGGAGGCGGGGAAGGTCACCGGCACGGTCTGGCAGGACTTCACCCGGGGCGGGGGCGGCACGACGAACGCGGTCGACAGAAGCGAGCAGGGCTTCTCCGGGATGCGGATCGAGGCGGTCAAGGACGGCCGGGTGGTCGATACGGCGACGGCCCGCGCCGACGGCACCTTCACGCTGTCGGAGAAGGCCGACGGGGCGCTGCTTCGGCTGCCCGCGGCCAACTTCCGGGAGGCGTACGGCGGGGTGGAGTGGCTCGGCCCGGCGCTGGTCACCCCGGCGGTCATCGGCGCGTACGTGTGGATGTGGGCCGGTTTCGCGATGGTGCTGATCGGGGCCGGGCTGGCCGCCGTACCGCGCGAGCTGCTGGAGGCGGCGCGGGTGGACGGGGCGAACGAGTGGCAGGTGTTCCGGCGGATCACCGTGCCGCTGCTGGCGCCCCTGCTGGCGGTCGTGCTCGTCACGCTCGTCATCAACGTCATGAAGATCTTCGACCTGGTCTTCGTGATCGCTCCGGGCGCGGTGCAGGACGACGCGAACGTGCTGGCGCTCCAGCTGTACCGGACCTCCTTCGGCACCGATGCCGATCCGGGGCTGGGCAGCGCCATCGCCGTCCTGCTGCTGTTGCTGGTGATTCCGGTGATGCTCGTGAACATCCGCCGTCTGCGGAAGGAGGGGGCCCGATGACCCGTACCGAAGCGGCGCCGGCGGCTCCCCGGGCGGCGGCACGGACCGGGCGCTCCGCGGGCGGCCTGGCGGGGCGGGTCGCGGGCCGGCTGGCCGGTGGGGCCGTGCGCGTCTTCCTCGTCGTGGCGGCGCTGTTCTGGCTGCTGCCCACCCTGGGGCTGCTCGTCTCCTCCCTCCTCTCCCCGACCGACCTCAACGACGGCGGCTGGTGGCAGGTGTTCGGTGCGCCGTCGCGGCTGACCGCCGACAACTACGAGCGGCTGCTGGCCAACGACACGATCACCTCCTCGCTGCTGAACACCTTCGCGATCGCGGTGCCGGCCACCCTGCTGGTGCTGGTCCTCGGCTCGCTCGCCGGATACGCCTTCGCCTGGCTGGAGTTCCCCGGCCGGGACTGGCTCTTCCTCGTGGTCGTCGGGCTGCTCGTCGTGCCCGTGCAGGTGGCGCTGATCCCGGTGTCGGAACTCTTCGGCACCATCGGGCTGTTCGAGACCACGGCGGGCGTGGTGCTCTTCCACACCGCCTTCGGGCTGCCCTTCGCCGTGTTCCTGCTGCGCAACTTCTTCGCGGAGATCCCGCGCGAGCTGCTGGAGGCGGCCCGCCTCGACGGGGCGGGTGAACTGCGCCTGTTCACGCGGGTGGTGCTGCCGCTGGGCGGCCCCGCGATCGCCTCGCTCGGCATCTTCCAGTTCCTGTGGGTGTGGAACGACATGCTGGTGGCCCTGGTCTTCGCCGACTCGGCCAACCCGCCGATCACGGTCGCGCTCCAGCAGCAGGTACGGCAGTTCGGGAACAACATCGACGTGCTGGCGCCCGGGGCGTTCCTGTCGATGGTGGTCCCGCTCGTCGTCTTCTTCGCCTTCCAGCGGCAGTTCGTCACGGGGGTGATGGCCGGCGCGGTCAAGTAGCCCGCGCACTCGCCTCGTACCCGCCCCACGTGCACCGTTGACGCTCCGTAACCCGAATGCCGCACACTGCGTAACCCGATCGCCGAGCCGGGGGTTCCTGGGCCATATGCCCGCGCCGACCCCTGGATGTCCCGTGCCCCGGTTCAGCGTCATCGTGCCCGCGTACAAGGTCCAGGCCTATCTCCAGGAGAGTCTGGACTCGGTCCTGACGCAGTCGTACCCGGACCTGGAGCTGATCGCCGTCGACGACGCCTCCCCCGACGCCTGCGGTTCGATCATCGACGAGTACGCGGCCCGCGACCCCCGGGTGACCGCGGTGCACCTGGCGCACAACCTGGGGCTGGGCCCGGCGCGGAACGCGGGCCTGGCCCGGGCCACCGGCGACTACCTGCTCTTCCTCGACGGCGACGACACCCTCGCCCCGGGCGCCCTGCAGGCCCTCACGGACCGGCTGAAGGCCACCGGCTCCCCCGACGTCCTGGTCTACGACTACGCGCGCGCCTACTGGTCCGGGGAACTGGTGCGCAACCGGCTCGCGCACCGGCTGTCCGAGGAGGGCCCGGCCAGCTTCCGCCTCGCCGACCGCCCGGCCCTGCTCGCCATGCTGATGGTGGTGTGGAACAAGGCGTACCGCCGCGAGTACGTCGAGCGCGAGGGCCTGGAATTCCCGCCGGGGCTCTACGAGGACACCCCCTGGACCTATCCGGCACTGCTGGCCGCGGAGTCCGTCGCCGTCCTGGACCGGGTCTGCGTCCACTACCGCCAGCGCCGCACCGGATCGATCCTGACCACCTCCACCCCCCGCCACCTGGAGATCTTCGACCAGTACGACCGGGTCTTCGGCTTCCTGGCCGGACGGCCCGAGCTGGAGCGCTGGCGCTCCACCCTGCACCGCCGGATGGCCGAGCACTTCTGCGCCGTGTACGCCGACGCGCGCCGCCTGCCGCGCGCCAGCCGGGCCGAGTTCTTCCGCCGGGCCGCCGCCCTGCTGCGCCGCTACCGCGCCCCGGGCGCCAGGAGTTCGCTGCCGCTGTCCCTGTCGCGGACCGACCGGATCCGCCACGCGCTGATGCGGCTGGGCGCCCGGCGCAGCTACCGGGTGCTGTCGGTGCTGCGTTCGGCGGGGTCGGCGCTGGGCCGGGCCGCCACGGCACTGGGGCGGGGCCTGCGGGAGTCCTC
This sequence comes from Streptomyces erythrochromogenes, assembly GCF_040684695.1. Classification (GTDB taxonomy): domain Bacteria; phylum Actinomycetota; class Actinomycetes; order Streptomycetales; family Streptomycetaceae; genus Streptomyces; species Streptomyces erythrochromogenes_C. Next base: position 117,193 of record NZ_JBFBGM010000021.1, read on the forward strand.
GATGCGGCTGCACTACCGGATCCAGCGGCTGCTGCCGCTGCGCCCGGAGCTCGCGGTCTTCTCCGCGTACTGGCACGGCGGCTACGCCTGCAACCCGGCGGCGATCGAGGCCACCCTGCGCGAACTGGCGCCCCGGATGCGGACGGCGTGGATCTGCGACCCGGCGCACGCCGCGACGCTCCCGCGGCAGACGGTGGCGCTGCGTCCGGGTTCGGCGGCGTACTGGAGCGCCCTGGCCCGGGCCGGGTACCTGGTGACGAACGTCAACTTCGACCGCGCGCTGGTCAAGCGGCCCGGCCAGATCCTGCTCCAGACCCAGCACGGCACCCCGCTCAAGCGGGTCGGCCTGGACCTCCAGGACCGGCCGGCGGCCACCCCCACCGCGGACTTCGCGGGCCTGCTGCGCGGCGCCGACCAGTGGGACTACCTGCTCTCCGCGAACCGGCACTCCACGCTGGTGTGGGAGAGGGCCGTCCCGTCCTCGTACACGACCCTCGAATACGGCTACCCGCGCAACGACGTCTTCCACCGCGCGAGCCGGACGGACGTGCTGGAGCTGCGCGAGCGGCTGGGGATCCCGGCGGGCTCGACGGCGATCCTGTACGCGCCCACCCACCGCGACTACCGCCGCAGCCGGCCGGACCACCTGGACTTCGAGCGGCTCCTGCAGGACCTGGGCCCGCGCTTCACGGTGCTGGTCCGCACCCACCTGACGTACGCGGACGCCGACCGCACGTGGGAACCGCACCCGCGCCTCGTGGACGTCTCGGCGCACCCGTCGGTGGAGGAGCTGTGCCTCGCCTCCGACGCGCTCGTGACGGACTACTCGTCCCTGATGTTCGACTACGCGGCGCTGGACCGGCCGATCGTGATCCACGCGGACGACTGGGAGGCGTACGAGGCGGCCCGCGGCACGTACTTCGACCTGCGCTCGTGTCCGCCGGGCGCGATCGCCCGCACCCAGGACGAGCTGGTGGACATCTTCACCACGGGCCACTGGCAGGGCTCGCGCTCCGCCCAGCTCCGCGCGGCCTTCCGCGCGCGGTTCTGCACCCACGACGACGGCCACGCGGCGGAGCGCGTGGTCCGCCGGGTCTTCCTGGGCCAGACGGTCCCGTCCCCGGCGGTCGTCCCGCTCCCGGACCGCCACCCGACCCCACCGGCCCCGGCCCCGACCCCCACCCCGGAACCGACCCTGGCGCACGTCTGGCCGTAGGACGCCCCGCCCTGCCCCACCCCGTACAGGGCCCGTAGGTCCCGCAGGCCCGCGGGCCCGCGGGCCGTCAGGCCGGGGTCGGGGTGGATTTCAGGGCTGCCACCACCTGGTGGGCCAGGGTGTCCAGGTGGGCGGGGGTCACCGCGTCGCGGACGACGACCTGGCGCCAGTAGAGCGGGCCGATCAGCAGGTCGAGGGCGTGGCCCGGGCTGATCTCCCCCGGGAGTTCGCCGCGGGCGACGGCGTCCGAGACGATGCCCTGCGCCATGCGGTGCTGGCCGTCCAGGAGGGCGCCGCGGACCGCGTCCGCGATCTCGGGGTTGCGGGACGCCTCGACGAGAAGGTCGGGGATCACCGCAGAGGCCACCGGGTGCCGCAGCACGTGTGACATGACCTCCAGCAGGGCGCGTACGTCCCCGTACAGGGAACCCGTCGCCGGCACCGGCAGGCCGTCCACCGCGAAGGCGCCGATCAGGTCCAGCACCAGGTGCAGCTTGGACTTCCACCGCCGGTACACGGCCGTCTTGCCGACCCCGGCGCGCCGCGCGATGCCCTCGATGGACATCCGGGAGAACCCGACCGCGGCCAGCTCCTCCAGCACCGCGTTGCGGATCGCCTCGGTCACGTCCTCGCGCAGGACGGCGGCACCGGCGGGGGCGCGGCGGGCGGATGCGGAGGCGGCGGCGGAGGGGGCGGGGTCCGTGGTCATGCACAGAGCATAGCCGCGCAGCGTCACGACGATACGGTTGCGTTCCGTCGGTCGGCGCCCTAACCTCACCGTAGCGACGATACGGACCCGTCCCGACCTACGTCGAAAGCGAACCTGTGACCACCGCGACCGCATCCAAGACCGCGCCCGCCCCCTCCGCGGAACTCGCCCGGCTGGCCGCCGCCCACGGCCTCACGCTCAGCGGCGCCCGCCCCACGCTCCCCCGCTACATCGCGCAGCTCTGGCAGCGCCGCCACTTCGTGAGCGCCTACGCCACGGCCCGCATGCAGGCCACGTACAGCACGGCGCGACTCGGCCAGGTCTGGCACCTGGTGACCCCGCTGCTCAACGCGGCGGTCTACTACTTCATCTTCGGCCTCGTCCTGAAGGCCAGCCACGGCGTGCCGGACTACGTCCCCTTCCTGATCACCGGCATCTTCGTCTGGGACTTCATCAGCAGCTCCGTCAACGCCGGCACCCGCGCCGTCCACAGCAACCTCGGCCTGGTCCGCGCCCTGCACTTCCCCCGCGCGAGCCTGCCCATCTCCACCGTCGTGCAGCTCTTCCAGCAACTGCTCGTCTCCATGGCCGCCCTGGTGATCCTGCTGCTGGCCTTCGGCCAGCGGCCCGGCCCGGCCTGGCTCCTGGCCCTGCCGGCGCTCCTGCTGACGGCCGTCTTCGCCGCCGGCTGCGCCATGGCCATGGCCCGCATCGGCAGCAGGAGCCCCGACGTCAGCCAGCTGATGCCGTTCGTCCTGCGCACGTGGATGTACTCCTCGGGCGTCATGTGGTCCATCGACCAGATGCTCGGCAAGAACGACCTGCCGCACTGGGTGCTGGTGGCGCTCAAGGCCAACCCCCCGGCCGTCTACATCGACCTGATGCGCTTCGCGCTGATCGACAGCTTCCCCGCGCACGCGCTCCCGCACCACGTGTGGCTGCTGGCCGTCGGCTGGGCCCTCCTCGCGGGCGTCGGCGGATTCATCTACTTCTGGAAGGCAGAGGAGGCGTACGGCCGTGGCTGACACGACGACGAAGACCGGACCCGAGACCCGGGCCGCGACCGGGACCCGGGTGCCCACCGTGATCGCGGACGGGGTCCACGTCATCTACAAGGTCCACGGCACTGGCGCCCGCAAGGGCGGCGCCACGGCGGCCCTCAGCCGGGTGTTCTCCCGCCGCCCCGCCCCCGGGATGAGGGAGGTGCACGCGGTCAAGGGCGTCTCCTTCACCGCCTACGAGGGCGAGGCCATCGGCCTCATCGGCTCCAACGGCTCGGGCAAGTCCACCCTCCTCAAGGCCGTCGCCGGCCTCCAGCCGGTGGCCCGCGGCCGGATCTACTCGCACGGCCAGCCGTCCCTGCTGGGCGTGAACGCCGCCCTGATGAACGACCTGACCGGCGAACGCAACGTCATCCTCGGCGGCCTCGCGATGGGCATGACCAGGCAGCAGGTCCACGAGCGCTACGACGGCATCGTCGACTTCTCCGGCATCAACGAGAAGGGCGACTTCATCTCCCTGCCGATGCGGACGTACTCCTCCGGCATGGGCGCCCGGCTGCGCTTCTCCATCGCGGCCGCCAAGGACCACGACGTCCTGATGATCGACGAGGCCCTGGCCACCGGCGACGCGGCCTTCCAGCGGCGCAGCCAGGCCCGCATCGAGGAGCTCCGCGAGCGCGCCGGCACCGTCTTCCTGGTCAGCCACGCCATCAACACCGTCCGCGAGACCTGCGACCGTGCGATCTGGCTGGACTCGGGCGTCCTGCGCATGGACGGCCCGGCGGACGAGGTCTGCGCCGCCTACGAAGCCTCCACCAGGACCGGCTAGGCACCCGTGGGCGCAGCCGCAGCCGCAACGACGAACGGGCCGGGCCCGGGACCACTTCGGTCCCGGGCCCGGCCCGTTCGACTACGCGGAGACGATCAGCTGTGCGCGCGCAGCAGGCTGCGCATGGTCCGCATCGCCACCGACAGGTTCGCCAGGTCGAAGTCGTCCGAGCCCCGGATCTCCTCCAGGGTCGTCCGGGCCCGCCCGATGATCGCCGCGTTCTTCTCCTCCCACGCCTGGAAGCGCTCCTCGGGAGTCGAGGCGCCGTTGCCCACCGACAGCACGTCCGCCGTCAGCGCCGCGTGCGCCGCGAAGAGGTCCTCGCGGATGGACGCGCGGGCCATGGACTGCCAGCGGTCGGCCCGCGGCAGCTCGATGATCCGGTCCATCAGCTGCGTGATGTCCAGGCGGTCGGCGAGGTCGTAGTACACCTCGGCGACACCCAGCGGGTCCACGCCCGTCCGGTCCGCGATCGCGACGATGTCCAGCGTCGGGAAGGCCGAGGAGAACCCGGCGACCTTCGCCGCCAGCTCCTCCGGCACGCCCTCGCCGGTCAGCTCGTCCATGACCAGCTGGTACCACTCCAGGTCCGCGCCGCGCACCAGCTTCGGCAGCTCCGCCCACACCTGGGCCACCCGCTCCCCGAAGAAGGCGATGGTCTCGGTGATCTGGAGCGGCTGCGGCCGGTTGTTGAGCAGCCAGCGGGTACCGCGCTCGACCAGACGGCGCGAGTGCAGCCGCACCCGGGTCTGGACGTCCGCGGCCACCTTGTTGTCGAGCGCCTCCACCGCGTCCCACACGTCGGCCAGGCCGAAGATCTCGCGGGCCGCGAGCTGCGCCCGGACGATCTCCTCCGTGGAGGCTCCGGTCTCCTCCCGCAGGCGGTGCAGGAAGGTCGAACCACCGGTGTTGACGGTGTCGTTGACCAGGATCGTCGTGATGATCTCGCGGCGCAGCGCGTGCGCGTCGATCTGCTCGGTGAACTTGTCGCCGAGCGCCGCCGGGAAGTACGCGAAGAGCAGGCGGCGCAGGTACGGGTCGTCCGGCAGCTCGGTGACGATGAGCTCGTCCGCCGTCGTGATCTTGGTGTAGGCGAACAGCACCGCCAGCTCCGGCTGGGTCAGGCCCTTGCCGTTGTTCAGCAGCTCGCGGATCTGCCGGTCGGTGGGCAGGAACTCCAGCTCGCGGTTGAGCAGTCCGGCGCCCTCCAGGCGGCGCATGAAGCGCTGCTGGGCGTGGAGCAGGCTGGGCGCCTGGGCCGAGCCGTTGGCCAGCGCGGTGTTCTGCGCGTAGTTGTTGCGCAGCACCAGGCGGCCGACCTCGTCGGTCATCTGCGCGAGCAGCTTGTTGCGCTGCTTGACGGTCATGTCGCCGTCGGCGACGACCGCGTTGAGCAGGATCTTGATGTTCACCTCGTGGTCGGAGGTGTCCACGCCCGCGCTGTTGTCGATGGCGTCGGTGTTGACCTTGCCGCCCTCGCCGCCGGCGCCGCTGCGGGCGAACTCGATGCGGCCGAGCTGGGTCAGGCCCAGGTTGCCGCCCTCGCCGATGACCTGCGCCCGCACGTCGGAGCCGTTGACGCGGATGGCGTCGTTGGCCTTGTCGCCGACGTCGGCGTGCGTCTCGGAGGTCGCCTTGACGTAGGTGCCGATGCCGCCGTTCCACACCAGGTCCACGGGGGCCTTGAGGATGGCCTGCATCAGGTCGGCCGGGGTCATCTTGGTGACGCCGGCCTCGATGCCGAGGGCCGCGCGCATCTGCGCGGTGACCGGGACGGCCTTGGCCGAACGCGGGTGGATTCCGCCGCCCGCCGAGATCAGCGAGGTGTCGTAGTCCGCCCACGAGGACCGCGGCAGCTCGAACAGGCGCCGGCGCTCGGCGTACGAGGTGGCCGCGTCCGGGGTCGGGTCGATGAAGATGTGGCGGTGGTCGAAGGCGGCCACCAGGCGGATGTGCTCGGAGAGCAGCATGCCGTTGCCGAAGACGTCACCGGACATGTCGCCGACGCCGACGACGGTGAAGTCCTGGGTCTGGGTGTCGTGGCCGAGCTCGCGGAAGTGCCGCTTGACGGACTCCCACGCGCCGCGGGCGGTGATGCCCATGCCCTTGTGGTCGTAGCCGGCCGAGCCGCCCGAGGCGAAGGCGTCGCCGAGCCAGAAGCCGTAGGACTCCGCCACGCCGTTGGCGATGTCGGAGAAGGTCGCGGTGCCCTTGTCGGCGGCGACGACGAGGTAGGTGTCGTCCTCGTCGTGGCGGACCACGCTGCGCGGCGGCACGACCTCGCCGGCGACCATGTTGTCGGTGATGTCGAGCAGCGCCGAGATGAAGATCTTGTACGAGGCGATGCCCTCGGCGAGCCAGGCGTCGCGGTCCACCGACGGGTCGGGGAGGTTCTTGGCGACGAAGCCGCCCTTGGCGCCGACCGGCACGATGACGGTGTTCTTGACCATCTGCGCCTTGACCAGGCCGAGGATCTCCGTACGGAAGTCCTCGCGACGGTCGGACCAGCGCAGGCCGCCTCGGGCGACCTTGCCGAAGCGCAGGTGGACGCCCTCGACGCGCGGGGAGTACACCCAGATCTCGAACGCCGGGCGCGGGGCCGGCAGGTCCGGGATGGCCTGCGGGTCGAACTTCATCGACACGTAGGAGTGCTGCTCGCCGGCGCTGTCCGCCTGGAAGAAGTTGGTGCGCAGCGTCGCCTTGATCAGGGTGAGGAAGGAACGCAGGATGCGGTCCTCGTCGAGCGAGGCGACCTGGTCCAGGGCCCCGTCGAGCTCCTCCAGCATGGCGTCCACGAGCTCGCTGCCGGCGGCCTGGCGGACGGGCGACATCCGGGCCTCGAAGAGAGAGACCAGCAGCCGGGTGGTGTGGACGTTGTTGCGGAGGGTGTCCTCCATGTAGTCCTGGCTGAAGGTGGAGCCGGCCTGGCGCATGTACTTGGCGTACGCGCGCAGGACGACCGCCTGGCGCCAGGTCAGACCGGCGCTCAGCACGAGGGTGTTGAAGTTGTCGTTCTCGGCCTGGCCGTTCCAGACCGCCGCGAAGGCGTCCTGGAAGCGCTCGCGGGCGTCGTCGCCGAGGTCGCCCGCCGAGAGCCGCAGACCGAAGTCGTAGATCCACGCGTTCGTGCGGTCGGCGCAGCGCAGCTCGTACGGGCGCTCGTCGGTGACCTCGACGCCGAGGCGCTGGAGGACCGGCAGGACGGCGGACAGGGAGACCTGCTCACCGGCGCGGTAGATCTTGAAGCGGCGTTCGCCGGGGCCCGCGCCGACGGGCTCGTACAGCGACAGCGCGAAGTCCTTGTCGCTGCCGCGCAGCTTCTCCAGGTGCACGAGGTCGGCGACGGCGGCGCGCGGCGAGTGGTCGGCCTTGTAGCCCTCGGAGAAGGCGTTGCCGTAGTGGCGCAGCAGCTCCGCGGCGCGCTCCTCGCCGAGCTCGGCGTTGAGGGCCTGGTCGAAGCCGTCGGCCCAGGAGCGGGCGGCCTCGACGAGGCGGCCCTCGATGCGCTCGACGTCGCCGTCGGTCAGCACGGGCAGCTCGGTGCCCTGCGGGACGCGGACGACGAAGTGGATGCGGGAGAGGATCGACTCGGTGTTCCAGGCGGTGAAGTCGACGCTGATGCCGCCGAGCTCCTCGCGCAGGATGTCCATCAGGCGCAGCCGCACGCCGGTGGTGAAGCGGTCGCGCGGCAGGTAGACGAGCGCCGAGTAGTAGCGGCCGTACTCGTCCTGGCGCAGGTACAGCCGCAGCCGGCGGCGTTCCTGCAGGTAGAGGACCGAGGTGACGATGGACTGGAGCTGGTCGACCGGGGTCTGGAACAGCTCGTCGCGCGGGTAGGTCTCCAGGATCTGCGTCAGGTCGCGGCCGTCGTGGCTGGCCGGGGAGAAGCCGGCGCGCTCCAGGACCTCGGCGACCTTGCGGCGGATGACCGGCACGCGGCGCACGGACTCGGTGTACGCGGCGGAGGAGAACAGGCCGAGGAAGCGGCGCTCGCCGACGACGTTGCCGTCGGCGTCGAACTTCTTGACGCCCACGTAGTCGAGGTACGAGGGGCGGTGCACGGTGGAGCGGCTGTTGGCCTTGGTCAGCACCAGCAGGCGGTGCTCGCGGGCCTTGGCGCGGGCGTCGGCCGGCAGCCGGTTGAAGGACGGCGAGACCGGGTGGCCGTCCTCCTTGCCGCTGTGGTGCGGGTCGGAGCGCAGGATGCCGAGGCCGGTGCCGGGCACGGCGGCCAGGGAGTCGCCGTCGACGAGGTTGTACTCGCGGTAGCCGAGGAAGGTGAAGTGGTCGTCGGCGAGCCAGCGCAGCAGCTCACGGGCCTCTTCGAGCTCGTACTCGCGCAGGTCCGGGGCGGTGGGCTCGTCGGGCAGGCCGTCGGCGATGCGCAGCGCGGCCTCGCGCATCTTCTCCCAGTCCTCGACGGACTCGCGCACGTCGGACAGGACGCGCTGCAGGTCGACGGTGATCTGCTTGAGGTCGGCGCGGTCGGTCTCGCGGTCGATCTCGACGTGGATCCAGGACTCGACGAGGGAGTCGTGGGGGCGCTCGGTACGGGGGCCGTGCGCGTCGCAGTCGGGACCGAGGATCTCGATCAGCTTGCCGGTGATGTCACGGCGGACGACGACCTGCGGGTGGATCACGACGTGGATGCCGCGGCCCTGGCGGGACAGCTCGTTCGTCACGGAGTCCACGAGGAAGGGCATGTCGTCGGTGACGACCTCGACGACGGAGTGGCTGGAGGTCCAGCCGTTCTCCTCCACCGTGGGGGTGTGCACGCGTACGTTCGCGGTGCCCTGCGGCCGGTTCTCGGCCAGCCGGTAGTGGGAGAGCGCGGCTCCGAACACGTCGACCGGGTCCCGGTCCGTGAGGTCCTCCGGCGCCGTGTGCAGGTAGTAGCGCTGGAGGTAGGAGAGGACCGCGTCCCGGTCCGGACGCTCTCCCTGCTCGGACCCAGTCGGAAGTAGCCCCCCGGCCGGGCTGTGCTCAGCTACCCGGGCCGCCCGTGCGAGCAGCTCGGCCTTTGCTTCGTCCAGCTTGGTCTGCATGTCCTCTGGCTCCTGTCGCGCGCCATTGCGTGACGTAGGTGAAGGAAGGAATGACATAGCGCCGCGAGGCGGGGTGTCCGTTCGGGATCGACGCTATGCCGTCGAGAGAGCCGACCGGGAGGGAATGAGCCAAGATCGGCCGAAGGTCCCGGTGGCGGGGATCAGCGATGGCCCGGGCACTGTCGTGCGCCGGGCGCAGGCCGGAGGCTCCAGTGCCCCCGATGGATATCGCGCTGATCACGGGTACAAGGCTATCCCGACCTACCCCCAGGTCGTCATTCGCTGCATCTGTACAAATCTTGGGGTGGAACTTTGACACTCTGGCCAGCGACGTTGCGGGGCTTCCGTGCAGCGGCCCGTCCAGTCGCTATTCGGCCAGCTCGCGAGCTGTCAGAACGGCCTCCGCCAGGGTGTCCACGACCGGCACTCCGGCTGATTCCAGACTGCGGCGGCTGTGCGAACCGCCCGTGTAGAGGACGGCACGGGCTCCGACGTGCGCGGCCGCGAGCGCGTCGTCGACGGCGTCTCCGATGAGGACCGTACGGTCGGCGGTCACCCCCGTTGCGTCGAGGGCCTCCATGTGGCGTACGAGATGTCCCGCCTTGGAGGTGTGGGAGGGGCCGGTCCGCCCGTCGACGCGCAGGAAGTGCCCGTCGATGCCGTGGGCGCGCACGAGCGGGACGAGCCTGTCGTGGGGCGCGAGGGACAGCAGGGACTGGGTGAGCCCGCCGAGCTGCCAGTCCCGGAGCAGTTCCCGGGCGCCGTCGGTGAGCCCGGAGTCCGCGGCTTCGGCCCAGTAGTGGCGGTGGAAGGTCTCGTCCATGACGAGCCACTCCTCCTCGGTGGGCAGCCGTCCCATGAGGCGCTCGTAGAACTTCGGCACCGGTACGACGTACAGCTCGCGGTACGTCTCCAGGCTGATCGGCGCGAAGCCGAGCTCGGCGAAGGAGGCGTTCGTCGCGGCTATGACGGCGTCGATGTCGTGGAGCAGCGTGCCGTTCCAGTCCCAGACGATGTGGTTCGTGTGCGTCATTTCAGCAGCCCCGGAATCTCCTGGACGCCGAACCACAGCAGCTCGTGGTCCTCGGCCGCGTCGACGGTGACCTGCGCGTCCTCGTCCCCGCCGTCGGCGGCGGGCAGCGCCAGCGCGGCGGCGGCCACGTCCTCGTCGGCGTCGTCGGCGTCCACGTGCACGGCGGCGGCCACGGTGAGCCGTACGGCGGCGGCGAGGCTCACCTGGCCGAGGGCGGCCTCGTCGGCCCCGGGGGCGGCGCTGGCGGCCTTGTCGTCCACGTCGAGGGCGACGACGACGCGCCGGCGGGGCGCGCCGGGGTCGGCGGCGAGCAGCCGCAGCGAGGCGGCCGCGGCCCGGCCCAGGGCCGCGTACTCCAGCTCCTCGATGTCGTCCGAGACGTACCACTCGCGCAGGCCGGGGGTGACGGCGTACGCCCGCAGCGGGGCGGGGCCCAGCTCACCCGCCTGGTGCACCTCGGCGAGCCCGGGGAGGGTCAGGGGGACGTACACGCGCATGGCCGGCTGCTTTCGGTAGTCGGAAACGCACCCAGGATACGACTCGGAGGCGGCCGGCCGGGGTCCGGCAGGGTGACGGCCGCCGTACCCCATCGGGCTGCGGCGGCCCGCGGGGCGCCCGTCCACCCGCTGCCGCGGCCCCGGGCCAGCGCGCCCCGGCCACGGCGGGCGCGCACTCGGATAGGTGAACGGTGCCGGCCGCGGGCCGGGGCCGGCCGGTGGTTGCGGAGCGTGTTCGCCGACCGTAGAAGGTCCCCATCAAGTTACCGCCCGGTACCGCCCGGGCCCGGCCTGTACGGGGGCAGATCGCGATGGACACCACGACGCGCGGCACGATCGGCAGCAACGGCGGCCGCCGCCGGCCCGCCGGCCGCTCCGGGACCCGCCCCGCCGGACGGCGCGACCAGCGGCGCCCGGCGGGTCCCCCGCCCGCCCTGCGCCCGGGCCCGCACCACTGGTTCGCCGAACGCCTGCTGGCCGTGGTCAGCGGCCGGCGCCCCGTCCACTCGCTCCTCGGCCACACCATCGGCCCGGCCTACCAGCAGCTGGTGAACCTGGCCCCCGCCGAGCAGGCCCTGCGCGAACGCCTGTCACCGGTCGTCCGCCAGTGCGGCCGCTTCATCCCCGGCCCGGGCGTCATCGAGGCCTTCGCCCGCATCGCCACCGGCGACCGGGTCACGGCCATGGCCTTCCGCCTGGAACAGGGCCCGGACCTGCGCTGGCGCTGCGCGGCGGTGGAGATCCGGGGCCCCCGCCCATGACTCCCCCACCCCTCAAGCCCCGCCCCCTCAAGCCCCGCCGGCGATTGAGGCGCGGGGGCTCGGGGCAGCGCCCCCGCAACGGCGCCGCACCCGCCGGCGCACCGGCACGGGCACCGCACCGCAACCCCCGCGGGAGCGAAACGGCCGGGGCCGGACACCCACAAGGTGTCCGGCCCCGGCCGACAGCTCAACCCGCCTGCGGGCTACTTCTTGCGGCGACGCCCGCCCGCGGCCTTCTGCGCCTTGCGGCGCTCGGCCCGCGTCATGCCGTCGCCCGCGTCGCTGTCGAAGTCGCCCTCGATCACGCCGCCCTCGCCGTCGACCGTCGGCGCGGAGAAGTGCAGCCGGTCCGGACGCTGCGGCGCGTCCAGCCCCTTCGCCCGGATCTCCGGACGGGCGGCGGCCGCCGGCTCCTTCGTCAGCGACGGCGCGGCGTCCTGCACCGGAAGCTCCTCGACCTGCTGCTCGACCTGGACCTCCAGGTTGAACAGGTAGCCGACGGACTCCTCCTTGATGCCCTCCTGCATGGCGTTGAACATGTCGAAGCCCTCGCGCTGGTACTCGACCAGCGGGTCCTTCTGGGCCATCGCCCGCAGGCCGATGCCCTCCTGCAGGTAGTCCATCTCGTACAGGTGCTCACGCCACTTGCGGTCCAGCACCGACAGGACCACGCGCCGCTCCAGCTCGCGCATGATCTCGGAGCCGAGGGCCTTCTCGCGGGCCTCGTACTGCTCGTGGATGTCGTCCTTGACGGACTCCGCGATGAACTCGGCGGTGATGCCCGCGCGGTCGCCCGCGGCGTCCTCCAGCTCCTCGGTGGTGACCTTCACCGGGTAGAGCTGCCGGAAGGCGCTCCACAGCCGCTCCAGGTCCCACTCCTCGGCGAAGCCCTCGACCGTCTCGGCCGCGATGTACGCGTCGATCGTGTCGTCCATCATGTGGCGCACCTGCTCCTGGAGGTCCTCGCCCTCCAGGACGCGGCGGCGCTCGCCGTAGATGACCTCGCGCTGGTTGTTGAGGACCTCGTCGTACTTCAGGACGTTCTTGCGCGTCTCGAAGTTCTGGGTCTCGACCTGCGACTGGGCCGACGCGATCGCACGCGTCACCATCTTGTTCTCGATCGGCACGTCGTCCGGCACGTTCGCCATCGCCATGACGCGCTCGACCATCTGCGCCTTGAACAGGCGCATCAGGTCGTCACCGAGCGACAGGTAGAAGCGGGACTCGCCCGGGTCGCCCTGACGGCCGGAACGACCGCGCAGCTGGTTGTCGATGCGGCGCGACTCGTGGCGCTCGGTGCCCAGCACGTACAGCCCGCCGAGCCCCTTGACCTCCTCGAACTCCGCCTTCACGGCGGCCTCGGCCCGGGTGAGCGCCTCGGGCAGGGCGTGCGCCCACTCCTCGATGTGCTCCTCGGGGTCCAGGCCGCGCTGGCGCAGCTCCGCCTCGGCGAGGTCGTCCGGGTTGCCGCCGAGCTTGATGTCGGTACCGCGGCCGGCCATGTTGGTGGCGACGGTGACGGCGCCGCGGCGGCCGGCCTGGGCGACGATCGTCGCCTCACGGTCGTGCTGCTTGGCGTTGAGCACCTCGTGCGGGATGCCGCGCTTGGAGAGCTGCTGCGAGAGGTACTCGGACTTCTCGACCGAGGTCGTACCGACGAGGATCGGCTGGCCCGTCTCGTGCTTCTCCGCGATGTCGTCGACGACGGCGGCGAACTTCGCGACCTCGGTCCGGTAGATCAGGTCGGGCTGGTCCTTGCGGACCATGTCGCGGTTGGTCGGGATCGGGACCACGCCGAGCTTGTAGATCTGGTGGAACTCGGCGGCCTCGGTCATGGCCGTACCGGTCATGCCCGACAGCTTCGAGTACAGGCGGAAGAAGTTCTGCAGGGTGATCGTGGCGAGGGTCTGGTTCTCGTCCTTGATGTCCACCCCTTCCTTCGCCTCGATCGCCTGGTGCATGCCCTCGTTGTAGCGGCGGCCGGCGAGGATACGGCCGGTGTGCTCGTCGACGATCATGACTTCGCCGTCGATGACGACGTAGTCCTTGTCCTTCTTGAACAGTTCCTTCGCCTTGATGGCGTTGTTCAGGTAGCCGACGAGCGGGGTGTTCACCGACTCGTAGAGGTTCTCGATGCCGAGCCAGTCCTCGACCTTGGCGACACCGGCCTCGTGGATGCCGACGGTGCGCTTCTTCTCGTCGACCTCGTAGTCGCCGGTCTCCTCGATGCCCTTGAGCGGCTGGCCGGCCTCGCCCTTGGTCAGGCGGGTGACGAGCTTGGCGAAGTCCGCGTACCACTTCGTGGCCTGGTCCGCGGGACCGGAGATGATCAGCGGGGTGCGGGCCTCGTCGACGAGGATCGAGTCGACCTCGTCGACCACGGCGAAGTTGTGGCCGCGCTGGACGAGCTCGTCCTGGGACCACGCCATGTTGTCGCGCAGGTAGTCGAAGCCGAACTCGTTGTTCGTGCCGTAGGTGATGTCGCAGTTGTACTGCTCGCGCCGCTGCGCGGGCGACATGTTCGCCAGGATGCAGCCGATGGTCAGGCCCAGGAACTTGTGGACGCGGCCCATCATCTCGGAGTCGCGCTCGGCCAGGTAGTCGTTCACCGTGATCAGGTGGACGCCCTTGCCGGACAGCGCGTTGAGGTATGCGGGCAGGGTGCCGACGAGGGTCTTGCCCTCACCGGTCTTCATCTCGGCGACGTAGCCGAGGTGCAGCGCCGCGCCACCCATGATCTGGACGTCGTAGTGGCGCTGGCCGAGGACGCGCTTGGCCGCCTCGCGCACCGTCGCGAAGGCCTCGGGCAGCAGGTCGTCCAGGCTCTCACCGTCCTGGAAGCGCTGCTTGTACTCGTCCGTGAGCGCCCGCAACTCGGCGTCGGAGAGGTTGACGAAGTCCTCTTCGATGGAGTTGACCTGGTCCGCGATGCGGTGCAGTTTGCGCAGGATCTTGCCTTCGCCTGCACGCATGAGCTTGTTGAAGACGGACACTGAGGCTGGTCTCCTTGCCGGTCGGGCCTGGGCACTGTACGTACACGGGCACGGCAGGTGGGCCCCACCGCAACGGCCATCGTAAGCGAGGACGCGGCCGCGTCGGGAGGTCCGCCGTTCCCATGAGGGCACGGTGCCCGGATTGAGAACGTACGGGGGACGCCGAAGGTGCCGCATCCCCCACCGGGATTCCCGAAAAGTGTTCGCCCCGGGCCCCGCCCCGGCAGCAGAATCCGCGCATGGAGCCCACCACGCTGACCACCGAGCGCCTCGTCCTTAGACCCTTCGCCACCGGGGACGCCCCCGAGGTGTACGCCGCCTGCCAGGACCCCGAGATCCAGCGCTGGAACGAGGTGCCCTCCCCCTACGGGCGCGCGCACGCGGACACCTGGGTGGAAGAAACGGTGCCGTCCGGCTGGCGCGAGGACACCGCCTACAGCTTCGCGGTCCGGCTCGGCGCCGAGGGCCCGCTGGTGGCGGCCCTGGGCGTGCACCCGCGCGGCGAGTCCGTGTTCGAGGTCGGCTTCTGGGCGGTGAAGGAGCACCGGGGCCGGGGCTACGTCACCGAGGCGCTCGGCGCGGCCGCCCGCTGGGCCTTCGCCGAGCTCGGCGCCGGACGGCTGGAATGGCGGGCCGAGACCGGCAACGCGGCCTCCCGGGCCGTCGCCGAGAAGGCCGGCTTCCGCCAGGAAGGGATCCTGCGCGCCGGGATCTCCCACCGCGGCACCATGCGCGACTGCCGCGTCGGCGCCCTGCTCCCCTCCGACCTGGACCTGCCCTCGCGCCTGCCGTACCTGCCCTCCCCCGCCTAGGCAAGGGGTGTCCGGCCAGGGGTGTCCGGCGGATCGGGGCCGCTGTCAGTGGCACGGCCTAGGCTTCGGCGCATGACCAGCCTGCCGCCGCCGACCGTGTCCCTGTCCGCCGACGAGGCCCGCCGGATCGCCCTGCGCGCGCAGGGCTTCCTCGGAGCCCCCGACCGGCGCGGCGGGGTCCGCGGGGTCCTGCGCCACCTGGGCGCCGTCCAGCTCGACACCATCTCGGTGCTGGCCCGCTCGCACGAGCTGATCCCGTACGCGCGGCTCGGCGCGGTCGGCCGCGAGGCCGTGGAGCAGGCCTACTGGAGCGACCGGCACGCCTTCGAGTACTGGTCGCACGCGGCCTGCATCCTGCCCATAGAGGAATGGCCGCATTTCGCCTTCCGCCGCCGGGCCAACCGGGCGCGCGGCCACCGCTGGCACATCCTGCAGGACAAGCAGCAGTCGACGCGGGCGGTCCTGGACCGGCTGCGGGCGGACGGCCCGCTGACCTCCACCGAGCTGGGCGGCGCCAAGAACGGCGGCGAGTGGTTCGAGTGGTCCGAGACCAAGATCGCGGTGGAGTGGCTGCTCGACACAGGCGAGGTGGTGTGCAGCGAGCGCCGCGGCTGGAAGAGGGTCTACGACCTCCCCGAGCGGGCCGTGCCCGACGCGCTGCTCCACGACGACCTCGACGACCGCGAGTGCCTGCGCCGCCTGGTCGCGCTGGCCGGCCGGTCCCTCGGCGTCGGCACCCGCGCCGACATCGCGGACTACCACCGGCTCAAGGGGGAGCAGTTCGACGCGGTCGTCGCGGAGTCCGGGCTGGTCCCGGTGGAGGTGGAGGGCTGGGCCAAGCCCGCCTGGGCGGACCCGTCGGCCCTCGCGTCGGCCCCGCGGGGCCGCCACCGCACGACGCTGCTGTCCCCCTTCGACTCCCTGGTCTGGGACCGTCCGCGCACGGAGCGGATCTTCGGCTTCACGCACCGGCTGGAGGCGTACGTCCCCAAGCCGAAGCGGATACACGGGTACTTCGCGATGCCGCTGCTGGCCGGCGGCCGGCTCCGGGGCCGCGTCGACCCGGCCCGCGAGGGCAGCACCCTGGTCGCCCGGCAGCTCTCCCTGACCTCTCCCGCGGCCGCCGCGCCGATGGCGCGCGCCCTGCGGGAGGCGGCGGAGTGGGTCGGCTGCGACGCGGTCCGCGTGGAGCGTGCGCAGAACGCCGCCGAGGCCGCCGCGGTGACCGCCGAGCTGGCGGCGCTGGGCACCTGACCGGCCCGCGACCGGCCCCGGGCGGGGCGGCCCAGGGGCGGGGCGGCGCCCCCGTGGACCGGCCCCGCGCGGCTAGCGGATCTCCAGGATCTTCTCCCGCATCGCGTAGACCACGGCCTCCATCCTGGAGTGCAGCTGCAGCTTCTCCAGGATGTTGCGGACGTGGTTCTTCACGGTGTTCTCGGAGATGAACAACTCCTTCGCGATGTCGCGGTTGTTCATGCCGGTGGCCACCAGTTTGAGGACCTCCAGCTCCCGGTCCGTCAGCCTCGGCGCCGGCACCAGCCGCCGCTCGTCGGTTCGCTGGATCATCGACTTGAACTCGGTGAGGAGCTTCGACGCCATCGACGGGCTGATCTGCGACTGGCCGTCGGCCACCGCCCGGATCGCCGTGGCCACCTCGTCCGTGGAGATCTCCTTGAGGAGGTAGCCGGTCGCGCCCGCCTTGATCGCGTCGTAGAGGTCCGCCTCCTCGTCGCTGATCGTCAGCATGATGATCTTCGCGGAGGGGGCCACCTCCTTGATCGAGGTGCACGCCTCGATGCCGCCGCGCCGGGGCATCCGCACGTCCATCAGCACGATGTCCGGCAGCAGGTCGGCCGCCTTGTCGACCGCCTCCGCGCCGTCCCCGGCCTCACCGACGACCTGGATGTCCTCCTCCTGGGCGAGGACGATCTCCAGTCCCCGCCGGAAGAGCGCGTGGTCGTCGACGACGAGGACCCGGATGGGCTCCCCGGCCGGCGCACCGTCGGTCTCCGCCGACGGGTCCGCCCCGCGGCAGGCCGCGCCGTCGTCCGCGCGTACCGGACCGAAGCTGTCCGCCATCGTCCCTCCCCCTGCATGGTGCTGAGCTGCCGGGCCAACCGGACACGTTCCGCAGCCGGTTGACTGCCCGCCATGATTCCATGCCCGCACCACGCCGCGGGGGATGCCGGCGGACCTCCTGGCGCATACCCGCCATGCAGGTGCCCCCGCGAGGACGCCGGAGCGTCCCGCGGGGGCAGCGAACGGTCTGCTCAGCCGCCGAGCGCGCCACCCGCGCCGCCCCGCGGCTCCTCCGAGCTGGAGGCCCCGTCGGGGTTCACGTGGATGACGCCGTAGTCATAGGCGTGACGCCGGTAGACGACGCTGGGCAGCTTCGTCTCGGAGTCGACGAACAGATAGAAGTCGTGGCCGACCAGTTCCATCTCGTACAGGGCCTGGTCGAGCGACATGGGCGCGGCCGAGTGGGTCTTCTCGCGGACGATGAGCGGGCCTTCGCCCTGCACTTCGATGGATCCGATCCGGGTGATCGGAACCCCGTCCGTCTTCTCCTCGGTGACCACCTGGCCACTGCCGTTGAGCGACGCGACGCCCGGCACGACGTCGGCGACCTCCGCCGCCGAGAGCCGGCCGTTGCCACGGCGGGTGTAGCGCTTGTCGTGCTGCTTGCGCAGCCGGGCCTCCAGCTTGTCCTGAGCGAGGTCCAGCGCCGCGTACGCGTCGGCCGCGGCGGCCTCGGCCCGGATCACCGGGCCCCGCGAACGCAGGGTGATCTCCACGCGGTCGGAACGGTCGGCCTGACGCGGGTTGTGCTCCTTGGACACCTCGACGTCCAAGCTGATCACCTTGGCGTCGAGCTTCTGGATCCGCTCCGGATTCAGCTTCTCGGCCACGTGCTTGCGGAACCGCTCGGGCACCTCGGTCTTGCGGCCCTTGACGACGATGTCCACGCAGAACTCCGTTCCCGGATAGCTCCGCCCGACGGGGCGAAGCGTCTCCCTTTCGCACCAGACTCCGGTGAAGGCCGGAGCCTCGGACTTGGCGACTTTCACCTCCTCCTCCCCCGTCAGCGAGATCGAAACCCCACCGACTTCGGAGTCGAGGAAACAGCCTCCTGAGTTCCTTACAACCGAACATATCTCTGTATGACGGTTGTCGGCACCCGCTACCGGCACGTACTTCCAGTCCAGTGGCCGTTCCCTCGTACTACCTGCAACGATGGGCCTTCCCCTCCAGTTCCAAATGTATTCACGGGATTTTCCTCCCGGAGACACCGCAGGTCACCGCACCGCCGTCCGGGGAGCCCGCGCGAAGGCGTCGGCCGGCGCGGCGACCACCGCTGCCCGCAGCACGCCCCCCGGCCCCTGCGCCGGTCCTGCCGCCGTCGCCCCCGCCGGTGCCGCCAGGCCCGCCGCGCGCACCGCCCTGGCCGCCTCGGCCAGCGTCGCCCCCGTGGTGACCACGTCGTCCACCAGTACGATCCGGGCCCCGCCCGTCAGCCGTGCCCCGTCCCGGCGCACCTCCAGCGCCCCGGCGAGGTTCTCCCGGCGCTGCCGGGCCCCCAGGCCCGCCTGGTCCGCCACCGCCCGCCGCAGCCCCAGTACGGGCGCCACGCGCGCGGGAACCCCGGCCCGCCGCAGCCGCCCCGCCGCGGCCAGCGCGATCCTGCGCGCCGGATCGTGCCCGCGCGCCCTCACCTGCCGCCGCGCCGACGGGACCGGCACCAGCGCCACCTCGCCCCGCCCGGGCCCCGTTCCGCCCGCCAGGACGGCCGCGGCCAGCGCGCCGCCCAGCACCCCGGCCAGCGGGAGCGCCCCGCGCTCCTTGTGGGCCAGCAGGACGGCCCGTACGGCTCCCTCGTAGGCGGCGGCCGCCTGTACCACCGGCAGCCCCTCGGGACGCGGTGACGGCCTCACCAGCCCCGCCACGGCCCCGCTGAGCGAGGAGCCGCAGTCGGCGCACACCAGTACGCGGGCGGCACCGCACCCGGCGCAGTCCACCGGCAGGACCAGCCCGGCGAGCTCCTGCCACCACCCCCGCATGGCTCCACACTGGCGGCCCGGGCCCCCGGCCGCCACCCCTGTGGACGACCGCCCGGCCGCGCCTCAGCCCGGACGGACCGGAGACCGGCCGCGCCTCAGCCCGGGTAGACCGGAGACCGGCCGCCCGCGACCACCGTGCGCCACTGCGCCCCCGGCGGCAGCCAGACGATCCCGTCCTCCGAGAACGCCACCACCGGCTTCGGCTTCGACTCGTCCTCCGCGGCCGCGACCGCGACCTCGGCCAGCCCCGTGGCCCCCGGCAGGCTCGCCGCCACCATCGAGCCGTCCGCCAGCATGTAGCGGGCCTGCTGCACCCCGCCCTTCTCGCGGCCCACCACCAGCAGCCGGCCCCGCGGCGCCCAGCTCATCGTCGTCACGTTCTCCATCTGCGGCGCCGCCGGACGCAGCTCGCGCACCGACACCGCGGAGACGTCGCCCTTCGCGTCGGGCCGCTCGACCCGCCCGATGTAGAGGACCTTGGTGTTGGCGTCCTTCTCCAGCAGCAGCGCGATCCGCGCGCCGTCGGCGGACACCTTCAGCGAGGCGATCCGCTGCCCGTCCAGCCCCGCCACCTGCACCTTCTCGGGCGTCCCCGTGCCGCCCGGCACCCGCCACAGCCCCGGATGCTGCGGATCGCGGTCCGCGACCCACAGGTCGCCCGAGGCGTCCCAGCTCGGCGCCGTCAGCGTCTCCGCCTTGCCGCCCCTGCCGATCGGCACCTGCGCCGGCATCGGCCCGCCCCCGACCAGCGACACGACGTACAGCCCGTGCCCGTCCTCCGAGACCACGGCCGCGCGCCGCTCGTCGTGCGAGACCGCCGCCGAGCTCACCTTGAACACCGGAGCGGTCGCCAGCGGCCCCGGCACCGGCTCGGTGCGGGTCTGCTGGTCGTCGCTGCTCACGTCGAGCTTCATCCGGACCAGCCGCTTGTCGTTGTCGACGAAGTACTGGAACTCGGGGATCTTGGGCCGGTTGGCGATCGCGTCCGCGCTCACCGAGGTCACCGAGCACAGCGACGACGTCTTGTCGTCGGAGGAGCGCAGCAGTTCGACCTGGTCCAGCCGGGAACCCGTCAGGTCCTTGACCGTGTACAGGAGTTGGGTGGCCATCTTCTTGCACTGCGGCTGCGCGATGTTGCCCACCTTCTCGTTCAGCGGCACGCGCAGCGTGTTCTGGCCGTCGTACGAAAGGGACTTGGTGCCCGTGCGCAGTTCCGTACCGGTGGGGAAGCTCGACTCCACGACCGGCGCTAGCCACCGGGACGGCCCGGCGAGCAGCGACTGCACCGTCTGCGTGGTGGGGTCCATCCGCGAATCGGGGTCGCTGCGCTGGCGCACGTAGACCGGGTCGGCGACGAGCGTGCTGCCCGCGAAGTAGTACTTGTTCACCGGCATGTAGATGCGCTGGAAGTCCGACTCGCTGAGCACGAGACCGCTCGGCGGCGTCGAGATGCGCCACTGCTTGTCCTCGTCCTGGACGAGCTGGAGCTGCTCCTCGTACTCCTTCGCGCCGGTCTGCGGCTGGTACGCGCTGTGCTCGTCGACGGTCGCCAGCTTCTTGCCGGTCACCTTCCAGCGCGGCCCCTCGGGATCCTTCTCGCCCCGGACCGCGACCCGGTTGAGGCCGGAGGAGAGCACGGTGACGGCCGAACTCGGCTTCCAGGACTTCGCGGCGGCCGGCGTCAGGTACTTGCGGGCGGTCTCCAGCTGCGGGTCGTCGCTGGTCATCGCCTCCAGGAAGCCGTCGACGATCTCCGCCGGAGTGGCCTTGTCCGCGGGCGGTACACCGAACACCCGCACCTGCGAGTCCACGCCCTGCGAGGCCTGCACCGCGCGGATCTCACCGCTGCTGGGCATCGAGGCGCAGCCCGCCAGGAGCAGCCCTGCCGCCGGAAAGGCGTACGCCCGCACCGTGCGCAGGCTCCGGCCCTTCACCCGTGCGCTCCCCCACCGCGCGTCCACGGGC
Source organism: Streptomyces erythrochromogenes (assembly GCF_040684695.1). Taxonomy (GTDB): domain Bacteria; phylum Actinomycetota; class Actinomycetes; order Streptomycetales; family Streptomycetaceae; genus Streptomyces; species Streptomyces erythrochromogenes_C. Next base: position 138,112 of record NZ_JBFBGM010000021.1, read on the forward strand.
TCACCGTCCATCGGCTCGATCCTCCTGTTGTGCCTGCTCGGCGGGGCGGGCCACGACCCGGGCCCCGTTCCCCGGCAGGGCGGTCGGGTCGGCGGGCACCGACTGCGCCCCGGCGACGGGCGGACGCGGCGGTATCGGCGAGCGGTCCCCGGACTCGGACGCCGGGCGTTCCGCCCCGGCGGCGGAGGCCGCGGCCGCGGCCTCCGAGGCGGCCCTGGCCCGGTTCGCCCGGGAGTCCTCGGGCTCCAGCGGAATGGGCGAGCCCCGCAGCGGCTCGTCCGCCGTGCGCGGCAGCGTCAGCCGGAACTGCGAGCCGCCGCCCGGCTCGCCCCAGGCCTGGAGCCAGCCGCCGTGCAGCCGGGCGTCCTCGACGGCGATGGACAGGCCGAGGCCCGTCCCGCCGGTCGTGCGCGCCCGCGCCGGGTCGGCCCGCCAGAAACGGTTGAAGACGCGGGTCGCCTCGCCGGGCTTGAGCCCGACGCCGTAGTCCCGTACGGCGACGGCGACGGCCCCGCCCGCGGACGCCAGCCGGACCACCACGTCCCGCCCCTCGCCGTGCTCCACGGCGTTGACGACGAGGTTGCGCAGCACCCGCTCGACGCGCCGCGAGTCCGCCTCGGCGATCACCGGCTGGGAGTCGCCGAGGACCCGGATCCGGGTGCCCTTGTGCTCGGCCAGCGGCTCCGCCCCGTCGATGACGCGGCGCACCACCTCGCGCAGGTCGATCGGCTCGGCCTCCAGGGCCGCCGCACCGGCGTCGAAGCGGCTGATCTCCAGCAGGTCGGCGAGGAGCGACTCGAAGCGGTCGAGCTGTCCGGCGAGCAGCTCGGCGGAGCGCGCGGTCACCGGGTCGAAGTCGACGCGGGCGTCGTGGATGACGTCGGCGGCCATCCGCACCGTCGTCAGCGGGGTCCGCAGCTCGTGGCTGACGTCCGAGACGAACCGGCGCTGCATCCGCGACAGCTCCTCCAGCTGCTGGATCTTGTTCTGGAGGTTCTGCGCCATCTTGTTGAAGGCCTCGCCGAGGCGGGCGATGTCGTCCTCGCCGGTGACCTTCATCCGCTCCTGGAGCCGGCCCGCCGAGAGCCGCTCGGCAATCCCGGCGGCCATCCGTACGGGGCTCACCACCTGGCGCACGACGAGCCAGGCGATACCGCTCAGCAGCACGACGACGAACAGCCCGGCGGTGGCGATGGTGGACTTGACCAGGTTGAGGGACTCCTCCTCCTGGGTCAGCGGGAACAGGTAGTACAGGTCGTACGGGTCCCCGTTGATGTCCGTCAGCCGCTTGCCGACGACCAGCGCCGGCTCGGGCTCCTTCTTGTCCGCCCCGCTGGTGTAGCGGATCTCCGAGAAGGTCTTGAACGTGCCGGTGGCGTGATTGACGGCCCGGCGCAGACTGATCGGCACACTGGCCGTCGGATCCACGTTCCCGGAGGCGCGGGCGCCGCGTACGCCCTGCGCGCCCGGCTGGGGCTGCTCCCCGGTGCCGGCACCGAGCGCGGCCACCTCGAAGGCGGTCTGCCCGCCACTGGCCAGCTGCTTGACCAGGGAGTTCATCCACGTACTGGCGTCACGGCCGACCTTGTTGTCGGTCGCGTCGGGCCCGTCCACGGTCGCGGGGGTGTTCGCCTTCTCCTGCGCCACCGCGAACCCGCCCGCGGCCTGGCTCTGCGCGGCCTCCTCCTTCGCGTCGAGGAGGCCCTTGCTGACCTGCGCGATCACGACGAATCCCAGGGCCAGGACCACCGAGAGCGAGATCAGCAGGGTGGCCGCGACCACCCGGAGCTGGATGTTGCGGCGCCACAGCCGGACAGCCGGAAGCAGCGGCCGTCGTACGAGGCGTACGAACAGCCGCAGCATCCTGCCGGCGGGCGCCCCGTCCCGGAGCAGCCTGCCGGTCCACAGGCGGGAACCGCCCCGGACCCTGCCCGAGGTGCCGGACTGCACGTCAGCTGGGTCCGGCCTTGTAGCCGACACCGCGCACCGTCACGACGATCTCGGGGCGCTCCGGGTCCTTCTCGACCTTCGAGCGCAGACGCTGCACATGCACGTTGACCAGGCGGGTGTCCGCCGCGTGCCGGTAGCCCCAGACCTGCTCCAGCAGCACCTCGCGGGTGAAGACCTGCCAGGGCTTGCGCGCGAGCGCGACCAGCAGGTCGAACTCGAGCGGGGTCAGGGCGATCGAGGCGCCGTCGCGCTTGACCGAGTGCCCGGCCACGTCGATGACCAGGTCACCGATGGCCAGCTGCTCGGGCGCGGGCTCCTCCGACCGGCGCAGACGTGCCCGGATACGGGCCACCAGCTCCTTCGGCTTGAACGGCTTGACGATGTAGTCGTCGGCCCCGGACTCCAGGCCCACGACCACATCCACGGTGTCGCTCTTGGCGGTGAGCATGACGATCGGCACGCCGGACTCGGCCCTGATCAGCCTGCACACCTCTATGCCGTCCCGACCGGGCAGCATGAGGTCCAACAGGACCAGATCGGGCTTCGCCTCCCGGAAGGCGGCCAGCGCCTTGTCACCGTCCGCTACGAACGACGGCTCAAAACCTTCTCCCCGCAGCACAATGCCGAGCATCTCGGCCAGCGCGGTGTCGTCGTCGACGACGAGGACGCGTCCCTTCATGGTTGACATCATCCCATTAGCCAATCGTGACAAGGCGGTGAGCTGTCCCACAGCCAAAAGGGCTGGAAATCGCCCCTCGGACCTGCGTGGACGTCCGCTCGACCGGTCCGACCCGGATCCGGGCGACAATGGAACGTACGGGCCGCCGGGCAACCGGGGGGACGGCTGGTCCGTTCGGGGTCCTCACGTGGCACGATGGCAGCGACCAGCGCCCCCGCCGCAGCAGGTGGATGTGAAGGAGCGACGATGAACGACTCTCCGGGCTGGGCTACGCCCGGATCCTCTCCGTCCGACGGCGATCGGCAGGGCACCCCCGCCGACCGGCCGGGCGACGACGGCGGCGCGCAGCAGCCCGCACGGCCCGCCGGCGACCCCAAGTGGTCCGCCGAGCAGCCGCCCCCCGGCCAGTGGTCCAGCCCCGGCACGACCGCTCCCGCCGACTCCCCGCAGCCCCCGGCACCGCCGGCCGGCGGCTGGGGAACGCCGCCCGGCACCCCGTACGGCGGCCCGCCCGCCTACCCGGGCGGCCCCGGCCAGTGGAGCCAGCCCCCCGCCGCCGCCAAGCCCGGAGTGATCCCGCTGCGCCCGCTGGGCCTCGGCGAGATCCTCGACGGCTCGGTCGCCACCATGCGCACCCACTGGCGCTCCGTCGTGCCCATCACCCTGGTCGTGGCCACGGTCATCCAGGTGATCAGCGTCCTCGTGCAGAAGTTCATGCTGAACGACCTGCCGCTGAGCTCGGCCGAGGACATGACCGCCGAAGAGGCGATCGACACCCTCGGCAGCTCCCTCGCCGTATCGGTGGTCAACCAGTTCATCCAGGTCCTCGGGACGATCGTGGTCACCGCGATGCTCACGATGATCTTCAGCCGGGCCATCCTGGGCCAGCACTCCTCGGTCTCCACCGCCTGGCGCGAGGCCCGCCCCCAGCTGCTCCGCCTGATCGGCCTGACCCTGCTGCTGGCCTTCGGCATCATCCTGCTCGGCTCCGTACTGGTCCTGCCCGGCGCCCTCGCGGGCAACATCGGCCTGGCCGTCGTCGGCTTCGTCGCCTGGCTGCCGCTCATCATCTGGCTCGGGATCAAGTTCAGCCTGGCCTCTCCCGCCCTCATGCTGGAGAAGAGCACCGTCATCAAGGCCTTCGCGCGCTCCTCGAAGCTCGTCGGCGGCTCCTGGTGGCGCATCTTCGGCATCACGCTGCTCACCAGCCTGATCGCCTTCATGGTCGCGCTGATGGTCGTGGCGCCGTTCCAGCTGTTCGGCGTCTTCGCCCTCGGCGGCGGCATGGACGCCCTGGAGGACGGCAGCGCCCAGACCGCGTGGGGGCCGCTGATCTTCTCCGGCATCGGCCTGATCATCGCCCAGACGATCATCATGCCCATCCAGTCCGGCGTCACCGTCCTCCTCTACGTCGACCAGCGCATCCGCCGCGAAGGACTCGACCTGGAGCTCGCCCGGGCGGCCGGCATCGAGAACTACGGCACGACCGGAGGCTGACCCACCGATGATGAGCACGGGGGGCCTCATCACCCGCACCGCGGCACTCCTGCCGACCGCGGAGACACCACCGGTGACGACACCGCGCGCGCCCGCCCAGGAGGCGGCGGAGCGGGAACTGTCCAAGCCGATGTACCACGAGAACGACCCGGGCCTGGTGGACCGCGCCCTGCGCGCCTTCTTCGACTGGCTCGACGACCTGTTCGGCGCCGCCTCCGGGGCGACCCCCGGAGGCGCCGCGGGCCTGGTCGCCATCGTCCTCCTGGTCGTCCTCGCCGGCGCCGCCCTGTGGTGGCGCCTGGGCGCCCCCCGCCGCGCGGCCGCCGCCGCGGGCACCCTCTTCGACGACGGCGTCCGCAGCGCGGCCGACCACCGCACCGCCGCCGAGGCCCACGCCGCCGCCGGCCGCTGGAGCGAAGCCGTACAGGAACGCATGCGCGCCGTGGTCCGCTCCCTGGAGGAGCGCACCCTGCTGGACCCGCGCCCGGGCCGCACCGCAGACGAGGCGGCCGCCGAGGCCGCGCTCTCCCTGCCCGACCACGCCGCCGACCTCCGCGCCGCCGCCCGCACCTTCGACGACATCACCTACGGCGGCCGCACCGCCGACGCCGACGCCTACGCCCGCCTGCGCACCCTCGACCTCACCCTGGACCGCGCCAAGCCGCTCCTGACGGGACCCACCGCATGACCGGCCCCACCCCGGCCCCCGCCGAAGCCACTGCCCCCGGCCGAGCCCCCGGCACGGGACCGGGCACGGGACCGGCCACGGGGCCCCGCGCAACCATCCGCCGGGCCACACGCAAGGCCCGCCTGACCGTCGCCGTCCTCGCCGTCGTCGCCGCCGGCGCCGTCCTCCTCGCCGTCCTGAACTCCGGCACCCGCCACGGCCACCTCGACCCCCGCTCCGCCGACCCCACCGGCAGCCGCGCCGTCGCCGAGCTCCTCAAAGAGCGCGGCGTCACAACCCGCGTCGTCACCACCGCCCGCGAGGCCGCCGACGCGACCGGCCCCCGCACCACCCTCCTCGTCACCCGACCGGACCTGCTCGGCGCCACCCAGCGCAGCGCCATCCGCTCGGCCATCGACCTCTCCGGCGGCCGCACCGTCCTCCTCGCCCCCGGCGACGCCGGCCTCTCCGACCTGTCCCCCGGGGTCCGCACCGAGGGCGACGCCACCACCGACGACCTCGACCCGCGCTGCGCCCTGCCCGCCGCCACCTCGGCCGGCCGCGCCGGCACGGGCGGCGGACTCCGCTACACCACCTCCGTCCCCGGAGCCACCGCCTGCTACCCCAGCGGCGGCCACCCCACCCTCCTCGTCCTCCCCACCGGCACCACCGGCGGCGACACGGTCCTCCTCGGCTCCGAGACGATCCTCCTCAACGAGAGCCTCGCCGAGGAGGGCAACGCCTCCCTCGCCCTCCAGCTCCTCGGCTCCCGCCCGGACCTCGTCTGGTACCTGCCGTCCCTCGCGGACTCCGACCCGTCCGCAGGCTCCGGGGACGAGGACAAGAGCCTCTTCGAACTGGTCCCGGCCGGCTGGTCCTGGGCCCTGCTCCAGCTCTTCCTCGCCGCCGTCCTCGCCGCCCTGTGGCGCGCCCGCCGGCTGGGCCCCCTCGTCACCGAGAGGCTGCCCGTCGTCATCCGCGCCTCCGAGACCACCGAGGGCCGCGCCCGCCTCTACCGCAAGGCCGGGGCCCGCGACCGCGCCGCCACCGTGCTGCGCGCCGCCACCCGCGAACGCCTGGCCGCACTGGTCGGCGTACCGCCCACCCGGGCCCACGAACCGGCCGCACTCGTCCCGGCCGTCTCCGCCCGCCTGACCGGCGGCCCCGGGGACGTGACCGCCCTCCTCTTCGGCCCCACCCCCTCCGACGACGCGGCGCTCGTCGCGCTCGCCGACCACCTCGACGCCCTCGAAAGAGAGGTCCGCACGTCATGACGTACCCGGCCACCGAGTCCACGGCCGCGACCGCGGACAGCGCCCGCGCTTCCCTCGAAGCGCTCCGCACCGAGATCGCCAAGGCCGTGGTCGGTCAGGACTCCGCCGTCACCGGCCTCGTCGTCGCGCTGCTGTGCCGCGGCCACGTCCTCCTCGAAGGCGTCCCGGGCGTCGCCAAGACCCTCCTCGTGCGCGCGCTGGCGGCGTCCCTGGAACTCGACACCAAGCGCGTCCAGTTCACCCCGGACCTGATGCCCAGCGACGTCACCGGCTCGCTCGTCTACGACGCCCGCACCGCCCAGTTCTCCTTCCAGGACGGCCCCGTCTTCACCAACCTCCTCCTCGCGGACGAGATCAACCGGACCCCGCCCAAGACGCAGTCCTCGCTCCTGGAGGCGATGGAGGAACGCCAGGTCACCGTCGACGGCACCCCCCGGGCGCTCCCCGAGCCGTTCCTCGTCGCCGCCACCATGAACCCGGTCGAGTACGAGGGCACGTACCCCCTGCCCGAGGCCCAGCTGGACCGCTTCCTCCTCAAGCTCACCGTGCCCCTCCCCTCCCGCGAGGACGAGATCGGCGTCCTGACCCGCCACGCCGCCGGGTTCGACCCCCGCGACCTGAAGGCCGCCGGCCTCCGCCCGGTCGCCGACGCGGCCGGGCTCGCAGCGGCCCGCGACGCGGTCGCCCGGGTCTCGGTCTCCCCCGAGATCGCCGGCTACGTCGTCGACATCTGCCGCGCCACCCGCGAATCGCCCTCGCTCGTCCTCGGCGTCTCCCCGCGCGGCGCGACCGCCCTGCTGGCCACCTCCCGCGCCTGGGCCTGGCTCACCGGCCGCGACTACGTCACCCCCGACGACGTCAAGGCGCTGTCCCTCCCGACGCTGCGCCACCGCGTGCAGCTGCGCCCGGAGGCGGAGATGGAGGGCGTCAACGCCGACGCCGTCATCACGGCGATCCTCGCCCACGTCCCCGTCCCGCGCTGATGGCCCTCACCGGACGCGCCGCCCTGCTGGCGGCCCTCGGCAGCATCCCGGTCGGCGTGCTGGAGCCGAGCTGGGCGGGCATGCTCGCGGTCAACGTCCCGATCGCGCTGGCCTGCGCGGTCGACTACGCCCTGGCCGCACCGGTACGCAGCCTGGTACTGGCCCGCTCCGGCGACACCTCCATCCGCCTGGGCGAACCGGCCGAGGTCCACCTCACCGTCACCAACCCCGGCACCCGCAAACTCCGGGCCCGCGTCCGCGACGCGTGGCCCCCGAGCAGCTGGGTCCCGGGCACGGAGACGGCGGCGTCCCGCCACGAGGTGGTCGTCCCGGCGGGCGAACGCCGCCGCCTGACCACCCGCCTGCGCCCGACCCGGCGCGGCGACCGGCACGCCAACCGCGTCACGATCCGCTCGTTCGGCCCGCTGGGCCTGTGGGCCCGGCAGGGTTCCCGGGCGGTGCCGTGGACGGTCCGCGTCCTGCCGCCGTTCACCAGCCGCAAGCACCTCCCGTCCCGGCTGGCCCGGCTGCGCGAACTGGACGGCCGCACCAGCCTCCTGACCCGCGGCGAGGGCACCGAGTTCGACAGCCTGCGCGACTACGTCCCCGGGGACGACACCCGTTCCATCGACTGGCGCGCCACGGCCCGCCGGCCCAAGGTGGCCGTCCGCACCTGGCGCCCCGAACGCGACCGGCACATCCTGATCTGCCTCGACACCGGCCGCACCTCGGCCGGCCGCGTCGGCGACTCCCCCCGCCTGGACTCCTCCATGGACGCGGCCCTCCTCCTCGCTGCCCTGGCCACCCGCGCCGGCGACCGGGTGGACCTCCTCGCCCACGACCGCCGCCCCCGCGCCCAGGTCCAGGGACGTGCGGCGGCCGACGTGCTCCCCTCCTTCGTGAACGCGATGGCCACCCTCGAACCGGAACTCGTCGAGACGGACTCCCGCACCCTGGTGTCGACCATCCTCCGCAATGCCCCGCGCAGGTCCCTGGTGGTCCTCCTGACGAGCCTGGACGCCGCCCCGATCGAAGAGGGCCTGCTCCCGCTCCTCCCGCGTCTCACGCAGCGCCACACGGTTCTGCTGGCCTCGGTGGCCGACCCCCACGTCGCGTCGATGGCCGCCTCCCGGGGCAGCGTGGACGCGGTCTACGAGGCCGCGGCCGCCACCCAGACCCGGGCCCAGCGCCACCGCACGGCCGACCAGCTCGCCCGCCACGGCGTCCACGTCGTCGACGCCACCCCCGACACCCTGGCCCCCTCCCTCGCCGACGCCTACCTCTCCCTCAAAGCCGCGGGCCGCCTCTAGGTCCCATCAGACGGTTTCCGCCGTTGGTATCGGTCGGGCGCCCGCGGCGAGGAGCACGGCGATCGTTTCGGGGTGGGGACCCGTCATGGCCCATTCGAGCGGGGAACGGCCCGTGCCGTGGTCCTCGCGGAGATCGGGGTCGGCACCGTGGGCGAGGAGTGCGCGCACCGTGTCAGTGTGGCCCCAGCACGCGGACGCGCACAGCGGTGTGCCTTCGTCACCGCGTCCGCTCTCGGTGTCGGGCAGGGCCCCCGCTGCCAGCAGGCACAGGACGTTGTCGGTGGCTCCGGTCACGGACGCCGCGTAGAGGGGCGTGGTGCCCTCGCTGTCACCGGCCTCCGGGGAGGCCCCGGCCCGCAGTAGTGCGTTGATGCCGGTCCTGTCTCCGAACATGGCCGCCGCGGTGAGGCGGTTGGACAGCTTCTTCTGCCGCCGTCTGTTCACGGTCGCTCGTTCCCTAGTACTGCCAGCGCGGCTGGCTGCCGTCCAGCCGGCAGTGGATCAGGCGCCCGTTTCCCGCGTGGGTGGACCGGCCCAGGTCGGCCTTTCGGCAGAACTGGCCCGCGTTGTAGCAGTTCCCGGCGTTGGAGACGATCTCGCACTCCGCCTTCGCGGGCGGTGCCGACGCCTTCGTCGTCGCCGGCGCCGTCGGCTTGGTCGTCCGTGGGGCGGGCGGCTTCGGATCGGCGGTACGCGTCGCCGCGGGGGCCGCAGGACTCGGCGGGGCCGCGGCCGGAGAGGGCGACGCCGAAGGCGTGGGCGTCGATGACGCGGAGGGAGAAGGAGAGAGGGACGGGGAAGGCTCGGCGGACGTCTGCGACGGCACCACCGAGGTGGCGGCGGGTGGCAGCGACACCGCCGGCCCGTCCCCCTCCGCGGGCCCGCAGGCAACGGTGACGCCTGCCACCAGCAGCCCGACCAGCAGTCTCTTGACCGTCCCCCGCATACGTCTGCCGTCGACTGTGCGCATCCGTGCCCCCACCCTGAGCTGTTTGAAGGAGGCACATCATATGAACACCCGTTCCGCTTCCGCCGGGTTTCCCGCGAACCGGAGCTCCTGAACGGGTCGTGAACGCAGAAAAGCCCCGCACCATGACGGTGCGGGGCTTTCCCACAATGATTGTTCGGCGGCGTCCTACTCTCCCACAGGGTCCCCCCTGCAGTACCATCGGCGCTGAAAGGCTTAGCTTCCGGGTTCGGAATGTAACCGGGC